>NZ_VXKZ01000001.1:0-207 GCF_008693195.1 Paenibacillus sp. UASWS1643
CTCAGTGTACTCAAAAAAGTTCCGTTGGATTCGCTCAAAGGTACGGCTCATATCCTGTGCTTGGCGACTCCATTTCCCTGCAATCTCCTTCAATTCTTCTGGCGTTAACTCGATGGTTCCTGACGAGTACCCACCTACAACGTTAACCACAGACTTGAAACCTTTGGATAGGGTATCCCATGCTTCACGTGCATGATCCAGGATGTT
>NZ_VXKZ01000010.1:0-234 GCF_008693195.1 Paenibacillus sp. UASWS1643
AGGATTTGAAGAAACACTATGGAAAGCAGCCGATAAATTGAGAGGAAGTATGGATTCTGGTGAATATAAACACGTTGTATTAGGACTCATCTTCCTGAAATACATCTCAGATAAATTTGAAACTAAATATAACGAGCTTGTAGAAGAAGGCGATGGCTTTGAAGAAGATATCGATGAATATACCGTAGAAAATATCTTCTGGGTACCTGCTGAATCCCGCTGGGACTACATTAA
>NZ_VXKZ01000098.1:0-149578 GCF_008693195.1 Paenibacillus sp. UASWS1643
ACACGCGTACCGGTAGATCTGTATTACTCGACGAACCAGCGAAGTTTTATTCGTATTGGTTCAGCAGAGGATCAAGTCAAGCGGTTTGTCATTCTCAATGATCGGTTACGTCAAGTACCTTCGGAACAGCTACGAGATACGGCGACCTACAAATATAATCGCTATGGCGAAATTCATCCAGGAATGATGAGTGAACGGACGTATCAGGAATATTACCGGGATAAATTTACGAAAATGAAAACCCCTGTAGGTGGATACAGTCTGCTGCTGATGCCTGAGCAATTACGTACGTTTATCGGACCCAAAACGAATATTCCGACGAACGCAAGTGCGGATGTACTTCGTGCAAATGCTGCCATTCAGCAGTGGTATGGAGAGTATAGTCTGCCCGCCGAGCCTTACGTGGTTCAAGCCGGAACGAATCTGGCCGAATATGGGCGCACCCATGGTGGGTTGGATGCGAAGTCACCGATCTTCCTGAAAAATGGTTATATTGTTGTGAACTTTAACTTGGAGTCGATCCAGGAAGGGAATCTGGGGGCTCCGCATCTGCAATATATCCATGCACCGCTAATGAACCAATGGTTGCTGGAAGGATTCCAGCGTCAAGTCGAAGATAGCTACGGCAACTCGTTCACTTTAAGGGACGGAGACGTGGTGTTCTACCATGCTGATCGTTCCAGCCGAGATGATTTCAGTGCACAGGTGCCACATTAAGCGAGAATATACAGTTAAAATAAGCCCCAAATAGGCTGAACGTTTAGAACACAATAGGTTGAAATAAGCAAGAAATAGAGTCCGGCATCGGACAGATGGAGAACGCGATGAGTAGAATACAAGTAACCCCGGAGCGTTTGTTTGAAGCCTCACGAGAGGTTGAACGGACTCGCGCGCAAATGGGAGATACACGAGAGGAACTCGTTCGATTGATCCGCTGGATGGAATCGATGTGGTCCGGGATGGTACGAGAACGGTTTTTAGAACGATTTGAAGAAACCCAGCCCCGCATGATCGAAACGCTGGAGCATTTGACCTACATCGCGAAGGAACTCCGAGACATTAGTGTCCGTTTTCAGCAGGCAGATGAGATGAGCGGGGCAGCAGTGGCAGGTGCCGTAGCTACGTTGTCTATCGGGCTGAAAGCAGCGAATAGTCCTAGTGATAAAGGATATCGAATGGTGTACAATTCTCAGTGGCATATGTGGCTACCGGTTAATGAGAAGGGCGTGACAGATCAGGCAGCCCTTCAGGCGTTTGAAAAGGATAAGGGTAATTTAGATATTAGTACCTTGAATCAGGGCTCTGGTCCTGTCGAACCACTAGATCAGGATTTGATCCAATTACAGATTGAAGCTTTCGAGTTGGGTGTTAATCCCTTTACAGGAGAGCCGGTCACGGAATCCTATGCCAAACTGATGATTGCATCGCTAAAATGGAGTCAAATTGTAGCCGGAATCGGGCTGGTCACTGGAAGTCTATCTGGAGGGAAAGGTCCATACAAAGGACGCGGGACCAATCCGGCAATCGCCAAGGTGAAACAGACCATTAAGGATGCAAAGGTGAAGAGAGAGAAGTCGAGCAATGACGCTAACGGAACGAGTAAAGGACTTAAAATACCACAAGGATTAACGCAAAAACAATTTGATAAAGTTTCAGCGATGATTCGGAAAAAAGTTGGACATTTGAGTGATGATATCGTTGTTCAAGGCAGTAGAGCAAAAGGAACAGCTAAAGCTACCTCAGATATTGATTTTGCGATACGTGTCTCACCAGAGAAATTTAACGAATTAATTAAGGATTCATTTAGTAAAATAAAAGCTCCAAATCCAGGTTCTGCTAAAGAAAAAACAATGTTACATGCTATTGAAACGGGTAAAATTCAATCTGGCGAAGCAAAGTTGAGTAAATTTAGGGAACTACTGCAACAGGAGTTAGGTATAGATGTGGATATTTCTATAATTAAAATAGGTGGACCGTTTGATAATCCTCCATTTACCCCAATTAAATGATGAGAGGTGCTTTTAGTGGAATATCAATATGATTTGTTTACAAAAATATTTTTAGATACAGATTTGGAGAAAACATCAGTTGTAGAAACAGTATCATTAATGGTTAAGGGCTCTACTGCAGGTTCAAGGATTGTGACTGAACAAGCTGAAATATTTATATTTAATAATGGGGATTTTGATGAAGAGAGAAGAAATAGGGGGAGTGATGAGTTTCTATATTATAAATATTATCTTGATATAGAGCCAATTGAGGATGTCGAAGAAACGCTCTATATCAAAGAAATTTCGAAAATTCTCACAAAATTGTGGGACTCAGGATACAAAGCAGTTGCCTCATGTGACTTTGAAGAGGAGCTCCCAAGAAAAGGCGGTTATAATTTTGAAGAACGTTAAGATGTAGAGTTATTCCCTGAATAAGCATTTCTAAATATGTGATCCTGTATTACCTGTAAACTATCCCTGAGTCATGAGCAAGCTGCAGAGCAAAATAGCGGCGCGGGGAGTGTATCTCCCTAAGAGCGGTTTGAAATGCACGCCTTGCTTTCTCACCAATTGAATGTGTTGAATTTGAATGAACAAGCCGGTCCAATTGTGGGCTGACTTGTTCATTTTGAGTCAAAGGTACTATGAGGGATTTAGTTAAGCCATGGCATTGGATTTACCCACCCAATCCTGTACAATGAATAACGACAAAAACAAAGGTAGATTAAGGATGGATTAGCACGATGAGAATTATCATATCACCAGCTAAAAAGATGAAGATCGACACCGATCTGATGGCTATCGCGCAGATGCCGCATTTTATAAACGAATCAGAACAGCTATTGAGTTTGCTTCAAAAGTTATCCTATGACGAGCTCAAAGCGATGTGGAAGTGTAACGATGCAATCGCTGAACAGAACGTGGAGCGGATTCGGAATATGAATATAAAAGCAAATCTTACACCGGCCATCTATGCCTACGAGGGTATTCAGTATCAATATATGGCGGCGGGCGTTTTTCAACATGAGGAACTGGCGTATCTTCAGCAGCATTTACGCATATTATCCGGTTTTTATGGCATTTTACGGCCTTTGGATGGCGTTACGCCGTATCGGTTGGAGATGCAGGGTAAGCTGCAAGGTCCAGGTTTCAAATCGCTCTATCAATTCTGGGGCAGCAAGTTGGCGGATCAGCTTCAATCTGAAAGCAATTGTATTCTGAATTTGGCTTCCAAAGAGTATAGCAAGAACATCACGCCTTTCCTGAAAGAGGAAACCCAGATGATCACTTGTGTATTCGGACAAATGGTCGATGGAAAACTTGTTGAAAAGGCAACCCGGGCCAAGATGGCCAGAGGTGAGATGGTACGATACATGGCTGAGCGGAAGATTACAGATGTGGAGGATATCAAGAGCTTTGACCGGTTAGGTTTTGTTTTTTCAGAAGAGAAGTCGGAAGAGAGTACTTATGTATTTATATATTCAGAGGGACAGTAGCCTGTTGTACAATGGTTTATAAATTTTGGTTCGTATAGAGTTACACATTGGTAAATGCCATCAAATAATTTGATGGCTCTTTTTTTTGTAAGACTAAGGCAGTCTTGTTCGGAATATGTTTGTATCTACAGAGGTCTACAGGAAGTGACGCCGAATATCCTTGAAACCTAATATGAATTTACAAAGTATATATAAAGAAGGATATAATTAGTTGCTATTTATAAATTTGTACTCGGTTACATCCAAAGAGGGGAGGACGAATATGCCATTTATTGGGGGAATCATTTTAATCTTGATCCTAGCATTTATTCTATGGGCATTAATGATCCCGCTATTCAATAAAATAGGTAGTAGAATTCTGAAGAAATATAATAAATTCAAACAAGAGGAGAATGTTGATGAAAAATTCAAAGACGTTTAGAACAGGGGCGATCACGGTTGCATTGGTTATTATCGTGGGAGTATTACTGGTGACCTTCTTTGTCACACGAATTCCTAACGGATATGTTGGGGTTGTATATTCACCCAATGGAGGCGTAAAAGATAGCACACTGAGTCAAGGGTGGAAACTGGTTGGAGCGTTCGATAAAGTAACCAAATATCCGATCCGAATTCAAACGGTGGAATACAGAGATATTCAAATTGCTACATCTGACGGAAAAAACATCACAATCGATTTTGCTTACAACTACCAAGTAGAACCAAGTAAAGTATCTTCTATATTCAATACATTTGGGCCAATTAGCATTCAAGAAATTGAGGATACATATCTCAAAACACGTTTCCGTGACGCAGCTCGTAAAGGTATTTCCAAGTTTACAGTCATTGATGTGTATGGTGAAAAGTCATCTGAAGCAGGCGTGGACGTGCAACAACGTTTCTCTGATGACGTTAAAGAGTTAGGTTTTATTGTATCCAACGTTACTGTAGGTGTTCCTCAACCTGACGCCAAGACTCAGGAAGCCATCGATAAACGTGTCGAAGCATCTCAAGAACTGGAACGTAAAACGACTGAACTGGAGATCGCCAAGAAAGAAGCAGAACGCAAGCGCGTGGAAGCACAAGGTAATGCAGACAAACTATTGATCGAAGCAGAGGGTCAAGCTAAAGCCAATAAAGAGCTTCAACAATCCTTATCGAGCCAACTCGTTGAATATGAAACCATCAAGAAATGGGATGGAGCCCTTCCATATGTGAGTGGATCAAATACGCCAATGATTCAATTACCGACTACAAAAACAGAGCAAAATAGCGGCGCAGGGAGCGTATCTCCCTAATTAGCGGTTGAAAATGCACGCCTTGCTTTCTCAACAAATTAATGTGTTGAAATTCGAATGAACAAGCCGGTCCAATCGTGGGCTGGCTTGTTTATTTTTGATGCATTTCAGAGGTACGACATGAGGCACTGGATTTATTTACTTTAAAGTTTCGATTCAAGAGTAGTGCGAACGTGGCATTGTTGGGTACAAGTTCAGGCTTATTGTGGCAAAAAGAGACTCGGCATTGCCTTGGCCATTTTGCTCAGGTACTGCTCTTAGGATAACGTCACAATGAGAAAAGACGCAGCGATACATATCCCTGCGCCTAATCAAGCTAACGTAATTGTTAGCAGAAGAATGAGCTGTCATATCATATTGGGGGGCGATCCGATTCGTATCCAAAGATGATGAACTTGTAGGCTTACTTCTCGTATTCCTCAGGATAGAACCAGGATAGCCAATTCCTCCAATATTCAGATTACATTCTTCCTGTTAACGAACATTAATCCAAGCGGTCCACTGTGTTGGAATGTTAATAGAATAGACCGTACCTACAAATTGTCCACCTGTTGTATTAGGGGATTCATAAACCCAAGAATGGGCAAAAGCATCTATGACACGATCACCGTCCAGATCAATAGCTTAAGACCAGTTATTAGTCATTGTATTGCCGGCGAGTTTGCCGTAGTGACTGCTGTCATAACCGATCTGGAACGTAATACACTGAATCCAAGCACCACCGTGATCATTGGTCGTGGAGAGCGGGTTATTATTGAAGCCGTAAATTTCTTGACCGCCATTAGGAGATACGACACCGTATACATTAATGTGAGATACGTTCGGAGCAGGCCCAAACAGAACTGGACCACCCGTATCTTTAGACTTCTGCGCTTCAAATTCAGCCTTAGCCGCTTTTACAGCTTCACGGAATTCTTTGGAATTAATAATCTCTTCCTTTGTCAACGGTTTGGCTTGAGTCACATCACCATCTGCATAGGCAGCCATATTAAACGAAAGTACAAGAACAAGAATAATAGCTAAACCAACCAATTTTTTCATAGCAATAAATTCCACCTTTCTTGTTATGGGTATTCTTTTACAAAAACATGCGGTTACGACAAATAGACCTGCTTGCAACTTAAAGCATCTTGCCCTCCTCTCTTTTTAAGATGGTTCTTCCCCTTTTTTCTTTACTGAAAAAGAAATTAAGGAGGTAGAACTCTACAGGCTAGAAAACTCTATGAAGTAGGAATGTATATGTAAAATGAATGCCTGCCAATGATTATGTGTTGCAGACAAAATGGGAAATTCATGTATAGGCATTAATATCTTAACTACTGGTAGGTTCTTATACCCATCTTGAAAATATAAGATTCAAAATAAAATTGTAATATATTCCATTTATACAAACATATAGTACAACCGATCTCTAGTTAAAGTCAAGTTTATTCATTAGTTCTATGAATTGTTAAAGCGTGTTGCTCGTCGCAGTAAAGATGCTACAGTATTCTGTATTCGTCAAATAAAAGAACCCTCAGGAACATGTATACACCTACATAGAGATCGTATGGGCTGAAGAACGGATATAAATCATTCTGAGCGTGGATTCATGCAGTGAAATCAGGAGGTTAGGCGGATGTATTGTACTAGTACTTCTGCTAACATAGGTTAATCATATATCAGATGAGCGGTGAAAACGGATGAGTACAATTAAGGTGACTCCTGAGCAACTACATCATGTATCCAATCAGGTGGATCAGGCCAGACAACAGTTGGAGCATATTCGCAGTGAACTGACGAGACAGATCATGTTCGTTCAGATGATGTGGATGGGGGCGACGAAGGAGCGATTCTACTATGAGTTTGAACAGTCGCGCCCTATATTGGATAAAGCACTGGAGAGTATGGTGGGAATCTCCAAGGAACTCAAGGAGATCGCTACGCGATTTGAGAATGTCGATGCTGAAAAGGTGAGTCTTGGAAGTGCTGTTGGCGCAGTGGGTGTGGGAGCAATGATGAAGACCTTGGGTAATGATGCGGGTACGGAGGATAAAGGCTACCGGATGGCGCAAGTCAATGTGTATGGGAAGCTGATGTGGATGCCTGTGAACGAGAATGGTGTTACGGATCAGGCAGCCCTTCAGGCATATAAGAAGGATCAGGGGCATTTGGATATCAATCGGATGCAAGCTACGGATGCTGAAGCGCCTGGGGAAGATATTTATGCGATGCAGATCAAAGCCTTTGAAAATGGAATTCATCCCTTCACAGGCGAGCCTGTATCCGATAAGTATGCTCAGATGATGTTGACTTCTCTGAAGTTCAGTCAGCTATTTATGGCATTTCAGATGGTTCGCGGGAGTATGCCGGGTGGCAAAGGGCCGTTTCGCGTACCTTCTTCTCATCCAGCTGTGGCGAAGATTAAAAAGAATATGGAAGCGGCTGAAGCGAGGAAAGCGAATGAGCAGAAGAAGGGTTCTGAGGGCAAGGGGCAAGCAACTAAGAAAGTAATAAGTGAACATGTAAGTGATGCTGAGAAATTGCAAAGGCCATATGCTCACCTAGTAAACGTTGATGGATTTAAGAGAGGTAGCAGACCTGGAGTATCAGGTGGTCATAATATGGACAAATTTAATGAGGCCTTACAAGAAGACGCAAATAAGTATGGGCTGAGTGTTAAAAAGGATTATTTTATAGGTGAACCCAAGAAGCACAATGTCGAGGGGATCTACGAGGTGGAGTATCAAATTCCGTCCTTGAAACGAAGTGAATCAGATAAAAGTATTTTTGAACCGATAACGGACTCAAATGGAAATGTGCTTGGGAAGAGAGTGAATGATCCCAAAACAGTATATGATCCTAATATAATTTCTAATGAAAAAATGTATAATTGGGGAAAAGCAGCATTAGAGCCACAGATACAGGCTGGAAACGTGAAAAACGGGATAGTTAAAGGAGAACTAAATGGGCTGAAATTTGTGGGGTTCGTAGATGAAAAAGGGAACATAAAGAACTTTTATCCTGCTTTTTAATTAATATCGGAGGAGAGATATGATGTACAAAATTTTGACAACAAAAGCTGAAATAGATAGATTAGTCGAATCTTATTTCTGGATTATTGATTTTCCGAGAGCTTTAACATACTTCGGAGATCATGAGAGACATGGTTATGGTTCAGGTCCACTGGAGGTACAATTTTCATCCTATCATATGCCAGAAGAGGAAGAGTATATTGGTGATCAGAAAGTGTGTTTTATTGGAGAGCCTCCAGCATACGATGAAGATGTAATGGCAGTGATGGAGCATGATGAATTTTATAACTATTTGATGATTTACAGTGAGAAGTACGTGGAGGAGCACCCAGAAGCTAAACAGGATATTTATAATTTATTAGATATGGTAAAAAAAAGATTGGGTTTACATTCTTAACTCACTGATTGTGAATCATAAATCATTTGGAGGAACAACGAAAGTTCGTTTATCTTATACGTCCATAGTATTCATAGTCCAAGTACTGGCTGTTGTACAGTTGGGAAGATATGCAAGCACTAAAAACGTTACCGTATGACCCCGATTGGTGTTATAAAAAATCCGAAAGCTCTTCCCACCTGAATGTTGTGAGGAACGAGCTTTTTTGTATGCAGAAAATAAACCAAAGAAGGTGAGAGGACAGCAAATAGAGGTGCTGAATGAATTATTGTAGGCTATATTGATATGATTACATCCGCCTATACGTTGTATTAAAAGGATTGGAGATACGAACATGATTAAATATAGGTATATAATGGAATATAAAGAAGATTTCAACGAAGTTATCGTGGACCTAGGCATAGATTCATCATTAAAGAATGGTTATCTGATTAGTAATTCTTTGGGATCGGATATATTTGGAGATTTCGTCGCGATAGAGGAAGAAATCGGAAACTTAATCGAAGTACTGAAAGGGAAAATAACGTTATACGAAGGTGGAGGGAATGTGAACTTAATAAAATCTGATAAGTCTTTTACAACTTTTGAAGATATCTTTGCAGAAGAAGATGAAGAGGACAGTACATGTGAAATTGAGACGTTAGAATATATA
The DNA here is from genome assembly GCF_008693195.1 of Paenibacillus sp. UASWS1643. Classification (NCBI taxonomy): domain Bacteria; kingdom Bacillati; phylum Bacillota; class Bacilli; order Caryophanales; family Paenibacillaceae; genus Paenibacillus; species Paenibacillus sp. UASWS1643. Next base: position 8,828 of record NZ_VXKZ01000098.1, read on the forward strand.
AAGATACTATTGATATGGGCAAAAGAGAACTTTCAATATAAAAGCCAGCGAGGCGTTATATTGAAAGAAGAAGCGGAATTAGCATTAGATTGGATAAACAAAAAATATATTGAAATCTGTGAGATTGAGAGTCAATAATCGCAAAAGATCGTTGACCATGCTCATCGTTTATTAGATACGTTTAATATTGAGTTTCAAGATTCTTTCTGTCTTGTTGTTTTCAAAATTCCAGAAAAGTAGTAAAAGGTCAGGGTGACTAAATGTGATGCCCAGTAGAAAACTACAAATATATTTCTAGACTAGAGACAATGAATTCTAAAATTAATGATAAGTCCGGTATAAAACTGATAAAGGAAACTACAGAAGTCAGACAGAATATTAATCAATTAATTTTGCAAAGAGACGATATAACAAATGTTATTAAAACTATAAGTGTGGAAATTGAAAAATTGAAAAAAATGATTATAGCTCGACAAATAATAACACTTATTCCAGTTGAAATTTGTCCAGTTTGCTTGCAAAAAACAAACATTCTTCCTCCCAACAATGGTCAGTGTAGTTATTGTTCCAATGAAGTTGATAGTGACGATCTTGAAAGAATATCACAGTATAAGAGAATGTTAGAAGAATCATTGTTTGAGGCTAATAAAGTAAGAGAAGAACTTTCAATACAAATAAAAGAAACAGAGAATATAAAAAAAATCAATGATAAAAAAATAGAAAAGCTCAAAGAAAAATTTTTAAAAGAGCAACAGCAAAATAGTTCTCCAGCTGAAACTATTATTAACTCTATAAAAGAACGTGTAGAAAGCTTGACTAAAAATGAACAAATGCTTGAAGTCCATCTTAGTTATCTAAAAGCAATTGATGAGCTTAAGAATCAAAAAACAAGCTTGAACTTGAAATAAATACATTAAGAGATGAGTTAGATCAATTAGAGAAGAGTGTTTTTTACTCAGAGGAAGACAAATTAGAAAACTGGAGAGAATTTTTTTCTGAAGAGTTAAACTACATTTTTGGACATGACATGAAAGCAACATTAGACTCAGAGTATACACCATTTCTCGATAATATCAACATAAGAAATATTTCTTCTGCAAGTTTGAAAGTGGCCACTCGACTTACTTATATAACATCATTGTTCCATTTAATGGACCATATAGATATTAACCACTTAGGGTTTATTCTGTTGGATTCACCTAAAGATAAGGATTTGGATACAGATAAGTATAAAAGATTTCTTGAAATCATTGAGAAAAATCACAATGGTCAAGTTATATTAACTGGAAGTATATTGGAAAAAGATCTTTATAATGAAGATCATGTAATTATGACTTTAATGCCTGATCGAAAATTGTTACAATAATATAGTTTATTCTAAGAAAGAAATAGCATAATTGGATGCTAAAATTGATTAACTGGTAAATAAAAGTGAAAAATGTGGTTAGTAGTATAGTGTTATTATACTACTACTTCGTATTTCACAGAGAAACAAAGTCACTAAAAATTTATGTTAGTTACGATTTAATTCTTTTATCTCAGATAAGCTTGAGGGATATGAGTCACAGCCTCTTATGAATTCAATTTAAAAAGATCAACGGAATTCTTCCATGCTATACTTATACTTTTGTCACTTCAATAAAACGCTCTCAAGTATTTTTTTTTGAATTGGTTATTTGATTTTGATTATTCGGATACGAATTTTTTGAAAAACTCAAAGTGAATCAACCTAAAGGATAGGGCTTCTTTACACTGGTCCGATTTAAAAGATAATCTGTGCTAGTCTGATGATAATCAGCAAGCTTAATCAATATAGCGGTAGGAATGTCCAACTCGCCACGTTCATAGTTGCTATAAACACGTTGGCTACAGCCAAGATAGGTGGCCATTTGTGTTTGGGATAAGTCTTTGTCTTCACGCAAATTACGTATACGAGCGTACATTATCATCACCTCACCAATATCATACTTTAGCGTGCTATCCGCTATTGATTTTTAGCGTAAAATCCGCTAAAGTATAGTGAGAATAGTTGGTAAAAAGACTAGGTGGGGATAACATGTCAAACCTGATCGAGGATTTGTTTCACGGGAACCTGCGGTTGGACGAGTCAATTCATCCTGAGCAAACTGAGTATCAAGAAATCAATCGCCAGATATCGGACCTGATGCAGGATTACAAAACACAGCTTACCGATAACGAATACGATGCTCTGGAGAAACTGATCGACTTGATCGGACAGTCCACATCGATGTATGTGGAAGCAGCGTTTGAGCAAGGTTTTCGCACAGGCGGCAGACTGATGATTGAGGTTTTAGCCAAGCCGTGAGTATCTATCTACCTTATAAGCCAGTAGACAATACAAAGTAATTCAAAAATCCCCTTCTCCATTACCACTGATCAGGCTGCCATGGGGGAGGGGATTTTGCTTTTAAATTATTCCTTTATCTCAATAACTACCACTTACCTCGCACCAATATTCGTACCCGATGGCGTACCTGACCCAATCAGATCACTGCCATTCGCAAGCTTGAGGAAATTACCCAAAACAGGCGTTCCGTCCGCGCTACGTGTTACCGAAGGCACGAGGGAGACAAAGTCGGCTGCGCTGGCGAGCAGGCCTTTGTCGTTGACGCTTTTTTTGTTCTTCCACCAGACGTTAGTGCTGCTGACGTCGGTTCCACTTGTTTTGTCGCTGGCGCCGCCTTGGAAGGACAGGTTGTTGGTGAAGATGTGGGTACCTTTGTCAAAGGCAAAGTTGCTTTGTCCATTGTTCCAGGAAGTGTTGTTTTTCATCTGGATCGAACCTGGATTGCTGTTGTAGGTGAAGCCGTGCTTTTTATTATTAAAAGCAATATTGTTCTCAACGATATGATTCACCGCAATCTTCTCGCCGCCAAGCTTGAAGCCGTTGCCGTCGCTGTTGGAGGTAGAAGTGCCGTCTGCGGTTGCACCGTTAGCGTAGGCAATACTGTTGCGGATCGTGACCGAGCCGATGGCGCCTGTGTCCGTTTTGCTATACAGATCCCAGCCATCGTCCACGTTACAGGCGGCAATACATCCATCGAAGACGTTGCCCGGGCCTACAGTTAGTTTTGCCGCAAAACCGTCTGCATCCTCGCCGTCATCCGGATCATAGTTGTTGTGGGAATACGAACGAATCACTTCATTATAAGCAGGCCATTCACTCTTGGCGGCCGTGGACGCATAACGTCCCATTTGAATACCCGTATCCCGGTTGTGATGGGCCTCGATCTGCTCCAAGCGGTTGTAACTGCCTCCGATGAAGATGCCGTTGTCGCCCGCACCCTTCACCTCAAGCCCTTTGACGAACCAGTAGTCTCCGAACATTTGCAGCCCGCGGTTGGTGGAAGCGAAGGCTTGGGCCGAGAAATCAAAGACTGGTTTTTCCGATCCATACGCCACCAGATTTTTACGTTGTGAGGAGGTGCCGCTGTTACCACGTTCAATGGTAATGGTCTGCGAGAAGCTGTAGGTTCCGCCGCGTAGATAGATCGTTTTACCCGGAGCGATCTGGGTCAATGCGTTAGCCAGCGACGTTGGACTATTTATGGTTCCCGGATTACTGGCTGAGCCGTTAGGGGAGACATAGAGATCACCCGCAGCAAGTGTCACACTTGAGGTAGCCACGGCTTCTGATGGATTATTCTGCAAACTGCTCTCGATTACATCCGCCGCGCTAACTGATCCACCACCAATCAATAAAAGAGGAAATGCGGCACTCAGACAGATCTGGGCCATTTTTGATTTGAGGGAGCGCTCCTTCAGGGAATGTACAGATCGTGCAGATACATGAGTAGATGTGGATGGGAATAATTTCATTAATAGACCTCCTTGGTTAATGGAAAATAGAATGCGGAGCTGTTGCGGTATGCCAGACAGATGCATCAATGATGTAGCTCATTGCGATGGGATGATACTCTCTGTACAGCATAGTTTTATGGTAAATGTTGTAAACGTTATCTTCAATAATCATTTGATCAGATGGGTCTAGATACAGGCAGGTTAGGCGTAGTCGCTCCCAGTGCCTGGGGTTTCACAGGTTACGTGTAATCCTGACATTGGCTGGTAGCCCTGATTTAACGATGAATCATCTGAAATGAACCTAGAGATGCACGCGTTTACAACCCCCAAGGCACGAGACTCACCCTCAATCCACCCAAATGAACTTCGCATTTTCAAAAAAGACCAACGTATTCAATAGGGGACATAAACATAATCCGTGCCCTCTATCGAAATGATGGGACAATCAACGCATAACAAAAAGCCCCATAGCGGCTGCCAGAGGCAACGAGACTATTGGGGCGATGTTCGAAGTGGCATTATCTGATCATTGTAGGCACTGTCCTTCATGGCATGGCTCATCGAATCAAGCGATGTGCTCCATTAAACCAACGCTGGGACTTATCGTCCGAACAATCTCATGCATTATAAGCGATGCATAGAAGAGAGTTCTACAACGCTGCCCACTTTAATATCCGTCCGTCTCACGACTGCGCTTCTTCGCTTGCTCGACACTTGGTTCATGTTTCGGTTGGACTGTCGCACTATCATCGGTAGGCACTGAGGCCAGTCCTTCCGCCACACGACGACCGTAATCGGCATCCGCTTGGGTAAAATGAGAGATCATGCGCTCCCGGATATCCGGTTTGCATTGGGCCAGAGCATCGACCATGTTGCTGATCAGCTCATCCCGCTCCCAATCCTCGAACGCCCGGTACGTATCCCCGGCTTGTCCAAAATCATTCGTACGTTCGATCTTCTCACGCACTAGCCTGCCTTCCACCAACGGTTCATGTTCCGGGCCGCGCGGTGTAGCTTCTTTTAACCCACCAAGGGAGGAAGGCTCGTAGTTCACATGCGGATTCTGACCCGGTGCACGATCCACCTGATATTGCATCTGCCCGCCGCTCTGATTGGTCGCAACACGGTTCTTTGGCGCATTCACAGGCAGTTGCAGGTAGTTCGCACCGACCCGATGACGCTGGGTATCCGAATAGGAGAAGGTGCGTCCTTGCAGCAGCTTGTCATCCGAGAAATCCAGCCCATCCACTAGGACACCTGTTCCAAATGCCGCTTGCTCCACTTCATTGAAATAATCTTCGGGATTACGGTTCAACGTCATTTTGCCAACGGGTAGAAAAGGGAACTGCTCCTGCGGCCACAACTTGGTTGGGTCCAGCGGGTCAAAGTCCAGCTCCGGATGCTCGCCATCTTCCATCACCTGAACGCACAGCTCCCATTCGGGATAATCGCCTTGTTCAATGGCATGATACAGATCCAGCGTGGCATGGTTGAAATTCTGCCCCTGAATCTCGCTCGCATCTTTTTGCAGCAGGTTACGTATGCCTTGATTCAGCGGTTCCCAGTGGTATTTGATGAGCACACCCGTGCCTTCCTCATTGACCCATTTGTATGTATTGACACCTGACCCTTGCATCTGACGGTAATTGGCCGGAATACCCCAAGGGGAGAAGAGGAACGTCACCATGTGGGTCGCTTCAGGACTGAGCGAGACAAAATCGAAAAACCGCTCCATATCCTGTGCATTGGTCAACGGGTCTGGCTTGAAGGCATGTACCATGTCCGGGAATTTGAGCGGATCACGAATGAAAAAGATTTTCAGGTTGTTACCGACGAGATCCCAGTTGCCATCTTCGGTATAAAATTTCACCGCAAAGCCGCGCGGGTCACGCAGCGTCTCGGGAGAATGCCCACCATGAATCACCGTTGAGAATCGAACGAATACGGGGGTTTCTTTTCCTTTTTCCTGAAACAGACGTGCACGTGTGTACTTCGATACCGGCTCATCACCAGCTGTTCCATACGCTTCAAATACGCCATGAGCGCCAGCGCCGCGGGCATGAACCACCCGTTCCGGAATACGTTCACGGTCGAAGTGAGTGATCTTTTCAAGAAAATGATAGTTCTCCAGTGTTGTCGGTCCACGGCTGCCAACAGTTCGTACGTTCTGATTGTCCGTGATGGGGTGACCCTGTCGGTCTGTTAAAGTCTCGCTTGATTGGTCTGAGGAATGCTCGGATTGTGAAGAATGGTTATCCATAGAGTGGAACGCCACCTTTCCTTAAGTTGGATTCCTGTATATATTTTCCCTGTGGGCAGGTTCTATACATCATGGCAACCAACGAACATCTAAGCGACCTTTAGAAAAACCTATCCAACTGCCCTTCGAGCTCCCTCGTAAAAAAAGCTTGTCACCCGCCTCGCTGCGTGAGATAATTAACTTTTGTCCAGCGGCCTTTTTGGAACGGGAAAATGAAATAGGACCGCTTTGTCTAAGAATGGAGGCTGACCTAGGATTGTCTACACAACGTTATCCTTTTGCATATGATCCGGCTGAACCTTTTGTATCCCGTCTGGGAGAGTGGGTTGCCGATGTTTTTTACGATATTTTGCCTGAGTCCGGCTTCGAGGTACGGGATGAACAGATTTTTATGGCGTACCAGCTCGAACGGGCCTATGGAGATAAAAAGACCATTATGGCGGAGGCCGGTGTTGGAACAGGCAAGACGTTAGTCTATCTGCTCTACGCGGTCTGTTATGCACGTTATACGGGCAAACCGGCGGTGATTGCTTGTGCCGATGAGTCCTTGATTGAACAGCTTGTGAAGCCCGGCGGAGATATTGCGAAGCTGGCTGCACATCTGGATCTGGAAGTGGACGCACGTCTCGGAAAATCACCAGACCAATACGTCTGCCTGAACAAATTAAGTGCGGTACGATTCGCGGATGAGGATGCGCCTGTTATTGAAGAAGTGCATGAAAGTCTGCCTGATTTTGTGAACACGCCAGGTACGCTTCAGGCTTTCCATCCGTATGGTGACCGCAAACAGTATCCACATCTGAACGATCGTCAGTGGAACAAAATCAACTGGGACCCGTTCCAGGATTGTTTTGTTTGTCCAAAAAGACAACGCTGCGGCCTGACGCTGTCGCGTGACCATTACCGTCGTTCCAAAGACATCATCATCTGTTCCCATGATTATTACATGGAGCATGTGTGGACCTATGATGCGCGCAAACGCGAGGGACAACTGCCCCTGCTGCCTGACCACAGCTCGGTTGTATTTGATGAAGGACATTTGCTGGAAGAAGCAGCTCTGAATGCACTGAGTTACAAGCTGAAACACCGCATCTTCGAGGAACTCGTGACTCGCCTGCTTGAAGGAGAGATTCGTGAATCCCTCGCGGAGCGTGTGGATGAAGCCATTGAGAGCAGTGAACGCCTGTTTGCGTTACTGGATACGTATACGGTGGCGATTCCGGGATCGGAACGGAAAGAAGTTCGGGTAGAAGCTCCGCTGCTGCGTGAGATTGAACGTCTGACCAACGTATTGGATGCCATTGGCGAAGAATTGGTATTTGAGAGCGGATTGTTCTCGCTGGATGGGTACCAGATGCGTGTCGTTGAAGAACATTTGGACATGATTCAGTCTGCACTTGCGTTGTTCCGTAAGGAGGATGGTTATATCTGCTGGGCGGAAGAGAGTGAAGACGAGACGACATTATCGATCATGCCGCGTACGGTGAAGGAAATGCTGAACGAGCGTGTGTTCAACACAGGCATTCCAATCGTGTTCTCCTCTGCAACGTTATCTGTGGACAGTTCATTCCGTTATGTGGCGGACAGCCTGGGCATTGATGATTTTGTATCGTTCTCGGTGGCTTCCCCGTATGATTATGCGGACAAAATGAAGATGAAAATTACCGATGAAGCTGTACCGGGTCACCCGGAGAACGAAAATCGCATGCGCGACGCAGTATCCATGCTTCAGGAGAGTGGAGGACGTGCGCTGATCCTGTTCCGTACGATGGAAGAATTGCGCGCGTTCAAGCAGGATATTGTTCATGTGCCTGAAGCAGAAGGTTTGCGCTTTATGTATGAGGGTGATCGGGAGATCAGTGATCTGATCGCGGCATTCCAGCAGGATGAGGAGAGTGTGCTGTGCTCCGTCAATCTGTGGGAAGGATTGGATGTTCCAGGACCGTCATTATCCAATGTCATGATCTGGTCGCTTCCATATCCACCACAGGACCCTGTCTTCAATGCAAAACGCAGTGCATCGGCAGCACCATACGAAGAGATAGATCTTCCGTATATGCTCCTACGTGTGAAGCAAGGTCTTGGACGTCTGATTCGGACAAGCACGGATTCCGGTTCCGCGGTCATTCTCGATGAATCCCTGTATACCAAAAAGGAAGCCAAAGACCGCATTGCGGCTCTGCTCCCTGAAGGTGTGGAATGGACAACCCTGACACACTAATGACTGAATTCTAAATCATACAAAATCGTACTAAATCCTACATTTACATTGAATTATACGTTCTAACCGGGCCGAAATGGCTCTCAGAAAAAAGCTCTTGTTCTCTGCGGATGCACCATCCGTATGTGAGCAAGAGCTTTTTTTATTATGATGGTTTCTCCAATGAACTTCTCTTCCCTTTTTTTCGAGGGATTTCCCCTCGCTCCTCGCTACCAATCGCTCCAAAATTCTAACGAACCTATCATACCTTATTGGGGTGATAATGAAGAGATGTTAATTCTGACGAATCCCAGTAACGTTATCCCGCCGAAAATAGCTTCTAAGCCCGTAAATCAACCCAATTCGGGGAAATAACGCCGCTGTGATTCGTTACACTTCAAACCTGCATAAATAGGAGCGAATAGCGTGTCTCAGGTTCATTAGAAGCAATGAGCGCTTAATGAACAATACATGTGTGAGTACTAAATGAATGCTCATAAGGGAGGGTCTCTGTCAAGCTTATAACTTATGGGCTCAGGGCTTGTGGGACATGGAAGCCCCTTTTTGACGTGTAAAGATGTTAGCTGTGTTAAAAAATACCCATGCTCAGATACCGTTCCCCGGTATCCGGCGCAATGCAGAGCACCCGGTGTCCCGGCCCCAGTTCCTTCGCGATGCGAAGGGAGGCCCACACCGAAGCGCCAGAGGAAGGGCCGAGCAACAGCCCTTCCCGGGCAGCAAGCTGCCGCATCGTATCCAGTGCGTCCTCATCGGACACTTGGATAATGGCATCCCACACGTCGGTATTCAGGATGTCCGGAATGAACCCCGGACTTGTACCGACGAGTTTGTGTGGTCCGGGCTCGCCACCGGACAACACCGGAGACCCTTTGGGCTCCACCGCATAGATACGGATATCGGGCAACTGCTTACGCAGTTCTTCCCCGGTGCCCGTAATCGTTCCGCCGGTTCCTGCTGTAGCGATGAAGGCATCCAGTTTGCCATCCATCTGCTGCATAATCTCGGGCGCTGTGGTGATTCGATGAATGTCGGGGTTCGCCGGATTCTCGAATTGCTGCGGAATGAAACTTCCCGGAATGTCTGCCTGAAGTTCTTTCGCTTTGCGAATCGCACCAGGCATCCGCTCCGCAGCAGGGGTGAGCACCACATCTGCGCCGTAGGCTTTCAGAATGTTGATGCGCTCCTTAGACATATTGTCAGGCATGATCAAAATGGCTTTATATCCTTTGGCGGCGGCATTCATTGCAAGACCAATCCCGGTATTGCCGCTGGTTGGTTCAATAATGGTAGCACCAGGGAGCAAGTGTCCCGCAAGTTCAGCCTGAACAATCAGGTTGTAGGCTGCACGGTCTTTGACGCTGCCACTTGGGTTGAAGTATTCAAGTTTCACGTATACATCAGCGGAGTTGCTGTCTGTGAGTCTGTTCAGTTTAACGGCAGGTGTCTGGCCGATTAGTTCGGTTACATCTGGGGCAATGCCTGTATGTGCGGGTGTTCGTTTAATCGAATGTGTATTCAAATCCATGAAGTACAGCTCCTTGATTGATAAGACGTTGAGAGTATATCCAGCTGAAATCAATTCATGCCTTATTGGAATGGTTGGATATCTCTATTCCATCTTAATGAACGTAACCTTCCGTGGTCAACTTGTTTTGCTGGGGATGGGTTCAATGTTGTCAGAGTTGCATCAACTCTGCGCCAAGTCCATCTGCAGATGCCGACTGAGCTCTTTTTTCACTTCATTGCGTGCGAACGTCCACAGCATGTAGAAACGTTGCCAATACCCCCTGCACATATACAAGGTTTCAATTCCATCGGCCTCACGTTTCTCCTCCAAAACTTTGACACCACGAGTTCTCATCTGTTTGCGAAGACCCAGCATCTCCTTGAGTACATTGTTCTGAATGCGGGTCAGCGACAAAATGTAGACTTCAGGCATCTTCAGCAGCAGCGTATCCAAAGTTCGAATATCCCGTTCAAGTACATCCAGCAATAGCGTGCGAACAACCAGACCTTTAATCAGACGATGATCTTCATCCGCAGGGGATGGGGCGGAAGTTGAGGATGTCATATGTTCACTTCCTTAACCTTTAATTGGAATTTTTCATTTACAGAACATGTGTTCCTATATTATAATCAATATATGTAATGGAGATACACAATACAACCGAGAAATATTGGAAGTAAGCATTAACGTATTTTCCTGAGGATACAGATCGTGAATGAGGCTAAGGATTTGAGGACAAGCCCGCTCCAAAATTAGGTATAATTTATGGGTTTTGCAGGAAACCTAAGGCCATAAACCAAATAAGCCCTATGCAATGCAGTCTGCTACAGAATTAATCACAAGCAATGAATTAAAGCAGTCAATTGCGATAATGATTCAAGGACGCCGTACCTTTAACACGATGGCACCAGGTCAACGAGTAGAAGCAGTTTTATTTTAGCAAAAATGAGCAACAAAAAAGCCCCTGCCTTGGGCGGCGGGGCCTCTGGAATACTGCCGATTCAGCGGCAGGTTTGATGATGTGTTCAGAAATTAGGCAAGATATTGAGGCTTTTCGTAGAACGCCTCTTTTTCAAGGATGACCTTATAAGGTCTTTCCTTGCCCTTCAGGGAGGGACCAATGGTAGTTAGCGGTACGGCCGGCTTGTGGAAACGATCTTCTTCCTTGGGTTCCGGAACCGGTCGTGATGATTCGGGCGCAGAACTGAGGCGTACCTTTTTTTCGCTGCCCCAGCGCTTGCTTATTTTTTTCGTTTCCGGTTTCATTCCGGTTCGCCTCCTAACAAATCGTTGATGGCGTTGAACAGTTGACGATTCTGTAGGTCAATCTGCTGAAATACCGCCTCATCCGCTTCAATATGTCCAATAATGTGAACGGTGATTACATACCTCTTGGCTACAGGATAGCATAGCAGATACTCTTTCTCAAGGTAATCATCATACAGGTTGATCTTGATTTTATTCTCCCGGTAAGAATCAATAACCAGGATGCGCTTGGGATCATCCGGTTGTTTGTCGTCATTAGCGGACAAGTCATACTTTCTCCCCGGTTCTCCAACATTACCACATAATTGCTCAATATAACCACTGTCATCTGTACGGTATATGGCTGTGCCACGTACAGCGAATGGAGGATGAGAGACAAAGGCAGTACGCAGGGCATCGCTCATTCGTTCCAGCATCTTGGCATCTGCTTTGCGGGTACGCAGCAATTCCCTAAAGAACCGCAGCAACTTAAGCAGTTGTAACCTTGCTTCTCCCTCAGTGCGTTTATGCTTCTCAATGATGTTCTCCAATTCTGGATCACTCCAGCGTCCTTGTTCCTCAATACTGTCTGCGATTTTGGAACATGCCACGGACACGGCTGGTGCCCACTTTCCGTCAGAACGGATTTCATATACGAGTGGATTTAACCCCAGCAGATCTGTGGGCATACGCAATCCTTCGACCTTGGTTGTGTCCTTGATGTCTGTAATATCCTCAGGAAGAATGAAAAAAATACGTTTTCGTCCCAGACGACCCATAAACAGACCCATTTCCAGCATTGTATTATCCCGGACCGACGCGTAGTACTTCCCGCGAATTTTGGATATATCATCCGGATGAAAAATAAAAATGGCAAAGTCGGTCGTACGGACCTCTACTTCCAGATCGTCCATGGTATAGCTGCTTGGATTAAAAACCCCAGAATACCAAGGGGTAACTTCGGCTGAAAAACGTAAGTTTTCGTGTACTGCGGCTGCAATCGGCTTCGCTTCCAGCGAGCAGCCAATAAAGACTCTTGGCTTTAACGTTTTCATCAATCCGCCTCGCTTAAACGGTAGTGGGATTCAATTGTTATATTATACCATAAACAGCAGAGTAAGTCTGGAAACGTCTGAACTGGACAAAGAATAAGCCGATTACGTTTGCTATAGTGTATGTATGAAAGGAAAATGATTCCTTTAAAAAGCACAAGAAAATAAAAAAAGGCCCCAATTTGTCACAGTTGGGTGACTGACAGTTATTTTTGGAAGCTTTGGTCATAGAATAAAGGAGCAGGTTGCACCATTAGCAAGCATTGCTTATCCTAGTGTTGCCGTATGACTGCTGGAGCAGTCCAGAGGCTGCTTTATGCCTGTTTTTGAGGGGTCTGCTGTTTAGACCCGGTCACGTTGGTGTTATATAATAGAAGAACAAGCAAGTTAGCTTTGGTGTTTAAACTGAATGAACTTGCAACTGCTGTAAGTTGGATTTACAATTTACACAGGAACGAAGAGTGCAGAGCCCATCTATAGAAGCGAAGCGTTCGCCTGAAACTTTCTGGATGAAAGCAGTTTGGGAAGCATAAGCTATCACCGGATTTTCCCCAGAGGGAAAATGGAATTCCAAAAATCCGGGGATAACCGCGATCGAAAGAGGGTACTGTAGTCCAAGTGTAAGTGTACAATTAAATGTTCAAGCGTATGCATTGTAGTTATTTTTCAGTTTAACTGAGCACAGCTAACCACAACAGAACAGAAAGGATCAGGATACCATGAGTTCCCGAAGGACAATCTCCCCAAGGACGATCTGGAAACGTTACGATCTCTCATACACATAGCGCCCCTTGTAGAGTACACCAACCGGTTCAAAAAAACGGCTGACTCTGCGAAAGAGGGGATTGGAATGAATATTCGAAGGACGTACACGATGATTTCTTCCAGGCTTACCTTTTGCAGGGTACGGTCGGTCTAAAAAACCAACCTACAAACTGCGAGGGAACCTGAATGAAGAGAACATCGTTAACCTTACAACACGTTAAAACAGAGGCGATCAAATTCGCCATTATGCTGCTCGGTACATTTATTTTAGCTTTTGCCTATTATCACATTAACTTTCAGAATCATTTATCGGAGGGCGGATTTGTTGGTCTGGCCCTGCTCGGAAAATACGCAACAGGCTTATCACCTGCCATCGGTATGTTGTTACTGGACATTCCGGTCATGATCCTGGCCTGGTTCCTCAAAGGCTGGAAATTCATGATTCAGGCATTGCTTGGCGTCGGTGCATTTTCCCTATTCTATGACGGCTTTGAACGATACTCCACACTGGTATTGTCGTTTAACGGAAATCTGTGGATTCCGGCAGTTCTATCCGGTATATTGACAGGGGTAGGCGCTGGGATTGTGCTTCGATTCGGTGGAGCGACAGGCGGAGACGATATTCTCGCCGTGCTGGTTAGCCGCTGGAAGGGATGGAAGCTGGGAACAGTTTTCTTTGTCAGTGATGCTTTTGTATTGGGATTGTCGCTTTTCTTTCTTCCGGTAAAAGAAACTTTATATACGATTCTGGCCGTATGGATTGCCAGTAAAGTCATCACGTACGTCGTTAGTGTTCCGGCTCGCGGAACCGTGGTTACAACTTCGGCTGTGAAATTGCCGATGCCATCGGCTGCAGCCAAGGCAGTTAACGCTGCTGCTATTTCACAACGGACTACGGTGGCTAGAGGGGTATCCAATTAACCATACGTTTCAGAACAACCATAACCTGTATGAATCATATTCAGGTCTTGATAGTTAACGTTCATATAAAATCCCTTTTGACTGCTCTTCAGCAGCAAAAGGGATTTTGTTGTTCTCCGATCCATTCAGGGCTTGATCGAAGAAGCAATCTGACCATCCTGATTATGGATAATCGCTCGAATATTTTGTTTGCTACTCAGTTCTTTGGCCTTATCTACAGCTTCTGCCTTAGTATCAAATGTGGACAGATAGGTAGACTTTCCTTCTTCCTTGATCGCCCAACCGGAGTCGGTAGGTACTACATGGATGTTGTCATGACTTTTGGACGAAGAGACGGGCTCGGAATGACGACGTTCCGTGGAGCCCGATTTCGAACTTTCCGGTGTGGGATGATTCTCATCCCATTCTTCCGCCTTAGCTGTCGCTATGGCAATCGAGCGTCCTTCCTCATACCCGTCATCGAGCAGAGCATTAGCAATCTCAATTGCTTTATGTCTGACACGTGGTTCCAGGTTCTTCATGGATACCGAATATTCCTGTTTGTTCCAAGGCATATGAACCCCTCCTGTACAATGATGAATTAGTTGTATATTACCCTGTGAGGAGAGGGATAAACGATGATTCAGAAAGATCTCGTTCCTATACTTTTGCAAGACAGAGGAGTATAATGCTGTCCATGAAAGAAATAAGTTCAACAAAAGGAATATAAAGGAGTACATACATATGTTTAGTCTTAGCCTGGCAATCCCTATGCTGTTCACCATGCTGATTCATGCCGCAGACAGCTTGTCATACGCGCTCCGCCTCGGTGGATTACGCACCCGCAGAATCGCGCTGGCCATTTCATTGGCAGGTATCTTACTGCTGGTTTCTCGAACCTCGAATATGGCCCAGGGTCCAATGGTAGGTAATCTGGTGGATACCGCAACACGTGGAGCCAATCCACACTTTGCAGCACAGCTGCACTGGTTAATGGGTGCGGCAACGATTGGAACGGCATTAGCCATATTGTGTTTTCCAACCATGGTGAAGCTCTCATCGAGAATGGTCGTGCATTTTGAAGCAGCTGGTTCCATCCCTGCGATGGTTCGCGGTATGCTGAATCGAAGCAAGATTAGAAATGCAACGTATTACATCACCCCGCCATCCTGGAAGATGGCCAAACGATTGGTAAAGCATGGGATGCCAAGACGGTTAATGTTGCTTAATGTAGCGGTAACCGCAATCTATACCACAGGTGTCCTGTCCAGCTTATACGCAGCGTACCTTTACCCAGGGCAGGCTGTAGCTGCATCCCAATCAACCGGGTTAATTAACGGAATAGCGACTATTTTGTTAACCATCCTGATTGATCCGCGGATTTCCTTGCTCAGTGACCGATCAATACGTGGTGAGATCCGTTTGGATCGCATGAATCAGATTTATGGCTGCATGCTCGTATCCCGTCTATTCGGTACTCTGTTGGCACAGTTGTTATTAATTCCATTTGCGTATTGGATCGGTTGGATCGTAAGTATGATGTAATTGTAATGTACAACAAAAAGAGCAGCGGGATCATCCCACTGCTTTTTTTTGTATTAAAACTTATTGGAAAAGGACGGCGTACTCACCGTATCCTTCTTTTTGCAAGTCTTCTTTGGGTACAAAACGAAGGGCCGCAGAGTTGATGCAATAACGCATTCCACCTGCTTCGGCAGGACCATCGTTGAACAGGTGACCCAGATGGGAATCACCCTCACGACTTCTCACTTCGGTACGAATCATGAAGTGGCTGAGATCGGTTTTTTCCTTCACGTTGTGGTCACGCAATGGACGTGTAAAGCTCGGCCAGCCGCAGCCGGAATCGTATTTGTCCGTAGAACTGAACAATGGCTCGCCAGATACGATATCCACATAGATACCATCACCGTGGTGATCCCAGAATTCATTATGGAATGCAGGCTCAGTCGCACTGTTCTGCGTAACTTCATATTGAAGCGGCGTCAGACGCTCTTTCAGCCCGTCTTTATCCACGTTACCGGTCCAGTTACGTTCGATGAAATCTACACGTCCAGAACCTTTGCTGTAGCGTTTGTAATGGGCAGGGTTCTTCCGGTGATAATTTTGGTGATGTTCTTCCGCTTCATAGAACGGTTTTGCTGGCAAGATCGGAGTGAAGATCGGTTTGTCAAAACGTCCACTTTGTCCCAGCTCCGCTTTGGAAGCTTCTGCAATCTGGCGTTGCTCTTCGCTGTGATAGAAGATAGCCGTCTGATAGGAAGATCCACGGTCATGGAATTGCCCGCCTGTATCCGTAGGATCAATCTGCTGCCAGAACAGTTCAACCAGTTTCTTATAAGGGAAGATGGCAGGGTCAAACGTAATTTGCACAGCCTCTACATGTCCTGTTGTCTCCGAGCAGACCTCTTCATATGTTGGATTCTCGGTATGTCCTCCTGTATAACCCGATACGATCTTATGAATACCGGGCAGTTCTTCAAAGGGGGATACCATACACCAGAAGCATCCGCCTGCAAAAGTTGCTAACTCACTTGAATGTTGTTCCATGCTATAGTCACTCCATTTCTGATGAAGATTTAGCGCTCGTGTTCGAGCTCCAGCAATCTACCGTTTTATTAGAACTTGTTACACAAGCATTAGGCTTGCTCTTCTATTATATCCTGAATTGGCAAGCCAACCAAGCCGGAATGAAAACAAGCTGAATCTGAACGGTTTGCGAATTTTGAATTCAGGCTTTGTTGCGTGACCGAAAGCGAAATAAGAGCAATACAATGGCCATGAACACCAGATATCCGGCAAGGATGGCCAGGCTCAGCCAGATTGAGGTTTCAGCTTGTGCACCTGCATAGGCAAATACAAAAATCGCTGGCATTTTCCCGATGGCCGTGGCAACCATGAAGACCCAGAATGGCGTGTACGTTATACCTGCGTAGATATTAACGGCCATCTGAGGCACGATCGGCAACAGTCGCATCGACATGACGCCCATGAACGGATGTGCTTCCATCCATGTGGTAAAACGGTTTAGACCCCGAATGCGTTCGAGGTACGATCTCGCCTGATGTCTGAAGATGGTTCTTGCTCCGCCATAGACGAGCATGGCTGCAAGTGTGGTGCCAAGCCAGCATATCCAGGCTGCCGTGGTGGTACCGTAACTGTAACCAAAGGCGATAATAACAAACTTATAAGGAATGACAGGCACAAGAGCAAACAATGTTGCCATGGCGAGTAACAGCGGAATGGACTGATGAAGATCGGTCCAGGCCAGCAGTTCATATCTGTAAATAAACGTGACTCCTGCA
Source organism: Paenibacillus sp. UASWS1643 (assembly GCF_008693195.1). Lineage (NCBI taxonomy): Bacteria > Bacillati > Bacillota > Bacilli > Caryophanales > Paenibacillaceae > Paenibacillus > Paenibacillus sp. UASWS1643. The sequence continues at coordinate 25,923 of NZ_VXKZ01000098.1, forward strand.
AGTAAAACATATAACAGAAGCCATAACCATTTTCGCAAAATCCCAAACGCTCCTTTCAGATCAGGCAGGTCTGGTCGTGTCCCGATCTGTACTGCTGTTCCTTATAAGTTTACCACGTTCGCCCGTTGTCTGAACAATTCGAGCGAAGTCTGCTGCAATCACTGGCAAGTTGCTGTCCGAAGGGTTACACTATAGGACGTGGAAATATAGAACCGAACTGAAGGTGGAATGATCATCATGGAAACAACCCAACGTAAACGAGTTGCAATTATCGGCCTCGGCGATATTGCACGTAAAGTATATTTGCCGCTGTTAACAGCTCATCCGAACGTGGAGATTGTAGGCATTATGAACCGATCTCCGGAGCCGGTCAAAGCCGCTCAGGAGGCGTATCGATTAGAACGGGGAACAACGGATCTGAAAGAAGTGTTGTCCTGGGACTTGGATGCCGTGTTTGTACATACAGCAACGGAAGCACACTTTGACATTGTCATGCAATGTCTGGAACAGGGATTAGCCGTGTACGTAGACAAACCATTATCCTATACGATTAGGGAGTCGGAAGAGATGACTGCTTTTGCCGAGGCACAAGGGCTGTTGCTGGCAGTGGGCTTCAACCGCAGATTCGCACCGATGTACCAAAAAGCGAAAGAATGGATGCAGGGTGGAAAAGGTTTTGAGTCCCTGACAGTGACCAAACATCGTACAGGCATTCAGGATCGTCCTGCGGCAGAAACCATCTATGATGATCTCATCCATATGCTGGACCTGATGTTGTGGTACTCGGATCATAATGTGGAGTTACTTCATCAATGGATTCGGAAGAATGATCTGGACAGACTGCTGCATGCAACCGGAACGGCCAAGCTGGGCAGAACAGCCTATGGTCGATTTGATATGGTGCGTGAAGCTGGGGCAGATCTGGAGAAGATCGAATTGCATGGTGGTGGACGATCTGTTGAAGTGGTGAACATGGACACGATCAGCTGCATGGAACAGGGAAGTCTGGAAACCAAAGAAACGTTCGGGAGCTGGGACACCGTGTTAACACGCAGAGGTTTTAGCGGAGCAGTTGACAATTTCCTGGCTTGTCTGGACTCACCTGATGATTGCCTGATCAGTGCAAGTCATGTCATGGACAGTCATGAACTGGCGGAACAATTGATTCGCAAATAATTGCAGAGCAGAATACACATACGGAGGAATACAAGTCATGGATGAATATGAAAAGGAACGTAATAAACAGATCGAGGAAGCTGTCATTGAAACCTATAAACAGGAAGAAGAGATGATGATCCTCGTATTTGCCCAGTGGTGTGTCAATAATGGTTTGGACCCGGAAGAGATGTACCGGCAAGCCTACCCGAATCAGCAGAGCAACGAGCGTTTGCAGCAGGTGCAGAAGCTGATTGTATCCAAGGAGGAAGCCGGTGAGATCCCGGATGATACCGTACTTGGCGTGTTGTCCATGTTTGGCAATGAAGATCTGGCGATGGTTGTATCCGAGGCCATAGCCGCGCGCAAATAAGTTCAACTTACGTATACTGGTATGATTACATCTGTTCCCGGTGAATGACGCGGAATTCCTTCGGCGACATGCCGAACCGGGAACGGAATACCCGATGAAAATAGGTATAGTTGTTAAAGCCGGAAGACTCAGACACTTGCTCCAGGGTCATCGGACTGAATATAATCCGTTCCCTGGCCATGTTCAACCGTACGTCAAGCGTGTATTGCATGATGCTTTTGCCAAACGCTTCTTTGAAGAGATGTACACCCCGTGAGACACTAATGCCAATATGTGTTGCCACATCATCCAGCTTGAATAAAGAGGAAGCGTTTTCTTCAATGTAGTTTTTGATCTCATAAGCCACGTAATTGGTGTTGGTTATCGTTGGATGCTCCGCGAGCAGACGATCCACTTCCAGACATAAAATTCGCATATAATAACTTGAAATTTCCGGATAAGGATTGGAGATGCGGCGCTGCTCCAGTACGAGCTGTCGAAACAGGACCAAGAGGCTTTCCGTCAGTTCGACTTTGATTCGGGTCGGCCGTTTGTGACGCTTCCACCATTCATCCACCCAGGAACCATTGAAGAAGATATGATAGTCACCACTCTCCACCAGTCGTTCTCCCATGGGATTGGTTTCATTGTCTATTCTCAGCTCATAGGGCTCATCAGGATCAAAAAGAAGCAGATCGCCCGCATCCACCAGGGACATGTCCCCATCAATGCGTGCACGGCAACGTCCGTCTGTTTGCAGTCTTAACAGGTAGTTCTTTACCCCTTCAGGCTGCACCATAGCGTAGGGTTTACGATGAAATGAAAAGCCTGCTGTAAGAACTTGGCAGGTTTGATCTGTCGGCATGGGCATACTCCTTGCAATTTGAAAATTATGACCAGATAGTTCATGTTTCAATCATATTATTCATTTTAATTGAAGCTGAAACGGAATACCATAGTATTAGATTTAAGGAACAGGAAACATCCAACAAAACATATGTATCTCAACCATTCAAACGCAGATTTTCACCATGCGTAAGGAGATGAACGTCACAGTGGAGAAAATGAAAGCAGGCATCATCGGGTGTGGTAACATCAGCGCCATCTACTTGGAAAATCTCAAAAACAACCCGGTCATTGAAGTCGTGGCTGTTGCGGATTTAATTCGTGAACGCGCTCAGGAACGGGCAGATGAATTTAATATCGCAAACGTTTACAATGTAGATGAGTTGCTGCAAAATAACGAAATTGAACTTGTGTTGAACCTTACGGTTCCTGGCAGTCACGCGATGACCGATTTGGCTGCACTCGAAGCAGGCAAACATGTGTATGCCGAGAAGCCGCTGGCAATTTCTCTTGAGGATGGTCGCAAGGTTGTTGAGTTGGCTGAGGAAAAGGGATTGTATGTTGGTTCTGCACCGGACACCTTCCTTGGTTCAGGCATACAGACAGCTCGTAAAGCCATTGAGGATGGGCTGATTGGTAAGCCGGTTGCAGCGACTTCATTCTTTATGGGTGGAGGACCAGAAGCTTGGCATCCTAATCCGGAGTTCTTTTATGTTGCAGGCGGCGGACCCATGTTTGATATGGGACCTTACTACCTGACCGCTCTGATTACGCTGCTTGGACCGATACGCAGAATCAGTGCCTCGGCAGGCATACAGATTGCAGATCGCAAGATTGGCTCTGGGCCGAAGGAAGGTACAGCACTGCAAGTAGAGACGCCTACCCACTTGGCAGGAACCATTGATTTTGCAGAAGGTGCCATTGCAACCATGATCACCAGTTTCGATATTCGCGGAGCTTCGGATCTGCCACGTATTGAAATCTATGGTACAGAAGGTACGCTTAGTGTACCGGACCCCAATTATTTTAACGGGGAAGTGAAGGTTCGCAGATACGGTCAAGACACTTGGGAGACGGTCAAACCAGTCTTCGAAAGTGGACAAAACGAACGAGGCATCGGCGTAACCGAAATGGTCGAATCCATTCGTGCCGGACGGGAACACAAAGCCAGTGGCAAGCTTGCTTATCACGTACTGGAAGCCATGCATTCATTCCAGCGTTCTTCACTTGAAGGCAAGCATATACATCTGGAAAGCAGCTATGATTCTTTTGCAGTAACTCGCACAGTTCAAACTGAGATTGAAACCGTGGAATCCCACTAGTCTGAGTAAAAAGTGTTCGAAGCTTGATGCTCTTACGAGTGAAGCAGAATAACCAGTATTCTTACGTTCAATTTCAGGATAGAAACACTCTCGATTTTCCACACTAATCAAACAGGCATGTGATCTGAACGGTAATTGTAGTTCAATATTATGAATTCAGCAATCATACGATATCTAATCCAGGGAGGAATCGCACTTGAAACTCGGCGTATTTTTGGTACTATTCGGAGGACGTAAATTGGAGGATGCTCTTGATTATGTAGCATCCAAGGGATTAAAAGCAGTAGAGATCGGAACAGGCGGACATCCAGGCAATGCACATTGTAAGCCAGATGAGTTGTTAAGCAATCCTACAGCATTGAAAAACTTCAAAAATGCAGTGGAATCACGTGGTTTGACGATCAGTGCACTTAGCTGTCACGGTAACCCGCTACATCCGCAAAAGGATATTGCCAAAGGATTTCACGATGATTTTGTTAAAACGGTAGAACTTGCTGAGAAGCTGGAAGTACCTGTAGTGAATACTTTCTCCGGTTGTCCGGGAGACCATGAGGATGCCAAATATCCGAACTGGCCTGTTGCACCATGGCCAAATGACTTCCAGGAGATCCTGAAGTGGCAGTGGGAGAACAAAGTTATCCCTTACTGGACAGAGTGGGGTAAATTTGCAGCAGATCGTAACGTAAAAGTTGGATTGGAGCTGCACGGTGGATTCTCCGTTCATACTCCAGCAACATTGCTGAGACTCCGTGAAGCAGCCGGTGAAGTGATCGGAGCCAATCTTGACCCAAGTCACATGTGGTGGCAAGGTATTGATCCGGTTCAGGCAATTCACATCTTGGGACGTGAAGGAGCCATCCATCACTTCCATGCAAAAGATACAACAATTGATCCGGTAAACGTGAACAAACACGGTGTAACGGATATGCAGGACTATACCAATATGCTGGATCGGGCTTGGCAGTTCCGCTCGGTTGGTTATGGACATGATAACAAGACATGGGCAGACATTATGAGTGCCTTGCGTCTTGTCGGATATGATTATGTAGTAAGTATTGAGCACGAAGACGGTCTCATGTCGGTTGAAGAAGGATTCTCTAAAGCCGTGCAAAATCTCCAGCAAGTATTAATCGAAGAACCGCTGGGCGATATGTGGTGGGTTTAGAGCTACACTAGGGGGAAATTGAATATGATCAACGTCACCATTTGGAATGAATTTGTCCATGAGAAAATTCACGATGAAGTAAGGGAAGTCTACCCGGATGGTCTGCATCGAGCACTGGCTGACGGACTTGGCGGCGAAGGCTTTGCTATTCGTACAGCTACACTGGATCAGCCTGAACACGGATTAAGTGATGAAGTGCTGAATTCCACAGATGTGCTCATATGGTGGGGACATATGGCACATGATCGCGTAAGCGATGAGATCTCACAGAAGGTCGCGCAGCGAGTGCTGAACGGGATGGGAATGATTGTGCTCCATTCAGGTCATTTCTCCAAACCATTCAAAGCACTGATGGGAACCAGCTGCGATCTGAAGTGGCGTGTAGCTGACGAGCAGGAAATTGTATGGTGTGTTAACCCATCTCATCCGATTGCGGATGGCATCGAAGGCAAGATTGTATTGGAAAAAGAAGAGATGTACGGTGAATTCTTCGATATTCCAGTACCGGATGAACTGGTGTTTGTAAGCAACTTCCAAGGTGGGGAAGTATTCCGGAGCGGATGTACGTTCCGGCGTGGTGAAGGTAAAATCTTTTATTTCCGACCAGGTCATGAGACGTATCCGACCTATTACAAACCGGAAATATTGCGAGTAATCAGCAACGCAGTGAAATGGGCATATCCTGCCCGCAGTTTTAAGCCGGAATTTGGCAAGAGCGAACCTGTAAGACCATTTGGTGGCGTGCTGGTCTAATTCACTAGCTCAATCGTGAAATGGAAATTATATAAGTTTTATTCAAAAAGAATCCTTCTCCGAGTCATTGATGACTGTGGCAGTTGGGTTCTTTTTGGGTAAGATAGTACTATGGGGAAGTTATACGATATTTCCCATGGTTACGACGCAGCGTGTAATGTATACTGGGATGTATGATCCATTTTGGATGTTATGCTTCTAAAATTTAAACTTTTTAGTTGCAGGCGTTTTCTTTGAAGCTTAAATATGTTATTATGAAATATACTAACAAAATGTAAGTTGGTTTGAGTGATCTCTAAAGAGGTGATTAATGTGGAAGGTCAAGACTTGCGGATGTGTCCGCGTTTTGAGACGGCGTTTTCTTTTTTGGGCAAGCGCTGGAATGGTTTAATTATTCAAACGTTGATGAGTGGTTCGAAGCGATTCAAGGATATCTCCAATCTGATTCCATCCATGAGTGATAAGATGTTATCCGAACGGATGAAAGATTTGGAGAGTGAAGGTATTCTGGTTCGTCACGTCTATCCCGAGACGCCAGTTCGTATTGAATATGAACTGACGGAGAAAGGTAGAGCGCTCCAGCCCGTCATGAATCAAATTCAAGACTGGGCTGAGCAGTGGGTTGACTAACGTATAAGCATCACCCACTTTTGTTACATGAATGGCATAGACTCCTGATTTCCGTGGAAATCAGGGGTTTTTGTCTTAAGTATTAGGTGGATCGGCGTTTTTCTCCTGGGCTATGCACATGTTGTCATGAGTTGTAGTATAATCTATAGAAAATGGCCACAGACGGCCGGAGCGAAGGAGGCCCACTTGTCATGAGAGAAGAAAGCTTATCCCGTGAAGTACGCTACGGCAAAGAAGATATTGCAGAACTTGAGAGCGCATCCATTCAGGTCCATCTAATTTATAAAAAAGCTGCGGAGTTGTTCAAGCGCACAGCATATTCCCGTTCAATTAAGGATGATCTTGCCGAAGTGAATACGCATTCTGTGAACAACGATGGTCCGAGATTAGCTCCGGCGGTGCTGCAAAAATGGATTCAAACGTCCAGGGGCTGGAAGTGTATCGGATGTGAGCTGGGACAACCTGATTCAACGACTTCTCAGATGGAGGAAACCATCCATGGTAAGCGGTTGGTTCTGGATGTGGGAGAAGGTCGGCTGGTTCAGGCAGAAATGCTGATTCAGGCGGTTGTTTGGTCACAATATGAGAAGATTCGAATGTTTGCACCATGGCTTGGTGATGAACCCTTTTACAGCGTGCAGGAACTGGATGTCATTGCCCGTTATATTGTGCCTACCTATTTTTCGGAACGACCTTTGCATGAGCAAGGGAAGGTGTTCAAGGTACATCAACAATATGGGCAGATTCCGTTGTATCAGGAGTATGTAGACGCACCTTCATGCTGCGTGCAGGTGGACGGTGGATTGCTTGAAGGGCGATTGCTGACAGGTGTATACGTATCTGAGGAGCAGTTCTTTGGGCTTAATCCATATCTGAAAGATGGCGACGGAGGACGGACATATATGCAGGCTAGTGTCCAGTGATAACGTAACCAATGAGAACATAAAAATGATTTTGATTGGAGAGCCTGTGTGCAGGCTCTCTTTGTTGTATAAGCCCTCTCTGGAGGGCACGCGCAATAAAAGTAACGGCTTTGACACTTTTTTTTGCCTAGGGTTGTGCCATAATAGAGGTTATGGACAACAGGGTGAATGATTTTACGCAGGGTGGTGTTACCTACATGATGAAGAAAATCCCCGGTTACATAGGTGTATGTTTGCTCCTGCTGGCGATCTTGGCTGGTTGTAGTGAGACACAGCCTTCTGAACAGCCAATTGTCAAAGAGACAGAAACAGCGAATACAATCACAGTGGCTGTAGATGGCAGTACGTTTTTGCCTGATGCAACAAAGTCCATTAAGCGAGATTTTAGTGAGGGTTTGACACTCAAAAAAGCATTACTCAATAGCGGACTGGTCGATTTTACGGCAGATGGCAAACGGATTCAATCCGTCGGTGAAGTTTCTCTGGATTCTTCGCTTAGCTGGGCTGTCAAATTGAATGGCAAGGATATTGAGCAGGAAGATTGGGACATGGAACTTCATGCCAAAGATGAAGTGATCATTTACGTGAAAGCCGCTGACAGTGGGGGGGATGGCGTTGCATATCAGACAACGTTACTCAAGGTTAGCGGTGGAAACATTATGCCAACCCTTAATCGTCAATATGCCGGCGTCTACGTTCAAGAGTGCACAGTTCGCGATGTGTTGAAGTCCAGCGGCATTGTAAGAATGTCGGAGAATAACAAATTTGTCGTTTCGGTCGAGAATGTCACGCCTCGTATGAATGAGCGGTGGGTCATTATGGTGAATGACAAAGAATTAATGGAAAATGGTCTGGACATGAAATTGAATCCACGTGATGCGGTAAAGCTTGAATTGACCAATGCATCCTAAGTATACCAAGAAGCCCAATCTCTTTTTAGAGAACTGGGCTTTTTTTCATTAAATTTATAAGTAATACCCGATTAGCATAGCCAAATGTTAAATACGACAGATCTCGTTCGGGCAAAGCTCACAGTGACAGATCCCTTGCAGCATCTTCAGATCTTTGATGACAATCATGCCATTGTCATATTCAATCGCATCTTTCTTGCGCAGGTCGCTTAACATGCGGTTTACACTTTCACGAGTGGCTCCAATCATATTGGACAGGTCCGTGTGGGTAATTTTTTTGTGTATAATGACATGCTCTCCATGAGGCTCACCATACGAATTCGACAACCGAATGAGGGTGGAGCAAAGTGCACCCGGTTTGCCATATAACATGAGATCCCGGAATTTGGTCTGTGTCAACCGGTGGTGGATGCCCATCCATTTCATAAAGTCGATCGCAAAGTCACAATGCTGGCAGATCAACATCTCCAGGTCTTTATGCTCCAATACACCGATCTCACTGTCCTCCAGCACTTCCGCTGAGAAGCTGTGTTTAGAGCCAAAGAAGGGATCAGCCTGCCCAATCATATCACCGGATTGATACATGTACATGATCAGTTCCTTGCCTTCATCCGTGGATTTGGTGATCTGGGCACGACCCCGTTTCATATAATAAAGTTTGTCAGAGATGTCGCCTTCCCAGTACAGATGTGTACCTTCCGGATAGGTTCTATCTTTCATGGTAACCAGCAGATGGTTGAAATTTGCTTCCGAGAAACAGTTAGTATTACCGCGCTTTTCCAGTACAGTTGTTAGTTCTCTCATAAGTCTATCTCCCCTTTATGTCCATCGGACGACCTTCTGTAGTAAGCAGTAGCCTCCGAGGTTCGCCGCAAACCGTTGCCGTCCTGATCAGGGTCATCTCGGCCGGGAGGAAGGACGGTACAAATTGCGGTGGTTCAATTTTTAAGTTCAGTATATACCTAATCTTACCGTTTGAGGGGGAAGGAAAGGGGGCAAAAATGACGAAATTTCAAACATTGTGATAAAATTCACTTTTAATGGGGAGGATGAATTTTACAGCCCTATATTTTAAATAGGAAGTGAAAATGGTTGTATGGAGGACAATACAAAACTTAAATTAAATTTGTTATACTTTGTGAAAAAAATCACATAATTAAGTTTATTGTCATGTTACGATGTGAATGTAAACGAGAGAGACAAACTAATACGAACCTTTAGGAGGATGAGGGAGATGGCTGTAAAGAACGAAGTCGCCCCAGCAAAAGAACCGACAGCAGGTCAGTATATTCAAACGTTAATCGACAAAGCGAATAAAGCACACGCCGCATTCATGAAGATGGATCAGATGCAGATTGACCGGATTGTGCAAGCGATGGCGCTTGCGGGTCTGGATAAACACATGATGCTCGCCAAGATGGCCGTAGAAGAAACAGGCCGCGGAGTGTATGAGGATAAAATCACCAAAAATATATTTGCAACAGAATATGTGTACCACAGCATCAAGTATGACAAAACCGTAGGTGTGATTGAAGATAATGAATATGAGAGCTTCCAGAAAATTGCGGAGCCGGTCGGCATTATTATGGGGATTACACCGGTCACGAACCCAACATCAACGACGATGTTTAAAGCATTGATTTCCATCAAGACGCGTAACCCGATCATCTTTGGTTTCCACCCATCTGCACAGAATTGTAGCCGGGAAGCTGCTAAAATCCTGCTGGAAGCGGCTGTGAAACATGGTGCACCAGCAGATTGTATTCAATGGATTGATGATCCTTCCATGGATCGTACAAACGAACTGATGAATCACAATGATGTGGCTCTCATTCTGGCAACAGGCGGATCAGGCATGGTACGTGCAGCGTACAGCTGTGGTAAACCTGCACTGGGCGTAGGACCGGGTAACGTACCTTGCTTTATCGAGAAAAGCGCGGATATCAATCAGGCAGTGACCGATTTGATCCTGTCGAAGTCCTTCGACAACGGTATGATCTGTGCTTCCGAGCAAGCGGTCATCATTGAAGAACCGATCTTCGATCAAGTGAAGAAAAAAATGATTGCGAACGGCTGTTACTTTGTTAACAAAGATGAAGCAGCAAAATTGACAGCAGGTGCGATTAATGCCGAGAAATGTGCGGTGAACCCGGCGATTGTTGGTCAATCTGCGGTGAGCATTGCGAAGTTGTGCGGAATTGAAGTTCCAGCAGGCACCAAAATTCTCGTGGCCGAGATTGAAGGAGTAGGTACGAAATTCCCATTGTCGGCTGAGAAATTAAGCCCGGTACTGGCTTGTTACAAAGTTAAAACGGCAGCAGAGGGCATTGAGCGTGCAGCAGAAGTGGTTGCTTTTGGCGGCATGGGTCACTCCTCGGTTATCCACTCCACAAATGAAGAAGTGATTGGCAAATTCGCAGATCGTCTGCAAACTGGACGGATTATTGTGAACTCACCATCCACACACGGTGCCATCGGGGATATCTACAACACAAACATGCCATCATTGACACTGGGATGCGGATCATACGGACGTAACTCGACTTCTTCCAACGTAACCGCTGTGAACTTAATCAATGTGAAAAGGGTGGCTCGCCGTACCGTGAATATGCAATGGTTCAAAGTGCCGAACAAAGTCTACTTCGAAAAAGGGGCAACACAGTATCTTGCCAAAATGCCTGATATCACACGTGTGGCGATTATTACGGATGCCATGATGGTGAAACTTGGATATGTTGAAAAAGTAGAACACTATCTGCGTCAACGCCAAATGCCAGTAGCGATCGAAGTGTTCTCCGATGTTGAGCCAGATCCATCCACAACAACGGTAGACCGCGGAACCGAAATGATGCGCCGTTTCCAACCAGACTGCATTATCGCACTCGGCGGTGGATCACCGATGGATGCTGCCAAAGCTATGTGGTTGTTCTATGAATATCCGGACACGGACTTCAACGATCTGAAACAAAAATTCATGGATATCCGCAAACGGATCTACAAATATCCACGTCTCGGCGTAAAAGCGAAATTTGTAGCGATTCCAACCACATCCGGTACAGGTTCTGAAGTGACATCGTTCGCGGTTATCACAGATAAAAATCAAGGTAACACCAAATATCCATTGGCCGACTATGAGCTGACACCAGACGTAGCGATTGTCGATCCGGAGTTCGTATACTCCCTGCCTAGAACAGCCGTTGCCGATACAGGTATGGACGTACTGACGCATGCGATTGAAGCTTATGTATCTGTTATGGCAAATGATTACACGGATGGACTTGCGATCAAAGCAATCCAGCTGGTATTCCAATACCTGGAGCAATCTGCGCTGCAAGGAGATAAACTGGCACGTGAGAAAATGCATAATGCTTCCACGATTGCCGGTATGGCGTTTGCCAACGCATTCCTGGGTATTAACCACAGCTTGGCGCACAAATGGGGCGGTCAGTATCACACCGCACACGGACGCACCAATGCAATCCTGATGCCACACGTCATTCGTTACAACGCAAAAAAACCGACTAAATTCGCATCGTTCCCGAAATATTCGCACTTTGTAGCGGATGAGCGGTATGCTGAAATTGCCCGCATCTTGGGATTGCCTGCTCGCACGACAGAAGAAGGCGTAACCAGTCTCATCAATGCCATTCGCAAACTGAACAAAACATTGGGCATTGAAGAATCGTTCCAGGAAATCGGATTTGATGCCAAAGACTTCGAAGCACATGTAGATTATCTGGCTGACCGTGCCTTCGAAGACCAATGTACAACCGCCAATCCAAAGTTGCCGCTGGTAACTGAACTGGCTGATGTGTACCGCAACGCTTTCTACGGAAAGTTTGAATAAAGAATCTAGAATGAAGCGTGCCTTACGGCAAGAAGATCAGGGTTCCCCGAGAGGGGAGCCCCGATTGCCGTCTTTCGCACAATAACGAAGAGGGCAGAAAAACAGAAGAGCGAAGCACCTGTTTTTCAGGATTTATTTTAAGATTTGATTTGCTCCGAGCATAGAGGAGCAAAAGGGTTCTAAAGAGGTGGCATGGAATCCGTGACGTGGCTGTTTGAGTCAGATGTTCGCACAATAACGGAGAGGGCAGAAAAACAGAAGAGCGAAGCACCTGTTTTTCAGGATTTATTTTAAGATTTGATTTGCTCCGAGCATAGAGGAGCAAAAGGGTTCTAAAGAGGTTACACGGAATCCGTGATGTGACCGTTTGAGCCAGATGTTCACACAATAACGGAGAGGGCAGAAAAAACTGAAGAAGCGGAGCGTTCGCCTTTATCCCCGGATTTTCCCCTTTGAAATATAAAATTGAAAAAATCCGGGGATAACAGCGATCGGAAGTTGTTCTGCCCGCGGAGTGGCTAAGTGTGAAACTAAATAGGGTTCAATGGGACACAGCACAGGTGGAGTGAGTTAGTTCACTGACTTTGTGACAAAAATCACAGATGGTGAAAGCCTCAAGTCGTATACTGAAAATGTAAGAAAAACATTCATTCCGCGGTTCCGGTTCCCAAGTAGAGAGAACATGTTCCGGTTTATGTGAAACAATTCACATTAATCGCGGCTCTGGGCACACAATGCTACGAATAAAGCAAGATGTTATGTGTCCAGAAATCCAAATTAGTGGAGGGATTACGATGTCGGTGATTGAAAAAGATGTCAAACAACAAACAGGCTGGAGAAACTTTACCAAAGGAACATGGACCAAATCCGTAGATGTGAATGATTTTCTGGCACACAACTTGTCTCCGTATTACGGTGATGAAGCATTCCTAGCAGGTGCAACCCAGAATACCAAAGAATTGTGGGAGATCGTATCTGATCTGACCAAAAAGGAACGGGATAACGGCGGTGTCCTTGATGTTGATGTGAACACACCAGCGACTATTGTTTCTCACCAACCAGGTTATCTGGATCAATCCAAAGAACAGATTGTCGGCGTTCAGACGGATGCTCCATTCAGACGTTCCATTCAACCAACAGGCGGAATCCGGATGATGATTGATGCATGTGAAGCATATGGCTTCGAATTGCCTCAAGGCGTCATTGATATATTTACAAACATTCGCAAAACACATAACCAGGGTGTATTCGATGCTTATACTTCCGATATGCGTGCAGCGCGTAAAGCAGGGATTATTACAGGTCTGCCAGATGCTTACGGCCGTGGCCGGATCATCGGTGACTATCGTCGTGTAGCTTTGTACGGGGTAGACTTCCTGATTCGTAACAAAAAAGGTGAATTGAACGCACTCGAAGTTGATGTTATTGATGAAGATGTCATTCGTCTGCGGGAAGAATTGTCTGAACAGATTCGTGCATTGCAAGAATTGAAACAATTGGGCGAAATGCACGGGTTCGATATTTCCTTGCCAGCGACTACAGCAAAAGAAGCATTCCAATGGTTGTACTTCGGTTATCTTGCTGCGATCAAAGAACAAAACGGTGCTGCGATGTCACTGGGACGTGTATCTTCTTTCCTGGATATCTACATTGAACGTGACCTGCAAGAAGGTATTTTGTCCGAAGAACAGGCTCAGGAATTGGTTGACCATTTCGTAATGAAACTGCGGATTGTCAAATTCTTGCGCACACCGGATTACAACGAACTGTTCAGTGGAGATCCGACATGGGTGACTGAGTCCATCGGCGGTATGTCTGTGAATGGTGAAACACGTGTAACCAAAAACAGCTTCCGTTTCCTGCATACACTGCACAACCTGGGTCCTGCACCAGAACCGAACTTGACTGTTCTCTGGTCAACGAAACTTCCAGAAGCTTTCAAAGATTATTGCAGCAAAGTATCCATCGAAACCAGCTCAATCCAGTATGAAAATGATGATCTGATGCGTCCAATCTACGGTGACGATTACGGTATTGCATGCTGTGTGTCGGCGATGAAGATCGGGAAACAAATGCAATTTTTCGGCGCTCGTGCCAACCTGGCAAAAGCTCTCCTGTATGCGATCAACGGTGGTCGTGACGAGAAATCCGGAGCACAAGTTGGACCTGAGTATCCTGCCATCACTAGCGAAGTGCTGGATTACAATGAGGTTATGAAACGCTTCAAACCAATGATGGAGTGGCTGGCGAAACTGTATATGAACACCCTCAACGTCATTCACTACATGCACGATAAATACAGCTATGAGCGTATCGAAATGGCATTACATGACCGTGACATTGTACGTACGATGGCTTGTGGTATAGCCGGTCTCTCGGTTACAGCAGATTCACTGAGTGCAATCAAATATGCCAAAGTAAAACCAATTCGTAACGAACAAGGCATCGCTGTTGATTTTGAAATCGAAGGAGACTTTCCTTGTTACGGTAACAATGAAGACAGCGTAGACAGCATTGCTGTTGAACTGGTCGAGAACTTCATGGGCATGATTCGCAAGCACAAAGCTTACCGTAACGCAGTTCCAACACAATCCGTTCTAACGATCACTTCCAACGTGGTATATGGTAAGAAAACAGGGACCACACCGGATGGTCGTAAAGCAGGTGAACCATTTGCTCCAGGCGCGAACCCAATGCATGGTCGTGATAAAAAAGGTGCACTGGCATCCCTTGGCTCTGTAGCCAAATTGCCTTATGAACACAGTCTTGATGGTATTTCCAATACCTTCTCCATCGTGCCAAAAGCATTGGGTAAAGAGGAGACTACACGTAAATCCAATCTGACTGCGATGATGGATGGTTACTTCGGTCAAAACGCTCATCACCTGAACGTTAACGTATTTGATCGTCAGCAATTGATTGATGCGATGGATCACCCGGAAAACTATCCGCAACTGACTGTACGGGTATCCGGATATGCCGTTAACTTCATTAAACTGACTCGTGAACAACAGTTGGATGTCATCAACCGTACGTTCCATGGCTCGATGTAAATAATTTGCAAGTAGAGGACTGCTAGAGCAAGGCATTCCAAACATATTAAACGCACAGCGGATGCGGATACAGAAAGGAAGAGGCAGCATGGTTAAAGGACATATTCATTCACTCGAAACTTTCGGGACGGTTGACGGCCCAGGCATCCGCTTTGTGCTTTTTATGCAAGGATGTCTACTTAAATGTCAATATTGCCACAACCCTGATACATGGGCGCTGGATGGTGGAAAAGAAATGACGCTTGAGGAGGTACTGGCTGAAATTGAGCCGTATCTATCCTACTACCGCAGCTCGGGAGGCGGACTCACGATATCTGGCGGAGAACCAACGTTACAGGCCCACTTTGTAGCCGAAATCTTCAAGGAAGTGAAGCGGCGCTGGGGATTGCATACGACACTGGACAGCAACGGATTTAACGAACCGGAACGGATTCACGATCTGTTGGATCATACAGACCTGGTTCTGCTGGACCTCAAACATATTGATGATGAGAAACATATCAAGTTGACAGGTAAATCCAACGAGAGAACGTTGAAAACGGCCAAGTGGTTATCTGAGCAAGGTCGGAAAATGTGGATACGTCACGTGTATGTTCCTGGCATTCATAACGAGGAAGAGGATCTGCTTAACCTCGGACGATTTATTGGAACATTAAATGGCGTCGAGAAATTCGAAATTCTTCCATACCATCAGATGGGGATCTATAAATGGGAGGCGCTCGGCAAAGTATATCCACTGGATGGTGTTCCTTCGCCAAGTGAAGAAGAAGTGGAGCGGGCGTATCGCCTGATCGAACAAGGTCGCCAGGAAACGGCTGGCGCGGCTTGTTCCGGTAAGTAATCAACATTTATATATAACGTAGAAACTAAGAGCCAAGCAGCCCTTGCGAATACACTTCGCAGGGGCTGTTTTTTGTCCAGTGAAGGATTTTATCCCTCCATTGATGAATTGTCATCCTTACGATGTAAGCTCCGGCTTTTTATAATCAGAGTGTAAAGCCAAATGCTCAATATCTTGAGGAGGGTCAACCAGATGAAAAAAGGAATGACATTACTGCTTTCATTATTGCTTATCACTTCATGGACTTTGGCGGGATGTGCAAGCTCAAGTAACGAGCCACAGCAAGGCGCAGGCAATACACCTGTGGAGGAAACAAGTAAGGAACCGGTTGAAATGCTTCTCCGCCACACGCAGGTGGGAGCCGACAAACAGAAAAGACTGGCCATTCTGCAGGATGTTGTGGACAAAGTTGAGGGTGAGATACCCAATCTGACCTTTACGCTGGATGGTGTCGAATCCGATGTAAATCGTAAGGAAAAGCTTCGCGGAGAGATGGCAGCAGGTAACCCGCCGGATATATTTGAACTGTTCGGCAGCCCGGATTCCAAAGTGTATGCCAAGGAAGGTATGCTGCTTGATCTGACCCCAATCCTGCAAGAGCTGGGCATTCAGGACCAGTTTACATCCCTTGAACCGTTTACGTATGAAGGCAAAGTATATGGACTGCCGATTGGCGGTTCGGGCGAAGGTTTTTTCTATAATAAAGAGTACTTCGAACAAAAAAGGATGGAAAGCCCCAACTACCATGGCTGAACTGGACAATATATTGGCCGAGATCAAGGCTGATGGCAAAGTGCCGCTTGCTTCCGCATCCAAGGCGGGCTGGGTACCGCTTATGTTAACCAACCATCTGTGGTCCCGATATGCCGGGCCGGAGATTACCGCAAAGTTTGCAACAGGTGAAGCGAAGTGGACCGACCCGGGTGTTGTGCAAGGTTTTGCCAAACATAAGGAATGGGTGGATAAGGGTTATTTCAAAAAAGGTGAACTGGGCTTCGAGTATGCCGAATATACCACGCAATTTACCAGTGGAGAAGCGGTGTTGATGTATGACGGAACATGGAAATCATCTG
The DNA here is from genome assembly GCF_008693195.1 of Paenibacillus sp. UASWS1643. Taxonomy (NCBI): domain Bacteria; kingdom Bacillati; phylum Bacillota; class Bacilli; order Caryophanales; family Paenibacillaceae; genus Paenibacillus; species Paenibacillus sp. UASWS1643. Next base: position 42,794 of record NZ_VXKZ01000098.1, read on the forward strand.
TATTCAAAGAAGGGCAGAGCGGTGAATCGCTCATTGGCAAGGTTGGATTCTTCAATATGCCTCCGGTAGAGAACGGAGCAGGTGATCAGACGTCTTTGATGCGTGATGTGAACAATGGATACGGATTCTCGGCAGCCGTGGCGGATGACCCGCAGAAGCTGGAAGCAGTGAAAGCTTTTATCAAAAATTTCTACAATGAAGATATGCAGGTTCGCGGCCTTGTGGAAGATGGTGTGTTGCCTGCCATGAAGCTGGATGAGAAAGTGTTAACCGATAGCATTACCGATGATCTGATGAAAGAAATTGTGGCCGTTCTTAATGCGTCCAAGACGTCGTTCCCGGCATTTGATGCACTCGTTCAGGCGGATGTGACGACAGAGATCAGCAATCTGCAAATCCAGAAGTTGATTGGTGGGCAGACCACGCCTGAGAAAATGGCAGAAGAGCTGCAAAAGGTACAGGAAGAAGCAAACGCTTCAGTGGAATAAATCAATCCAAGCTGAAACTGCGATCGTTGAAGTGACTGAAGGAGGCTGACCATGAATACTTCACTCCGCAGCCCGTTAATCTATACGTTGTTTGTAATGCCAGCCCTAATCCTGTTTGTGATGTTCTTCCTATATCCTATTGGCAGCTCCCTGTATTACAGTCTGACGAGTTGGAATGGGGTATCGGCTGAGCCACGTTTTGTGGGTTTATCCAACTATGTGAAGGCGCTAACCGATGAACGTTTTTGGATTTCCACACGGAATAACGGCTTTTTCATCGGATTTTCGGTACTGATTCAGGTACCTCTAATCGTCCTGTTTTCGCTACTGATTGCCAATGTGAAAAGGCTGAAAGGTCTGTATAAAACAGCTGTTTTCTTACCATCCATCATGTCGACAGCCGTTATCGGTATCTTGTGGGGGTTCATCTATGAACCCAATATTGGACTGTTAAACAAAATACTTCATGTGCTGGGCATCGAGCCCATCTACTGGTTATCGGATAACCGATTTGCCATGTTGTCCATTTTGGTAACCAACGCCTGGCAGTGGACGGGATTTTACATTGTCATGGTGCTGGCGGCCATTCTGGCGATTCCCCGTGATTTGGATGAAGCGGCTGCAATCGATGGGGCAACGGCGGTACAACGTGCAATGCGAATTACGTTGCCGCTGATCCGGCCGATCATATCAGTGGTGATCATGTTGTCCATTGCAGGAGCCATGAAAGCAGCTGACATCGTGATTGTCATGACCAAAGGTGGGCCCGCTGGGTCCACCGAGGTTCTGGCGACATACATGATCAAATATGCGATTACCAATTTCAAATATGGTTATGGCAATACCATTGCGGTACTGATCTTTGCTCTGACGCTTGTGCTTACTGCGGTGTATCAATTGCTGGTGGCGAGAAAGAGCGAGAAGGTGGAATATTGATGGCGAAAAACATAAAAAGCAGTATACCTCATGTGTTGTTAATGTTGTATTTAATCGCAATTTTGTTTCCCTTTTTATTTGTGATTTTCTCGTCTTTCAAGCAGGATAACAATGAAATTGCCTTGAATCCATTCGGTCTGCCGACAACATGGGAGTTTAACAATTATGTGGAGGCCTGGGTGAATGCGAAGATTGGCACGTATTTCTGGAACAGCCTATACATCTCGATTCTGTCTTCGGCGTGTACAATTGCACTCGGTGCGATGTTTGCTTTTGCCGTAACCCGGATGAGACACCGGAGATGGAGCCTGTTTCTGTACAGCCTGATTCTGGCGGGCATGCTTATTCCAAATAATGCACTCATGCTGCCGATCTATCTGCTTGTTCGCAAAATGGGTATATTGGATACACATCTGGCATTGATCGTGCCCTATGTGGCTAATGCGATCCCCTTTACCATTATTATACTGGCGGCTTTTATGCGTTCTCTGCCTGGAGAAATTGAGGAAGCTGCGGTCATGGACGGCTTGAGGGCCCCGGGTATCTTTGCTAAAATAGTGATACCTCTTACCGTTCCGGCTATTGTTACCGTTTTTATCGTTAATTTCCTCGGGAACTGGAACGAATTTTTACTCGCCAACTATTTCTTATCCACCGATAAATTGCGCACGCTGCCCGTAGGCATGGTCCAGTTTCGGGATCAATATCAGATGAACTATGCCCAGATGTCGGCAGGTATTGTTTACAGCGTTGTACCTGTACTTGTGATCTATGCCATACTCCAGGAGAAAATTATAGAAGGAGTCACTGCAGGTGGTGTCAAAGGTTAATACCATGAACCAGTGAATAGGGAGAACGGGATATGAACTTGCGAATGAAGCTGGCCTTGGCATTTCTGCTGCTGATCATTGTACCGATGTGTGCGCTGGGCATTGGCATGTTTCTGGTCACATCACATACGATTGAGAAAAAATACAATCAACAGGCCGAATATGCGCTTCAGGCTATTAGTTACAATATCGAGAATGTATTTCAGCAGATTAACAATGTGACCGACAACGGGATAGCCACATCGGTTTTCCAAATGGCATTGAACGCCAAAGATCCGACCAAGCAGGATCTGGGGACCGGTAATCAGTTATCCCTGAATGCCAGCCAGCGCAATTTTCGTTCCCTTCTATATAACTATCCATTCATCAGTTATGCCTTTTTATATGATTTGCGTTCTTCCGAGAACAACCAGATTGTCTCCATTTTCACCAAAGAGAACTTTCAAGCCCTTCCTTTTCAGCAATTCAAAGTGCATCCTTTATTCAACGAAATTCAGCAACTTAATGGTGTGCCTAAATGGCTCGCACCTCTGGAATATCCCGAATTAACCGGGGTAGAGCCTGTCTTCACCCAAATCAGATTGGTCAAAGAACTCAGTTATTTTCAAAATATCGGCGTGCTTGTTGTTCAGATCAAAAAAGGAGAGATCGACCGGATCTTCCGTCACCTGCAAATCAGCGATTCGGCACAGGATACGTCGTTCCTGTTAATTAATGAAGAAGGACTGATCGTTTATGATCCTGCAGGTATTTATAACGGTGAGAACATGCAAAACCTTGGTGCTGAATCCGGCAGGTACGGTCCCGGCTTTAGCAGTGTCAGAACGGTCTTTGACGGCAAGGAGAGCATCATTTCGCAATATCATCTGAAGAACTATAATTGGAGTCTCGTCAGTGTGACTTCATGGGAAGCCTTATCTGCGGAAACCAATGCCTTTGCAGGTTGGTCTGTCATCATTATTCTATTATGCTTGCTCGCAGCAATGATCTTTAATCTTTTTTTCATGAATCGCATCACGGGTAACATTGCTGTACTTGTACGGTTTATGCGGCGTGTGGATGATGGTGATTTTAATGCGAGGGTGGAAGGAAAAGGATTCGATGAAATGCAGCTGCTTGCGCAAGGGTTCAATGAACTATTGGATCGTATCGGGGGATTATTTCGTCGTGTTCGTGCAGAGCAAGAGCAGAAAGCCCAAGCGGAACTGCGTGTACTACAGGCTCAGATCAAACCTCATTTTCTGTTTAACACATTGGAATCCATTAATGGATTAGCGCTGCGTGGGGAGGGCCGTAAAGTAAGCGAGATGGTGACCAGACTTGGCAATATGCTTCGTATCAGCATTCAGGATCAGGAGGAGATTCCGCTGGGTGAGGAAATAAGACATTTGCAAAGTTATCTGGAGATTCAACAGTACAGGTTCAGTGATTTGTTCACCTATGAGATTGACATTCCACCCCATCTATACAGCTCAATCCTGCTTAAGCTTACCCTCCAGCCTCTGGTGGAAAACAGTATTCAACATGGGTTTGAGGGGATCACCTATCCAGGTGTACTGCGGATAAGCGCATATGCAGAACGGGGTCATCTGGTGTTATGTGTTGAGGATAATGGGATCGGTATTCCCCAGGAAATGCTCGCACGATTTGAGTATATGGCAGAAGATCCGCCGGAAGATATGCTCACGGAAGGGGCGGAATCATTATCGTCTATAACTGAACGCAGGGGATTGGGATTACGAAGTGTGGCAGATCGAATTCGTATTCAATACGGTGCCGGGTATGGCATATTTATATGTTCAGCACCGGGGGACGGCACAGTTATTCGATGCATCATTCCATTATATGAGCAGGAGGAAGCCGGATGAATCTGACTGCAATGCTGGTTGACGATGAGCTGCCGATTCTGGAGAATCTGAATTACATTTTACCATGGAAAGAGATGGGCATTGAAGTAACGGGTACAGCGAGAAGTGGCCTAGAAGCACTGGATAAAGTGACAGAAAGTCATCCAGACATTCTCTTGTGCGATATTCGGATGCCGTCTATGGATGGATTGGAACTTATTCGTTTACTGCGAGAGCAGGGTGAAACGTGTGAAATTATTTTGCTGACCGGCTATCAGCAGTTTGAATATGCTCGAACCGCTATCAAGTATAATGTACATGAATACATATGTAAGCCAATTGATTATTTGAATCTGGAACATAAACTGCGTGAGCTTGCCGGGCAGATCCAGAAGAGACGCCTGGAAAACGAATCGCAACGTTATCGCAGCCAAGAGATGGAAAGCTGGATCAGACACAAACAGTTGATTGACCTGTTGCGAGGAGAAGCACCATTGAAGGTGGCCTATCCTGCCTCTGTTCCTGAATTCATAACAACTGCTGCACCTTATACGTTGCTGCTGGTGGATGCGGTCGGTTATTTTCGCCATTCTATCGGCTGGTCCGAGCTTCAGCATCTAGGATGGCATGAGACCGTAAGTTCCAGACTTAGGGAAGTGGCAGAGAGAATTAAGGGGGACTGCCAGATTCTTTCGACCCGCAAGGGTGAGTGGTGCATCCTGCTGGAGGCATCGGGGGAGTGGAAACGTCGCTCAGAGGAACTGGCCCATCAACTGTGTCTCGAATTAAATATGATATTGTCCTTGGATTCAAGTGTGAAGTTCAGGGTTGTTCAGGATGCTGTGCCCGTGAACCTGGAAAGTCAAATTCTGGAGCGATACCGGTATTGTCAAAAAATACTGATGTCCCATTCGGAGAGTGAAGACAAGGTGCTGAAGGCGAGTTGTCCCGAAACCGCCTTATCGTATGATCATACGGCCTCCAAAGGGGCTAACTCATGGATTACAAGAGAAGATCTGGAGCTTGTTACTCGGTGGATTCGTCAAGGCAACAAGCAGGGGTTACGTGATGTATTGGATCGGCTTAAACAGCAAATGGGGAATTCAGGACAATCCTCCAGCAAGATAGATGAAACCAATCTTCGGTTTATGCTTGTACACATGCTTCGGGAACTGCGTGAAGTACAGGCCCTCGCTGAAGAGCACGAAGCGAATTTTTGGAATGCACTGCAAGGAGCCGTATCCATGAGGGAACTCCTTGAACTTGCGGAGGCTGTTACCCATGTCTGTCAGGGCAAACAAACGCAGCCACGTCCTTCTGTATCGGAACTGATCCTGTCTGCATGTGAGTATATGGATGCACGGCTGCAACAGGACTTGGGAATAGATGAAGTCTCAGATTGGCTCGGAATCAGCCCGGGATACTTCTGCCAGCTATTTAAAAACCAAATGGGTGTTACTTTTGTAGAATACATGACGCAGAAACGGATGGAAAGTGCCGCTTTATTGTTGAGTACAACCGAATGGAGCATTACAGCGATTGGGGAAGCCACAGGGTTCAAGGAGCGCCGTTACTTCTCCAAGGTGTTTCATAAACACTTCCACATGAAACCCTCCGAGTACAGGCAGAGTAAACGATTGGGTTCGTAGTGGCAAGGGAAACGGGAGGAGAGGTCAAATGAAACCCTTGAATGATCTGACATTGGAGCAAAAGGTAGGCCAATTGTTGATGTGTGGATTTCACAGTCAGCACGCAGATGAACAGATTACTCGCTTAATCCGTGACTATCACGTCGGCGGCGTCATTTATTTCCGCCGCAATGTCGAAAGTGTAGATCAATTGACACGGCTGTCCGCCGAACTGCAAGATATGGCTGCTGAAGCGGGGGCCCTACCACTCATGATTTCGGTGGACCAGGAAGGTGGCATGGTTGCACGGATTGACAAAGAGGGAATGACCCAAGTGCCGGGTAATATGGCACTTGGTGCGACAGGCAATCCGGAATATACCCTGGAGTGTGCTCAAATTCTGGGCGGTGAGTTAAAACACATCGGTATTGATATGAACCTTGCGCCAGTGGTCGACGTGAATAACAACCCTCTTAACCCGGTCATCGGCGTTCGTTCGTATGGTGAACATGCTGAAAGTGTGGCCGCTCATGGCGTAGCAGCCATCACCGGATATCAATCACAGGGCATAGCTGCTACTGCCAAACATTTTCCGGGACACGGAGATACTGCTGTAGATTCTCATCTTGGTATGGTTACGGTACCTCATGATCGAAACAGGCTGGAACAGATGGAGTTGTTACCGTTCCGTAAGGCGATTGAGGCCGGAGTTGATGCTATTATGACAGCTCATGTGATGTTCCCTTCGATTGAGCCCGAGCCCATTCCGGCAACGTTGTCGCAAAAGGTGTTAACGGGTCTATTACGTGAGGAAATGGGTTTTGAAGGCATTATTATTACAGACTGTCTTGAAATGCATGCGATATCCAAGCCATATGGGGTAGCTGAAGCTGCGATTCGTGCTGTGGAGGCAGGAGCAGATCTGATCCTGGTGAGTCATACCTTGCACGATCAGGTTGCTGCGCTGGAAGCCATTGTGGAAGCAGTTCGAACGGGCCGAATCTCGGAAGAAGTTATTCATCAGGCGGTTGAACGCATTATGACATGGAAAAGAAAGCGCTGCGGCCAGCAGAATGATCATCTGGTTTCGCCGAAAGCGAGTGAAACGGTCGAAGCAACCGATGTTGAACCTGTTGATTGCACTGAATCCACTAAACCCACAGAGCCCAACGAATCGACGTTGTTCAAGATTGCTTCAAACAGTATTACCATCGTTCATAATGATGATGGGCTGTTGCCGTTGGACCCAGAGAAGGACGTGTATGTCATCTGGCCTGAGGTTGTGCAACGGACAGAGGTGGATGAACCTTGGTCTCATACAGAATCGCTGGGTATTGCTCTATCGCAGCTACGAGGCAGAGTTCGTGAGCACAAAATTACTACTCAGCCCACTTATGATGAAGCAGATCGGATATTGGCGGATGTGTCGGATAGTGAACAAGTTATCGTATGTACGTACACATCGGCAGGTCATCTTCCGAAAGGGCAACAGTATTTGGTTGAAAAGCTTAGTGAAAACCATTCGCTGATTGTAATTGCTTTGCGTAATCCATATGACCTGCTGGAGATTTCGAGGCCGGGAAGTTATGTATGTACGTATGAGAATACACCTGCAGTTGTTCGGGCCCTGTCCCATGTGTTAACCGGTGGACTGCAGCCAACAGGAAGTCTGCCTGTCCGTTTGCGCTAGACCTATTCAATCCTTAAATCTCTCTGCGATATGGTGCTGATTGACCATCTCCTGGAGAGATTTTTTTGTTGGAATTTTTATTGGTTAATTTTGGGATACAAATGCTAAAAAGATAATTGATAGATAACTATTTTCATAGTATTTTCCTTCTATTAAAAGTTTACAATTCTCCTCTTAACTTTTTAGCAACTTTTCCCGGTTCCAAGCGTCTAATAATATGACTTTTTGAGGGGGATATTTATAAAATGGGAGCAGAAGGAGCCAAAGACAAAGAATGAATTTGAAGAAGAAATTGTCCATACTTACCGCTTTTGCTGTGTTTCAGGCGTTTGCAGTGATTCCTGCCAATGCACAATCAGCAGATCAGAGCGATACTACATCAGTGAATACAGCCAAAGTTAAATCCGTGGAGGTTGTGAAGAAAGAACAAACCATCGCGGAATCCGAAGTGAAATCCGGAACAAACACTCCAACAACAAATAATGAAACAACTGAAGAAGTGAATTCCGAAACCAATGTTCCTACAGCAACAGAAGTTACTCCAGTTAATCCGGTAACGGAACCGACGGACGAAGAAGGTACAGCTGAGGAAACACCAGCACCTGCACCAGTAGAAGTGGAGCAACCATCTACAGGGAGTTCATCTGTTGCTGGAGGCGGGGGTGGAGACCTCACTCTTTATATGAACAGTAATAAAATGATGCAAGATGGCAAAACGTATCTTGCTGGACAGCCGATGGCTGTTAAAAATGGTGTATCCTATGTAGCGATCCGTGCTCTCGTTGATCGGGTTGGCTATGATGTCAAATATGATAACACAACCAAAGAAACGATCATTATTAGTGGTGAAGATGAGTTGCGTTTCAAAACAAACAGCAAGATCTATACCGTTAATGGTGTGTCCAGAACGATGAAGGGCGCGGCTTATCAACAAAAAAATACGTTCATGGTGCCGTTGACTTCAATTACCCAGGCTCTGGACATTACGTATAAAGTAAATCAATCTGCCAAAACGGTTGTATTGAATCTGAGTACCAAACCGGTGGCGAGCTTCACGGTACAAAAAGAGGTTTTTGCCGGAGACCAGGTAACCTACACAACTAAATCCAGCTCTCCCAAGGGACTCAGTATTGTAGATGAGCGTTGGACAGGCCGTCAGGATTCATTCGACCAACCAGGTGTATACACAGTAACCTATGCGGTCCAGGATTCAAGTGGCCAATGGAGTGATCCGTATTCGGTTACGATTAAGGTTGAAAGACCAAATCTGCCACCTGTCGCGATGTTTACGACAGATAAAGAAGAATACAAAATGGGTGAGAAAATCACTTATATTGATCAAAGTACAGATGATGAAAATGCGATTGTAAAAACCGAATGGGATAACAATGCACTTGCATTCTTTGTTCCAGGACCGAAGACCGTAACGATTACAGTTACCGATAAACATGGTGCTAGCGATAGCTATACCAAGATGATCAATATTACGGGAGAAACACTTTATAGTTTGACTGACTTCAATCAATTGTTCACACCAGTCGGTGAGAAGTTCACTTTTGACGGTGGTGGAGTGCCGGCATTGGAGAAAGTACCTTTCACTTATTATGATGAACCAAGTCTCCTGATCCGCAGTAACAGCCCGGAAACAGTGAATACAGAAGGCATTGTGTACAAGGAATCTTCCTTCGGACAGACACGCTTCATGATTCACCATGTGAACAACACGGGCAAAAATGTGAAAATGTATGTTGTAGCGACAAACAACAATGCATACACGGCGTCCATTGACCAGCAAAACATGGGCTTTGCAGGACCGTCTCCTTTTGCAACGGTAGCTGGAAAGTTGTCCATTGATCGTTGGTTCCAATCCATGCAGAATGGTACTGGACAAAAGAAAGTGTACATCCAGCCAGGAGAAAGCAAGCTGATTCTTAATGATCTGAGCGTTCTTCCGATGAAACAGGGACAAGTCATTTCCTTGTATTCGGATGTATTCAGTGACTATGAACTGGATTACAACATTATCATGATTGAAGAAAACAAGGACCCGATGGAAGTGTTGTCAAGCCTGCCAGTTCTGGATCGTGATGGAGTTCACAACCGTGGTACCTATCCAAATGCAACACGGATCATTACGTACGATCAAGAATTAGGATCGAAGCCTGCACGTCTTCCACTTGGAGACAATGCAAGTGATCCAAACCTTGTAGGAACGGACCCTATGGCTTTCACTGAAGCGTCCAACGCAGGTAACTTCGGTGTATTGTACAAAATTACATTGAATAATGTTGCTCCGCGCACGTTGATTTCATTCAACCCTCGTGGAGGCAGATATTCAGGTGTGGCACTCGTGAATGGACAGGTCGTTCAGATTTCCACAGGTAAATCTGTAACTGCACCTAATGAGCAAAGCGTAATGTATCGCACAGGTTCGTACGGCGAGAGTGTAACTATTCTCTTCTCGGCGGCACCAGGAAGTAACTTGCCTGTTAACCTGCTGTTCACGCCGCTTCCGGCTGAAAAGTAATATCATGAACATGCACGGACGGTTTGGAGTGAAAGCTTATATCATATATACCCGTTCACCCCAAAAGTCGCCCGAACGATTGATCATCTGAACCGTCAGGAAGGGACTCCATCAAAATGTAATGTCATTAGCTCAAGCTAGACTAATGCAATGCATGTGTATGGAGTCCTTTTTATGTGATGTTGAAATGACCTAACCCGGTGCCTTCGTTGACTCTAATCGTAATTTGATGCATTATTAGAGGTATACAAGAAAGCAAAAGTTTTCGCTTTTGTCGAATATACTGTCGCTCTATGAATGATGTGCAAAATGCTCGTATGACAGGAGGTGCTTTAGATCATGCTGTCGACAGAACAGATTATTTCGACCATGTCCTCACAGGGGCTTCGCATTACCGATCAGCGGAAAACACTGGCCCGGTTATTTGCTGAGTCTCCCGGGTATCTTACACCCAAGGACGTCTATGAATATATGGGTAAGACTTACAGCGGACTGAGTTTTGACACAGTATATCGTAATTTGCGGGTGATGCAGGAACTTGGTGTACTGGAACAGGTCATCTTCGAAGATGGCGTTAAATTCAAAGCGCACTGTAGTGAAGATCATCATCACCATCATATGATCTGTCTGAAGTGTCAGAAGACATATCCTATAGTTTTTTGCCCGATGCAGCTTGCGGATGCGCCTGAGCAATTTCAGGTTGTAGACCACAAGTTCGAGGTATTTGGATATTGTAAGGACTGTGCAGAGCATGCTCCGGCCAAAGCGGCATCGGGACATCAACACGCTCATGGGAAGCACTGATCATGAAGTTATCGCGCAGAATTGCTCAGGCACCCATTCGGGTGTACCGCAACTATATCTCTCCATTAACACCGCCAACATGTCGGTTCTATCCGAGCTGTTCGGCTTATGCCATGGAGGCGATTGAAGTGCACGGTGCGCTCAAAGGTTCGTTGTTAACAGCGAAACGTATTGCCAAATGCCACCCGTTTCATCCAGGCGGTGTAGATCTGGTACCACCAAAGGCGGAAAAGTCTATGATGGTATCAGAGTAATGTTATAGCCGGAAGCATTCGGATGAACTAGAAGCAGGCCAGGATTGACTTGAGGATGCTGTCCACTTGACAAAGGGGTCCGCGGTTCAGTATATTTTTCCTATATATGCACGTTCAAAAAGTCTGGTTTTCAGTACCGAGAAGATGGATTGAAGTAGAAATGGAGTAGCGGAGCGTAGGAAACTACGTGAGCAACGGACATTTCGACTGAATTTCAACTTCGATGCTGATGATGCCGGTAGGCATGATTCGTAATCAAAAGTGGACTTTTTGAACAACCTCTATATGATTTCCAGTGAAGGGATAAGTACAGACACACCCCCAGTGCAGAGAGCCGGATGAGCTGAGAACCGGTCTGGGAGGAGGATGGAATATGGTCCCGGAGGAACCTCTTTCGAGCGTGCAGACAGTGATTTCAGAGCTGCTGTCGTAAGGCTGAGGCGTGATCCAGCGTTAATGGGCGGTCGAAGGACCGACAGAGCCTTTGTTTTGCGAAAAACATGGGGAATTTGGGTGGTAACACGTGAGAGCAACTCTCGTCCCATAGGGGCGGGAGTTTTTTGTGTTCTTTTTTAGTTGTTTTGGACTAAGGGATCACATGAAGCAGGAACATTTGAAGGAGGAGAAGTCATTCATGGCTGACCAAAAAACATTTTATCTGACAACCCCGATTTATTATCCGAGTGACAAATTGCATATTGGGCATGCGTATACAACTGTGGCGGGAGATGCGATGGTTCGTTACAAGCGTCTACGCGGTTATGATGCTCACTATCTGACAGGAACGGATGAGCATGGACAGAAGATTGAGCGTAAGGCACAAGAGAAAGGACAGACACCGCAAGCTTTTATCGACGATATCGTTGTGGGGATCAAGGAACTGTGGAACAAGTTGGACATTTCCAATGACGACTTTATCCGTACAACCGAAGAGCGTCACAAAACCGTCGTTCAGGATATCTTTGACCGTTTGCTGAAACAGGGAGATATCTACAAAGGTGAGTATGAAGGCTGGTACAGCATTCCGGATGAGACGTATTACACGGAGACTCAACTGGTGGATGTAGAGAAGAACGAGAAGGGTGAGATTATCTCGGCCAAGAGCCCGGATAGCGGCCACCCCGTTGAATTGGTCAAAGAAGAATCCTACTTCTTCCGTATGAGCAAATATGCAGATCGTTTGTTGAAATATTATGAAGAGAACCCGGGCTTTATTCAGCCGGAATCCCGTAAGAACGAGATGATCAACAACTTCATCAAGCCAGGTCTTGAAGATTTGGCTGTATCACGGACTACATTTGAATGGGGCGTCAAAGTTAAAGGCGATCCAAAACACGTCGTCTACGTATGGATTGATGCGTTGTCCAACTATATTACAGCACTGGGCTACGGTTCATCTGATGCATCCCTGTATAACAAGTTCTGGCCTGCGGATGTACATCTGGTAGGTAAAGAAATTGTTCGTTTCCATACGATTTACTGGCCAATTATGTTGATGGCGCTGGATCTGCCTTTGCCGAAGAAAGTGTTTGCACATGGCTGGTTGTTGATGAAGGATGGCAAGATGTCCAAATCCAAAGGCAATGTTGTTGATCCAGTTACCCTGATTGACCGTTACGGTCTCGATGCACTGCGTTATTACCTGCTGCGTGAAGTACCGTTTGGTTCGGATGGTACGTTTACACCAGAGAGCTTTGTAGAGCGTGTCAACTCCGACCTCGCAAACGATCTGGGTAATCTGTTGAACCGTACAGTTGCCATGGTAGACAAATATTTTGAAGGCAAAGCCCCTGCGTTTGCTTCGAATGTAACGGAATTTGATGCTTCTCTGGAAGAAGCAGGCCATGCTACGGTGGAAAAAGTGGAACAGGCGATGGAAAACCTGCAGTTTTCCGTAGCACTGACAGCGATCAGCCAGTTTGTCAGCCGCACCAATAAATATATTGATGAGACGCAGCCATGGGCGCTGGCTCGTGATGAGGCAAAACGCAATGAATTGGCATCCGTTATGGCTCACCTGATCGAAAGCTTGCGAATTGCTTCGATTCTGTTGCAACCGTTCCTGACACGTGCTCCTCATAAAATCTGGGCACAGCTCGGCATTCAGGAAGGTGAACTTACGGCTTGGGATACAGCTAAGCAATGGGGTCTGGTTCCAGCTGGAAACGCATTGCAAAAAGGTGATCCAATCTTCCCGCGTTTGGATTCCGAACAGGAAATTGCTTATATCTCCGAAGCAATGACTGGTGGCCAAAAAGCAGCAGAGTCTGAAGCAAGTCAAGCAGATGCTGGAGCTTCAGCAGCTGTTGAACCGGTAACAGCACCTGAAGGTACAGAAGAGATTGGTATTGAAGATTTTGCCAAAGTTGAACTGCGTGTAGCGCAAGTCATTGCCTGCGAACCAGTCAAAAAAGCGGATAAGTTGCTGAAATTGCAGCTGGATCTGGGTTATGAGCAGCGCCAGGTCGTATCTGGAATTGCGAAGTTCTATTCGCCAGAAGAGATGGTTGGACGCAAAGTCATCTGTGTGACCAACCTCAAACCGGTGAAACTTCGTGGTGAACTGTCTCAGGGTATGATCCTTGCAGCATCACATGGCGACCAGCTCACACTGGCTACAGTACCAGACAACATGCCTAATGGCGCACAAGTGAAATAAGAAATCAAATCCTGTCGTAACTATGACTCAAGGTGGCCCGAAGTAACTCGGGTCCCTTTTTTTATTGATAGAACTCGTATCTGACTGGAAGAGAACAAGCATATACTGTTATGAACTCCGTACTTCAGGAAAGAATGAATAGGACGGGATAGCTTGACAAGTAGGTTCAGGTTACCTATAATTCTTTCAGTAATGTTTACGATTAAGAGATGCGGAGTGAATCATAATGACATTTTATAAAGTTCAACATCAAGTTCTGGATAACCAGACAGAGAAGACGAGCAAAAGAGGCAACATGAAGTTACTTTGGACGGGTTTGCTTATTCTAACTTTGCTGGTATTGTCAGCGTGTGGGCAGGATAATTCCAATAGTGCGAAGATAGTGGAAGGCAAGGTAAACGTTGTGACGACATTTTACCCTGTATATGCTTTTACGACCGCAATCGGTGGTGAGGATGCCAATGTCATTAACCTGCTTCCAACGGGAGTAGAGCCACATGACTGGACTCCGAAGAGTCAGGATATCGTTAATACGTCTAAGGCACAGCTGTTTTTCTATAATGGAGCTGGACTGGAAGGATGGGTGCCGAATTTCCTGAAGTCGCTGAATAGTGATACTCAGGTGAAGTCTGTTGCCGTCAGCGAAGGGGTTAAGCTGTTAACCGCTGAGGGTGATGATGGGCACGGTCACGGCGAAGAGCACGAAGACGAGCATGCAGATGAACATACAGATGAGGCTACCAGTGAAGATGTCGCTGATCATCATATTGATCCACATACGTGGGTTAGTCCGAAATCGGCCATGATCATGGCTGAAAACATCAAAAATAGTCTGGTCGAAACAGATCCTGATCACAAAGCAGGTTACGAACAACGTTATAAAGAGCTTCGTACGAAGCTTGAGACGCTGGATCAGCGTTTTACAGATGAATTGGCTACCGTACCAAACAATGAAATTGTTGTCTCGCACCAAGCGTTTGGCTACCTTGCACGTGATTATGGATTAACCCAGCATGCCATTATGGGACTTTCCCCGGATGCTGAACCGACAGGACAGGATATTGTGAAACTTGCGAAACTGGTTAAAGATGAGGGCATTAAATACATTTTCTTCGAAGAGCTGGTTTCTGACAAATTGGCGAAAACATTGGCAAGTGAAGCAGGAGTAGAAACCATGGTCCTTAATCCCGTTGAGGGATTGACCAAGGAGCAGGCAACAAACGGGGATGATTATTTCACCCTAATGGAGAAAAATTTGCAAAATCTGCTGATCGCATTAAAATAAGATAGAATGAAGAATTCAGATAGAAGAGTCTTTACCGTTCACGGTGAAGGCTCTTAGGACGCTATGGGATTCTTATATATAATGAAGGGCGGCTTTGCCATGCAGCAAATCATGCCACTATGTCATGATCCAATTATAGAGATCGAGAAACTATCATTTTCCTACGGGGACCAGCGAGTAATTGAGAATCTCGATTTTATGGCCCAGGAACGGGACTTTGTCGGGATTATCGGTTCCAATGGGGCGGGTAAAACGACATTGCTGCGCATGCTGGTAGGACTTCTTCCTCCTGCGCAGGGAGATATCAAACTATTCGGACAGTCGATCCGCAGGTTCAAGGACTGGGACCGAATCGGGTATGTGCCTCAAAAGAATGCATTTAACCCGTTGTTTCCTGCGACCGTTCGTGAAGTGGTCATGTCAGGCTTGTATAATAACAAAAACATGTTCCGTCGTATGTCTCGCAAATGTCAGCAACAGTGCACGGATGCGATGCAGGTGATGCGGATCGAGGATCTGGCGAACAAACGAATTGGTCAATTGTCCGGCGGACAGCAGCAGCGTGTATTTTTGGCACGAGCGCTTATCAATCACCCGGATCTGTTGATTCTGGATGAACCTACCGTAGGTATTGATGCTGAATCACAGGCCAGTTTCTTTGAACTGATTACCCATATGCATGAACATCACCGCATGACTTTTCTAATGGTGTCTCATGATATGGATCGGATGGAGAGTTATCTGGGTTCTGAAGCTGCGGTAACGAATGGCAAAATTAATTTTCATGTCCGTCATTCGCATGAGGTACAGGATTGTGCTGAGACCAATCTGCAACATACCACTGCACAGGTACGCTAGCCGTATGTATGGCCCATTAGATTAGAGTAAGGCCGAAGGAGTCGTGTTTGTTTTGGAAATATTAATGAGTGATTTTTTTCAGCGTGCGCTGGCGGGTGGGTTGCTAATCGGCATTACCGCTCCATTAATCGGACTGTTCCTGGTCTTGCGGCGGTTATCCATGATCGGAGATACCTTGTCTCATGTGACCATTGCCGGGGTTGCACTTGGATTCCTGATTGAAGTGTATCCCATTGCAGTGGGATTGATATTTGCCGTGCTTGCTTCATTTGCGATAGAGAAATTGCGCAAAGCATACAAGAGTTACGCCGAATTATCGATTGCTATTATCATGTCCGGTGGCGTGGCTCTTGCTTCCTTGTTCTTCACGCTGGGCAAAGGATATAATGCAGATGTCATGAGTTATTTGTTCGGCAGTATATATACATTAGACGCTACGGATCTGAAGCTCGTAGGTGTGGTTACGCTGATCGTGGTGATTGTAGTGGCATTGTTACATAAGGAATTTTTCCTGCTCAGCTTTGAGGAAGATGCGGCAGCGGTTACAGGATTGCCTGTAAGAATTCTGAACATGTTAATCACTGTGATGACAGCACTTGTCATTAGCACGGCGATCAAGATTGTTGGTGCGCTTCTGGTGTCAGCGCTATTGACCATTCCGGTAGCGGTCAGCCTGTTGATGGCCCGGAGTTTCAAATCCGCCATTATCTTGTCCGTAATTATCGGCGAAATTGCCGTAGTCCTTGGACTGGTTGTAGCAGGCATCTGGAACCTCGCACCTGGAGCAACGATTGTATTATTGCTGATCATGATGCTGATTCTGACGATGATTGGAAAAAAAGGGTTCCGAGCCTGACGACTGAACGAGCAAGCACGTGAGCCCGGGGAAGGGAGACATCCGCTTCATGCCTGATGTTAATGTATGGATGGCTTTTGTAGCAGGTTTGGTCTCATTTATATCACCATGTTGTCTTCCGCTGTATCCATCATACCTCTCCTACATTACAGGTATGACGGTGCAACAATTGAAGGATGACCGCAATCAGCGCGAAGTCCGTTTTAAGACGATGACGCATACGCTGGCGTTTATTTTAGGTTTTTCGGCTGTATTTTATTCGCTTGGCCTTGGTGCTGGACTGTTTGGCCAATTTTTCAATGATAACCGGGAACTGATTCGGCAATTGTCTGCGATTTTGATTATGCTTATGGGCTTATTTTTGCTTGGTGTGTTCAAGCCGCAGTTTCTGATGAAGGAACGCAAGCTGGATATGAAATGGAAACCTGCAGGCTATCTGGGCTCTTTTATATTTGGTATTGGTTTCTCAGCAGGCTGGTCGCCTTGTATTGGTCCCATTCTAACAGCGATCATTGCTATGGCTGCAAGTGAGCCCACAACCTGGTTGGCACTGATTACAGGTTATACGGCAGGGTTTGCAATCCCGTTCTTTATTTTGGCCTTTTTCATCGGTTCGACACGCTGGATCTTACGGTATTCCAATATCATGATGAAAGTCGGAGGAGCATTGATGTTGTTCCTTGGGGTATTGCTTTTTACAGATCAGATGACGAAGATTACCATCTGGTTGCAGCAGATTACACCAGACTGGATGATTATTTAAACGGATGAACTGAATTCATATTATTATGTATGGCATAGCAGGCTACATGTTACCAGGGACACTCTGGGTCATGTAACCTGCTTTTTAATCGTTAGTTAGGAATACTAATATCAGCATATGATGTCGCGCTGTTTCCGTTTAGGTGAAGTAATCAATATTGGCTAGTGGAAAATGTTCAAAGATCCGTTCCGTAATGAATTCGCGCAGCGCATCCTGCTGGTCATCCTTATACACATACTTGTACTGACCCCAGCGGCCCCATTTCATCTTGCGTTTCTCGATATCCATCTCCAGCTTGGTTTTGGGATAACGTTTCTCAATGGTTGCTTTGGCCGTTTTGGTAAAACGGTGCTGGATCATTTCAAAGGTAAGATCCCTGGTTGCTTCCTCTGGAAGTGTATCTGCGAGCTTCTGCAACAGCTCCGAGTATCCTTCTTCCCAGCCTTCATACCACATAATCGGAGCGATAATGAATCCCAGGGGATAACCGGCGTGTGCAATTTTGCCAGCAGCTTCAATGCGTTCCTCAAATCTGGAGGTAGCCGGTTCAAAGTTTTTGATAACATAATCCGAATTGACACTAAACCGGATACGGGTGTGACCGTTATGTTTAAGGTTCAGCAACGGATCAACGTGATGATATTTGGTTACAAATCGCAAGCGCCCATATTCTTCTTCCGCCATAAAACGGATCAAGTCACTTAAATTCTCTGTGATATGCTCGAGTCCTACGGGATCAGACGTACAGGCGGCTTCAAATCGCGTGATTTCAGGCGCCCGTTCTTCAATGTATCCTTTTGCAGCCTGAATGATCTCCTCAGTATTAACATAGACACGAACATAAGGTTTCGCACCAAGTGTAGTTTGAAGATAACAATAATGGCAGTGCCCCATACAGCCTGTAGAGATGGGAATGGCATATTCCGCTGAAGGTTTCGACTGGTCAAACTTGAGTGTTTTGCGCACACCAACGACCAGAGTACGCTTTGCCATCCGGTACTTTTCTTGTTCGGTTTCACCGGGCAAGTTTGTGATTCGGTTATGGGATGTGGTCATCTGATAAGGTATGTTTTTGGATGTCACCCATTCCATAATCCGTTTGCCTTTGTCATATTCCAACGCACCGGGTTCAAAATACACCAAATCGGGAATAAAGGGTTTAGTACCTTTTGCTTTACGAACTGGCGGTGAGGCTACACTTGTACTCACGAAATCACTCCTTTCGTTGCGGAACTTTGTTTAGTTTGCCTCGTTTGGTGAAAAGTCACGCCTGCCAATTACTTGTGTACCGTGCGCTGCAAAATGTGCAGGACTTGCCAATGCGTATTGATAACATGTATCATTATAAGATAGGGACCAGGCACGAATAGGGGCCGGTCAGAGAGAAAAGAGGGAAGCAGATGCCAACGCCCAGTATGGAAGATTATTTGGAGCGTATATACAAATTAATTGATGAAAAGGGCTATGCTCGTGTGTCTGATATAGCTGAAGGACTGGAAGTGCATCCTTCATCGGTGACGAAGATGATCCAAAAGCTGGACAAAGACGAGTACCTGATCTACGAAAAGTACCGCGGACTGGTGCTTACGCCAAAAGGTAAAAAGATGGGCAAACGTTTGATGGAGCGCCATCATCTGCTTGAACAATTTTTGACAACGATTGGTGTTCAGGAACAAAATATCTACAATGATGTTGAAGGCATTGAACATCATCTGAGCTGGGACTCCATTACATGCATTGAGTCCTTGGTTGAATACTTCCGTCAGGATGAGAGCCGGTTGCGTGACCTCAAAAACCTTCAGGATGTCATGAGTAATACGGAGTCTTAAGTTTCAGCAGTGGAATACACATGGTGATATACAATGAATTTGTATCCTGTGATCAAAGGATGCTTCTAGCCGTTTCAATGGCAGGAAGCATTTTTTTGTGTGCAATCAAACCATAATTTGGTGATTATCGCAACTAAACGAACAGTAGGAGCGTCTATTAAACTAGTAGAATTTACCGCAAATTTATAATGATTTTGGAGGACTGCACTAATGAACGTTCGTAAAGGATTGATGCTGCTGCTCATTTTTGTACTTGGATTACAGACAGCAGGCATGACGGCACAAGCGGCCGGGCAGAAGGAAATCGCTATTTTTCTAGACGGAAACCGTTTGGAATCGGATGTATCACCCTACATCTTGCCCAAAGTAAATGTAACGATGGTACCTCTGCGTGTTATTAGCGAAGGACTGGGTGCGTCTGTTTTATGGTCTCAAGCTACTCGTACCGTGACCATTCAGAAATCCGATTCGGTCATCTCTATGACGAGCGGGCGCCAGCAGGCGACCGTGGATAACGCTGTAGTTGGTCTGGATGCATCGGTCGAATTGAAACAAGGTCGGGTCATGGTACCCATTCGATTCGTCAGTGAGAACCTGGGCATTCGAGTGAACTGGAATCAGGCAGCCCAGACCATTGATCTGTACACAGGAGACGAATCAGTCCCAACTCCTGAACCAACTCCGGCAACCCCAGCGGAGCCTGGAGGCACGGGCACTGTACCAGCTTCTGAAGAGATGCGGGGAGCCTGGATTTCCACTGTGAATGGAGACTGGCCTTCATCCGGTGCCAAGGGAAATGTAGAGAAGCAAAAACAGGAGTATACGAAACAGCTAGATACTTTGCAAGGTATGGGCATTAACGCAGTATTTGTCCAAGTCAGAGCCAATGGGGATGCCATCTATCCTTCAGGTCTGGTGCCTTGGAACAGCGTATTGACAGGAACACAAGGTAAAGATCCCGGTTATGATCCCCTCGCGTTTATGGTTGAGGAGGCACACAAAAGAGGTCTGGAGTTCCACGCCTGGTTTAATCCGTTTAGAGCAACAAACTCAGCGAGTACATCGAACTTGGCTGCAAACCACATCTCCAAGCTTCATCCCGACTGGATTGTGAATGCATCCGGCAAAATGTACATTAACCCGGGTATCCCGGAAGCCAGACAGCATATTATCGATACGATCATGGAAGTGGTCAATCAGTATGATGTTGATGGTGTACATCTGGATGATTATTTCTATCCATCCAATGTGACTTTTAATGATGATGCAGCCTTCAAAACTTACAACACATTGAATACCAAAGACCGTGCTGAATGGCGTCGGGACAATATCAATCAGTTCGTTAAGCAGCTCGGGCAGAGCATTCACAGAGTGAAAGCTAACGTTGAATATGGAATTAGTCCATTTGGCGTATGGCGTAATAAATCCGTTGATCTGACAGGCTCTGATACCAAAGCAGGAGTAACCGCGTATGACAGCATGAATGCAGATGTGCGGACATGGATTAAACAGGAGTGGATCGACTATGTCGCTCCGCAGGTGTATTGGAGTATGACACTAAGCGCAGCTCGATACGACAAAGTCGTGGACTGGTGGGCGAATGAAGTGGCTAACACAAATGTAAAATTGTATATCGGTCACTCTCCTTATAAGTTAGGTACGCCGGAAATTGGCTGGCAGACTTCACAGGAGATCATCGATCAGCTGAACTACAACAACAAGTATGGTTCGGTCAAAGGGGATATATTCTTTAGTTCACAACACCTGACGAAGAATCCTCTCGGCTTGATTGCCAAATTAAAAGCCTACTATGGTCTATAAAACATTTTAACAACACAGTGATAAGACAAACCCTTGTTCTCATAGAGTGGCAGTAGAAATGTGGCTGCCTGGAGAACGGGGGTTTTTTGTTATGTTAATTAACGCGGTGTTTGAAGGTGGAGGCGTCAAAGGGATCTCGCTTGCAGGTGCTGTACAGGGTGCTCAAGACTGCGGCATTCAGTTTAATCGAGTGGCAGGCACATCATCCGGTTCCATTGTAGCTGCTCTACTAGCGGCTGGTTACAGGGCCGAAGAGATGAAAGTCATTATTGAGAATACCCCCTTTGTTTCATTGCTGCGTCGCTCCCCCATATTTAATACCCGATGGATCGGACCCGCGGCAAGGCTGTTCTTGAAGAAAGGCCTGTATTCGGGAGAAGCGTTGGAATCATGGATTCGCAAGATGCTGGAGCAGAAAGGGATTCGCACATTCGCTGACTTGCCGCAAGGTAAGTTGCTTATTACGGCATCCGATATATCCAATGGAACCATTCTGGTGCTGCCGGACGATATTCGACGGTTTGGCATTGATCCTGCCAAGCTGGATGTTGCAAAGGCGGTACGTATGAGTTGCAGTATCCCGTATTTTTTCGATCCGGTAGTCATACGCAAATCACCAGTATTCTCCAAAGGACTTCCTTTTCAGGATCAGTTTGTGTATGTCGTGGATGGTGGATTGCTTAGCAATTTTCCGTTGTGGCTCTTCGATGGTGATCGTTCTGAACGAGGAGGAGACTTTATTCCGGTTGTCGGATTCAAAATGGTGGGGAAGACGGAAGTGGAACCTGCCCGGATTAAAGGACCGCTAAGCATGCTTCAGGCCCTTGTGGAGACAATGCTCACAGCACATGATGAACGTTACATCGAACAGATTAACCGGTTTCGTACAGTGAAGATACCAACGCTTGGGATTAAACCGACTCAATTTCATTTATCGTTACAGGACAGCACAGCCTTATATCGATCAGGCGCAACCGCAGGGAATGAATTTTTCAACGGATGGAATATGAAAATGTATGATGAACAGCTGGACAAACAACGAAAAGAATTGCGCAAAAAACAAGCAGAAGCTCCACCTCTGATTCCTGTATAAGCGTGAAAAAAGCAATTCTCCGCATGCTGGGAGAATTGCTTTTTTGTATGTTCAGTCGATATTAGTGAAATTTCGGTATATCTTCATCGCTTTTCCCTTTTTGTCCCTGAATCACTTGGAAAGGATAATCCTTACGCTTCTTTGAAGAGCCGCTGCTCTTTCTGGCACTGGACTGTGCATTAACTTTCGCCATGGTTCGTGCCGATGGCTTAATCTTTGGTGATTTGGTTTTGCTTGCCCAGCGACGAGGCGGATATTTGTACAGCAGGAATACGGCTCCGAACACGACCAGAGGAATAATGATCCGGGATGGACTAGCGTTCCCCAGCCAAGTCAAGACTCCAACAGCAGCTAGTGCGATGAACGTCCAAAATAAGATTGCCTGCTTGTTCATATCATTCACCCTTTCACAGGATCGAGTGTTGCAACAGGTACTTCTGACGTAGCGGAGACATTGGCAAGCTTGGCATCCAACTCACGCATACGGTTAAACGAAGCAATGGACACTTCTACCTGTTCGTTGGTCGGTTCTTTTGTTGTCAGCAATTGCAGCCACAATCCCGGGTATCCGAGATAACGCAGTACAGGAATATCACGTACCGAATTCGTGAGCTTTAACAGTTCAAAAGAAATGCCTAGCACAACTGGCAATAACAACAGACGCTGACCCATCCGTTCCCAGAGGTTATCGTACGTGAAGAGAGAGTATAGAAACACTCCAATAATGACAGTCAACATAATGAAGCTGCTTCCGCAGCGGTAGTGCAGTCGGCTGTACTTTTGCACGTTCTCCGGTGTCAGTTCTTCACCAGCTTCATGTGCGCTGATCACTTTGTGTTCCGCCCCATGATACTGGAAGAGACGTTTAATCATCGGCGTCTGTGAGATTAACCACAGATAAGCGAGTAACAGGATCAGCTTAATGCCGCCTTCCAGTAAATTATGCAAAAACTGATTGTCGAATGCATTTTTGAATAGAAAATTCTCGATAACAACAGGAAGCAATGTGAGCACAACTTTACCAAAAAGGAATGAAAGAATGGCGACGGCGGTCACACCAATAATCATGCTAAGGCTCCAGCCCGAACCTTCTTTATCTTTTTGCTTGGCTTTCTCTTCCGGTTCCAGTTCATCATCAGCATAGGCGTCAGCAGAATAATTGAGATGTCTGCTACCTTTGACACTTGAATCTATAATGCTGACAATTCCGCGTAATAAAGGAATCCGCCGCATTTTCGTGACCCAGGACTTGTCTTGCTTGGGAACTTCCAGATACGTAATTTCGCCGTCTTTTCTACGAACAGCTGTAACGTTGACATGTTTCCCACCGAACATTACGCCTTCAATGACAGCTTGCCCCCCATAGCTGACAGGCTTGGATTGTTGAGGCAAATTATTCACCTTCCTATTCTGTTCTAGGCCTTCGCGATCAAAGGCAGTTTAATAACCCTATTGTATCGAATTTTAAGACCAATTTCTAGTTTGTGAGTCAAACCTTGAAGGATGTTGTTAAGATTGTCCTGTTTTGAACATACTACCTCGTAGAATCGGAGCGAAAATTCGAGGCATAATGCGGGATTATCAACTGAATGAAGGAGAATATCGATGACAGAACGTAAGCATGAAAATACATCACAAGATGAAGGTCAACGTCCCAATGAGCGGCAGCCAAAAGACAAGGGCAGGCGCCCTACCCAGAGGCAAGGTCAAGCACACTACTACACCAAGCCATTTTCCTTTGCGTTAGAGCTTGGCTTCTTTGCCGGTTTTATCTGGGGCGGGCTGCATTGGCTATTCTATCTGTTGCATTTTACGATTGTACCTGTCGGATTTCTGGCCGAGCCTTTTTTCAAACATGAATATATATATACCGCAGCAGGACATTTGACAGGCTGGCTGTTTTTTATCGTCTTTTCCATCTTGGCATCCTTGCTTTACACGTTCACGATTAGAAAACTAAAAGGGCCGTTACCCGGCATGGTGTATGGAATCGTCTGGTGGCTGATTCTCTTCATACTGGTCGGACCAAAACTGGGGATGATGAAACCTTTGAACGGTTTAACATGGGATTCGATCATCACGGAACTCTGTTTCTTTTTGTTATGGGGGCTGTTCATTGGTTACACAGTAGCCATGGAGTACACGGACGAACGCAAACGCGAGCCGGAGCAAGCGGGGGCATAGCGCAAAAAAGCTTCTCAATCCGGCAATGGCTGTGTTAAAATAGCAGATGGTTATTTGCAGAGAGGGTGGAGCAGCGATGAAACGAATTATTGTGATCAATGGTCCGAACCTGAACATGCTTGGTGTTCGCGAACCGGGCATCTATGGAACGCTTAGTCTGAAGGATATTGAGGACAAAATTCGCAGACAGGCTGACGAAATTGGCGTCTCCATCGCTTTTTATCAATCGAACCATGAAGGGGACATCATTGACCGCATTCATGCAGCGATGGGTGAGGCAGACGGAATAATACTGAATGCCGGAGCATTTACCCATTATAGCTATGCTATACGTGATGCAATCAATGCTGTAAAAGTCCCTACGGTTGAAGTACATCTATCCAACATTCATGCACGCGAAGCGTTCAGACATCATTCAGTGATTGCAGCGGAAACAATCGGGCAGATTGCCGGATTTGGCGAAGTAAGTTATGAACTGGGATTGCTGGCTCTTGTGCGTCATCTGGACAAACAAACCTGAGCCGGGAACCCGGGAATGTGAGAGAAAGAAGGGTTACCGATGGAAAACAAACGAGTAAATAAGTTGCGTGAAGCCATGCGTGAGCATGAACTCACAGCAATGCTGATTACAAACCCGATTAACCGTCGTTATATGACGGGCTTTACAGGCTCTGCGGGATATGTGCTGATTACGGAACAGAATGCATATTTGCTGACTGATTTCCGTTATATGTCACAAGCGCCTCAGCAAGCCAAAGGATTTACCGTTGTGGAGCATGGAGCTAAGCCGATGGATACGGTTCGCGAATTGCTGATATCCGCGAATATCAAAGAAGTGGGCTTCGAGCAGGATAGTGTTACATTTGGCACGCATTCCGCTTATGCTGAAGCACTTCAATCTATTGAACTGAAGGCTGTATCCGGGATCGTGGAACAACTTCGTATGTTCAAGGATGAAGATGAGATCGCGGTCATGCAGAGAGCAGCAGATCTGGCGGATGCCACGTTCAGCCACGTTTTGCAGTTTGCAAAACCAGGAATGACGGAGCGTGAAGTGGATCTGGAGATGGAGTTTTTCATGCGCAAACATGGAGCAACGTCTTCTTCGTTTGACACCATTGTAGCTTCGGGTGAACGTTCTGCTATGCCTCACGGTGTAGCGAGCAGCAAGGTCATCGGACAGAATGAGTTAATTACATTTGACTTTGGTGCACTTTTGGACGGATACTGTTCAGATCTGACACGTACCATTGCAACAGGTACACCTGTACCTGAACTGCGCAAAATTTATGACATTGTACTGGAAGCTCAGTTACATACGCTGGAGAACCTGAAACCGGGCATGACCGGACGGGAAGCAGATGCATTGGCTCGTGATATCATTGCAGGTCACGGATATGGAGATCAATTCGGACACAGCACAGGCCACGGTCTGGGTATGGAAGTTCACGAAGCTCCTCGTTTGTCCAAGCTTAGCGACGATGTATTGAAACCGGGTATGGTTGTTACCGTTGAACCGGGTATATATATTGACGGGCTTGGCGGCGTGCGTATCGAGGATGACGTAGTGATTACCGAGACGGGTATTCATATTCTCACGAAGTCGGACAAGAAGTTCACCGTAATCGGCTAAATTACAGCCACCAGGGATATAAGACGATTTTTAATGTGTTATTTAAATTGAAAATAAGAAATTTCACCATAACGGAGAGTGCAGAACCAATCTGAAGAAGCGAAGCGTTCGCCTTTATCACCGGATTTTCCCATTGATAATGGGATCAAAAAAATCTGGGGATAACAGCGATCGGAGGATGGTACTGCAATCAAAGTGAACGAGGTGGCCTTTCTAGGGCTCATTTTACATATAACATTAACCCCATCGTCTTATATCACCTACTTTTTAACCATATCAGGAGGGATTTTTTGTGATTTCAGTAAACGATTTTAAAACAGGCTTGACCGTGCAAGTAGATAACGATATCTATACCGTGCTTGATTTCCAACACGTTAAACCAGGTAAAGGTGCTGCCTTCGTACGTTCCAAATTGAAAAACCTGCGTAACGGTAACACCGTTGAAAAAACATTCCGTGCAGGCGAAACTATTGGTCGTGCCATCATCGAAAACCGTGGCGTATCCTACCTGTATGCAAGCGGTACAGAGCACACGTTCATGGATAACGAGACGTATGATCAGTTCACATTGACTAGTGATCAACTGGAATGGGAATTGAACTTCCTGAAAGAAAACATGGTCGTTAAGATCGTTAGCTACCAAGGTGAAATCCTGGGAATCGACTTGCCAACAAGCGTTGAGTTGAAAGTCATCGAGACTGAGCCAAGTGTTAAAGGTAACACTGCACAAGGCGCTACCAAAAATGCAAAAGTGGAAACAGGCTTGAACGTACAGGTTCCTTTGTTCATTAACGAAGGTGACGTTCTCCTGATTGACACACGTGAAGGTAAATACTCTTCCCGTGCGTAACTTTCACAAGCTGTAAGCTAATAAACGGTATTAACAACCCTTTGCCATTCCTTTGGCAGAGGGTTTTTTCGAAAAAAGATTAGCCTATCAGGCGCTTTCGTAATATACTGGGTTAAAGTCATTTCTTGTAGAGAATAATGACGATGGACATTAATTATGCATACTGCACAAGGTAGGGAGTGGATTTGCGTTGTCATTGTACGTCATGAAATTTGGGGGCAGCTCGGTCGGAGATACAGAACGCATGAAGCGTGTAGCCGGACGTGTTGTAGAAAAAGCTGATGAAGGACATCGGTGTGTAGTCGTGGTTTCGGCCATGGGGGATACAACAGATGATTTGATTGATCAGGCAAAACAACTGAATAGTGATCTGCCTGCTCGTGAGATGGATATGCTCTTAACGACAGGAGAACAGATTTCTATCTCTTTGTTATCGATGGCTATTCAAGCGCTTGGACGTAAGGCAGTATCGTTTACGGGCTGGCAAGCGGGATTCCGCACAGAGCCGGTTCACGGAAAGGCACGTATTCATGACATTCAACCTGACCGTGTGAATGCAGCACTTGCCGAGGGCAACATTGTTATTGTTGCAGGCTTCCAGGGCATGACGGAAGACGGCGAGATCACAACGCTGGGTCGTGGTGGTTCGGATACAACAGCTGTAGCGCTGGCGGCAGCAATTAAGGCTGATGCGTGTGAGATCTATACGGATGTAGACGGAATCTATTCTACGGACCCTCGGATCGTTAAGGTTGCGCGCAAGCTGAAGGAAATATCCTATGACGAAATGCTGGAACTTGCTAATTTGGGAGCAGCGGTGCTGCATCCGCGTGCAGTAGAGTACGCGAAGCATTCCGGTGTACCTTTAATTGTAAGATCCAGCTTTAACCATAATGAAGGAACGGTTGTGAAGGAGGAAGCAGCAATGGAACAAGGCGTAGTGGTTAGTGGTATTGCCTATGACAAAAACGTGGCTCGCATCAGTATTCTGGGTGTGCCGGATGTACCAGGAGTTCTGGCCGAAGTATTTGGTGCGCTTGCATCCAATCAGCTGGATGTGGACATTATCGTTCAGAGCGGAGTGATGGATGGCAAAGCGGACTTCTCGTTCTCTGTGGCGCTTTCTGATCGTGAGAACGCATTACGTGTCATTGAAAGTCTTCACAGCCGCTTGCCTTACCGTGAAGTCAC
The DNA here is from genome assembly GCF_008693195.1 of Paenibacillus sp. UASWS1643. Lineage (NCBI taxonomy): Bacteria > Bacillati > Bacillota > Bacilli > Caryophanales > Paenibacillaceae > Paenibacillus > Paenibacillus sp. UASWS1643. The sequence continues at coordinate 70,820 of NZ_VXKZ01000098.1, forward strand.
ATCTGAGGAGAACCTCGTTAAAATCTCCATTGTTGGCGCAGGCATGGTCAGTCACCCAGGTGTAGCTGCGAAGATGTTCAAAGTTATTTCCGCTGAAGGCGTGAGTATCAAGATGGTGAGCACTTCCGAGATCAAAGTATCTTGTGTTATTGACGGAGATAAGCTGCATGACGTCATTAAGGCATTGCATACAGCATATGATCTCGACACTGCCGAGCAAGCCGTTATCGGTGGACCTCAAGATCGCAGATAAGTATCTTCTGTGTATGTAAATTAGCAAAGGTGTACTGTTGCCAACGGGCAGCAGTACACCTTTTTTTGTTTTTCTCATGGCAATTCTCACATCAACTTGAACATCTTTCCGCCACGTATGCCTCTATAAGGTTGCATGAGGTTCCCCTCCCCCATCTCGGGAACACAATCCAGCAAGTTTAATTGAGAACAATATGAAATGTCATGAACCCTGCCTAACTTTTCAAGCCTACGCCCGCTAACAGATCCCTGAACCAGCTCCGGGATGCTCTCTTGACATTGGGATACCGCCTGATGAAGTACTATGCCAAGATCGTTTAGTTGGAGGGGAGAACAGGATTGACGGTGCAGTTCATCGATGATACATCCAGCACACAAGGCGTCCTCCAGTGCAAATTCATCCTGATTCCCCGCACATAACAGCAATACATCTCGTTGAAGTTGGCAGAGAACTGCTGTGACAGCCCTGACATTGAGAAATGATCCAGCTAGTACATGTTTCGCCCGGGAAGCTTTAATCAAGGCTCGGGTTCCATCGGTTGTGGTCAGTATGATTGTTTTATCTGCAATGTCCTCAGTCATATATTCATAGGGGGAATTCCCCACCTCGAATCCGGTGATTTTTTTGTCAAAACGTTCCCCGCCTCGAATGCAATCTTTCACTTCCATTTGTTTGGCTTGTGGAACGGTCTCTACGGCAATCACAGCGGAAGCGTCATACGCCAGAGCCGTAATAATCGTACTGGTCGTACACAATACATCAATGACAACTGCACTTCGCCCTGCAATATCAATTGTACGTACTTCATTCACATTGCCAACGACATCAACTCGCACTCCCCACAACTCCTTTCTGTATCTGGGGATCGGTAGTTCTGTTTTGAACCGAAATGGAACTTACCTATCTGCAAATACTATATGCATGCACATCTAGACGGGTGCCTAGAACAGAAGGGGCATCTATGGTTTCAACTCTCAACCGTATTCTGAAGAATTGATAGATTTCAGCGTCATAAATTAAATGTACAGGCATAAACTTGAGATATGAACAAGCGCCAGAAGTGTGAACCAAATGATCTCAAGGTTGGAGGAGCCTACTCATGAAGGTGAACTGGAGGGAACTTTTTCCGGAACCGATCCGAACCATTCTTGGAAGAATGCCACCCGCTCTATTGGAACAAGTGGAGGAAGTACGTATTCGTGAAGGCAGACCCCTGGAGATTAATGCAGGCAACACATACCACTTCCTGACACCTCAAGGTTGTCCGACCGGGAATCCTGAAGAAGCGTATGTTCCTCAGAAAGAAGTGACGCACAGGTTGCTGGACCTGATCAGTAACCATTCACTTTATACATTGGAAGAGGAACTGCGTAAAGGGTTCATCACCATACCTGGAGGACATCGAATCGGACTTGCTGGCCGAACGGTACTGAGCGGTGGGCGTGTCGAATACCTGCGTGACATCAACGGGTTTAACGTTCGGGTAGCCCGTGAGGTACATGGAGTGGCTGATCGTATCCTTCCTTATCTTCTCGATATGAAGAGCGGACAGGTCCTGCACACGTTGATCCTATCACCACCACAACAAGGGAAAACGACGTTGCTGCGAGATCTGGCGAGACAAATTAGCAGTGGTACAAAGCTTACAGGGGGAACTGAACTGGTTCAGGGAATACGTCCGCGTCTGAAAGTGGGCATTGTAGATGAAAGGTCCGAAATAGCTGGTAGCTACAAAGGAGTACCTGGCTTCGACGTAGGTCCTCGAACAGATGTGATGGACGGTTGTCCGAAGGCTGAGGGCATGATGATGATGCTTCGCTCCATGTCGCCCGATGTCCTGATTGTGGACGAGATCGGTCGTCCGGAGGATGCCGAGGCGGTGATGGAAGCTCTGCATGCAGGAGTCTCAGTGATTGCGACTGCTCATGGCCGTGACCTATCGGAGCTGTCGGCAAGACCCGCCCTCAGAACCTTAATTACGGAGCAGATGTTTCAACGTTATGTCCAGCTGCAACGGACGAGCCGGGGCATGACCTTTCGGCTGGCTGATGGCAAAATGCGTGGGTTGCAGCAGACCGGGGCAGGAGGTGAAGCCTTTGGTTAACATGTTTGGTGCGGTAATTATTCTGTTAGCGAGCACCCTCGCCGGATTTTACAAGGCCAGACAGTATGCATTAAGACCGAGACAGTTGCGAGAACTCATTGCAGCCCTCCAGCGACTAATGACGGAGATTAACTATGGGCTCACTCCACTTCCCGATGCCATGGGCAAGATGGGAGCACAGACCAAAGAACCTGTAAAGACGCTGTTTCTTCATGCAGCTACACAGATGGAACCTCCTCATGGACTCACTGCCCGGGAAAGTCTGCAGTCAGGCGTGGATCTGGCGTGGGGAAGATCGGCCATGAAGGCTGACGAGAAGGAAGTGATGCTGCAATTAAGCTTCAGCCTTGGCACAAGTGACCGTCAGGATCAGACCAAACATATATCGTTAGCCATTCAACAACTAATGCATGAGGAATCCCGTGCCCAGGCCGATCAAATGAAATATGAACGAATGAGCCGAAGCCTCGGGATGCTTGTCGGAGCGTTAATCGTCATTCTGATCTTCTGAAATAGCCGGGATAGTGAGGTGCCAAGGTCATGAATCTAGAAGTGAACGCAATCTTTCAAATTGCGGGTATCGGAATCATTATCGCCATGATTCACACGGTACTGAAACAAATGGGAAAGGAAGATATGGCTCACTGGGTGACCGTAATCGGATTTGTCGTTGTATTGTTCATGGTGGTCCGTATGCTGGACAGCCTGCTACAAGAGATCAAATCGATATTTCTTTTTCAATGAAAAACGGTCATGAAGCCGGATGGTGGTGACCTGTGGAAATTATCCAAGTTGTAGGTTTGGCGCTCATCGCAACAGTGCTCATTCTGGTCATTAAGGAACAGAAACCGATGTTTGCCTTTCTGATTGCTGCCGCGACCGGCATTGTCATCTTCATGTTGTTGATTGGCAAAATCGGTGCAGTCATCGAAGTGTTGAAGCGGCTTGCCGAGAATTCAGGCATGGAAAGTATTTATCTGAAAACGGTGCTGAAAATTATTGGCATAGCGTACATCGCTGAATTTGGCGCACAGATTGTCAGGGATGCTGGTCAGGAGAGCATTGCGTCCAAGATCGAACTGGCTGGTAAGGTACTGATCCTTGTACTTGCTATACCGATCATCAGCATTATTATCGAAACCGTCATGAAGCTGATGCCGGTGTAGAAAGGGCGTGCGGACTTCATATGAAATCAATGCATCATAAGCCGCAGTGGCGCCTTACGGTTGTGCTGATGCTCTGTTTTCTGTTTGGTATCCTGGGACAGGTTACTGCAACCTCGCCTTCCGGTGAGTGGATGGAGCAGCAGGCCGATCAGCTTCCCAAGGATCAGGTGGAGAAATACTGGGATCAACTGATGCAACAATACGGTGGTTTCTTCCCGGATGGGAAGACCCCTTCCTTCATGGATATGTTAATCCCCGGCAATGAAGGGTTCAGCCTGAAATCGGTGTTTGTAGCGATAGGAACCTTCATGCTGCATGAAATTTTATATAATGGCAAGCTTCTGGTCACGATTGTGATGTTAAGCGTACTCAGCATGATTCTGGAGACGCTTCAGACCGCATTTGAGAAAAATAATATTAGCAAAATCGCCTATTCCATCTGTTATATGGTCATCATCATCATTGCAATCAACAGCTTCAGTGTGGCGATTGGATACGCCAAGGATGCCATTACCGGCATGATCAACTTCATGATGGCCATGGTTCCCTTGTTATTCACACTGCTCGCCTCCATGGGGAATGTCATCACCGTCTCCGTGACACATCCACTCATCATTTTCATGATTCATCTGGTGAGTACATTGATTCACTTGCTGGTATTCCCGTTACTCTTCTTCTCAGCTGTTCTGCATCTCGTCAGTTCATTGTCTGACAAGTACAAGCTGACACAGCTGGCAGACCTCCTGCGCAATATTAGTGTGGCTCTGCTGGGTATCCTGCTGACGATGTTTCTGGGTGTAATCTCGGTTCAGGGTGCATCGGGCTCCGTAGCGGATGGAGTTAGCCTGAAGGCCGCCAAATACATCGCAGGCAACTTTGTCCCTGTCGTGGGCAGAACATTTGCGGATGCGACGGATACGGTAATTACAGCTTCTTTACTTGTCAAAAATGCAATTGGACTCACCGGAGTGATCATCATTTTGTTTCTATGTGCCTTTCCGGCACTCAAGATCCTGGCTCTTGCCTTGATATACAACGTAACTGGTGCCATTATGCAACCGCTTGGAGACACCCCGATTGTAGGATGCCTTCAGGCCATCGGCAAGAGTATGATCTACGTATTTGCGGCGCTCGCAGCCGTCGGGCTGATGTTTTTTCTGGCAATTACCATCTTGCTGACCGCGGGCAATCTGACTGTCATGATGCGCTGAATGTATGTTGGCAAGAAAGGGGATGAAAAGGATGGGGTGGCTGAGCAACTGGCTCCAGGAATTGATTATGATCGTTCTGCTGGCGACTTTTGTGGATATGCTGTTGCCCAATCGATCCATGGAACGTTATGTCAAGCTTGTGCTGAGCCTTCTCATCCTGCTGACCCTTTTATCACCCATAACCAAGCTCCTCAAAAGTGATCCGGTTGGCGAACTGAAACGGGCAATGTCGGCAATGGATGCTCCATCGAATGGGAATGCAACACTCGAACAGATATTAGCTCAGGGCAAGCGGCTGCAATCCAATGAACAGGAACAATCCTTACAATGGACAGCGAAAGAACTGGCTAATGTCATGAAAGGCCAGATTGAAGAAACAACAGGAGCGAGGGTTCGATCCGTAGAGGTACAGCTGGCAATGAGTAAATATGAAACCGAGATGGAAGCTGCCTCATCAGTCGAACTGCCTGTGATCCAGCGAGTGCTGGTCGAGATGGCAGGAGAGGATGGAGGAGGAGAAGTGAAGGCAGGGCAGCAAGAAATCGCTGCCAATACACAGCCCATATTTGGAACAGACACAGAATCCGAGAAGGATGAAACACATCAAATACAGCAGCCCATCCAGATCGGTCAGATTGAAGTGCCTGATGTACAGATTGATGTGAGTAGAAGGCAACGTGATGGAAATGAAACGTCTTCCGAACCTGTTATACGTGATCAGACAGATGAGACGAAGCAGCAAGGTGAGACATCCACAAGGTCCGAACATGCGGTGCAGATTATTACATTGTTGACTGAAAAGTGGGATATTGATGCGAACAACGTTCAAGTGACAGAAGCAAAAAGTGCTGAAGTGCTCTGAGAAGGAGGGTGTCCGATGAAACAATGGTTCAAAAAGATGGAAACCTGGATGGGTGGCGGAGAGGGTGGGGCAAGGCGAAGTCAAACCTTCCGCTGGCTGATTATCCTGGGTTTGATCGGGGTGGGAATCATGCTGTTCAATTCCTTCGTCAATGTCAAAAAAATTGATTCCGAAAATATCGGTCGGGAACCACCGGACCCGGCAACATCCATGGCATCCATACAGAGTGATCCGTCGGAACAGAATCCTTTTCAGGCGATCGAAATTGCATTTGAAGACAAAATCAAAGGTGTGCTGGAAAACATTGTTGGTGTGGGAACGGTTGATGTGATGGTTACCGTGGATTCCACAGAAGAATTGGTCGTTCAGCGGAACGTGAAGGATTCTCAGCAACTTACCGAAGAAACCGATGCTAGCGGGGGCAAGCGACATATGACGCAATATACCCGTGATGGCGAGATTATTACGTACGAAATATCAGGGGATCAGACACCTATAGTGACCAAAAAGCTCAAACCGCAGATCCGTGGGGTGCTTGTTGTTGCGAGGGGTGCAGAGAACAAGGTTGTGAAGGACCTGATAACCGATGCTGTGGAAAAAGGACTGAATGTGGCAGCCTACCGGATCTCGGTTGTACCGCGCAAACAAGACTAATCTGCTGTGTTGAATCACAAGATTCAATTCTCATAAGATTGAAGCCAATTTGAGGAGGAAGTTCTAATGAATAACAAACGTCAAACGGTATGGCTCGTTTCCATGCTGAGTCTGATGGTCATTTTGTCCGCGTATTATTTGTTCACTGAGGATTCCGGTCCAGTCAACGCGCCGGTGGCTGACAGTCAGCAAGTGGATGGAATCAAGCAAGGGGAAGCCAAGGAGACGGCAGGCATTCTTGATCCTACAGAAGGTTTGGTTGTGAATGAAGTGGTGAATAGCGGCGAAGTTGAAAGTGATCCAAGTGCGGCTGGCGCTGTGGAAGAACCGGCGGCTACGGAAGGTAAAGAAGCTGAAAATACAGAGAAAACACCTGCTGTCGAACCAGGCGAGAATAAGGTTGAAGCAGGCAAAGAAACCAACAAAGAGACCGACAAAGGGGCAACAACTACACCGGAGACAGACGGTCAGGCAGGAGGCACTGCAACGAAGACAGATGAGGAAGTCCTCAAGGAAATGGAAGAGCAGAATACGACAGCATCTGCAAGCAGCCAGTTCCAGAACTACCAATGGCAGCGTGAAGAGAGCAACAATCGCAAGTATGAGGAACTGATGACCGTGGCAGGGGACTTGAGTAAAACACCAGAGGAGAATGCCAAAGCAACGGAGCAGCTCCGTACACTGGAAGAAAAAGAAGCTAAAATCACTGGCATTGAGGAGACGCTCTCTCAACAGTTCGCTAATGCGATTGTTCAAGAAGATGCCGACAAGTATAAAGTTGTGGTCCTCAGTGACAAACTGGATGTAAAACAGGCAGTGTCCATTGTGGATCTGGTCATGAAAGAATTGGCGGTTTCACAGAACAAAATCAGCGTGCAATACGTCACAGAACAGTGATCCAAATAATGGAATTTCAGTCCCGGGAGCTGGTTGTACTCTCGGGCTCTTTCCATTTTTAATGATTATGATATAATACATAAAGCCATATGACCGTCCTAGTGAGACTGGCATGATGCCGAAGGAGTGAATAATGGAAATGTTTAAATTGAGTGAAATCAAAGAACTGATTAAACTGGTAGATGAAAGTTCCGTTCAAGAATTGGAAATTGAAAATGAAGGATCACGGTTATCGATCCGCAAACCGGGCAAAACGGAGTATGTTCAAGCAGCTGCTGTGCAACCGCAAATGATTGCTGCTCCGCAAGTACAGCCGGCCGCAGTGGTAAGTGAAGCTGCACCGCAGGTCGATACTACAAGTCATTTACATAAAATTGTATCTCCGATGGTAGGTACTTTTTACAGAGCTTCCTCGCCGGAAGCGGGTCCTTTTGTGAGCGCTGGTGATAAAGTTGTTGAGAAAACAACAGTATGTATCATCGAAGCTATGAAGCTGATGAACGAGCTTGATGCGGACATCAAGGGAGAAATCGTTGAAGTGCTGGTTGAGAACGGACAGCTGGTCGAGTATGGGCAGCCCCTTTTCCTGGTGAAACCGGAATAACCGTTATAGCTGGTTAACAGCTAACCGCATGAGCTTCGAAGGAGGACAAAACGAAATGAAATTTCAAAAAATACTGATTGCGAACCGTGGAGAGATTGCGGTACGTATTATTCGTGCCTGCCGTGAAATCGGCATCTCAACGGTAGCCGTCTATTCGGAAGCGGACAAGGATTCTCTGCATGTTCGTCTTGCAGATGAGGCTTACTGTATCGGACCGACACTGTCTAAGGACAGTTACCTCAACTTCACAAACCTGATGAGTGTAGCCACACTGACGGAATGTGATGCAATCCACCCTGGATATGGTTTTTTGGCGGAGAATGCTGACTTTGCAGAAATCTGTGGTTCTTGCAACATTACATTCATCGGGCCTTCACCCGAAGCCATTACCAAAATGGGAGACAAGGCTGTTGCCAAACAAACGATGAAAGATGCAGGAGTACCTGTTATTCCTGGATCAGACGGCCTTGTTGAAAATATGGATGAAGCCATCATGATTGCTAGAGATATCGGATATCCTATCATTATCAAAGCTACTGCTGGTGGCGGAGGTAAGGGAATTCGTATTGCCGAAGATGAAGAAACGCTGATTAAGCAGATTACCGCTGCTCAGCAGGAAGCACAAAAGGCATTTGGCAATGCAGGTGTATATCTGGAGAAATTCCTGACAGGTATGAAACACGTGGAAATTCAGATCATTGCTGATAAACACGGAAATGCAGTACATTTGGGAGAGCGTGATTGCTCAGTTCAGCGTCGTCGTCAGAAATTGGTAGAGGAAGCTCCGTGTCCGATCCTCTCCGAAGACGTGCGTACACTGATGGGCGAAGCTGCGGTACGGGCTGCCCTTGCTGTGGATTACTCGGGAGCGGGTACATTGGAGTTCCTGCTCAGCCCGAATGGCGAGTTCTATTTCATGGAGATGAATACGCGTATTCAGGTAGAGCACCCGGTAACTGAGATGGTTACTGGCGTGGATCTGATCCGTGAGATGATCTCGGTAGCGGAAGGCAACCCACTTTCATTCCGTCAGGAAGACGTGGTTATCAATGGCTGGTCCATTGAATGTCGTATCAATGCTGAAGATCCGGACCGTAACTTTATGCCATCACCAGGCAAAATCGGATTCTACCTTGCACCGGGAGGACCTGGCGTTCGTGTAGATAGTGCTGCTTATCCGGGTTATACCATTTCACCTTTCTATGACTCCATGATCGCTAAATTGATCGTGTGGGGAGCGAATCGTGAAGAGGCGATTGCCAAGATGAAGCGTGCGCTTGGGGAATTTGCAATTGAAGGCATATCCACAACTATTCCTTTCCATCAGAAATTGCTGGAGCACCCAACGTTCATTCGTGGTGACTTTGATATCAAATTTCTTGAAGAAAACGAGATTTAAAAGGTATATTGGGCTTGTTTGTCATAATGTAGCCCAAATGATATAGTATGTAATAATAAGAGCGCATGTCTCCTGCAAAGGATAAGCCCGCATCTCGCGGATGTTTGCAGGAGTTCCGGTAAAGCCGGACCGGAAGGGTTCTGAAGGTTGATTAACCTGAGTCCAGCGCCCTGACGGATGGCCGCAAACTTATCTCGCGAAAGGTGTGTTGAACAGTTATGAGTACACTACCGACTGAATTTGAACGAACGGATATCGGTGAAATCCAGATCGCACCTGAAGTTATTGAAGTGATTGCTGGATTGGCAACCCTTGAAGTGAAAGGTGTGGCAGGCATGAGTGGCGGATTCGCTGGCGGATTTGCTGAATTGCTTGGTCGCAAAAACCTTTCCAAAGGCGTTAAAGTTGAAGTGGGCCAACGTGAAGCTGCAGTTGATGTTTCCGTAATTATCGAGTACGGATACCGTCTGCCACAGGTGGCTACGGAGATTCAACAGAACGTGAAACGTTCCATCGAGAACATGACAGGCTTGAATGTGAATGAAGTGAATGTGCACATTCATGACGTTCAGTTCAAGAGCACCGAGAAAGTGGAAGAGATCGACCTGAACAGTCAGCGCGTAAAATAAAAGAAGACAGATTCCCCCGGCATCATCTGCCGGGGGTTATCCCGTCTTGGACAGGTCTTCATTATAGCGAAAGCTGGATGAGGATCTGATTTTTGCTATTGAACAGGTTAAGTAATGTTAGTGAGCAAGGGAGGCTGTGCAGTTCGTGGCTAAAATACTGGATCGGCTTCTGTTGTTTATATACAGCATAAGCGTTGGAGCAATATCGGCAGCCGTCATTCTTCTGATTAGCGGTGTGCTGCCTTACGAATTGAATTACCAGCAGGAACAAAACGTTATTGTTGCGTCTGTTATTGCAGCAGCGATTTTGTTTATCCTGAGTTTGCGATTTTTCTACATCTCGGTTCGGCGTGAGCGTGCATCGTTGCCGTCTGTAGATCAACGTACTGAGTTTGGTGATGTACAGATTTCGATGGAGACGATTGAGAATCTCTGTTTGAAGGCAACTTCCCGTTTCCGGGGAGTACGTGATGTCAAGGCACGCATACGTGTGGTTGAGTCAGGACTGGAGATTATGATCCGTGCAGTAGTGGATGGTGAGACACCTATTCCTGCGCTGACTTCTGATCTGCAAAAGGCGATTCATGATCATGTACAAGAGATTACGGGCATCCCGGTTTCTTTTGTCACGGTGTATATCGCTAATGTGACCCAGTCGCCTAACTACAAGAGTCGAGTGGAATGAGGTGAGTTTCACTGATGCTGTGGAAAGAGATTTGGGATAGTCACAGAGGCCGAATTACCGGAATTATCGGCGGCATTTTTTTTGGATTTCTTTATGTATGGATCGGTTTTTGGGATATGTTGTTCTTTGCACTCTTGGTGTTCATTGGTTATACGTTAGGCAGACGAAGCGATTCGAAGCTGGGTTCGTCCATTCCCTGGAGGGAGTGGGGACAATGGCTGGGCGATCGCTGGCGTCCGTTTAAGTGACCTACCTGAACCCTGCAATATGTTTCTTCCGAAAATAGAGCTGTAGTTTAGGTTGCCCGTTTTTTGGAGGAAACGTATTGCAGGTTTTTTTGTGAAAAGGGATAACAATAACAATACCGTGTAAGCCATCGATCTAACCGATACAGGATTTGATGAGATGGATGCATGGATTATAAAATAAGCATGATGACGCTCCAGACGGAGCGCTGCAGGAGGCAGGACATGAAAAGACGTTTGGCAAGGGAAATTGCAGTACAAAGTCTGTATCAGATGGAAATGAATGAGGTGGGTGCAGCAGAAGCTGTAAACATGTTGATCAATGAAGCTGCTGAAGATAATGAGACCGAAGTAGTTATCCGCGATGCAGATGTAATGCGTACTTATGTTACTGAGATTGTACAAGGAGCCTGGAACAATAAGGAAGCCATTGACGGGCTGCTCGTGGATTATTTGAAAGGTTGGCAGATTAGCCGTCTGTCACGTGTAGATCGCCAGATTCTACGACTGTCTACGTATGAAATGGTGTTCCGTGATGATATTCCGGCAAAAGTATCTGTCAATGAAGCAATCGAACTTTCCAAATATTTTGGTACAGAAGAATCCGGTAAGTTCGTCAATGGTGTACTTGGACGCATGATTCAGGAAGTTGACACCATTAAAGCAAAATTATCTTAAGTTATGATTAACTATAGTGCGTGTTCAAAAGGACCGGTTTTCAGTATCCTTCGTAATCAAAAGCGGTTTTTTTGAACAACCTCTAAATTTATATTCACATAAGGGAGAGAGAGTACAATGACAGCATCTATTATTAACGGTAAAGAAGTATCCCAAGAGATCCGCGCAAGCATGACAACAGAAGTAAAACAGCTTAGCGAACAGGGGGTAGTACCTGGTCTGGCTGTTGTGCTCGTCGGGGAAGATCCGGCATCCCAAGTATATGTGCGTAATAAAGAAAAAGCATGTCACGACCTCGGTTTCTACTCCGAAGTGCATCGCTTGGATGCAGATACATCCCAAGAAGATCTGCTTGCGCTGGTGGACAAGCTGAACAATCAACAATCGATTAACGGAATTTTGGTGCAACTCCCACTACCGAAGCATATCGAAGAGAAAGCGGTCATTGATGCAATTGCCGTTGATAAAGACGTAGACGGATTCCATCCAGTCAATGTTGGTAATCTTGTTATTGGAGACGATAGTCTGCTTCCATGTACTCCAGCGGGTGTAATTGAACTGATCAAGCGTACTGGATTGGAAATGTCAGGTAAACATGCGGTAGTCATCGGAAGAAGCAATATTGTCGGCAAACCGGTATCGCTGTTGCTGCAACGCGAGAATGCAACGGTAACCATGTGTCATTCCCGTACCGCCAACATGAAAGAAATTACACGCCAGGCGGACATTCTAGTTGTAGCCATCGGCCGTGCCAATTTTGTGGATGCTGATTTTGTGAAACCGGGTGCAGTTGTTATTGATGTTGGCATGAACCGTTTGGAGAATGGCAAACTGGCAGGAGACGTTGATTTCGAGAGCGTGAAAGAAGTTTCTGGTCCAATTACACCCGTTCCTGGTGGTGTTGGTCCGATGACAATCACAATGCTGATGCAAAATACATTGATCGCTGCCAAGCGCGCTCACGGATTGGCCTAGGGTTTTGTCTGTGGCAGATCAAAAGATCTACTCCATCAAAGACCTGAACCGATATATTCGAATGAAACTGGAATCGGATCAGGTCCTGTCGGACGTTTGGCTACGCGGGGAGATTTCGAACTTCACACATCACTCCAGCGGCCATATGTATTTTACATTGAAGGACAAGGACAGCCGGATTAAGTCGATTATGTTTGCGTCCCATAACCAGCGATTACCCTTTGTACCGAAGGAGGGTGCAAGGGTTATTGCTCGTGGTAATGTCTCGGTGTATGAACGGGATGGGCAGTATCAATTCTACGCTACCCATATGCAGCCGGACGGGATTGGAAGTCTGTATCTGGCTTACGAACAGCTGAAGAAAAAGCTTGAGGATGAAGGGTTATTTTCACCTTCGCGAAAAAGACAGATCCCTCGTTATCCACAGACCATCGGGGTTGTAACTTCACCGACGGGAGCGGCAGTGCGGGATATCATGATCACACTCCAGCGCAGGTACCCTTCTGCCAAAGTTGTTTTATATCCTGTTCTGGTTCAAGGCAAGGGTGCAGCACCTTCCATCGTCAAAGCGATTGGCAACCTGAACCGGATGGGAGAAGCCGATGTACTTATCGTTGGACGTGGAGGCGGTTCACTGGAGGAATTGTGGGCGTTCAATGAGGAGATTGTGGCAAGAGCAATAGTCGCTTCGGATATTCCTGTCATTTCTGCGGTTGGGCACGAAACGGACTTCACTATTGCTGATTTTGCAGCCGATTTGCGTGCGGCTACACCTACAGCAGCTGCGGAATTAGCTGTACCTAATCGAGCTGAGTTACTTGATCAGATCGGACAACGTCAGCGCCAGTTACAGCATAGCTTGCGTCAGCGTGCTGTACATAATCGCGAACGGCTCGCAAGATTACAGCGCTCGCCAGTGCTGGTTCATCCAAGACGTACCTTGATGCAGCATACGGAACGGCTGGATATGATGCACCAACGGCTTTTGAGAACAGTGGATACACGTATGAAATGGACAGGAGAGAAGCAGGAGCGTCTGCGAGCAGCACTGCAACGATTCAATCCTCGTGAGCAGGTCAATGCAGCACGCCGTGAGAATGCGGCAGCACGCAGACAACTGGAACTTGCGATCAGGTCTATAACCAGATCGAAGCAGCAACAGTGGAAATCATCTGTGCGGCATCTGGATGCGCTTAGCCCGCTTAAAGTCATGTCACGGGGATACAGCCTTGTCTATGATGAGCAAGAACAGCGATTGATCAAGTCAACGAAGGATGTACAGCCTGGAGATTCAATTAAGATTAAATTAACAGACGGACAGCTGGACTGTCAGGTTTGGGGAATGAAGGAGGACGACAATACCCATGGCGAATGAACCGGAATTGAATTTTGAAGAGGCAATGGCGGCATTGGAAGACATCGTAGGTCAGCTGGAACATGGTGATGTTCCGTTGGAACAGGCCATCGATCTGTTTCAACGCGGGATGAAGCTTTCGCAACTTTGCGGTTTGAAGCTGGAACAAGTGGAACGTAAGATCGAGATGATCGTAGAAGAAGATGGAGAGCTTCGCAAGAAGCCTTTCGGAACTGCTGACGATGAGAGCGGTGAAGTCCATGAGTAATCGTCCTTCGTTTCAAGCATACCTCGAAGAGGTTACAGCTGAGGTGACAGAAGCGTTGAAACACACGCTTCCTGATCACTGGGATGTACCCCAATCGTTGACGGATGCGATGCAGTACTCACTCATGGCCGGAGGCAAACGCCTTCGTCCTCTTCTGGTCGTTGCTGCGGCGGAAGCCTTCGGTGCACAGCGTACAGCTGCAATGCCGGTAGCCTGCGCCGTGGAGATGGTTCATACGTATTCACTGATCCACGACGACCTGCCTGCTATGGATAATGATGATTACCGCAGGGGAAAATTAACGAATCATAAGGTATATGGTGAGGCAACAGCCATATTGGCAGGTGATGCGCTGTTAACCCATGCTTTTTATAGCATTGTTCAAGCTGGACGCCGTAGCGGTGTAGCGGCAGATGCGTTGCTGTCCATCGTAGAGGACATGTCCGAACTTGCTGGAGCAAGAGGCATGGTCGGCGGCCAAGTTGCGGATATGGAAGGCGAGCAAGGATTGACTGATCTTGCACAGCTTCAATATATTCATTTGCACAAAACGGGTGACCTGATTGTTTTCTCCCTCATTGCTGGAGCACGAATCGGTGGAGCAACGGAAGGACAATTGGAAGCGTTGCGTGTGTTTGGCCGTGATTTGGGGCTGGCGTTCCAGATTCAGGATGATATTCTCGACCTGACGGGTGACGAGCAGAAGATGGGCAAGAAAACACAGAGCGATGTGAATCAGCAGAAGGTAACATATCCTTATTTTATTGGCATGGAGGCTTCTGTAGCTGAGGTGAAATCCCTTACCCAATCTGCGAAAGACGCACTCGAAAGAGCTGAGTTACCTGATGCATCCAGATTGCTGGAAATTGCAGATTACCTGATGCGTCGAGACCATTAGATTCTGATAAAACGTGCTGTTTCAAAATCTGTATAACCGTGTAATGAATGTAATGTCCTTTTTCCGAGTAGATGGAAAAAGTCTGTCCCGAGTGGATGCGGGAATACATATGGAGAAGAATTCTAAATAACTTGCTGGCGGAAATGCTCGTTATCGGGAGTATAGTGCAGTAAATTATGATTCTTGTTCTTTTATGTTATAATGATTTAATGTCATTTGATTCATCATGTATATATCAATTTACAACAATAACTAAACAATCTAGGAAAGCGGGGAGATTCTCGTGCTGCTTCCACAAATTAAACAACCCAGTGATCTAAAGTCGATGTCTCAGGATGATCTTGCCCTTTTATCGGCAGAGATCCGGCAGTTTCTGATTGAGAAACTGTCTGTTACAGGTGGGCATCTCGCACCCAACTTAGGCGTGGTTGAGCTCACGGTAGCCCTGCATTACTGCTATAATAGTCCAGCAGACAAAATGATTTTTGATGTAGGGCATCAGGCTTACGTGCATAAAGTCCTGACAGGGCGTATGGATCGCTTTGATACATTGCGTCAACATAATGGCCTGTGCGGGTTTGTCAAACGCAACGAAAGCGAACATGATGTATGGGAAGCTGGACACAGCAGTACTTCTTTGTCCGCTGCGATGGGGATGGCCCTTGCACGTGATCTGAAGGGTGAGGACAATCAAGTCATCGCGATGATTGGTGATGGAGCGCTTACAGGCGGTATGGCTTTTGAGGCCCTCAATCATATCGGTCATGAGCAGAGAAAACTGATGGTTATTCTGAATGATAATGAAATGTCCATTGCTCCAAATGTTGGAGCCATGCATAAATATTTGAGCAAGATTCGTTCGGATCGTCATTATCTGAAAGCGAAAGATGATGTCGAGGGGATGCTCAAAAAAATCCCAGCTATTGGGGATCGTTTGGCCAAATCGGCAAGCTGGATCAAAGATAGTGTCAAATATATGATGGTACCAGGTGTTCTTTTCGAAGAACTGGGCTTCACGTATTTGGGTCCGATTGATGGGCACGATATTCCCAAATTGATTGAAACCTTCAAACAGGCAGATAACGTTGATGGTCCTGTGCTCGTTCACGTGCTCACTACCAAAGGCAAAGGTTATCAGCCAGCTGAAGCCGATTCGCACAAGTGGCACGGGATTTCTCCGTACAAAATAGAATCCGGTCAAGTGCTGAAAGCTGTGGGGAAACCGATGTACACGGAAGTGTTCGGTCAAACGTTAATTGATCTTGCGAAGCAGGATAAGCGGGTCGTAGCTGTAACGCCAGCAATGCCTACAGGCTCAGGTCTCATTCCTTTTAGTAAGGAATTTCCTGACCGCATGATTGACGTAGGGATCGCAGAACAGCATGCGGCAACGATGTGTGCTGCACTGGCTATGGAAGGCTTGAAGCCGGTCTTTGCCGTGTATTCTACGTTTATGCAACGTGCATATGATCAGATCGTACATGATATTTGCCGACATAACGCGAACGTGATGTTTGCTATTGACCGTGCCGGGTTTGTTGGTCCGGATGGGGAAACACATCAAGGGGTGTATGATGTGGCATTTATGCGCCATATTCCAAATATCGTTCTGATGATGCCAAAAGACGAAAATGAATTGCGCCACATGATGAAAACGGCGCTTGATTATAATGAAGGTCCAATTGCTTACCGTTATCCACGAAACAATGTGGTCGGTGTACCTCTGGATGATGTACTTGTTCCGATTCCGATCGGATCATGGGAGCAACTGCGTCCATCCGAAGGATATGCTGTCATCGCTTCAGGGTCGATGGTGCAGCTTGCAGAAGAAGCAGCAGAGATGGTGAAACGGGAAGGGATTACAGCAGGCGTAATCAACGCTCGTTTCCTGAAACCTCTTGACGAGCAAATGTTACGTGATTTAGCTGTTCGAGGCACCAAATTGATTGTACTTGAAGAAACATCCCAAGCAGGCAGCATGGGTAGTGCAGTGCTGGAGTTTTATGCAGAACAGGGACTGCATGATGTTCATGTACAATTGATGGGGATTCCGGATCGCTTCATCGAGCATGGCAGTATTAAGGAACAACGTGAGGAAGTGGGTCTTACCGTTGAGAATGTATGTGCTGAACTGCGCAAGATGGCTGTTCAATCATCTTACGGCATACCCAAAACACGTTTTCCTTCGTAAATTTACATGATAGGAGACAGACATGTCACTCCCGAAAGAACGAATTGATGTTCTGCTGGTTGAGCAGGGCTATTATGAAAGTCGTGAGAAGGCAAAAGCTGCAATCATGGCTGGACTGGTATATGCCAATAATGAGCCAATCGAAAAGGCGGGCATGAAAATTCCAAGGGAAGCCGAGCTGAAAGTTAAAGGCTCGGTACATCCCTATGTCGGCAGAGGCGGATTGAAGCTCGAAAAAGCGATCCGTCATTTCGGCCTTGATATGAATGGACTTGTCATGCTCGACATTGGTTCATCCACCGGTGGATTTACGGATTGTGCACTTCAGCATGGCGCGTCTCACGTCTACGCTATTGATGTAGGGTATAATCAGCTCGACTGGTCTTTGCGTAATGATGAGCGGGTTACTGTTATGGAACGAACTAATTTCCGCTATGTGACTCCTGAAGATCTGGCGGGACCCGTGCCGAACTTTGCCAGCATTGATGTGTCGTTCATTTCACTGCGAATCATATTGCCGCCACTTCTGGCTCTTTTGAAACAACCTGCAGATGTCGTTGCATTGATTAAACCTCAATTCGAGGCAGGGCGTGAAAAAGTAGGCAAGTCCGGTGTGGTACGTGATACGAAGGTACACAAGGATGTATTGCAGACGATGCTTCATTTTGCCAGTCAACTTGGTTTACATCTGCAGAGTTTAACTTTTTCACCGATAACCGGTGGAGAAGGTAATATA
Source organism: Paenibacillus sp. UASWS1643 (assembly GCF_008693195.1). Taxonomy (NCBI): domain Bacteria; kingdom Bacillati; phylum Bacillota; class Bacilli; order Caryophanales; family Paenibacillaceae; genus Paenibacillus; species Paenibacillus sp. UASWS1643. The sequence goes on from NZ_VXKZ01000098.1 coordinate 88,629, forward strand.
GAATTTCTCGCACATTGGCGTCTGGAAGCACCAGAGGCAACACAACCAGAGATCGATCCAGCTTCACTTGATGCACTTGCGGAGCAAGTTGCAAAGGAAGCAGCTCATACATTTACGGGAAACTCATCATAAGATGGGTTTCTTTTCGCTGGAAAGGTGATTGACGTAAAGGGAAATCATTACTGAACCTCGAATATGTCTTCGAGGTGAGCAATAATGAATGGTCAATATGACACAATCGTTATAGGTGTACTTGCTGTCTGTTTGATCTTGTGGCTGTTCTTTGGCTTGCGTAATTGGGTGAACCGACCGACGCCGGTAAGCTTGTCTGGAATGCAGCTGAACGTGAAGATTCAGGATTCCCCGGCCTTGGATTTACTTGAAGCACAGGGTTACGAAGTCATCGGTGGCAAAATGAAAATCCCTCTGGCATTTGAGGCCAATGAATCCGTTTATTACAGCAGATTATTCATTGATTATGTTGCAGAACGTGAGGATCTCAGATACCTGGTGAAAACGTCTCGTCGCAGACAACCACTTGAAATGACTGGCCCTGCGCTAAGGGATCGCTTCCTCAATTATCTTTTGTTATATCCTGGCTGTGAAGGATTGCTGTATGTTGACGTGGAGGATTCCGATATTAAGTTAATCAGGCTCATGGACTATCAGGAAGATGTGTATGATGGAGATGATCTGGACTAATATATAAGAATGAACATTGCAGGGCAAAGTCTGCGGCGAATACAAATGCTGCTTTATTGCAATACATTTAACTGGAGGCATGTATGAAAGGACAAAGGCACATCAAGATTCGTGAAATCATTAGTCAAAATGAAATTGAGACCCAGGATGATCTGGTTGAAGCACTACGCAAATCAGGTTTTCAGGTGACTCAGGCGACGGTATCCCGGGATATCAAGGAACTTCTGTTAATCAAGATTCCGATGGATGACGGAAGATACAAATACTCTTTGCCAACAGATCAACGATATAATCCGATTCAAAAGTTGAAGCGTGCACTCGTTGACAACTTCTTGCACATTGATCACACAAACAATCTGGTTGTGATGAAATGTTTGCCAGGAACAGCCAACTCCATTGCAGCTTTGCTTGATAATATTGAGTGGAATGAAGTCATGGGGACGATCTGTGGAGATGATACCATTCTGATTATCTGCCGGACTGAAGGTAACAGCGTGACCGTTATTGAACGCATCATGGGTTACATTGCTTAAAGTGCGTGTTCAAAAAGATTGGTTTTCAGTACCGAGAAGATGGGATGAAGCTAGAAATGGAGTAGCGGAGCGTAGGGAAACTACGTGAGCAACGGACATTTCGGCTGAATTCCATATTCGATGCTGATGATGCCACCAGGCATCCTTCGTAATCAAAAGCGGATTTTTGAACAACCTCTTGAATAAATGGTTCAAAAACATAATTTCTGAGTTAGTCATCCGGAGGTGTTTTTGCAGATGTTAGTTACGTTATCGATTCGTAATCTGGCTGTGGTGGAAGAAGTGGACGTTGTATTCCATCCGGGATTCCATGTACTTTCAGGGGAAACGGGTGCAGGTAAGTCGATTATTATAGATGCACTTGGCTTAATTGCCGGTGGACGAAGTTCAGCTGATCTGATCCGGTACGGATGTGAGAAGGCAGAGATGGAAGCCTTGTTCGAGATGGAGCAGAGTCATCCGGTATGGCAGACATTAGAGAAGTTGGGTATCCATTGTGAGCCTGAAGAGCATCTGGTCATTCGACGTGAACTGAACACACAGGGGAAAAGTACGTCCCGCATTAATGGGCAATTGGTCAATCTGACCATGCTGCGGGAAGTAGGCGAGAAGCTGATCAATATTCATGGACAACATGAACATCAGAGTTTGCTGCGTGCAGAGAGCCATCTGGGGCTTCTCGATACTTATGGCTCGGAAGTCATCGGACCTGTCAAAGCGAAGTATCAAGAGCGTTACAGCAAGTTTATCACGGCGGAAAAAGAACTGCGTGCGCTTCAGGAGTCCAGTCAGCGGGCATATCAACTCTTGGACATGTATCGGTTTCAGCTTGAGGAGATCGCAGCAGCAAGCCTTACAAGAGGCGAGGATGAATTACTCGGGGAAGAACGGGTCAAACTATCCCATAGTGAGAAAATGATGGACAGTGTTGCTGGTGCATATGATCTGCTCAGTGGTCAACGCGGACTTGAAGCTGTGAGCATTGCTCTTTCAAGAATTGAAGACATTTCTGGATATGATAGCAAAGGACTGCAACCAATCGTAGAACAGCTGCAATCCGCATTTTATCAATTGGAAGATGCAACATTTCAGTTAAGGGATTACCGGGAGAAGATTGAATTTAATCCGGCAAGGCTGGAAGAAGTGGAGCAAAGGCTGAATCTGATTTCTGGCCTCAGACGGAAATACGGGGACAGTGTTGAACTTATTCTGAGTTATTACGATCAGATTAGCCATGAAACCGACCAACTGGAGAACAAGGACGAACGGCTGGAGAAATTGCGAGCTGAACGTGACAAAATGCTTAACCTTGTGATGGAGTCTGCTGAAGAACTTAGCAAGGTTCGCAAACAATGCGCCGAGGAACTTGCTGCACAGGTGGAAAGCGAACTCAAGGATCTGCAAATGGAGCGGACTACGCTGCGTGTTCAGATTACTCCTTTCGAAGATCCGAAGGGCATTGAATGGAATGGACGCCGTATTCGTCTGAATCGTCAGGGTGCGGACAATGCGGAATTCCTGATTTCGCCGAACCCGGGCGAGCCATTACGTCCACTTGGCAAGATTGCTTCAGGTGGCGAGTTGTCGAGAATGATGCTGGCGATGAAGAGTATCTTTGCACGACATGACCGGATACCTGTGTTGATTTTTGATGAAGTTGATACCGGAGTTAGCGGTAGAGCAGCTCAATCCATTGCGGAAAAACTGTTCCGCTTGTCTTCGACTTGTCAGGTTTTCTCAATAACTCACTTACCACAAGTGGCTTGTATGGCAGATCATCAGTATCTCATTGAGAAACATGTCTACGATGGACGGACGATGACGCAGGTGGAATCGCTGTCAGACGAAGGCAGAGTGAAGGAATTGGCACGTATGCTGGGCGGCGTGGAAATTACAGAAAAAACGCTGCATCACGCACAGGAAATGCTGAATTTGGCGGAAGCCAAAAAAGGGTGAAACGGACGGCTGGCGTAATGATTGACAGTAATAAAAGCCTGGGGGCGAGGTTATCTTATAGGTACGCAATTGGCGACCACCTTTCGTCAAGCGAAAGAAGCAAAGGGAGTGTGACAGCCATTGAATTCCCCCCTCAGGAAGAAATTGCTAGGTCTTTTATTTGCCTTCTTTCTTTGTGTGATTAGCCAGGCCATTCAGCCTGTGCAAAGTTATGCTTCACTGCCGGATGAATTGCAGGTGTTTGCTGGCAGGCAAGCGGATGTCCGGCTCGCTGTACCTGCTGCTTCAAGCGCCGTTGTAGATCGTCCAGATATCGTTGGTTTGGATGATCAGGCAGCGATGCATGTTACCAGGCAACAACCTTTGCATCTTCACCCTCAACAGACGGGACATGCCAAATTAACGTTGAAGTTGTGGGGTAAAATTCCGGTCAAAACTGTGCATGTGAATGTGATACCGGATTTGCGTGTTGTACCCGGGGGTCAAACGATTGGCGTCAAAGTTAAATCGGCAGGCATTCTGGTGGTAGGTCATCATTTGGTCCACTCTGGGCAGGATGAGCGTGTATCGCCAGGAGAAACGGCAGGCATTAAGCTCGGAGATCTGATTACGCATATGGATGGTAAGCGTCTTGATGGCGTGGCAGGTGTCTCTGAAGCCGTTGAACTTGCAGGTAAAAGTAAAAAAGGTATTGATGTTGTGTTGAAACGTGGTAAGGAAACGGTGAAGACACGATTAACTCCGGCGTATGACTCCGAGGATCAAGCGTGGAGGCTTGGATTGTACATTCGTGATTCTGCAGCCGGTGTTGGCACACTTACCTTCTATGCTCCAGATCAGGGCGTATACGGCGCACTGGGCCATGTCATTACAGATATGAACACACAAACATCTATTGTTGTGGGTAGTGGTCAGATTGTTCAGTCCAATGTGACGTCCATTTCTAAAAGTGAGACCGGTGATCCGGGTGAAAAACGTGCTCATTTCCTTAAGGAAAGCAAGATTTTGGGCAATATTGAACGTAATACGGCTTTTGGCATCTTTGGTAAAATGTCTGGAAATCCTGAGCACAGTCTGTATTCAAAAGGTATTCCCGTCGCCTTCTCTCATGAAGTCAAAGAAGGACCAGCCGAAATACTTACCGTGGTTGACGGTCAACAAGTTGAACGCTTCTCCATTGACATTGTTCATGTGGCAGATCAAACCGAACCAGCAACAAAAGGTCTGGTACTTCGAATCACGGACCCGAAACTGCTGGATAAGACCGGAGGTATCGTTCAAGGCATGAGTGGCAGCCCCATCGTACAGAATGGTAAGTTGATCGGTGCAGTTACTCATGTATTCGTGAATGATCCGAAATCGGGTTACGGTTGCTTCATTGAATGGATGTTACAAGATGCTGGCGTTATGATGAAAAAGGAAAACGATAAAAACCTCAAGGCTGGTTAAGCAGCCCTGAGGTTCTTTTTTGTCGAAAGCAAACATAATATATCGGATAATGAAATAAATTATTTATTATAAAGGATCAAGAAAAAAAAATAAAGAAAAATAATTTTCGACAGGAGGAATTTAACTTGCTGTGTCGAAAATTTAACCTGTAAGGAAATGTACGAAACGATGTTTAATTTAAAGGAGGATACCGTTTTGCAAAAAATTGAGGTATTGCTGGCCGATGATAATCGTGAATTTACGAATTTGCTTGCCGAATATATATCTGAGCAGGAAGATATGGAAGTTACCGGTATTGCATACAATGGAGAAGAAGTACTGCAATTGCTGGAGCAAACTCGGGATGTGCCGGATGTATTGATTCTGGATATTATCATGCCTCATCTGGACGGTTTGGGTGTGCTTGAGCGCTTGCGCAACCTGAACCTGTCTCCACAGCCTAAAGTCATTATGCTTACGGCATTCGGACAAGAGAATATCACACAGCGTGCCGTGCAACTCGGAGCTTCTTATTATATTCTCAAGCCGTTTGACATGGAAGTGCTTGCGAATCGTGTGCGTCAACTGGTTGGAACACAGACCGCGATGTCTACAAGCAACGGATCATCCATGTTCATGAAATCCAATGTTGTGCCAATGGGCAAACACAAAAATCTGGATGCAAGCATTACGTCCATCATACATGAAATCGGCGTTCCTGCGCATATTAAAGGATATCAGTATTTGCGCGAAGCCATTACGATGGTGTATAACAATATCGAAATTTTGGGAGCCATCACCAAAACACTATATCCGGCGATTGCCGAAAAATTCAAAACCACGCCGTCCCGCGTCGAACGTGCCATCCGTCATGCCATTGAAGTGGCATGGACTCGCGGTAACATCGACAGCATCAGCCACTTGTTTGGCTACACGATCAACATCAGCAAGTCGAAGCCGACAAATTCGGAATTCATCGCGATGGTCGCTGACAAGCTGAGAATTGAACATAAGGTAAGCTGAAAGGGTAAGGAGTAGTGATCGGGCAAGGAAATTTTGAATTCAGATTAGATTCTGGCCAAATGAATTTTGGCGGCCAATATCAGAATTCGTTCATTTCATGCAGATAAACTTTTGTAATATATGCTAACGAATACCGTCATTTATTGGATTTAAGATATCCAGTAAATGACGGTATTTTTGCATAAACGAAATAACACAGAACATGGGGGTAAGAATTTTATTTCATAAACTTTTACCCTCAGTTAACGCTTTTTCAAGTAGAAAGTGGTACGATGTGACCATTGACAAAGACCTACATATATATTTAAAAAGTTCGGATTAGATGCTACGAACAGAGGAGTAGAATAGTATGTTTACGCAAATAGGCGAGATTGCTGAAGCAATTCCTGTAGTACATTCTGATACAAAATGTGATATCGTCTATCATCTTTTCAAGTCCAATCCTAGTCTGGAAGGTATAGCTGTTATGGGGGAGAGGTGTGTGTCATTAATGATGCGGGCCCGATTCTTTCAGCAGATTGGCACCCAGTATGGCTATAATCTGTACATGGGACGTCCTGTAGAACTGGTAATGAACACGCAGGCACTGGTCGTGGATTATTCGGAACAGATTACAGATGTCAGTGTTCTAGCCATGGACCGAGATGAAGGGGAAATATATGATCTTGTGTTGGTCACGTCAGGAGAACGTTTCTTTGGCGCTGTGAGTATTCGGCGTTTGCTACTCGCTGTTGCTGATGTACGGGCTGAAATGGCGATTTTTATGAACCCGCTGACTGGTCTTCCAGGTAATCATATTATAGATGAAAGGCTGTCTCAGGCTCTTAAGATGGACCAATTTAGCGTACTGTACGTTGATCTCGATCAATTCAAATCCTACAATGATAGCTACGGCTTCAAAATGGGAGACCAGCTTATTCAGGCGACTGCTAACTTGCTTCGCAAGCTATTTGTTCCCCCTGAAGCTTTTCTTGGACATATCGGTGGTGATGATTTTATCACGATCCTGAATCACCATGATTACAAATATATTAGTAAGGAAGTCATCTCAGGTTTTGAGGAAATGAAAAAGACATTTTACAACGAACATGATTGGCATCATCAATATGTTCTGGGAGAAGGACGTTCCGGGCTAAATCGGCCCATCCCTCTCGTGTCGGTATCCATCGCCGTTGTAACCAACAGCAAGCGAAAATATGAAAACATAGATCAGATTATTGATGAGGCTACACGGATCAAAAAAGGTTGTAAAGCGATTGCCGGTAGTGTCATCTGTGCAAATGATTCCGCCATTACTCCGTGCTAGAAATAAGAAAAACTAATAGTAGCTATAACTACTAACGTTAAAGATACAAGAAAAACCGCTACTTATCAGGACTTAGTCACCTGTAATAGCGGTTTTTCTATTATCTGATGCGAGTCGAGTGTTTTCTTGCGAAAACACTTCAACCTCATTATGTATACATATGAGTATGTTTGAGCAAAGGGTACTCAGATTCGAATATCGACGGATGGATATGAAGCAGCAGGAGATGTAGATGCCGTAGTTTGCGGGCCTTTTCCGGATTCCTGATCTGTGGTTCCGCCATCTGATGGGTGGTTCTTACTTTCCGTTTTCTTTCCTTCATTTACTTCCTGATCTTCTTCTCCAGATGTTGCAGAGATAGGAGTTTGTGCCGATTCTTTAGGCGCGGATTGATGGATCTCTTCCACCAGTTCCCCAATCTTCTGATTAACCTTGTTTAACTGGGAGTTGATGTCCTGGACGGTCTCACGCTTTGCCTGAAAGACGGTGCGTTCTGAATTTTCCAACATCATTGATTTGCCGAGATCGAGATCATTTGTAGGAGGATTAATCTCCAGAACAAGTCGGTCGAAGCGGGTTTCTCCTTCGGTGGTCTGAATGGAGCCCTGCATGCGATCACGCAAACCGACCAGCTTACCCAATTGATCATAAGTCTGACTATGCTTGATCAGGTGATCGAGTGAAGGGGCTTGTGTCTCGTCGGTTGGTTTGGGTTGTTGCTGTTGAGTCTTTTCGGGCTGTCTTAATTTGTTCTTTTCTTGCAATTCTTCAGCTTTAATTTGGGCAATCTGGCTGTCGATCTGTGATATGGAGCTTGTTAAGGATTTAATTCGCTGAGCTTTGGTTTTGGTATCCAACTCGTCATTGGTTTTTACACCTTGCATTTCTTCATTGAGCCGGACCTTCTGCTGCATGAGTCCCTGAATTTCTTTATCCCGATTGGAGACTTGATTCCCGGGAGTGAAACTGCTTTTGGTTGCAGATGAGATTGAATTCATATCCTCTGTTCTCCTTCTACTCTTTATCATGGTTCTATTTACATATATCGGATGTTAAGAGAAGGATTTGAATAGCTCTTTTTTCGTCTGAATGGATTCATTTACATCGGTTGTATTGCGTGCTTCATCATAATAACTGATGGTTATCAATAAGTGAGTAGAGTACAGACACAATCTATGTAGACGGAGATGGGTTGGTAAAATGTGGAATGATTATTATATCGCCGAAGTGTCGGTCATGCAGTTCTATGATAAAGCACCGTTTGCTCTAGGTGATAATTTTGGTCGGGGAGGTCAGGCAGTCTACAGCGCGCTTGGTTTGAATCCTCCTGCAGATAAAAAAGAGATCTTAATGAAGGATCAACTGGTTGAAGTTTCATCGGAAGCGATTCCTGAGTTTGCCGGAGACTACATTATTCTAACAGCAGATAATCTGACCCTGGAAGAAGTTGAACTCCAAACCGGTCTGGAGTTCACTGGATGCGGTTAAAAATGATCGTGTGTTTATCTGGAGCCCGGATCGTTCATGGTACTTTGACCCGATTGCAACATTGGATCAAACCGAGGAATTGGCTGCGTGGTTTACGAAGATCTCTGAACCAAATTAAGTCTAACAAGTGATGGATGAGATGAAATCCAATTCCACTCTAAATTTCAGTTGATAATGAAAATTATTATCATTTATAATAAAGGAACATTAGTGAACCTCTGCTACATATATGTTATCGGATGTATGGCAGAATGATGACCTTGTAAGGCCTTTGTTCCGGGTGAGGCTGGGATTGGAGAGTATTTGATGCAATTAGACGAACAGATGAAATGCTGGAATCATGCCGCTGTTAAGGTTCTGGATATACGACGAATCGTTATGGAGGCAGGGGCACAACTGAGTTCCTACACACTTCCGGCAAATGCTTTTATATATACGATTCGAGGCTCGGCTGACATCCAAATGGATGGTAGAGCTTACAATGCAGAGCGATTTTACATGCTTCATGGGGCCAAAGGATCTTCACTGGATATCCAAACCAACGAAGATTTTGAATATATTCTGCTCTATTACAGAGCATTTCTTGCCTTTCCTAGTTTTCGCAAAAAGTGGTTATTGGCACAGCCAGAGGTTGCACCGTTCTCTTTGCAATATGGATTTACACCAAGTAGTCCGCTGGGGTTGTTACGTTACCTTGATGAGCTTGAGGGTGCATGGATTCAATCAGGCAATCTGGATCTGCTTCATACAAAAAGTTTATTTTACCAATTCATTCATGAAATGATGGTTCAGTTGGCAGAGCAGGAGATCAAAACAGAGCTTGCTGACCCGGTGAAACAAACACTTCGTTATATACAGAACCATTATAGGGAACAGGTGACGCTTGATTTCCTGGCTGAACAGTTCAACTACAGCTCCCGACATTTATCTATGCAATTCAAACGACAGACGGGTTACAGTCCAATTGATTATTTAATTCAGACCCGAATCGCCAAAGCTCGGAATCTGCTTGTACGATCTGATGCAACGCTGAGTGAAATTGCAGCAGAAGTGGGTTATTCGGATGTGTATTATTTTAGTCGTATCTTCAAAAAACATGTGGGGATCTCTCCGATTCAGTATCAACGAAAGATAAGAGAAGAAGCGAGAACAGAGGATCGTCCATTGGTAATCTCTGAATCGTCCATTGGCCGAAGATGGAAGTCGGGATATATTGATTATGAGAATCATTATCAATATATAGACGGAGGGTCTACACCAATGAAAAGAAGAAAAACAAGTTCCAGTATGGTTATGGTTGCATTATTGAGCATAACGATGCTCCTCGCAGCCTGCTCTTCAGGTACAGCAACAACACCAGCAGCTGGCGAAGGAACGGGTGCCAGTTCCAATAACAGCAGTACTGCAGTATCATCAGACACAGGCAGCCAGACGAACAAAGACAATGAAACACGCACGGTCTCAACGGTTAAGGGTGACGTAGTTGTTCCAGCGAATCCAAAACGGGTTGTTGTATTGTATCTCCAGGGGGATGTCGTCGCACTGGGAGTTAAGCCAATCGCTACCTCAGATGTATATGATGGGGCTGCATACAAGAGTGAGCTAGAGGGTGTAAACGCATTGGGTACCTGGTTTGAACCGAATCCTGAAGCTGTCATTGATCTTGATCCGGATCTGATCATTGTTCCTTCAGAAGAGACGTATACCTTATTAAAAGATATTGCACCTACGGTATATATTCCGTATGAGAAATTGACTACAGAAGAGAGACTTCATGATATAGCAAGTATCTTTGGCAAAGAACAGGAAGCCGAAACGTTAATCACCAATCTCAACAACAAAGTCGAAGAGAGTAAGAAAACTCTTGCAGATGCAGGCATTCTGGACAAAACAATCTCCATTGTGGAGGGTGGTTTGAAAGGTATGGTTATTGTAGAGAGCAAACAATTTGGCCGTGGATCTCAGGCGGTGTATGAGTACTTGGGAATGAAAGCACCTGAAGTCGTACAGAAAAAAATCGACGTGGTTTCGGACGCGGCAGGCTCCACGATCTCCATGGAAGTCCTTCCTGAATATATCGGAGACTATGTGTTTCGCTCTGTGTATGAAGGGGCAGATAACTTGACGGATAATCCAATATGGAGCAGTATCCCAGCGATCAAGGAAGGTCGTCTGATTGAGATTGATTTCGATTTCTTCTATTATTCGGATATCTATTCAATTAATAAACAACTTGATTTTGTCGTTGAAAAGCTGTTGGCGGCACCAAGAGCGCAATAGTAAAGAGCAGATGTGTTCGTGAAATGTTTGTACAAGAAATGTTTGTTTTTTAGCCATTGTATTTTGATAAGATTACCATTACACTAGGATTTAAGTGATAATGAGAATCGATATCAAATACTCGATGTTCTGGATCGAATTAACGGAGGTATTTTTAATATGAATCAGCAGCTGGAACTTTATGATGTAACCATTATCGGCGGTGGCCCTGCGGGTATGTACTCTGCCTTTTATAGCGGCATGCGAGATATGAAGACCAAGTTGATTGAGGCACGTGACAGATTGGGAGGTCGCATGCTCTTTTATCCGGAGAAAATGATCTGGGATGTCGGGGGTGTGACGCCAATTCTGTGTGAAGATCTGATCAAACAATTGGAAGAACAGGCAAGAACTTTTGAGCCAACCCTCGTATTTGAACAACAGATCGAAGGATTCGAGCGTCAACCTGATGGCACGATTCTGTTAACTTCTGCAACAGGTGAGCAACACTGGACACGTACCGTCATTATGGCAATCGGATATGGTATATATAAAATGGCCAAGCTGGAGCTTGAAGGTGCAGACCGCTATGAGGTTAGCAATCTGCACTATACCGTGCAGGAACTAGAACCATTCCGTGGTAAACGCGTGCTGATCTCGGGTGGAGGCGACTCTGCTGTGGATTGGGCGAATGAACTGGAAGCCCTGGCAGAGCAAGTTACGGTTGTGCATCGTCGTGACCGCTTTGGCGGGTTGGAGCGTAATGTACTGCGTATGAGAGAATCCTCTGTAGATGTCCGTACACCATATGCGGTAGAGACCTTGCATAGTATGAGTGGTGATGTGATTGAACAGGTGACCATCTCACACGTGGACACAGGTGAAACTGAACTGCTTGAAGTCGATGCTGTCATTGTAAACCACGGCATGAAGAGTGACTTTGGTCCAATCCGGGATTGGGGACTTGATCTTGGCGAATGGCATGTCACTACAACGGAGAGATTGCAAACCAATATTCCTGGTGTTTTTGCCGCAGGTGACTTTGTAGATTATGGTAGCAAACTGTACCTGATTGCAGGTACTTTCACTGATGCAGCCCTAGCGGTAAACAGTGCGAAGCTTTACATGGACCCTGAAGCGGAAAAAGTGGCTTATGTTTCTTCCCATAACAGTCGCTTTAAGGAGAAAAATAAAGCCCTTGGTGTTGTAGAAGAATAAAGGTCAGCGATCGGTTATATTAAGATGACTTCGGGTTAATCCCGAAGTCATCTTTTTTGCATAAAATGGGTAATAAGAAGGCATAATGGCACAAGATAGAACACGCTTAGAATTGAACATGAACCACCAAATGTCTATAATAAGCCTGAGAAACTGTAGAATAACATCAAGATACAATAACTAGATCAGAGTGGAGTGCAGCGTATGAAAAAGGGATCACAGCCACAACGAGGTTTCACCTTCATCCAGCGGTGGTTCAAACGATCTGATAAAAAAAAGATCAAATGGTCTGAAATGTATCTCGCACTGGCTGGCGCGCTTCATCGCTTGTTGGTTGAAGGGCGGCGTGAACGTTCAGCAGCCAAACGGCTGCATCAGGACTTGCCCATTAACGCGTTGGGCGAATTGAAGCTAGAGCCAGGGGACATTGTGTACACGCCAAGCTCGGAATCAACTTATTACGCCGGGCATATGGGCATTATTGGTCTCGACGGCAAGGTGTATCATGTGCACCCTTATGGGCCTGTATTTGCTGATTCATTAGAGTGGTATCTCACGCGGTTTTATGAAGGTGATCGCTTCATTGTATTTCGCTCCAGATTGAATGAGGCAGGCATGAAAGCAGCCGGGTGGGTACATGATCATTACAAGCAGGTAAAATTCTACCGTTTGCAGACCAATCTGCGCAGTATTGAGCGCAATTACTGTTCCAAGTTTATATATCAGGCCTATCAGTTCACATCGGGACTGGATCTGTGGAGCCGCAAATTTACCCGAATGAATCAGGGTTATATCTATCCATTTCGAATTGAGCGCTCTTCAGAACTGGAAGTACTGGGAACCTTTTATAAATAAGGTTGGGACCGACTAAAATACTGTTCTTCCGAAAATAAGGAGAGCAGGTTCTGTCGGTTTTTTTTGTATGTGTAGAGATTAAAAACAGGAAAAACGCCCAAAACGTCGAATAGATTATGAGATAGGCACGCACAACTTGGAATCGTATACATAAAAAAAGGCGAAATGATTTTTAGCCCAGAGCACAAAAATGACTACGAAGTAGACGAACAAGAAAGAGTGAAGCGAGATGAAATGGCCGGGTTTCTTACAACGATTCCGACCGAACAAAAACGTGGTTAAGCTATCGGACTATATCCCAAAAAAGGAAAGGAGGCACTACTGTTCCATATGCAAGAAAAACGTCAAATCGGTCGTGCATTATGCGGCTCCACAGGGAAATGTTTCAGGTGTATGCAGTTCTTGTAAGTCTTTGGCGGATGAACGAGGAATGTTTCCCATTTAATAAGAAGAGATGCGCTCAGGAAATAAGAATTTTTTGATTTATGCGCGTTTTTGTAGTACATTAGCAAATGTATTCGAAGGAGGATTCTAATGTACTCAGGTAGACAAGACGATACTTTATACATCATGACCTACACCTTAAACAGCGGTATCAAGGGTACGGTTCCACTGTCTAATAAGCAGATTATTGAGTGGCTGGATTGCTACAGAAATGAGAAGCGCTTCGTGACCGAAATTGGCAAGGAGTTTTTTGGATTGAATGCAGGATTGGTAGCAGACTTCAAGGTTCAAAATCATTTATCGGATTATCAGCAGACCATTATGCCTACACAGCAGCAGGATAACCTGGAACGCTTGTCCAGTGCTTATAAATCAACCGAGTTATTAATGAAGATTGATTGTAAATGTGGCACGGCTTATGTGACGGAATCCCCATACAAGCGCACAAAATGGTACTGTACAAAGTGTAAAGAGATTGTATTTTTGGATGCCAAAAAAGGAATGGTGGAAACGTCGCGTGGTGACGCTTACTACATGACCAACAAATATTTTGTTTCCCGGGACTAGCGGGAAGTGACTCTGGAAGCATCGCTGTGAAGCGATGCTTTTTTGTGCGAATATTTGCTCCATAACAAAAAAGCCCCAAGGGGCCTTTTTGAAAGATATCTAAGATCTTTTAGAAATTATGATGAGCATTCAACTTTGTGAGGAGGAATGAAGCAGCAACGACAGCGTGGCTCGTAAGCTTCTGAATCGCCAATCATGACAACCGGACCCAAGGTAACAGGCTCCCCATTGACGATACGTTGCGTAAAGGCTGCATCCGGGCTGCCACATACCGCACAGAAAGCCGAGAGTTTCTCAATGTCATCTGCCATGGCAAGCAAACCACCGACATATCCGAATTCCTTACCACGGTAATCCATATTAAGTCCGTCCACAATGACATGTTTGCCACAATACGCTAACTCCGAGACAAGTTCCATAATGGCACTGCTGAAAAATTGTACTTCATCAAATGCAACAACATCAGCATCTATGGTTTGGTTCAAGATCATTTCTACGGATTCCGGGGTTAATTGCCGGGGAATGGAATGGGCAGGGAGTCGATAACCAATTCGGCTTACGATCTCGTCTTGGGCAAACCGATCATCCTCGGCTGGTTTGTAGGCCACAACCTTTTTACGGCCAAATTGTATTAATTTCTGACAACGGCGAATGAGTTCACCGGATTTTTCACTGAACATGGGTCCAGTAATTACGGTAATACGTCCTGTTTGCACGGTGCTGCTACTCCTCTCACATACGGGATTCAACAAAAAAAGCGACCTTTACAGAGTACCACAAAATCTTTGAAAAGAGCCAGAACTAATCTGCGCAGCTTTGTGTTACTATATGGATTGTTAAGGTATTGGTTACGGCAGCTAATTAACAGGAGTTGTGAAAAGAGGTGTTTAGTATGAGTGAAGCATTAACATCACTGCAAGCGCAATATGAAAGTCTGAAAGAACAGGGATCTCTAAATGAAGCGGCGCAGGCATTATTTGCAGAACTGTTCGCAGAAGCGGAGAGACTGCAGGCAAGTAACCTTACCTTGCGTAGAACGATCTTGAAGTCTTCTTCCAAAGAATCACGTATGTCTACCAAACTGCGGGATGCCTTATACGAATGACCCGGAGATTACTCCGGGTCCTCTTCTGTCTTTAATTTGCGAGGGAATAGAATACCTGCTGTAATTCTGGCAATCATGGCAAAGGTGAGACCAATGCCTGCAAACATGTAGATTACGGTAAAGGCTTTGCTGAATCCGGTGGTTGGTACAAATTCAGGATGTCCCACTGTAGTCAGGGTAACCGCACAGAAGTATAACGCATCGATCCAGTGCAGACCTTCAACACGAGTGTAAAACAAAGTGCCTGACAGCAACGTTGCTGCCGTTAACGCGAACAGAGCCAGAAACTTTGGGTCTTTGAACGCATGGAAAATGCCTTTCAGCAATCGTTGTAACGTGATTAGAAATGATACCATGATGATCCATCCTGTCTATGTAAAGTAGGCGGTGTGTTGTATAACACACAAAAAAGCCCGGACTCATGGAGTCCTTCCGGGCGTCTCTGCTTTTTCGGGTACACTTTTGGACCGGAAACGGGGACCTACATAATTACGCTTGCGGTCACGGAACAAGATCCAGCCTCCCAGAAAACTCATACCTGCGGCAAAAAGGACAAGTCCACCGGCAAAGGAGAGCCATTGGAAACCTGGTGAAATTAGTTCGTTCCCGTGCTCGGCATAATATAGGAACAGGGCATCTTTCATCATCAGAAAACCCTTCATTGCCATTAAACCGGGGATGACCAGAACAACAATCGCCAAAAAACGCGCAAAGACCAATCTTGTATTCATGAGCATTATACCCTTTCTGCCAAAGTCGACATTAAATAAAGGTTACGCTTACAGATCATACCTGATTCCATCATAGCTTGGAATGCATAGGCTGTCCATGTGTGATTGCTTCAAACTTTGAGTTGACCGCTCAAGGAGAGTACAATGGCATATAGAGGGTATAAGCCAAACCATGATTCAAGCCATCATAAATGATATTGAAATTTGATTCATAGAGGAGAGCATGAGAGATGCCAATTACATGTGATGTTGCAATTCTTGGAGGAGGAACCGGTGGATATGTAGCCGC
Organism: Paenibacillus sp. UASWS1643; assembly: GCF_008693195.1. Lineage (NCBI taxonomy): Bacteria > Bacillati > Bacillota > Bacilli > Caryophanales > Paenibacillaceae > Paenibacillus > Paenibacillus sp. UASWS1643. Next base: position 104,533 of record NZ_VXKZ01000098.1, read on the forward strand.
AATCCGGGCTGCACAGCTGGGAAAACAGGTCGTTATCATTGAGAAGGACAAGCTTGGCGGTACCTGTCTGCATCGTGGCTGTATTCCGAGTAAGGCTTTGCTAAAAAGTGCGGAAGTATACGCCGAGATCCAGGAGAGCGAGACGTATGGTATCGAGACAGCTGGAGCTACACTTGTATTTCCCAAAGTACAGGCGCGCAAGGATGCAATTGTCGAACAGCTTCATCAGGGCGTTCAGTATTTGATGAAAAAAAATAAAATCCAGGTTGTACACGCGAAAGGTCGCGTCATCGGACCATCCATCTTCTCACCGCAGAGCGGAGCAGTCGCTGTGGAGTTTGAAGATGGAGAGATGGATACGGTAGTTCCAACCAATCTTATCATTGCCACTGGTTCGCGTCCTCGTGTGTTGCCGGGCCTGGAACCGGACGGTAAATTCATAATGAGCAGCGACGAAGCCCTGCGTATGGATGAACTTCCTGCATCACTCATCATTGTCGGTGGGGGCGTGATTGGACTGGAGTGGGCATCCATGCTGAATGACTTTGGCGTAGACATCACAGTAGTAGAAGCAGCTGCTCACGTGTTGCCTGCCGAGGATGAGGATGTTGCCAGAGAAATGCAGCGATTGCTCGGCAAACGAGGTGTTCGTTTCCTAACAGGTGCCTCTGTTCTAACGGAAACATATAACACAGATCAAGAGGGCATCCAGATTGATGTGCAGCTTGGTGAAGATAAGCAGGAAACGCTGAGAGCGGAGAAAATGCTCGTATCAGTTGGACGTCAAGCTAATGTCGAAAATATTGGACTTGAAAATACAGATATCAAACTGGAGCGTGGGTTCATCGCTGTGAACAAACAGTTACAGACCGGTGAAGGTCACATCTACGCCATTGGTGACTGCATCGGCGGTTTGCAGCTTGCACATGCCGCAAGTCATGAAGGTATTCTCGCTGTCAATCATCTGGCGGGCGAAACGGTACATGCCGTAGAATCCCATCGCATCCCGCGCTGTGTGTATACACGTCCGGAAGCAGCAAGCATCGGATTCACCGAGCGAGAAGCCAAAGAACGTGGATATGACATTAAAACAGGCAAGTTCCCATTTTCGGCTATTGGCAAATCGCTTATTCACGGAAGTCGGGATGGATTCGTGAAGGTGATCGCAGATGCCAAGACGAATGATATATTGGGGGTACATATGATTGGCACCCATGTGACGGAATTAATCGCTGAGGCTTCTCTGGCTCAGATGCTGGATGCCACACCTTGGGAAGTCGGACAAACCATTCATCCGCACCCTTCTCTGTCGGAAATTATGGGTGAAGCCATGTTGGCGGTCGATGGAAAGGCCATTGGAATGTAAGTCAAACAAGCTTATGAGAAAGGTTCTTTCCTTTTTTGGGTAAAAGGGATTATAATAAGGTTAAGCCAAGTCTTAGTACCAGGTTATAAGATCGGGTAGTAAGAGTGGCACAGGCTCTGATTAAAAGGAGGTACCTCATATGAGTTCACAAGGTACTGCAGACGCGGTCCACCGGCATCAACAGCTGGGACTTAGCGATGGTGAAGTATTGGATATGTACAAATACATGCTGCTCGCGCGCAAGTTTGACGAGCGTTGCTTGCTCTTGCAACGGGCTGGCAAAATTAACTTTCACGTATCCGGTGTAGGACAGGAAGCTGCGCAAGTAGGTGCTGCTTTTGGTCTGGATCGGGATCACGATTATTATTTACCTTATTACCGCGATTACGGTTTTGTACTGGCGGTAGGCATGACTCCGCGTGAGTTGATGTTGTCTGCTTTTGCGAAGGCAGAAGATCCGAATAGTGGCGGTCGGCAAATGCCGGGTCACTTCGGTCACAAAAAGCTGCGGATTGTGACGGGTTCAAGCCCGGTTACAACACAGGTTCCGCACGCTGTTGGATTTGCACTGGCTGCCAAAATGAAGAAGCAAGAATTTGTTTCTTTTGTTACGTTTGGCGAAGGATCAAGCAATCAGGGTGACTTCCATGAGGGAGCTAACTTTGCAGGTGTGCATAAATTGCCTGTCATTATTATGTGTGAGAACAATCAATATGCAATTTCGGTACCGATTCACAAACAGTTGAGTGGCAAAATATCCGATCGAGCACAAGGATACGGGTTCCCCGGACTGCGTGTAGATGGTAACGATGCATTAGAAGTATATGCTGCAGTGAAGGAAGCACGTCGCCGTGCTATAGCAGGGGAAGGCCCGACACTGATTGAAGCGATGATGTATCGGTTGTCACCTCATTCCACCTCCGATAATGATCTGGCTTACCGGACCAAAGAGGAAGTTGAGGAGAACTGGAAGAAAGATGGCGTTCCTCGCATGAAGAACTACTTGATCGATTGCGGCATCTGGGACGAAGCCCGGGATGCGGATCTGGCTTCCCAGCTTGCGATGGAAATGAAAGAAGCAACTGAATATGCAGACAACGCGCCATATCCTAAACCTGAGGACACTCTGACGCACGTTTATGCGGACAGCGAAGAAGGGGGACGGTAAGTATGGCAGTGATGGAATATATTGATGCAATCCGTCTCGCGATGAAAGAAGAGATGGAACGGGATGAGAATGTTTTTATCCTTGGTGAAGACGTAGGTCTCAAAGGTGGTGTGTTTACCACAACTAAAGGGCTGCAAGATCAGTTTGGCGAAATGCGAGTGATGGACACACCTTTGTCTGAATCCGCTATTGCAGGTGTTGCCATTGGTGCAGCGATGTATGGCATGAAGCCGATTGCCGAAATGCAATATTCGGACTTCATGCTGCCGGCAACCAACCAGATCATTAGTGAAGCGGCGAAAATTCGCTATCGTTCCAACAATGACTGGAGCTGTCCGATTGTTATCCGTGCGCCGATTGGTGGCGGGATCTTCGGTGGGTTATATCATTCTCAATGTCCGGAATCGATTTTCTTTGGTACACCTGGTCTGAAAATTATAGCTCCTTACTCGGCATACGATGCCAAGGGACTGCTCAAGGCCGCTATTCGCGACCCGGACCCGGTACTCTTTTTTGAAAATAAAAAATGCTACAAACTTATCAAGGAAGATGTGCCTGAAGATGATTACATCGTTCCGATTGGTAAAGCCAACGTACTTCGTGAGGGTGCGGATATTACAGTGATCGGTTACAGTCAGCCGCTGCATTTTGTAATGCAGGCTGCTGAGGAGCTGGAACGTGAAGAAGGCATTACAGCACACGTTCTGGATCTTCGCACATTGCAACCGTTGGATCGTGAAGCGATTATTGCTTCCGCTCGTCTGACAGGCAAAGTGCTGATCGTACACGAAGATAACAAAACGGGTGGTGTAGGTGCCGAAGTTGCTGCGATTATTAGCGAGGAATGTCTGTTTGAACTGGATGCACCGATTCAGCGTCTCTGCGGACCTGACGTGCCGGCCATGCCAATTAGCCCAACATTGGAGAAATTCTACATGCTGAGCAAGGACAAAGCCAAAGCAGCAATGCGTACACTTGCCGAGTTTTAATTTCGTTTTTTGGATCGTTTAAAAGTAAAGTTTGGAGTGATAATCAAATGGCTGAACGTATGAAATGGATCGAGGTCATTATGCCGCAATTGGCGGAATCGCTGGTCTCGGCTACCATAGGCAAATGGTTGAAAAAACCGGGCGACCGTGTGGAACAGTACGAGCCGATCTGTGAAGTAATCACTGATAAAGTTAATGCCGAGATTCCATCCACTGTGGATGGAATTATGGGTGACCTTTTGGTGGAAGAGGGCACAACGATTGCTGTTGGTGAAGCAATCTGCCGCATGCAGGTCGCAGCTTCTGACGAAGAAGCGGCTGAGCAAGTAACACAAGTATCGCAGCAACATGTCAACCACACTCCTGTTGCCGCCTCAAATACAGCAGCACATGACCCGAACCAGCCGATGCGCAATCGGTATTCCCCGGCAGTGCAATCCTTGGCAGCAGAGCATGGTTTGAACTTGCAAAGCATCCAAGGCACTGGAGCCGGTGGTCGTATTACCCGCAAAGATGTGCTGGCATTTGTTGCACAGGGAGGTAGCGCGGCTGGATCGTCTGCACAAGCATCATCTGCAGCAGCACAGCATACACCTTCTGGTGTGCCGTCTGCTTCTCCATTCAGCGGAGTGAATCGTGGAAATGGAGAAATGGGTTTAACCGCTGGAGAAGCGATCTCAGCGTCCGATGCAGGTGTTCCTGTGAGACATTCAGGCATTCATCTAACCGAAAGCCCGAAAATTCCACAGATCGAAGTGGAAGGTGGCGGGCAGGGAAGATCGGAGTATTTCATCGATGTTACCCCTGTGCGTAATGCCATTGCCCGGAATATGCGTCAAAGCGTATCTGAAATCCCGCATGCATGGACAATGATTGAAGTGGACGTAACAAATCTTGTGATGCTGCGCAATAAACTCAAGGATGAGTTCAAGCGTAAGGAAGGCATCAATCTGACATATCTGTCATTCATGATGAAGGGAGTCGTTAACGCGATTAAAGACTACCCAATCATGAACTCGGTATGGGCAGTGGACAAAATTATCGTCAAACGGGACATTAACCTGTCCATGGCGGTAGGAACCGAAGATTCCGTACTTACACCCGTAATCAAACATGCCGATCAGCGAAATATTGCAGGTCTGGCCCGTGAAGTGGATGAACTGGCTCGCAAAACACGTGAAGGTACGTTGAAGCTGGACCATATGCAAGGTGGTACGTTCACGGTGAACAACACAGGTTCATTTGGTTCGATCCTGTCCCAGCCAATCATTAACTATCCACAGGCAGCGATTCTTACATTCGAGTCGATTGTCAAGAAACCAGTGGTTATTAATGATATGATCGCTGTTCGTTCGATGGCTAACCTGTGTCTGTCGCTGGATCACCGAATCCTGGATGGTGTAATCAGCGGACGTTTCTTGCAACGTGTCAAAGAAAACCTTGAAGGATATACCATGGAGACCAAGGTGTATTAAGTAAATAGTTGTCGGGGAAGTGTATGTGCCGGAGGCCGTGCACTTTTCCTGCTGTCTACGGACAGGTGCTCAATTGTACACTGAACCTGAAGCAGAAGGGTGTGGGGAATCATGAGCAAGCCGCTGGATGTTGCATACATACCAATGCTTGATTATGAAGAGGCTTGGAACCGCCAGAAAGCGATTGTGCAGCGATTGGACGAGGGCGAGGGAGCGGAGCAGATGCTGCTTTTACAACACCCGCCTACGTATACGATCGGCTCACAAAATCATCCGGAGCATCTGCTTCTCAGTCCGGAAGAGTTGCGTGAGCAAGGGATTTCTTTGTTTCAAATTGACCGCGGCGGTGATATTACTTATCATGGCCCGGGCCAGTTGGTAGGTTACCCGTTATTGATTCTTGGTCGGGATGAAGACCTGGATCTGCACGGCTATTTACGAAAACTTGAGCAGGTACTTATGGATTATCTCGCAGACCAGGGTATCGAAGCAGGACGCAAAGAGGGTTACACGGGTGTATGGATTGGCGATATGAAGATTGCTGCAATTGGCATCAAGTTTAATCGTTGCAAAAACCGCCGCGGTTTTGTAACCAGTCACGGGTTTGCTTTTAACATCAGCTCAGGCATTCAACATGCAGGTTTTCAGGGGATTGTTCCTTGTGGGATTGAGCAGTATGGCGTTACCTCACTCGAGGATATAACGGGCAAGTCTTATTCGGTGGAGCAGGTAGCGCAGGAGATTGTTCCGTACTTTAATCGTATTTTTCCATATCAAATTAATTGGGTCACGGAAAAAGAAGCCCTTCAACGTCTGTAAACAGTTCGTCGAAAGGCTTTAGGTTGCTATCCGAACAGCAACGGTTCGAGAGCTATGAAAAGGGTGGACCCAATCATGGCGATCAGCATGAGATAGATGATGATTTTGAACCATTTCTTTTTTTGCATGATGAGAGAACTCCTTTCAACATAAAGTGTATGTTCAAAAAGACTGGTTTTCAGTACCAAGAAGATGGGATGAAGCTAGAAATGGAGTAGCGGAGCGTAGGGAAAACTACGTGAGCAACGGACATTTCGGCTGAATTCCATATTCGATGCTGATGATGCCGCCAGGCATCCTTCGTAATCAAAAGCAGACTTTTTGAACAACCTCATAAAATAAACAAGCCATAGTAATTGTATTGTACCGTATCCACGAGAGGGAGGAAAGTCCTATGATTAAACAACAACGTGTTATCGATCAGTTCATGGAACTGGTGCAGATTGATAGTGAAACGAAAAATGAACAGAACATCTCGAAAGTGTTAAAAGAACAGTTTACAGAGCTTGGTCTTCATGTCTATGAGGATGATACCATGGAGCAAACCGGACATGGCGCCGGAAACCTCGTCATTACCTGGGAAGCCGAAGGAACTGAAGGGGTTGCACCAATCTTTTTTACATGTCATATGGACACCGTGACGCCGGGACAGGGAATCAAGCCTGAACTGGGTGAAGATGGCTGGATCCGCAGTGATGGAACAACGATCCTGGGAGCAGATGACAAAGCAGGGATTGCGGCATTGTTCGAAGCGATTCGTGTGATCCAGGAAAACAAGATTCCACATGGTAAAATTCAATTTGTCATTACGGTCGGCGAAGAGTCTGGCCTGGTGGGCGCACGTGCCATGAATCCGAAGGATATCGATGCCGAGTTCGGTTATGCGCTGGATTCTAATGGAGCTGTAGGCACGATCTGTGTTGCTGCACCAGCGAGAGCTGAAATTCAAATGAGCATCTATGGCAAGTCTGCCCATGCGGGCGTGAATCCGGAAGACGGGATCAGCGCCATTCAGGTAGCAGCCAAAGCAATTGCAGCGATGACACTGGGCAGAATTGATGATGAGACAACAGCAAACATTGGTAAATTCCAGGGTGGATCAGCACTCAACGTGGTATGTGACTTTGTACAACTTGAAGCGGAAGCTCGCAGTATTGTGCAGGAGAAAGTTGAATTGCAGGTTGCACAGATGCGTGACGCGCTCGAAACAACATGTCGCAAATACGGTGCTACAGCTGAATTCAGAAGTGAGATCCTCTACCCTGCATTTGGCTTCCATGATGAACACGAAGTTGTACAGCTTGCACAGCGTGCCATCCGCAGTATTGGGCTGGAGACAAGTACGTTTGCATCCGGTGGTGGCAGTGATGCCAATATCTTTAACGGATTCGACCTTCCGACAGTGAATCTGGCGGTAGGGTATGAGGATATTCATACAACCAAAGAACGCATTCGTGCTGAAGATATTGTGAAGTTGTCCCAGGTGGTCGTGGCTATTATTCAGGAAACGGCAGCTGGCAAGAAATAACGTGTACTTCTTAGACAAAAGTCCGAACCCGGTTTGTACGGATTCGGACTTTTTGCGAATTCATGTTATATTTCAAGGGAGAAGACTCGTTAATTTAGGGTCAAATTGAGTCAATGGGTGAATGGATTAATGACCTCATTTGCGTCCAGCGAGCAGATCGACTAACTTGGCATCCGGGCCCCACTCGCGCAACCATTGCTTGAGTATGAGCTGCACTTGCCGGGCTTGTCCTACCATGTGTACGGATTTAGGCGTCAAATAACTGTTCATCAAAATTCCCCCTGATTTGTTTATATTTACTGTGAGAGTTCTATACGCTCACCATATGCCCAAAATCAGAGATTTATACATTAAGCGAATATATAAATTGAGCTAATCCTTCACACAAGAACGGAGAGGACAGAAATAACCAAGAGAAGCGGAGCGTTCGCCAAAAAGCTTTCTGAAGGAAAGCTGCATCGTAAGCATAAGCTATCACCAAATTTTATCTATTAGTGAAAGAAATCAAAAAATCTGGGGATAACAGCGATCGAAGGGTTGTTCTGTCATCGGAGTGGTTAGTGTAAATATTTTTAGTCAATTTATATATAATCCAACGATATGGAGTTGAAGAACAAATGAAACCAAACCAATCTGCCCAATCCATCCACGCGACGCAACCTGCCAATCCAAAACTGGATGAAGTGACCGTATCCACCAAGCCAATCTTCGAGGGCAAAGTGATTTCACTTCAAGTCGATACCGTTAAACTGCCAAACGGCCAGACGGCTACACGTGAGATAATCCGACACCCTGGAGCGGTAGCTGTACTTGCTCTGAACGGGGATCGCATGCTTGTTGTGGATCAGTATCGTCAGGCAATGGGACGTACCGAAGTAGAGATTCCTGCGGGGAAACTGGACCCGGGTGAAGAACCAGAGGTTGCAGCAGCACGTGAATTGCGAGAAGAGACGGGATATGTGGCCAAGTCGCTACGTCATTTGCGGTCGTTCTATACTTCACCGGGGTTCGCAGATGAAATCATTCATCTCTACATCGCAGAAGAGCTTGAAGCAGGGGACATGGCGCTGGACGAAGATGAATTCCTTGAAGTATCCGAGATCACGCTGGAGGAAGCTTACGCTCTCATGGACGAGAACCGGATTAGTGATGCTAAAACGATGATGGCTGTGTACGCGTGGGACCTTTACAGAACGACAGGACGGTTCTAGGCATGCAAGACCAACTGAAAACATCCTCGATGTGGGAACCCTGTTATACAGACCTGCATATTCACATCGGACGAACCTCACGGGGTGAGGCTGTTAAAATTAGTGGCAGTCGGGATCTGACATTTGAGAATATTGCCCGGGAAGCTTCGGAACGTAAAGGAATTCATTTGCTTGGTGTTATTGATTGTCATTCTCCGGTTGTACAGATGGATATCGAACAATTGCTGGAGAGTGGTACCATGTCCGAGATTGAGGGAGGCGGCATTGCCTACCAGGACACCACCATTCTGCTGGGTACAGAAATTGAGCTGCGCGAGCCTGGAATGCGTGAGTTCCATATGCTGGCGTACTTCCGTGATCTGAAAACGATGAAGTCCTTCACGGACTGGATGAAACGTTATATGAAAAATGTGAATCTCAGTTCTCAGCGGGTATACGTGCCCGCTCTGGAGATGCAAGCCGAGATTAAGGCACGTGGTGGGCTTATTGTGCCTGCACATGTATTTACACCGCATAAAGGCATCTATGGTAGTACTGCGCCCCGTATGAGCGATGTGCTGGATACTAGTCTCGTGGATGCGGTAGAGCTGGGGTTAAGCTCGGACTCATCCATGGCCAGTTATATTCGGGAGTTGGATCATGTACCGTTTCTGACCAATTCGGATGCTCATTCACTTGGTAAGATTGGACGGGAGTATAACGAACTGCAAGTTGCTACCCCTTCTTTTGATGAGTTCCGTATGGCACTCCAAGGAGAAGCCGGCAGGAGTATTACTGCCAATTATGGACTGAATCCAAGGCTGGGCAAATACCACCGTACCTACTGTGCAGCATGTGGCAGTATTATGGACGAGCAAGCGATGTCAGCAGAGCGTTGCCCTCACTGTGGCAGTCTGAAGCTGGTTCAGGGGGTTCTGGATCGCATTCTGGCAATCTCTGATCGGGAGAGTCCTCATGTTCCTGCAAACAGACCGGCCTATCATTATCAGGTACCACTGGAGTTCATCCCCGGACTTGGCAAAGCCAAACTGCGCCAGCTACTGGACCATTTTGGTACAGAAATGAACGTCCTTCATCTTACGCGTGAGGAAGAGCTTGCTGCGGTTGTTGGACCTGTGCTAGCAGGCTTAATTGTGGCTGCACGGAACGGACAACTGGTGCTGTCCTCCGGAGGTGGCGGCACGTACGGAAAGGTTGCTGTTCAGGAAAAAGCTTCGGAGTGACCCGTGTAAGTACTCCTAGGTTCAACTGATAAAGCTTCTCTTCACGTAGAGTCAATCTGGACAAGAAGTCATACAGGTGCATTCCGGTTCATAAGAATGACTATGAGGATGTAACTGATAATCCTTGCAGCATGATACCGGAAAGGGGATTCGTACCTGTATGCGCTCTTCCTACTTTACATTTAAAGGTCAGACTTCGTTATATGTATTCGTGGCTGTCTTGTTTCTGGTCGGCGTCATTTTTGGCGCGCTCATGGTGAACGCATTGTCTCTTGAGCAACGTCAGGATCTGGAGGGTTATCTGGGCAATTTCTTCATGACCGTGCAGCACAGTGCACAGGTGACAGAGACCGGGGCATATTGGGACATTGCCATGCTTCATCTGAAATGGGTAGGTCTGATCTTTATTCTGGGTTTATCCGTCGTTGGACTACCCGGTATACTGGTTCTGGATTTTTTGAAAGGTGTGCTCATTGGATTCACAGTAGGGTACCTTGTTGGACAGTATTCCTGGAAAGGGCTGCTGTTTGCACTGGTGTCCGTGGCACCGCATAATTTGTTCGTCATTCCGATCCTTCTGGTCTGCAGTGTGGCGGCGATGACGTTCTCGTTATACATCATTCGCAATCGTGTTTTGATGCAGCGAACACCTGGTCGACAAAGGCCTTTTGCTTCATATATAGTGTTAACTTTGGTTATGGCTGCATTGCTGCTCGGCGTGGCGTCTTTTGAAACATGGGTTACACCTGCGATGATGCGTTGGGTCACGCCAATGTTACTACCGGCCTAACGTGCACCGTATAGTGTAAAATGTTGACTTTAATTACGCACTCCCCCTATAATGAAAAGAGTGGGTTAAGTTGCAGTGTGCAGTGATTTCCTAGGGGGAGGGAGAAAATGGAAGCACGGATTGATAAAATTAAGCAGCAACTACAGTCCCAAGGATATAAATTAACGCCCCAGCGGGAAGCCACCTTAAGAGTACTTCTTGAGAATGAAGAAGATCATCTGAGCGCAGAAGACGTATTCATGCTCGTTAAAGAAAAGGCTCCCGAAATCGGTCTGGCAACCGTGTACCGTACCCTCGAACTGCTGAGTGAGCTGCATGTTGTAGAGAAAATCAACTTCGGCGACGGTGTAGCGCGTTATGATCTGCGCGGAGATACATCCAAGCATCACCATCATCACTTAATCTGTGTTCAATGCGGAAGTATGGATGAAATACGTGAAGACTGGCTTGGACCGCTTGAAGAGCGTTTGGAGCGGGAATTCAACTTTTCGGTAGTAGATCACCGACTGGACTTTCATGGAATTTGTTATCGTTGCAAAGCTAAAAATGAACAGAAACCCAAAGATGAAGAATAACATAGCATATCTTCAAGCTCTCACCGGCGGTTTTGACGGGAGAGCTTTTTTGGCACAGGACATGATCCGGAGTTTCCCCCGAATGGCATAAACCTCTGTTTATGGACATACCCTGATTCAAGGACAATACCGGATTCGAATCAGGAGGGGACGCGCCCATGATTATATCAGTGCGGAGAGGGCTCCGTTTTATTCGATTTATCATAGTTTTTGCCGCATTAGTTTATCTGTTCTATCATGTTCTGGATCTGTTTAATGGCTGGATCTCACCTGTGGATCAGTATCAGATGCCAACTGGCAATGCAATCAAAGTATTTCAGGAAACGGATTGGCCGGGTAATGGAGAAGGACGTCCTACGATGGCAGAGCGTCTCCGTTTGTTCTATTGGTACGGAGAGTAGCTTCAAACAGCCAGGGATGCAAATACGGGAGCAGTCTGCCAGAGCGGCAGATCTGTCAGTTGAGGAGCGTTGTACATGAAACAGACGATACATGCCTATGCCTTATACTTGGAAGATGATAAAGGGATGTCGAGCAGCACGCTTGAATCGTATCTCCGAGACGTGGACAAGTTCATTGAATTTGCAGATAAGGAATATGGCATACGCGAAGCCGATCAGGTCAGACGCACACATGTCGTCCTGTTTGCGGGTCAGCTCAAACAGGCAGGACGTGCCAATGCAACCATTGCCCGCAGCATCGTATCTCTGCGCTCCTACTTTCATTTTTTGATGCGGCGGGGTGATATTATACAGGACCCTACGTTTGATGTGGAAGCTCCCAAGGCGGACAAAACGCCACCACAGGTGTTAAGTATCCAGGAGATCGAACAACTGCTGACAGCGCCTGATATTCGTTCACCGCAAGGTGTGAGAGATCGAGCCATGCTTGAATTGTTATATGCTACAGGCATTAGGGTCTCGGAACTGATTGCCCTTGACATTCGGGATGTTCAGCCGGGCATGCGCTTTATACGATGTGGTGGGGCGGGCAAGGAACGTATCCTTCCCATAGGTGCACCAGCAGCACATTGGGCAAGTGTATATGTGGAGGAATTCCGCAATAAGTTGCTCAAAACCGATTCGGACGAGCAGGCACTATTCGTGAATGTATCTGGCAGACGTTTAACCCGGCAGGGCTTCTGGAAGCTGCTCAAAAAAGCGGCGGTGGACGCAGGAATCTCGGAAGAAATTACGCCGCATACGCTGCGTCATTCTTTTGCGGCACACCTGATTGCCAATGGGGCGGATACACGTGCGGTTCAAGACATGCTGGGTCACGTAGAGCAGCCTGGACAACAATATGGCAACCATGGTCGCAAAACCATGAAAGAAATCTATGAAACCCATCATCCGAGGGCAAGATAGATTTTGACGCATGGCATTCACAAATAAATGCGGAACATTGGGCCGATTTAGGATAAAATAAATTGAATACATCCAAACGCCGTTATACATAAGACGGATCGTTTCAACTCAAGGAGGAACATACATCGCATGACAGCTTTAAACCAACAAATGATTTCGGAAGCAGCATCTTATATTCAATGCAAAAGCTCCATCAAGCCGGAAGTCGGTTTGATTTTGGGTTCGGGTCTTGGCGTACTGGCAGAACTGATTGAAGATGGCGTAAGTATCGCTTATCAGGATATTCCACATTTTCCGGTGTCCACAGTAGAAGGACATGAAGGTGAACTATTGGTCGGAACCATTAAAGGTCGTCCAGTCGTGATGATGAAAGGCCGTTTCCATATGTACGAAGGATATGGTCCGGAATTGACAGCTTTCCCGGTACGGGTTATGAAAGAATTGGGTGTAAGTAGCCTGCTTGTAACCAATGCTGCAGGCGGTGTGAATACGTCGTACGAAGCTGGAGACTTGATGCTGATCTCTGATCACTTAAATCTCACAGGCAAAAATCCACTGATTGGACCAAATGACGCTGCACTGGGCGTGCGTTTCCCTGATCTGTCCGAAGCATATAGCCGCCGTTTGCGTGCGCTGGCGAAGGATACGGCCGCGTCACAAGGTTTTAACGTACGTGAAGGGGTATACGCAGGTATGCTTGGTCCGAACTACGAGACACCGGCAGAGATCAGAATGCTGCGTACATTAGGCGCAGACGCAGTGGGCATGTCCACTGTATCTGAAGTGATCGTGGCACGCCACGCAGGCCTGGAAGTACTCGGTATTTCCTGTATCAGCAACATGGCTGCCGGAATTCTGGACCAGCCGCTGTCACATGATGAGGTGATGGAAACGACGGAACGTGTGCGTGAGTCGTTCCTGGCGCTGGTATTGGCGGTTATTCCACAAATGTAAGCAAGGTTTGAATAAGGTTACCTCTTTAGATGAGAAATCATCGGGGGTAACCTTTTTTTGTTGTGTTAAATGTACGGTTACTCATTCGTTGAGTGCAGTGCGTTATTTTGCTTTGACCACATTTTCAATAAAAGTTCGGGAAATCATGCTTTACATGGAATAATTTACTGGAAACGGGCCGACAATGATTAGCAGTACATGCATGGAATATGCAGTAAGCAAGTCATTTGAGGAGGTAACCTTGTGAAGAAAAGAATAATGGCATCGTTCATGACCCTTTGTATCCTGCTGTCCCTTTTGGCATCAACGGCATTAGCTGAAGAAACACCGAAGGCAGCGGGAGGAACTGATCTGGCCCCGTCGGCGCGCTCTGCGATCTTAATGGATGCAGACACGGGAACGGTCATTTATGAGAAAAACAGTCATGATCAGCTGCCTCCGGCGAGCATTACAAAAATTATGACCATGCTGCTTACGATCGAAGCGATCGACTCAGGCAAGCTGAAGCTGACGGACAAAGTAAGAGCGAGCGAATATGCAGCTTCGATGGGCGGTTCGCAGATCTTTCTGGAGCCAGGGGAAGAAATGACAGTTGATGATATGTTAAAAGGGATCGCGATGGCTTCAGGCAATGATGCCTCGGTAGCGATGGCTGAGAAGATCGCTGGCTCGGAAGAAGCCTTTGTACAGCTGATGAATGAGCGTGCGAAGGAGCTTGGCATGAAGGATACTCATTTTGCCAACTGTAACGGTCTCCCGGTCGATAATCATTATTCTTCCGCCCATGATATTGCCGTCATGAGCCGTGAACTGTTGAAGCATTCCGGGATTACGAAGTACACCGGTGCATATCAGGATTACCTTCGCAAAGATACGGAAAAGCCATTCTGGCTGGTGAACACAAACAAGCTGGTTCGTTTTTATCAAGGGGCAGACGGTTTGAAAACAGGTTACACATCCGAAGCGAAATTCTGCTTGTCCGCAACAGCGTCCAAGGATGGACTGCGTGTCGTTTCCGTGGTACTCGGTGAACCGAATACCAAAACACGAAACAGCGAAGTATCTTCGATGTTTGACTATGCCTTTAGTCAATATACGATGAAGGCTCTCTATAAGGCAGGGGATCTGCTGGGCAGTCTGAAGATCGAAAAAGGCGAAGTTGCCGAATTGCCTCTGAATGCCACGCAAAATTATAGTGTGCTGATGCGCAAAGGAGCCAAATCCAATGACATCCGGCATGAATTGCTGGTTGCCAAAGAATTGAAAGCTCCGATCAAGGCTGGGCAAAGTATAGGTAAACTGGTGGTTTACCAGGGCAACGACGTCATTAAGGAGTTCGACATTCAGGCTCCGCAGGATGTGAATAAGGCTGGCTGGTGGAAGCTGTTCAAGCGGACAACGTCTAACCTGTTTGACTAAACGGCGATTTCTGCGAGTTGCACGCATCCTTCGAACATATTTTGTAGTTAAATAGGGGTTTTCTTCTAGTTTTGTCGGGGGGCAGGAAAAGCCTTCGGGAGCGTAGAAATCCTTGTTCTAAGACAGGGAGGAGAGTGAGCAAACGTGAACTTGCATGTGGAAATGGAACACCATCGCGGGATTCTGATTGTACGATTATCCGGGGAGCTGGATCACCATACAGCTGACATGGTACGGATGCAGATGGATGAAGCCATCCAGCGGAGACAAAGCGAGCATCTCGTACTCAGCCTGAAAGATCTGCAATTTATGGACAGTTCGGGTCTGGGTGTCATTTTGGGAAGATACAAGCTCATTAAGAATAAAGGTGGCAAGATGGTGGTCTGTGACGTCAACTCGCCAGTGTACCGTTTGCTGGAAATGTCGGGTCTGTTCAAGATTATGCCGATATACGAAAATGAGGGAACTGCTCTCTCAGGTCTGGAGGTCGTCTCATGAATGAAGGAACAGGGACAAATTTCATGAATCTGCAATTCGCGGCCAAGTCAGAGAATGAGTCGTTTGCACGGGTAACCGTTGCTGCGTTTATCTCCCAGCTTGATCCAACGATGGACGAGCTCAGTGACCTGAAGACGGTCATTTCGGAAGCCGTGACCAACAGCATCATCCACGGATACAACAACAACTCCGAGGGTGTGGTGTCTATCCAGGCCGAGATTCGGGAAGACATGATCACAATTATCGTGGAAGACCGTGGTGAAGGAATCGAAGATCTTGAACTCGCCAAGCAGCCGCTATATACGTCCAAACCCGAACTTGAGCGGTCGGGCATGGGCTTCACCATTATGGAAAACTTTATGGATGAATTCGAAGTCAGCAGTGAGCCCGGCAGAGGCACCTCCATCAAGATGAAAAAAAGGATTGAATCCAAGAAAGCATTGTATAATTAGGGGTTGGTGTTCTTATGGATGCTGAAGTGAAACCATCTTCACAGACCTATTTGGACGATGCCGAGGTCAAACGGCTGATTGCGCTCAGTCAGTCGGGTGACCATGTCTCACGGGATACGCTGGTGAACTGCAACATCAGACTCGTCTGGTCCGTCGTACAGCGTTTTATGAACAGGGGATATGATCCGGAAGATCTGTTCCAGATTGGTTGTATCGGTCTGCTCAAGTCAGTGGACAAATTTGATCTCAGTTATGACGTGAAGTTCTCAACCTACGCGGTACCGATGATCATCGGAGAAATCCAGCGATTCCTGCGGGATGACGGTACCCTAAAGGTCAGTCGTTCACTGAAAGAGATGGCGAATAAAGTCCGCAAAAAAAGGGACGAACTGTCCAAACATCTGGATCGTTTGCCAACGATTAAGGAAGTTGCCGCAGAGCTGGGAGTAACCCCGGAGGAAGTCGTATTTGCCCAGGAAGCGAACAAACCGCCGACCTCCATCCATGAGACGGTATTCGAGAATGACGGTGATCCCATTACGTTAATGGATCAGATTGCCGACGAGTCTCAGGAACGTTGGTTTGACAAACTGGCGCTGAACGAAGCCATCGGTGGTCTCAGCGAACGGGAGCGGTTAATCGTCTATCTAAGGTATTACCGGGATCAGACCCAGTCCGAGGTTGCCAGCAGGCTGGGTATATCCCAGGTGCAGGTATCACGTCTGGAGAAAAAAATACTGCAATCCATCCGCGACCAGATCGCGCAGTGATTCGGGGATTGCGACAACATAATTGGCGCTTATGTACCAATATACGACAACTAACAACCTTCTATCGCGCATTATGGCGAGGGAGGTTATTTGTTGTTCATACGGATAGATCCTGAACGACTGGACTGCATGACCAGCATCATACCAATAATACATGCCGTACCCATCCATTGATAGATGCCAAAAGGTTCATGGAGCCATATAACGGTTGTTCCAACAGCAGCAAGGGGTTCTGCACTCCCGAGCAGACTCGTTTCTTTGGGGGTAAGACTTTTAAGACTCGCAATATAAAACCAAAAAGCAATCATGGTCCCAAAAATGATTGTAAATACCAAATAACCGTAGGTTTCGAGCGGGATGCTGGCAAAATCCATTTTCCAAGGCGGATGAATAAAACTCATTCCCATACCACCGATGATCATAGCCCAGCCGACCACAACAAGTGAATCAAACATTTTAATCAGTTGCACGGCATACAGCGTATAAAATGCAGCTGAAACCCCGGATAACAGACCCCACATGACTGCGAGCCAGGAGACAGATAACTGCGTAAACGAGCCATTCGTAAGCAAGAGAAAGCAGCCGCCGAGAGCCAGGATGGCGCATGAAAGATCATTGCGTGTAAGGGTAGACTGCTTCCGAAGTGCGATGTATATCATGATCATGACAGGGGACAGATACTGCAGAAGGGTAGCTACCGCTGAATTGCCGTGTTTAATCGATGCCATATACGTATACTGAACGGCAAGCATGCCTGCCAATCCAAAAATAATCAGCTGTGCAGCTGTTTTTTTATTTCTCCACACATCAAAAATCTGAACTCGCCCACGTGTAAACGACTGAATAACCAGAAGGAGTAGCCCAGCGATCAACAATCGTATAGTGACATACCAATTGACCTCAATTCCATCCAGTTGAAAGAGTTTTTGAGATACCGTACCTCCAACTCCCCAGCATATGGCTCCCGTCAGAACGAGTACGATACCCGAAATTTTGGATTTTGCAATTGTCATCCTTTATCGCCTCACCTTAAATATAAGAATAGTGTTATATTAAGGAGAAATGCGGTACATTAATATCAATATCACACTTAAAAATATAACTATATTGAGATGAGGGCCATGCAAAATATCGAATTTATCATTGATCACCATTTGAAAGAAATGACGGAACACCGTACCGATACATTATCCGTAGCCTGTTATGAGACAACCATTGTTCAAAATGTTCACGGACATATTCCTCTCCACTGGCATGATGAATTGCAGTTTGTTGCCGTTCTTCAGGGAACGGCGTTGTTCCATATCAACGATCAAAAGATAATTTTGTCCAAAGGTGACGGGATTTTTATCAACAGTGGAATAATGCATATGGCCGAAGATCACGGGGTGAGCGAGAACTGCATCTACTTATGTCTGAATTTGTCCCCGCATGTTATCATGCCTTCGGATTTGTATATAAAGTACGTACATCCATATGTAACAGCAACTAATTTGCCTTTTCTGTATATCGAAAGAGCTAACGCTTGGGGAGAACAGATTCTGGATGTTATTGCACGGATTAGAAAGGAGTTAGTGCACCAAGTTCCTTTTTACGAAGTGAATGTTGCTTCTGCGGTGCTTAATATGTGGAAACTGCTGATTATGAACGGATATTCTCTAGAACATGATCCATCAGAGATGAGCAGAAACAATCGAATGAAAGACATGTTGCAATGGATTAATCTCAATTATGCCGATGAAATTAAGCTGGAAGATATTGCGAAGGCGGGACAGTTGAGTCGATCGGAGACATGCCGTTATTTCAAGCAAATCCTGAAAACTACACCCATGCAATATGTGATAGAGTACCGCATCCAAAGAAGCATTGATCTATTGCAATCCTCCAAGCGTAGCGTCACCGAAATTGCCTATGAGGTCGGTTTTAACAGCACGAGTTATTACATTAACCAATTCCGCAAAACAATGAATTCAACCCCTTTACGATTTAGAAGAGAATTGAACAAAAGAGAAAAAGAAAATAATTCTTGAGATAATGTTTATGATCGGTAAGTCTATCAACCAATCCCAAAGAGTCGCCCATACGGCGACTTTCTTGATATGTAAAATAATGCTTCGCACGTAGTTACCCCTCAAATCGGTCACAAGGAGAGCGTATAAAAGGCTAATCTCCTAATTTCTAAAATTAATATCAAAAAGCTACTTTCACAAGTCATGGAATTTTGAGCAAAATAACCCCAAAAAGCTCATCTTTAAATCCCTACCCTGCCCCCACCTAGCATATTTTTTTCAAACGTTTGGAAACGGGAGGGCGATGGGTAGCGGAGGGATGGAATAGGTCAAAAGGAGCGAAGCGTGAGGGCTTGCCTAATGATACACAAGCAACGCAGGCGGCAGATTAGACCTGAAGAAGCGAGGCGCTCGCCTTTATCTCCAAATTTCCAACACTTAGAAATCAATCAAAAGAATTTGGAGACAACAGCGATCAGAAGGTTGGTCTGCCGTCGGAGTGTCTGCGTGTATCCTCCTCCGAGCAACAACTACCAATGACCGATCCATCCCGCAGCGCCCGCACCCACCTCCCGATCTTTTTCCAACCTGTATGTAATAAATTTGCACATTCTTCAAATACTAACCTAAATTACGCAGTAAAGGAGTGCTTTGGATGTCCCAGACACCCACTCCAATGGTCTATATTCGTTTACGCAGCCGTATTCGCATCCAGAGGGGCAGAGCAGTCAAGCTTGGAGACATTGCACATGTACTGACCTCTTCTGAAGACCAGGAGGGCAGGCTACTGGAGCTTGAACTGCTGCGCCCTGGACCGGAGGATGGCAATCTGATCCTCATTGATATATTGCAGATTATTCCCCAAATTCGGCACATCTTGCCGGAGGTAAGTGTGGAACTGATGGGATCAGGTCATACGTTGGTTGAAGTCATTGCGGGAAATGGTCAACCTTCCAAGTCCCTGTTCATTCTGGTTTGGCTGCTGTTGTTCTTTGGATCAGCCTTAACCATTATGAATTTTCATGCCGATGTGAACATGCAGGAAGTACAGATTCGAATTGTGGAGATGCTCACTGGGCATCGGGACGAACATCCCTATCTGTTTCAAGTGGCGTATTCCATTGGCATTGGATTCGGAATGGCAGTTTTTTTTAATCATTTGTTCAAGAAAAAGTGGAATGAGGAACCTACCCCGCTGGAAGTGGAGATGTTTCTATACCAGCAAAATGTAGATAAATATGTGGTGATTGAAGAGAGCGAACGGATGCATGAGCAGGAACGCAGGGAGATGAATGCGGATGAGCGTTCTTAATGGAGCAATCAGCATTGTATTGGGTATTGCAGGGGGAATTGCCGTAGGGAGCGGCGTAATTGCGCTCATTCTGGTGCTCGATATGATTCCCAGGTTAGCTCAACTTACGCAATCGTATGACAAGACTCACTGGTACGAAGGGGCGCTAATAGGTGGTTCACTGCTCGGGACGGTGGCGGACTTCTGGCACTGGAAAATGCATGGGGTGCTGCTGCTCAGCCCAATCGTTGGTTTGTTCTGTGGCGTGTTCATCGGTCTGCTGGCCGCGGCGCTCACTGAGGTGCTTAATGTACTTCCCGTGCTGGCCAAACGATTGGGCATGAAACCTTATTTGTTTGGTTTACTGCTCGCCATGATTTTGGGCAAAATGACAGGTTCCCTGTTTGATTTTTTCATATATCAGCGGTAACTCGTGGCCATAGGAGGATGGAAGATGGATGAACGAACAGAGCACACAGGCCAGGAAAATAGTGAAGGTATAACGGAAGAGATGTTACACAAGTCTGCTTATGAGATTCAGAAGGAAGAAGAGGAGAAAGCGTACAATAAGAAAAAACAAAATGAGATGTCCGACAGCATTGAGGAATCCGTACAATATTGGCAGGAAAATGATGATATTTCCCCGCGGATGAGTGAAAACAAATATACACTGGAACAGGTGTTGGGTCTTGGCGAATCCTTTGACGTAAATATGCGGGAAATGATCCTCGGTGGCAAACACGTTGGATTGCTGATGATCACCGGCTTCGCGAAGGATGAAATATTGCTTGAAGTGCTAAAGAGACTAACCTATCTCACGCCGGATCAAGTGTCAGGACATGCACTCAAATCCTATTTTGAATGTTACATTCCTCACATACAGGTGGAAAAAGTCGAGAAGATGAGTGCGGTCATCAACAAGGTTCTTACTGGAATGAGTGCATTGTTTGTTGAAGGGGATCGCTCGGTCTTAGTAATGGATACCCGGAGTTACCCTGTTCGTTCACCGGAAGAACCTTCACTGGAAAGGGTAGTCCGCGGTTCCAGAGACGGCTTTACCGAAACGCTCCTGACCAACGTAACATTGGTGCGCCGTAGAATACGCGACCCTGGACTGAAATTTGAGATTATGCAGGTGGGGCGGAGAACACAAACCGATGTCTGCGTGGTGTACATTGATGATATTGTGGATAAAGTGCAGGTGGACTCAGTCCGTGAGAAAATTCAGCGGGTGGATATCGATGGTATTCCCGCCGCAGATAAACAGCTGGAGGAAGCGATTATCAACAAGGGATGGAACCCATTCCCGCTCGTTCGTTATTCGGAACGGCCGGATGTTACCGCATCCCATCTACTGGAGGGCAGAGTCGTCATTTTCGTAGATACTTCCCCCAGTGTAATGATTTTGCCAACGACGTTCTTCGACCTGTGTGAACATGCAGAGGAAAATAGACAGACGGCATTGATGGGGACGTATTTACGATGGGTTCGCTTCGCAGGGATTCTCATATCGCTGTTTTTACTGCCCCTATGGCTTCTCATGGTGATAGAACCTTCGCTCAAACCGATGGGACTTGACTTCATTGGTCCACAGGAAAATGTAAAGTTGCCCCTGATTCTGCAGTTTCTTCTCATAGAACTTGGTGTCGATCTATTGCGGATGGCTGCGGTTCATACGCCTACACCTCTGGCATCGGCAATGGGCTTGATTGCGGCCATTCTGGTCGGGGATATCGCGGTGAAAACAGGGTACTTTGTCAATGAGGTTGTACTCTATATGGCCATAGCAGCTATTGGGATGTTTGCCACACCAAGTTACGAGCTGGGACTTGCCAACAGGTTAGTCAGACTGTTTTTGCTCATAGCAGTAGCGATATTCAAAGTTCCGGGATTGGTTGTTGGCTGTACATTGCTCATATTGGCACTCACGGTTCATCGGTCGTATAATTCTTCGTATCTCTGGCCTTTTATACCGTTTAATGCAAAGGCCTTGGGCAACTTTTTATTCCGGCTACCTTTACTGGAAAATAAAAAACGTCCATCATTCAACAAAACACGTGACAACACCAAAATGTCCGATGATCCGGACGGTGAACTGCGAAAAAGTAAAAAACACAAATGATCTTCCGAAAAATCCATTCATCTCGCCGCCTAATTTGATATACTGGTGTAAAATCATTGGAATAGCAACTGTTCCAGTATACAAAAAAGTGAGGAATGCAGATTATGTATTTACATGGTACAAGTAAAATAAATGCGCAAGGGCATCTGGAGATTGGCGGAGTTGATGCAACAGATCTGAAAGAACAATTTGGAACTCCCCTGTACGTTGTGGACGAGCAATTGGTTCGCGAGCGTTGCAGAGAGTACATGGAAGCATTCCGTGCTTCCGGACTGGGTTTCCAGGTTGCTTACGCAAGTAAAGCGTTCTGTGTAATGGCGATGTGTGCCCTTGCAGCAGAAGAGGGGCTTTCCCTGGATGTTGTATCTGATGGTGAATTGTTCACTGCACTGCAAGCAGGATTCCCGGCTGAGCGCATTCATTTCCACGGTAACAACAAAACGCTGGAAGAAATCGAAATGGCTCTTGATGCAGAGATTGGATGCTTTGTTGTAGATAACTTCAATGAATTACATCTGTTGCAGGCTGTAGCAGCGGACAAAAACCGTAAAGTAAACATTTTGCTTCGTGTGACGCCTGGTGTTGAGGCTCATACGCATGAATATATTTCCACAGGTCAGACGGATTCCAAATTTGGATTCGATATTGGTAATGGTACAGCATTTGAAGCGATTGACTTGGCTTCCAAGCAGTCTAACCTGGTATTGCTGGGTGTGCATTCCCACATCGGTTCCCAGATCTTCGAAGTTGAAGGCTTCCAGATGGCTGTTCAACGTGTTGCTGAATTTGCAGCAAGTGTATATGAGCGTCTTAATGTTGCTTTCAAAGTGGTTAACCTTGGCGGTGGATTCGGAATCCGTTATATCGACGGAGATACGCCGCTTGAAGTTGCGCAATACGTGAAGGCTATTACAGACGCAGTTAAAAATCATTTTGCTCAAATCGGCTATGCCGTACCTGAGATCTGGGTTGAACCAGGCCGTAGCATCGTGGGTGAAGCGGGAACAACGCTTTATACCGTTGGAACTAGCAAAGACATTCCAGGCGTGCGTAAATACGTTGCCGTTGATGGTGGTATGACCGATAACCCACGTCCTGCTTTGTATGAATCCAAGTATGAAGCTGTGCTTGCCAACCGTGCAAATGAGGCTGCTCAGGAAACGGTATCTGTTGCGGGTAAATGCTGCGAGAGTGGCGATATGCTGATCTGGGATCTGGACTTGCCAAAAGTGGAAAGTGGCGATCTGCTCGCTGTAGCTTGCACAGGCGCGTATAACTACTCCATGGCAAGCAACTACAACCGGATTCGTCGTCCGGCCGTTGTATTTGTCAAAGACGGTCAAGGAGATGTCGTGGTACGCCGTGAGACGTATCAAGATATCATCCAAAATGACCTGGTACCAGCGCGCATTGGAAAACAGCCAGTAACTCGCTAATTCGTCAAAAGATAATGCGATTCTGCATTATTCAAGATATAGCGATCTTAAAGTTGAAGCAGATGAAAAGGGAACTTCCTTTTTCGTCTGCTTTTTGCGTATTTGAGCTAAATCATGAAAAAAGTTGCCGTTTTTTTTGCGATCCAGACATTTTCGGTGTACACTAAGAAAAGTGCTGTAATGCTTGGCCCAGGGTCAATGCGTTCTGGCACCATTAACGATGGTCAATACGAAAGGAGTCATTTACATATGGCGAAACAAGCGAAAATTAAATTGGCAAACGGCGGAGAAGTTCTGATCGATCTGTTCGATCAAGAAGCTCCAAACACAGTAGCAAACTTTGAGAAACTGGCTAACTCCGGTTTCTACAATGGTCTTACATTCCACCGCGTTATCCCGGGCTTTGTAGCTCAAGGCGGATGCCCTAACGGTTCCGGTGCAGGTGGCCCAGGTTACACAATCAACTGTGAGATCAACCCGAACAAACATGAGCGCGGAACACTTGCTATGGCACATGCTGGCCGTAACACAGGTGGAAGCCAGTTCTACATCTGCTACCAACCGCAACCACATTTGGATGGACAACATACGGTATTTGGCAAAGTAACCAAAGGTATGGAGTTCGTGGACGCTTTGGAAGGTAAAGACAAAATGGAAACTGTTGAAGTTGTAGAAGCTTAATACCTTCACCTTAACTGGATCCAAACATGAAGTGCTTCTTTTATAGAAGCACTTTTTTTGTTTTTTTTACATACTTGAAATCGATGATTAGAAAGGATGAATGAACCTTGGATATGGTCACTCAGCTAAGCTTGTTAAAACAAATTTATAGTGAGCGCACGTTGTGGGATGAAGAACTTCAGGCATCGCGGCATGTCGTTCCGGATAGTCTATCCGTAAAGGATCGAGAAGCGCTTGAGGCAGCCGGGCATGAACCGAATCGATTTGTACGTCCGCAACATGATGAAACGATTACTGAGCTGAAAAAAGTTGCAAATCAATGGACGATAAATGATGCAGCGCAGGCTTTTGTATCCTCTTTGTGGTCCGCACCCATGATCTGGCGCTCGTTGCTTACGGGAAAGCTTATTGCGAGCAGTATGCCAAGTCATGAACATACGCCATATCCATCTTCGAACACTTGCAAGATCTGCGGATTAAGTGTAGATCAAGCAACCGACACGACGCTGCAATGGTATTGGCGGATGACCAATGGAACCCCGTTGGACGGTGATCCTTTTGGATATGTGTTGGCACTTCGAGAACTGGCTGCCGCGCAGGAGATTCCAATACCCAATGATTACGACCGCTGGACATTCCGTGCGGTGTTAACGGTGCTGCGCGAACTACCTCCCAAAACACGTTACAGCAAGGCAGCAGTAGCGCTCAAGAAGGAACGCCTTTTGCCTACACAGAAGGAATATGCCTACCGTGATTTGCTTGAGACGTTGGCTCTGATTGGCATACTGGATACGCCGGAACATCCCGGAATGATCACGGAATTTACCTCTTACATGCAGCGTGACGCACGCCCCAATACGCGTGTTGAAGTGCAGGCCCCTCTGGCGTGGTGGGACTCATCTGTCGGAATTAATGAGAACAACCTGAACAAGATATTTCATGATTTTGATCTAAGTAATATATCTCTTGCGGATAAGCCTGATGAGAGTCCAGCTGTAAAGGACACAATCTTAGGGGCATTGGAGAAGAAGAGAAGTGTTCGCGGAAAAGTACCAAAGGCATCTCCTGATGCAGGTACCGGGGAGGTACAGTCTGGAGATGTGTATGCTGTTCGGGTGCGGGAAGGAGTATGGGTGACGGTGTATTGTCATGAAGTCAGAGACAAGCGTGTCATCGTAGAATATCTGGATGGTGTCTTTCCAGAGATGCCGGGAAAAGCAGATTTGCATGGGACGTTTCGACCGAGAGCGACTGGACGCTGGAAATGCTCGGCTATTGCGATCGATTCCACAAGTTGGGTCAGAAGGGTGGCAAGAGAGTTCCCGCTTCCAACTTCGCCCCTGCAAGAACCTGACCGCACTCCATTTCATAATGCCAAAGAATTAAAGCATATGGCTAGCTGGTGTTTTCCTGATATGTAGAATGATACGATGGGTGTGAATTGGGCCTCCAAGTAAAAACCGTGACTCCTTGAGAGGAAGCGGTTTTTTTGTTGTTTCTTAGCTTATTAAAAGTTAGTATGTGACAAAAAGGAACAAAAAACAATTGATTTTTTGGCATTAAAGTGCTAACATCCAAGTAATAACGAAAGCAATCCTTCAGGGCAGGGTGCAATTCCCTACCGGCGGTGATGCAGGAAATGTAAGGACCTATGTGTCCAGCACTTGATGCAAAGTCCGTGACCTGTCTGCCCTTGGCAGATGGCTGATCTGGTGTAATTCCAGAACCGACAGTATAGTCTGGATGGGAGAAGGAGAGGTGCAGACCTAACAGGTTTGCATTCAGCAGGAGTATTGCTGCACAGTCACGATTTGTAATGTCTTGCACTGTGCAGGGAAGATCCGGTTACGTCGGAAAGTTCCATACATATGCCACACTATAAAAACTCTTTACCTGTAATTGATGTTCATTAAGGTATGTGTCTATTTTCACTTGCCCGAAATGAAGTTTTGGGCAAAGTGTTGGCGTGCTGTATCCATTTCACTCCTGCTGGTGACATTTGTCTCTCATCATCCCCATCGAACTGATTGTTCGACGGGGATTTTTTAATAAACAAGACTTTAAACCGCGGGGTGAACGGATTTGGAAATGATCAATGATGAATTTTATATGGCACTGGCATTGGATATGGCGGAACGAGCACAGGGACAGACGGGGATCAATCCGGTCGTTGGATGTGTAGTTGTGAAAGAGGGTCGTATTGTAGGCCTGGGGAGCCATCTGAAACGTGGAACCGGTCATGCAGAGGTGCATGCACTTAACATGGCAGGCAGTGATGCAGAAGGAAGTACGGTATACGTTACACTTGAGCCTTGTAGTCATTATGGCAAGACGCCACCTTGTAGTGAACGCCTGATTCATGAAAAGGTGAAACGTGTTGTGGTATGTTGTGAAGATCCAAATCCGCAAGTATCCGGCAGGGGCATAAGCATGCTTCGTCAACACGGCATTGAAGTTGAAGTTGGCGTACTGCGTGAGCGAGGAAGACGCATGAATGAAAAATTCATTAAGTTTATTACAACGGGTCTACCTTTCGTGACACTGAAGACGGCTACTACTTTGGATGGCAAAATTGCTACTCGCAGCGGAGACAGCAAATGGATCTCTAACGAGCCCGCTCGTGAGATTGTGCATGCCCTTCGTCATCGTCACCAGGGAATTATGGTTGGCGTCGACACAGTGATTGCCGATAATCCGGAACTTACTACCCGTTTGCAAGTCGAAGGCATTAGTCCAGTGCGCATTGTGGTGGATTCCAAGTTACGTCTTCCCGTAGGTGCCAAAATGGTTAAGGATGGTCTTGCTCCAACATGGGTGCTGACAACAGACGAAGCCAGTCCTGAAGCTGCTGAACGTTTGGAAGCCTACGGCGTCGAAATTATACGCTGTGGTCCTGGACCACGTGTGGATCTGTTAAACGGACTTAGCAAGTTGGGTGAGCGTGAGATTGGTTCGATTTTGCTTGAAGGTGGAGGCACCTTGAATGGAGCCATGCTGGAGGCACGGTTGGTCGATCGACTGCTCATGTTTATCGCTCCGAAGATTGTAGGCGGTTATGATACACCTGGAAGCTTCCGCTTCGAGGGTGTGGAACGTATGAATCAGGCGATTCAATTGAATCAGTTGGAGATCGAACAAGTTGGAGATAATATCAGCATTGGCGGTATTCCGGTGTGGCCTGAATAAATAAATGGATTTTAAAGTAGAAAGTTAGGTTCTTTATAACTTGAAAAAGGGAGGCGGCAGCATGTTTACCGGTTTGGTGGAAGAAGTCGGTCAGATCCGGCGTATTGGTCGGAAAGGCGAAGCGATGGTCCTGAATATCGGAGCTTCCGCCATCATGGACGATCTGAAGATTGGTGATAGTGTAGCAGTGAACGGCGTGTGCTTAACAGCAACAACACTCGAAGGTGGAGGTTTTACCGCCGACGTAATGCCTGAAACCTATCGTCATACCAATCTCAGTCAGCTGCAATCTGGCAGTAAAGTTAATCTGGAGCGGGCCATGCAATCAGGCGGTCGTTTTGGCGGCCATATCGTTCAGGGCCATGTAGATGGTACTGGAGTGATTGGCAGTATAACACGTGATCAAAATGCAATTGTGTTTGAGATCAAGCCTGATGATCACCAGTTGTTCAAATATCTGATCCCCAAAGGATCGGTTACACTGGATGGCATTAGTTTGACCGTTGTCCATACGTCGGATACCGCATTCACGGTTTCCATTATCCCGCATACCATTGGTGAAACTGTACTAAATGTGAAAAAGACAGGGGATACCATTAATATCGAATGCGATATTTTGGGCAAATATGTGGATCATCTGCTCCAGTATGGGAGAGGACATCGGGAGACGGGTGCTGGCAAGCCGCGCAGTATCAGTGAAGATTTTCTCGCCAATCACGGATTTGCATAAATAGAGAACAGAAATTAACTGGAGGTGGACCAATGTCAGAACAATCCATTCTGGACACAATCGAAGAAGCCATATATGATCTCATGCGTGGTAAACCTGTCATTGTTGTGGATGATGAAGATCGGGAGAATGAAGGCGATTTTATCGCTTTGGCCGAAAAGGCGACACCTGAAGTCATTAATTTCATGATTACTGAAGGTAGAGGTCTGGTCTGTGTCCCGATTACACAACAACGTGCGGACGAACTTAACCTGAAACCGATGGTTCAACAAAATACGGATTTCCATGGAACAGCCTTCACCGTCTCTGTGGATCACAAAGATACGACAACGGGTATCTCGGCACATGAACGTTCTATTACCGTGAGAGGTCTAATCGATCCTGAGGCGAAAGCCGGGGACTTCCGTAAGCCGGGTCACATGTTCCCGCTGATTGCAAAAGACGGCGGTGTACTTCGTCGTGCCGGGCACACAGAAGCAGCGGTAGATTTGGCTATTATGTGTGGTTCATATCCCGCAGGCGTTATCTGTGAAGTAATTAAGGAAGATGGCACGATGGCCAGACTTCCGGATCTGCAGGAGATTGCCCGCAAACATGATCTGAAGCTGATCAGTATTCAGGACATGATTCGTTACCGTAACGAAAAAGAGCAGCTGGTTCAACGTGAAGTGGCTGTGCGTATGCCAACGGACTTTGGTGAGTTTCAAGCGGTGGCTTATACAAACGCTGTGGACAATAAGGAACATGTGGCTTTGGTCAAAGGAGAAATTGATGGTTCGAAACCCGTACTTGTACGTGTGCACTCTGAATGTTTGACAGGTGATGTATTCCATTCGCATCGTTGTGACTGTGGTCCGCAGTTTGATGCGGCACTCAAACAGATTCATGAGGAAGGCAATGGTGTACTGCTTTATATGAGACAGGAAGGTCGGGGTATTGGCCTGATCAACAAACTCAAAGCCTATAAGCTGCAAGAGGAAGGTATGGATACGGTGGATGCAAACCTGAGTTTGGGTTTTGCTGCTGACTTGCGTGATTATGGAATTGGCGCTCAAATACTGAAAGACCTTGGGGTTCGTCAGATCAGACTGCTAACTAACAACCCTCGTAAAATTAAAGGCCTTGAAGGATATGGACTTGAAGTCGTAGAGCGTGTCGCGATCCAGATGGAGGAGAACGAGGACAATACGGTTTATCTTCATACCAAGCAAGCCAAGCTGGGGCATATGCTTAAGTTTGATGATATCGAGCAAAACGAACAGTAAATATATTTTAGATGAATAACGTTCACCATGTAATTTATGGAAGAGATTAATTAAGGATTTCCGTTACTTACATTACATTATACCGTTAGGGAGATGACTTGAATGCCACAATTTTTTGAAGGACATTTAGTATCAGAAGGATCCAGATATGGAGTTGTCGTTGGACGTTTCAACGAATTCATTACCAGTAAATTGCTTAGCGCAGCGCTCGATGCATTCAAACGTCACGGCGTGCAGGATGATGAAGTGGATGTAGCCTGGGTTCCAGGTGCGTTTGAAATCCCTTTGATTGCGCAGAAAATGGCGGAGAGCGGCAAGTATGATGCGGTAATTACCCTGGGAACTGTCATTCGTGGGTCCACTACGCATTACGATTATGTGTGCAACGAGATGGCTAAAGGGGTAGCAGCAATTAACTTGAAAACTGGCGTGCCTACGATCTTCGGACTGGTTACAACAGAAAATATTGAACAAGCGATTGAACGTGCCGGAACCAAGGCGGGGAACAAAGGTTGGGATGCAGCTACGGCGGCAATTGAGATGGCAAACTTGACGAAACAGCTAAAATAGTGCTTATTTAATAGTAGTGCCCTGCTTTGCGCAGACGAACACGGGAAACCGGATTCGGACGGCTTAGCAGGGTTTTGTATTTTTCTGGCGGGAGGATTCGTCTAGTGACGGTAGTTACATACAAACTGGAGACTTTTGAAGGGCCTTTGGATCTGCTGCTTCATCTGATTGATAAGGCTGAAATTCATATCCAGGATATTCCCATCAGCGATATTACCGATCAATACATGGCGTATCTGCATTCGATGCAGGAACTGGAACTGGATATTACGAGTGAATTTCTGGTCATGGCAGCAACATTGCTGTCGATCAAGAGCAAACTTTTACTGCCCAAACCACCGGTAATTGAGGACTTTGAGGATTATGATTTTATGGAAGAAGAAGATTATGATCCACGTGCAGAGCTGATTGCACGTCTGATAGAATATCGCAAGTACAAGGGAATTGCGCGTCATCTTCATGAACGGGAGTGGGAACGCAGCCTTATATTTTCCAAAGAGCCCGAAGATCTGCGCCCCTATATGCCCGTAGAAGCCCAATCGAATCCGGTTGAGGGTTTACATACCTCTGACCTGATTGCAGCCTTTCAGAAGGCGCTACGCAAGGCTGAGAAGCGTACAACTGTAACCCGGATCAAACGGGATGAGATTTCGGTTAAGGACCGGATACGGGATGTCATCGGCGCTTTGGAAAGTATGGGGCCGGGAGGTAGACTGTTATTCTCCAAGTTGATGGATGAGCATATCTATCGCCATGAGATTGTTGTCACTTTTCTGGCGGTGCTGGAACTGATGAAGATGAAGCAGATTGTCTGTTATCAGGAACGGATGTTTGAGGATATCGTTATGGAGTGGAGAGGGGAAACAAAGAATCATGGATTTTCCGAAATTGAAATCGATTATTGAAGGCCTGCTGTTTTTGTCCGGAGAAGAAGGTCTGAGTATCAAACAAATCGCCGAGATCGTCGACCAGCGAGTGGAGCTTGTAACGGACGCGATTGAGGAGATGATTCATGAATTTTCACAGCAGGGACGAGGTGTACAGATTCTCAAGATCGCTGGTGTAGTTCAGTTGGGCACCTTGCCTGACCACGCTGTATATTTCGAGAAACTGGCATACTCTCCCGCACGCACGTCCTTATCCCAGGCGGCTCTGGAGACGCTGGCCATTGTGGCGTATCGTCAGCCGATTACACGGGTAGAGATTGAGGAAATCCGCGGTGTAAAATCGGAGCGGGCCATCCATACGCTTGTGAATAAGGATCTGATTATTGAGGTGGGACGAGCCGAGGCCATCGGACGACCAATTCTGTATGGAACGACCAAGTCATTCCTGGATTATTTCGGACTGGCTTCAATTAAAGACCTTCCGGAACCAGGCTTGTTCGAAGATTCGGAAAACCTGGAAGAAGAGACACAACTGTTATTCAACAAACTGGATTTGCAACAACTGGAACCGGAAAGTGCTGATCCGGCGGATGACCTAAGTCATATCGACAACGAAGACGATAATACGGATTCTTCATTCTAATTTGCTAGCTCATACTAACCGACACCCATCAGTGGAGTCGGTTTTTTTGTGGATTGTTTTAGATAAATGGTGAATAGAACAGTTTAAAAATAAATATGTAATGGGATTTTTAGGTCAGACGTGAATTTTTTCCTATTCAGAGTGCCATACTAGACGAGAAAAGAATTGAGGGCTTGGAGGTAAGGCCTGTGTGGATTTGGCTTGGAGGAATCGGTTTGTTGTTCGCATTGCTGATTGCCGCAGTCCTCATCTCAAATGTTCATGTACATTTTACATTCAGTAAACATAAAAGTGATGATTACGCCAATATTAATGTTCGTCTCCTCTATGGAATTGTGCGGATTAACTATGAGATCCCGAGTATTGTTTTTCGCAATATGAAGGAAGGTTTTCTGGTCAAGACCGAAAAATCCATGAATCATTCGAGAGGCGAGGCCCAGGGAAGTGAGCGGGTCAACAAACGCAAAGTCAAGAAGTGGGCTAAAGATGTGAAAATTATGCTTAGGGCAACAGACGCGCTCAAGCTGTGGCTTAAGCAAACACTCAAACGCGTACATATGACCCAACTGTCCTGGGCTACCCACATCGGCGTTGGTGATGCAGCTTATACAGCGGTGCTGACGGGCTGGGTGTGGAGTATCAAATCCATTATTATTGGTTTTCTCACCTATCAGATCCGCTTTGATGAAACACCCGTGCTTCAGGTTATGCCGGTATGGTCCGATGAAATGGAATTTAGAACCGATCTGGATTTCAGAGCAAAAATTCGGATTACAGCCGTTCTGATCGCTGGAGTTACACTACTCACCCGTGTGCTTCAAGTCGAAGGCGGATGGCGGATGTGGTTCAAACTTCTTCAGGAACAGCGCCGCAGGCATAAGGAGAAGCAAAAGAAGAAACTTAGTGGGACAACTCTGTAAAAACCCATTATAGCCGACCTGTTTTGGAAATATGAGGTTGGGGTTCGGTGCGTGTACTTAAAATGCTTATTTACATAAGTCCCTTCAAGTTTGGGGATGATATGGTTAGATCAAACCTAGCTTACATTGAAACTGGAGGGAATTAAAATGTCAGATCATCCAATTCAAGGCTTAATGGAAACCGCTATGGAGAATATCAAGGCCATGGTGGATGTCAATACAATTGTTGGTGATGCAGTCGAAACACCGGATGGTACCGTGATACTGCCAATCAGTAAGGTGGGATTCGGATTTGCTGCCGGTGGTAGTGATTTTCACGTCAATGGAGAAAGTAATGGCAAAAATGGTGCTACGGGTACCTCTGCTGAACATGCGAGTTCAGCTAAAGTTGCTTCTCCGTTTGGTGGCGGTAGCGGCGGCGGTGTATCCATACGTCCTATCGCGTTCCTGGTGGTAGGTAAACAGGGGGTACACATTGTGCCACTCGATAACTCCACACATCTGTTTGAGAAACTCATTGACTCTACGCCTTATGTTCTTGATCGAATTCAAGGCATGTTCCAACGTAATACAACACCAACGAATACAACAGATGTACCAGTTACACCAGATCCATCAACCTATAGCTGAATCAGTGGTCATGATCCCTCCCGCATTCAAGCGTGAGGGATTTTTGCTGTTTTTGCCCTATGGGACATACTCCAAGTTGTCCGAACATAAGATAGTACAAGATTCCAAGTGACCCGGAGGAATGAATTGATGCGAAAAATAACGAAAGTACTTGCATGCATGCTTATCCCTGTCTTCTTGCTGTCTTCAATAGGGGTTACTCAAGCCCAGGCAACGATTCAAGGTCCGTCTACACATGCGCAAAGCGCTGCTCTCATTGATGTCACATCAGGCCGGATCTTATACAGCAAGGACGGGGATAAGGAACTGCGAATTGCCAGCTTGACTAAAATCATGACAGCGATTGTAGCGATTGAACACAGCAAGTTGGATGAGAAAGTGAAAGTGTCTCCCACGGCTTTTGCCAAAGAAGGATCGTCTCTTTATCTAAAGTTAGGTGAAGAGATGACACTCGAGAATATGTTGTACGGGCTAATGCTCCGTTCAGGCAATGACGCTGCCTCTGCGATCGCAGAACATGTCGGTGGATCGGAAGAAGGCTTTGTCCTGTTAATGAACAAAAAGGCGGAGCAAAT
The DNA here is from genome assembly GCF_008693195.1 of Paenibacillus sp. UASWS1643. Classification (NCBI taxonomy): domain Bacteria; kingdom Bacillati; phylum Bacillota; class Bacilli; order Caryophanales; family Paenibacillaceae; genus Paenibacillus; species Paenibacillus sp. UASWS1643. The sequence goes on from NZ_VXKZ01000098.1 coordinate 138,082, forward strand.
CGGCCTGACGCATTCCCACTTTATGAACCCTCATGGACTGGATGCAGAAGGTCACTATTCTACAGCTAATGACTTGGCACGATTAACGGCATATGCATTGCACAATCCGGTGTTCAAACGCATCGTAGCCACAGAGGACAAATCCGCACCGAACCCCAATGAAAGCTGGGAATACTCTTGGCACAATAAAAATAAAATGCTGCGGATGTATGAAGGTGCGGATGGAGTGAAAACCGGCTACACAAAAAAAGCTTTCAGATGTTTGGTCAGCTCGGCTACACGCAACGGACAGCAGCTCGCTGCGGTAACGCTGAATGATGGAAACGATTGGAACGATCATGCACGGATGCTTGATTTCGGGTTTGAGTACTTCCCGTTGGTAGAGGTCGCGAAGCAAGAACAGCCTGTGCAAAATACAGATGTCGTTACGGGCCGGGGATTTTGGTATCCACTGGCTAAAAGTGAACAAGGCTCATTGACCAAGAAATTGATACTACACGAAAATCGAGGACAGTCGGAAACGGATGGCAAGGAAAAATCGACAGATCCTTCGTTCGGATTGGCAGGTCGCATTGATATGCAGCTTGACGACAAACTTGTTGGCTCAATTCCCGTGTATCGCAAAGGCAGTTATATTCCTCCTGAACCGAAGACAGAAGATGCAACGCTGGGTGGAATCGGTGATGTTTCTTCCTGGGCAGCTGCATGGCGTGCCGTGTTAAGCCACCTGTTGTCTCCTTAGCTAAATCGCCATTGAAGGGAGGATATCTTCCATGATTAATCTAATTTGGCTGCTCATGATTTTAATCGGATTTGCTTTTGCAGCAGTCAACGGCAATATCGAAGTGGTCACGCAAGCTGCTTTTGATGGGGCGGCAACGGGAGTCACGGTCTGTTTTGGACTGATTAGTGTGCTTGTGTTCTGGATGGGCATGATGAAAATGGCTGAAGATGCGGGTCTACTGGCTCGTATTGCCAAGCTGCTCGGTCCGGTTGTTGGTTTCCTGTTTCCCGATGTGCCCAAAAATCATCCAGCGATGGGTTATATTCTCTCCAATATGAGTGCCAATCTGCTGGGGCTAGGAAATGCGGCTACACCGATGGGAATCAAAGCCATGCAACAGCTGCAGGAGCTTAATCCTGACAAACAAACCGCTTCTCCTGCCATGTGCACCTTACTGGCTCTGAATACGGCTAGTATTACCATTATTCCGACAACGCTGATCGCCATCCGCTTAAACTATCATTCCGCCAATGCTACAGAGATCGTGGGAACAACATTGATGGCAACCATTATCGCTACACTTGCAGCTATAATCGCCGATCGCTGGTATCGAAACAGGGCTTTACACAAACCGCCGCGCATACAGAAAAGTGGCAATCCCGGCATGAAAGGATGAGCACCTTTGTTAACCTTCATCAACTGGATCTCCGTCTGGGCCATCCCGGTTATTATCGCGTTTGTTCCATTATATGCGTTTACCAAAAAGGTCCCGGTTTACGAATCCTTTGTTGATGGGGCCAAGGATGGTTTCTCCACTGCAATCAGTATTATTCCGCATCTCGTGGGCATGATGGTCGCAATCAGCGTATTTCGTGCCTCGGGTGCACTGGATTTTGTGATTAGTCTGTTTGCTCCGCTGGTGTCCTGGATGGGTGTTCCAGGCGAAGTGTTGCCACTCGGAATACTGCGTCCTTTAACGGGGACAGGCTCTCTGGCGTTTACAACCGATCTGATCAAAACCCATGGTCCCGACTCCATGATTGGACGTATGGCATCTACGATTCAGGGAAGTACAGACACCACGTTATATGTGCTGACTGTTTATTTTGGAGCTGTAGGCATACGGAATGGTCGATATGCACTCAAAGTAGGGTTGTTTTCCGATGTCGTTGGTTTTATTGCTGCCCTCGCCATTTGTTTGCTCGTTTTTGGTTAAAAGATATCTCCTTTCCTTCCGATATATTAGATATGCTAGAATAATAGCGGAGGAGAGTGAGACATGCAGAAGAGTTGGAAACGAATGCTCCGTGTCGGAATGACAGGCGTGCTTGCTATTGCAATGCTCGCGGGTTCAACGGGGATGGCGGCGGCTCAATCCGTTCAGACGATACATTTTACAGGTTACTTCGACAAACAGCTGCGTGCACAAATGGCAGTTACGGCAGATTCTTTTCCAGTCGTGAATGTACGTTTGGTCAAGCAGGATGAACCCGATATGGTATATTATGATGTTGGTACCTCGATACTGATCTCGAAGGATGAAGTGCTCACGAATTACCATGTCGTTCAGAGTTTTGCAGAACTGTCTGATGGTGATGAAGGTACACTGACTGTTGCAAGTCCGGGTTCCCTTAGTAAGCCTATAAAGGCAAAGATTATTAAGACAGATCCGGTCACAGACATGGCACTGCTGAAGTTGGACAAGGAAATAGACGCCCAACCGGTCACATTTGCAAACGCAAGGGATAACCAGGTTGTCTATACCATTGGATTCCCCAAAAATCCTGCTGGTGATCTTGTCATCCTGGATGAAGATTTTCCTTCAACCTACAATACGATAGCCAAAAGCAGAGTGTTCAGTTCCCAAGCTTCGGACGTTCCAGGTAAAAAGGGAATCGGCAGTATTGTGAAATCCATGGCACAAGGTAATTCAGGTGGCCCTGTTCTGGATCAGAACAACCGGGTCATTGGTATGATGACATTTGTGTACGGTGGACGTACCTATTATATTACTTCCAAAACATTGCAGACTTTCATTAAAGAGAGTACTAAACCTGCCAAAAAACAAGTTGCAGTTGCCGGCAAAGTTTCCAGTTAAATGATTTGAGTAAAAGGCTTATCTTTACACCATCTGTATTTAACAGGTCGTGTAAAGGCAGGCTTTTTTTTGCGTCAATCTCAAAGGGGAAGGTCGCCTAAAATGCGTATTCGTGTCGCCAGATTACAAAATCCTTGGATTATCCTTGTGATTTCCTTGCGTGATGGGTATCATTAGTGTGAGGTGACATGACAAACATGGAAAGATTACAAAAAATTATCGCACAGGCAGGTATTGCATCCCGCCGTAAGAGCGAGGAACTAATCCTGTCCGGCAAAGTAGAAGTTAACGGGGAGGTCGTAACCGAACTGGGTACGAAAGCGAACCCCGAAGAGGATATGATTACGGTTAATGGAAAACCGATCCGCAGTGAGAAAAAAGTGTACTTGATGTTGAACAAGCCAAAAGGCGTAATCACAAGTGCATCTGACCCGGAAGGTCGGAAAATTGTATCCGACTACCTGAAAGGTGTCAAGGAACGTGTATACCCTGTGGGTCGTCTGGATTATGACACAGAGGGCTTATTGATTCTGACCAATGATGGTGAGTTTGCACATTTGTTGACGCATCCGAAACATCACGTACCCAAAACGTATCACGCAACGGTCAAAGGTGTGCCGCATGGTTCGGCTCTGGAAAAATTAAAGACAGGCATTATGCTGGATGATGGCATGACTGCTCCTGCAGAGGTGGAATACAAAGATGTGGATACAGCGGCCAATGAGTCGGTGATCTCCATTACGATCTATGAAGGGCGTAACCGTCAGGTTAGACGCATGTTCGAGGCGATCAACCATCCGGTAACCCGGTTGAAACGGATTTCGTTTGGTGGCATTTTGCTACAAAACCTGAAACGTGGTCTGACACGCAATCTGACCAAAGAAGAAGTTAACAACCTGATTACCCTCGCACAATCAGAACCAGCCAGAAAAATGAAAAAAAGGTAATGTGAGGACACATAATTTTCATAAAACCGCCGCAGTTTTGTGACGAAATTCGCTATAATTGTTCATAGGATGTTCACAGTTGTCCAGTTCAATAATATGCGAGTGTTAGAGTCACTTAAAGGGGAGCAGCACATGGGGAAATCAAGAAGAACGGTGCAAATCGTCATTTTGACATTGATCCTGGTGTTGGGCGGATATGCGATTACGACATCGGTATCCGGCTCGAACGGCAAGCCAAAGGAAGGGGACAAGTCTCCTTCTTTTGAATTGCTGGGCCTGGATGGTCAAGTTCATACGTCTGACGAGTACAAAGGAAAAGCATTGGTGATCAATTTCTGGGGCACCTGGTGTGAACCTTGTGTTAAAGAAATGCCTGCACTTCAGGCACAAGCTGACAAATGGAAGGACCAGGGAGTACAATTTGTCGGAATTAATGTTGGAGAAGACCAGATGACCGTGGATAATTTTGTTCGGCAGGTTGGGGTTACATTTCCAATCATGTTAGACCGTGAGAAAAACTCGGTTCGTGATTTCGGGATCTCTCCGATGCCAACAACTTTTTTTGTATCCGACACCGGCAAAATCTCTACCATTCATATCGGGCAACTTGATTTGGACACACTTGACACTCAAATTTCGCAACTGGCGAAGCAGCCCTGACAGGAGGTCTATTCGTGTTCCAAAATACCAAATGTGAGTGCGGACACCAAAATCCGGTTGGCACTGTACTATGTGAAGCATGTGGGAAACCGCTGCTGGAGTCTGAAGCTAAATCGAATGAAGTGTTGGAAATGCGTTACGATGGCATGGCGCGCCGTTCACAGCGCAGTAATCCCAACATCATTGATCGCATCTGGAATTTTTTTTCATCCGTCAAAATTGCTGTCTATATGATTGTTTTCACGCTTGTAGGCTCTATGCTTGGCACGATCTATCCGCAAGAAAGTACATTTCTAAATATTGATCCTTCCGTGTATTACAAAGAAACATACGGTCAGTTGGGTCATATCTATTATCTGTTGGGTTTATCCCATACATACGAATCCTGGTGGTTTATCTTGCTGTTGGTGCTGATTGGTGCATCATTGGTGATATGCAGTCTGGATCGCGTCCTACCGCTCTACAAAGCACTGAATAAACAGAAAATACGTAAACACACGCAATTTCTAACAAGACAGCGTCTGGTGTACCAAGGTTCTATTGAAGAGGCGCCAGAAGACTGGATTAAGAAAGCGGTTACGCCGCTGAAAAAGAAAGGCTACCGCGTGCATACTCAGGGTGATGCTTTACTCGCCGAGAAACAGCGATTCAGTCGATGGGGCCCATATGTCATCCATATTGGACTCATTATATTTCTGCTGGCGGTGCTCGCACGAGGGCTGCCTGGCCTGAATCTGGATGAGCATGTTGCTTTTCCGGAAGGTGAGATCAAAAAGATCCCGAATACGTCGATGTATCTGAAAAACGAACAGTTTAATGTTGAATTTTACAGTGAGGAAGAAGTACCGGAGCAATTCCGTAACCTGAACAAGACCGTTCCAAAACTGTTCGAAACAAAAGTTGTTTTGTATGAATGTACAGCAGATTGTTCGGATCTTTCAAAAAAACCTCAATTAGCTGAGGTGGCCAGACATGATGTTCGTGTGAATCATCCCTTAAATTATAACGGTCTGAAAGCATATCAGTTTGATTATGATCTAACACCCACCATTCGGTCCGTAACGCCGGATCTGGTCAATACAAAAACTGGTGAAGTATATGGGGCGATTAAGATTGATATGGTCGATACCCAAAAAACATTTGAAGCAGGCCCTTATGAACTGACCGTGAAGGAAAAGTTCATGGACTTTGGATTGGATGAGAATGGACAGCCCAAATCAATATCGCCTTCACCTAATGCACCTGCTTTTCTCTTTCTCATTAAGGGACCGAATCTGCCGGAAGAGGGGATACAATATCTTTATTTTGCGAAGCAGATTGATAAACAACGGTTTCAGCAGGATGCAATTAACCAACAGCTGATTGGAACAGAGATTCCTTTACAGTTGGAAGTGGACAGCATGGACAAGGTTGATATTATTCAATCCGTAAGTTATCTCAATATACGCGTGGATAAAGCAATGCCTTTTGTGTGGGTAGGAGCCGGCATTGTCATGTTGGGTCTGGTCATGGGTTTTTATTGGCATCATCGCCGAATCTGGATTCGTTTTGATGATCAACAGCTTACCTTGGGTGGACATACCAACAAAAACTGGTTTGGCTTCAGGCGTGAAGTGGCGGCTGTCTTGAAACAAATGAATTTGGAAGTGGAAGAGAAGTCGTTGGATAACGGGGGGAACCAAGCATGAATTTATTGGATTTCAGCAGCGACGCATTTATCGTAGCTTTCTTTCTCTATTGTGCCGCATTCTTTTTATATGGTGTTGCGGTAATGGGCAAAAAATGGAGCAATCGTGATCCTCTGGCGCATATGAATCGCTGGGGTAAACGAGCTTTCATTGCCTCGACTGTCGCTTTGGCAGCACATCTTGTATTCTTTGTAACCCGATGGGCTGGGGCAGGGCATATTCCTGTTAGTAACATGTACGAGTTCATGTCTTTTCTGTCCATGATGATCATGGTTGCATTTATCGTTGTATACGCCATATATCGGAAGTCGTTACTGGGTTTGTTTGCCTTACCACTTACCATCATTATAATGGCTTATGCTGCTGTATTTCCTCAGGAGGTACAGCCGTTAATCCCGGCACTTCAGTCCATCTGGCTGAAAATTCACGTGACGTTGGCCGCACTTGGTGAAGCATTCTTCGCCGTGGGTTTTGCAGCAGGGTTCATGTATTTGCTCCGTACTGTTGATTTCAGTGGTAAAGACAAGTCTTCAAGACGTCAAAGAGGATGGGTTGAATTCACCCTGGTTACGATCGTCGTCGTTATCGGATTTATCGGGACGGTATTTGCCTTTCGTGCAGCTGGTTACGAGGCGGTTTTTGTACAGAAAACGGTCAGCATTGACACAGAGGTACAGGAAAATAGTACAATAGAGAAAGTGATTTATCGCATGCCTCCGATTTTTGCACCATATAATAGCGAAGTGGAGAGCATGACACCGTTTCTTGGCATGAAAAAACCTTTACTTGAGACGCCTTCCTGGATGAACGGCGTAAATGCCGGGCGTAAGCTGAATACGGTGGTTTGGTCACTTATTGTAGGTCTGATCCTTTATGGAATTGTACGACTTCTTGTGCGCAGACCACTTGGACAAGCGTTACAGCCAATGATGGATGGAATCGATGCCGATGATCTGGATGAGATAAGTTATCGCGCGATTGCCATTGGTTTTCCGATATTTACGCTGGGAGCATTAATCTTTGCCATGATCTGGGCTCAGATTGCCTGGAGTCGCTTTTGGGGTTGGGACCCCAAAGAGGTGTGGGCATTGATCACATGGCTATATTATAGTGTGTATCTGCATTTGCGTTTATCCAGAGGTTGGCAAGGTCAGAAGTCTGCATGGCTTGCAGTTCTTGGCTTCCTAGTCGTCATGTTTACGCTAGTTGGGGTGAATCTGATCATTGCTGGATTACATTCTTACGCTGGAGCGGACTAGGACAGACTCGTATGCAAAGGTTGAGTTTAGAAGCGGGAAACACAAACGTACCTTTTTATTGAAGGGTATTCAAATATTGTTCGCCAGATCGAACATAATAGAAGTGATGAGGAGTTATTGCAAAGGGGCTGGAGAGGCATGGCTGAACATGAGAATCGAATACTGGTCGTGGATGACGAAGAGAGAATCCGTAGGCTTTTGAAAATGTATCTTGAAAAAGAAGGTTATGAAATCGATGAAGCTGAGGATGGGGAAACTGCGCTGCGTAAAGCAACAGCAGGGGACTACGGGCTGATTTTGCTTGATGTGATGTTACCAGGTATGGATGGAGTTGAAGTGTGTACCCGTCTTCGTCAGGTGAAATCAACGCCCGTTTTGATGCTCACTGCAAAAGGTGAAGAGATTAACCGGGTTCAAGGCTTCGAAGTTGGCGCTGATGACTATGTTGTAAAACCATTCAGCCCGCGTGAAGTGATTTATCGTGTCAAAGCGATTTTGCGTCGATCTTCCGCGACAGCTTATCTCTCCAAGGAGAGCAATTCGAGTAACAACATTGTGTTCCCGCATCTGGTTATTGAGCATGATGCCCACCGGGTAACCGCTGGTGGCGAAGAGATTAGTCTTACACCAAAAGAATATGAATTACTGCACTACCTGGCAACATCTCCCGACAAAGTTTTCTCCAGAGAAGAATTGCTCAAGGATGTGTGGAATTACGAATTTTTTGGCGATCTTCGTACCGTGGATACGCATGTGAAGCGTCTTCGCGAGAAACTTAACAAGGTATCGCCTGAATCGGCGGCCATGATTACGACGGTGTGGGGTGTGGGTTATAAACTGGAAGTACCGAAGTAGTTTTAGTTTCTGGAGATCACTGGTCGGGAAGTTATGGATCACTATTATCTGCCTTGTGGGTTGTGTACTTATAGCGCTGGGTCTTTTTTTGCTGCCCTACATTGATACGAACTTTGCAGAATCCGAATCCAGAGATATTAAGCGGTTGTTCACCTATATCTGTATTATCGGATTCAGTTTAACCACGTTTTTTGCATTGTTTCTATTCACCAAAATAACGCAACCCATGCAGCAATTGATTCAGGCAGCCAATGCGATTCGCAAAGGGAACTACGGAACACGTCTCTCCCTGGTAACGAGTGATGAGATTGGTGAACTTGCCAACACATTTAATCATATGGCTGCTCAACTGGAAGATAATATTCGAAACCTTAACCATGAGAAGGAACATTTGGCGAGTGTACTTCGCAGCATGACCGATGCGGTGGTTACATTTGATGGTGAAGGCAAAGTTATTCTGACGAATCCGCCTGGAGAGAAGATCATGCAGGCATGGTATGATCTCGATTGGGCAAAAATGGACGAAGGACAAGAATCCGAGCAGTCTAACAAGACTTCGCGTGATGTACCTGAGCCCCTTCTTCCTTTGTTCAGAATGGTGATGGAGCAAGGTGGGGACCAGAACTCCAATGTTCACGTTCAGCAAGGTGTCTGGTCTGTTCAGATGGCACCGTTGTATGCTGACAGTGTTGTCAGGGGGGCTGTGGCTGTCTTAAGAGATGTAACAGAAGAAGTGCGTCTGGAGAAAATGCGGCGTGATTTCGTGGCTAACGTATCTCATGAGATACGAACTCCGCTATCCATGATGCAAGGCTACAGTGAAGCCCTTTTGGACGGCATGGCAACCTCACCGGAAGAGAGCGAAGAACTGATCCAGGTCATTCATGATGAGTCCCTGCGGATGGGCAGACTGGTTAAAGACTTGCTCGATCTGGCGCGGATGGAAGCTGGACACACGGACATGGTGATGAAGGAAGTTGACCTCGGAGAACTACTTGAACGTGTATATCGGAAGTTCTCGGTGCGTTCAAAAGAACAGGGAATTCAACTGCAATTTAAGTTCGAACAACCAACCATTGAACTTCAACAAGCAGATGAGGATCGACTTGAGCAAGTATTTACGAATCTGTTGGATAATGCGTTCAGACATACACCTACTGGCAAAAATGTAATGATCTCAGCCGAGCGGGTCACTTATCTTCGTGCTCCATTTGTCAGAGTTTCTGTGAAGGATCAGGGTGTAGGTATCCCTTCATCCGATTTGCCATTTATTTTCGAACGATTCTACAAAGCAGACAAGGCTCGTGTTCGGGGAGAAAGTGTAGGTACGGGGCTTGGTTTAGCGATTGTGAAAAATATTGTTGATGCGCATCAAGGCATGATTACCGTCAATAGTGTTCTTGGTGAAGGAACGGAGTTTATTTTGCAATTTCCCTTGGATTCATCGAAATAGCCTGAATTTCATACAAAAAGTGCGGAAACACCCTCTTATGGAGGGTGTTTTTTTGTTGAAGACTACCGTTTAATCTTGTTCAACGTGGAACAAGAATGGTCTTTTTTTGACTAAAAAGAGTGTCCAAGATAATTTTCCTTCTTATGTGACATAAGCTTGAAAAGCAAGCAAGATAGAGGAGGATTGAGTTAAGCATGTCCGATGATCGAAAAAGGGTCAATATTAAAGCTTTTCTGGAAGGCAGATCTTTTAGAGCGGGCTCTCCGTTTATTCCAATAACCACAAGAGAACTGGAGCAGTTTGAATCCATACTTCGTTCTTTGGCGGTGGCTATTCCTGCTGCAATCAGTCAGCCGACTTCAGCCAATATACTGTCTTTGCAGAACGGATTACGCCAGTTACTTAGTTTTGTAAATCAATCCGGATTTCGTGCCGGAGTAAAGGCAGAGTTACAAGCCGTATTGGAATTAACGATTGCAGGGTCAGAGGTTGTCCCTGTTCCTCTTATTAATCTCGTAGGTAACTTGCAGAACTTACTGGATGACTTATTAAGTGTGACACTGCTTCTGGAAGTACCACCTGCAGAAAAAGATAAACTTGTGGGATTAATTCGATCGATCTCCATATCGCTAAGCCGGGCGACGACAACTCTTGGAACCGGAGGGATTACCGGACCAGCCGGCCCACAGGGATTGCCAGGAGTCCCGGGCGTACCAGGTGTCCCAGGAGTCCCTGGGGTAAAAGGGGCTACTGGGACACCTGGAGGAATTGGACCAGTAGGACCGGTTGGCCCAGTTGGACCACAGGGACCACAGGGACCACAGGGTCCGGCAGGAGCACCTGGTGTTGGCTTGAACAATATTACTGCATATGATCCTGCACTGGGACCAACTTATGCTCAAGGTCAAGTAGTAAGCTACGAGGGTAGTCTTTATGTTGCCAATGTAAACGGTCCCTTGGGTACACCCGTAAGTTCCCCAGACTATACTCTTTTGCTGTCGGGTGGAACAACTGGAACAACTGGAGCAACCGGAACTGGTTTGACAGGAGCCGTGGCATTTAATCCAGCGCTCGCCCCGGGTTATCCAGCAGGTCAAGTAATTACGTATAACGGTAGTACTTACATTACGAGTGTAGCTGGTCCTCTAGGAACACCAGGATCTTCATCGGATTACACATTAATCGCTGCTGCGGGGGCGACTGGTGTAACTGGAGCCACAGGTGCAGGATTAAGTGGCATCGTGTCATTCGATCCCGCATTAGCACCAACATATCCAGCTGGACAGATCGTCACGTTTGGTGGCAGTACTTACATTACAAATGTCGCTTCGCCAACGGGGACGCCAGGAAGTTCTCCAGATTACACGTTGCTTGCAGGTGCAGGACCTACAGGAGCCACAGGTGCATCAGGTGTAACTGGAGCAACTGGGGCAGGATTGACAGGCCTAGTGCCATTTGATCCAGCCGTAGCCTCAACGTATCCAGCGGGTCAGGTTGTAACGTTCAACGGCAGTACGTATATTGCGAATGTGGCATCGCCAACCGGAACGCCGGGCACATCGCCAGATTACACGTTAATCGCTGGAGCGGGAGCCACGGGTGTTACAGGAGCAACCGGCGTTGGAGTAACGGGAAGTACCGGAGCTACAGGAGCATCAGGGGTAACGGGAGCGACAGGTGTAGGTTTAAGTGGCATTGTGCCTTTCGATCCAGCCGTAGCCCCAACGTATCCAGCGGGTCAGGTTGTAACGTTCAACGGCAGTACGTATATTGCGAATGTGGCATCGCCAACCGGAACGCCGGGCACATCGCC
>NZ_VXKZ01000099.1:0-158369 GCF_008693195.1 Paenibacillus sp. UASWS1643
TAAGGCCCGTTGGTCAAGGGGTTAAGACACCTCCCTTTCACGGAGGTAACAGGGGTTCGAATCCCCTACGGGTCATAATATGGAGGCTTAGCTCAGCTGGGAGAGCATCTGCCTTACAAGCAGAGGGTCGGGGGTTCGATCCCCTCAGCCTCCACCATATAAACTTTATAACGACGCGGGGTGGAGCAGCCCGGTAGCTCGTCGGGCTCATAACCCGAAGGCCGCAGGTTCAAATCCTGCCCCCGCAATTATACTTTCCTTTGAGAAAGTGATCTGGAACCGTGGTGTAGTTGGCCTAACATGCCTGCCTGTCACGCAGGAGATCGCGGGTTCGAATCCCGTCGGTTCCGCCATTTTTATATTAATAATACCGTGTGCGGAAGTGGCTCAGCGGTAGAGCATCGCCTTGCCAAGGCGAGGGTCGCGGGTTCGATTCCCGTCTTCCGCTCCAATATTTTGCGCCCTTAGCTCAGCTGGATAGAGCGTTTGACTACGAATCAAAAGGCCGGGAGTTCGAATCTCTCAGGGCGCGCCATTATAACTTCAAATTTGCCGGCGTGGCGGAATGGCAGACGCGCTCGACTCAAAATCGAGTGGGAAACCGTGGAGGTTCGAGTCCTCTCGCCGGTATATATAACGGGATGTAGCTCAGCTTGGTAGAGCACCTGGTTTGGGACCAGGGGGTCGCATGTTCAAATCGTGTCATCCCGATCTCTAAAAACACTATCTAATTATAGATAGTGTTTTTTTATATTTATCTATATAAGATTCTATAAATGCAGGTTCCGGTATTCACTATGACAAGTTCTCTAACCTAACACATGTGTGTTCCTTCTTCAGACGATAAGTTAGTTGTGCATAAAGCCTCAGTCTTTAGGTCACAATAGGTTTAAAAAGTGATAGAAGGGGTTCATGTGAACACGTTTAACTTCAGAAAACAATTCAAGAGACGCTGGCGACGGTGGAAACGAACAGTATGGATGACGGCGGCTTTGCTTGCAGTTACGATATTGGCTTACAGCGGGTTGTCCATCTCATCGGCAATTGAGCGTTTGCTGACAACTAATTTTAGTGAGGCAACCAGTGTGTTGGGGCCTGTTACGCAGGAAACAAGATCTGAACAGGAGATTCAGGCGTTAGTAGAGCAACTTGATTCTGATCCGGATCATTTAACAAGTGTGGTTTTGGAAACACAGTACATCTGCGGAGTGGAGACAGAGCAGTTAGGGAAGATGGCTAGACCGCAGTTGAAGATGTTACTAGCTCAACATCCGGAATGGGATGCTACCGTTGAAACATCAGATGAGTTGCATTTGAAGCAACGTGTAGATGACCTTTCATCGCTTTGTAAACAGCAGGCTTATATCAGCATAGATGCTGTAGGGAACCTTAATTTGTACGAGGGTAAGCCTACAGATGAGAAGGTTATTCGTACGTTCTTTCAGTTGGATGTTGGGACGTTGGAGAGTTCTTTGCCTGAAGGCGTACTGGAGCAATTGCAGCAGGGGATTCGGATTCAGGACAAGGATGAGTATGATAGCGTAATCTCTACGTTCAGTGACTATGCCGTGGATGAAGACCATCATTTAATCCGTAATGGCGGGTAATCCAAACGTATCACCTACTGTATAAGATTGTTACGTAACTGAAACGATGATGGCAATAGCGATAACATGGGTGGTTTAGGTAACCAAGCGATAGACCCAAAAATATGTGAAATATGATGAAGGACATCGAAGGGATGTCCTTTTTGTCGTTTATACTAAAATAGTTGAAAATACGAATAAACATGTAAAAAATTCGCGAATAAAGACGAGAAATCAGTTAGACAAAGTTTTTCCTGCCGCAGGGTCTATCTTTTGTTATAATGAAATGAACGATACATATGTTCGCTTTTGTGAGGGAGAGATGGTTTTGCGTTTTTTGGGAATTGACCCGGGGATTGCGATTGTTGGTTTTGGTTTTGTGGATAAAATCGGCAGTAAGGTGGTACCCGTACAATATGGATGTATTCAGACGGAAGCTCATACTCCTGAAGAGGAACGGTTGCTTCACGTATATGAAGGTATGGTGCAATTGATTGATAAATACAAACCGGACGCAGTAGCGCTGGAGAAACTTTTTTTCAATCGGAACGTTACAACAGCGATGTCTGTCAGTCAGGCTAGAGGGGTCATGGTACTCGCTGCCGCACAGAAGGGTTTGCCTATTGCAGAGTATACGCCAATGCAGATCAAGCAGGCCGTTGTGGGGTACGGTAAAGCGGAGAAGAAGCAAGTACAGGAGATGGTCAAAATGTTCTTGCGTCTCCAGGTCGTTCCTAAGCCGGATGACGTAGCTGATGCATTGGCTGTAGCCGTGTGCCACGCACACTCTTATACATTAAATTCCAAGTTGAATGAGGTATTGCGAAAATGATTGATTTTCTAAGAGGACAGTTCATTCATGTAGAGAATGATTATATTGTGCTGGATGTTCATGGTGTAGGGTATCGCGTATTCTGTCCAAATCCCTTTGCGTTTGCGAAGCAAGAAGGCGAAATTACCGTGTACACTCACCATCATGTGCGTGAGGATGCGATGTTGCTGTTTGGATTTGTTACACGGGATGAACAGCGTTTGTTCCGTAAACTGATTGAAGTATCCGGTATCGGTCCAAAAGTAGCTCTGGGCATACTCGCTGGGGGTACACCAGAACATGTGGTTACGGCGATTTACCAAGAGAATCTTACGTTCTTGACCAAATTGCCCGGGATCGGCAAGAAGACTGCACAACGCATGATTCTGGATCTCAAGGATAAGCTGGATAGCTTTGGAGCGGCAGCGTATGCAACAGGGTTGTTCGCTCCTCCATCGGAAGAGTCAGGAAGTGGTTCAGCCTGGGATGAGGCACGTGAAGGTCTCAAGGCACTTGGGTATACTGATAGTGAGCTTGATAAAGTGTGGCTCAAATTGAAAAAGGATGTTACTACAGCAGATTCCGTTGATGTGTTGATGAAAAAGGCGCTGCAAATGCTGTTTACGGGATAATACAAATTGCATATTATAATATAGCTGTAGCCTGCAAAAAAAGGTAGGGATGAATATGGATGATCGGATTATTTCCGCGAACCTGATGATGGAGGACCAAAATGTTGAGTTGAGTCTTCGTCCCCGGTATCTGAATGAATATATCGGGCAGAATCAGGTGAAGGAAAATTTAAAGATATATATTGAAGCTGCCAAATTCCGTAATGAGGCATTGGATCACGTTTTGTTATATGGACCACCTGGACTAGGTAAAACAACACTTGCCAACATTATTGCCAACGAATTGGGTGTTAATTTACGAACTACGTCAGGCCCGGCCATTGAACGCCCGGGTGATCTTGCAGCATTGTTAACCAATCTGCAGGAAGGCGATGTCCTGTTTATTGATGAGATTCATCGTTTGCATCGTACAGTTGAAGAAGTCATGTACCCCGCTATGGAAGATTCCGCATTGGATATTATGATTGGTAAAGGTCCAAGTGCACGTTCCGTTCGGCTGGATCTGCCGCCATTCACTCTGATTGGGGCTACAACGCGTGCTGGCTTGCTGTCTGCTCCACTTCGAGACCGATTTGGTGTTATCAGTCGATTGGAATTCTACACAGTTGATGAGCTGGCTTATATCGTCTCACGCTCTACCGAAATTTTGGGTGTGGAAATTGTGGGGGATGCTGCGCAAGAGATTGCATTGCGCTCACGTGGGACACCGAGGATCGCGAACCGTTTGTTAAAACGAGTACGTGACTTTGCACAGGTGCGTGGTGACGGGATTATAACACAGACACTGGCTGAAGAAGCGCTGCAACGTCTCCAGATTGATCCGCGTGGCCTGGATGAGATTGATCACAAGATGCTCAAATCGATGATCAATAGCTTCCGGGGAGGCCCGGTAGGGCTGGATACCATTGCTGCTACGATTGGTGAAGAAAGTCAGACGATAGAGGATGTCTATGAACCGTATCTGCTTCAGATTGGTATGATTCAGCGTACACCAAGGGGCAGGATCGTAACAGATCTCGCTTATCATCACTTGGGTCTGCCTGTTCCACCAAGAGACGGGAAATAATTGAATCTGTTGAATATTCATCATAAACATTGAAATAATCACGTTAACCCGATATAAAGTGAAAGAAAAGCATGGAGAGGAGTCTGATTGTGGGAAAAGCAATACGAACGAAGAAGTGGAGTCGTCGATTGAAGGTACTGGCGGCAGCTCTTTTGACAGTGAGTTGTCTGCAAGTGCCTGCATATGCAGCAGGAAATGATGGACAGACGATCCGGGTAGCCATGTTTGCAAATCTGGGCAGTACGTATAAATCAACTACACCACTCATTACGCTTGAATCGACCGGACAATGGAGCATCCAATCGGAGAGTGGCGCAAATGTAAGCCTTCCGGCAGGGCAGATCCGTTTCAGTGCAGATGGATTCCGAGTGAAAGTGTTGGAAACAGCGGATTTCAAGGCAGCATCTGCAGCAGCAAAATTGTTGCAGGCAACCGCAGATAAACCGTTGCTGTTCACAACGGCTGTGAATGGAAATGTCATTTACCAGCTCTACACAGGTAACTATGCAACGGAGGCACTGGCTGGACAAGCTGTTACACGAGTACAAAAGGTAGCTGCGGCTCAATTGGCTGGTCAAAAGCCAGCTGTAACGGGAAGTAAACGCCTGTCTGCTGGAACCTATGGTTCGATTCAGGAAGCAGAGGCAGCACAAGCCAACCTTTTATCAACAGGAGTTAGTAGTGTCTATCCAGTCCTTCAACTGAGTGGGGGAAGCCAAGCATATGCGGTATGGGTGGGTGAAGCTTCAACGGATGCGGAATTAACTGCATTGAAGACCAGTGTGGAAGCCAAAGCTCCGGGGGTAAGTCTTTCACCTGTCAACAATAGTGCCGGGCTCATCATCCGCCAGGATGCAGGATTAAGTACGGACGCACTCAAAACCGCTCCGCATTACACCATTGCAGGTACTGAATCCAAAGCATTGGTACAAGGGAATGGGAATGGCATCAAAGTAGTGGAACGTTCCCAGCGAACATATCGTGGAGATATGGAAATCAGCATCGTGAGCGGGGATCTGGCGTTGGTCAACGTCGTTCCACTGGAGCAATACTTGTACTCTGTCGTAGGAGCAGAGGTGTATTCCTCCTGGCCTGCTGAAGCTTTGAAAGTTCAAGCCGTTGCTGCTCGATCCTACGCGCTTCAACAGGGTGAACGTTTCAAAATTGCGAATGTTGTGGATACAACGCTCAGCCAAGCTTATAACGGGATTGGTTCGGAGAACGATAAAGTAACCAGTGCAGTGGATGCAACTGCTGGAGAAGTGGTCAAGAGCGGTGGGAAAATCATCGAAGCTGTGTTCTCCTCCAATGCGGGCGGCCAGACGGCTCATCCTTCTGAAGTATGGAACGGCGGAGCTGGTGTGTTTACCAATGTTGTCAGTTCGGGGGATACATCGGCCCAGGCAGGATTACATACGTGGTACCATGTGCTGCTCAGTTCAGGCGTTAGCGGGTACATTCGTGAGGATAACATCAAAGAATTAACAACCAAGACCAATGCGGGGTTGGCCAAAGTGACGGTAACGGCTCAGAATACCAATGTGCGTGCCATTCCGTTAATTCAATCCACCGTTGAACCTGTAGCCAAAATGAATCCAGGTAACGAAGCTGTTGTACTGGCAAAAGTAGCTCAATCCAATGATTATGCTTGGGTGAGAGGACCTTTCACGTCTGCTCAGTTGGTTAAATCCCTTCAGGGTAAAACAACAGCGTCTGTTCCTGCTTCAATCTCAACCTTGGAAGTGACCAAGCGTGGACCTTCCGGAAGAGCACTTGAAGTCACTGCCAACGGACAGGCTATGACGGTGAAATATGCCGATACATACCGCTCTGCACTCGGTGGATTACCGAGCACTTTATTTGATATTGCAGGAACCGGAAGTTATACTGTATTAGGCGCTGACGGCAAAACAGCCAGTAAAACCGGCTCAAATGGTGCCTCTGTATTGTCTTCTTCTGGCGCAGGAACATCATCCGGTAATGCACTTGTCGTTATGAGTGGTGATGGTCAAGCGAGAGCGGTAACGCAGGGTCAGACCTTCATGTTCATCGGTCAGGGCAATGGCCACGGATTGGGCTTGTCCCAATGGGGAGCCAAAGGCATGGCAGATGAAGGGTATGATTACCAGGCAATATTGAAACACTATTATCAAAATGCGACTATTGTTAAGGAATGAAACTAAATGAATGTGAACTTATATGATTTTGAATTACCAGAGCAATTGATAGCACAGACGCCGTTGCTTGATCGCACGGCATCCCGTTTGCTTACCTTGAACAAAGATAGTGGTGAGATTAATCATCAAACGTTTCCCGATATTATCGATTTTCTGAATCCCGGCGATACATTGATTCTGAATGATACACGTGTTCTACCAGCCCGTCTGTTCGGTACAAAAGAAGATACCGGAGCAAAAGCGGAAGTGTTATTGCTCAAAAATGTGGAAGGCGACAAGTGGGAAGCACTTGTTAAGCCTGGTAAAAAGCTGAAAGCCGGTTCAGTCATCGTATTTGGTGATGAACTCAAGGCAATCATTGAAGAAGAGGGCGAGATGGGGGCACGTACACTTACGTTTACGTATGATGGAATCTTTCAGGAGATTCTGGACCGTCTGGGTGAGATGCCGTTGCCACCTTATATCAAGGAGACATTGGATGACCGTGAACGGTATCAGACCGTGTATGCCAAGCATGAAGGATCGGCGGCTGCACCTACAGCAGGATTACATTTTACGGATGAGTTGTTGGATCAGATTCGTGCCAAGGGCGTTAATGTCGCCTTCATCACGCTTCATGTAGGACTGGGAACATTCAGACCGATGTCGGTTGACGTTGTTGAAGATCATGTCATGCATGAGGAGTATTACTCCTTGTCACAAGAAACAGCTGACCTGATTAACCAGACCAAAGAGAATGGACACCGTGTTTTTGCGGTTGGGACAACGAGCTGCCGGACTTTGGAAACGGTAGGCAGCAAATTTGAAAATGGAATACTGCAAGCGAGCAGCGGATGGACCAGCATTTTCATCTATCCCGGTTATTCCTTCAAAGTGATCGATGGGATGCTTACGAATTTCCATCTCCCGAAATCCACGTTGGTTATGTTGGTTAGTGCACTAGCAGGCAGGGAACATATTATGCAGGCATATGAGGAAGCCATTCAAGAGAAATACCGGTTCTTCAGCTTCGGCGATGCCATGTTGATATATTAGTATAACGGTATAACGATTAACTTTTAGAGGATGATTAAAACCAATGGCAGCAATTACGTATGAACATATCAAAACTTGCAAACAATCCGGTGCACGTCTGGGACGTGTACATACACCTCACGGTATTATTGAAACACCAACCTTTATGCCTGTAGGTACACAGGCGACTGTCAAAACAATGAGCCCTGAAGAATTGAAAGAAATGGATGCTCAGATTATTTTGAGTAATACCTATCACCTGTTTCTGAGACCAGGACATGAAATCATTCGTGAAGCTGGCGGGTTGCACAAGTTCATGAACTGGGATCGTCCAATTCTGACGGACAGCGGAGGATTCCAAGTGTTTTCTCTTAGCGAAATGCGCAAAATTACGGAAGAAGGCGTTAACTTCCGTTCTCATCTGAATGGAGACAAGAAGTTCCTTTCTCCTGAAGTGGCGATGGAAATCCAGAATGCACTTGGCTCCGATATTATGATGGCGTTTGATGAATGTCCGCCATATCCGGCCGAATATGAATATGTCAAAAAATCACTCGAAAGAACGAGCCGCTGGGCAGAACGTTGTCTGGAAAGTCACGCTCGTCCGCATGATCAAGGTCTGTTTGCCATCGTACAGGGAGGCATGCATGAAGATCTTCGCCGTCAGAGCGCCGCAGATTTGACTTCCATGGATTTCCCGGGGTATGCTATTGGTGGACTGAGTGTTGGAGAACCGAAACATTTGATGTATGGAGTATTGGATTATACGTTACCTTTGTTGCCAACCAATAAACCACGTTATTTGATGGGGGTAGGTTCGCCTGATGCGTTGATTGAGGGATCCATTCGTGGAGTGGACATGTTCGATTGTGTTCTGCCTACTCGGATTGCCCGTAACGGAACAACGATGACCAGCCAAGGACGTCTGGTAGTTCGTAATGCCAAGTTTGCAACTGATTTTGGGCCACTTGACCCAGAGTGTGATTGCTACACTTGTCGTAACTATTCCAGAGCTTATCTGCGTCATTTGATCAAAGCAGATGAAACATTTGGCCTGCGTTTGACAACGATCCATAATCTTCATTTCTTGCAGAATTTGATGCGTAATGTACGTAAAGCCATTATGGAAGATCGTTTGCTTGATTTCCGGGATGAATTTTTCGATCAATATGGTCTTCATGACAATGACAAAGGTTTCTGATTGAGTTTTTGAGGAAACCGGCGTAACAAGCAATATCTGTATGTATAGTCGATAAGGGGGAGTTTGAATGTTTCAGGGAATGACTCTAGCAGGAACACAAGCGGGCGGAGGCATTGTATCTTTGATCGTACCGTTGGTACTCATGGTTGCAATTTTCTACTTCTTGATGATTCGTCCACAGAACAAAAAGCAAAAGCAACGGAATTCGATGCTGAGCCAATTGAAAAAGGGCGATAAAATTGTAACAATTGGTGGCCTTCACGGTACGATCGCTGAGATTACGGACGATGTGGTTGTATTGCGTGTAAACGATGTAACTAAGCTTACATTTGACCGTAATGCAATCAGTACGGCTGTAGCTCGTGATACGGCTGTTGAATAGTTACTGTAACATAGAATAACGAGGGTGCGTTTGTGGCGTATTCCCTAGTAGAGAACCGGATCTCCTTGGAGACCCGGTTCTCTTTTTTGTTTTATGAAGGAGGGTTGATGTTCATTAGCAGTCAGCTAGGAACGATGCGTATTAACGCCGAACATGCCACCGAGAGCTGAAATGAAGAAAGCGCTAAGCAGTTGTAAACTATCTTTCCAATTAAACGAAGCATCCAGCGCGAGAAATCCGATCAACAGCACAAGGAGTCCATATACGATTCCGGTGATTCCTCCGTAGTACCATCCTTTTTCACCAGAGCGTTTTCCTGCCACAAAACCACCAACCAATAATGACAAGCCATGAACAACATAGGTATACAACGAGAGGTCCTGTTCCCGCATTCCGCTCATCCAGAGAAACAAGGAGAGAATTAATGCCCCGATAAACATCCATACAAAAGCCTGACAGAGGCCTGACAGAATCGGATTGGACACTCGAAACGAAACCAAGCGGCGGATCAATTGCATGAAGCAACCCCCTTGTACAAGTTATAAGTTAATACAGTGTATGGTCAAGCCTTCGGACTTATGAACTGTTTTCCATTAAATGAACGGATTATTTCTGCATGAGCATGTAAGGTTCAGGTCAAAATAGGGATTGCACTACCCAAGCTAACTGTTAAAAACTCAGTTTCGAAGGAGGACCCCTGTTGTGAACTTCCCAGATGTCGGATCACATATCTTTCGAACCATTCTCATGTACTTTCTGGTGTACTGTGCAATGAGGGTTATGGGTAAACGTGAGATTGGTAAGCTATCCATGTTTGATCTTGTCGTGTCCATTATGCTCGCTGAAATGGCTGCTTTTGTCATTGAAGATATTGATAAACCGCTCTCTTATGGGATTGCTCCCATGCTTACCTTGATCATTGTACAGATCGGAATGGCCTTTATAGGTCTTAAAAGTCGGCGTCTTCGCCTGATAATTGATGGTAAACCTACTGTTTTGATCTCCAAAGGCGTTCTTCACCGAGATGAGATGCGGAAGCAACGCTATAATCTGGATGATCTATTGCAACAACTCCGTGAACAGAATGTAGACAGTATCGGTGAGGTTGATTTCGCTATTTTGGAGACCACAGGCAAGCTGACCGTGTTTCCCAAGGATGAGAATACTTCTAACGACAGCAATTCTTCCGGTTCTGACTCAGAAGATTTTTCTTCCAGTAAATCCAAAACGGGAAAAAACCAGATTGACGGATCTCCAAATATCAAATTTCCAAATATTAAATATGAAGGTCTGCCTCTACCCTTAATTATGGACGGAAAGGTCCAGGATCAGAATCTGGAGATTATTCAGAAAACGAGATTTTGGCTGAAAAATCAAATTCAACATAATGGTATTTTGGATTTCAAGGATGTATTTATTTGCTCCATTGACCACAATGGGAAGATATATGTCAGTCCAAAAGATGATAAAAAATGAAAATCATTTGCCTGAACGGCGCTTGAACCATGAACCAATCAAAGGAGCACGGGACAGATCATGAAAGTCAATCATTTTGGTCCAGCCCATGACGATGAAATACACGATAAGTCCGGCAAAAGGAGCGAGAAGCATCCTCACCCAAAAAGGCAATATCATGGCAGTCTCTTCGTATACGAGTAGGGTCGCTGCACCCATGATAAACATACCTGCACCCGTCTTGACCCAATCCATCATTTTGAAGCGGAACTGTAGCAGGCTACGTACACTTTGGGCATGTAACAGCGTAACTACCGTAGAATTCACACAGATGGCGATGACTGCACCGAAGATGCCATATTCAGGCCGGGAAGCAAGCGTTAAAATCAACGTGATTTTGATAACAGCACCGATAAACGTATTCAGCAATGCTTTACCCGGACGGTCAAGAGCTTGTAATGCAGCTTGAAGAGGAGCTTGAATATAAATGAACAAAGCAAAAGGAGCCATTAGTTTCAGCATGCTTCCGATCGATGCATCATTATACAGAACAAGACACATCGGTTCGGCAAGCACATACATAAACACAGAAAACGGAGCACCTGTCACAAGTGCCAAACGTAAGGCCTGATGCATTCTTTTGTGAATCAGTGCGCGATCTCCCTGAGCAGAAGCTTCGGACAGTGAAGGCACAAGTGATGTCGCGAGCGATGAGGTTAGTGCCCCCGGCAGCAGCAGCAAAGGAATAATCATACCTTGTAATGCACCATATTGTGCTGTAGCAAGTCCTTTGGATATGCCTGCCAGAGCCAGACTCTGGGCAGTAACGATGGTTTCGGCCAGATAGGATAAGGAGCCAACCAATCGGCCCGCTGTAACAGGAATAGAGATTGCAAGCAAACGCCGGATTAATCCGGGCTGTGGAGTACCCGTTTCTTTCAGAACTGAAGGTTTGGTTGTGAGATTGGACATGTTCTGTTGCTTAGCGAGCGGTAACTCTTTCTTCTGCCTGTTATACTTCCACAAGAGTACAAGCATACCGCCGAATTCTCCAACGAGCGCTCCCAGCATGGCACCAGCAGCAGCTTGTGCAATACCGTGGGGGAGGAGAAGCCAGGCAAACCAAATGACACAGACGATACGAATGATGGTTTCAACAATGGATGAAATGGCAGTAGGCATCATGTTTTGCTTACCTTGGAAATACCCTCTGTAGACAGCAGATACGGCGATAATGGTAATCATGGGACTCATACTAACGAACGTATGGTACACCCGCTCATCTGTGAGCACGTACTTGGTAACCCAGGGTGCAAATAGAATGCACAAAAACATGAATACAACACCCAGGGTCAACGTAAAGCTTAAGCTTACTTGCAGGATTCGCTGAGGGGAATAACGATTGGCACCGGTATCAGCTTCGGCTACGAGCTTGGCTACGGCGAGCGGAATACCACCCGTAATTAATGTCACCAGTACGATAAAAAAGGGATAGCTCAATTGGTAGATGCCAACACCTTCTGCACCAATGACTCGTGGCAGCGCAATGCGCGGAATGAAACCAAGTATTCGATTAATTATACCTGCCGCGAGCAGGATCATGGCCCCCTGGATAAATGTCTGTTTCTTCAAGACTACCCCTCTTTCCCGGTTGAAAGTACAGGCTATCAACATAAACGGGACAAAGCCGTTGTTCTTCATCCTATGCCAGTCCTTTATCTTCTCATGACTACTTGGACACGATTAACAAAAAGAACCATAATCAGCAAGAAGGAATATGATCAGGTGAAGTCGAATCATGTAATATTGATGCCGCATAAAGGCTTGGATGTACGAAGGGAGGCTCCCCGTTGGAAGAAATGAATGATGTGGAGTTGGAACAGTCAATAGAGATGCTCTGCCGTAGCAAAGCAGAGGAATTAAGGCTTGTCGGTTACGAATATGTCACCAGCAAAGATGTCTGGAATTGCGTCAGTCATAAATATGAAAAACAGGGCATTCCACCGCTTCACCAGCTGGTGAACGACATTTTGTCACTGAAAGCAACAAGCTTTATGAACTTTATGACCGTGTCTGCATACCGGGGGTCCTCTTTCTAGACGAAAGGGATCTTTTTTGTTGAAAATTGACTGCTTTTTACGGCATCGCTATAATAGGAATATTGAGAACGAAAGGGGATCTAGGAACGGCATGAAAAGAATTATCAGTTTCATTCTGGTCGTGCTTGTCACCACAGGGGTAATGGTGGGAACAAGCCCGGAACTGCTCAAAAATATACGCTTGGGCCTTGATTTAAAGGGAGGCTACGAGATCTTATATGAAGCAGAGCCGCTCGAAGCAGGTCAACAAGTAACGAAAGCATCTTTGGTGCAAACGGCTAAAAGCCTTGAAAGCCGCGCCAATGCGCTCGGAACAAGCGAACCGGAGGTAACCACTGAAGGAAGCAACCGGATTCGATTGAAGTTGGCAGGGGTTACGGATGAGGCTGAAGTTAGAGCCAAAATGAAAGAACCTGCTGTTTTGACCTTCCGTAGTAAAGCAGAGAACGACAAGGAAGGCGAATACACCAAAATTGAGCTTCGCGGAAATGAATTTGTTGAGAATGCAGCCAAAGTTGTGTTCACTCAATTGAATGAGCCGATGATTGACATTCAAGTGAAAGACAAAGCCAAATTTTCCGAGATTACCAAACGTTTGATCGGACAACCTCTCGCCATTTATTTGGACGATGAGCTGCTCTCTGCTCCAACCGTTAGACAACAGTTGACAGATGGTTCCGCTCAGATTTCGGGTGCCTACACTCGTGATGAAGCAAACCAGCTTCGTGACACCATTAACCTTGGGGCATTGCCACTGAAACTTACAGAGAAGTATTCACAAAGTGTTGGTGCAACACTTGGTAAGCTTTCTCTGGATCAGACTATTAAAGCGGGATTGATTGGTTCCGTTATTATTCTAGTGTTCATGATTGGGCTTTATCGCATTCCTGGTATTATTGCGAGTTTTGCCTTGATCACACATACGTGGCTGGTACTTGCAATCTTCTATTTAGGAGAATTCGTGCTTACCCTTCCAGGTATTGCGGCGTTTATCCTGGGTATAGGGATGGCGGTGGATGCCAATATCATCACGTACGAACGGATTAAAGAGGAGATGCGCAGTGGTAAGTCGATCTTGTCTTCGGTTAAAGCGGGTGGTAAACATTCCTTCCGAACAATCATTGACTCCAATATTACAACCATTATTGCTGCGGCTGTTATGTTCTTCTTGGGAACAGGTGCGGTTAAAGGTTTTGCACTCGTGCTGATTTTTGATATTGTCACCAGTATTATCACGAATATTTTCTTCTCCCGCTTCCTGTTGACCCTGCTTGTACGGGGTAACGTGTTGAAGAAGCCTAAGTACTTCGGAGTGAAGGAGAGTGAAATTCGTGCGCTTTAATTGGAATTTTGATTATGTTAAAGGTAGTAAGATTGCCTATATTTTCTCGATTATTCTGACGATTACGGGGATCATCAGCATTCTGGCTCTGGGTTTGAATTATGCGGTTGATTTCCGTGCTGGATCGAATGTGGATATCTCGGTATCCAAAGCAATCACAGCGGAGCAGATTAAACCTATCGTTAAGGACATCGGTGTTGATGAGGGTGATGTTACCATTACACCGGGGGCTGACCGTGTAAATGTTCGTTTCTCCAATGAATTGGATGAGACCCAAGAGAGTAAATTTAAACAGGAATTTACCAAACTGGATGCATCGGCTTCCTATGAAGTAAATACGGTTGATCCGGAGATGGCCAAAGAATTGGAGCGCAATGCGATCTACGCGGTACTCATTGCAAGTATCGGGATCATGATCTATGTTGCAATCCGATTCGAGTGGCGCTTTGCTGTGGCAGCAGTGGTTTCATTGTTCCATGATGCATTTGTCGTCATAAGCGTATTTTCGATCTTCCGCTTGGAAGTGGATCTGACCTTTATTACCGCAGTATTGACCATTGTCGGATTCTCAATTAACGATACCATCGTTATCTTTGACCGTATTCGTGAGAATTTGCGATTTGCTAAAAAGTCTTCTAAAGCAGACTTGCGTGAAGTAGTTAATCACAGTTTGTCACAAACAATGACTCGTTCACTAAATACAACATTTACGGTTTTTGTTGCTTCACTTTGTTTGTTTATTTTTGGCGGAGAATCCATCCGCATGTTCTCACTTGCAATGGTGATCGGAACACTGTTCGGCGCTTACTCTTCAATCTTTATTGCGGCACCATTATGGCTCACGCTCAAAGGTAAACAAGTTAACAAGCCAAAAACAACAGTAGCCAAAGAATCTAACTAAACATCTTATTGTGAAGCCGCGTCTGCCAGGCGCGGTTTTGCAACTTTATGTACAGAAATAAGGGGGAATATACATGACCAGAGAACATATCCCATCTGCTCAGGCTGCCACATGGAGTGGTATTGCTGGTAATATGGGACTTGCGGTAATCAAAGCGGGAGTCGGTTATATGGCAAATAGCAAATCATTGCTCGCTGACGGCTTGTATTCTGCTTCTGAAGCTGGTTCTGCCCTGGCAGGTCTCTTTCCCTCCAAGTCTGTACGTGATAAGAGCAAGGCTCACAGGGAACGGTTTAAAGAACATTCACGTGTTGCCAGACCCGGGATCTCAGTATTGTTATCTGTGCTGATCCTCATGGGTGGATTACAGCTTGCCATCTCCGCATTGGGTAGTCTCTCCGGAAGTGAACCGGAAGCACCTGGCAAGTCGGTACTTTTGGTGGCTGTTGCAGCTCTGGCTGTGAAAGAAGCGATTTTTCAATTTCAGTACAGATATTTTCGTAAACGAAACCAGTCTCAGGCGCTAGCCTATGCACAGCAACATCGTCGTGCGCTCTATTGCTCGCTCACCGTGTTAATCGGCATTATAGGATCGATGGCTGGTGAAGAGACGGGACTGAGCATGCTGCTCTACCTGGACCCTACGGCTGCGTTGATTGCTTCCTGTTTTGTGCTTCACAAGGGTTACCGAATGATTGTGGACACAGTATATGGTTCACTTGTTCAGGAACTGGAGCAGGAGGACGCATCAGATTTCAAAGAGACTGTACAGCGAGTATACGGCATCATTACCATTGAGCATTTGGTTGCTCGTGAACAGGAACATGACGTTACGATTGAGTTGGTCATTAGCGTGAATCCGAGAATCTCCATACTGGAAGCACAGGAAATTGCAAACAGGGCCAAGACACTACTACTAACCCGTTTCAGTCATGTGAAAGAGGTACAGATTCAAGCGGTACCTTATGATCCAGGCTATCCCTATAAATCCAATCATGAACTGCCCGATCACGAAGCGACATTAATTCAGTAGTGAAGCGCGGGTCCAGTAGATCAGGAAAGGAGCGTTATCATTGCTTTATTCGCAATACCGGTGGAATACACCGAATATCGATTTGGAGGCGGCTGCGGGACTCTCGCAGGCGCTTTCCGTTTCACCCCTTGTTGGACGTTTGCTTGTGAGCCGAGGAGTGCACAATGAAAAGGAGGCAGAGCGTTTTTTGCATCCGGATCTGAATCAGATGCATGATCCTTATCTGTTACTCGGCATGAATGAAGCTGTGCCACGAATCAAGCTGGCATTGGAGCGGGAAGAACATATTTTGATCTACGGGGATTATGACGCTGATGGTGTATCCAGCACATCGCTCATGATCCATTTGATGCGTCATCTTGGGGCTTCGTACGATATTTATATCCCTCATCGCTCGAATGAAGGGTATGGATTACACAACCATGCGTTGGATTGGGCGCATCAACAAGGCGTTTCATTGATTATTACCGTAGACACCGGAATCAGTGCTGTTGAACAGATTGCCTATGCGGCAACGCTGGGCATCGAAGTCATTGTAACAGATCACCACGAGCCGCCTGAAATTTTGCCCGAAGCCTTTACTCTTATTAATCCAAAACTTCCAGGCTGTCCGTACCCTTTTAAAGGTTTGGCAGGAGCGGGAGTAGCCTTGAAGCTCGCTCAGGCATTAATCGGGGAAGTGCCTGGTGAATGGATGGAGATCGCGGCCATCGGTACCGTGGCCGATCTGATGCCTTTGGAAGGGGAGAACCGGGTTATCGTCAGTTATGGAATAGAATCGATGCGTGGTTCTCGTCTTCCCGGTGTAAGTGCATTGCTGGAAATCAGTGGAGTGGACCAGAGTCAGGTGACTTCAATTAATATTGCCTTTGCTATGGCACCGCGTATTAATGCCAGTGGACGTTTGGATCATGCTGGAAGAGCGGTATCACTTCTCACCACCGAGAATCTGGATGAAGCCCACACGCTTGCGGGCCAGCTAGATCTATTGAATCGGGAGCGCCAACAAGTCGTAGAAGGCATATTACAAGAAGCAACGACACAGTTGGAACAAAAGATAGAGCTTCGTTCAGGATCTGTTCCAGATGTAATTGTATTGGCTGGTGAGGGCTGGAATGTTGGAGTAGTGGGTATTGTGGCTTCCAAATTGCTGGACCGCTATTACCGACCTACACTTATTCTCGGAATTGATCCAGAGAGTGGTGTCTGCAAAGGCTCTGCGCGCTCTATTGAGGGCTTGGATATCTATGAGGCACTCACAGTCAATAAACACACCATGGACCATTACGGGGGCCACCCGGCTGCAGCAGGTATGACTCTGCATCGGGATCAACTGGAAGAACTTGAGGCTGGCTTGAATGAGTTTGCCGCAACCGTGTTGACCGAAGCTGACTTTGTACCACAGCGTCTAGCAGATGATGAATGCAGAATCAGTGATGTTCCGCTGAAGGTGATCCAGGAGATTGACAGATTGCAGCCCTTCGGGATGAGCAATCCTTCGCCACGGTTTGTATTGAGAAGTGTGACTGTGAAGGAAACCAGAACGATGGGACGAGAGAAACGCCATCTGAAACTGGTTCTGGAGCAAGATGGTCAGCAACTGGAAACGGTGGCTTTTGGCAAGGGAGCGTTAGCGGAGTTCCTTCTCCCGGGTTCCGTTATTGATGTGATGGGAGAACTGTCCATCAATGAATGGAATGGGATGAGAAAACCTCAATTGATGCTTCAGGACATTCATGTTCCTCAGGTACAAGTGTTTGATATGCGTGGTCATGCCGAGCCATTGAATGCGATGAAACATTTCTTGAGCTCCCTTGAGGTGCATTTGCGATATAAATCTGGTTCTGTGGGTGCCATTGTTCGGAAAGAAACAGATGTTTCCGAGGGAAATTCATTGTATGAACCTTGCCTTTGGGTATATGATAGAAAGGTCGGGTTATTTCCGTGTAATGCTGCTGCACAGCATTATGGACAGGAACAAGTCCGGACGTTATTTGTGTTTGATACGCCGGAAACCCCGGAACAACTTGATGCCATGCTGGCTTTGTTCAGTGGAGCTGAGAATATCATCCTTCTGCACGGATCAGGCAACCGCCGAGATCGCCTTCAGATGCCTTCCAGAGATCTCTTTAAGCGTATTTATATGCAGGTGTTGAAATGGAAAGCTGAACCCGTGGAGGAACAAGAGATTACTCCTGTGCTCAGTCGTCAGTGTGGTTGTTCGCCGCGCATGATTACGATGATGTTGGATGTATTCGAAGAGTTATCCTTCATTACCCGTGATAACGGCAAAATTGCGTTTGTGGATAACCCGCCTAAGCGTGAACTAACCGCTTCACGTCACTATCAGGCGCTCGAAAACATGGCCGAGATAGAACAGGTGATGCTGGATGCAGCCACACCGCAACTGACACAATGGATGATATCCCGGATGAAGGGCGTATCTTAGATGGAAGTTTGTGTATTTATTTTAGGAGGAGATTATTTTGGATTTTAAAGATTATATTCGTGTCATTCCTGACTTTCCACAACCGGGAATCAGCTTTAAGGACATTACAACATTGTTGAAGGATGGAGAAATGTACCGCAATGCGATCAATGAACTGAAAGTGATGGTTTCTGATCTCAAAATTGACGTCATTGCTGGACCTGAAGCACGTGGTTTCGTTGTGGGCGCCCCTCTGGCGTACGCTCTTGGTGTCGGTTTTGCTCCGATTCGCAAAAGTGGAAAACTGCCTGGAGAGACGATTGAAGTCGGTTATGATCTCGAGTATGGCAAGGATACACTTGCGATGCACACAGATGCGATTGAAAAAGGTCAAAATGTCCTGATCGCTGATGATCTGCTCGCAACGGGTGGAACGATTGCAACTTCCATCAACTTGATTGAACAATTGGGTGGGATAGTTGTCGGTGCTGCCTTCTTGATCGAGCTGTCTGATCTGAATGGTCGTGCTAAATTGCCTGAAATCGATGTATTCACATTGATGAACTATTAAGCTGCAATCTCCACATGTACCGCTGTGATGAAACATGAATTGCTTTTCCGTTTCCCGGGAAATAATATACAGCATTAATGATTATAAAAAAGCCTGTTCTATCCAACCGTTGAGGTTGGATAGAACAGGCTTTTTTGATTTATATACGATACGGTGAAATTAATCAGGCGTTTTTTCAGTGATAGGCTGTTTCTGCGAATCGTCATTCAACCAACCCATTACTTCAAACAGTTTGAACAACAAGCTCATCAGGATTCCGACGATGGTTGCCAGTGCCATCCCTTTTAGATGAACGCCGTAGAAGACAACCTCAGTACCACTCAGTCCAATGACCAGTACAAGTGTGGTAAGCAGCAGATTGGTTGGCTTGGCAAAGTCGACTTTCTGTTCAACCAGAATACGCAGACCGGATGCTGCAATAACTCCGAACAGAAGCAGGGATACTCCACCCATAACAGGCACAGGAATGTTAGCTACAAGCGCCGAGAATGTTCCTGAGAAGGAGAGTACGATTGCAATGACTGCTGCGCCACCAATGACATATGTGGAGTATACACGAGTCAGTGCCATAACACCGATGTTCTCACCATAGGTTGTATTAGGAGTAGATCCTACAAACCCGGACAAAATGGTGGAGACCCCATTACCAAGCAGGGAACGATGAAGCCCAGGGTCTTTCGAAAGATCTTTGCCTACAATGCTGCTCGTTACAAGTAAATGTCCAATATGTTCTACGATAACGACAAGCGCTACAGGTAAAATGGTGAAAATAACGGACCAGTCAAAAGTAGGTGTGGTTACGGTAGGCAGTGAGATTAAATCTGCGTTTCCAATAGCTTGTTTATCAACCAGACCCATAGAATAGCCAAGGATATAACCAACTACGATACCGATTAGAATATGAATGATTTTGGGGAATCCACGGAACGTTACGGCTCCAATGACGGTGATACCAAGCGTGGCCATGGATAAAATAATGGGTTTGGCCTGAGGCACCCAGTTCGGGTTAGCAACAGGATCAGAGTTAATCAATCCTGCCATACCAGCTGCAACAGGTACAAGCTCCAGACCGATCAGAGCAACGATGGCACCCATAACTGCTGGTGGGAATACAACGTTGATCCATCCTGTCCCGGCATATTTAATAATTAAAGCCACCAGGCAGAAAACAAGTCCAGTTATAATAAAAGCTCCAAGTGCCATGGAATAACCGTTCTCTGGATGTGTTTTCAATACCGAAGTGACAGGAGCAATAAAGGCAAAACTGGAACCAAGATATGCTGGGATCTTTCCTTTACACATGAGTATGTACAACAGTGTTCCAATCCCATTCATCAGCAGGATCATACTTGGATCAACACCGAACAGGTTTGGTACAAGCACCGTACTGCCAAACATGGCGAACAAATGCTGAAGGCTAAGCAGTGAACCTGAGCCAAGTGGCATCTTTTGATTAACCTGAATTTCGCGTTGCAATGAATTTCATCTCCTTTTTCGAAACACAAACTTTCAATAGATTACAGAGTTTCTCTTAATTAAGCAATAACATTTTTGACGTAGCAGAGCGATGGAATTTATAATTTCATGAATTTTCCTTCTATTTCAGCAAATAACGGCAATAATACATAAGAAATAAGAAACACATCCAATCCCCTGTGAGTCATAGGGAAATGGGTTAGAAGTAATTCAGATCACCAATATAAAAATTGGATAAGCGCTCTTATTCGTCAGCAGTTGACGGGAAACGGGCGAAGCGTCATAATTATAGGAAATTACTTTTACGGGGAACCTGTGTTGCAGCACTGTCACGGGTTCCATTTGGTATAGAAAGGACACGGAACAGATCAGAATGGGCATAGAGCAATTACTCGAGAAGGCCGGGGCATATATCAAAGAACCCGATCTGGTGCGCATACGAGAAGCTTACGAATTTGCTGATCAGGCCCACCATGGACAGACGCGAAAATCGGGAGAACCGTATATTCTGCATCCGCTTGCGGTTGCCGACATTGTTGTGAACATGCAGATGGACACCATCTCCATAATAGCAGCGCTTCTTCATGATGTAGTAGAGGATACTACGGTCTCACTTGAAGAGATCCGCAATCATTTCGGCAATACGTGTGCCATGCTTGTTGACGGCTTGACGAAGCTGGAACGTATTCAGTTCCGCTCCAAGGAAGAACAGCAGAACGAGAACTACCGCAAAATGTTCATCGCCATGGCGCAGGACATCCGTGTCATCGTGATCAAATTAGCTGACCGTCTGCATAATATGCGGACACTCAAGTTTCAGTCGGAAGAAAGCCAGCGCCGAATTTCATATGAGACGCTGGAAATTTTCTGTCCGATTGCGAACCGTCTGGGTATCTCTGCGATCAAATGGGAAATGGAGGACATCGCCCTCCGTTATTTGAATCCGCAGCAATATTACCGTATTGCAAACCTGATGCACAAAAAGCGTGCCGAACGTGAGCAATATATTGATACGGTTATGGACGGAATTACGAACAAACTCGATGAGATGGGCATTCAGGCAGACCTTTCGGGCCGCCCGAAACATATCTACAGCGTGTTCAAGAAAATGACCACCAAAAACAAGCAGTTTAACGAAATTTATGATCTGCTTGCCATTCGTATTATTGTGGATAATATCAAGGATTGTTATGCTACCCTGGGAATTATACACACGCTATGGAAACCGATGCCTGGACGCTTCAAAGACTACATTGCGATGCCGAAGGCGAACATGTATCAATCGCTGCATACAACGGTAGTTGGTCCCAATGGCGAACCAACGGAAGTACAGATTCGGACATGGGATATGCACCGGACTGCTGAATTTGGTATTGCTGCTCACTGGGCATATAAGGAAGGCGCAGCAGCAGGTCCGCAATTCGAAGATAAGATTACGTTCTTCCGTGAAATTCTTGAACTTCAAAACGAAGCACAGGATGCTTCAGAATTCGTAGAGTCACTCAAAATGGATTTCTTCTCGGATCTGGTATTTGTATTTACACCAAAAGGAGAAGTCATCGAATTGCCGATCGGCTCTGTTCCTTTGGATTTTGCTTATCGAATTCATACGGAGGTTGGTAATCGGACCATTGGTGCCAAAGTAAACGGTCGGATTGTTCCGCTTGATTATCATCTGAAGACAGGTGATATCATCGAAATATTGACGTCCAAACACTCTTACGGACCGAGCCAGGACTGGATGAAAATTGCGAAATCTTCTCATGCACGAGCGAAGATCAAGCAATGGTTCAAGAAGGAACGCCGTGAAGAAAACGTTGAAAAAGGTCGGGAGAGCTGTGAGCGTGAACTGAAACGCATGGGGCTTGATCCTTCTGCGTGGATGACGGATGACAAGTTGATGGAAGCTGCCAAAAAATATGCGTTTAATGATATTGAGGACATGCTTGCGGCTGTTGGATTCGGTGGGATTACTGCTGCACAGATTGTAACCAAAGCAACCGAAAAACTGCGTAAAGAGCAGGAAGAATCCAGTTTGCTGGAATTAAATTCCGAGATGCGCGAGCTGAAACCTGCGCCTGAGCGCAGAAATCGACCAACCAACGGTATTCGTGTCAAAGGCATCGATAATCTGCTTGTTCGATTCGCACGATGCTGTAATCCTGTACCTGGAGATGACATTATCGGATACGTTACACGCGGACGCGGCGTTTCCGTGCACCGTAGTGACTGTCCGAATATTCCTACAAGTGCAGACGGTGAAGAAGCAGCACGTGTTATAGAGGTCGAGTGGGAAGAGAATATCGAAGCAAGTTACAGTGTGGATATTGAGATTACAGGCCATGATCGGAATGGCTTGCTCAATGAGGTGCTTCAGGCTGTATCTGAAAGTAAAACCAATATATCTGCCGTTACAGGACGGACAGATAAAAATAAATTAGCATTGGTGCACGTCACAATTCTGATTCGTAATACGGATCATCTGCAATCCGTTGTAGAACGGATCAAACGTGTGAAAGATGTCTATTCAGTGCATCGGATTATGCAGTAAGGAGCCTGTAAGATGAGGGTGCTTGTACAACGCTGTAAAGAGGCTCAGGTGACTGTGGGAGACGAGCTGACAGGTAAGATCGAATCCGGATTAATGCTGCTCGTAGGCATTACCCATGAGGACACCGAGAAGGATGCCCAGTATCTGGCTGACAAAGTTAGTGGGTTGCGGATATTTGAGGATGATCAGGAGAAGATGAATCTCAGCCTGCTTGATGTAGGCGGTGCTGTATTGTCTGTTTCCCAGTTTACCCTGTACGGAGATTGTCGCAAAGGAAAGCGCCCGAGCTTTGCGGCTGCGGCCCGACCTGAAGCGGCAGAACTGTTATATGAAACGTTTAATCAACTGCTACGGGATAAAGGTATTCAGGTGGAAACCGGGCGTTTCGGAGCGATGATGGATGTAACATTTACCAACTGGGGACCCGTGACTTTGATGCTTGAAAGTCCGGTTCGTCAGGAACCACGTGCATAATTTCATAGGGTTCAGGCCATAATGAGGGATAATTCGTTGATGACTATTTCATGATCAAAGGAGCATCCATCCAATTATGCGCCAATCTGCGAAAGAAACACGTACCCGTTCAGAACCTCTGTTACTCCCTGGCAACCTGTATGAATCATTGCACCTTGCCCGTTCGGCTGCTGAGTATGTTGCAACGATCTGGGCACTTCAGGATTCGGACAAAGGGAAGCAAAGTCATCTTCCGCGATCTTGAATGTTTACACAGGTATATAATTATTCGATATTTGGATTATACAGATTCTGAAAAAGTCCTGATTCCTTACCGAATCAGGACTTTTTGTCATGAGATGATCTTTTTAAGTGTTCGTTTGATGACTTCGTTACAAAATGAAATTACATTGAATTGTTATAAATTGCTCTGGTGAGGGTAATAACAAAACGAGGCACAACGAAGTGCCAATGTACTGCAAGACCCGATTTTATAAAGAAAGTTCGAACACGGAAAGGAGAACATACATTATGAGTAAAGTTGCTTTTTTATTGGCGAATGACTTTGAAGATTCGGAGATGCAGGTCCCGTATGACGAAGTAAAGAAAGCTGGACATGAAGTGGAGATTATCGGATTAAAAGCCGGTGAGACCCTTAAAGGTAAAGGAGGAAAGGCCTCCTATACGACAGATAAGGCGATTGGTGATGCATCCGCTTCAGATTATGATGCAGTTGTGATTCCTGGTGGATCATCCCCTGAGAATTTGCGAACTGATGCGCACATCTTGAAGTTTGTCACTGAGATCAACAGTGCGAAGAAACCAATTGCTGCGATCTGTCATGGTCCGCAAATTTTGGCTAGTGCCGGTCTGTTGAAAGGCCGCACCATTACATCCTATCCACCACTTAAGGATGACATGGTAAACGCAGGAGCAGAGTTCAAGGATCATGAGGCAGTTGTGGATGGAAACTATATTACATCCCGTACGCCTGAAGATGAGCCAGCGTTTGTACGTGAACTGCTAAAAGTTATATAACTACAGCTAGTGCAACTGACATATATTGATGTATCTTAACTACGTTACATCGTGGGGTTACGAAACTTCACGTTGCATTTCATTTCGAAAAAGGAGGGTTTGACATGACAAAACATATTCAGGCGTATTTTCGAACCGAAGACGAGGCGGAGGGAGCAAGAACTTCACTTCAGACGTTCCGTACAGAGCATTTGGAAGTAGGTCAACTCGATAGTGCGATAGGTAGAGACACGCGTGTTATGGTACCACTGGTGCCATATAATACAGCAGGTGGCGTAGGTACCAACGGAGCAATGGGTGTAGGTGCAGCCCCTGGTGTTCCAGCCAGCGAAAATGTGATCCCTGTGGTAGCCAATGTGGACCGTGATGCAGAACGGGATACTCGTGACAGAGTGAATGAGGATGGAGACCTGCTGCAAGCGGCGGATGTGTCTTCGGCCGATTATGATGATCTGCACTATGTTCTGTCTGCCAAAGTAAGGGATGAGGATTATGACGAAATTGTTCATAAGCTTCGTTCCAACCATGCCTATGTGGAAGATTTGAATTAACGTGTAGATACCTCTTTGCCCTTGCACTGCTTGACTACAGAGTCGAGTAATGTGCAAGGGCTTTTAATTATAAATATTCTAAAAAAATTAGAATATAAAGCGCTATCATTTTTGTAATATTACTGTAATATTAGTTACATAAGCCTTTAACATAGTGGGCTTATAATAACACACATGACCCCCTTTTTTTATATATCTTTTGAGCCTGCACACCGTGTGCAGGCTATTTTTTTGGATGAAAATGTATATGTTTTGTGTAAAGCTTACCCCTTTATATAAATATGCTAGAATAGAGGAATGGATTCGAATATATTAAAGCCAGTTGTTTCATAGTTAAGCTTCATTGGATGGTACATCAAGCATTTAACGTTTGGGCTCAGGCGAATGCAAATCAACGACAGTGTGCATGAGGAACACAACGCCAGAGAAATCCGTCTTATTCCACAGGAACAGTATAAAAGGAGTTTCAGGTCAGTCTTTATTCCTTCTAATACTCGCAGAAACGCCCCCCGTCCTTATACAAGGGCGGGGTACCCGTTCTGCTCGCTGGAAATTGTAAGTTATATAGAATGCCTGGTACGAGAAATGGCACCTAAATGTTAATGCAACTGTGTTCTCATACAACTGGCTAGTGACAGATTTAAGGGGGAATTAGTTTTGAGTAAGGTTGGAAGAAATGAGTCATGCCCATGCGGAAGTGGGAAAAAATATAAGAAATGTTGTCTGAATAAGGAGTCCTCACCCGCAGAATCTATACTGCGCCTGATATCAACGGAGCAGCCTGTCCAAGAAGTTACAGTTCAGCCTGAGCGCAAGCTGACTCTGACCAAACTGAATAGGATGGTAACGCAAGAACTGAAATGGGAACATCAGGCTCACGAACAGCTGGCCCTGGAGCTGATTGAGAACATGCGGAACCAATACGAGGGAGAGCTCATTTTGGAAGCTCTGATGTTATGGAACGGTTATTCACGCCAGACCCGCCCCACTGTGAAGAAGACAGGCTCCTTCTGTGCTGCAATTGAGTATTTGCTGTCCGAGGAGTACGGCTTCAATGTCTCAAAAGCTGAAATGGCCAGTAAATATGAGGTAACGACAGGTACGATCTCCCGGAAGGTCAATGAGATGTTCAGTTACATTGAAGAATACGGAATGGGCGGCGAAACGGACGAGCTAATGGTGCTGAACGGTCCAGGCACACCGAAGGACAAAGCGGAGGCTCTGCTACATAAGGCGAGGGAAGCCAGTTCTGCCAAACGCAGAGTACAACTGGCGAAAACGGTGCTGGAGGTGTATCCCGACATCTCGGATGCATATCTTATTCTGGCTGAGGAATCGGACAATGAGTCAGATGCACGGGCGTACCTCAAGGCTGGAATCGCTGCTGGTGAACGCGAACTGGGTGAGCAGTTTTTTGAGAAGAACAAAGGAGACTTCTGGGGGCTTCAAGAGACTCGCCCATATATCCGGATATGCAAAAGCTACGCGGAATCTTGCTGGTTTGGTGGAAATACCCAAGAAGCGGCACAAACCCTGGAGCATATGCTGGAACTTAATACGGAAGACAATACCGGAGCACGTTACCTGCTCGCTGCTGTGTATTTGTACAGCAACCAATTGGAGCAGGCAGAACAATTGATGACTAAGTATGGAAAAGGTGGCGCATCAACTGCCTTTGCCTATGACCAGATCATTCTGGAGTATAAGAAGAATGGGATCACCTCCCAGCTCGACAAGCTGTACAGTGTGGCTCGGGGGATGAACAAGCATGTGCCGGATTACCTGCTGGGTTTGCAACGGCTGCCGCATAACCTCCCTGACTTTGTTGGAATGGGCGACTCCAACGAAGCGATTGAATATGTCATTATGCACTCCCGTCTATGGGCGAGCATGCCTGATCTGCTGAAGTGGATGCTGAAACAATAGAGATATAAGAAGGCAATAGAAGTTGGAATTCATTCGAGGAATCCAGCTTCTATTGCCTTTTGTACAGCTTCTTCCCGGTTACGAACGCCCAATTTCATATAGACAGTGGAGGCATAATTCCTCACTGTGCCATCAGATAAATATAATTTGGCGGCAATGGTTTTATAGCGTAGACCTTTGCAAACAAGCTGTAATATTTCCATTTCCCTTGAAGTCAGGCCGAAGTTCTCCGTTTTTTTTGGTTTCAATACTCCGGTTCCAGTGTTGTCCATTTCGAGCTTCTCAAACAATTTATGCGACATCTCTTGATCAATCAGTGTACCCCCGCGATAGACAAGACGAATCGTTTCAGCAAGTTCACGGGGTTCAATAGATTTCAATAAGTAGCCATCTGCTCCACTTCGCAGAACTTCTAGGGCCTGTTCAGTATCCTGAAACGTGGTTAGAATTAGAATTCGAATGTGCGGCCATTTTTGTTTAATGATTTTGGTAGCTGAAATTCCATCCATATTGGGCATGTCCAAATCCAAGAGTATCACCTGGGGCTGATCCTGCTCACAGCTTTCAATGGCTTGTAAGCCATCCTCAGACAATCCGACCACGTTCAGATCCTTGTGCCCCTCCAGAATGGTCCGTAGGCTTTCCCGAATGAAGGCTTGGTCATCCACGATCAGTAAGCGAATAATCTCATCCGATAATTCCACTTGTCTTGGCAATGTGCAAGTCACGAGCGTTCCTTCCCCAGGCTCGGAATAAACGGACACTTGCCCTTGTAGATTCATGGCGCGTTCTTTCATCGCGTTCAAGCCAAAGCCATCCTGCCATTCTTCCATTCCTTTACCATTGTCCTGTATTTCCAGTCTAGCTTGACGCTGCTCAAATTTTAGCGTAGCGGTGATTTCCGTGGACTCCCCATGTCGTACGGCGTTAGTTAACGATTCCTGCAAACAACGATAGAAGACCATCTTGGCCATTTTGGGTAATGGGTATTCTTCTCCAAAAGATCGGAAATGAACGTTTACTTTTGTTTGTGCTTGAAAATCTTCAACTAATTGCTGCAATGATTGAAGCATCGGCTGGATCTCCTGCGGGGACTCTACCTGATGCAAGTATCCTCTAATTTCTTTTAGACTTCTGCGGGCTAGATTCAACAAAGAACTGACATTCTGTTTCCCTGCCTCTGTAGAAAGTTCAGGACGCAATGTTTCTAACCCCATGATGATAGAAGTATAGGAATGTCCGACAGTATCGTGGAGATCCTTGGACAGCCGGTCACGTTCTTCGGCTAGCGTGATACGTTCAATTTGGGAAAAATACTGTTGTAGAACCGTATTCTGTTCCCGGATGAGTTCACTCTGTCGATGATTGACCACCAGCAAATGAAAGGCAAACCCAATGGCATAAGCGAGTCCGATATGGATCATCATGACCCAATAATTGCTCTGATTGGATAATACATTAATCAAAATCGGCAAGAGCAGGATTGTTACGGGCCCTGTCCAACGATAGGATTTATGAGCGCTATTCACCGCAATCAGAAAAGCATAGGTCAGAAACGCGAGATAAGCTTCCGGAAAAAAATATGTTAAATACAAGCATAGTCCGCCCGAAAAAATAATTTCTGTAAGCAGATAATATTTATAGCTGAGCTGTAAACAAAGCCAGGGAACGGAAAAAGCGAAAATCTGCCAAACAATCAAAGCCCAAAGCGGCAGGGAGATCTGAGCATGAAACTGTACGGTTGTGAACATGAGAGAAATACTTAAAATAAGCCGAAATATGAACATGATCCAGTCATACCAGAACCACTGTTTTACCGTTTCAAACAAGTTACTCTCTCCTTACTAAAGTCTTCTATATCTTTTTACTTACAATTATGAATCGATTAAACGATAATTTCTCAAGTACGTTTTGACAAGTGTAAATTGTAACACAGAAACTATCGGTTTAACCTTTTTGTCATTTGACGCGTATAGCCGCCAATTAGACGAACCAGAACGTTTAATAGCCCAGAACTAATAAAAGCAAAAACAACTCCCATAGCCATAATAAGAAGTGATTTCATGAAGGTATCTATCTGTATCCCGAAAAGATGGATATCAAAGATAGGAAAAAACAGCGGAGTTAGCACTAACAAAAGAGGCATTACGCAGAGCAAAGAAGCACATAGGAGACATAGAAGACCAATCCATAACTTCAACATCAACCAACAGATCGCGACCCAGTTACGTGTATCCATAAGTTCCTCTTTAGCTTGCGCCCATAAAGGTTGGTCTGTTCTTATACTCCGTTCGTAAGGCTGAGTGGTGATATCGGTATAAATCTTCGTTTGTATACGTTCGAATTGCACGAAGGTTAGCGTGGTTCGCAATACTTGTGTGAGCAGGGGAATGCCTGCGACTGTAAAAGAAAGGCCTATGCCTAATGTCAGAGTAACCAAGTAAAAGCAAAAGTAAAATAATCCTGTAGCAAAAGTGAGCAGTAAGAAGTACCCATTTTGGAAAAAGCAACGGATCGTTTTATTCATGAATGTTCCATCGTCCCTTCAATGTAATAGACGTATCATACCGATTCTCGTGTCACTTCATCCAGTGTGAAAATGTCATGTGACATGATTAGAGAACCCAGAGAAGATGGTGACGAAATGCAACTTGTTCGTATGACAGGAAATTTGCAATACTCGGGTAGGCCTAGTGGTCATAGGCAAATATGATAAAGGGAGAGGAACCATGAAAAAAGCAATTCGCAATGCCAGTCTTGCAGTTCTACTATTATCTGCAAGTATCGTAACAGCATGTACAGCTGCTAATGGTGTAGCTGCATCAAATCAGAAATCAATAGAGAAAGTCAGCTTGGAAGGGCCAAAAGATTCAAAGGAAGTAGAGGCGTTCGCTAACGCTGTATTTGCGGATAAGATGAAGGAATTCAATACCGTGGGCTCCAATTTTGTAGTCGTTAAGGACGGGAAAGTGCTTTTAAGTAAAGGGTACGGTTATGCAGATAGAGAAAAGAAGATACCCGTTGATAAAGATACTGTTTTCCAAATTGGATCTGTTACCAAGTCTTTTACAGCATTGGCGGCTATGCAGCTTGTCGATCAAGGGAAAATTGATCTTAAGCATGACATCCAAGAATATCTCGGTGGAATGAAGGTACCAAACAAAACCGGAAAACCGCTGACGATGTTTGATCTGCTTACCTATACGAGCGGGGTTGACTTGCCGGATATCGTCACTGATTATTCGGTGGAGTATTTGAATAAGGACATTTCAATGAAGGGGTATCTCCATAAGAATATGCCTACTGTGGTAAGACCTCCGGGAGAAGTTTATACGTATGACAATTTTGGCTTTATGTTGGCGGGATATGCAGTAGAGAACGTGAGCGGCATGCCTTATTCTCAATATATGGAGAAAAATATATTCAAACCATTAGGAATGGACAAGACCAGTGTTAGATTAACTCCTGAGGTACTATCCAATATGGCTGCACACTATGGACCGAGCGGTGAGCTTCAGCCGACAATGGGAACTGCGCCTTCCGTGAAGCCTGAGGGAAGTATGACTTCAACAGGTGAAGACATGGCTAAGTACTTGATTATGCATTTAAACAAAGGAGAATTTGAAGGCAAGGAAATCGTCAGCAAACAAAGCGTAGATTTGATGCAAACCTATCAATTTTACGCTGATCCTACAATTCCTATCACAACCGTTGGATTCGAAGGGTATTTCAACAATGTCATGAACGGTCAGCATGTAATACTCAAGGGAGGAAATGTTCCGGGTCATTCCTCGTTAATTGCCATCTTGCCAGAGAAGAATACTGCCTTTTACTTGTCTTATAATAACGATTCAATGATGAGTTTAGGTGTGTACGAGGCATTTATGAATCACTATTTTCCTAAGACTGTAAAAACACAGCCATCCACCTATTCAAAAATAAGCAAACAAACCGCCCAAGCTTACGTTGGATTATACAGAAACACGCGTTTATATGGAGTAAGGACTAAAATTTCTTATGCGGATGGGAATTTGTTGATGGAAACGGGGACTACCGGCAAACATACGCTGAGAATGGTTCATCCGCTTCTATTTGAAGATGAAGCCGGTAATAAAATGGC
Source organism: Paenibacillus sp. UASWS1643 (assembly GCF_008693195.1). Classification (NCBI taxonomy): domain Bacteria; kingdom Bacillati; phylum Bacillota; class Bacilli; order Caryophanales; family Paenibacillaceae; genus Paenibacillus; species Paenibacillus sp. UASWS1643. Next base: position 30,814 of record NZ_VXKZ01000099.1, read on the forward strand.
ATTCAAGAAAGATAAATCCGGTGATATCACCTATTTCTATTATACGAATCCCCAAGGAATGGATTTCGTTGCGCATGCCCAAAAAGTAAAGATGAAAACAGGATTCTCCGATGTGCCCAATGGCAGTGTATATAAATCGTATATTGATAATCTAAACAGCTTAGACATTATGGGAGCCAAATCAGGTAATCGCTTTGATCCTAAAGGAAAGATGACACAGGGAGAATTTGCGGACGTATTGCTGCGCGCCCATGGCATGCATACGTTTCCGGATGAATTCCGTGAAAATAAGAAACGGATGATAGCCGGAATCCCCCATTATCAACCAAAGTCCTTGATTACAAGACAAATGGCGGCAGTTATGATTCAAAATCTGAAGCATGCAGCGCCTGGAACGAATGTTAAACTGATCGGCAAAACAGATTCATGGGCGGTTGATGCTATCGCTGCGCTTGTTTCTCAAGGCATTGTAGACCCGGATACGAAGATTAATTCGAACCAGACTGTTGATTTCCGGTCCACACAAACGTTGATTCGCCAAGAAGCTAGCGCCCTGCTTGATAAAGCTTTTGATTACTACACCTTACCGATCAAACCCTGAATTTAATCGTATTAAAAGTGAGGCGCTGGATGGAACAACCCTCACTTTTTATGCACCAAGGAGCGGTATCAGAGTGGCCGGCAGGGAGAAGTCTTCCCCCTGCCCCCTGTTATGGGTACGGCCACTTGCAGCACCTAATGCTCGCTGGCACCTTTCATCTTAGGAAATACTTTGGCCCATTTTTGCGTGCGCAGGCGGCCGCCCGTTTGGCATTTATCAGTTGTTGAGCTTTGGCCCATTCTTTTTTCGTCAGTGTGATTAAATTTTTTGTGCTATCTTTTCATGTTAACCCTTGACTTTAGCACTGCGGTTCATTACAATCAGAAAATAATACGTTGACTGTAGTCAATACAAGTCGTTTTTTGAACTATATTACTGATTTGATGACGGGACCAAGTACTCCGTGCCCACATGACCAGAGAGGAATCCCCAGGCTGTAAGGATTCTCTTGATGAGCGGACGAATGACTTCCCCGAGAACAGACGGCGAACATAACAGACATGATCTGTTGACCAGTAGCCGGCCTGCGCAGGACGTGCGTTACACGTAGAGCGGAATATCTGCTTGATCAGGATGCACTAGGCAATCCTGAATCACCAGAGATCACCTGAACGGCTATAGTGTCAGGTTTCCGAAATGTGGGTGGTACCACGGGTGAATGTATATTACACAATCTCTCGTCCCTTTGTTTGCTGTATACACAGCGACAGGGCGAGGGATTTTTTTGTTATATAAGTTGATTTTAACACCTATACCATAACGGAGATTGTAGAACCAATCTGTAGAAGCGAAGCGTTCGCCTGAAAGCTTTCTGATAGAAAGCTGCATCGGAAGCATATGCTATCCCCGGATTTTCACATAGAAAACTAAATCAAAGAATCTGGGGATAACAGCGATCGAAAGATGGTACTACAGTCGGAGTGACCAGGTGTAACATTTTTGGATTAACTGTAGAGAAAAAATCAATGCTGGAGGGATCAAGATGGCTTTTCAAAAACCGACTGGAACGCAGGACTTACTGCCTGGAGTTGTCGAGAAATGGCAGTACGTAGAAGAAAAAGCACGAGATCTGTGTCGACGGTTTAATTACCGCGAGATTCGTACACCGATCTTCGAACAGACTTCTTTATTTGTACGCGGTGTAGGAGAGACTACCGATATCGTTGAAAAAGAAATGTATACCTTTGATGACAAAGGCAATCGCAGCATGACTCTTCGTCCGGAGGGAACAGCGGGTGTTGTCCGTGCGTATGTAGAAAATAAAATCTACGGCGAACCGGATGTGAGCAAGCTCTATTACATCGGTCCAATGTTCAGGTATGAGCGTCCGCAGGCAGGCCGTCAGCGTCAGTTCCACCAGTTTGGTGTAGAAGCCATCGGTGCGCTGGACCCGGCGATTGATGCCGAAGTCATCGCACTGGGCTACCAGTTGTGTGTAGAGCTCGGTTTGAAGGATGTTAAAGTGGAGATCAACTCCGTTGGTAATTCGACCAGCCGTGCAGAATACCGTGAGACGTTACTTGGGTTCCTCAGACCGATGAAAGACAGCCTGTGCAAGGATTGTCAGTCCCGCATGGAGCGTAATCCGCTGCGTGTACTCGACTGCAAAGTCGATCAGGACAAATTCGTAGGGGCACCGTCCATACTGGATAGCCTGGATGAAGAGTCTTTGAATCACTTTGCCAAGCTGCAGGCATACCTGGATGATTTCGAAGTGGATTATGCTGTGAACAATCGTCTGGTACGGGGCTTGGATTATTACACCCTGACTGCGTTTGAATTAAAAGCCCAAGGTATTGGAGCGATTGATACCGTTGGTGGCGGTGGTCGATACAATGGACTGGTTGGAGATATCGGTGGACCTGATCAGCCGGGCATCGGCTTCGGTATTGGTCTGGAACGTATTCAACTGATTCTGGAGCACCAAAATATTGAGGTTACTACGCTCGCTCCACTGGATGTGTACTTTGTTGCTCTGGGAGAGGCTGCTGATCGTGAAGTGAACCGTCTGTTGTTCAAACTTCGTCAGTCTGGACTGTCTGGTGAACGTGATTATCTGGGCCGCAAGATGAAAGCGCAGATGAAATCAGCTGACCGTTTCAAATCCCGCTATACCGCCATCCTTGGTGATGACGAGCTAGAGCGTGGTGAGATCGCCCTCAAGTCGATGGATACGGGTGAGCAACAAACCGTGAAGCTTGATGATCTGGTAGCGGCAATTCGCGAAGGTAAATAAGCTCGAAGTGTGACATGAAGATTTAAACTTTCGAGTAACACAATTGATCCGGCAAAATTACTGAGGTTCACCGACGATTCCAACGAATTGGAAGTTGGCGAGCCAGAGGTAACATGCCTTTTCGAATACATGGTCTACACGTAACCGGGCTGTTGAAGAGCAGGTACTAACTGCCCATACAGAACGGAAATTCACATAATGAGGAGTTTGGTTATGAAAAGAAGTCATCATTGCGGCGCATTAACACCCGCACACATCGGTGAAACAGTAACATTGAACGGTTGGGTTCAAACCCGCCGTGACCTGGGGGGCGTACTCTTTATCGATCTGCGTGACCGCAGCGGGATTGTACAAGTTGTCTTTAACCCGGCTTATTCCGGTGAAGCTCTGCAAATCGCAGATCGCGTACGTAGCGAGTATGTTATCGCTGTAACGGGTAAAGTTGTTAAACGTGATGCAGAAACAGTTAACAAAAACCTGCCTACAGGCGAAATTGAAGTTCAAATCACAGAAATCGAAGTGCTGAATGCAGCAAAAACACCTCCATTCTTCATTGAAGATGGTGTCGAAGTTGATGAATCCCTTCGTTTGAAATATCGTTACCTGGACCTGCGTCGTCCGGAAATGTTCGAAACACTGAAATTGCGTTCCAAAGCATCCAAAGTGTTCCGTGACTACCTGGATGGAGAAGAGTTCGTTGAAGTGGAAACACCGATTTTGACGAAGAGCTCCCCGGAAGGTGCGCGTGATTATCTCGTACCGAGTCGTGTGCATGAAGGTGAATTCTTCGCCTTGCCGCAATCACCGCAAATTTACAAACAATTGCTGATGGTCGGCGGACTTGAGCGTTACTATCAGATCGCTCGTTGTTTCCGGGATGAGGATCTGCGTGCAGACCGTCAACCAGAATTCACTCAAGTCGACATCGAGACTTCTTTCCTGCAACAGGATGACCTGTTGCCAATGATGGAAGAACTGATGGCCAAATTACTGCGTGAAACCAAAGGTATTGAGCTGGAACTGCCTTTCCAACGGATTACGTATGCAGATGCAATGGGTAAATACGGTTCAGACAAACCAGATTTGCGCTTTGGTATGGAACTGGTTGAAATGAACGATATTGTAGCAAACAGTGGTGTAAAAGTATTTGCTTCTGTCATCGAAAAAGGTGGAGAAGTGAAAGTGCTGAACGCTAAAGGCTGTGGCACATGGAGCCGTAAAGAGATCGATGATCTCGGACCATTTGCTGCACGTTACGGTGCAAAAGGTCTGGCTTGGATTCAAGTGAAAGACGGCGAGTTCAAAGGGCCAATCGTGAAGTTCTTCACGCCTGAAGAAATCGAAGCTGTCAAAGAACGTACTGGTGCTGAAGATGGCGACTTGCTGCTCTTCTCCGCAGACACCAAAAAAGTGGTTGCTGACGTTCTGGGCGCATTGCGTCTGAAAATCGGCCGTCAACTTGGATTGATTGATGATAGCAAATTCAAATTTGCTTGGGTTGTGGACTTCCCACTCCTTGGATATGATGAAGATGCGAAACGTTATGTGGCAGAACACCATCCGTTCACACGTCCAAAAGATGAAGATGTACATCTCTTCGACACTGATCCGGGTGCAATCCGCGCTCAAGCCTATGACCTTGTTCTCAATGGTTATGAAGTAGGTGGCGGTTCGATGCGTATCTATAAACGTGATGTTCAGGAGAAAATGTTTGCTGCCCTTGGACTCTCACCAGAAGTAGCGAATGAGAAATTCGGCTATCTGTTGGAAGCATTCGAATATGGAACTCCACCGCATGGTGGTATTGCCTTTGGTCTGGACCGTTTGGTGATGTTGCTGGCGGGTCGCACAAATCTGCGTGAAACGATTGCCTTCCCGAAAACGGCAAGTGCAACGGATCTGCTCATGAATGCACCTTCTGAAGTGGATGACTCGCAATTGGAACAACTTCATATCCGCGTAGCCCGTAAACCGGTAGCGGAAAAGAAATAAAGGAGGCATCGATTCTCAATGCTCCATCAATTTTCAAGAACAGAACTTGCGATCGGACCTGAAGGTCTGGACGCATTGAAGAATAGTACAGTCGCTGTACTCGGTATTGGCGGGGTAGGTGGAATTGCTGTAGAAGCTCTTGCCCGTAGCGGCGTTGGGCGAATCATCCTGATTGATAAAGACGTAGTGGACATCACCAATATTAACCGCCAGATTCATGCGCTGACCACGACAGTAGGGCAGAAAAAAGCCGACCTGATGGTGGAACGTGTGAAACTGATCAATCCGGAATGTGATGCGATTGCCCTGAATATGTTTTACACGGAAGAGACGTATGAGGAATTGTTCAAATATGAACTGGATTATGTGCTGGATGCATCCGACACGATTATCTACAAAATCCATCTCATTAAAGAGTGCCTGAAACGTAAAATTCCGATGATCTCCAGCATGGGTGCGGCGAATAAAATGGACCCAACGAAATTCCAGGTTGCGGATATTTCGAAAACGACCATGGACCCGATTGCCCGTGTTGTACGTACGACACTTCGCAAAGACGGCATCAAAAAAGGTGTGAAAGTGGTCTTCTCGACTGAAAAGCCGATGAAACCTCGTGAGGACGTAACACAAAAAATCGTTCCCGAGAATGCTCCGGAAATTCGTAAGGCTAAACAGCCACCTGCGAGTAACTCATTTGTGCCTCCGGTAGCCGGACTGATTATGGTCAGTGTTGCGATTAAGGATTTGTTAGAGATTGCAGAGGACAAGCAGCAGTAACTTGCTGCCAACTGAAGAAGCGTGGATGCTCATAAGGCATCTGCGCTTTTTTGTGTAATCAGACTTCGCAAGACCGGAGCGGATGGGCCTTCACTCGTCTATGATAGCCGAACTGTATCCCTAGATAAATGTCAGAGTTACGTCATGTACTTCAAAGTCAAAACCGTGTATGATATTCACTGCTGCGCGAAATGATGATACATACATAAAGATTTTGCGGCTACAGAGAGGGGAATAGAACGAAATGAAACACGGATGGATGACCAGACGTCTTGGCATGGAGCCAGGAGACCAGTGGAAGAAGGAAGTTGTGGCGGGAGCCATTTCCTATTTTGCCGTGGTCTATATCGTTATGGTCAATGCTACAATTCTTTCCGATGCCGGGATGCCTTTGCAGGCAGCCATGGTTGGAACCCTGCTGACATCCATTGCAGGCTGTTTGCTCATGGCATTTGGCGGAAAATCACCGATTATCGTGGTACCCGGAATGGGGATTAATGCATTTTTTACGTATACACTTGTACATTCCATGAAATTAAGCTGGCAAGAAGCGCTGGCTGTAGTAACCGTTACAGGTATACTGTTTGCCATTGTTGCATTTACGTCACTATACAAAATGATCAGCGAAGCGATCCCGAAAAATCTGCAGCATGGCATTACGGTCGGGATTGGTTTGTTTCTGACATTTATCGGTTTGCAAAAAAGTGGAATCGTTATCGCGCATCAGACGACGTTTGTCGCGATTGGTCACTTTAATGATCCGAATGTCATTACAGCCTGCGTTACGCTGGTGCTGGCCTTGATTTTATTTATCCGTAATGTGCAAGGCGGACTTCTAATTAGTATTTTGGTCGGGACAGGTCTTGCCTATGTACTTGGAGCAGTGAACCCGGGTGAATCCGTATCTGCGATGGATGCGCTGCGTCAATATGGCGGTTTGTTTGGTGAATTGTCCTTGATGAAGCTGGCTGATGTAGCATTCTGGATCGCGGTATTTTTGCTACTGCTAATTGTGGTGTTCGAAAATATCGGTTTAATTACCGCTCAGACACAGATGATTGGTCGTCCGGAGCGATTCAAGGGAAGTCTGCGGGCACTATCGATTAGTACCGTGCTGGCAGGCATATTCGGAAGCAGTCCTCCAGTTGCCGCCGCCGAGACGACAGCTGGTATTGCCGCAGGTGGTCGCACAGGTTTGACTCCACTCGTTACAGCCGTGTTATTCGGGGCTACTTTTTTCTTCATCCCGCTACTCGGTTACATTCCGGACAGTGCAATTGCACCCATTTTGATCATTATTGGTGGCCTGATGGTGCAAGGTGTGAAAGATATGGATTTTGGTGACTTTACAGAGGCGTTCCCAGCATTTCTGATCATGGTCATGATTCCATTTACATATAGCATCGTGGACGGTATGGCGTTTGGATTTATTGCCTATCCATTAGCGAAGTTGGCAGCAGGTCAAGGTAAACAGGTACCTGTGGTCATGTATGGCATTTCCATCCTCTTTTTAGCCAATTTTGTGTTACATGGTATCTTGTAAAGCTGTGTTAAACAACAAAAGGCAACGTCATGTAAGTTCATACGTATGATCTCTGGTGAGCAGATGGAGAACGGGAGGAACGGGAATGGAAGAGCAGCAACAAGCAGGGCAGAATGAACCGAAGGTAGGAAAAAAGGGATTTAAGGATTTCGTCAAGCTTATCGCTTCCACGAATCCGCCAAAACTGATTTTGATTCTTGCCCTCATCTTAACCCTGATTCAAACAACAGCCGGACTGATCGTGCCATTGATGACCAAAGGTCTGATTGATGGACTTACCACTTCGGCATTGAACAAATCTGTGATTTTGTTATTGCTTGGGGCATTTGTGATTCAGGCGATTGCCTCAGGTATTAGCATTTATATGTTAAATTACGCAGGACAACGCGTGGTCGCAACGCTTCGCACTAAGCTGTGGAACAAGGTCTTGTCGCTGAGAATGCCGTATTTCGACCGAAATCGGACAGGCGATACGATGAGCCGGATTACCAATGATACAAGCCAGATCATGACGTTGATCGCAGATTATTTGGTTTCTTTTGTATCCAACATTGTTGCTGTTGTAGGTGGCGTGGCGTTACTATTTTACTTGGATTGGGTGATGTCGCTCATTATCCTGAGTCTGGTGCCACTTACGTTGTTGATTCTGTTGCCGGTGGGTAAGAAAATGTACAAGATCTCCAAGAAACAACAGGACGAGATGGCAGGTCTTACGTCTGTACTTAGTCAGGTTATTGGTGAGATCCGCTTGGTGAAAGCCTATGGAACGGAGAAACAGGAATCAGAAGCAGGAGATTCCCGGATTCGTAAAATGTTTGCTTTTGGCTTGCAGGAGGCACGTATCCTCGCGCTGATCGGTCCCTTGTTTACATTTGTCATGACTGCGGTGTTGGTCGTTATTCTGGGTGTGGGGGGAATGCGTGTAGCGTCTGGTATGCTATCACCGGGTGAACTGGTTGCGTTCATTTTGCTGTTGTTCCAGGTGATTATGCCAATGGGACAATTCACAACGCTATATTCCCGTTTGCAAAAAGTAGTAGGTGCAACGGAGCGTATACAGGCCATACTTGCAGACGAGGAAGAGCCACATCACAGCACCAAGGTAGCTCCAAAAGGAAATGAGACGATTGCATTCCATGATGTACACTTTTCCTATGTCACAGGTGAGGAAGTGCTGCACGGAATCAATCTGACGGTACCTACACAAAAAGTGACAGCGATTGTCGGCCCAAGCGGTAGTGGCAAATCAACACTGTTCTCCTTGATGGAGCAGTTCTATATGCCCGATTCAGGCCATATTTCATATGGGGGACAAGCCATAACGGATTATTCTTTGGCCTCCTGGCGTAGCAAGATTGGGTATGTATCTCAGGAAAGTCCACTTATGGCGGGTACGATCAAAGACAACATCACGTACGGATTAGGTCGTGAGGCCACGATGGATGAGATCCGGCGAGCTGCTGAGATGGCCTATTCTGCCGATTTTATCGACAAGCTGCCACAGGGTTATGACACGGAAGTGGGCGAGAGAGGAATCAAGTTATCCGGGGGCCAACGTCAGCGGATTGCTATTGCTCGTGCCTTACTGCGCAGTCCGGATATTCTCATGTTGGATGAAGCGACATCCAGTCTGGACAGCACCTCTGAGTATGAAGTACAACAGGCTTTGTCCAACCTGATGGAAGGCAGAACCACGATCGTGATCGCGCACCGATTGTCCACGGTTGTGGATTCCGATCAGATTGTTGTATTGGAGCATGGACATGTTACCGGAACAGGAACTCATGCGGAATTGATCAGCAGTCATTCGGTGTATCGTGAATTAGCGCAGAAGCAGTTTGTCGCACAGGAAGGCAATGCAGCTAGAGTGCAAAACGAAGAGTAGTCTCCATTGTTAAAAGGGTCTCCGTTATACCCAAGAGGTATTTCAACGGAGATCCTTTTTCTTATCCTTTCAGTTCCTCATATTTACAGTAAGACCAACATACTCTATATTATAGATACCGACCGTTGGTATGTATAAGGAGGATTTTATGGCTAGAAATAAATACCCCGAGCAGACACTGGATCTGATTCTGGCAGTCTCAACTCAAATGTTTACCGAAAAGGGATATGAAAAGACCAGTATTCAGGACATTATAGATGAATTAGGTATGTCCAAAGGTGCGATATATCATCATTTCAAATCCAAGGAGGATATTCTCAGTGCAGTGATGGAGAAAGAGCTTGGGCGGGCAGAAGGCATGTTTATGGAACTGATTCAGAACACGCATGCTCCAGATGCTAGACAGAAGCTCATCAGTATTTTGGAAAATATCATCATTGATCCTGGAATTCAGTCCAATTCAATTGATCAGGTTCTTAGCACACAGATCAAGAATCCACAGTTTGTTCTTGGCGGGATCAGAAAAGGTGTTCTGAAGGATGCTCGAATTATTGCCGACATTATGGAACAGGGAAAGGAGGATGGGTCCATTTCAGTTGAATTTCCTTTGGAGTGTGCCGAAATATTCATGTTGCTCGTCAACATTTGGATCAACCCCCTTCTTTTTGGTAGAGATCAGGAACAGACATTGGAGAGACTCAAGTTTCTACAGCACATGATGAAGCTCTTGGGCGCCGATATCGTTAGCGAACAACTTATTCAGCGTATTACCAATCGGCATGCCAGCACGGGAGGCTATGCGGAGGCGGATTAAACATACACCTGATTGTTTGAAATGGAGAGGGAGAAGATGTTGAAAAGTAGCGAGCTTGCCTTATGCAAGAGCATAGACATTGATCAATCCATTCAAGATATACAGCTAAATTGGTTGTCAGGAGATATCAGCGTTCTTCCGAGTGTGGATGAACTGATTCACGTTATGCAATATGCGGATGCGTGCTTTTCCAAGCGTAGGCTGATGCAAGTTAACATTCAAGGGGATACCTTAAGCATTGCGGACGGGAGAAAAAGGAGAGGCCTCGTTGGAATAAATATCGGTAGAACAGCATTGGAGATTCAGCTTCCTGCTCGGGTTTTTGATCGTATTTTACTAAACTCCACAGGAGGACAACTCCGGTTGAATCGGCTTTTGGCTACTCGCTGTCAATGTAAGATCACCTCAGGTAGTGTAGACCTATCAGGGAGGATGGATGAGCTCGAACTGTGCGCATTGGCATCCGTAGTGAAAGGGCAGCACCTTAGTGCAAATAAATTCAATCTTCAATCCAGTTCAGCCAAGATCGACATTTCGGGGGAGTTTCGCCACTTGCAAATTATCACAACAGGCAGAGGAATAAATATGGACTGTCTCAAGATGCCAGAGAGATTGCATTCCGTATCCACAGGGGCAAAGGCAGTGGTTTCCATTCCAGATAACGAAGGTTTCCGAATTTTACTTAAAAGAAGATCAGGAGCGTTAAAAAGTGAATTTGATTTGATTCCCCTTCATGGGAACAGCAAAGATCTAATACACAAAAGTGGAAAAAGTGAATTCCAAGTGGATATTCGAGGAGGAGCTTTTCATTTAAAACACAGGAAATAAGAGACTAATCGTGTGTACTGAAAACAAAGGGGCAGATATTATGGCTGGTTGGATCGTGGGAATCAGTTTTTCCACCATTGTAATGCTAATCGGGATTTACGGCGAATTGAACAGCAGACGCAGGCAGGTCAGAAACAGGTGGGCCTGGTGGTTTATTTTGTTCGGTTGTTGTGCGCTTGTCAGTGCCATCATTAATTATCAATTCAGATAAGCTTCATGCCTTACAAAAGTAAGCCTACAAATCGGATATGGCTTTCAATTGCCCTATGTGATATAGTAAGTATCCTTTTGTATTGCCAGATCTAGGCGATGCAGAGCAAAACATATTCTTAGGAGGTAACTGAAACATGTCAGACAGCTTTCAAAGTGCCTATCAAGAAGAAGAGTACAGGTTAGAGCGAACGATGGAGGAAGTGGACAGTCAGTTGGAACGACTGCAAAATATTCCGGTATATACCGGCCACGACTTCACAGAACAAGTGCTGGAAGCTGGACGCGAAGAGCGCCGCACCGCCTTGTCCAAGAGCGCGCAGCAACCCTATTTCGGACGCTTGGATTTCGAAGAACAGGGCAGTGGTGCACGGAAACCGCTGTATATTGGCAAAATCGGCGTAGACCGCGAAGAGGTGGGAGAGCATCCGCTCGTCATCGACTGGCGTGCTCCTGTCGCGAGCCTGTTTTACTCATTTACCGGAGGAGAAGCCTCCGCTACGTATGAAGCCCCGGAAGGGCTTATTGAAGGTCTCGTATATCTGAAACGAAACGTTGTCATTCGGCAGCGGATATTGGAACGTGTGGCGGATACATATAACCGTGACAGCGACCAGCCAGCGGTATCTGATGAATTTCTCGTTTATCGTCTGGGAGAGAACAAGGATAACAAACTCCGTGACATCGTATCTACAATTCAGGCGGAGCAGGATCTGATTATTCGTGCGGCGCGAAATACCGCATTGATCATTCAGGGTGTAGCTGGATCCGGGAAAACAACGGTTGCCCTGCATCGGCTTGCCTTTTTGCTATATCAGTATAAGGAGCAGGTATCTGCGGAGAAAATGGTTATTTTTGCACCCAACCATATGTTCCTGGATTACATCTCGGATGTGCTTCCGGAACTTGGAGTAGGGGACATTCAACAGCGGACATTTCCGGATTGGGCGATGAACCTGCTGGGGCTGGAGATGCCTTTGGCGAATACGTCGGATACATTGAACACCTGGTTCGAAACACCTGATGCACGGCCTGAATTGAATGATGATGTACCTGGACGTTACAAAGGATCGATCCGTTTCATGGAGCTTATTCGAGAGTGGCTCTCGGGGATGGAAGCGGATTCCGTACCGGATATGGACTTCAGTCCATGGGATGGTAAGGTGCTCAGCAAGACGGAGATCGAGAACTGGTTCGGTGAGGAGTACAAACATTATCCGCTGGCCAAACGCAAAGAACGGGTCATGGCGCGGGTTCACCGCTGGATTGAGATGGAACTTAAGAAACCGATGCCAGAAGCTGTGCGCAAAGAACGCAAGAAAAAAGCATCTACTCGTGAGAAAGCTTATGCCAAAAAGTGGCCTCAATACGAGCCGCTTACGTTATATAAACAGCTATTTAAAGCTGCAAAGGGTGGTTCAGTGCCAGCCTCGCTCAGCGGGCTTATTCCAAAATTGGTCATGAAACAAACGGCAGCGGATCTGAAGCAGGATATCGTCCGTGAAGAGGATTTGCCTGCATTGGTATACATTCATACATTGGTCCATGATATTGAGGGCTCGGAGCGGTTTGACCATATTGTGATCGATGAAGCCCAGGACTTTTCACCTTTCCATGTGGCGTTATTGGATCGTTTCGTCAAAGGGCATTCCTTCACCATACTTGGTGACTTGTCCCAAGGGATTCATGAGTACCGTGGTGTTCATGCGTGGGAAGAGATGAGTTCTCTATTTCCTGAGGAACAGAATGCATACTTTGCATTGACCCGAAGTTATCGTTCGACGATGGAAATTATCGATTATGCCAATACGATTCTGGAACGGGGCGTCAAGAGCGGAATTACGGCGATTCCTGTTTTCCGTAGTGGTGATCCGGTTCGGACATTGGCTTATGGAGGCGAAGGGCGGACGGCAAGTCTGGAGCAGGCTTTGAAGGTGTTAACCGTCAAAGACTACCGAACGGTCTCCATCCTGACCCGTACACTGCATGAAGCAGAGGAACTTCATCGTGAACTTCAGGACGCAGGCTGGGATCTAAACCTGATCGATGGTGGCAAAAAGCAGTACACGGGTGGACACTCCGTTTTACCAGTTTATCTGTCTAAAGGGTTGGAGTTTGATTCCGTTATTGTGGCAGACGTAGACCAGAAGCATTATTTGCCAAATGCCGGTGATGCAAAGCTGTTGTACGTTGGTTGTACACGGGCCTTGCACGAATTGTGGCTCTTCCATGAAGGTGATTTGCCAGAATACGCGGCTGCTACACATAGTCCCGACGGCGAGCCAGTAACCATTCAGGGTTGGCCTGAGATTGGGTAAATAAAGTTTGCTTAACCAAAGAAAGGCATGACGTTCATGGGAAATCCCATAAGCGCATGCCTTTTTCTGCTTTTGTGCGAGAATCGCGTAATTTTCCGAGAAAAAACGACGGAGGAAGTTCAGGTTTATGTTACCCTATTTCCCATTCTGGACGAGCGACGGTTCACCAGGAATATGCCAACACCAATGAATAAACCGCCTGCCAATGCAAACCACTGTACATGCTCCCCCAGTAAAATCCAACTCGATAGTACACCAAAGAACGGCGCCAGAAACAGATACGAACTGGTTTGGGCTGGGTCACTATTCTGAAGCAGGTAAAACCAGAGTGAAAACTGAATGATGGAGCAAACAAGCGTTAACCAGAGCAGCGCCATAACCGAGGTGGTATTGACCATAAAGTGAGGCTGTTCAGTCCATACGCTCAGCAGAAGCAACGCAGCACCTCCAGCGAGCATCTGATAGGCTGTTAAGACAAAAGTATCGTAGTCATCGCCCCAGCGTTTGATGAGCAATGTGGACACGGCAAAGGAGATCGCACCAGCGAAACCAATCCAGGTTCCAGGGCTAAAACTCATCTGCCATCCAAAGGTTAACATAATCCCCATGAAACCGAGCATAACACCGATCCACTGACTGAAGCGGTAGGTCACGCTATACAAGAGTGCACTGAGGATAATGACCAGTAACGGATTGGTAAATGTAATAATGGCCGATTCGCCAGAGGTAATCCAGTTCATGCTGTAGTAGGCGCAGCCCATTACTCCTGCGGATTGGAACAGGCCAATGAGGATTATTTTCAACCATGACTGCCACTGGGTAGGTAATGGACGTTTGCGAAGATACCAGGCCATCAAGCTGCCTGCCAGTACATAACGTAGACCCATGAGCAGGAAAGGTGGAGCATATAACATACCGATCTTGCCGACTGGAAAAGAAGTACCCATGATTAGCGTTGTCAAAATGATCAAAATTGTATACTTCAAGGGTTGGATAGTACGGGTACCTGTGTCATGGCTGGAGTTCATAACGTCTGTCCGCTATCTACAGTAATTAGCTGCCCGGTCATGGATTGCTGTTCCAGCGCAGCACAGATCATGTGTGCGATATCTTCAGGTGAGGCAATATGCTGTAATAACACTTCTCCGCCGAGACGATACATTCGCTCCTCGTTTCCAGCCCACCACCTTGTAGCAACTGCGCCGGGGACGATAGCATTCACCCGAATGTGTGGTGAGAGAGCATGCGCAAGGGATAAGGTCAGGCCGTGAACTGCCGCTTTGGAGACGGCGTAAGGGAGGGATGAGCCAGAACCCGTACTGCCTGCAATGCTGCCCAGATTCACGATGGAACCCCCACCAGCCTGTCTCATGCCTTCCGCCACTGCACGCACGCAATGAAACATGCCTTTCACATTGACATCAATCAGCTCGTTCCAAACGTCATCTGTAACAGATTCCAGATCGTGCAGAGGGATATGATGGGTGATTCCGGCGTTATTTACAAGTGCAGTAATCGGGCCATAGGTTTCAGTTATTGTATTGACCATGCGCTGGACATCAAGATCATTGACAACATTAGCTTGAACGGCGAATGCATGGCCTCCCGTATCCAAAATGTGTTGAACAGTCTCTCTTGCTGCATCTTGTGAGCGGGAATAGTTGACAGCGACCAAGGCTCCGCGTTCAGCGAGCATCTCACTTACAGCACGGCCTATACCTGTTCCACCACCTGTGATCAGAGCAACTCTATTTTTCCAGTATGTCATGCTGAACACTCCTTATCATCATCCAGTCAGATGACTGGTTTGGGATCTACATGAATTGTAGTTCGGTTTACTCATGAAGTATAATGATTGGTAATGAAGCGGATATCATTTTGAATGATGTCAGAGTGGGGGGAACATGGAGAGCGGGGATCTTAGAATATTTCAGTGTGTTGCACAGGAAGGGAATCTGACCAAAGCTGCTTCTAAACTGGGGTATGTGCAATCCAACGTAACGGCACGAATCCGGCATCTGGAAGCAGAAGTAGGTACAACATTGTTCATTCGTCATAACCGAGGCATGACGTTATCTCCAGCCGGAGCAATGCTGCTGACGTATGCGGATAAAATTATTGGTTTGCTGAATGATGCTTCCAAGGCACTACGGGCGACAAGTACACCATCGGGTCCGTTGCGAATAGGGTCTACTCAGACGGCAGCAGCAGTTCGTTTACCTGAGCTTTTTGCAAAATATTATCAACAGTATCCCGAAGTGTCCTTGTCACTGGCTACGGGCAATTCGCAGATGCTTATTGATCAAGTTATTGGGTATGAATTGGAAGGGGCTTTCATTGGTTGTTCCTGTGATCATCCCGATATAGAGTCCATCGATTTATTTGATGAAGAGTTATTTGTGGTCTCGTCGGGTGTGGGGCCCGAAGAAGAGCTTACCCGTAAGCCGATCCTTGTCTACAGCATGGGATGCTCCTACCGACAGATTTTAGAGGAGTGGTTGCTCTCAAGTGGGGTAAATCGTCCAGTGATTATGGAGTTTGGAACGCTGGAGGCGATTATTAGTGGAGTGACGTCCGGAATGGGGATTTCTCTGTTACCAGAGATTGTGATTCGGCAGCAAATCGCAAGTGGAAATCTTCGCAAACATTCGCTCCCTTCTGGCATAAGTAGAATGATGACTCATTTTATTACACGCAAGGATGCGTTTGTCAGCAGTGCGCTTGGCGCATTTATAGCTATGTTACCACGGGAGTATGATATGATAGAGAGTGGTAATACATCAGAAGTGTAAATGTACACATGTTAAGGCAATCCGTTAAGGAAGTGATGAGCAATGGATTTATTTTCGTTTCAGCAGGACTCAAAACCACAAGCCAGATTGCTCGCGGACCGCATGCGGCCAGAGCATCTGGATGAATATATTGGACAGGAACATATTATTGGACCAGGGAAATTACTGCGGCGCGCCATCGAGGCGGATCAGATTTCGTCCATCTTGTTATATGGCCCTCCGGGATGTGGCAAGACTACCTTGGCACATATTATTTCTCAGCAAACGCAGGGACAGTTCGTTCGCCTGAATGCAGTGGAAGCTTCCGTCAAGGATGTACGTGAAGTCATCGAACAGGCTCAAACGAACAAACAGCTGTATGGAACCAAAACCATTCTGTTTCTCGACGAGGTACATCGGTTTAACAGTTCACGTCAGGATGCGTTATTGCCAGCGGTAGAGAAGGGTACGATTATTTTTATCGGCGCGACGACAGAGAATCCCTTTCATTATGTCAATGGAGCCTTGATGAGCCGTTCCACCCTGTTCCAGCTGGAATCACTGAACAAGGAGCATTCGCTGATTGCGATGCGTAGAGCGTTGAGTGATGCGGACAAAGGTCTGGGGTTCATGGAACTACAGGCGGACGATGAGGCACTTGAACATATTGCTACGATGGCTAACGGGGATATTCGGCGTGCACTTAACGCGCTTGAACTGGCTGCGTTAACCACGCCACCGGAGAAGGATGGGTCCATTCATATTACGCTTGGTGTAGCTGAGGAGTCTATTCGGCGCCCCATTGTGAAGGCGGATGAATCGACACAGTATGATGTGCTGTCTGCATTTCACAAGAGTATACGGGGTTCCAGTGATGCGGCGTTGTTTTGGTTTCTATACGCGGTGGAGAAGCTCGGCATGGACCCGATGACCTTCATTCGGCGTCTGATTGCAGCGAGCAGTGAAGATATTGGACTTGCGAACCCGCAAGCCATGACACAGGCCATTGGAGCACTTGATGCGTACCGGAATAACGGCTGGCCCGAAGCCAAGCTGAACATTGCACAAGCGATTCTGTTTGCAGTCGAAAGTCCAAAATCCAATGCGGTGTACACCGCCATTTCCAAAGCTATGAACGCGATTGATGAAGTAAAATCGGCAGAAGTTCCGCTTCACTTGCGAGATACGCATTACTCGGGTGCTGTAAAACTTGGACATGAGGGCTATCAATATCCACACAACTATCCAGGGCATTTTGTGAAGCAAGAATATTTGCCAAAGCAGCTTTCACGTAGAATATTCTATGAGGCAACGGAGCAAGGCAACGAATCGAAGATCAGGCTGAACCAACAGCGGCGCAGGGAATTTTAAGAACAGACAGATTATTCGGGAGATGCACACAACATGAAAGAGCTTTTGTATATAGGGGCGGGTGGATTTCTGGGGACATTAACCCGATATGCCATACAGTTAGCGATACCAACTGTCCATGGGGGGTTCCCTTGGGCAGTGCTGCTAATTAATGCAATCGGCAGTCTTTTTTTAGGGTGGTTCTTTACCATAGCTGTTCCAGGCAAAATAACACCACAACTTCGACTGGCCATTGGCACTGGTTTTACTGGCGCATTTACAACATTCTCCACGTTAACACTGGATATTGTTCGTTTATCTGAAGGGGGCGAGTGGGTCAATGCCGCCCTTTATATGATCGTAAGTCTGTTGGCAGGATTAATGCTTTGTGCGTTGGGAATGAGCATTGGACAGCGTATGTTGGGAGTGCCAAGACAAGAGGGTGATGCTTCATGATCTTATGGATTGGTTTGGCAGGTGTACTGGGTGCGGTACTGCGTTTCAGTCTGGGCAAATGGGTCTCGGGCTTGCTGGGAACGGCTTTTCCATGGGGGACATGGATCATCAATATCAGTGGTTCACTGCTGCTTGGACTGTTATACGGGTGGCATCAATCTGTAATGATCTCAGATGCAATCTGGGTGATCTGGGGAACCGGATTCTGCGGTGCGTACACCACATTCTCCACTTTTGGTTATGAAACGTTAGGACTTATGGGTCGACAACGATACGCAAGCGCGGCGCTTTACGTTGTCAGTTCGGTTGTAGTTGGGGTGTTGGCCTCCTTGGCAGGAGTCTGGTTGACTGCATAACGAACTATTTTTATTTTTTTTGCAAAGAAAGCAGGAAAAAAGCCATCCTTCATGGTATACATGAAAGACGGCTTTTTTAATAGGGATACACGGTATTGTGTATAATCCGCATTTTATGGACAAGCTCTATTATTGCATTGCGGGTACAGGTACCTTTTGCACCTGATCGATCGTACCCCCACCCAGACAGATTTCTCCGTCGTAGAAAACAACGGCTTGTCCTGGCGTAATGGCTTTTTGCTGCTGATCAAATTGTACGTCCACACTTCCATCTTCCTGCCAGGTCAGTGTAACACCTTGATCCGGCTGACGATAGCGGAATTTGGCAGTACAACGGTATGGCACATTAGGCATGTGCTCTGTACCAGCAATCCAGTTCACACCCGTTGCGGTTAGACCAGTGGAGTACAGGCTTGCATGGGCATCGCCCTGAACAACAAGCAGTTGATTTTTCTCCAGATTTTTGTCTGCAACGAACCAGGGCTCACCATTGCCTGAACCACCAATGCCAAGACCTTGGCGCTGTCCAAGTGTGTAGTACATCAGACCATCATGGCGGCCTTTGACTTCACCGGTCACGATATCAACCATGTCTCCACCTTTGGCAGGCAGATAGTTGCTCAGGAACTCTTTGAAATTGCGCTCGCCGATGAAGCAGACACCTGTGCTGTCTTTTTTCTTGGCCGTATACAAGCCAGCCGCTTCTGCGATTTTGCGTACTTCCGGTTTGGGCAGATGACCAATCGGGAACATGGCTTTGGACAACTGGTTCTGATTGAGTGCGTTAAGGAAATAGGTCTGATCCTTATTGTTGTCCACACCACGCAGCAGTTTGAATGTGCCATCTTCTTCAATCAGACGAGCATAGTGTCCTGTAGCTACATAATCTGCGCCGAGATCCAGAGCTTTGTTCAGGAATTCACCAAATTTGATCTCACGATTACACATGACATCCGGATTTGGCGTGCGACCCGACTTATATTCATCAAGGAAATAGGTAAATACTTTATCAAAATATTCTTTCTCGAAGTTGACAGTGTAGTAAGGAATGCCGATCTGTTCACATACGCGGCGTACATCCTCTGAATCTTCTTCAGCGGTACAGTGGCCGAACTCGTCGGTGTCATCCCAGTTTTTCATGAAAATGCCGATGACATCGTACCCTTGCTCTTTCAGCAACAGCGCGGTAACGGAAGAATCGACACCTCCGGACATGCCAACGACGACCCGTGTATTTTCAATTGTTTTGGACATCGTTATCACCATTTCTATATATAAATGTGTTTCGTTTCTTATTCTAGCATAACCGGACTCAAGATACGATACACCCGGCCAATTTTGGATAGTGTCCACCACAGACGCACATTTTGGAATATCGTCAATCTTTCTTTTCCATAAAGCATGCAGATATGTTAACATTAGCTGAGGGTTATGATCGGAATACGGAGAATTAGAAAGTTAGAAATTGAGTTCTATGAATCTCTGCTGTGGACAGATCGTGAAACAAACGGTCATGGACTGCAGGATAAAATATAAAGTTTCCAATCGTTACTGAAAATTGAAAGAGGTGACTCCTTTGAAAATATCGACAAAAGGCCGTTACGGCCTCACAATCATGATGGAGCTTGCTGCCAGAACAGGCGAAGGCCCTACATCACTTAAAAGCATTGCCGAGCGCAACCAACTCTCGGAGCATTACCTGGAGCAACTGATTGCTCCACTACGTAATGCAGGACTGGTGAAGAGCA
Organism: Paenibacillus sp. UASWS1643; assembly: GCF_008693195.1. Taxonomy (NCBI): domain Bacteria; kingdom Bacillati; phylum Bacillota; class Bacilli; order Caryophanales; family Paenibacillaceae; genus Paenibacillus; species Paenibacillus sp. UASWS1643. The sequence continues at coordinate 50,699 of NZ_VXKZ01000099.1, forward strand.
TTAGAGGTGCATACGGCGGTTATATCCTTGCGGGTGATCCTGCAACCGTAACTGCAGGCGATGTAATTCGTGTACTGGAAGGGCCAATCTCTCCAGTAGACTTCACGGAGGAAGATGATCCGGCGAAACGTGATCTGTGGTTGCGTATTCGTGACGGGATTGCGGAAGTGTTGGATTCCACAACACTGAAAGACCTGATTACATTCCAGGATCAAGAGAAAAAAGATAGCTACATGTTCTATATTTAACAGTGACTGCGCTAGCATGACATGCTAACTTACTTGAGCCCCCATTTGGGGGCTTTATCCATGCCTTAACATATGTTCATACAAAGGCTTGAGGTTGGTTAGCATTATGAGGCTGTGAAACAGATATCGTAACAGCAGAATAAGATAATTTAACATATAACGGGGTGAAGATAAATGAAACGAATTTATTTGGATCACGCCGCATCGACACCTATGCATCCACAAGTCGCAGAAGCGATGATGAACGTCATGACAGGGCAATTTGGCAATGCATCAAGTATTCATGCCTTTGGGCGTGAAGCCAAACGGACAGTCAGCGGAGCAAGGGATGTCATTGCGGCGTCTTTGGGCTGTTTCCCGGACGAATTGGTATTTACCGGAGGTGGCACGGAGAGCGACAATCTGGCAATCTTTGGAGCAGTCTCAGCAAGGCAGGATAAGGGGAAACACGTCATTACGACGGCCATTGAGCATCATGCTGTGTTGCATACGTGTCAGGAACTGGAGCGGCAAGGTTATGAAGTAACCTATGTATCTGTTGATCGATACGGACGAATAAATCTGGATGAGTTGCGAGAGGCTATTCGTCCGGATACGGTGCTGATTACCATGATGTATGCCAACAATGAAGTGGGCACGATTCAGCCGATACGTGAGGTCGGTGAGATTGCACGTAAACACAATATTCTGTTCCATACCGATGCAGTTCAGGCTCTGGGCAGTCAGGATATTTCCTGTAAGGAATTTCCTGTGGACCTGATCAGCTTCTCTGCGCATAAAATCAATGGACCTCAGGGCGTGGGTGTACTCTATGTACGGAGAGGAATTGTGCTGGAAGCAAGAGCTCACGGTGGGTTGCAAGAGCGTCAGCGGCGCGCTGGTACGGAAAATATCGCAGGTATTACCGGATTTGCAGAGGCTCTGAAGATTGCATCAGCACAAAAGGAGACGCATCGTCAGCATGATTTGGAATTGCGCAAACTTTTGTTGGAACAGCTTGAAATCCATGTGGGGACGGAGCACTTTCATGTGAATGGGCACCCGGAACATACGCTGCCAAACATCCTGAATATCAGCTTTCCGGAAGTGTCCACTGAGACGATGTTAATGAATCTGGATATGGAAGGAATTGCTGTTGCAAGCGGTTCGGCCTGCACCTCCGGGTCACTTGAAGTCTCTCATGTGCTGAAAGCGATGAAATTACCTGAAACATTTTTACACTCTGCGATTCGATTTAGCTGGGGATTGGGTAATACTACGGAAGAAATCATGATAACCGCCGAAAAAATTGGAACCATTCTTGGACGACTGCGTAATAGACCCTAAGGGGAACTTTACACATGGAACAGAAGGAGGGAAGAAGTTCCATTTCATCGGTTGGATAGAAGCGGTTTTGATGATCGGCGTCTGATTGCCACTCATCAACATTGGGCATACCTAGCAATAGCGCCGCGCCTATTTAATGATAAGAAGATGAGGGGGACCCAGCGATGAAGCTTCAGGAAATGATCGGACTTGCCGTTTTTGATGTTGAGGACGGGAAGCAGGTCGGTAAAATCCAGGATTTCATTGTGAATGATGATTGGGAGATCGAAGGTATTGAGCTTGAGAACAAAGGTCTGTTTACCAATCACGTCAAAATCGTGCAGTGGCAAGATATCGTTGCCTACGGCGAAGATGCCGTCATGATCCGTAATCAACAGGCTGTCCGCAAGACGGGAGCCGACGACATAAAATACACGTACCTCCTCGGTCGGTCTAAATTGAAGGAGATGTCCGTGCTCACCGAAGAAGGTTTGCTGCTTGGGCGTGTCTCCGATGTTTATTTTGACCAAGAGTTGGGAAATACAATAATAGGGATTGAAATTACGGACGGTTTTGTGTCCGATCTGATCGAGGGCCGCAAATGGCTGCCATGTACAAGCGATATGTCCATCGGGGAAAGTGCCATTATGGTGCCGTCTCTGAGTGAACAACGCTTGGAAAATGCCATTCATTCTGTTAATGGATAGGTGAATGAATATGAAATGTCCAAACTGTAGTTCCAAAGATATCGGGAAAATTGGTTCCCACCAGTTTTATTGCTGGGGATGCTTTATCGAATTAACGGTGAACGGTGAGAAAATGTCTGTATATCAGGTGGAAGAAGACGGTACGCTGAGCTCCCTGGATGATTTGTTTTTCGGGGACGAGCTGCCACAAGACTTCCCTCATCTTCACGCTTCTTCTTAACAAGCAGGATAACTTCCTCTATATGCGGTTTCATGATAATGTCTGTCATGGGGGCTGTCGTTAATTGTTGGCAGATGCATATAGATGTGGTTACATAATGGTTCGGGTAGCACATGAATGATTATATGCTAACCCGTGCTGCAAAATGCGCTTCCTTCTCTGATGAAGGAGGCGTTTTTTTGGTTTAAGAAAAAATGTTGGATTGCTCCTTTCCACTTCTGCGCTGTGTTAATAAATATTACCTTTCCTACATATACTGACTCTCAGAGCCAGTCCAAAAGGAGAGATGCAAGTGGAGCAATTAACAAAAAACAAGCTGTTCCGTTACGCGATCTGGCTGCTGCTCGGATTGATTATTTTATATTTTATATGGCTGCTGCGGCCTTTACTGCTTCACATATATGCGTTCCTGAAAACAGTTTTGGCTCCCTTTATCGTAGCCCTTATCATATCTTATGTACTCAATCCGATTGTCAGCATGCTGGGAGGGCGCAAAGTGCCGCGTACGATTGCGGTACTACTCATATATGCCTTTTTCCTGACCTGCATCGGTGTCATTCTGATGAATGTGATTCCGGTATTGATTGAACAGCTGGGGGAACTTAACGAGCATATGCCGGAACTATCCATGCGTGCACAGAGCCTGATGAACAATATGGATCACAAATTAATGCCGCCAAGTGTGCGAACAGGCATGAACAGTTGGTTTTTTCAGATGGAGGATCGACTAACTCAGGGAATTACCGTGTTAATGGACAATATCGGGGCGACCATTAATGTGTTATTTAATGTGTTTATCGTGCCATTTCTGATCTTTTATATGTTAAAAGACTTTGAGGTATTTGAGCGCACCATTGTGGCGTATCTTCCGCGTTCACGTCGTAAAGCGATTGTCTCGGTGATGAAAGAGATCGATACTGCACTGGGGAACTACATTCGGGGACAGTTTATTGTCTGTGTCATTGTTGGTATCTTTGCCTACATTGGTTATATCGTCATTGATATGCCGTATGCCCTGCTGCTTGCAAGCATTGTAGCTGTGTTTAACATTGTGCCCTACCTGGGGCCGTTCCTTGGAGCTGCTCCTGCTGTCGTCATGGCATCAACCGTATCGTTTAAAATGGTACTGCTTGTTGTCATAGTGAACACACTGTGCCAAGTGTTGGAGAGTAATGTTATTTCTCCTCAGGTGGTGGGACGTACGTTGCATCTGCATCCACTGTCGATTATATTTGCACTGCTCGTCGGAGGTGAACTGGCAGGCATTGTAGGTTTAATTTTGGCAGTACCTGTTTTTGCCGTGCTGAAGGTGATTGTGCAGCACTTTTTCGCCTATTACATCAAACGAAGGACCGACTAAATATCAGGGTTAAAACATCAACGCGGCCGCGTTGACACCCGCTTGTGCTATCGATATAATGAGTGTGTATGTTTAGAACATGAAATCGATGATGAAATAAAGTACGCCGAGGGTTCCTTTCCTCAGAGAATAGACTTCATTGGATCAGGGTGAGCCTGAACTGATGGCTGGAAGAGTCTTGAAAGATGAAGCGGCGGAAAGCTAATTTCGGAGTGCAGGACAACCCTGCCGGGAGCGACCGTTATTTCGCATGAACGAGGAGATTGTTTGTTTGTCCGGGCAGCAAGGGATGAACAGCAATAACCAGGGTGGTACCGCGATAACATCGTCCCTGATTATTCAGGGGCGTTTTTTGTGTTTATTTTTACAAAAACAATGTTGACCAACCGGAGCGAATACGCAACGGACTATTATAATTTAATGGGGGCATCCAGTATGAAAGCCAGTGAAATCCGGTCCAAATGGATAGAGTTTTTTGCAAGTAAAGGTCACAAAATCGAGCCGAGCGCATCGCTCGTACCTCACAACGATCCTTCTCTTTTGTGGATTAATGCAGGTATGGCACCGCTCAAACCATATTTTGACGGACGTGAAAAGCCGGAGAACCCGCGTCTTGCGAACTCCCAAAAATGTATACGTACCAATGATATCGAGAATGTTGGTAAAACGCGTCGTCACCATACGTTCTTCGAAATGCTCGGCAACTTCTCCATTGGAGATTACTTTAAGGAAGAGACCGTAACATGGGCTTGGGAATTTTTGACCAGCAAAGAGTGGATCGGATTCGATCCGGAACGTCTTTCCGTAACGGTATATCCGGAAGATGAAGAAGCTTTCAAACTGTGGAACGAAAAAGTAGGACTGCCTGCTGAGCGTATCATTAAATTGGATGAAAACTTCTGGGATATCGGCGAAGGCCCATGTGGACCTTGTACCGAGATCTTCTATGACCGAGGCGAAGCTTACGGAAACGACATGAGTGATCCTGAAATGTATCCAGGTGGGGAAAACGAACGTTATCTGGAAGTGTGGAACCTGGTATTCTCCCAGTTCAACCATAACAAAGATGGTAGCTACACACCGCTTCCTAACAAAAATATTGATACAGGTGCTGGTTTGGAGCGCTTTGCTTCCATTCTGCAAAATGTGGATTCCAACTTTGACACAGACCTGTTCCAACCGATGATTCAGAGAACAGCCGCTCTTGCGGGTGTGAAATATAACGACAGCGTAGAGATTGATGTTGCATTGAAAGTCATTGCCGATCATATCCGTACAGTTGCCTTTGCAGTAGGTGATGGCGTTCTGCCAAGTAATGAAGGACGTGGATATGTCATCCGCCGCTTGCTTCGCCGTGCAGTTCGTTATGGAAAAGTGCTTGGACTTGACCGTCCATTCCTGTATGAATTGACAACAACCGTTGGTGAAGTGATGGGCATGTACTACCCTGAGGTAGTAGACAAACAAGAGTTCATCGCCAAAGTAATCAAAACCGAGGAAGAGCGTTTCCACGAAACACTAACAGATGGTCTTGCTATTCTGGCTGATATCAGCGGCGCTGCCAAATCCGAAGGACGCACCGTTATTAGCGGACCTGAAGCTTTCAAACTGTATGATACGTACGGTTTCCCGTTTGACCTGACAGAAGATTATGCTGCAGAGCATGGTCTGACTGTGGACCGTGAAGGTTTTGATGCTTCCATGCAGAAACAACGTGAGCTTGGACGTGCTGGGCGTCAAGAGAACGAGAGCATGAAAGTTCAAGGCGGACCACTTGCTGACCTGGAGGTTAAAAGCGAGTTTGTTGGTTATACTGACCTGTTGACGGAAGCAAAAGTGGTAGCCATCGTAGCTGGTGACGCCCTTGTTGAATCTGTAGGCGAAGGACAAACGTGTCAGGTTGTTCTGGACAAGACTCCGTTCTACGCGGAAAGTGGCGGTCAAGTGAGTGATCAGGGCTTGCTGCGAGGTGCTGGTGTAACAGCAAAAGTACAAGGCTTGTTCAAAGCTCCACTCGGACAACATGTACATCTGGTGACTGTGGAGTCTGGCGAACTGCGTGTAGGTGATGTGATCAACGCCGAAGTAGACTCAGCGAAACGTGGCGACATTATCAAAAACCATACAGCAACCCACTTGCTGCACAAGGCACTCAAAGATGTGCTCGGCACACACGTAAACCAGGCAGGATCGCTCGTAGAGCCACAGCGTCTGCGGTTTGACTTCTCTCACTTCGGCAGCATTACGCCGGAAGAGTTGACAGAAATTGAGCGCCAGGTGAACGAACAGATCTGGAATCGTCTGAACGTGAACATCGAACTGAAAGCTATTGATGAAGCTAAAGAAATGGGTGCAATGGCCCTGTTTGGCGAAAAATATGGAGATATTGTACGTGTTGTTCAAGTCGGAGACTACAGTTTGGAACTTTGTGGCGGCTGTCACGTAAATAATACTTCAGAGATTGGAATCTTCAAACTGGTGAGCGAGAGTGGAATTGGCTCCGGCGTACGCCGGATCGAAGCTGTAACTGGCCGCGGCGCATATCTGTATGTGGAAAGCCAGTTGGAACTGCTCAAACAAACAGCAGCACTGCTCAAAGCAAATGTGGCTGATGTACCTAAACGGATTGAAGGTCTGAACCAACAACTGAAAGAAGCAGCCAGAGAGACTGAATCCCTGCAAAGCAAGCTGAGTGCCATGGAAGCGGGTCAATTGACGGATCAAGTGGTACAAGCAGGAAATACACAGTTACTGGCAGCACGCGTAGATGCTCCGAACATGGATGCGCTGCGTACAGTGGCAGATGAGTTGAAAGTAAAATTGCCTAACGCGGTACTCGTATTGGGTGCTCCAGCTGACGGCAAAGTGAATTTTGTTGTAGCTGTACCTGCTGAACAAGTAAAACAAGGATTACACGCAGGCAAAATCGTCAAAGAAGTCGCAGCAGTATGCGGCGGCGGTGGCGGTGGACGTCCAGATATGGCGCAAGCCGGAGGTAAGGATGCGACCAAGCTGGATGAAGCGCTGAAACTGGCGGTTTCGCTGGTTAGCGGGCATACTGCATAAATCGAACTAGGGCTTTCAAAGGGCCAAAATATAGTTCGAAAGGTTCTGTTCGTTTATACGGAGGTTGGATCGGGATGCTTCTTCCCGTCCAACTTTTGTACCTGAGAGCGAGTGGAATCCGACTGATGCAATATGCTGAAGCCAGTAAAGGACAAGCAAAAAACACAATTGCCTTATCCTTTGTTTACTTGTGGCAGTCAGAATATGTTATTATATAAACAGAAATCAATTCGGCAGGACATGGTCCCCATGTTCATGCAGGAGCGAGGTGTCATCAATGGACTCCATGGATAAGACGGTTAAATTTAATGTGAAAGGTGACGAACAGGAAGCATCATCCAAAGAGATTCTTCTCACGGTATATGATGCATTGGTCGATAAGGAGTATAATCCGATCAACCAGATTGTTGGGTATCTTATTTCTGGAGACCCGGCATACATTCCTCGTCACAACAACGCACGTAGTCTGGTCCGTAAAAAGGAGCGCGATGAGCTGATTGAAGAGCTTGTACGTTCCTATCTGGCCAATCACCGGTAATGTACGCCGCTTCCGCTGTGTTGCAGCCATGCAGACAGCGGGAAATGAACCGACAGAAGACAGCCTGAAGCTTGAGAAGGCGATTATTTGTAATCGATCTGAGCAGGCCCCAGGATGGGAGAGCATGGATGAAAATATTAGGTTTGGACTATGGGGACCGAAGAATCGGAGTTGCCGCGAGTGACGCCTTCGGTTGGACTGCCCAGGGATTGGAAGTGCTAGAACGCCGCCGTGATGAAGGCGAGTTCGCTCGGATTGCCGAACTTGTGCGTGAGCATGAGATTAGTGAGATCGTAGTCGGACTTCCCAAAAACATGAACGGCACCGTAGGACCGCGCGGTGAGATATGCATTGCTTTTGCCGAACGCCTGCGGGATGAACTGAATTTACCTGTTCACCTTTGGGATGAACGGCTGACAACCATGGCAGCAGAACGTACGCTGATCGAAGCGGATGTCAGTCGGAAAAAACGCAAGCAGGTTGTGGACAAAATGGCCGCAAGCTTGATTTTGCAAAATTATTTGGATGCCAATAGTAGAAGGTGAGGGGGATCAACAATGGCTGAAGATCAACTGGGTATGGAAGAAGAAGCGGAAATTATTTACATTGCGGATGACGAGGGTAATGAAGAGGAATTCGAAGTCATCATGAAGTTTGAAGTAGATGGATCGGAGGCCAAGTACATGATGGTTGCTCCGGTTGAACCTGAAGATGGCGAAACGGATGTATATGCATTCCGTTATGAAGAAGAGGGCGACGATATTAAACTTTTCGTCATCCAAGATGATGCCGAATGGGATATCGTCGAGGAGACGTTTAATACATTTCTTGCTGAAGATGAAGAGGAAGCGAACTAAATGACGGAATATAGCCGCAAAGACCTGAAATGGACAGATTCACTGCGTCTGGCATTCGGTGCTCATGTTGAGCTCGAAGAAGAGAACGGTAAATCACAACCGTATGACTTGTTGGCTGAGTTCGAAGTCGGCGGTCAGCAATACGCGGTGCTCCGCAGTTCGTTGCGACCTTATGACGAGGTTGAACTTCTGCGGGTATCACCTGGAAGTGAAGACCAGATCATGCCAGAGTTAGTTACGATCGACGATGATGATGAGTGGGAGAACATCTCGGAACTGTATGATGAATGTACACTCCCCATTGACGAAGATTAATCAGCTTCAAATTGAAGAAACCGGGAGGGCGGAGAAGTCCGCTCTTTTTGGTTGTGTAAAGGAGTTGTTTCTTTTTTGAAAGGGAAAGCAATCGTAGTCATACTGCTTATCATTGTAGTTCTTGCCGGAGGCGCAGGCGGTTATGTATGGAGTATGATGCGTCCCGTGAAAGCTTCTACAGAACCGGTCGTATTCGAGATTAAGAGCGGATCGGGAACTTCGAAAATCGCGGATCAGCTTCAAGAAGAAGGCCTCATTCGAAGCGGGTTAACCTTTAAAGGGTATTTAAAGTGGAAGAAACTAGGTTCTAATTTCATGGCGGGTACATATTCTATGAATCCTGGCGTGACATATGATGAGATTGTTAGCAAGCTGAGTAGTGGTGAAGTTGTACCGGAGGAAATGGTGAAATTTACGATTCCGGAGGGTTATAACGTTCTGCAAATGGCGGGTAAGCTTTCTTATGAGCATGTTGTAGATCGGGATGAATTCATCAAGCTGGCCAATGATCCTTCGGCCTTTGATGTAGATATCATCAAAGATATTCCAATGGATGAAGAACTTCGCTACGTATTGGAAGGTTATCTATTCCCGGAGACATACGAGCTGAAAAAGGGAAGTTCCACGCATGATGTGATGCAACGGATGCTGGAAGAATTCCAGACCAAGATTAATTCCATTCCTGATTTGGAAGCCAAGCTCCAGGAAAAGAAACTTTCCCTGCATGAACTGCTGACGATTGCGTCACTCGTGGAGAAAGAAGTTGTGGTGGATGAGGAGCGTGCTCTGGTTGCAGGTGTAATCTACAATCGGATCAATCAGGATATGAAGCTGGAGATTGATGCTACCGTGCAATATCTGCTCGACAAACCGAAGGAACGATTGTTTTTCAAGGATCTAAAGGTGAAGAGCCCCTATAATACGTATCTGAACAAAGGCTTGCCACCAGGTCCAATTGCCAGTCCAAGTCTTCCGTCCATTGAGGCAGCGCTAAATCCGGAAGCTTCGGAGTATCTGTTCTATGTGACAAAAAAGGATGGCTCGTCTGGACATCTATTTGCAAAAACGTATAAGGAACACCAGCAAAATATAGCCAAAAGTAAGGCTGCGCAATAAGCGGAGGGGATTATATGAGTAAGAAACATGAACTGCTCGTTACAGCAGCGAATGTGAAAGAGGCAGAAGTGCTGCTCCAGGCAGGAGCAGATGCTCTGGTCATTGGAGACGATCGATTCGGCATGCGTCTCCCAGGCAGCTTTAGCATGGAAGAGACAGCAGAGGTGGTTGCCATTGCAGCCAAGCATCAGGCACGTGTGTATGTATCCATGACTAATCTGATGTCCAACGAGCTGTTGAAAGAATTGCCTGAATATGTTCAAGCACTTGGCAGAATCGGTATTGATGGTGTGGAATTTAATGATCCATCCGTGCTGGCTACCATGAAGGAATACGCGCCACATGTGAAGCTGCACTGGAATGCGGAGATGACTTCAACGAACTATGCTACAGCCAACTATTGGGGAACTAAGGGAGCGAGTCGTGTTGTGCTTGCCCGTGAGTTGAATATGGACGAGTTGACGGAAATGGTTCCTTTTTTGAAGGTGGAGGCCCAGGTTCAGGTGCATGGCATGACGAATATTTATCATTCCAAGCGCAGTCTGGTACAAAGTTACATGGCTCATCAAGGACGGCCGGTAGAGGGACATCTGGGCAAAGAACGGGGATTGTTCCTGATCGAAGCTGAACGCAGGGATGAGAAATTCCCGATCTATGAGGACATTAACGGTACACACATTATGAGCTCAGAGGATATATGTATCCTCGAAGATCTCCATCTGTTGATGGAGGCGGGTGTGCACAGTTTCAAAATTGAAGGTATGTTAAAATCACTTACCTACAATGAAGCTGTTGTACGTGCATATCGGACAGCGATTGACAGTTATGTAGCCGATGCTGATGCCTATGCGTTCTCTGAAGAGTGGCTCGCTGAGGTGCGGGAGTTACAGGACCCTGAACGTGAATTGTCGTTTGGATTTTTCTATAAAGAACAAGTGTATTAATAGATGAGGTGAACAGAATGGAAACAGTGGCGGTACAGCGGAAGTTCTCGGGTAAACGTAACCGTCTGGACAAACCGGAGCTGTTAGCTCCGGCGGGTAATCTGGAAAAACTGAAATTTGCGATCCATTACGGTGCAGATGCCGTATATATCGGTGGACAGGCCTATGGACTGCGTTCCAACGCGGATAACTTTAGCTTTGAAGAGATGCGTGAAGGTGTGGAGTTTGCCAAAAAGTATGGAGCTAAGGTGTTCGTAGCGACAAACATCTATGCACATAATGAGGATGTTGAGGGGATCGAAACATACCTGCAAAACCTCTATAATGCGGGAATTTCTGCGATCATCGTAGCTGATCCAGCTATTATTGAGGTAGCCCTTCGTGCTGTGCCGGGCCTTGAGGTACATCTGAGTACCCAACAATCCACACTCAACTGGCAAGCCGTGAAGTTCTGGAAAGATGAAGGACTCCCGCGAGTTGTTCTCGGACGTGAGACCAGCTTCGAAGAGATTGAAGAGATCAAGGCCAATGTGGATATTGAAATTGAAGCCTTTATTCACGGGGCAATGTGTTCCTCGTATTCCGGACGTTGCGTGCTCTCCAACCATTTTACGGATCGGGACTCCAACCGGGGTGGCTGTTGCCAGTCTTGTCGCTGGAAGTATGATCTGTTCGAGGATGTGAGAGAAGATACGGTGTGGGTCAGCGAAGAGGACATGCAGATGAAGGCGCCTGCCCCATTCAAACTGGGTGAGAATCAGCTTCCCCTGTTCCAGGAACAGGATAATTCATTCTCCATGGGATCTAAGGATCTGTGCATGATTGGTCATATCCCAGAGTTGATTGATGTGGGCGTGGACAGTTTCAAGATCGAAGGACGTATGAAATCGATCCACTACGTGGCAACTGTGGTTAACGTGTACCGTCAAGCTATTGATGCCTATATGGCCGACCCGGAGAATTATGTTCTGAAACCTGAATGGGTTGAAGAAATGAACAAAGCGGCGAATCGTCCGTTGAATACCGGATTTTTCTATGATACACCAGATCATGAAGATCATATCTATGAACCAGAAGAAAAGGCCGTGCCTTTTGACTTCGCTGGATTGGTCATGGGGTATGATGCTGAAACAGGAATGGCAACCATTCAACAGCGCAATCACTTCAAACCAGGACAGGAAATCGAATTTTTCGGTCCGGGAGGTCACTTTTTCAAACAGCTCGTCGGTGAAATACAGGATGAAGAGGGCAATGTTCTCGATGCTGCTCGTCACCCGTTGCAACTGATTAAAATGAAGGTGGATCAGCCGGTTTCGTATTTTGATATGATGAGAAAAAAGAAATAGGTTCAAATACCTACAATGTAGCAATATTGTATTATGATTTAACAAAATAATGTTATGAAATCAACATGTAGGACCTCCGCTTATCGGCATATGGGGGTCTTTTTTTTATAGAAAAATAGGAATAAAGTTGTAAAATATTTCTGGGATATGAAAGGGGAACGAAGAAAGCTGTCGAATACTACATATTTATAGGGGAGAGAAAGAAAAATCCAACAAGTAAATAACTGGCAGGTGAATGGGAATGGTTCAAAAGAAGCAGAAAGACAGTGGGGAGCAAGTGACAAAAGCCGAGCAGGTTAATCCTGAGCAGGTTCAGAAAGTGAAGAAAGAAAAAGTAGGTAAAAGTAAAATTAAAGGGAATGGGAAAAAATTACTTAAGTTTGATCGTAGTAAATTGAAGCTGGGCTGGATCAAGACCGGTTGGGTAAAAAAACAATTAAAAAACCGGGATTGGAAAAACCTTGGAGGGTCTTCTTTCAAACAAATTAGGAAGGCAAATCCGGTTAAATCCGTAGGGGTTAAACTGTTCTTGATCTTTTTTGCGGGGATCATGATTTTTGTAGTGAGTTTAGGTCTATTATCCTATTCAAAAGCCAAGGGTACGATAGAGAAAAATGCCTCGCGTGCCAATCAGGAGACCATTGATCAGACCAAACAAAAAATGGACATTATTTTGGAGAGATTTGTGGATACATCCACACAGATTTTCTTTGATCCGGAAATGCAGTCCTTGTTACAAAAAATGTCAGATCAAAATCTGACTGCGTATGATACATTCATAAATTCAAGTTCGATCAATAAACAATTGTCCAATATTGCATTTACGAATAAATCCATGGAAGCGATTTATTTGGTACCTACGGACGATACAAAGTCCATTATGGGTACCGGTAGCAACAGTTCATCCATGGGCAGCATTCGCCAGGAAGCATGGTACAGTGAGTTGATTGAGGCGGGCGGTTATCGCTGGCTTCCAACAGAGATCAAGGAAGATGGCTCAACGCCAACGTTCAGCATTGCACGTTCCATGAAAAACCTGCAAGGGACTACTCAGTCGTATGTTCTGGTTATTGAACTGAAACTGGAAGTTCTGGAGCAACAATTGAAATCGCTTGATCTGGGGCCAGGAGCTATTCTTCAACTGATTGCTCCGGATAATAAAGTGGTGGCATCCTCCATCTCGGATGGTACGGGTCAAGATACAGAGCTTGCATTTGTCAAAGAGTTGACCGAACCAGCAGGTAGTACGAATACGGATTATATGGTAGATGGCAAATCTACGGAAATGCTGGCTGTATACAGTACGATGGATACATCGAATTGGAAACTGGTTGGCATGATACCTACCTCTGTTTTGGTTCAGGATGCAAAAGGCATTCTGACCCTGACCTTGTGGATGGCGCTGATTGATGCGGGGATTGCAGTATTGATCGGGGTCTGGATGGTGCGTATGATCGCTCGTCCACTTGGTAAATTGAAAGACCTGATGCAGGAAGGTTCGAAAGGTAATCTTAAAGTTCGTACACCTTACAGCTCCCAAGATGAAATCGGTCAGCTCTCTACCGCCTTTAATCTGATGATGGAGCAGATCACAAAGCTGGTTGAACAAACGAATCGTTCTGCGCAGGAAGTATTGGATACGGCCTCTGAGCTGAGCAGTGCATCCAAGAAAACGGCTGTATCTGCTTCGGAGATCGCCGTAGCTACAGAAGAGATCGCAGGCGGTGCAGGCAGTTTGGCAACCGAAGCGGAACGTGGTAATGAATTAACTGACAATATCTCTCGTCAGATGCAGAGTGTAATCGCTGCTAATGAACAGATGGGTGATTCCGCTCGTCATGTAGAGAAGTCCAGTCAGACAGGAACACAACATCTGAATCAGTTGATGACCAAGACCCAGAAGACAGAAGAAATGATTGGTGCACTGGTGAATAAGGTTGATTCGCTGAAAGAGAGTACGTCCTCTGTTCTGAAAGTGCTTGAAGTGCTGCAAAACATAACGAAACAGACGAATATCCTTTCCCTGAATGCGACCATTGAAGCAGCACGTGCCGGTGCAGCCGGACGTGGATTCATGGTGGTGGCAGATGAGGTTCGTCAGCTTGCGGCTCAATCCAGACAATCGATTGAGATGGTAGGAGAGATCACAGACAAAATCATGACTGAAATGAATGAGACCGTGGATGCACTGTCTGCAGCCTATCCGTTATTCAAGGAACAGATGGATGCGGTTAAAGACACCAACGTCATCTTTGCTTCCGTACAGGAACAGATGGGTGCATTTGTGGAACGTCTGGGCATGGTGACAGGTTCTATTGGAGAATTAAACCAATCCCAAGGTACGTTGTCTGAAGCCATGAGCAATGTCAGCGCTGTAGCTGAAGAATCTTCTGCAACGTCTCAAGAAGTAGCTTCCTTGAGCAGTGAACAGCAAAATATCAGTAACCAGCTGGTCAATCTGTCTGGCAAACTGGAGAATGTGTCTACTGAACTGAAAGAAACCTTGTCACGCTTTACGGTGTAACAAGCCAAGGTTGAAATGAGGATAACCTGTCCCGCACATGGGACAGGTTTTCTTTTGGTTTACCGGATAATTCCAAGTCATATCAGCAATAATATGGTCAAAATGAAAAAAGGTGAGATTGGGATGCATCTCCTTGCGAAACGGCGAATCTATATAACTTGTATTCTTCTAACTCTAGTCTTTGGATTGCTTATATTACGATTGGGATGGGTCCAGATTGTTCAGGTGAATCAGACGATGCCTGGATTTCATCGAACGGTACGTGAAATGTCTGTATTGCAGCGTGAACGCGGGGTGATGCTTGACCCGGGGCGGGGACAATTTACGGATTACAAGGGTGAAGCGTTGACTGGTAAGCTGCAATGGGGATTGGTTCTTTTTCCACGGGCAGATCCATTAGCGAAATTACGCAAGCATGGGACATTAGAAGGCCCCAAGATGACAGAGTTAGCAGCTATATTACATACCGATCTGGATCAATTGAAGAAGGAGTGGATTCAGGAAAGTATTCCTCATTTCTGGACAGCAGGTACACATCAGCCGGTTCATTTGACCGCTGCTCAGGTGGAGCGCCTACGTAGTTTGCACCTGCAAGGAGCTGGCATCTATCCGATGATGACAAGGTATCTTCAGGGGCATACAGGAATGCAGTGGATGGGTTATCTGGCTGAACAGCCTGAGTCCTCCAAAGTTCTAACTGGGCATCAGGATGAAGTAAAACAGCCATTTGCTATGAAATCAGGAGCAGCCGGACTGGAGAGGACACTTGAACCCCTGTTAAGGGGAATTGGCCCTACGCTTGTATCACGCATGGTCTCGGGTGGTGGAGAGATTATCCCTGATATTCAGCCGCATGTCATTGCACCGACCAATAGCCATTATCCTTTACGTGTAGAAACCACAGTGGATGCTGAGTTACAGCGTAGGTTGGAGGAGTTGACGCAAGAATCTGGATTACAAGAAGGGGCCATTGTTGTGTTAGATGCCGCTAACGCAGATGTTCGCGCCATGATCTCACGCCCTTTCTATCAGCCACAACATGTGGACCCCAAGCAATCGGCCTGGGGGAATCGTGCAGTACAGGGAGCCGTACCGGGTTCCATTTTCAAAATTGTCACTGCCGCTGCTGCTTTGGAGTATCATGCGGTTTCTAACGGAGAAGAATTCCATTGCGGTGGTGAGTACGGAAGATATGGGCTGTCTTGCTGGAAGGAGCATGGCCATGGAGACCTGAATCTGGAGCAAGGATTCGCTGAGTCTTGCAACATCGTATTCGCTGAAACGGCGCGCAGGCTTAGTATGGAACAACTGGAGAACGCGGCTGATCGTCTGGGACTCGCGCGTCCGATTGGCTGGGAGGGGAAGCAGATGGCAGGAATGCCCGTGTTACGACACTTTGATCATGAGGATCAAGGGCGTGTGAGAACAGAGGCTGTTACTGATGCTGATGAAGGTGCGAAAATACAGACAGCCATCGGTCAGCGAGATGTCTTGGTCACACCGCTGCAAGCCGCCAATCTGATTGTGACACTGTTACATGATGGAAAGGTTAGTGCCCCACGTCTCGTTAAGCGCATCCGATATGCGGATGGTGGCACCATGCTGGAGATGCCCTTGCATGATTCACCTTCAGCATCAGGACAGATTGCTCCCGCAACAGCGCATAAACTGTTATCCTGGATGAATAAGGTAGTTCGTGAGGGAACAGGAAAATCCCTGCAGCGTGCACGGTGGCATGTTGCAGGGAAATCAGGTACAGCTCAGGTACAGAAACATGGAGAGAAGCGCAACAATCAATGGTTCATTGGTTATGGACCGGTAGAACAACCCAGATATGCTGTAGCTGTTCTTGTTCAAAATGTCTCTCCTGACAGCCAACATCAGGCGACGGCACTCTTCAGGAAGGTGATGGACTACTTGGCTGAGTCCTCATGATTCTTC
Source organism: Paenibacillus sp. UASWS1643 (assembly GCF_008693195.1). NCBI lineage: Bacteria > Bacillati > Bacillota > Bacilli > Caryophanales > Paenibacillaceae > Paenibacillus > Paenibacillus sp. UASWS1643. The sequence continues at coordinate 67,186 of NZ_VXKZ01000099.1, forward strand.
GCAGGAACGGGACGTTGTACAGTAGATTCGGCAGAATTCGATGAGGCCTTATTAACGGGTGGGTCCATTACTAATGGAGAGGACTCAAATTCATCTTTTGGCAGGTGAATCCACTTTTGCAGATACCCTTGTTGTAACAGTTCTTTCAGAAGGATCAGGAGCACTGGAGATAACACTACACCAGCCAGGCCAAAGATCGAAAGGGAAATCAGCATAAACGAAAGCATCAAGTACGCCGAAGATACACCAATCGAGTTACCCGATATCTTCGGTTCCAACAACTGCCGTGTCAGCATCGTCACCGCCAGAATCACAATCAGGCCGATCGCCAGGCTACTATTGCCTATAATGAACAAGTAGACGATCCATGGAATGAATACAACAGGAACGCCAAGCAATGGTACCAGATCAAAAACTGCACAGACTGCCGCAATCGTAAAGGCGTTAGAGGTTCCCAAAATCAACAAACCAGCATAAATCAATACAAACGTAATGAGCATCATGATCATCTGTGCCTTCAAATACGAGCGGATTGTCTTGAACACGTGATTACGCATGAATTCAATAGCTAACTTTAATGTTTTGGGCGTTTTCGCACGGGCGAACTTGCGCCAGGATTCAATCTCGATACTGAGAAAGAAGGCTAGAATAATCGCAATTCCGAAGTTCGTAATAAACGATGAGAACGAACTGAGGAAGCCTACGACGAATTGAGCTCCGCTCGTTACCCATTTGGACAGGAACCCGGTCAGTGTTGCAAAATAATCATTCGCTTTTTCCATAACTCCATCAGGGAGAGCGTCTGACTTGTCCTGAATGAATAACACCAGATTGGTGAATTCACGTTGTATCATTTCAATGTATACGGGGAAATTATCTTGAAGATTGGAAATTTGTGAAATGATAATCAAGCCTACCCCAAAAAAGGCAGCGACAATTAATGCAAGAAACAACAAGACGGAGATGGCGGCTCCAAGTGTCTTGGGCAATCCTTTGCGATGTAAAAATTTGGCCAGCGGTTCAATCATCCAATACACAATGAATGATAGAAAGACCGGTGCAGCCACATGGTATAATTGGCTAAAACTGTACATGATTACGTACACGGTTAATACGAGCAAAGCGATATCAAAGACAGTTCGCCCGTATTTTTTGTAAAGCGGTAGCATGGACATGGCTCCTTTGCAGGCAGTTCATTATAATGTATATATTGTACACGATAGCTATCTTTTTGGGAAAACAGGATTCAAGAAAAGTCTAAACTATGATAAAATTAAAGGCGGTTTATTTTAGATAGTGCCATAGTGCACCGCAATTCAGCAGGAGAAGTGGGGAGCTTGCAACATGACAATGATACTTCAGAGTATTCTACTGTGGTTATTGTATCTTTCATCTTTTTACGCCTTTATTCCAAGTTTGATTAGCAGGCTTTTTGGATTTCGTGTATTTCGACGGGGAAGAAGTGATACACAATTTGCATTAACGTTTGACGATGGGCCAGATCCACATTATACGCCAAGATTGCTCGATCTGCTTCGTCAGCATCAAGCAAAAGCCACATTTTTTGTCGTTGGAGAACATGCTGCGAGTCATCCTGAACTCATACAACGCATACATGACGAGGGTCATCTTATTGGCATTCATAATTATATTCACAAGACAAACTGGCTTATGCGGCCGCGTACTGTTCGTGATCAGATTCAGCGAACAGGTCAGATTATCCATGAAGTAACCGGCGTGAAGACTTGTTATTATCGTCCACCGTGGGGGATTATGAATCTGTTTGATTTTTTCAGCAAGAAAGAACGAAAGATTGTACTGTGGTCTTCCATGTTTGAAGACTGGAGAAGCCGAGTAGGTGCCCAGAGATTGACTGAACGGATGCTGAAGGAACTGAGAGGCGGAGAGGTCATGCTGCTACATGATCGAGGAACGACCCTTGGTGCAGATGCACACGCGCCGGAGCAGATGCTTCAGGCGCTGGAAGTCGTCTTGCAGGAAGCTGAACGGCTTGGGCTGCAAAGTGTACGCGTTGATACGTTGATGGGAGGTATCACAGTGAGCGAATCCCAGAACAAAACGCAATTACAAACACCATTGAAGCTATGGAAACGAATCGTTGTTGCCTTATGGTTGGGCTGGGAAAAGTTGTTCCACTGGCTATATCATCTACGGACGGCTTCGCCAGAGGACCCAATGCTGCACTTCAGATTACGTGTATATCACGGAGCACGGGTGGAGATGAATGATGGCCATGTCATTCTAAATGGAGATCCGGTGATAGAACTGCATTTTGACAATCAGAAGTTGTTTGAACTTGGAGTGACGTCACGTTCCAGTATGCATTTGGCTATTCGCATGATTCGGACCATGGAACAGCAATTGCCGGATCTGGCACGCATGGTGGTACTCGAACCGGAGTTACGCTCTGCCAAAGCCATATACGGTGTGAGTATGATTAACAGAGGTCCGGAAAAATTTGGATTTACCGTACAAGAATTGCCCCCTGGACCGTTCAGCGCTGCATCCAAAGTATACCTGAAACTGCTCTTAAGTGTGATCCATCCTGCAGGAACCAAACGTCTGAAACAGCGTACAGAACAATTGGTACCCAAGATGATTGCTATGCCGCTGGATATATTGTTGGAACGTTACGGTCAACATACGATGCAGGTGGCTGCATCGGTAGAAGAATCCGGAGATGAATCGTTGTTGATTGAACAAGAGATACTGCCAGAGCGGAACTAAACGGACTAATCATACCAACCAGCAAAAGAAAAGGGTTGCCCTTCGCCAGATTTGGCAGAAGAGCAACCCTTTATTTATTAGATTGTTTCCAATAGGCCCAGTAAAGGATAGCGTAAATTAGATACTCAGTACACCACCGTTGCTTGCATTGGTAACCAGTTTGGAATAACGAGCAAGGTAACCGGTTTTAACTTTCGGTTCAAAGCCTTTCCAACCTGCGCGACGACGTTCAAACTCTTCGTCACTGATGTGCAATTCGATGATACGGTTGTTCAGATCCAGCTCGATGATGTCTCCTTCTTCAACAAAGGCGATTGGACCACCCTCAGCTGCTTCCGGAGAGATATGTCCGATACTGATTCCGCGGGATGCGCCTGAGAAGCGTCCATCGGTGATCAGACCAACTTTGGCACCGAGCCCCATACCTACGATCTGGGAAGTAGGAGCCAACATCTCAGGCATACCTGGTCCGCCTTTCGGTCCTTCATAACGGATAACAACAACATGTCCTTCTTTTACTTTGCCGTTAGCAATGCCTTCGAGCGCTTGCTCCTGGGAGTCAAAGCAGATGGCAGGACCTTTGTGGTATCCGCCAACCGAAGCATCAACTGCACCAACTTTGATGATAGCGCCTTGTGGTGCAAGGTTACCAAACAATACAGCCAGGCCGCCTTTTTCGGAATGCGGGTTATCCAAGTGGTGAATGACATTTGTATCCTGGATTTCTTTCCCTTCAACGTTCTCACGGATCGTTTTACCCGTTACAGTAATGCAGTCCCCATGAATTGCGCCTGGTTTCTTGAGCAATTCGTTCAGCACTGCGCTTACGCCGCCTGCATTGTGAACGTCTTCGATGTGAAGATCGGAAGCAGGTGCAAGTTTCGCCAGATGAGGAACGCGGTTAGCTACTTCATTGATACGCTCGATTGGATACTCAATGCCTGCTTCATGAGCCAGTGCCAGCGTGTGCAGTACTGTATTCGTAGATCCACCCATCGCCATATCCAGAGCAAACGCGTTATCGATCGCTTCTACAGTAACGATATCACGTGGTTTCAGATCCATTTTAATAAGTTCCATCAGTTGTTTGGCAGATTGTTTAACAAACTCACGACGCTCAGGAGCAACAGCCAGGATAGTTCCGTTACCTGGCATAGCCAGTCCCATCGCTTCAGCCAGACAGTTCATGGAGTTTGCAGTAAACATACCGGAACATGATCCACATGTTGGACAGCCGAACTGTTCAAGTTCAAGCAAGCTCTTATCATCGATTTTACCTGCTTGGTAAGCACCTACGCCTTCAAATACAGAGGTCAAGGACAGAGCTTTACCATTGCTGTCACGACCGGCTTTCATCGGTCCACCGCTGACAAACACGGTAGGGATATTACAGCGGAGTGCACCCATCATCATGCCTGGTGTAATTTTATCGCAGTTCGGGATACATACCATGCCGTCGAACCAGTGAGCAGATACAACCGTTTCCACGGAATCCGCGATAATGTCACGGCTTGGCAGCGAGTAACGCATACCAATGTGTCCCATGGCAATACCATCATCTACTCCGATGGTGTTGAATTCGAATGGAACGCCACCGGCTTCACGAATAGCATCCTTTACAATTTTACCGAATTCCTGCAGGTGAACGTGGCCGGGTACGATATCGATGTAAGAGTTACATACGGCAATAAATGGCTTGCCGAAATCCTCTTCTTTAACGCCCGCTGCGCGGAGCAAACTCCGGTGCGGTGCACGGTCAAAACCTTTTTTGATCATATCGGAACGCATCTTCTTGGCTGACATGGTGTGTTTCCCCCCAAATATATAATATTGAGCAACATGAATGGAAAAGTAAATGGCAGTGCATCTGTCGTTTAATTTCATCCGTACTCTAAAAAAAAGGACCGGTTTGCCGGTGTCTGGCTCCCCGTAGTTTGTGAAATTCTTTGCTGCTTTAAACCCGTGAACACCCGGTTTTTCTATTGAGTCTATCACAACCGTCGTCATATTTCTACAATCAATAGAAAGAAGCCTCAAACCATTTTCATGGAATTAGACTTCTTGATTTGCGGGAAAGCTATGATCATGTTTCGATGTGGCGAGCGGAATTCATTAGTTGCTTCCACCTTTGCGTCCAATCTCACGATAGAATTCCTTATTATGGGTTTCGGAGGTTGCTTCGCCGCCCTTGCGTCCAATCTGCTTGTAAAAGTCAGTGTCATGGGCATCTGAAGTCGCTTCTCCACCCTTTTTTCCAATCATCTGGTAGAAGCTTCGATCATGGTTCTTGGAAGTCGCTTTGCCACCTAATCTGCCAGCTTCCTCACGGCTCATCTTGCGTTCTGACGTCGGTTGACGTGCCATTACAAATCACTCCTTACAACGATAAGTTGTTTTTTGTAGCGCGTATCCCTAATTTACCACCTTATTTCCAGCCTGAAACAACACACTAGAATAGAATCGATGGTGAAGAGATCCGTCAGAGCGTTAGGCCGATCGTTTAAACACCTCATGTCGATTGAAAGAAAATCGGGATATATCCGGTTCAATTAAGGGTTTGAACGTGTGACGTACAGCCGGCAGAGCCAGTGTGACTGCGAAGAGTATGGCAATGACCAGTATGACTGGAATATACGCCGAGCTTCCCATATAACTGTAGACTCCGGACCAGATCGCGAGACGAACGAGAAACCCATGCAGCAGGAATACATAGAGTGTGCGCCGTCCAAGGTCCGTCAGTCTGGAAGTCAAGGAAGGTACCCAGGCCAAGAACAGTACTGCCGATGCGATCTCCAATAGGTAGACTCCAAGTCGGAAGATGCCGGCATACCATTCGTGGTGACCCAGTTCGGCGTACGTCATGCTGCCGAGTAACCATCCGGTTGAAATATTCAAACCCCCATACCCGATCCATACCAACAGTGCAGCAGAGAGGATGGCTGCGGTTTTTCGCCCCCAACCGGATAATAAACGTGAACGGATGGTTGCTCCATAGTCATAACCGATGACAAAGAACGGCAGAAATACAAACGTACGGCTGAAGCTGAGCCAGAACCCGTCGATGGGCAAATACCCGGCAATTATACCAAGCGCAATCGATCCAATCAGCCGATATATCGGTTTCCAGGAAATCGTCAGACGAAGCAACAGTCGCCAACAGAAATGACTCGCGAGAAACCATAACAGCAAGTAAGGTGCAAAGAAGGATAGCCGCATATGGGGTGTGTGGAATACGGTAAAGTCCATTAGTGCGTATAAGGACTGAAACAGTACATACTGTAGTGCAATCTGCTTCAGGACGTTTCGCCCAGATGCACCTTGGAGTGAGTGTGTCGCAAAATACCCGGTTACCCACACAAAGAGTGGCATGTGAAACGTATATATCCACAGGAACAGAGCTTCCGCTCCTGCAAAACGTGTAATGAGTGGTTCAAGTGCATTACCAGCTAGGACACAGACGATAAGCATAAAGCGCAGATTGTAAAAGAAAGATTCCTGATCATCCCGGATCAGTGTCTGATTTTTCATGGTGTAGCCCCCTTATAGACCCTGGTTGCCAGGTCATTTGCATCTGTAATAAGGGTAATATGGATGTGCATTATCTATTGTGATTTAATTCACATTAGTAAGCGTTATCTTTTCTCAAAGCTGTGACAACAAAATGAACGCAACGGGATTGACAACGGTTGCATAGAGGATGACAATAGAAAAAGAAGATGAGGGAATGTAACGATAAGGAGGGAAGAAATCATGTCAACGAGTCCCTATCCAAGCCCGGAAATTATTACGTTTGGGGAGAGTATGGGTTTGCTGACTGCCAAGGATACAAGAGGGCTGGAATATGCAGCCACATTGGACAAGTCTTTCGGAGGTGCTGAGAGCAATCTGGCTATTGGCGTATCCCGCCTGGGGCATACCAGTGGTTGGTTTGGACGCTTGGGCAATGATCCGATCGGCAGTATGATTCTGAAAGCCATTCGCGGTGAAGGCGTAGATGTATCTCGGGTAAGGTTAAGTGATCACGAGCCCACTGGTTTGATGATTCGTGAGAACGCTTCCGGGAAAGCCTCGGTGCATTATTATAGGAAACTATCTGCTGCAAGTGCGATCACACCTGATGATCTGGATCCCGACTATATTGCCGGGGCGAAGATATTGCACGTTACGGGTATAACGGCAGCGATAAGCCCGTCGGGACTTGCTACGGTAGAGGCTGCCATACATATTGCCAAACAGGCAGGGGTGAAAGTAAGCTTTGATCCGAATCTGCGTCTCAAACTATGGTCTGCGGATGAGGCCCGTCCGGTTATACTGCGTATAGCTGAACTGGCGGACTACTTTTTACCGGGGCTGGACGAGATGAAACTTCTATATAACGAAGAAAATGATCAAAAAGTACTTGAGCGTTTATCTGCCATGAATGCTGTGTGCATTGTGAAGGGTGGCCCTGATTTGACCTACGTATTGGCGAATGGTACCCTAACTGAAGTTCCGTACTTTAAGGCGGATCATGTTCTGGATACGGTAGGTGCAGGAGATGGATTCTGCGCGGGATTTTTAACGGGTATATTAAAAGGATACTCCCCGCAGGAAGCAACCCGTCTCGGCAATTTGACCGGTTCCATGGTTATACAGGCTGTTGGCGATTGGGAGGCGCTCCCGACGTGGGGGCAGGTCGAGGCCAAGCTGAACAATGTTGCCCATGTTGAGCGCTAGTCGCTGCTGAAATCATATATGGCTCATCTTCGTTCTTAAATGTAAGGCTTGTATACACAACCACCACATTGACAAGGGAGAGAATGAAATGAAGAAGCTTCAGCTGTTGCAAAAGATTACGGACAATGGGGTTGTGGCAGTTCTGCGTGCAGATTCTGCTGATCAAGTCATTGCCATGGCCGAGCAAGCGATTGCGGGTGGCATTAAAGTTATCGAGATTACGATGACAGTACCCAGTGCACTCAAAGCCATTGAAAAATTAAGCCGTGTATACCATTGGAACACACAAGATCCAGAGAAATTCGCGATTATTGGTGCGGGAACGGTGCTTGAACCGCAAACGGCGAGAGCGGCTATCATGTCGGGTGCCGAGTTTGTCGTTGGACCTTCCCTGAACCCGGATACGGTTCAGATCTGCAACCTGTATCGAATTCCGATTCTGCCTGGTGTGATGACGATTGCTGATGTTCAACGCGCATTGGAACTCGGCGTGGACATTGTGAAGTTGTTCCCGGGTAATCTGTATGATCCTTCGATTATCAAAACGATGAAGGGCCCTATGCCGCAGGCGAATTTTATGCCAACTGGCGGGGTATCCTTGTCTAATCTGGGAGATTGGATCAAAGGTGGAGCAGTGGCTGTAGGTATCGGCTCCGACTTGACATCGGAAGCTGTGAAGACGGGTGATCTGAGTCATGTCCGTCGCAAAGCGGAACAATATATGGATGCTTACCGCAAGGCCAAGGCTGAATAATATTTTTTAATTCGTAGAAGGGGAGCCTGATGAACGAGGGCTCCCAATTCTGTGAGCCGCGGCACCTGCGGAAGTGAAGAAAGGTGATTAATGTTGAGAAATCGGTATAATACAGGGCGCAAGAAGAGGGGCATCGGGAAATTCCTGCTCGTACTTCTGGCGCTCATTGTCATTGGATGTGGATTTGTTGCGTGGAAATTATTCACACCATACGGTCCACAGGAGACAGCTCAAACAGCTATGGAAACAGCCAATAAGGTGACCGTGAGCGAACAAGAGAACTGGATTGATTTTGTGCCAGACAAACCGACGGGGAAAAGTGTACTTTTCTATCCTGGTGGATTGGTAAAACCGGAAAGTTATGCACCACTTGCCCATGAGCTGGCTGCTGCGGGTCATCACACCATCATTGCCAAGATGCCAGTTAACCTGGCAGTGCTTAAGCCAAACTTGGCAGATGAGATTCTGGCCGCATATCCGGACGAACAGTTCGTTATGGGTGGACACTCTCTCGGTGGGTCCATGGCTGCACGTTATGTAGCCGCACATCCAGATGCACTTCACGGGATCTTCTTCTTGGCATCTTACCCGGATGAAAAAGGAAGCGTAAAGTCACTTGGAATACCTGCTTTATCTATTCTGGGTACTAAAGATGAGGTCGTGAATGCCACGAAGTATCAGAGTGGACGGATGTATCTTCCGGAAGACACGGTATATTACACCATTGAAGGTGGTAACCACGCCCAGTTTGGTGATTATGGTCATCAAAAAGGGGATGGCGAGCCAGAAGTGAGTGGAGAAGAACAACTGAATCAGACCGTCAAGACGGTACTGGCTTGGTTAAGTACCATCAAGTAGGTATTGATTATTCTGCATTAAGGGCTGTATGCATTTATATCATAACTTGATGGAGGTGGTACGGATGGCTATGCTTCAAGTGAATGGAGCGCAGATCCTATGTAAAGGTATCCTATTTGATAAAGATGGAACACTGCTGGAATTTCTCCAGCTATGGGGGCCGTGGGCAGAGACGTTGCTGAGTCAGTTACAATCACGTATGAATGAGCTTGGAGCTTCATTTACGGTTGAACTGGAGCATGTCCTGGGCACCATTCATAATGCAGAAGGTCACATTGTCGGCTATGATCCGCAAGGTCCACTTGCCATTGCGACTGTGGATGAGTGCACGGGATTGCTTGCCGGGCAGTTATATGCAGCAGGCATACCATGGAATGAAGCGATCACAACGATACGCCAATTTTCAAGTGTAGCCATGCGAGAGGTTAGGCAGAGGAAATCGGCTGAACCGATGCCAGGATTACTTGCTTTCTTACAGAGTTGCAGGTCAGCGGACATACCATTGGCAGTTGTCACTTCGGACAGTACAGCGGCAGCAGAGACACATCTGGATTGGATGGGGATACGTTCCCTTTTCACCTCCATTGTGGGCTGTGATCGGGTGACCCAGGGCAAACCGGATGGAGAAGCAGCACTCTTGGCTTGCCGTGAATTACATATCGATCCTGCGGAGACCGTTGTAATTGGAGACAGCAATGGGGATATGCAGATGGGGCGTCACGCAGAGGTATCCTATACGCTCGGTTACTGTCCACAGTTAGATCAAGGGTCTCACCTGGTTGATGCCCATGCTATTATTCGTCATTATAATGAGCTTAGTGTAATTATATAAGTCACTCTGGCCAAAAGGAGGAGAGAGGATGAACGCAACAGAACAACTGGCTGCCTGGATTCAGGAAAGCTCCCGGATTGTTTTTTTCGGAGGGGCCGGAACTTCAACGGAAAGCGGAATTCCCGACTTCCGCTCGGCTGCGGGTCTGTATCAGACGGAGCAGCATTCGCCTTATCCACCGGAAGAGTTGTTAAGCCGACATTTTTTTGATCAACATGCTGATATTTTTTATGATTTTTATCGTGGCAAAATGCTTCATCCAGATGCGGAACCGAATGGGTGTCATCGACTATTGGCCCGTCTGGAGCAGGAAGGAAAACTTCAGGCAGTGATCACGCAAAATATCGACGGACTACATCAGAAGGCAGGCAGCAACAATGTTTTTGAGCTTCACGGCTCGATTCATCGTAATGCCTGCATGGATTGCAAGCAGTTTTATACGCTGAATGATATTATACAGTCCCAAGATACCGTGCCTCGCTGTACCACATGTGGTGGTGTAATCAAACCGGATGTGGTGCTGTACGAAGAGGAGCTGGATCAGACGACATTGTATCGTTCCATAGATGCACTGTCTTCTGCAGATCTGTTACTCGTGGGAGGCACGTCACTGACGGTATATCCGGCGGCCCAGTTAATTACGTATTTTCAGGGAAAACATACCGTTCTGCTCAACGCTACACCTACCGCTTACGACCGCAGGGCTGATTTGCTGATTACAGAGCCGATTAGTGAGGTAATGAATATTGTGGACCAGCTTCTTGGTTGAACGTATGGACTGAATAACCGCCTTCTCCGGTAAGACCGGATACAAGAGGCGGAACCTGGGGAAAGAAGGGATTCATAATGGTCTACGTAGCAAGCGATACTCGCTATGAAACGATGAAATATAACCGCGTTGGACGTTCAGGTTTGAAACTGCCAGCGATTTCACTGGGGCTGTGGCATAATTTTGGCGGTATCAATAACGCTGAGAATGGCCGTAATATGATTACCCGATCATTTGATCTGGGTATTACACATTTTGATCTTGCCAACAATTATGGTCCACCGGCAGGTTCGGCAGAGCAGTTATTTGGACAGGTATTGGCCCAGGATCTGAAACCTTATCGTGATGAACTGGTGATCTCCACCAAAGCGGGTTATTATATGTGGCCCGGGCCGTATGGCGAGTGGGGTTCACGCAAAAATCTGGTATCCAGTCTGAATCAGAGCTTGAAGCGTATGGGCCTGGATTATGTGGATATTTTCTATTCACATCGTTATGATCCCGAAACACCTTTGGAAGAAACGATGATGGCACTGGATCATATTGTTCGCTCGGGCAAAGCCCTGTATGTAGGGATCTCCAACTATCCCGCAGAGCAGACGAGACAGGCTGCCGAAATTCTAAAAGGTCTGGGTACGCCCCTGTTAATCCATCAACCGAAATACTCGCTGCTGGACCGCTGGATTGAAGATGGTTTGCAGGACGTGCTGGATGAGTATGGAACAGGCAGTATTGCATTCTGTCCATTGGCACAAGGTGTGCTCACGAACAAATACTTGAATGGTATCCCGGAAGACTCACGTGCCAAAGGGCCATCGGTATTCCTGAATGAAAACAACATCTCTCCAGAGACGCTCCGCAAAGTGCGTGCGCTGAACCAGATTGCAGCAGCCCGTGGTCAGAGTTTGGCCCAATTTTCACTCTCATGGGTGCTGCGTAATGGCAGGGTAACTTCTGCGCTGATTGGCGCAAGTCGTCCTTCCCAGATTGAAGAGAATGTGGCTGCACTCAGCCAACTGGATTTCTCTACAGAGGAATTGGAACGGATTGAATCCATCCTGTCTCCGGAGCCTGATGACAAATAAATAAAGTGCAAAAGGTGCATCTTAGCCATAATGGCGGAATGCACCTTTTTTTGTCGTACGTGGTTCCGTCCGTTATGTTGCTCACCGTTTGTTTTGCTGAGCATTCTTCTGTAACCCCTGATGTAGTGGACGGGATAGTATCTTCTCTCGATACAAGCTGGGCGCTTCACCGTGAAATCGTTTGAACTGTTTGGAGAAATACAGCGCGTCTGGCAGTCCAACCGATGCAGATACCTGTTCGATGGACAGATCTGGGCGTTCTCTTAGGAGTTGGCGCGATTTGTCGATCCGCAGTTTTAGCAGATACGTGACTGGCGACAGTCCGGTCTCCTGTTTGAAAATACGGGATAGATAGGCCCGGTTGTACCCAAGACTCGCAGACATTTGTTCAATGGAGACAGGATAGGCATACTGGGTAGACATATATTGAATCATCTGTTTCACCGTACGTCGGATGGAGGATTCACCGGGAATTAAGGTTTGGCCCTGCGAAAGGTGATTCTGTGCTTCGGCTAGAATCATATATAACGTACCCAGTGATGTGAAATGGGAGCTTTCTTTGCGCTCGGCAAAAGCATCCTGCATCATGGATAACCAGTCGGATATTCCGCAGGAAGGTCCGGCATGAAAAACGGACTTCTCCGGGCGGAATCCTGCTTCCTCGGCATGCTGGGCAGCCTGGCTGCCGGTAAAGGCGATCCAGCGGTATTGCCATGGGTTACGGGCATGTGACTGGTAGCTCACCAGCTGCCCGGGATGAATGAGGAAACAATCACCTGCGGATAACTCGTAGGTGTGCAGTTCGGTACGGAACGTACCCGCTCCTTTTTCTACATAATGCAGCAGATAATAATCAAACAATTTAGGTCCGAGGGCGTGACCCGGTAGGGTCTGGCTTGCTCCGGCAAACAGGACATGCAGTGCCCCTTGTTCATAATAGACCGGATTGGAGGCAACCGAATAACTGAGTGCTCCGCTTTTTCCGGAAGGTGATTCCTGTATTTTTTCGTTAGAAGATTCATGGGATTCTTTCTTGGCGTTGAATTGGTCTGACATGGTCGTTTCCTTCTTTCCGGGATGCTCCGATCATTATACGCCTTAAGGTCACATTTATCCATATGAAACACACATGGTTGCATTACATGGGGCACCGCTTTCTTATATAATAACATTAAGAAAACCACAACAACGAGGCGAGGTGCAGCAGCAGTGAACGTAACTGAATTGAAACAAAAGTTTATTGAGAAGTACGGAGAGAGTGGAGCGGACATCCGTGTATTTCATGCCCCTGGGCGTGTGAATCTGATCGGTGAGCACATTGACTATAATGGTGGATACGTGCTTCCGGCAGCACTTGAATTCGGAACAACATTGATCATTCGTGAGCGTCAGGACAACAAGTTGCAACTGGCTTCCACGAACATGTCTTATGAAGGTGCACTGGATACTTCCACTATTGGTAAGGAGAAAACGGGTGAATGGACCGACTATCCTGTTGGTGTCATGGTTGAATTGCAAGGCAAAGGCGTAAATGTAACAAAAGGCTACGACTTCCTGTACCACGGGGAGATTCCAAACGGGGCAGGACTTTCATCATCTGCATCTCTGGAGGTACTCACCGGATTTGCGATTCAGTCTCTGGAGGGTGTATCGGATATTGATACGGTTCAACTGGCGCTTTTGTCCCAGAAAGCGGAAAATGAGTTTGTAGGCGTCAACTGTGGAATCATGGATCAGTTCGCTGTCGCAAACGGTGCGCAGGATCACGCAATCCTGCTGATGTGTGACACACTGGAGTACGAAAAGGTTCCTTTCCGTACAGGCTCTTACAAATTGGTCATTGGGAACACAAACAAACGCCGCGGTTTGGTGGATTCGGCTTACAATGAACGTCGCTCCCAATGCGAGCAGGCACTTGCCATCTTGAAGGAACAGCTGCCTGCACTGAATTACCTGGCTCAATTGACGCCAGAGCAGTTCGTAACACTACAAGATCAGATCAAGGATGAGAAAGTTAGACAGCGTGCGCAACATGTTGTGGAAGAGAACGCGCGTGTGCTCGCATCAGTCGAAGCATTGCAGCGTAATGATCTGGAAACCTTCGGCAAATTGATGAACGCTTCTCATGAATCGCTTCGCGACTTATACGAAGTAAGCTGTGATGAGCTGGATGTTATGGTTGAAGAAGCTCAGCGGATTCCTGGCACACTTGGTGCCCGAATGACTGGCGCAGGATTTGGCGGTTGTACCGTAGCGCTGGTGCATGAAAATGATGTCGAGCGTTTTGTAAGCGAAGTGGGCGCTGCTTATGAAGCGCGTACCACTCTCAAAGGTGATTTTTATGTGTGCGGCGTAGGCGACGGTGTTAAAGAATTGAAGGAGGCGAAGTAAAATGGCAATTTTGGTGACAGGTGGAGCAGGGTATATTGGATCTCATACGGTAGCGGCTTTGTTGGAACGTGGAGAAGAAGTTGTTGTACTGGATAACTTGCAGACAGGGCATCGTGAGGCGCTGCTCGGCGGTAAGTTGTATGAAGGGGATCTGCGTGACAAAGAAATTCTGGCGAAGCTGTTCGCTGAGAATTCAATCGATGCAGTCATTCACTTTGCAGCCAACTCACTCGTAGGCGAAAGTATGAAAGACCCGGTTAAATATTATGACAACAACGTGTTTGGTACACTCTGTCTGTTGGAAGCGATGAATGCAGCGAACGTACGCCGCATCGTCTTCTCCTCTACAGCAGCTACCTACGGCGAGCCTGAGAAAGTGCCAATCGAAGAGAGTGATCGTACAGAGCCAACCAACGTATACGGCGAAACAAAGCTGATGATGGAACGCATGATGTCATGGTTCGATAAAGTTCAGGATATCAAATACGTTTCCCTGCGTTACTTCAATGCAGCCGGTGCTCATGACAGTGGCAAAATTGGTGAAGATCACCAACCAGAGAGTCACTTGATTCCACTGGTGCTGCAAACGGCTTTGAAACAACGTCCGCACATCGCCATGTTTGGTGACGACTATGCAACAGAAGATGGAACATGTATCCGTGACTATATCCATGTGAGCGACTTGGCTGATGCACATCTGCGTGCAGTAGATTATCTTCGCAAAGGTGAGAACAGTAATGTGTTCAACCTGGGTAACGGCACAGGATTCTCGGTAAAACAAGTGATCGAAACAGCCAAAAAAGTGACTGGCCTTGATATCCCGGTTGTACAGGAGCCACGTCGTGCAGGTGACCCGGCTGTGCTGGTAGCTTCATCTGCAAAAGCGAGATCTGTCCTGGGTTGGAATCCAAAATGGACCAATCTGGAAGATGTCATTCAAAGCGCTTGGAGCTGGCACCAATCACGTCCTGACGGCTACGGAAAAAACTAGGAGGCGAACACCTTATGTCACAGACTCATATTGCAGCAGGTGCCACAGAGCGGACACCGGAGCAGCAGGAAGCACTGCATGCCATTGAACGTCTGGTTGCATTTGCCTTGCAGAAACAATTAATCGAGGAAGCGGATTGGGATTACAGCCGCAACCTCTTGCTGGAACAATTCGGATTCTCGGAGCCTTATGCCGGCGAGTTGGACACAACTGTGCCCGATGGTCCACAGGCAATGCTGGATACGTTGATCGATTATGGGTTTACCATTGGACTCATTCCTGAAAATAGTGATACGTTCCGTGATTTGCTGGATGCCAAAATCATGGGTCATTTGATGGCACGCCCGTCCGAAGTGGTACGTGCCTTCCGCCACACCGAGCAGACGGAGGGTATTGAGGCGGCCACATCCCAATTCTATGACTTGTCCATTAACTCCAACTACATTCGGATGGATCGGATCGCGAAGAACGTCTATTGGACGCAGGATACGGCTTATGGGGAGATGGAGATTACCATTAACCTCTCGAAGCCGGAGAAAAGCCCAAAGGAAATTGCCATGGCGAAATTGCTTCCGCCTCCGGTATATCCAAAATGCCAGCTGTGTCGTGAAAATGTAGGATACGCTGGTCGGGTGAATCACCCGGCTCGCCAGAATCTGAGAGTCATTCCGTTGGAGCTTAACAATGAGCCATGGTTGTTCCAATACTCGCCATATGTGTACTACAACGAGCACTGCATCATTTTCCATCATGATCATGTGCCGATGAAACTGACCAAAGATACACTGCGCAGACTGCTTGCTTTTGTCGGGGAGTACCCGCATTACTTTATCGGATCTAACGCGGATCTGCCGATCGTAGGCGGTTCTATCCTTACACATGACCATTTCCAGGGCGGACGTCATACGTTTGCCATTCAAAATGCACAGCCAGAGGCAGTCTTCCGCCATGCGGATGCACCTGGACTTACATTGAGTCTTGTGAAATGGCCGATGTCCGTCATGCGTCTGGCCTCACACGATCCTGCAGAGCTGCTTGAAGCGGGTAACGCTGTCTATGAGGCGTGGAAGGTTTACAGTGATTCGGCTGTGGATATCGAAGCATTCAGTGAAGTAGACGGGGAGCAGGTACCACACAATACGGTAACACCAATCGTTCGTCGTAGTGCAGACGGTGGTTACGAGATGGATCTCGTATTGCGTAACAATCGCACGAATGATGTGCATCCTGAAGGGATTTTCCATCCTCACCGTGAAATGCACCATCTGAAGAAAGAAAACATTGGTCTGATCGAAGTGATGGGACTTGCCATCCTGCCAGGCCGTTTGAAGGAAGAGCTGGACAGTATCGCGGATATTCTCGCGGGAGATGCCAAACTTGCTGAAGCCGCCAAAGCCTCTGATCATGTGTTGAACAAACATCTGGGCTGGGCCGAAGAGCTGGTTGAACGATTTGGTCCTAACCTGGACAAAGAACAAGCGGTTGCCATTGTACAGCAGGAAGTCGGCTTGAAATTTGCTGAGATTCTGGAACATGCAGGTGTCTACAAATATGATGAAGCAGGACGCCAGGCTTTCCGTCGTTTTGTAAGCAGCATGGGATACACGGAATAGCAGTAAACAAACCAAAACACCCGCCCATTCATGAGCGGGTGTTCTTGTCTTTCCTGACATTTGTGTGCATTGGAATGAACTTCCCAGCCAGTTATAATGGAGTGAAGTCCTGGAGTACCACAATGAATTGAGGAAATGGGGTTAATAACTTGGAAAAGCAGGCATTGGATATTCCGTTGATTACAGATGCAAGGGAACTGCAAGGTATGGTGGGTGAGCCGCATGAACATGTGCGTAACAAGGCAATCTCATTTGTGGATTCACATGTTCAGAACTTTTTATCCATGTCACCATTATTTTTCCTTTCCACGTCCGATCATGATGGAAAAAGTGATGTGTCTCCACGGGGCGATGGAGCAGGATTCGTAAAAGTGTATGATACATATCGACTTGTTTATCCTGAGCGCCCAGGCAATCGGCGGATAGACTCGTTGTTGAACATCTTGTCTGCCCCTGGCATCGGTATGCTCTTTTTGATTCCGGGAATGAATGAAGTGCTGCGTATCAATGGCACAGCATCCATCACCAAGGATGAAGAATTTATCGCCAGCATGGGTTGGAGTGGTAAAACCATAGGTGCAGCTGTCATTGTAGATGTGGAAGAGTGTTTTATCCATTGTCCGCGGGCATTCAAACAGGCTGGGTTATGGGACCATGAAACATGGGTGGACGCTGAGGATTTGCCTTCAACGAGCGAGATGTTTAGAGCACATTTGGAGATTAACGGATTGTTATAAAGTGAGTGACTATCGATTTGTTTTTCTATAAACGGGGTACTATAATTGGAGTTGCACTAAAAATTCTAAACTCCCTTGGAGGCGACAATAGATATGAGATCTTTCCAATTCTATAATCCAACCCGGCTGATATTCGGTAAAGGACAACTGGAAGCATTAAAGACAGAAGTGCCGAAATACGGTAAACGGGTTCTGCTTGTATATGGTGGCGGTAGTATCAAACGCAGTGGGCTGTATGATCAAGTGATCGGATTGCTTAAGGAAGCTGGAGCAGAAGTGACTGAACTGGCAGGCGTTGAACCTAACCCACGTCTTTCTACGGTGCATAAAGGGGTAGACCTTTGCAAAACGAATAACATTGACCTGATTCTGGCTGTAGGTGGCGGTAGTGTATTGGACTGCTCCAAAGCGATTGCTGTAGGTGCTAAATATGATGGCGACATGTGGGATTTTGCTCAGCGCAAAGCCGTTGCACAAGACGCTCTTCCGCTTGGTACCGTATTAACGATGGCAGCAACGGGTTCGGAGATGAACTCCGGTTCGGTAATTACGAATCAGGATACACAAGAAAAATTGGGCTGGGGTAGCGCATATTCATTCCCTGCATTCTCCATCCTGGATCCGGTGAATACATACACTGTTCCACTGGACCAAACGGTATATGGTATGGTGGATATGATGTCCCACGTATTGGAGCATTACTTCCATCTGGATGCCAACACACCGGTTCAACTCGGCTTCTGTGAGACAATTCTTCGTACCGTAATGGAAGCAGCACCTCGTCTGGTTGAGGATCTGGAGAACTATGAACTGCGCGAAACGATTCTGTATTGCGGAACGATGGCATTGAATGGTGTGCTGAATATGGGCCTCGCAGGAGACTGGGCAACACATAATATTGAACACGCGGTATCCGCAGTGTATGATATCCCACACGGCGGTGGACTTGCAATCTTGTTCCCACACTGGATGAAACATAACCTGGATGTGAATGTGGATCGGTTCAAACGTCTGGCAATTAATGTATTCGAAGTGAACCCTGAAGGCAAGTCGGACAGACAGGTTGCTGAAGAAGGTATCGATGCGCTCAGCAAATTCTGGACATCCATTGGTGCACCTAACCGTTTGGCAGATTACGATATCGATGACAGCCAGATCGACGTAATGGCTGATAAAGCTATGCTGTTTGGCCCATTTGGTAACTTCAAGAAACTGCAACGGGAAGATGTTGTATCCATCTACAAGGCTTCTCTGTAATTCTATAATCACTGCAAAGTGAAAGGACACATTCTGTTGTCCAATAACCGCAAGTCTCCTTCATGGGGGCTTGCGGTTTTTTCGTGTATTCGGCTGTACACGTGAATAATAGAGGAACTTGAAGCAAGGAGAACAGAATGTCGTGATAATACCCAATATCGGTTCCGGAATACATTTCAGGAAAGAATTTGAAACATTTTGATGTCAGCTACGTATTTATTTACATGTGGAATGCTCAGTTAGGATGAATATGCGGCAGAGAGAGGAGGAACAGGGGATGGAGACAATTTATTGGGGGTGTCTAATCGGAGGAGCAATATTTGCGGTTGTCAGCCTTGTGCTGGGTGACTTGATTGATGGCTTGTTGGACGGAGCCTTCGAAATGCCAGGTCTTGATTTTTTCAAACCTGTTGTGTTAGCTGGTTCCATTACAACCTTCGGTGGGGCAGGCATTATGCTGACACGTTATAGTTCATTAAGTGCGATGTCGGGTCTAATACTATCCCTGCTTATAGGTATTGCTGCAGCCATGCTGGTATTCTTCGCATATATCAAACCGATGCGTAACAGCGATGTCTCTATTGCATTTTCAATGAAAGAGTTATCAGGGAAAATTGGGGAAATTACCATTCCGGTGCCGGAAAAAGGTTTTGGTGAAGTGATGATCCGCTTTGCATCCGGTAGTACGATTCAGACAGCATCCAGCTTTGAACAGCTTCCCATTGCGGCGGGAGCACGTGTTGTTGTGGTGGATGTTGTAGATGGTGTACTGCGTGTGTCGGAATGGGATGAAAATGTACTTAAAGATTTATAAAGTATTCTTATCACCTAAGTAGTTTAAGCACTCATCATGAATGAATAAGGGGAGAGATGTGGAATGGAAAATTTAGATTGGGATGTTTTGTTGATTCCCATAGTTGTGGTCGGTGTCATTCTAATTTTAGGTCTGGCTTTCTGGGCGAGATACAAAACGGTTGGACCGGATGAAGCGATGATCGTTACGGGATCATTTCTGGGTAGCAAAAACATCTCCGATGATGATTCTGGCCGAAAAATTAAAATTGTTCGTGGTGGCGGTGCATTTATCCTGCCAGTGTTCCAGCAATCGGAGTTCATCTCTTTGTTGTCCCACAAGCTGGATGTCTCCACACCTGAAGTGTACACGGAGCAAGGGGTTCCGGTTATTGCTGACGGTGTAGCTATTATCAAGGTTGGAGGCGCTGTAGAAGACGTTGCTACGGCAGCTGAGCAATTCATCGGTAAACCTGTAGAAGCGCTGAGAAGCGAAGCACAGGAGGTACTGGAGGGGCATTTGCGGGCCATCCTCGGTACGATGACGGTGGAAGAAGTATATCGGAACCGGGATCGATTTGCCCAAGAGGTTCAAGGAGTAGCAGCTAGAGATCTGAAAAAAATGGGTCTGCAAATTGTTTCATTTACCATCAAGGATGTTCGTG
The DNA here is from genome assembly GCF_008693195.1 of Paenibacillus sp. UASWS1643. Lineage (NCBI taxonomy): Bacteria > Bacillati > Bacillota > Bacilli > Caryophanales > Paenibacillaceae > Paenibacillus > Paenibacillus sp. UASWS1643. Next base: position 87,394 of record NZ_VXKZ01000099.1, read on the forward strand.
ACAAACAGGGCTACCTGGATGCTCTGGGTAAACCGAGAATTGCGGCAGTGAAGCGTGATGCCGAGATTGCTGAAGCGGAAGCAATGCGTGATGCGCGTATTCAGAAGGCCAATGCGGAAGAGCAGGGTCAAAAAGCAGAGTTGCTGCGTGATACCAATATCGCTGAGGCAGCCAAAGAGAAAGAACTGAAAGTAGCCACGTTTAAGAGAGATCAGGATACAGCCAAAGCGGAAGCCGATCAGGCATACCATATCCATGAAGCGCGCGCGAGACAGACCGTGGTGGAAGAAGAAATGAAGGTTGAGCTCGTTCGTAAAGAACGTGAGATTGATCTTCAGGAAAAAGAAATCGTCGTACGTGAGAAGCAATATGATGCCGAAGTGAAGAAAAAGGCAGAAGCGGATCGTTATGCGGTGGAGCAGGCTGCCGAAGCAGATAAAGCGAAAAGAATGCGTGAAGCCGATGCAGTACAGTACTCCATTGAAACACACGCCAAAGCAACAGCTGAACAGAAGCGACTTGAAGGTCAGGCCATGGCGGATGCGGAACTTGCCAAAGGTACAGCAGATGCAGAAGTTATTCGTTTGCGTGGTCTTGCCGAAGCGGAAGCGAAGGAAAAACTGGCCGAGGCGTTCCAGAAGTTTGGCGAAGCGGCTGTACTCGATATTATTGTCAAAATGCTGCCTGAACTGGCTGGCAAAATTGCAGAGCCAATTGCATCCATTGATAAACTTACGGTGGTAGATACAGGTAAAGGTGAAGGTGCAGCGCGAGTGAGTAACTATGTTACCGAACTTATGGCGACCGCTCCAGAGATGCTCAAGAGTGTATCCGGCATCGATGTAGAGCAGCTGATTAAAGGCCTTACGAAGTCCAAAACACCTGCGCCAGTTGCCATTCAACAGAGCGAGGCTGTTACAACTCCTTCTATAATCGACAAGATTGTGGAAAGAGCTGGAGTCGACGAGTAAGAAGCACTTCGAATCTTGCATGGTTGCTCTATTGACCTTAAGACGAATTTTTGTTACTTTTTAAGCGAGACGTCCGGCGCGGTTTGCCCGCTCCGGGTGTCTTTTCGTTCGTAATAGGGTGTGACTTATCACACCTAAGATGGTGTGAAAAAGAGGTGCAAACAATGAGCAGCCTGCATGTAGATAAAGCGCTAAATAATAATGTAATCATTGCACAGCATCCTGAACACGGGGAAGTCGTTGTTATTGGCAAAGGCATTGGCTTTAACCGAAAACCGAGTGATCACATTCCATTGATGGCTGTGGAGAAAATGTTCATTTTGAAAAACCAGCAGGAGCAAGAGCAGTACAAACAGCTTCTTCCACAGGTGGATGAAGCACTGATCGAGATTATTAACGAAGTTATTACGTATATTGCAGAGCGTACGGACGTTCCTCTGAATGAACATATCCATATTGCATTAACCGATCACATTTCTTTCGCGTTAAAACGCAAGGAGCAGGGCATTATCATACAAAATCCATTTTTATATGAAACCCGCGAGATTTATCCTGAAGAATATCGAATGGGAGAATACGCTGTTCGACTGATCAAAGAGAAAATGGGTGTAGATTTGGGGATGGACGAGATTGGTTTTGTTGCCCTCCATATCTATAGTGCAATGACCAATCAAAATATATCCCAGGTACGTGAACATTCACAATTGATCACTGATTTGGTGAACCTGGTGTCCGATCAACTCGATTATTCGTTTGAAACGGAATCGCTTGATTACTCTCGGTTGCTGACTCATCTTCGTTTTGCCCTTGAGCGTGTTCGCCGTGGAGACAAAGTGGAAGAGCTTCATAAGTTGGATTCCCTGCTGAAGTTGGAGTATCCCGAAATGTACTCGCTTGCATGGAAACTGACCAAAGTAATGGAGAAAAGACTGAAACTGCCGGTTTATCCTGCGGAGGTAGGTTATCTGACCATTCATCTGCAAAGGCTGAATCAGCGGAAGGAAGAAGAGAATAAGTGAGATCATTCCAGTGATGGAATGCGGAATTTATTTTTTTGGTGTAAAGGCTTGCAATAGATTAGAACTGGTGCTACAATGGTTTCCGTAATCAAGCAACTGAATAAACATAAGCGACGTGTTACTGACTCGATCAGGCATGAGTTATTTAAAGTGTGATTGTTCTTTCCTTGTACAGGGTATGCTATACCCCAAGGTTGGCACAGTTTACTTTATTAATTCATGCCTTTTTTGTGTTCCCTTGCTTGCATCACAACATATAACTTAGACGAAAGGGAGAAACGACGCGATGTTCAAAAAGCTTTTTGGTGTATTGCAAAGAGTAGGTAAAGCTCTCATGCTGCCTGTAGCCATTCTACCTGCGGCAGGTTTGTTGCTCGGAATTGGTAACATGCTGGTTAATCCAGATTTCTTGCAATATGTAACGGCGCTCGACACCCCTTGGGTGAACTCGATCGCAACAATTATGATGAACGCAGGGCAGATCGTATTCGACAATCTGGCATTGCTGTTCGCCGTCGGTGTAGCCGTCGGATTGGCCGGTGGCGAAGGGGTTGCGGGTCTTGCAGCCATCATCGGTTATCTGGTCATGAACGTCACACTGGGTACAGCCGTAGGGGTTACACCAGCAATGATCGGCGAAGTACCGGGTTATGCCAGCATCCTGGGTATCCCAACATTGAGTACAGGCGTATTCGGAGGTATTATCATAGGTATTGCCGCCGCGCTCTGTTACAATCGATTTTTCAAAATCGAACTGCCGTCCTATCTGGGTTTCTTTGCAGGTAAACGTTTTGTTCCGATTGTGACTTCGGTTGTTTCCCTCTTGCTGGGGTTAGTTCTGGTGGTTATCTGGCCACCAATTCAAAATGGGTTGAATGCTGTGTCTCACTTCATGGTCGATACAAGCCCGACGTTGTCGGCATTTATCTTCGGTGTCGTGGAACGGTCATTAATTCCGTTTGGTCTTCACCACATTTTCTACTCCCCATTCTGGTTTGAATTCGGTGAGTATGTGAACAAAGCTGGAGATGTCATCCGTGGTGACCAGCAAATCTTCTTCAATCAATTGCGTGATGGTGTTAACCTCACAGCGGGAACATTCCAAGTTGGTAAATTCCCGTTCATGATGTTTGGTTTGCCAGCTGCCGCACTTGCGATGTACCATGAAGCAAGACCGGAACACAAAAAGTATGTTGCAGGTATCATGGGTTCAGCTGCGCTGACCTCGTTCCTGACAGGTATCACAGAACCACTTGAATTCTCGTTCCTGTTTGTAGCACCAATCCTGTTTGCGGTACACTGTATCTTTGCAGGTTTGTCTTTCATGACCATGCAAATTCTGGGTGTAAAGATCGGTATGACCTTCTCCGGTGGGTTCATTGACTTCCTGATCTTTGGTATTATTCCAAACCGTACACCATGGTGGGACGTTATTATTGTCGGATTGATTCTTGCGGTAATCTATTACTTCGGTTTCCGGTTTATCATCCGCAAATTTAATCTCAAAACACCAGGACGTGAAGATGCAACGCCTGAAACCGAATCTGGTGGAGGCTCCGGTTCAACGGATGATCTGCCCCATAATATTCTCGAAGCTTTCGGTGGCAAGGAAAATATCAAACATCTGGACGCTTGTATTACTCGTTTGCGGATTGAAGTTAATGAGAAATCCAATGTGAAAAAAGATCGTTTGAAACAATTGGGTGCATCTGGTGTGCTTGAAGTGGGTAATAATGTTCAAGCCATCTTCGGAACACGTTCCGACACGATCAAATCTCAAATGCAGGATATTATTGCAGGACGAACACCAGCACCAACGCCAGTAGCAGCCAAACCAACTCCAGAAGAGGAGAAGGCACAAGGTGAGCAAGGCGAGCGTATCGTTGCTGAGGACATCGTCATGCCAGTCAATGGTGAGTTGATGGACATTACGAATGTACCTGATCCAGTCTTTGCTGAAAAAATGACAGGTGATGGATTCGCAATTTTGCCACATGATGGTACAATAACTTCTCCTGTGTATGGTAAAGTGTTTAATGTATTTCCAAGCAAACATGCCGTGGGCATCATGTCCGACGGAGGCAAGGAAGTGCTTGTTCATATAGGTGTCAATACGGTGAAGCTGAAGGGTCAAGGCTTTAACGTACTGGTACAGGAAGGTGATCTGGTATCGGCGGGTCAGCCGATTATGGAAGTGGATCTGGAGTATGTGAAAGCAAACGCTCCATCCATCATTTCGCCAGTTATTTTCACCAACCTGCCAGAGGGCTCCACGGTAACCCTGAAGAAGAGTGGAGTGCTCAAAGTTGGCGATCAGCCAATCATTGAGATAAAATAAGAAGTGTTAAGACGATGGCAAGCAAGTGTAAATATATGCAATGCCTAAACCAAACTACTGAAAGTGAGATGATTGTAATGCAACAAACATTCAGAATAACAGACGAAGATGGTATCCACGCACGTCCGGCGACAGCCCTGGTTAATACAGCAAACAAATTCAAAGGTGCAGAATCCTTTGCAGAAGCTAACGGTAAAAAAGTAACATTGAAATCCATTCTGGGTGTTCTTTCCCTCGGATTGGAACAAGGCGATACAATCAGCATTATCGTTGAAGGCGAAGGCGAAGCTGAAGCTCTTCAAGCTTTGACTGACGTTATGGTTAACGAAGGGTTGGGCGAAATTAATGCTTAATGTCTCCGGGATCGCGGCTTCGGCGGGTATTGCTATCGCCAAGGCGTTTATCTTGGAGCATCCTGACTACTCTGTAGAAAAACGCCAAATTAACGACGTTGACGCAGAGATCGCAAAACTCGACTCAGCTCTGGGCAAGTCCCAGGCTGAGCTTGAGGCGATCAAAGAGCGTACTTTACAAGAGCTTGGCGAGAAAAAAGCTGAGATTTTTGCTTCGCATTTGCTCATTCTGAATGACCCGGAATTGATTGATCCGGTTAAAGCTAGAATTGCAGATGACATGATCAATGCAGAATATGCTTTGAACGAAACGGCATCGCAATTTATCTCCATGTTTGAGAACATGAAGAGTGCATACCTGCAGGAACGTGCAGCAGATATGCGTGACGTTACCAAACGTGTGCTAAATCACTTGCTTGGTATCGACTTTATGAGTCCGGCTGAGATCAATGAAGAAGTGATCGTGCTTGCGGAGGATCTGACGCCTTCCGATACGGCTCAATTGAATCGCCAATTTGTTAAAGGTTTCGCAACCAACATTGGTGGACGTACTTCTCACTCAGCGATCATGGCTCGCTCTCTTGAAATTCCAGCTGTTGTTGGAACCAAGGACATCTTGGCTCAAGCGAAACAAGGCGATATGATCATTGTTGACGGTCTGGATGGTCACGTACTGGTTAACCCTACTGATGAAGTTATTGCTGAATACCGTGCCAAACAGGAACAGTATGATGCACAACGTGCAGAGTGGAGAAAACTGCGTGATGAGCCAACGGTAACCGTGGACAACGTTCATGTTGAACTTGCAGCCAATATCGGTACACCAAATGATGTAACGGGTGTTCTGGAGAATGGCGGCGAGGCTGTAGGCCTGTACCGTACCGAGTTCTTGTACATGGGCAGAGACAAGCTTCCTTCCGAAGACATTCAGTACAATGCATACAAAGCGGTACTGGAAAAAATGGAAGGCAAACCTGTCGTTGTTCGTACCCTCGACATCGGTGGAGACAAAGAGCTTCCATACCTGGATCTGCCAAAAGAAATGAACCCATTCCTCGGCTTCCGCGCAGTTCGTCTGTGTCTGGACCGTCTGGATATCTTCCGTACACAATTGCGTGCATTGCTGCGTGCAAGTGTACATGGAAACCTGCGTGTCATGTTCCCAATGATCGCAACACTGGGTGAATTCCGTGAAGCAAAAGCTGTCTTGCTCGAAGAGAAAGAGAAGCTGGTTGCTGAAGGTATTGCTGTTTCTGACAGCATTCAGCTCGGAATCATGGTCGAAATTCCTTCGACTGCAGTTCTCGCGGATCAGTTTGCCAAAGAAGTGGATTTCTTCAGTATCGGAACGAACGATCTGATTCAATACACTATGGCTGCAGACCGTATGAACGAACGCGTATCGTATCTGTACCAACCTTACAACCCGGCCATTTTGCGTTTGGTTAAAATGGTTATCGATGCAGCACATCGTGAAGGCAAATGGGTTGGCATGTGCGGTGAGATGGCAGGAGACGAAACAGCAATTCCATTGCTGCTCGGTCTTGGATTGGATGAGTTCAGCATGAGCGCAACCTCCATTCTGCCAGCCCGTAGTCAGATCACCAAGCTGTCCCGTGCGGATATGCAGGAACTGGCTGCTAAAGCTCTGGATATGCAAACGGCTGAACAAGTCGTTGAATTGGTTCAAAGCATTCAAGCGTAATTTTGCCGGGGTTTCCTCCGGATTTGAGGTTTTTCTTTTTCCGATAATGAGCTGCATTCATGCAGCGATTTTGCCGGTATCCGCTGTTACAGCGGGTACTGGCTTTTTTTGTTTTGAGTGTTTCTTCTTTTCTCCAGATAAGCTAGATTTTCCAGTTTGTATATTGAGTGAAAATCATTATCATTAAGGTAGATAACCATAATTAAAATACATATCATGCTGTGGGGAAAGTAGGGTTGCGATGAAAGGCAATGAGAAGAAGGCAGTTCAATTGCTTAAATATAGCAGTATCGATACGTTTGAAGTGTCCCGGAATGGAGAATCTGTTCATCCCGTTGCAGGTGAACACACGGCTATCCTGTGTATGGGCGGCACGGGAACGCTACTCACCAATGAACACATTTCGCCACTAAACCAAGGAGAAGTTTATTTACTTCCTTCAGGGGATGGGTTCAGGCTGATGGCTGATGAGCAAGTGTTAACAGGCTTTTTGATCCGGTTTGAAATATACGAGATTGTCGGGGAACAAAAAGTAATCACAAGCAAAGATTGTATGAGAGGCTTATTCTGGTGCAAAGACCAACAACAACTCGCCATCTCATGCAGTCGATTGATTCAATCTAACGCTGCTGGCGAAGAGGATCAATTCAGCAGACAGGCCGAATTATATGGTCTGATGTCTTCGCTTGTTCAAGCCGAAGTAAAATCACAGAGCATAGAAACTACGGCTGCTGCCATTACACGCGTATCCGAATTTATGAGTGAGCATCTGGAGCATGAACTGAAGCGTAATGAACTGGCCAAGCTGGCTGGACTGAGCCCGGGATATTTTTCGTGGGCATTTCAACATTATATAGGAAAGACGCCTACAACGTATCTGATGGACATCAGAATGAAACGTGCAAGAGAACTGCTTTTATCAGGTGACGGTGTAAAAGAGACCGCAGTTCGTGTCGGCTACGAAGATGAATTTTATTTTAGCAGGAGATTCAAACAGAAGATGGGCCTTTCACCAATCGCTTTTGTCAAAAGCCGTAGATACAGCATCGCAAGTGTATCTGATCCGATCTCGGGTAGTTTACTGGCGCTTGGTCTGCTTCCAAAGGCGGCGGCTTTTTATCCCAATCACGAGTTATACAATCGCATGACCCGGCTGCACTCTTATGAGCTTGGGGAGGGGGCAATTTGGCAAGAAAATGTGGAAAGATTACGTGTGGCGGAGCCTAACCTTATTTTTTGCACTGACAGTTTGGCAGAACAGGCACGAAAAGAGCTGGAGCATATTGCGCCTACGGTCCCCATCCCGTGGTTATCGGCGGACTGGCGACAACAGCTGCGAACCATTGCAGAAGTGATGGAGCAACGAGAAGAGGCTGAGGGATGGCTGGCAGAATACGACAGAAAAGCAGAGACAGTCTATCACAAAGTTAGACGTAAAATTGGTGGAGCTACCGTAAATATATGGCGAATTACTGATACGGAGTACCGGATTTATGGAAAACGTAATGCTGGCGCGGTCCTCTATAATGATTTTGGACTGACGGCTACACATCGTCTCGACGAGATCACTGTTTTTGAATCAGTGACGAAAGAAGCACTGGAAAACTACGATGCAGACATCCTCGTTATCATGGTGGATTCCACAGAGCAGGCAGCCAAGGAATGGAGGGCACTTCAGATCAGTGAACAGTGGCAACGTTTGGCAGCGGTGAGACATGAGCATGTGTATGAGGTGGGAACCGAAAAATTATTCGAGTATTCAGCTTGGTCGCATGATCGGGCACTTTCTTACTTTATGCGGTTATTTGGCTGACCAAAGTCCAGTTCAATCCGTTTAAATATCCATGTTTGGACGGAGCATTGAATGATATGATAATCATTGAGAAAGAAAATCATTATCAATTCAAGGAGGTGACTGTTCCATTTCTGGAAAGCCGCCTTGGAATCTGGAGCAATTATACGAAGTACCTGAACGATTCCAACTCTCCGAAGATCTACATACCGGAGTTAATTCCTTATTCTATGAGGGTGTTTCATACAAAGGACGTGCTACTCGCATATTTGCCTACTATGGAATCCCGGACTCAATCTCTCCGGACGAGGAAGTGCCAGCTCTTATATTGGTCCATGGTGGAGCTGGCACAGCATATAAGAGCTGGGTGAAAGAATGGATGGCAAGGGGGTATGCTGCGATTGCCATGGATCTGGAAGGACATGTTCCATACGGGGATGAGGAACACACAGAACGAATGGAATGGCCTTCACATCCATGGAGCGGACCAGTGAAGCAAGGTGTATTTGCCGATTACGAGCAGCCTGTAGAGGACCAATGGATGTATCATGCGGTAGCTGCCGTAATAAAGGCCCATTCACTTCTCGGCTCCTTCAAAGGGGTGGATAAACATCGAGTAGGCATAACCGGAATTTCCTGGGGAGGGATCATCACAAGTTTGGTAGCAGGACTGGATACTAGACTTTCTTTTGCCATGCCTGTTTATGGATGTGGGTATTTATATGAACCAGGTTCCTATTATGGAATGGGCTTTGCTTCTATGCCGGAGGTAGATGCTGAACGTATTCGTTTATTATGGGATCCCTCTACTTACCTCTCCGGGAGTCGACTACCGATGTTGTGGCTTAACGGGAGTAATGATACACATTTTCCGCTATCCATTTTCAACAAGTCCTATGAAGAGCATCTCAACTGTTACCCGATTAACAGACATAGCAGATTAAGTCTTCATCCGGGTCTTGGGCATTCATACAAGGATGCATGGACATGCAGTGAGGTCTATGCATTTGCTGATAGTATCGCTAAGGGGGGGCCGGCACTTACTGAGATACGTGGAGAACAGTTCGAGGGTGATTGGTTCAGCGTACATTATGCCTCATCCGTTCCGATTCTGGAAGCTACGTTGTATTGGTGTAAGGACGATAGGGATTGGAGGATTACCAAATGGGAGACGATCCCCGCATCGTTGGATGCAATAAACAACAAAGCAATGATACGTCTTCCAAAGCATGCTGTTTCGTTCTTTGTGAATATGAGAAATGAAAAGGGCTGGATTACGAGTACACGCGTCATGAAAATAAGAAAAGAATAACCAATGAATAAGGGGATTTGTAGAAAATGAAAAGACAGAATCAACGCTATTTCACTATAACCGCAGTTTTGCTTGCAATGCTAGTTCTGATCGTGGCCTGTGGCAACGAAAACAAACCAGGTGTGTCTGCCGAGGAACCAGCGCCACAGGAACAATCTGCATCTAATGATACTAAAGATGCTACTTTTACATTTAAGGATACAACCGGAGAGCAGACGTTATCTCAAGAACCGGTGAATATCGCTTCAACAGTGACATATTTGACGGATCACCTGATCGCGCTTGGTATGACACCGAAAGCCACGGTGAAGTCACAAAACGAAGATTTCCCGTTATATTTGAAACCTTTCTTGAATAATGTGGAGATCATTGGTGAACAAGGTAAAGTTAGTGCCGAGAAATTGCTATCTCTTGGGCCAGATCTAATTGTGACGGATACGAACAGCGAAGAGCAGTACGAGAGTTACGCCAAGATTGCTCCAACGGCGATGCTGGAGAATGGGTATGTAGCACCTGACTGGCAGACGGCATTTCGCGCAACTGCTGCTTCGTTTGGTCTGAACGATAAAGCTGAGGAAGTAATCACTGCCTATGAAAAAGAGAAAGCGGAGGCGATCCAGAACGTACACGCCAAAGCGGAAGGTAAGACACTGATGGTATTGCGTATCAGAAATGATGTTCGTTACTACGGAGATATGGATTATAGATGGCTTTACGACGATTTTGGCTTCTCCAGACCGGATGTTTTCCCGGAGACAAGTGCAGAAAGTCGGTATGAGGTGCTATCGAATGAAAAACTGCCAGAGATTAATCCGGATTACATCGTCCTGATCAATGATAATGACGAAATCTATAATAATCTGGAGAGTCTTGGAATTTGGAAAAATATGAAGGCCGTGAAGAATAATCAGGTATTCCAGGTGGCGTCGGATTCATGGTTTGGTGGTTACGGACCTAATGCGGCGACTTCCATGCTGGATGACCTGACTCGTTTGTTCGGTCAATGATGCGCGAGGGGATACGTGAGGAACTGAGGGTCCACTTTAATCTTGTAGACAAACTGCATGGTGTGCCCGTGGCATCCTTATATGGAGATTCTATTCTGGACTGGGAGGAAATGAGCAGCTTCTTGTCCACCTACCAACAGTTAATCGAGGGGCATGACCAAACGGTCGCCGCAGCCTATTTCACCAGTTGGTTTGGAAGTGTAGCAGCTGCACTGCAGTATATCGTCACGGTGTATGATGCAGCTCCCAATCTTTCGCTTGCCAATCTCAATGTACATTTGATGCAGGAAATGGGATATACGCGAATTACTTTTCAACTTGAAAAACTGGAGGTTGACCTCGCTCCGAATGATTCGGAAGGAAGAAGCGTCTGGATTGAAGCAGAATTCAACCGTTTCTACAGTCTGACTGCACGTCCTTTAATAGAGTGTTTGTCCTACGTTTCGGGGTTGCATGTCAGCATGTTGTGGGGGCAGTTGCCAACGGCTTTGGAAAACTACAGGGAGAACATCTGTGAAGCATTTCAGCACGAAGAAGCTGTCATGCGCAAGTTAACTGCTGTTGAACATGTTATGCAAAATGTGCTGACTCCTAATGTGTTTGGGCTGGGAAAGAATCCGCTATGTGTCAGAACTCGCATGATTAATCATCCCCTGGAACCATCGAAGAGACTTGCGATCAAAAATGTATGTTGTCTTCAATATCTACGGCAAGGTCGATCCTATTGTTACACTTGTCCGCGTTTGGGGAAGAAGGAACGGGCCAATTGGAAGTCTTAGACTGAAAGAATACAGGACAGTAATAGGGGACTAATCGGAGAAGAAAAAATAACAGCCGCGCTTCTGCGTGGCTGTTATTTTTAAAAACGGATAGCTAATGTAAATGTTCCCTGTACTTCGTAATCATTTCACCCACCAGGCGGATACCGTACGGATACGAATGGTATGTTCAGGAAGGGATATTGTAGGAGTACTAAGTATACAGGTTATTACTTGGTTTAACTGCAAGCGCAGTTCAGTACAGGTTTGCGGGCAGCAGTGGTCTCATCCAGACGAGTCACCGGTGTGCCATAAGGTGCGTTGAGTACCAATTCAGGTGTCTCTTCCGCTTCTTTGACAATCCGAATCATCGTATCAATAAACCCATCCAGTGTTTCTTTGCTTTCGGTTTCCGTCGGCTCGATCATGATGCATTCTTCAACGTTGAGCGGGAAGTATACCGTAGGCGGGTGATATCCAAAATCAAGTAATCGTTTGGCAACATCCAGTGTACGCACACCATATTGCTTCAATCCCCGACCAGACATGACGAATTCATGTTTGCATACCCCTGGATACGGAATCTCGTAGTAAGGTGCGAGACGAGCCATCATATAGTTGGCATTCAGTACCGCACACTCAGATACACGGCGCAACCCTTCCGGTCCATAGGTGCGAATGTAGGCATAGGCACGTACCAGAATACCGAAGTTGCCATAATACGCTTTAACCCGTCCAATGGATTGATCGCCTTCGCGGTCCAGTGCATACACGCCATCATCATTTTTGATCACCATCGGTTTAGGCAGGAACGGGATTAAACGGCTCTTCACGCCGACTGGTCCGGCGCCAGGTCCACCACCGCCATGAGGCGTACTCATCGTTTTGTGCAAGTTCAGATGCACTACGTCAAAGCCCATATCACCCGGACGAGTAATGCCCATAATGGCATTGGAGTTCGCGCCATCGTAATATAGCAAACCACCAGCCTGGTGTACGATGGATGCAATCTCCTGAATGTCTTTCTCGAACAAACCAAGTGTATTCGGGTTTGTCAGCATCAATGCTGCTGTATCCGTACCAACGGCTGCACGGAGTGCATCCAGATCGACCAGTCCATCTGCACGGGATGGAATCGTTACAGTTTCAAACCCTGCAACGGTTGCACTTGCCGGGTTGGTACCATGCGAAGAATCGGGCACGATGACTTTGGTACGTTGTTCGCCACGACCTTCGTGGTAGGCACGAATCATCATAAGTCCAGTCCATTCGCCATGGGCACCAGCGGCTGGTTGCAGGGTCACAGCGTCCATTCCTGTCAGACCTGCAAGGTCGTTTTGCAACGTATATAACAGTTCAAGAGCACCTTGAATGCTGGATTCATGCTGGTACGGATGGATTTTGGCGAATCCATTATAACGTGCAACATCCTCATTAATCTTGGGATTGTATTTCATTGTACAAGAGCCCAGTGGATAGAATCCGTTATCTACGCCGAAGTTGCGGCGGGACAAAGCAGTATAGTGTCGAATAACATCTACCTCGAACACTTCCGGCAGTGCCGCTACTTCTGAACGGAGCATTTCCCGGGGAATCAACGTATCGGCAGCGAGACGAGGAACGTCACATTCTGGCAGGGAATAAGCGACACGTCCAGGGCTGCTGAGTTCAAAAATCAATGATTGTTCCGGAGCAGGAGATAAGGTCTGTGCACTAAATGTTGTATCCGTCTCAGGTTGAACCGAGTTGGAAACAGAGGTACCTGTTTCCGATTGTCCTTGTACCGATGTTGTCGTTGTCGTCGTCGTTTCCTGAGTCACAGGGATCCCTCCAATGCTCGTGCGAATTCGTCAATCTCTTCCTTAGTGCGCCGTTCGGTAACAGCAATCAGCATATGTCCGGCAAGCTCCGGATAATCACGTCCGAGTCCGTAACCACCAATAAAGCCTGCATCCAGCAATTTCAACTGAAGGGCATCCACGTCGGTTCCTTCAGGAAGTTTAATAACAAACTCATTAAATGTTGGTGCATTAAAAGTAAGGCTAACTCCAGGAATTGCAGTTAATGTATTCAGGGTGTAATGACTCTTTTGCAAATTCAGATCCGCGACATCGATCATACCCTGTTTACCCATGATGGACATATACACAGATGCGCTGAGTGCAAGCAAAGCTTGGTTGGAACAGATGTTGGATGTCGCCTTTTCGCGGCGGATATGCTGTTCACGTGCTTGCAGTGTGAGTACAAATCCACGTTTTCCGTTGCGATCCTTGGTCTGGCCTACAATTCGGCCAGGAATTCGGCGCATATGAGGCTGGGATACGGCGAAATATCCGCATGTCGGGCCGCCGAGTGAAGCGGCGATGCCAAGGGGCTGCGCATCACCTACAACGATGTCGGCACCCAGCTTGCCTGGGGCTTCCAGCAGACCCAGCGATAGCGGGTTGGCACTTACAACGAGTAGGCCCTTGTGCGCATGCACGAGGTTGGCAGCCTGCTTCACATTTTCCACGGCACCAAAGAAGTTCGGACTCTGGATCATGACAGCAGCGGTATCGTCCGATATGGCTGCTTGCAAGGCATCCCAATCAGTGACGCCATCCTTATAACCAATCTCGACAATCTCCAGACGGAGTCCGTGCGCATATGCCTGCAATACCTGACGGGCTTCCGGATGAACAGTACGGGATACGATAAGTTGTTTGCGACGTGTTGCTGCTGCGGCCAGATTACCTGCTTCCGCAAAAGCTGTTGCACCGTCATACATACTGGCATTGGCTACAGCCATACCGGTTAATTCACAGATGTAGGATTGAAATTCGAAAATGGCCTGTAGTTCACCTTGGCTGATCTCAGGCTGATAAGGTGTGTAGGCAGTGTAAAACTCGGAACGGGAAATGACATGATTGATGACGGAAGGAACATGATGATCATATATACCTGCGCCGAGAAAGCTGGCGTGTGTTTCGAAATTGGCGTTGGCGCCGGCTTGTTTGGACATATGACGTGTCAGCGCATATTCATCAAGTTTGGAGGATACGGGCAGCTCGCCCTGATAACGAATCTCTTTTGGAATGTCCTGAAACAGTTCCTCCAGCGTATCCACACCGATGGTTGCGAGCATGGCATTCTGATCTTGCTCAGTCATGGGAATATAACGGTGCTTGCTCATGCTTGATCAGCTCCTTGAGTAAGTGTCTTTGACGTACGTGTCCGTTTATGAAAAGGGGTCTTCACGACCTCGGCTTTCAGTTTCTTCCCTCGGATCTCAATCTCAAGCGGGGTTTCCAGCGCAGCGTATTTGCTGTCGATGAGGGCAAGCCCCAGATTACGCTTCAATGTAGGTGATTGCGTGCCTGTTGTCACTTCACCGATCTGTACGCCTTCGGCGTAAATCGGATAGTGGGGGCGAGGAATGCCGCGCTCCAGCACTTCGATGCCGACCAGTTTACGGGCGGGCCCGTCATTTTTTTGCTGTAACAAGGCTTCGTGTCCGATAAAAGGTCCAGCATTCAGTTTCACAAACATACCAACGCCAGCTTCTAGCGGAGAGATCGTTGCAGATAATTCCTGCCCATACAGAGGCAGCTTGGCTTCAAAACGCAGCGTATCCCTTGCACCAAGTCCAGCCGGAACCAGCCCGTGCTCTTCTCCAGCCTGCATTAATCCATTCCAGACCATAGCGGCCTGATCCGCAGGAACATATAGTTCAAAGCCATCTTCACCTGTATAACCGGTACGGGACAACAGTAATTTTACTCCGCATACTTCAGCATCCGGGACAAAACGAAACGGTTCAATCGAGCTTACATCCGTATCTGTAACTTTCCCGATAATGTCTACAGCCAGTGGACCTTGCAAGGCCAGCAGCGCCGTCTGCTCCGAATCGTTGGTCATGCTTACGCCGGGGATCAGGTGCTCTTGCAGCCATGCCCAATCCTTGTCGATGTTGGAGGCGTTAACTACGAGCATATAATGCTGATCTTCCAGCTTATACACGAGCAGATCGTCCACCACACCGCCATCTGGATAACACATCAGGGTGTACTGGGCTTGACCGGGAACCAGCGTGGTCACATCATTGGTCGTCATTTGTTGCAAAAAAACTTCAGCCTGCTCACCCTGTACTGTGAATTCGCCCATATGGGATACATCGAATAGTCCAGCACGCTCACGCACCGCTTCATGTTCTTTCTGAATTCCGCTAAATTGCACCGGAAGCTCCCAGCCTCCAAAATCAATGCACCGTACGCCTTCGTATTGCTGATATAGTGGGAAGAGTGGTGTTCTAAGCAAATCGGACATCAAATCACCTCATCATGGACCGTCAACCGGCCGGAAATATAATCGTGGATCAATGAAGCAGGGTGTTTTTAAATTTTTCAGCTAGATATTTTCATCACATAAGTATGGTAAGGCAGCTATGGCAGCGCCGTTCGACATCCTGTTTTTCGTTTTTGGGAAAAAGGAAAAGGACAGGCCAAAGAATCGGCATGCCAAGTAGCACGCTGTATTCTAAGGCTCTGTCCCTTGTACCTGAGAGTTACCCCGCTGCAGTTGTGCAGCAGGTTTCCCCTTGGGTGATCATAACGCCCGCACAGGGCGAATAGATGCTCTCCAGAGTTGCGTCCTGTAAAAGTCCTTTTGCCTGAGAGATTCACCCCCGCTTATCGGTGGTTTACTCCTTCGGCGTTACCTCATGTACATCCCGAATCGGGTGTCACGGGTAATCTCTCCCTTTACATTCATCCGCGGGTATAACATAGTCCAATAAACACATTTACTCCTCTCATTAAAACGTGAATCCACTACCGATGTCAAGAACGATATCATTGATAATGAATAAAAACCGAATATTTAATATCATTTTAATGTTATTGTTCGTGTATTTATAAAGAGTGCGCTTACTATTCTAATATTCACCAGTATATGAAGAAAGAGTGTAATCCGGTTACAGGATTTAGAGGTGATCAGCAAATAAATTGTGAGGTATCTTGACATTTGATTCATAAATATCATACGCTATGTTCTGGGAAAAAGGTTAAGGTCAAAGAACGCATGCACTCATTTAATGAAAAGCGAGGCGGATATCGATGAGCGAATTGAAAAGTGATTTCCTGTACAGTGAAGAGCACGAATGGGTTCAAACCGTAGGGGAGGATACTGTACGTATTGGCATTACCGAGTTCGCGCAGCATCAGCTGGGTGACATTGTGTTTGTGGAATTGCCTGACCTTGAAACCAATGTAAAAGCAGAGGACAGCATTGGAACGATCGAATCGGTCAAAACGGTTTCGGACTTGTTCTCTCCCGTCACAGGTTCAATTATTGCAGTCAATGATTCGTTGCAGGACTCACCTGAACTTGTGAACAGCTCTCCTTACGAGGAAGGCTGGATGATTGAGATTCGTGTTGAAGGAGATCTGACAGCAGCATTGTCTACATTGATGAATGCAGATGCGTATCGTAAGCATACGGAAAACTAGTATCAACAACGAACTTGTACTTATTAACATATATTTTATAACAAAATGAAATAAGCTTCATATTGTTTCGACCTGTGTGAGCCGGATGCTTGCACAGGTTTTTTGTGCTTTCCAGGAATGGTTTTGAATAGGGATCGAGGCAGATTGGGGATGTAAATCACCTGATTGGACCAAGCTATAGGTTAGAAAATGATTCTGGAAATGACAAAAGTCATAGGCAGGAAAAGCCTTGTGTACCAATGAGTTCAGCCATTATGCATCGATTGAAACGATTACATAACCTAATGTTGTCATCATTGTTCATGACGAAAGTACGCTTTCATTTCATTGAACAGGAGAGCATTCTCGCTTAGGATTACAGCAGGGGAGAAATGATACCCCTTTCATAAATCATAATCACTTGATCCGAGGAGGATAATACAATGAGTAATTTGGACCAATCGTCCAATTCCAAAGGTGGGCTACGGGTAGGTGTGCAGCGTTTTGGCCGATTCCTGAGCGGTATGGTCATGCCGAATATGGGTGCATTTATCGCCTGGGGATTAATTACGGCTATGTTTATTAAAACAGGCTGGTTCCCTAATGAGACACTTGAACAGCTAGTCGATCCGATGATCAAATATTTGCTGCCACTGTTGATTGGTTACACCGGGGGTACGATGGTGCATGGTCAGCGTGGTGGTGTCGTGGGTGCCATTATGACCATTGGGGTCATCGTGGGTAGTGATATTCCGATGTTCCTCGGTGCCATGATTGCCGGACCACTGGCAGCATGGATCATCAAAAAGTTCGATAAATCCATTGAAGGTAAAGTTAGAGCCGGATTCGAAATGTTGGTTAATAACTTCTCAGCCGGTATTATTGGCGGGATCTTGGGGATTTTTGCTCTACTGGGTATTGGGCCAGCTGTAGAAGCAATTAGCAAAGTATTGTCTGCCGGGGTGCAAGGTCTGATGAATCTGGGCTTGCTACCGCTGGTCAACCTGATTATCGAACCAGGTAAAGTATTGTTCCTGAACAATGCAATCAACCACGGTATTCTGACCCCGATTGCAACCGATCAGGCAAGAGAATTAGGACAATCTGTTCTATACATGCTTGAATCGAACCCGGGTCCGGGACTTGGTATCTTGCTTGCTTACTGTTTCTTCGGACGCGGAATGGCCAAATCTTCTGCGCCGGGTGCCGTTATCATTCATTTCTTCGGGGGAATTCATGAGATCTACTTCCCTTACATTCTGATGAGACTGATTCTGATTCTTGCCGCAATTGCGGGTGGCGTCGCAGGTACATTAACATTCATGCTCACTGGAGCAGGACTTGTTTCAGCACCATCACCGGGTAGTATTATCGCGTATTTCCTCTTAACACCAAAAGGTGGATACCTGCCGATGCTTGCAGGGGTGCTTGTAGCAGCAGTCGTTTCCTTCCTGGTTGCAGCAGTGTTGCTGAAAACAGGTAAACAAAAGGACGAAGATCTGGAGTCCGCATCCAGTCGGATGAAAGACATGAAGAGTCAAGGAACCGTGCCAAACGCTGGCATTACGGCTAATCAGCGTGAAGCAGACAGAGCCGCAGATATGGCTTCTTCTACAGTCAAAACAGACGTGAAGAAAATTGTCTTCTCCTGTGATGCAGGCATGGGTTCGAGTGCCATGGGCGCTTCCATTCTACGCAAGAAGATGAAGGCAGAGGGGATTGACGTTACGGTAACCAATACGGCTATCAGTGATATCCCGCCGGATGCAGATGTGGTCATCACACAACAAATATTAACCGATCGTGCCCGCTCTGTTGCTCCGAACGCAGAACATATATCCATCGACAACTTCCTAAAAAGCCCGGAATACGATGCGCTCGTTGAACGTCTAAAGTAATTGCACGCATTCGTTTTCCCTGAGCCGGAGGCTGAGATATGAGTATTACCAAAAGACAACGTGAAATCGTGGAGTTTCTGCTGGAGCATCCACATGAAGTCACTGCCGGCGAAATCGCCGTTGAAGTAAAGGTCAGTACCCGAACAGTTCACCGGGAGCTGCAAATGATTGAACAATGGCTTGAACCTTTGGGCATGAGGCTGGAAAAAAAATCGGGAACCGGTATTCGAATCGATGCCAGTTCCGATGATCTGGCTGTATTGCGCCAGCAACTAGAGGGTAAAGAATATGTAGAGTTTACGCCAGAAGAGCGTAAGCTCTTCATGCTTTGCATCCTGCTGGATGAACCAGAGCCTGTAAAGTTACTCGCCTTGGCTTCGGATCTTAAAGTGACCGTATCCACCGTAACCACTGATCTGGACGATCTGGAGTCACGGATTCGTCAGGCGGGACTAAAGCTGGTTCGTAGACGTGGATATGGCGTCAAGATTAACGGGAGTGAGACGATTCATCGCACAGCCATAGCTGCACTTGCTCTGGAATTTCTGGATGAGTCCGACCTGTTCGGAAGACAACCTGAACAAGGCGGCTCCATCGTAAACCAAAAATTGCTGGATATGATCGGACATGGTGATGTGCTTACGATCGAAAATGCGTTATGGCAACCAGACATCGAATGGCTGGAGAACATCCCGGAACGGCAATACATGAAGCTGCTGATTCAATTATCCGTCGCGGTAGTACGTATTCGTAAAGGCATTGGCATTGGCCGCATACCTCCCCTGGAGAACAAGGGAGATGAAGTCGCAGAGCAGGATGAGATGAAGGTTCCACCTTATATGGCTTCCCGCTTGTGTGGTGTGTTATCCACCCAGCTGGGGCTGACATTCTCCCAAGATGAACAAGCTTATTTTCATAGACTATTACTTGAGACAGAGCAGCGAATTCACTCTTCGAGGCTGTTGCCAATAGACGACTTGATTTTACTGGACAGGGTACATTCTCTGATTGATCAGATGCAAGCTAGAACGCATTATGTCTTTCATGAGGATCGTTTGCTTCGTGAAGGTCTGCTTGGTCATATGCAACCTGTTATGGAGCGAATTGAAGGGCAACAGATGATTCGTAATCCGTTACTGCAGCAGATTCGCAAGGATTATGACTCCCTCTTCGAAGAGGTCAAACAATCCGTGCATCAAGCTTGGCCAGGTACAGACGTTCCGGATGAGGAAATTGGTTTCCTGGTCATGCATTTTGGGGCTTCCATCGAGAGGTTACGTGCATTGAAACGGGAGATCCGGGCGATCATCGTGTGTACAAGCGGAATTGGATCATCACGCATGCTTTCCAGCCGATTGTCCAAGGAGATTCCCGAGATTCGGATCATGGATAGTGTGTCCTGGTATGAAGCTGCCCGGATACCTACAGATCAATATGATCTGGTCTTATCCACTGTCGATCTGCCGATGGAGGAGCACCAGTATTACAAAGTGAGTCCACTGCTTACGGCAGAAGAGAGTGAACGTCTGCGTCATTTTATCCGGACAACAACGTTACAACGACAGCATAACAAGCCGCATGAAACAGAGGTTCAGACGACAAGTCGTTACTCGGACCCTGATGGAATGGAAGCTATTTTAGTTGAAATCGTCCGAATCATTGGCAAGTTTCAGGTGTATCCGCTGGATAATCAGGATATCGGATTCTATAAGACCGTATACGCGATGTGTAATGTACTCCATGGATCTGGTGTGTTGAAGGAACCGGAGGAGGTCGCGAAACGGTTGGAGGCACGTGAGGCAGTGGGGAGTCAGAAGATTCCCGGTACAAGACTTGCGCTGTTTCATACACGCAGTGAGGGGATCTACAGGCCGTCCATCAGCTTGTTTCAGCTCACTGAGCCACTCCTTCGTACGCCGGATGATCCGGCAGGAGTTACCCATGTCCTCTTGATGCTCGGTCCCAGAGAATTATCCAAGGAAAGCCTGGAGGTTCTCAGTGAGATCAGCGCACTGTTATTACAGGAAGAAATGATTACATTACTGGAAAAGGGAATCAGGGATGAACTCATTCATTACCTGTCCCAGGAACTTGTTGGATTTTATCGCAGTAAAACCGAAATTGGAGGTCAACCATTATGAGTATGTTAACAACAGATAAAGTCATCATGAATGCGACGGCTCAGGACAAATACGAAGCGATTCGTATGGCAGGGCAGATTCTGAAGGATGCGGGACATATTACCGCTGATTACATTGAGAAGATGATTGAACGAGAAGAGATTGTCTCGACCTATGTAGGGAACGGACTTGCGATCCCGCACGGTACGAAGGAATCCAAAGCTTTCATTTTATCCACAGGTATCTCTGTCATTCAGTATCCACAGGGTGTTGATTTTGGCGAAGAAAAGGCTTATATGGTCATTGGTATCGCAGCTCAAGGCGGGGAACATATGGAGATCTTGACTAGCATTGCGGTGATCTGTGCTGAGGATGAGAATATGGAGGCCCTGCGTCTGGCGAAAACAGCCGAAGAAGTAATCGCTATTCTGGAAAGTGAAATGGAGCTATGAAGGCCCTACACTTTGGCGCAGGTAACATTGGTCGCGGATTTATCGGCTTGATTCTGTCCCGCGCAGGGTATGAGGTGGTTTTCTCCGACGTGAATCAGACCCTGGTAACCGCTCTTCAGCAACGGGGGCAATATACGGTGGAACTGGCTAACGAGAGCAAGGATCAGGAGACCGTCACAGGCGTAAATGCAATCGATGGAACCCAACTGGAGACGGTAGCCCAAACCGTTGTGGAAGCTGATCTGATTACAACCGCAGTGGGTGTGGGTGTGCTGAAACATATTGCCCCAGGGATTGCAAAGGGACTTGAGAAAAGACTGAATTCCGGTCCTGCTCAAAACCCGCTTCACATTATCGCTTGCGAGAACGCCATTGGAGCCAGTACACAATTGAAAGAGCATGTATATGCTCTGCTTGATGAAAAGGTACGTTCCCTTGCAGATCAGTATGTCTATTTTCCAGACTCGGCCGTAGACCGGATTGTGCCTATTCAGCATCATGAAGACCCGTTGCATGTACAGGTGGAGCCTTTTTACGAGTGGGTGGTGGATCGTTCCCAGATGGCTCCTGCATTCAAACCGGTTGAGGGCATTGTATATGTCGATGATCTGGAGCCGTATATTGAACGGAAGCTGTTCACGGTTAATACAGGACACTGCGTTGCAGCATATATCGGTAATGTGCACGGGTATGACACGATTCAGACGGCTATTGCCGACGAGAAGGTGAAATCGATTGTCTACGGTGCTTTGCAGGAAACTGGAAAAGTTCTGGTGAAGCGCTTTGGATTTAATCCTGACGAGCATGAGCAGTATATTGTCAAAATATTGGGACGGTTTGTCAACCCGTATCTTACCGATGAGGTTACTCGTGTTGGTCGTTCCCCGCTGCGCAAGTTGTCTCCGAATGATCGTCTGGTTCGCCCGGCCCTTCAGGCCTATAAGGATGGAACTGAAACGACCTATCTGGCTATGGGTATGGCAGCAGCCTGCAAGTTCGATGTCTCCGATGATCCGGAAGCAGTTGAACTGCAGAACATGATCCGCGAGAAGGGAATTACAGCAACCCTCCACCAGTATACGTCCATGGATGAGCATCATCCGGTGCTTGAACAGGCTGTTGCCCAGTATAACCAAATGTAAGAACAGTGGTAGCCAGCTAACATTATAGATGAGGCATAATAGAAGAAGAGCCATACAGTTGTTAACTGTGTGGCTCTTCTTTTGGTTGGAGTTTATCGGCATAGTCATCCAAACAGCGTTGACATATGCACGATTTTCGGCGCTGCTCTGGCGGAATGCGGTCAAATATACCTTCGGGGAAAGTAGCCCGGTTACACCAGCATTCCGAATGAGGATGTCCTGCGGCATAGGAACAGCGATTAGCTTCCCCGCATAATGGGCAGACAAGAACATCGATATGGTTGTGCTCTTGATCGTCTTGTTCTGCAGACATACAGTTCTTCCCTCCCTGTGGAATAGCTACGAGCTGAAGTTAAACATACTGGTCCCAGTATAACAGAAATGTGCCGGTGATTATGGATTTCACTCTGTATATATGACTTCCAGTTCACCACAGCTGTTTCTCCCATCGACTATTCTTCAGGCGGTAATTCGATCTGTAGGCCTTCCACATGTTTGCGTCCCATCAACTTACGTTTCTTTCGATTTTCCTTTGTTTCCAGCACAATGTCCAAGTCATAATCGTCACCCGGATAAAGCTCATTGGCAGATATATGCAGGGTCAGGCGTTTCTTATGGATTTTTACTTTGCGTCCACGTAACATGACCCCGATATTTCCACGGCTATCCTCCACATCACAGACGATGCCCGACTGATTAAGATAGGCTGCATATACCCGATCTCCTTTGCAAAAAGGTTTGGGAGGAGCTGGAGAATCAGACGCTCTGGTTGTTGTCCTTTTGTGGAGACTGACGGAATCCTTTGATTGCTTAGACGTATTCCGCCTGGTCAACTCTGCTGGGTCGTCTGATTCTGTAACGGAACGATCAGGCGTCATGGTCGGAGTTTCCAAAGGAGGTGACGTGAACACCAATGTACGATCTCTCGAAATACTTTGATCCGACAGGGACTTGGATCGCTCGATAATTCGCTGTGGCATGCCCAGCTTTAATGCGATGGAATAAGCATAGCTCTCACCAGCTTCTCCGATACGCAATCGATACAGCGGCTGGAGAGAAACAGTGTCAAATTCCATACGAGCATTTTCGAATCCTGGCGTGGCCGCAGCAAAATGTTTGATTTCACCAAAATGCGTTGTCGCCACAACGGTTGCTCCGCGGCTGTGCAGCTCCTCCAGCATGGCGATAGATAGTCCAACACCTTCACCGGGATCTGTGCCGGAGGCCATCTCATCAATGAGCACCAGAGTTGATGTATTGGCCTGTTCCAGTATGCCAATCATATTGCGAATATGTGCTGAGAATGTACTGAGCGCTTGTTCCAAACTCTGCCCGTCACCAATATCAACCGCTACCTCGGTATAAACAGCCATCTCGCCACCTTCCTCTACCGGAATAAGCAAACCGGATTGCATCATCAGGGTTAGTAAACCAAGTGTTTTGAGTGCGACTGTTTTCCCTCCGGTATTCGGGCCAGTAATAATGAGCGACGAGTACGTTCTGCCGATTGCAAAATCAAGGGGAACCATGGAAGAACCCATGAACGGATGACGTGCACGTTGAAGGCTGATGTGGCCCTGAGTATTGACTCGAACGGTACGTCCATCCATGGTGGCCGCATATTTGGCTTTGGCAAAGAGGAAGTCCAATACACCTACCGTTTCGGTGTTCAGGGCGATTTCACGGTTATACGATTCGGCCAGGGAGGTTAAATCACCGAGAATTCTCATCTCCTCTCTAGACTCCTCCGCTTGTAGAGCGGCCAATTCCATCTGTAAACTTACTAATTCAACAGGTTCGATATATACGGTTTGCCCGCTCCCGGATTCATCCAGTACATTGCCTTTCACCTGTTTACGGAACTCTTTCTTAATGGGCAGAACGGTTCTTCCTCCACGTTGGCTGATGACATGCTCCTGCATAATGGAACGATGTTTACTCACCAGAGAATCAAGCTTTCGTTTCATACGTTCCTCATTCACGGTCATTTTTTTGCGAATACGAGTTAGCTCCTTGCTTGCTTGATCCTGAATGCGTCCACTATGGATGCAACGCTCGATCTCACTCAGCAAAGGTTCGATCAGAATCATGGATGCTGCATAACGACTGACGGTGGGAGCGGCCCCGGATTTGCCCTCCATGTATTTCATAAGCTGTGCACAGCTCCGCAGGAACTGAGCGAGATGACTGAAGTCACGCTCACTGAATAGATAACCGGTGCCAAGCAGATCCATAATGGTCTCCATTCCGTCCAGTGAAGGGAGGGGGATACTGGCGCCAAAACGAATCAATGCAGCAGCTTCTGCTGTTTCTTCCAGGCGAATCTGGATCAGGTGAGCATCTACCATCGGTTTCAGTTCTCTGGCATAACGTTTGCCCAGATAAGACAGGGCGCAGTCTGCAACGTTTTTTTGAATTTGTGGATAACCCAGACTGTTTAATGTGTTCTCATTCATGCGTAATCTCTCCTTGAATTTGAATTGGGATTGCAGTTGGCATGCGAAACATATTCCTGGAAAACGCAAAAAGGGCGGAGAATGAACAAACGTCATTCTCCGCCCTAAACATATGGGAAAGCAAAGTCCACTTACAGGTCTATAATAAAAAATCCGCGCTGAACTCAGCGCGGAAATAGACCCGGACAATTACAATCCCGGAGGCGATTTATGATATCCGCTGTTCTTAACTAAGTACAGGGATCTGGCGCATCATGAAATACACGTATGCCATATGGGCACAAGCGCAATGAAAGGCCAAACTCCTGAATATGAAACTTGGTTAGTTAAGAACATTCACCGACATTAAAAATCTCTCCTTTGATTGAGGAATATGCAACCAATATAAACTGGAAATTGGTTTGAAGTCAACCTTTAGAATAAATGAGTGGACTTGAATAAGAATGGGTTTTAAAATAACAATAGTAAAATAATCCAATGAAAGCGATTTAATTTAATAAACATACGTATAAAGGAGGATGCTCTTCTTGCCTAAGTATTTACTGCGTTTGCTCTGCTTTACCCTGATCCTCGGAGCCCTTCCAGTCATTGTTATTGGTTCGGTCTCGTATACGATTGCATCACGTGACATTGAACAGAAAGTACGTGAAAGCAACCTTCAGATATTGCATCAGACCCAAATGCGGGTAGAACAAGTTCTGCGCAGCCTGCAATTATCATCCATCCAGTATGTCAATTCGCCCTTGGTACTTCAAGCGATGAAGAAACCGCTGGACAGCAGCGAATTTCAAGAGATTCGTGACCTGACGTCAGGCTTTAACAACTTGCAAGCGGTTACGAACATTGACCAAGCCTATCTGGTTAATCTGGACGAAGATTGGGTTGTTTCGATGCGTTCTTTTGGCAAATTGGATGATTTCAGCATTCGGGACCGGATTGGTTCTTATCTGACCTACACTAACAGCCTGTTCTGGGTTACTCAGAATGCCAGTTCAGCCAAAGAAAGTGTACCCGTTTCAGCTGGCATGGGTGAACTGACACCCGAACAGGCACCTGCCCTTATATCATCGGATAATGTGGTCAGTATGGTATTCAAAATTCCGATGATACCAACCAATGTGAAACCAAAGGGATTTCTTGTGATTGATATCGCCGATACGGAACTGAGTACGTTTTTGAGCCGAAATACGAATTCTGGAGATATGTACGTTCTGGATCGGGAGCAGAAGTATTTTCTGAACGATATGCAGCAAGGCGAGAAATATGACGTGCTGAATAAGGAAATTCATGAAATGGTGCAAACGGCGGGGGAGCCAGAAGGTTTCTTCAATGCAGAGGTGGAAGGTAACCAAGTGGCGGTTAGCTATAGGCAATCTCCACTCAATGGCTGGTTATACGTGTCCGTTGTATCTCTTGGACAGATCACGGCCCAGTCACAGAAAATTGCATTGGTTACCGGTGTTGCTACACTGGTCATGTTATGTGTAACGGGATTGGTCGCCATATACGGCAGTCGGCGGATGTATTCACCGATCTCCAGACTGCTGCAATTTACGAAGGGGTTGGATTCCCCAGTTGCTCCGTCAGGACGCCGACAGGATGAATTTATCTATATTGAGGAGCAATTGTCAACCTTGTTCAGCTCGGAGAAAACGATGCGTGAGCAGATGAAGGGGCAGCATGTGCACCTCCAGGAGTTTTTTATGACCAAACTGCTGACAGGCAAAATCTCGGAAGAAGATTTCAGATATCAGGGAGAAATGTACGATTTCCCGACAGGATGGGCAAGTCTTGGTGTACTCATGCTCCAGATCGATACGTTGGAAGGGACACGATATGAGGAACAGGATCGCGATCTGCTGCTGTTTGCTGTGAACAATATGGTAGGTGAGCTCCTTCCTTCGGCAGTTCGGTTCACCCCGGTCATGCTGGATGATGCTCAGGTCACCGTACTTGCCTCCGAACTCACGGATGAGGTGAAGCTGAAGGAATGGATGCATACCCAGGCAGACTGGATTCGCGAACGTGTCGTGACTTATCTGAATCTGCCCGTAAGTATCGGTATCAGTCGTTCCTACGCTTGTATCGGCGATACGCCAAGAGCGGTTCAAGAGAGCCGAGAGGCTCTGCAGGGCCGGGTAAGTCTGGGCAGCCGTATTATTTTGCATTACGAAGATATTCAGCCGCGTGGTCAGATGGAGGCCGCGTTATATACCCAGTTACGTATGATCGAGGATCAGCTCGCTTCTGCGCTCAAGCAGGGAGATGAAGAGAAGACGGACACCTACTTTAAGCAATATTTGGGGCTGCTTGCAGACAAGAAGCTTCATTTCAGTGAATATCCCGTCATTATGGTTCAGTTATTGTCTCGTGTATATCAGCTTGTGCAGGAGCAAGGCGGAGATGTAGCCGAAGTACTGGGTGAAAAAGCATCCATGTCACATTTGCTGAAGTTGTCCACATTGGACGAAATGACCAATTGGTTCCGCAAGCGGCTGTTCCTGCCCGTCATCCGTTTCTGGCGAGAGCAGGAAGAATCCCAATACATGAATATTGCGAGACGTATGATTCGTTTGATCGAGGAACGTTATGATCGTGAATTGTCGCTGGAAGCCTGTGCCGCTGAGCTTAATTTTCACCCTGTCTACCTAAGTCGGGTATTCAAGAAGGAAGCGGGAGTCAATTTTACGGAGTATCTCGCAGAGTATCGTATGGAAAAAGCGAAGACCTGGCTGCAAACAACCAATCTTAAAATATCGGAGATTGCTGAGAAATTAAACTACACCAATCCAACCGCATTTATCCGTACGTTTCGCAAAATCACAGGAACAACCCCCGGCAAGTACCGGGAGCAGCAGCGATAAAACAAACCTGCTCTGCCTGCCATGGCAGGCAGGCTTTTTCATGTCCAGATGCAGGGAGAAGACCGCATTTATCCATGAAGTTAAGACAGGAATATGGAGGTTGAAAGCAGTTCATTGCATTGTCAGATTCTATGGGGGGAATGAGCTAAACCCTTGCTACATAAGGAAAAACAAAAGGCTAAAACGAGATGATAGCCAGTCATTCGTTTATCCTCCACAATGAAGACATGAATTCAGGAAGTGATCTTTTGTAATCGCTTCCAATGTGGGGAGGAAGACAATATGAAAGCCGAAACGGCGGCTCGAACACGGCCCGCTACCCGCAGTGACAAAAACCTGCTGTGGAGGGACATTATCAAAAACCGGTGGCTCTATATCATGTTAATACCGGGTGTGCTTTACTTTGTTATCTTCAAATACATACCCATGTATGGCATCACGATGGCTTTTCAGGATTACACGCCTTACAAGGGCATCTTGGGAAGTGACTGGGTAGGGTTCAAACATTTCCAGCGTTTCTTTGGAGAACCACAGTTCTGGACATTGTTTCGAAATACGTTTTTGCTTGCCATTTATAACATTGTGTTCTTTTTCCCACTGCCGATTGTACTGGCACTTATGATGAATGAGGTCCGCCGTGAACGGTTCAAACGATTTGTACAAACGCTTGTCTATGTTCCACACTTTGTTTCCTGGGTTGTTGTTGTCGGTGTGTTCTACATGCTGTTCACAACCGAGGGTGGTGCGATTAATGAATTACTCTATAACCTGACTGGACAAAAAGTGGCGTTCCTGCTTGAACCAGGTTGGTTCCGTACGA
This sequence comes from Paenibacillus sp. UASWS1643, assembly GCF_008693195.1. NCBI lineage: Bacteria > Bacillati > Bacillota > Bacilli > Caryophanales > Paenibacillaceae > Paenibacillus > Paenibacillus sp. UASWS1643. The sequence continues at coordinate 115,866 of NZ_VXKZ01000099.1, forward strand.
TGATTGTCGGACAATCCATCTGGAAAGAAGTCGGTTGGGGCACAATTATCTTCCTGGCAGCACTATCCGGTGTTGATACACAGCTCTATGAGGCTGCCCGGATTGATGGCGCCAATCGGTGGCGCCAAACCTGGCACATTACGTTGCCGGCCATTCGCAGTACAATCGTCATTTTGCTCATTCTGCGTCTGGGCAATTTCCTGGATACAGGCTTTGAACAGATCTTCCTGATGCTGACTCCGACAAACCGGGATGTGGGCGAGGTATTTGATACCTACGTGTACACGAAGGGTCTTACCCAGGCACAGTACAGTTATAGTGCGGCTGTCGGGTTGTTCAAATCGGTCGTTGGGCTGGCGCTTGTTCTTGGTGCCAATACGCTGGCCAAAAAATTCGGGGAGGAAGGCGTCTACTAACCCTCGGGAGCAGACGTTCTTCACCAGACAGGAGTGAACATTAAAATGCAACAGGATAAAACGTGGGGCAACCGGATCTTTGATTTTCTCAATCACGGCTTGCTGCTGTTGATTGGTATCGTGACGGTCATCCCGTTCATTTATATTTTGGCTGTCTCGTTTACCAGTCCACATGAAGTGGCTAAGGGAGGATTCATTCTTTTTCCAAAAGAGTTCTCTCTGGCTGCGTACCGTTACATTTTCTCTACAGATACCTTGATTCGCAGTCTGGGTGTATCGGTCTATATTACCGTGATCGGAACCTTCATTAACCTGCTGTTTACGTCACTTATGGCGTATCCGCTCTCCAGAAGATATTTGCGTGGACGCCAGCCCATTTTGCTCGGTGTATTGTTCACGATGCTCTTCAGTGGCGGGATGATTCCAACATACTTTGTCGTGAAATCTTTGCACCTGACGGATACGTTATGGTCGCTGATGTTACCTACTGCTATTAGTGCATTTAACTTGATTGTACTGAAAAACTTCTTCCAGGCCATTCCCGATGAACTGGAGGATGCAGCCAAAATTGATGGATGTAACGATGTCGGCGTATTGTTCCGGATTGTCCTGCCTTTGTCCATGCCAGCGATGGCGACATTTTCACTCTTTTACGCGGTGGCCCACTGGAACAGTTTTTTCAGCGCTGTTATCTATATCAACGATAGTGAGAAGTGGCCTGTCCAAGTCTGGCTGCGTGAGATTGTCATTCTGGCACAGAGCCGAATCGGAGACACAAGTATCGAAGAGACCGAGATCCAGCCGCTTACCATTCGCATGGCGGTTATCGTATTCTCCACAATCCCGATTATGCTGGTATACCCATTCCTGCAAAAGCACTTTGCAAAAGGAGTGATGCTGGGTTCGGTGAAAGGTTGAGTCGTCACATGGTTCAAAGTCAGTTCACTACGACTGCATAAAAAAAGGGAGGTTTTCATGTTATGAAAGCAACAAAAAAGAAAGCCGTAGCTGTCTTAAGCACACTGGCACTGGTGACAGGTTTGCTGGCAGGATGCGGATCAGACGAAGGTCAGGCTGCCGAGGGTGGCGTACAAAATGTGTCCATAGCCATTGCGCAGGTGGGTGATGTGCCAAGCAAAGGCAATGAAGTTCAACAAAAGATTGAAGCGTATACCAATACCAAACTGGATATCCAGTGGATTCCGGCTTCGGCCTACAATGACAAAATTAACGTGATGATCGCTTCAAGTGATATGCCGAAAATTGTGAAGGTGCAATATAACCCAACGGTGACCAGCGCGATGCGTAATGACGTGTTCTGGGAAGTGGGCCCATTGCTGAAAGACTACAAAAATCTGTCGGCACAGAATGAGCGTTTTTTTGACAACATCAAGGTAGAAGGCAAAATCTATGGGGTTCCTGTATTCTCGGATATTGCGCGGGCTACAGTGATCTATCGCAAGGACTGGTTCGAGAAGCTGAATCTTAAGGTGCCAACCACACCGGATGAATGGTATGAGACGATTAAAACACTGGCAACCTCCGATCCGGATGGAGATGGTCAGGATAATACGTTTGGACTGATGCTTTTCAAAAAATATAATGAGGACCAATATTCCTTCACGACGCGCCTTGGCGTAAGTTTTGGTGCACCTAACAAGTGGAAGGTCGAGGAGGATGGCAGCTTCACGCCAGAATTCATGACACCGGAATATATGCAGGTACTGGATCTGCTGAAACGTTTGTATGACGAGAAACTGCTGAACCAGGACTTTGCCGTATTCGACTCTACGGAAGCGGAGAAAAAGTATGATTCCGGTGTTGTGGGTATCCGTGTTGGTGTCGCCCAGAACGGAAAAAGTCAGCAAGAGCGTCTGTCCAAAAACAATCCGGATGGTGTGGTAGACATCGCTGGTTTGCTTGGACCGAACGGAGATCGTGTTGCAGGACAGACGGGTAATTCAGGAATTCTGGCATTTCCTAAATCAACGGTGAAATCTGAAGAAGAACTCAAAAACCTTCTCTCCTTCCTGGATAAACTGATGGACCCTGAGATGGCGACCCTGTTGATGCGTGGTATGGAAGACAAACATTACACCAAAGTGGGCGAAGATCAGGTGGAGATGAGTGACTTCGATGCATTCCAGCGTGAAGTGAAGCCTTACCGTGACAACCTTCCTTATGTCGAAGGATACAACGTACCGAAATTGAAGGATACCGAACTGGGTGAAAAAGGTACGGCACTTGCCAAGGAACTTGCGGAGCACGCTGTGCCAAACCCTGCGCTGACGTTATATTCTCCAACGTATGGTGACCGTGGTGCGGATCTGGATCAGGTGATTGCCGATGCGCAGACCAAATACATCATGGGCAAGATCGATCGAAGTGGCTGGGAAAAGGAAATCGAGAATTGGGGCAATGCGGGTGGAAACAAGATTCGTGAGGAATATGCCGAAGATTACAAAAAACAGGCTCAATAAAGAGCCAGAAGCGGAGGTTTGATCATGAAGGAAACAATGCAATTCACATCCGTGCGCATGGCACAGCAATTCATGGAAAGTTATCGAAACCATGAGCTGTACTCCACGTGGCATTATGAAAACGGCTGCTTGCTGAAAGCACTGGAGGAGCTGTACACGCACACCGGGGAGCAAAAGTATTTTGACTACATCCGTGAGCTAATGGATCATTTTGTTCAGGAAGATGGCTCGATTCGTTCCTATATGGTTGAGGAATATAACCTGGATCAGATCAATCAGGGAAAATCACTGTTCCTGCTGCATGAGAAAACGGGTGAAGAAAAGTATCAAAAAGCTGCGGAGTTGCTGATGACTCAGCTTAAGGGACAGCCACATACGAGTGAAGGCGGGTTCTGGCACAAAAAGATTTACCCTTTCCAGATGTGGCTGGATGGATTGTACATGGCTACTCCGTATCTGACCCAGTATGGCGCGGTGACGGGTGAAGAGAAGTGGTTCGATAAGGCGGCTCTACAGCTCTTGCTGGTGGAGCAACGTACACGTGATCCGCGTAGTGGTCTTTTGTACCATGCCTGGGATGAGAGCAAAGAGCAGCGTTGGAGTTCGGGGGAGACGGGATGTTCTCCACATGTCTGGAGTCGTGCGATGGGCTGGTATGTGATGGCGGTTGTGGATACATTGGATCATCTGCCGGTAGATCATCCGCAGCGCGGGCAGATCGTGGGTATCTTCGAACGGGTTGCAAACGCCTTAGTGCATGTGCAGGATCAACAGACCGGACTATGGCCACATCTGCTGGATCAGCCGGGACGAGAGCGGAACTATCTGGAGGCTTCCGGCACCTCAATGTTTGTCTATGCATTGGCCAAAGGTGTGCGTAAAGGATATCTGAGTGGCAAGTTCAAAGTGGTTGCGGAAAAAGGGTATCAGGGTCTGCTACAGCATCTGCTGCAAACGGATCGTGAAGGCGTGCTGTCCTTGACGCAGTGTAACGGCGGAGCCGGTCTTGGAGGAAGCCCGTATCGTGACGGGTCCTACGAGTATTATGTGACCGAGTCCATTCGGATCAATGATCCGAAATCGGTCGCTCCGTTCATTTTGGCAGGAGTGGAGATTGAACTGGCGTAGTGCTGGTTCTTTTCTTTAGATCATTTATGATAGCGCATACATGGTTGGTTGGAGTGAAATGAGGCAAGATTGCTGAACAATTTGGCTATCCAAAAGGAGAGATGGTTCATGAGTCCAAAAGGTCCAATGTCCCGTTTAGGCGGAATCGTTGTAATTGGTGCAATGTCCGCTGGATTGCTTGCAGGTTGCGGGGGAGAAAAAGCGCCTGCTGCAGGGGAAGGTAAACTTCCCATTTCCATCTCTTTAATGCAGGTAGGTGATATACCGGCCAAGGAGAATGGGATTGAACAGAAGATTGAGGAATATACCAATACGGATGTCAATGTACAGTGGATTCCGCAGTCTGCTTTTGATGATAAAGTGAATGTTATGGTTGCTTCAGGAGAGATGCCTACCATTATGCGTGTGAATTATGTACCGACAACATTTAATGCCGCCAAAACGGGACTGTTCTGGGAACTGGGGCCATACTTGAAGGATTATAAGAATCTTTCTGCTCAATCCGAAGCTTATTTTAACAATATCAAAATTGAAGGCAAAGTCTACGGTATTCCGAACTTCCGGGATATTGGACGGACTGCGATCGTATATCGCAAGGACTGGTTTGATACATTGAAGCTGGATATACCAAAAACGCTGGATGACTGGTATGAAGTGATGCGCTCCATTCGCAAGGATGACCCTGACGGGAATGGTAAGGAAGATACGTACGGTGCACTGCTTTTCAAAAAGTATAATGAGGGTGTCTCTTCCCCACTGACGCGGATTGCTGTAAGTATTGGCGGTGTCAACAAATGGGGTGTGGATGATGCTGGGAAACTGACCCCGGAGTTCTTGACCACTCAATATGTGGACACAATGAAACTCTTCAAGCGACTGTTCAACGAGGGACTGATTAATAGTGATTTCCCTGCCCTGGACCCTTCTGATGCGGACAAAAAAATGGATTCCGGCCTGGTTGGCATGAAGCTGAACGGTGTGGCCCAGAACGGAAAGTCCTCTCAGCAACGTCTTGCTCCTAATGCTCCGGATGGAGAGATTGATGTGGCTCCGTTCCAGGGAACCGACGGCATTCGTATCGCCGGGGAGCCAGGAAACTACGGAATGCTTGTTATCCCGAAGGCATCCGTTACGGACGAAGAGCAATTGAAGCAGGTTCTTACGTTCCTGGATCAGTTGATGGATGAGGAATTGAGCACGTTGCAGCTACGTGGATTGCTCGATGTGCACTACACCAAGACTGCGGATGGCAAAACCGAACTTAAGGATTTTGACGCTTATCAGCGTGAAGTGAAGCCATATCGGGATAATTTGTTAAGCATTGAAGGTTATAATGTACCTGAACTGGTCGATGTTCCGATTGGCATGAAAGGTACAAAGATGGCGCGTGAGAATGAGCAGTATGCCATTGCCAATCCGGCACTCACATTGTCTTCTGCGATCTATACCGAGCGTGGTCAGGAGCTGGATCAGATGATCTGGGATGCACAGACCAAGTACATTATGGGTAAAATCGATGATGCAGGTTGGGAGCAGGAAATCGCAAGCTGGAGAAAAGCCGGTGGTGATCAATTGATCACGGAACTGGAAGCATCCTACCAGGAATTAAACGGGAAATAAAGCTGGCTGAAATAAAAAAAGGTTGATCAAATGGAATGATATGGTTTATCCTATGAGTGAGTTCATTTTCCAATATCATAAGAAAGACCACACCCTTAAAGCATAAGGCTATGAATCTGCGGATTCATGGCCTTTTTTTGTGTTTTAGGCGAATGAAGTGGGTCTATGGAAGGAGAGTTGCACGCCTTGAAGTGATGGGGATGGACGAAAAATAATACCAATAGCCTAGTACAACATGGTAGAATATTGATTATTATGGCAAATTTAGGTTTTGGTTATGAAGAGAAGTGACTAGGTTGACCAAGTAAAGCATCCCCATACTAAGGTACATAGGAGCGTGAGTAGATTGAAGAAGCAGATTGAAGGACATGAGAAGAAGAAAAAACGGAACGGTTGGATCGTCGGGTTGGTGACAACAGCATTATTGGCAGCAACACTATTACCCGTTGACCCCGTACATTTAACGTCAACAGCGAATGCTGCATCGGGAATAAGTGACACTGCCCTTAGCAAGTTCAAAGATATCAAGGGCCACTGGGCTCAAGCAACAATTGCCAAAGCGTATGAAAAAAACTTGATCTCTGGATACCAGGATGGAACGTTTCGTCCTAATGGCAAAATCACGCGTGGGGAATATGCGACCATACTTGCACGTGCGACTGGACCGGAGAAGGTAGAGGGGCAAAACCCGTTTTCCGATCTCAAGGGACATTGGTCTGAAGCGGCGGTTAGCCAGCTTGTAGGACAAGGATTCATTAACGCTGGCGATTACGCCAAAGGGTTCAATCCAAATGCGGAGCTAACGCGTTACGAGATGATGAAATGGATTGCAAATGGACTGATCAAGTCCGGAGCCAGCTTCCAGGATGCTTTTAACGATACCAAAAATACGCTGCTTCCCACACCGGAAGTGAACCGCGGCACCATTCGTGCCGAGCAGACTCCGTATCTTGCCCTTGTCCGTGGGACAGGCATTGTCGGTGGATTCCAGGATGGCACATTAAAACCCGCGGATTCCACCACTCGTGCAGAAGTATCGGCCATTTTACTGCGTTATATGGACGTGGAGGGCACAGATGCCGGGAAGTATAGTGATCTGAATGAGATGAGAGAGGTCGGCACGACAGGGACGAATCTAACGACGATTAGTGATTATAGGTATACGAAGAATTCAGTTAAAGTAAGTGATATATCAAAAGAAGAAATTAATTTATCCAATAAATCTGGTGTAGTTACACTCCATAGATATATCGTCGTGGATGTTACCCAAGGTAAAGTAAAAGGTATCTATGCACCATTATTTATTGGTCCAGAAACACATCTATTCAAAGGTAATTATATGGCTTTTGCAGATATATCTTTTACATCCAAAATTGATAAATCCAACTTAATCACCTTCAATGGCGGCCTATATAGTGGTTTTTTACAATTTAATCGATTGGATCTTAAGCACACCTCTAAGAACGGGTTAGTTACTATTCCGGAAAGTTCGAGAGATTTGATAAAAAAAGATGTGAAGAAGAGATTTTGGATCACATCCGTTTTAGTAGGGAAAAGTGGGGCATATATCTTTAATGAAAAAAGTGAAAATGTACTACAAATTCAGAATATGTAAGTAGTACTAAATGGTGGTGAAGTATTTTTGCAGGTCCATGGTGAGAAGAAATCCCTAATTGTTATCTTAATTTTTCTTATTAATATACTATGTTTGAATTTATCATCGCCTATAGAAGCTGCGAGCTCGGATTCGTATGGACCCAAGAAACAAGAAATATCAAATACAATACAGTCGTTAGAAAGGGTAGCGAATCCGGGTGTTTATTGGTATCAGCTTGATAATGGTAGCTTCAGGGCAGATCACACTAACGGACCAACTTTCTCGGATAACCTTAATAGTAATTCATGTTCTAGACCGTACCCAGCTGAGAAAGAAATACCTAACGAAGTGGACTTTTCCAGGTGGCCCGCTGAACATTGGCCAGAGTTTCAATCTCAAAGAATTACACAGCGAATGGTAGAAAATGTTCGTATTAAGAGTGTAGATTATCAAACAAGCGTGAAGCAGTTATTCTATACTGGGGTTGGTACTACGGTTATAAGAGAAGGTAGTACTGTCGTAAAGATCATTACCAAAACAGGGGGCTCACATCAAGTAACTGAGTGGAATGATTATGAGAATGGTGGTAGAACAAATCAAGGTTGTCTCAAGCAAATAGTAGCCTACCATACACCAATGGACATCATTTGGGAAGGCGATCTGGTTGAAGAAAAAGAAATCGATGTAACACCGGATTCGGTTTTGACTATTGGACAAACAAAGCAAATGAAAGCCAATATTAGCACAAGACATTATGGCGAAACAGATTTTAATGGGGGCATCGACGTATCCCGAAGAGAAGCAGAGATCAAATGGTTTTCTTCTGACGAGACAATTGCGAGTATAGAGCTCAAAACAGGGATGTTAAAGGCCGAAAGTCCTGGCACGGTCACTGTGCGTGCAATCTGGAACAATGGTACATATCTGATCTCGGATACCGCCACCATAACCGTCACGTCTGAGCCAGGACTCGTGGTGAATCTGCCGAATGCTTGTAAAGCCAATACGACACCTCTACAGGCAGAAGCAGTTCTAACCAAACCGGATCGCTCTGTGCATAAACTGACGGCTCATCCTAAATTGACGTGGCAGAGTTCAAATCCGGCTGTGGCAACAATCGGTGCAGATGGAAAAATCACGACAAAAGGGATCGTGGGTAGCACTACCATAAAAGCTCATTTTCTTGATTCTGCTCAGCAACTGGATGAACAAGGGACTCAGGTGCTTGAGGTGAAGGACTGCACCAATAATGGAGGAGGTGGTAATGATGGCGATCCGGGGGGCGACCCTGCGAACGCTTGCCCTGTGACCATCAGCCCGCCGAGTAGAGGCACGGTTATCGAAGCATCGGTTATAGACCCATCTCTTCGAGGTGTGTTGAAGGCAGATGATCGGGGATCTGAGAAGTTCGATGTTACCCGTGGTATTCCGACTTCGGAAGATCTCTATGCCAATGTCTTGGCCAAGGAATATCTGTTTCAGCACCGTTGGGTTAACATGACAGGAACGGTGACTTACACGGTTCCTGTGAAAAGGGTTTATCATAAAACCTGGACGATTCCGGGAAGAGCGTCTAGTGGTGAGGGGGATCCAGGAACACCTCCTGAGCCCAGAGAACTTGACGTCCCTGGGGATAAAACCATGCAAGTAACAAGGACATATAGCTATTGGCAGATCGATAACCTGGAAGTATACAAGTTAAATGAGGCCAAAGTATCTAACTATGCACTAGGCGGTTATGGTGACACCGTGACCCTGATGCCCAATGCATATACACCGCCGACTCTGCAATCTGCTATGGATACTGCGGTTACCAATCATGTGAAACCTGCGCCATGTCAAGAAATTGATCTTGGCATCAGAGGGGTTCCGGGTGGTTCCACTGAACCGCCTACGCCGGATGAAACGTCATTGTTTCAATCTGAAGCTGAAGCGAAGGTTAGAGAGAACACTGTTAATAACGACAAGGTGACCTTTAATGGAGCGACAATTATGGATCCTGCCCCATTGGAGAAAACCGCTCCAAGACCTGGGGCGATCCCGCAGCCTGGCATGATCGAAGAAGATGTTCTGTACCAAAACCGTCTGACCATCAAAAACACATTGATGAACAAAGCTAACCAGCCAACCACGGGTGAGATTACGTATGGACTGCTCCCTGGCAATGTTATCGGAGGGCAGGATCAGAAGTTCCCCATTCTGGGCATTAATTCGGTGACAGTACATACTCCAGTTGTAAACTATGCCTGGGTGTCAGATGATCAGCCGCATAACCAGAAGACCACGCCTGATCCGACCAGAGCTGCACTTATTTTAGAGCGTCCGTTTATTGTACGAATCCCAACCTCAGGGCAGCATCTGGATGTAGCAAGTTATCCTGGGTATGGAAACCATGATTATTCGAAATATTTCCGGATCAAACAGGTTCGTTTTCCATTCGATGTTTATAATGCTGCCAAAAGCCAATTTATTCCGGCCATGACATGGGTGGATATTCCGGTAAATCAGTTGGACACCCCTTTTTATCTTCCTGTATGGGTAGATGAAGGAAATTACCAGATTGAGTTTCGTAATATTGCCGAAAATGCACCTGTAAACTTTACAGAACAACAGGATGCCAACACAAATCTGACCCATCATGCCGCAGCAGATACCGTTGCTGTAGAGGTTATCGGACGGTTGTATGATTTTCACATCACCGACATTTCAGACTACAACTGGGAGAATGTATTCCGCAAGCGGGTGGGCAGCCCCGAACCAACGGGTGTGAGCTACTGGACCGGTGGAAACAGTATCGACGGGTATCCCCGAGGTAATTTGGCTCCCTATGTCCTGCCTATTCGTCCAGGCAGTCATCCGGTACAGGGTTTCCGAAATGCTGCAGTGAAGACGGGTTACCATTTCAAGTTTGATCTGAAGACCAAGGGTAATATGTTTGGGAAACAGGATGGTATCCGAATCACGCCGACGTTCTCTTTTGTGAGTAAAGATGGCACCACCCGGCAAGAAGTGGATTTGTACTACCATCGAGGACAGGAACGACTCATTCGTATCGGATCGGCACAAGATTTAGAAAAACGCTTTGTTGTCCTGAACTCACGGTTGCGGAATGTCCCCGTTACGGAGTTAGGTGATACAGCACGTTATCAGTATACTTATGAACTGTCGGAGGAGGAACGCAATCAGGGTACATTGGCCGAACATATGGTTCGATTTGTGGATCAGACCTCTCATCATAAAACGTGGATAGGTCGTTATGCCTGGATGATTCTTCCTTCACAGATCCGTACACTCATTGGCCCAAAAACAGATATTCCCTCCAGTGTTAATGTGGATCGGGCGAATGCAGCGATTCAGCGCTGGTATGGGGAATATAGCTTGCCAGCGGATGTATATGCAGTGCCCAAAGGAACCGATCTCGAATCGCTTGCCAGACAAAATCGTTTGGATGACAAGGCAACGGTATTTCTGAGGGACGGTTACATTGTAGTGAACTTCAACATCGAAACTTTGCGCAGTGGCAATACGAATGCACCGCATCTGCAATATATTCATGCACCGTTGATGAATCAGTGGCAAATGGAAGGTTTCGATAACAGCCCGGTAGATGGTCAGGGAAGAAGCTGGCCGATGAAAGATGGGGACGTGGTTTTGTACCACGCGGATCAATCCAGCCGGAATGATTTCCAATCCCAGGTACCGCATTAGAGAGATATCGTTTACCCATAAAGAAGGCAGGCGTAATGTGAATCTACATGACGTTTGTCTTCTTTTGTGTAATTCGGATTATGGTTGGGCAGCAGAACGGGTATAAAGGGTAAGGAGCACTCGTACCATCCATGTTCATCAATTTTCTCAACGAGAGGGGAACAACACACATGATTGAAGAGGATAAGCAGGAACTATTGATTTCAGAAGATACATACAAAGGAAGAGATTTAGGTGTCACCTTAGAAGCACAAACCTGTCACTTCAAGGTTTGGTCACCGTTAGCTGCTCAGATGGAACTACTTTTGTATCCACCTTTGACAGGGGGAACCCCGGAGGAAGAGCCCAATCAACGGAAACAGCAGACGTTACCTATGCAAAAGAAAGAACAAGGCATCTGGGTTCTGGAACTGGAGGGTGATTTAAGTAGCTACCGTTACATGTACAAGCCTACTTTCGAAGATGGACATTCAACCCATGCTGTAGATCCTTATGCACGAGCAGTGACCATGAATGGAGAAATGGGTGTAATTGTGAGGATGGAGCAGACACATCCGAATGGATGGGGTGAGGATATTCGCCCGCAATTGACCAGTCCTGTAGATGCAGTCTTGTACGAACTGCATGTACGTGATTTTTCCATTCATCCATCCTCTGGTATAACGAATAAAGGCAAATACATGGCTTTCACCGAGACGGGTCTGCGTGATTCGGAGGGCAACACACTGGGGATTGATCATTTGGTTGAACTCGGGATTACCCATGTGCATTTGCTCCCCGTGTTTGATTTTGTGACGGTGGATGAATCCAGAGTAGATGGTGATACGACGGATGCCTCCAACTATAACTGGGGATATGACCCGCTCCATTATAATGTCCCGGAAGGTTCCTATGCATCACGTGCAGATGACCCGGAGACACGAATCCGTGAGTTCAAATCCATGGTGCTTGCCCTTCATAACAAGGGAATAGGTGTCATTATGGATGTGGTATATAATCATACGTTTGATACGGCAGGAAGCTCTTTTGAAAAACTTGTACCAGGGTACTACTATCGTCAAAACGCCGATGGAACCTATAGCAATGGTTCAGGTACAGGCAATGAGGTGGCTACTGAACGCACCATGGTTCGCAAGTTTATCATCGACTCGGTCCGCTACTGGGCAGAGGAGTACCATGTGGACGGTTTTCGCTTTGATCTGATGGGCCTGATCGACACCACTACGATGAAACAGCTTGCAGCGGAATTACACACCGAAGTGTCACCTTCCATATTGTTATATGGTGAACCATGGGGCGCACTGGATTCGCCGCTTGGGGATGATATGACCCTAAAAGGAACGCAACGCGGGGCGGGTTTTGCTGTGTTTAACGATAATTTCCGCGGAGTGATCAAGGGAGACAGCGATGGAATGGGTACGGGATTTGCGACGGGGGCGGATGGGAAAGAAGACGAATTGTGGACTGGCGTCCGGGGAGCCATTCAGGATTTTACGGATGGTCCATCCGAGACGATCAACTATGTAACGGTGCACGATAATCTCAACCTGTGGGACAAAGTCGCACGTACACAAGGACTCCACGATACATTGAATTTCCTCACCTATAACGATGATGGACGTATTCGTGGTTGCGAAAGTGTGGAAGAGGGAGTAGAGAAGGCTAAGCCTTACCTACAGATTGATCCGGAACACATTCTGGAGAATGAGACCGTTAGGCGTTGTCTGCTTGCCAATGGTATCGTTCTAACCTCCCAGGGTGTTCCCCTGATCGCGGCTGGAGATGAGCTGCTTCGCAGCAAATATGGGGATGCCAACAGCCATCAGAGTGGGGACGCAGTCAATGCCATACATTGGGAGCAAAAACAGCTGTTCAAGCCGGTATTTGATTATTATCGTGGGCTGATCCGTCTTCGGCGAGAGCATCCAGTATTTCGGTTTCGTACACGGGAAGAGATCGAGAAGCATGTTCGTCTAATCGAAAATGGCAATGGGCTGCTAGCCTATGAACTGAACGGTACAGCAGCCAGCGATTCGTGGGAGCGCATTGTTGTGATCTATAACGGGGCAAAGGAAAACCTTGACATCTCAGTTCCCACAGGAACATGGGATGTAATTGTAGAGAAAGGACAAGCAGGCGTTGATACGATACGCACCGTACAGGACGGACAGGTAAATGTGAACGGGCTATCCATAACGGTGATGTATTCCAATTCCTGATCGACCCTACTTGCCAGGCAAGGAAATGTAGTGTGCTAGAAAGAGAATGAGTGCTTACAAGGGCATGTCCAATTTCCTATAGCTTGGGTGAAAAATGAAAATGAGTCGCCCTTCCAATCGGAAGGGCGATTTTTTGTAGAGTTAAAGAGGATGGCTCGACCATAATAGGAGTTTCTTATACTCGGAAGTACTAGAACATCCGCCAGCTCAATGTGTAGTTAAGTATAGCTTTGTTTGGAAACCAAATGACCTTCTGTAATTTATTCTTGTATATTCCAAACTTTTTTTGTCAGGACAGGTACAAATGCTGTCAATCTATGGCGCTTGTTTTCATATCCTATATTTTGAAAGCGATTGCTAATTGAATACGCAAATTGGACCGATATGATGAGTACAGACAACCCCGGGTTGACAAAACACGTCCCGCTCCGTAACATCGGGACAACACGAAATCAATGGATATAAAGGCGGTGGGAACGATGCCGGAATGGACTTCTTTTCGTTACGAAGGCAACGATCTTGGCTTAACATATACTCGTGCAGCAAGTACTTTTAAATTGTGGGCACCTACGGCACAACGGGTTTATATATTGGTTTTTGACGATGAAGGGCACTACAACGAGGATGGTAAAGTACAAGATCATGAAAATGGGCAGGAACATGCTCTGACGCGCGATGCGGACGGAATATGGAGTCTGAAGCTCAGCGGCGATTGGGCAGGACATTATTATATGTACCGAATTATCCATGATAATCAGCGGATTGAAGTGGTTGTTGATCCTTATGCCAGAGCGGTAACGGCTAATGGGCAACGAACGGCTATTATAGATCCGGAGACCACCAATCCATTCGATTGGGACCTGGATGTCAAACCTGCTTTTCTGCGTCCTGTTGATGCCGTGTTATATGAGTTGCATGTCCGTGATTTCTCCTCAGACCCACATGCAGACATTCCGTATAAGGGAAAATATCTGGCATTCACGGCATCCGGTCTGACGGATAGAGCAGGCAATAGTATTGGCGTAGACCATCTTGCCGAACTGGGAGTCACTCATGTACATCTTCTGCCTGTGGCGGATTATCAGACGGTGAATGAACTCGCTGCAACAGAAGTGGGTTCAAATGTCAGAGCACCATACAACTGGGGATATGATCCCCAGCATTATAACGTTCCCGAAGGTTCGTATGCGACAGATCCTCGTGATCCTGCAGTTCGAATTCGGGAGCTCAAATCACTCGTTCAATCGCTGCACAGACAAGGCATTCGCGTTGTACTTGATGTTGTCTATAATCACACGTATAGCGTGGCAGAGGGACCTTTTGAACGGATTGTACCAGGCTATTATTACCGTTATCGGGAGGATGGTACTCTCAGTAATGGTTCTGGTGTAGGCAATGAATTGGCGACAGAACGTCCAATGGTGCGAAAATATATTTTGGATTCTCTCCGATATTGGGCAGAAGAATATCATGTGGACGGATTTCGATTTGACCTCATGGCCCTGATTGATACGGAAACGATGAATGAATTGACACGTGAATTGCGGGAGCAGATCGATCCGGCGTTTCTGATCTATGGGGAACCCTGGATGGGTGGAGACTCACCTTTGGACCGCAAAACATTAAAAGGAACCCAGCGAGGTCAGGGATTTGCTGTATTTAATGATCATTTTCGCAGTGCAATCAAGGGCGATAGTGATGGCAGTGGCAGAGGGTTTGTCACGGGTGCCGGAGGGCAGGAATATGAGCTTATTAGGGGATTAGCAGGAGCATTGGATGATTTCACATCTTCACCTGTGGAAGTTGTCAACTATGTAACTGCCCATGACAATCTCAATCTGTGGGATAAAATTGCGACAACAATGAACCTTAGACATGAATTAGGATTTCCCGTATGGAAGGACGGACAGCCGGTGGGAGGCGGAAGTGCTGAGTCGGCGGTAAAAGCAGCAGATCCATATCGGTATGTGGATGCAGATGATGTTTTGAATCATGAGATGGTTCGTCGTTCTTTACTGTCTTCCGGCATTCTGCTTACTTCTCAGGGAATTCCGTTTCTGCATTCAGGGGATGAGATGCTCAGATCCAAAGCCGGTGATCATAACAGTTATCGGAGCGGGGATACAGTGAACGCCATCACATGGGCCAACAAATCACGGTTCAGACCGGTGTTCGACTACTATCGTGGTCTTATTCATTTGCGGCGAACACATCCCGCTTTTCGTATGATTGATGCTGAACAGGTACGAAATCACCTTCGTGTTATTCGTGCGGATGGCAATGTAGTTGCCTTTATACTTCAGGATGGTGCGAATCAGGACACCTGGAATCAGATTATGGTCATCTATAACGGAACGGAACATGAGCAGCATGTCGACCTGAGGGAAGGGGACTGGCATGTTGTAGTTAATGATCATCAAGCAGGCACAGACGTGATCGAGACTGTTCGTGGTACTGTTCAGGTAGAACGATGGTCTTTAATGGTACTGTATGACACAGAGCATGCTGGAGGCGCTGAACCATCAACAGTGGAGATTAGTTTTCCTCGCCAGGTATATAGTCCGAAGGAGACCACTCAACTGCGAGCGATCGTACGGGACAGCATTGGCAATGTGGTAGAAAAAGCTCCAGTTACCTGGACTTCTTCTGATCCGGATATTATTCAGATCCAGCCTAATGGTACAATCCATGCACTGGAACGAGGGGAAGCTTCGATTACAGTCCAATGTGGGGACATAACGGCAAGCTGTATGTTACAAGTGGATTATCGTCATGCTGAACGAATCGAGATTGTGGGCGAACCAGTCATGTACATGACTCGAATCAGTCGCTTCCGTGCCTTGGTCCTTGATCAGTTTGGGCAGCCGCTTCAGGATTCGAATGTACGCTGGAGCTCTTCTCATCCAGAACTTGCAGCGGTGAGTGCAGCAGGGATCGTACGTGCGATGACACCTGGAGTAACCCATATTATTGCTGAAGCTGGAGGAATTCGGGCAACTCTTGCCGTGACGATTCATAAACAGATTTCGCGAACGGTCACGCTTCGATACGAACGTGAAGACCAGCATTATGAAGGTTGGGATGTCTGGGTATGGGGCACAGGTATGGAAGACGGAGCAGTACGGCTGGAACAAGTCGGAAATGCCGCCGAAGCCCGCTTCCGCGTTGCTCCGGGTCTGCATCACCTGGGATTGATCATTCGATTGAACGAATGGGAAGCTAAAGATACGTGCGGAGACCGTTACGTGGATATTGTACCTGAAGACGGGGATGTACACATTATTGTTCGTAGTGGATCAGACGAGATGCAGATCATTCGTGAAAGCGAAAAAACAGAGGATCGTAATAGCGCATAGTTTCTTTATGTATAACGTCGAATGTAGTTCGTCAAAACCTTGTTAAACCAGCAGTTGGAAGAGATTCCGACTGCTTTTTTGGTCTGATTGTAAGCTGCATAACTTGCCAAAAAATAATTAATTGTCCTGTTTCGTGTTTGAGATCCTCTATCATTGGGGTAAATATAGATATGGCCCACGATTCGGCCAAAGGAAAAAAGACCATCATGGTCTATGAGATAAGCCTCAGCGCTTTCCAACAAATATAATGTAGTGATCCCTTGAAGGAGGATGTTCAATCATGAAATCCAACGGAAAAATGGCTCAACTTACAGCAACGCCAAGAACGGAAAAGAAAGGTGCAGCACTGCGCCTGTTAAGACAGGGCGGACGAGTTCCCGCAGTCGTTTACGGCCCGGGACTTGAAGGTGCTTCAATACATGTAGATGAAAAAGAAATGCTGAAAGTGGCACGCACAGGCCGCTCCGAAATGTTCAACCTGAATGTGGAGGGCGGTAAAACGGTTCCGGTGCTGATCAAGGATCAGCAAGAGCGTAACGGACGTTTGCTGCATGTGGACTTTCTGCAAATTTCCAAGAACAAACCGATCAGCGTAAGTGTATCGATCGACTTCCAGGGAACAGCGGCCGGCTCGAAAGCTGGCGGTGTATTCCAGACACAGGAGACACAGCTGGAAGTAGAAGGATTGCCTGCGGATCTGCCAACGTCCATTGAGGTGGATGTCAGCGGGTTGGACATTGGTGATCGCTTGACTGCTGCGGATATCAAACTGGATAAAGGTTTGACACTCATAACATCACCTGAGTCCATCATCGCGTCCGTCATGCCGCCACAAGCGGCTGAGGAAGAGCCAACAGCTTCTGCTGAGGAAGCTGAACCGGCAGCTGAAGAAAAAGCTACAGAAGAATAAGCGAAGCTCAGGGATCTTGCCAGATCTCATGCTTAACCAAAGCCCAGTCCTCGTGACTGGGCTTTTTTTATTTTCCGAGCAAGAGAGTTCAATAGGCACATCGTTCGCATGAAAAATGAGAATGTACTACAATACATGTTAAAGGGTTAGAAAGTAGGTATATTTCAATGTTTGATCCAACGGTGTATGACAATCTGAAAGTCGGGTTTGAGAATTATCTTTATGATATGGATAACCTTGACGAACGTATTCAGATTACGGGACGTAAAGATCGGCTGGAGATGGCGGTGATGTCCAGAGAGTTCACATTACAATTCTGTCTCAGGGATCGCCCGGAAGTAACAGGGGAAGTTGTATTAAGTAGTTCCCTTGAGGAGCTTGCAGCGGAGATCCTGGAGACGCCTGGTGCGAATCCAGGTTGCCGCTTGGAACTACGGTTTAGTATGGTTGTGAAGGAACCTGAGAAGCAGTGCTTGGTTATTCGTCCGATATTACAGAAGAGCTGGCCTGAGCAGAGGATGAGCCAGAACATCCGATATATCTTTGATGAACAGCCAATCATGTATAACGTCACGGCTCACGTTTATTTTGACCGCAGTGTGAATGAAGACCAGATGGGGGACATTGCTGAACTCTGTGAGCATATGGCAAATGTGATGAATCAATTATTACAGTTGCATAACCAGTAATTCCGAGAAAAGCCTTGTCTCTTTGTAGAGATCAGGGCTTTTTTTGTATTATTTTTAGAAAATTGTATAGGCTTTCAGGCTTAGGTTTAAGGTCTTTTGGGTTAATGTTTTACGCAAGCAAGTAAGAGAATGTATATTAAAAGAGGGTAAGAGTGCAATTGGACTATACAAAAATGGTGAAATTGCGAAAAATAACATTGGGACTAAAGATTTAGTTCTGTACTAAAGGAACTAGTTTTCCTTGCCGATAAAATATCGAAGGGGAGAAACTACATGACAGAGAAATTAATTCGTCTGCTGCGTATACTTCAGGCTATACAAGCAAATCCTGGAATTTCGGCCAAGGAGTTGGCGCTGAAATGCGGTACGACTGTACGCACGATTTATCGTGATCTCCGGATTTTGGATAGGGTTGCCCCGATTATGAATGAAGGATACGGCAAGGGTTACCGATTTATTGGTGAGTTTGCGATGTATCCATTAGATTTTACTGAACAGGAAGCGATGGTCTTCTCCATGCTTCCGTCCGTAGTTGATACCTCCAAGTTACCTGCTGAGTTCGATTCAGCGTTTGATAAGGTCATGTCGGCTCATACCAAATTAAAATCAAGAAACAGTGACATTGTAGAGAATATTGCGGGAATTATTCGGATGGGCACGCCAGCTTATCGTGAGGAAGGAAAAGACCCGAATCTGCTGATTCCCATTATCGAATCTATTCTAAGCCAGCAAACCATTCGTACTCAATATCATACGCTGACAAGAAATGAGATCACAGTCCGGAATATCGATCCCTATTATCTCATTCCACGTGATCAACGTTTTTATTTGATCGGATACTGCCATTTGCTGCAAAAAGTTCGATTGTTTCGGATCAGCCGTTTTTTGGATGTGACACGAACAAATGCCGGTTTTGACAAGGGTGATTTCAACATAACGCAGTACATGAAGAACACATGGTCTATTGACCGTGGTGACGAAAATATCCATTTCAAGGTAAGATTCTCTGAGAAAGTGGCCCCCTACATAAAAGAAGAAGAAATGTTTGTTCGCCCGCGAATGACAAATATGTCGGATGGGGGATTGTTATTTGAAGTGACACTGAATAGCAGCAGAGAATTTTTGAAATGGTTGTATCAATTTGGACCCGAGGCAGAAGTACTTGAACCTCGTGAGTTTCGTAGAGAGATACGCAGGCAACTTGTCGAGTGGTTGGAACATTATGAAACGGATGTATCATTGTAAAAAATTTAATCATGGAGAATTACAAGAGAAGGAGCAAGTAATATGAGCACCAAATTATTCGCAGCTATGTATGGGATGGACCACTACCATGGAGTACAGGTTTTACAAGTGGGGGATACCGTGTATCTCGTCAAAGATCCAGATAATCGTTTCGATCATCAAGCGATTAAGGTTGTTATTCCCCCGATTGGAGCCGTAGGTTATATCGTTAATGATCCACTTGTCGTACCTCATGGATGTTGGACCGGGAAGGCATTCTACGATGTATTTCACCAACTCACGTGTGCCAAAGTACGATTCATGATGAGAGATATGGTTATTATGGAGTTAATTGAGATGAGTCACATCCCTGTTCCGCAGATGGATTCTTTGATTAAGGGATGGCAATTTCGTGAAAAAGCTTGATCATCCTAACAGAAGAAAGGCTCATTTACGGATGAGCCTGGTATAGGTCGCTTCCAGATGCATGGCTGTTCTTGCCCAACTGAAATGTGCCCTTGCGCTGTCGCGGCCAGCTTTCCCTAACATCTCGGCAAAAGTGGGATTGCTTGCAAGTTTGTACAGGTAAGAGGTGAAACGTTGGGGACGCTTATAAGCAGTGACAAGGTATCCATTGATACCTGATTCAATAATCTCACGAATACCTCCGTTATCCGAAGCAATGACGGGTAATCCTGAAGCCATCGCCTCAACATTAACCAGGCCAAAAGCTTCATGTTCTTGAGACGGACAGACCAGACAATCGACTGCCCGATACAACTGATCGATATGCTCATGGTTTATCTGACCACGGAAGGAAACATGGACTTTTTGTTTTTGGGCAAGTTCACGAAGTTTACGCATGTAATACGGAGGTCCTTTGCCTGCAACAACCAGTTGAACAGGCATCTGTTGCTGAAGGAGGGCAGTCGCACGAATTAATACGTCTACACCTTTTCCAGGGATCAGCCTGCCGACATACAGAATAGAGAATGGTTTAGTTACTCCAAATTGTGTACGCAGATGAATCTGTTCTTCGCTGGATTCAACAGGTCTGAAGCGGCTTAGATCTGCACCCAATGGAATAAC
The DNA here is from genome assembly GCF_008693195.1 of Paenibacillus sp. UASWS1643. Lineage (NCBI taxonomy): Bacteria > Bacillati > Bacillota > Bacilli > Caryophanales > Paenibacillaceae > Paenibacillus > Paenibacillus sp. UASWS1643. The sequence continues at coordinate 136,302 of NZ_VXKZ01000099.1, forward strand.
ACTCATCCGGTGTTTTACCAACGGAAATCTGCGGCCTAACCTTTGTCTGAGGGATTTGCTATTGACGGCAATCCAATCAGCTTTTTTCATTAATGTGAGTTTGGAAGGTCCGGGCTGAGCAAATGTTAACGAATGAAGATAGAGTACAACGGGAGTGTGTGGAAAAGCTCGTTTGATGGTAGCCATACTTCGTGGCCTGTTATCCACTTGAATTACATCATAGGGTTGTTTGGATAACAAACGTATGACTGCTTTGGTGTACATGACAGGACTCGATGCAGGGACACGTTGAATGGTGATCCCGTCGATCTGTTCTGTGGCGGCGAGACCTTGCATTTGACGACTTATAATGGTCACCTGATGGCGATGGGCTAGTTCACGAGCGATGCCCAGGATACAGATTTCCACGGAACCATTACCGGGCAAAGGCAATTTCTCGGGTGCAACCATAGCTATTTTCATGATCAGGCTCCTCCTTGTCCGACATCTGTAACAATCTTCGTCATATATCTTATGAGAAGTTAATGCATTTGGCTCCTGCGAAATGGTAGATGAACCACCCATATAAGTATGCAGGAAAAAATCTGCTGCATGGCATTAAGCGAGATATTCAGCTTTTGTGATATACTGTACGGGAACAATTGAATTCGTTACATGTATAAAAGCAGGAGGAAAATAATGTTACATTCTACGCTGGGGCGCTTCCGGCTGATGTTGTGGTTGCAGGGCATTTCGTACGTGTTGCTACTGTTTGTTGCTTTTCCGTTGAGAGATGCCGGGGTTATGCCACAGGCTGTCACATGGTTTGGGAATCTGTACGGTTTTTTGTTTTTAATGTATTTGTTATTTATGGTGACTATGTACACCTCACAGAAATGGCGTCTGCGCCGTCCAATTGCGCTGTTCTTTGTTTCTTTCATTCCACTGGGGAATATGATCTACGATGTTGTCGTATTCCGTAAGCTGTATCGTCAACTAAATAAAGCTTGACTTTATTTAACGTTATGAAATATGATGAGTACAGGTTAAACAACCCGTTCCAACTAAAACTACATATTCCTGTTAAAGGGGAGTAGCTTTTACAGTAAAGTCGTCAATTCGGGATCATATCCCCGGCTTTATTGGCAGCAATTTTGTTGTTAGCGAGACCTTTACCAAGTTTTCATGCTCGGTAAAGGTCTCTTTTTGTGGATATAAAAGGACCTTACCAGTGATGGTAAAGGTCCTTTTTTTTGTACATCATAAGAATATTAAGGAGGAGTCAATGTTGGATGTTTCATTATTATTAGAATATGGGTGGGTGCTTGCTGTCTTAGTGGTCCTTGAAGGATTACTCGCAGCAGATAATGCATTGGTACTCGCAATCATGGTTAAACACTTGCCTGAAGATAAGCGCAAAAAAGCGTTGTTCTATGGTTTGATGGGTGCATTTGTTTTCCGTTTAGGTTCGTTGTTCCTGATCTCTTTCCTCGTCGATGTATGGCAGGTGCAAGCGATCGGTGCCTTGTATCTCCTGTACATTTCGATTAACCACATCGTTAAAAAGATACTGGGTAGTCGCAATAAGACAGATGAAGCAGCTGATTCAACGCCTAAGAAACCGAAAAAACAATCCGGTTTCTGGATGACCGTTTTCAAGGTCGAAGTAGCGGATATCGCATTTGCAGTTGATTCCATTCTGGCTGCTGTTGCTTTGGCCGTGGCGTTGCCACCAAGTGGATTGCCTGCAATCGGCGGACTCGACGGTGGACAGTTTATCGTTATCTTCCTCGGTGGGTTCATCGGGCTTGTGATCATGCGTTTTGCAGCCTCATACTTTGTAAAATTGCTTCATTCCCGTCCAGGACTTGAAGTTGCGGCCTTTGTCATCGTAGGTTGGGTAGGGGTCAAGCTGGCAGTTATTACACTCGCGCACCCTTCATTGGGTGTTCTGGATGAGCATTTCCCGGAAAATAAAATTTGGAAATTCGGATTCTATATTGTACTGATCACCATTGCGGTATGTGGTTGGTTCCTGTCTTCCAAAGTTCCTGAAAAAGAAGACGAAAATCCGGTTGAAGAGTTGGAAAAACAAGCAGGATTGTAATAATCATGTTACGCTAACAACATCATTATTATTTGGAAAACAGGAGATTGTCCTATGACAATCTCCTGTTTTGTTTACATATGCAATATGCAACAGGGTACAATTTCCAAGAAAAGGGTTGACACATGAATTCTAGTCCCCTTAATATAAGACTAACATTAACGAAGGGAGGCCGAGAGACATGATGCTTGGTTATGATTTGATTCAAACAGAGCGCAACGTAGACACAATAGCATATCCGGCTCATCGTTTCATTGGCCTCATACGGTCGACATAGGGGATAGGCATATCGTTTAGCGGTTTTTATAATCGATATGCGTTCTTCGCTTATATTCTAGCGATGGATGACAGACACACAGCATGTTTATGCTGCTCTGTTCTCCGTTATTGTCATTCAGTAGAAGTCATGGGCGACTAGCCTATGGCTTTTTTTATATTTATTTTACAGATGAATCAGCAAACCGAATTTGCTGAACGTACAGGAAGGAATTATACACTTTTATGAATACAGAATTTAATTTATTTACTAATCCAAATGAAATCGCAGGTGGCTACCGGCATGAAGTAAAATTGCCTGCAGGCGACCTAACCGTATATGCGGCGCAACAGCTCTTCTCCTCGCTTGATTACAAGGTATTCGAGATGGCAAACAATAATCTGCAGATTCCGGGAATCTCTTATATGAGTTACACGCCAGACGTACACGTCGGTGTAGGTACATGCATTGGAACGACAGCCGTGTGGGATGCGCAGAGCGGATACGTTTCTCCCTCCATCGTGGGCAGTGATATCGGCTGTGGCATGCGAGTGAATATGACAAACTTGCACAAGGACGAATTGAAAGACATCAAGCTCCGCCGTAAACTCGTCAAGGCCATTGAGAAAGTATTGCCGATGGAGGCGAACCAGCGAGGTCATTACTCGGATATAAGACTGGAGCATATTGTTCGTAAAGGACTGCATGGTTTACCCAAAAAGTATGTTCCGGACAGCTATACACCGAAAAAATCAACCGCGATGACACATGTGGAAAGCAGTAAGTTCAGTTACGATGAGGACGTGTTAAACCACGTTCCTGATATGACATGGCATCGTTCGCATCGTCAGCTCGGAACACTGGGTGGGGGAAATCATTTTGCCGAGATCCAGGCGATTGAGATCGCTGAAGAGAATCGTGAAATCGCTGAAGCTTGGGGATTGTATGATGGACAGATCGTGGTCATGATTCATTCCGGCTCTCGTGCATGGGGTGGTTATGTAAGTCAGACGAGCTCGTCAGCGATTGCCAAAGTCATGCAGCGGCTTAACCTGGGTACATCCGATCCCAGACTGGTATTTGCTCCACTGGAGCATGCGGAAGGTCGTCATTATGTGAACATGATGTATTCTGCATTGAATTACGCTGTTGTCAATCGGCACCTGATTGCGTATGCTATTCGCGAAGCATTCCGGGATGTGTTTGGCTCCAAATGTGAATTCCGTACGTTATACGATCTGATGCACAACTATGCCTGGGAGGAATCCCATGCAGACCAAGGTTCCGTTTTTGTGCATCGCAAAGGGGCGACACGTGCGTTGCCAGCAGGTCACCCGGACAATCCAAAGCCTTATCTGGCAACAGGGCATCCGGCGCTTATTCCCGGTTCCATGGGAACTGCATCATATATCATGGTAGGTCAGCCGCAGGGTGCTGATAATTATTATTCAATATGTCACGGTGCGGGTCGCATCCGTTCACGGACGGCAACAAAACGATTGATTAGCGTGGAAGATTTTGCTACGGCACTGGGTGTGGGTACAGAAGATGAGATCGTGGTAAACCAACGCTCACTTGAATCCATTATTGATGAATCACCTCAGGCTTATAAAAATGTAGATGAAATTATAGACAGTGTTACAGGCGCAGGCCTGGCTCAAGTTGTAGCCAAATGCAAACCGCTTGTAGCGGTAAAGGGAGCGAAATAATGACAATAAACGAAAAACAAACAGATCCAACCCAGGCGATCTATACCTATGACGAACAACATGATACCCGAATTCGAGTGGAAGGATACGCCATCTATTCAAGGCTGATTCGTGGAATCAGTGAGGCGCTCCTTCAGCGCTATGGAGTTGAGTACAAGCTTTATGCCAGTTCTGACCCGAACAATGAATACTGGGAGTTACTCCGGGAAGACCTGCAAAATGGGAGTGACGAAGTGGAATTGGTAGCCCGTATATTCGAGGATCTGGAGCTTCAGACGTTGCACTACGACGATGATGGAGATATACCCACTTATGGTGTGCATTACTCCATTCGCAATAACGTATTTGCTTATCCGAAATGGGGCGTAGCACTTGTGCGGGTTCCGTTTTTCCGAGAGAACGGGATCTACAGTGAAGACTTTGTCTTTGCCGTCGGTGATGAGGAGATGAAGCAATTTCTGGGAAGTGTCCGGGAACGGGAACGTCAGCAAAATATGAAAAAAGTAACGGTGTATACCGATGCCCGGAATGGCAGCGATCGCCATGTGGAATCCATCACTCGCTCCGTGGGACGAGAGGATGTTGTTCTCTCGGCACAGATCAAGCAGGATATTTTCCGCTCACTGGATCAGTTCTTCGAAGCGGATCGTTCTTTTTACAGAGATTACGATATTCCGTACAAACGGGGCATTTTATTGTATGGGCATCCAGGGAATGGTAAGACCACGTTGGTGAAATCCATTGCGGGAAGTATCCCGGGCCCGGCCGCGTATTGGCAGATTACGGAGTATACCAACAGTGAATCGGTGCGTGAAGTGTTCGAGGCTGCCAAGCGGTTGGCACCGATGGTACTGATCATTGAGGACATCGATTCGATGCCGGATGAAGTCCGTTCCTTTTTCCTGAATACACTGGATGGAGCTACGTCAAAAGAAGGCATTTTCCTGATAGGGACAACGAATTATCCGGAGAAAATAGATCCGGGCCTCATGAACCGAGCTGGACGGTTTGACCGAGCTTACGAAATTCCGCTGCCAGATGAAGCGCTGCGCCTGCAATATTTGCGCCAGCGGGGCTTCACCATATTTGCTGGTGAAGAAGGAACAATTGAAGCTGCACGTCTGACCGACACGTTTTCTCTTGCGCAGCTGGGTGAGTTGTATGTGAGCGTTGCGCTGGAATGGCATCAGAATGGACAGACAGACATTGTGAAAGTCATTCAGTCGATGCGGGGCGAGCTGGACAAGAGTCACAAACATACTTGGCTGGCGCAGCCAGGAAAGGGCCGTGCAGGCTTTTATTGATTTGACCTGACCCATCCATCCTATAATATGACGCAATTTTATAAATAATCCTACCTCAATTGGTGATACTAACCTTGTCTGCTCTAACATACAATGACTTTCGGGAGGTACATAACACAGCCCTGAGCTGGTGAGATGCCGGAAAGTAACGCGATCTGTTTCCATACCTGACTAAGGCTTTTTTTGCAGAGAAAGATGCATGGGGACAAAAGGTAATATGCAAAAATTTTTATGCCAATTGTTTAAATGCTTCTGTAGCGGTTAATAGTAGACAGACAACAACAAAAACTTTAATTAGAGGTGAATGATATGGGTTGGTTATGGTCATTAATTATCGGTGGTATCATTGGTTGGTTGGCAGGTTTGATCGTTGGTCGTGACATTCCAGGTGGTGTTATTGGTAACATCATTGCTGGTTTCATCGGTGGATGGTTAGGTGGAGTAATCTTGGGAGATATGGGTCCTGAGATGGGCGGATTCTACATTGTACCTGCATTGATTGGTGCGATCGTTCTTGTAGCCATCGTAAGCTTGATCTTCCGTTCGATGGGACGTAGTCGCGGGTAACTTAATCAAGATATTTCTTGAATTAGTTGTCAGCTAAATGTTTTACCAATGAAGAGGTTGATTGAGAGCCATAACCATGGCTTTCAATCAACCTCTTGTTGTTTTAAAATATATAAAGATATGCGTAATAGCTATCTATATAAATTGGACTAAACATTTACACGAGAACGTAGAGGACAGAAATAACCTGAAGAAGCGGGGCTAAAAGCTTTCTTACAGAAAGCTGCTTCGAAAGCATACACTCGCCTTTATCACCAGATTTTCTCCTTGTAAAGCCAAATATAAAAAATCTGGGGATAACAGCGATCAGAAGGTTGTTCTGTCATCGGAGTGGTAAGTGTAAAAGGTAGTTTAGATAAGAGGGGATGAACGGAATGGAAAAAGCTACATTCGCCGGCGGATGTTTCTGGTGCATGGTTACACCGTTTGAAGAACAACCGGGCATTCATGGCATTATATCGGGTTATGCCGGCGGTCACGTCGAGAATCCAACATATGAGCAGGTCAAAACCGGGGAGACCGGTCATGTCGAAGTGGTTGAGATTACATTTGATCCAGATGTATTCCCTTATGAACGACTGCTGGAGCTCTACTGGCCGCAGATTGATCCCACGGATGACGGAGGTCAGTTCCAGGATCGGGGAACACAGTACCGTACGGCAATCTTTGTGCATAATGAACGTCAACGTGAGCTTGCTGAACAGTCCAAACAGGAACTGGCAGCCAGCGGACGATTCACTCAACCGATTGTTACGGAAATTCGGGATGCCGTCGTGTTCTATCCGGCTGAAGACTATCATCAGGATTACCACAAGAAAAACGAGAAACATTATAAGGAAGACCGTGCGTTATCCGGACGGGACGAATTTATCGAGCAGAACTGGAAATAATGCATCAGATCACATGAAAAGCCGGGCGAGTTCCAGTTGGAACTCGCCCGGCTTTTTGGCTGTATGGAGGCTGAAATCAGCCATAACGGTTATCTGATTGTTCCTACCAGTATTTCTACGTCAATGGTAATCTTCGACAAGGAAGTTTGAATGCTCACCAGGGATGATCCCGACCGATGCCAGGAAAGTGGTGTCATATGAACGAGTGAATCCAGCATGTTTGCGGTGACGGGCAGCGTGTAGGTCAGCGGAATGCTGGCGATGAGATGATGATGTTTGCGGAATCGGTCCAGCGTAAGTTCCCGGCCGTCTGCTCGATCAGGTCGATTCAGGAACAGCATTTCTCTTAGTTCAATTAAATATCGTTCACGGGGGATGACTTTGATGATCCATCCCCCATCCTTCAGAATTCGTCCAAACTCTTCATAGTTGGAAGGAGAAAATATATTCAGGATGATGTCCAGCTGACCTTCTGCAAACGGACTGCATGCCAGATCGCCGACAAACCAAATTTGCTGGTTGTAGGCAGAGGAAGCCATGGCAATGCCTTCTTTGGCAATGTCGATGCCCCAGCCAACGGCTGGAGTATTCTGCGTAATCTGCTGCAGAAATGTTCCCTCTCCTGTGCCTGCATCCAGAATATGCACGGGATAGCTGATGTCAACCGAATAACGTGAGATCCACCTGCGTAGTACTTCGGTCAAAGGAGCATAAATACCGGTTTCCGATAAGATATTCCTTTTGGCAGTAAATAAACGTTTGTCATAGTTGCCCTTGAAAAAACGTGTCATGAAATTGATATAGCCTTGTCTTGCAAAATCAAAGCTATGCCTGGACACACATTGAATGCTCCCTGAGTTAATGGTTGCCATAGGGCTATGACAGATGGGACAGTTCAACATATGGATGTATGGATTAATAAGCGCAGCGCTACGTTCTCTGCGATGGACTGACATGGAATAACACCCCATTCATTCAGATTTGGATAACTGAAGAAAAGGGCATAACAAATAAACCTCTGCACGAAATTCAAAAAAGAGGTTTATGGCTATGCCCCAAGTTATCTATATCGAATGAACTGAATAATCATAGGAAGGTTAAGCTCCTTTTGCCTATCAAGATTAGGGTGAAGCAAGAGAACGTTACTAGTATAACAGGATGAGAAGAAATGACAAGTAAGGGGAGCCAGGCGAATTTGAAATAAAAGAGCGCCCTGTCAACCGTTTAGACGGTCATACAGAAGCGCTCTGTTCATTATTTTGCAGCAGCCTTTAATACATATTTGGACAATTTCTCATCGTTCATGGAATAGATGACATCATCCACATAGGTTGAAACACCTTCTAATGAAGGAACCGAGGCACTGGTAGTGTAGATATGCACGTCATCCAGCGTCTGTGGATCAAGAATGTATCCTGTTTTGGCAAAATCAAGCTGATACTGACCATCCTGTGTCTGGTCGACATGCATCAATGCAGGCTGTGCGTCCTTGAATGTACGCTCAGTCACTTTGCCTTTCATCGTGTACAGTTCCAGCTTCTGCCCTGTAAAGACGGTATAACCGTTGCCGGCCGTCTGAATGTAGGCATCACCAGCAATGGCACGTCCCCAAGCAAGCTTGCCATCGATGCCAAAGCCCATCAGCCGGTTACCTGTGTTCTCAAAATTGGCACGCATAATGATGGAACCATCGTCGAGAATGGCCAGTGATTCACCGCCTCCATCCCCTAATGTATTCGCATTGGCAGGGAATTGGTAGAAGGACAGACGATTCATCGTACGATCATAGATCTCCACTTTTGGATTCGCAGCTTGCTGCCAGAAGTTGCCTACCTTGGTTTGTTTACTGGCATCCACTACAATTCGACCATGATCAGCCTTAAGCACGTTGCCGTTGATGGTCTTTTCGGTAATCAGCGTGCCCTTTTTGTCATATAACGAGATGGCGGAGCGAACCGAACCATTCGATTGTACGCCCTGACTTGAAGCAACCATCAGCGTATCGTTATCCAATAGGGATATGCTTGCAGGTGAATTCACCGTTTTGATCCAGTTGGTTTTACCGGATGTATTGAATGAGTACAATTTTTTGGTTTTGTCCGAATATTCCATATACACATAAGCTGTACCGTTGCTGGCATATACCGAATCGGAGTAGGTGGTATAAGGACCGCTTTTCTCATGGAATATCGTATTCCACTTCAATTGTCCAGTTGTAACATCGAATGCTTGGAGAGAGTCCAGTTGCCAGTCGAGTGTTGTTTTGCTGCTTGTTTTGGTCACGGGCTGGAAGGCATGTACATATACAAGATTTTTGGATGGCACGGCATGGATTCCCTTAATCAGGACATCTTTCTCTGTATTAGCCTCAGATAACATCAGGGAAGATGACGTCCACGCCGGTTTGGGCATGGATTCGGTTGAAGCAGCGGCGTAACCTGTTGTATTCATGGTGAAGAGGAGCATGCCGCTGAGAATGAGGGCAGCCCATGTTTTGGACTTGTGTTTGGTCAATGTATGCAAGTGATAAACCACCTTTCTTCTTCGGTTCATAACAGAACCGATTGTTGAATTTTACCATTAAAGTCAAGCTGAATTCAACCGAACACACTGTAACCTTTTATCATTGATTTGTCGAAATAACCATGTTTGGAGAAGTGTGACGGTTACAGGGAATTCATCTTCTTTCGATGAAGGTGGAAGTCTGATATATTTAGTGCGGTGACAAGCCATATCTGCGTAAGACGTTGGATAGAACATAGGAAATGAAACAAGGAGAATAGCTATGAACTGGAGTGAAAATGTGACCCTATGGGTCATCGGATGTATCATCATATTGTTGCTGCTGGCCTGGATTATTCGGCGAGTTATCGGGCGCGGGCAGCGGATCCGAAGTGAAGCCAATCCTCGTAAGATCACAATAAAGGACATCGACAAGATGGAGGATGGTTCGGAATTTGAATTATATCTCTATCATTTATTCGAAGAGCTCGGGTACGATGAGGTGCATAAGACAACGAGTAGCCGGGATTTCGGGGCCGATCTGGTGTTTGTTGATAGACTCGGCAGACGAAGTGTTATACAAGCAAAGCGATATGGTGCGAACCATCCCGTAGGATTGAGTGCAGTGCAGGAGATATATACATCCATGCGTTATTATGAAGCCGACCGGTCAATTGTATTAACGTCCGCTCGTTACACCGAAGCCTGTCGGACGCTTGCAGCGGTTAATGGAGTGAAGCTGCTGGACCGGGAAGACCTGATGGAATTAATCCTATTATTCAAAGCCAGAAGAGTAGAAGAAGCATTGGAACTGATCGAAGAAGATGATCACGAACCAATCGAGACGTGGCAGTCCCGGCGAAAGCGACAATCCCGCTAAGTGCTTGGGTGGAAGCTTTTTTATGATGTATAGCCCATTCCAGTAGGAAGCACCTTCACTTGCGTAGCTGCACATGATATATTGAGTGTATATCAACCAAAGGAGTGTGTGATCCATTATGGCACGTACACAAACACAAAAAGCATTACGCAAAGCAGAGCGGTCAGGCAAGTGGTGCTCGGAACAGAGCCGAAGAGTTAACGGAGATTATGGTGCGTTATCCCAGCATGTACGGCTCATGCCTACGAAGCAGGAAAAATTGCAAAAGGTCAAACACAAGAAGCAGATCATCCAGGATGGTGGTGCTTCTTTTTATTTTGTCTATGAGGAACGGATTGCTGGATAAGTAAGACGGTAGATTCTTTCTTTGGTTGGAAAGTAATCATGTGGACTGTTAGAATCAATCTTATAAATTGGCTATAAATTCTGTACATATAATGAAGGGGAGAACCTATACATATGACAACAGCGCTGCACATGAATAAAAAAAACGTTCGGCGTTTTTTGCTGCAAACGCAAGCTTTACTGGGACGGTGGCCTGCAGTTTCCTTACCTTCGGGACCCGATCAAGTTTTGAGTTTGATTCGCTCCCTTGGTTGCGTGCAGATCGATCCTGTGGCTGCTGTAACCGGAAACCAGCATTTGGTGTTGGGGGCTCGTGATCCTGGTTATACGGCTGACAGCTTAAATACGCTGCTGAGTGATCACAAGGTGTTTGAATATTTTGCAAATGCTGCCTGTGTCATTCCGATGGAAGACTATGCTCTCTTTGAACCTGTGCGTGCCCGATTAAGGGAGCGTCTGGCTCCGTCCTTGCAAGGTTTGGAGAAAACAGTGCAGCATGTGTTACAGCGTTTGAAGGAAGAAGGACCTTTACCTTCAAGAGCCTTTCGTGCTGTTGAGCGGGTAAGTGGTTATTGGGACAGTGCGGATGTGCCAAAGACGAAGGATACCACACTTGCTCTGAATTTACTGTTAGACTCCGCTGTAATTCGTGTGGTGGCGAGGCAGGGGAATGAACGTTATTTCCATATCACCGAATCCGGATTGCAGCAACAGGGACTTCCGATGAAAGAAGACATGGATGTGTTGGCCCAGAGACAGGCTCTGCTGGATAAATACATTTATGCGTATCGTGTCGTAGATGCCCGTGATCCCCGTCTCGGTTGGCTGAAATCTACAGCGGCTGAACGACGCGCCGATATTGCTGCCCGTGTGTCAGATGGGCGAATGATCCCGCTTAAGGTGGAGGACGTGGCCACGCCTTATTATATTCGTGCTGAAGATGAGGATTTGCTAATGCATATGGAAAGGGAAGAGCCGCACTATGATCCGTCAGGCCCGGTCCGTTTCCTGCCGCCGCTGGACAACCTGTTATGGAGAAGAGAACGTATTGTTGATTTATTCGATTTTCATTATAAATGGGAGATTTATACCCCAGAGGTGAAAAGAACCTACGGTTATTATGCCATGCCTATTCTTCACGGCGATCGGTTGATTGGGCGTATGGACCCACGACTTGATCGCAAAACTGGAGTACTTACCGTTCGTTTGTTATCTATGGAAGAGACTGCTCCACCTGTGGAGGAATGGATGGCGGATTTTCGGGAGGGACTTCAATTCTTTGCGTCCATGCATGGAGCACGTTCCATTACTATCGAGAAGACGGTACCAAAAGAGCTGAAAAAGCTGCTTAAATCGATTTGATTAGGGGATATACGAAAGAATGTATGGATACGGAAAAATGGAATTGTTGAGGGGATAAAGGATCTAAAAAGGACAAAAAAGGAGGAGCCAGAGAGCCCCTCCTTCATTTATTTTAAAATCATATTTTTAACATGATATCCGCAAGTTAGCTCTAACGAAAACCTGAGCTCACGTCCACGCAAAAACTTCTTTAGTTCACCAGATGAGGTACTTCAACGTTTGGATCAACATCTGCTTCATAATCCACACCATCGGTTTCAAAACCAAACAGCTGGAAGAATTCGCGACGGTAACCTTCCAAATCGGACAGATCGTAGATGTTTTCTGTGGTCAACTCATTCCAGAGCTTCGCCACTTCTTCCTGAACGTCAGCTCTCATCTCCCAATCGTCAATGCGAATGCGACCTTCAGCGTCGGTTGGAACTTCTCCCCCCGCATACAGGCGATCAGCGAACAAACGTTGCAATTGCTCGATGCAGCCTTCGTGCAAGCCTTTTTCTTTCATGACTTTGTACAATGCTGAGATGTACAGCGGCACGACTGGAATCGCGGAGCTGGATTGAGTCACTAGCGCTTTGGCTACAGTTACGTACGCACGTCCACCTTTGGCGCTCAGACGATCATTCAGCTTATGCGCAGTCGCTTCCAGATGATTCTTGGCTTGACCGATGGAACCATCACGATAAATGGCATGGGTAAGTTCAGGACCGATGTAGGAAAAAGCGATTGTTGTTGCATCGTCAGCAAGCACGCCGCCTTGTTGCAGGGCATCCATCCATAGTTCCCAATCGTCTCCACCCATAACGGTTACCGTCTGACGAATTTCCTCTTCGGTTGCCGGCTCAAGAGTAACAGAGCTGATTTCGCCTGTGTGGAAGTTTACCGTTTTGTTCGTGTAGGATTGTCCGATTGGCTTCAGCACAGAGTTGAATACTTCACCTGTGTTCGGATCGGTACGGCGTGCGGAGGCTACGCTGTATACGACCAGATCCACTTGACCGAGTTCACTGCGAATCAGTTCAACGGCTTTGTCTCGTGTTTCGTTTGCGAATGCATCACCTGTAATGCTGTACGATTTCAGGCCTGCTTCCTCAGCGGCTTTTTCGAATGCAGCGGAGTTGTACCAACCTGCTGACGCCGTACGTTTTTCTGTAGAACTGCTCGGACGGTAAATGCCGACTGTATTCGCTCCCGCTCCAAAAGCAGAAACGATGCGTGACGCCAGACCGTATCCGGTGGAAGCACCGATCACGAGCACATTACGCGGTCCGTTCAGCTCAGGCTGGGATTTCACATAATCAATCTGTTCCTGCACTTGTGCAGCGCAACCTACAGGATGGGAAGTGGTACAAATAAAACCACGTGTTCTTGGTTTAATAATCATTTATTTGCATCCTTTCATATTCAGCTCATGTTTCAGCATTTTGATAAAATGCTCTGACACATACTTTCTTATTGTAAAACAATTACCTCGGAAACGGAAACCGTTTCGTTTGATTTCGCCGGAAGGGTGGCGTTATATCTCTAATTTTGCGATGATGTGAATAGAATGTACTCGCTTGTTAGGATAGAAAGGACAGGGATACCATGCTGAAGGAACGCATTGAACTGCTAAGCAAAAGAAAACAAATCTCCCGTAAAGACCTTGTGGAAGGTCTGGTCACGCAGGCCCACTTTGCCAATATCCTGGCGGATCGTTATCCGCTCCCTGAGGACTTGGCCGAAGCCATCGCCGGGCGTCTTGGGGTATCCCCTTCCTATATTCTAAAAGCTGCGGCTCAGGACGAGGAAACACTCGAACGGGCAGAGGTTATTTTCGAACAAATGTCGGTCCCAGCGTCGGCGATATCCGAAGATACGGTGCATGCACTGGCAGATCGGGATGACACGTTGACCATAGAGTTGACAACGGCCTTGATGAAGGCGGTCTATTATCAACAATTAAACGATGCAACGGCTCATGAGTATATACATACGTCCTACCTCAATTTTTACCTGGAGAAATACGGTCGTCCAGACGATATTGATCTGCCACGTCCGTTAGTCAAGGCACTTTTATTCTATAAAATACAATATTATCGCTCCAAAATGGCTTTTGTGGATGTATTAACTCATGCAACCAGGCTCAGTGAGCTGGCGCTTCCTGGCAGTGAATTCTGGTTGTCTTTGCAAAATATCAAGATGGAAGCCTACATTCAGGTCAAACAGTATGAAGAGGCAAAACAGGTATTCGAGCTTACAATGCGTCATGTCTATGATCAGCGGATGTTCCATCGGTTGTCTGGGTTATATGTGGCATATAGTGGCTATTGCTTCGCAATGGGGCTGGTTCAGGAGGCCCTTTCGGCATTAACGATGGCGGAGGCGAACCTTGTATATGCGGGCAATCAGGGAGATCTGGTGACGGCAATTGCCAACAATCGAATTGTCATGCTGACGATGACGAGTGAACTGGATCAGGCACAGGCGGAGATTGAACGATTTGAGTCACTATTGCAGCAGGAAACGGAAGAAACACAGCTCGCGATGCGTCCGCTCATCCATGTATATCGATGCGAAGTGGCTCTGGCGCGGAAGAACTGGGGCGTGCTCGCGCAGAGTGTAGATCAACTCTTGAAATGTGCAATAACACAGGACCAGCAGATGAGCGCAACCTTCTACCAGAGCCATCTGGCTCTTGCGCATGGAGAACGCGAAGTTTTCATGGAGCAGGCGCTTGCGTGTCTGCCTTATTTTGAATCCGCACAGCATGTCATGCGACTTGAACCGTTATATGAGGGGATGGCCGTAGTATCCGAGGATCAGCGCAAATACAAGGAAGCAGCCATGTATTATCGGAAGTTGGTATATTTGTTACGCAAAAAATAGAGTGAGGATCGGCCTGGATGGGTGCCCTTAAATGATGGGGCGGCAACAAGCAAGGAAATATGATCCAAAACGTGGCTGACTTTATTCTCTGCTCAAGTAGTGCTTCAGCAATACTTTTCATGGTCGGATCTAATCGATCTGGGTGGAAGTGTAGCGCAATACTTGCATAACGGGAAACGTTAGCCCGATAAAAACTAGGAAGAAGCTGAACATTATGATCGGCCACTTCTGCACCTTTTCTTGGCGGTTCATCGTTACGGCTCGCTTTATGAAGTATATTCATGCTTGCAATGGACCACGCTTAAAGTTAAATATCATCATATACGGGAGGATCACTTCTTGAAATTTGAACTAGGACATTGCTTACTGAATGAACGATTGATGGAATCCGGAAAGTCAGCGGAATGGTTGGCAAAAGACTTACTTTTTAAACCGGAACGAGTTTACGACTTTATTGAAAACAAAAGAGTGATGCCACTCAAAATTGCCATATCGATCGCCGATTCCATCGGTTGTGATGTTCGTACCCTGTATGAATTAATACCGAACAATAATGAAGTAAAGAGAGTGTGATGGAATGAGTGTAGGTTGCTCCTTTTTTGTTTGATCCGATGGTAGATGAGTGACTAAGTCATATCTAACAGAACACGTTTAGGCACAAAATATAGCAGTCAATGGTGAAATGGAAATCGGATTAGCAGATCTTTTTTGCGAAATAAGCATAATTCCTTACCAAAGAAACGATCATCCCGTAATTCAATTGCCGGATTTTTCGTTTTTTTTGTATGCCCTCAGAAGGGTATTCAAGGACAAGCTGCCGTGTTTATAATTTAACTATAATCAAAACTAAAACAAATGAGGTGCTTGATATGGGATGGTTTGGTAAAAAGAACAAACAGGAAGATGCAATTGCTAGAGCGGATAAAATGATGAATAAAGGACTCACTGGCATGATGATGAAAGGTTTCGTATCCAAGGAACATCGGGAGGCGATCAACCAAAGTTTGGATTCGGCAAAACAGGCACAATTGGCCGCGGGTGGTTCGCTTCCATTAACGGCAACAGCAACGGTGGTGACAATCACCGATACAGGCAAACTGATCAACTTTGATCCGATTGTTGTGCTTGTATTGGATGTGACAGAGACAAACGGTAACCAGTATCAGCGAACCTTGGAGACACTGGTGTCCAAAATGCAGATTCCACGAGTTGGAGATCGGGTGGGATTGGGTCAGAATCCAGCGAATCCGTCCGAACTGATCTATATGGGACTGGTTTCCATCTAGAAGGTTTTTGCTTGGAGGACAGTGATACTCCATTTATACAATACGTATAACAACTGATTGCAGACATATCATTAGAGGTTTGGATAGAGATATGAAGAGAAGGATGAAGAGAGGGTGGGCCATATGGTAGGTTTTCTGAGATTCATTGGCGTATTAACTGTGTTTGGAGTGGGGTTCTCCCCATTTCTGGCACAGAAGATGTGGGATGATCCGTTTATCATCATGGAAGCCTGGTGGTATAAACCGGCGATCTTTGCCGGGTTCGGGTTGATCTTTGTTCCTGCGATTTTGAGTAATATTTTTGGCGTAGGTCGAGTCAAGACAGGTTTACCGGCAGTGGGTGTCATTAAGAGCATACAACAGACTGGCACGTATATAAACGAACAGCCGGAGGTTCGATTGGGTCTAACGGTGTCGCGTAAGGGGCGTGAGAAATACGATACGGAAATGAAAACCGTTATTCCCCTGACATCCATGGCACAGTTTCAGCCGGGCAGCTTCATTCCGTTAGTGGTCTCTGTGAAGGATGAACGCAAGGTAGGGCTTGATATGAAAGGACAGTTATCACAGGAGGATATGCAGCAATTGCTGGATGAAAAGATGGTACAACAAGGAGTGTCCCCTGAGATGATGGATATTGCAAGAACAGGCGAAAAAGCGATGGCCAAGATCCTCGATGTCACTCCACTTGGCAGTGGAGGCAGTAATAAGATCAAGCTTCAGCTCAAACTCAGCATAACAAAGGCGAACGGTGAAACGTTCAATGTGACAACGCAAAAAGAAATTTTGTCATCTGCGCTGCCGCAGGTGCAGCAAGGCCATATCATTAACGTCATTTATTTAAGACAAGACCCGACAAAATTGGTGTTGGCATTGAATGTACAGGAGCGACAATTAAGTGACTTATTCTCTTCCTGACGATATAGACAATAGGGAGGTCGTACACGTCATATACATGACATGTACGACCTCCTTTTGGCATTTGGTATGTAGGAGAGATGCAAGCAACGTACTACTTTCAGACAATACCGAGGCGCATGCGATAAGAAAAGAGGACTTTTCTGGATTCTCCGTCAAATACACGATTAGCCAGCGATCTGAACTCGTCAGCCGCTGTTAATAGATCATCCGCTCCGAGCTTCAACGCCGTTTGCAGGCCGCCTTGGCTCAGGGCGAGATTGACATATCGATCGGCTGTGAATGTCTCGTGGTGATGAAATACGATTTCCCGAACATATCGGAACAGCCCGGACTGCTGAATCTGCTGCAAATGACCATCCTTGCTCCATTTGTGTGCCTGACTATCCTGGGGAGCCAGACTGGCTGCTCGTTGATCTGCTTCCTTATTCAGCTGCAGATAGGCTTGTTCTAACTGCCAGTCTAACATTGGCGGCCAGTCACAATCATAGGCAGCAAATATGCCGCCTGTACGAAGTACACGTGCAAACTCGCGTAGTGTAGGTTGCGGCTCCATCCAGTGAAATGATTGGGAGCAGGTAAGCACATCTACACTGCCATCTGGTAATCCAAGGTCGTGAGACAAGCCGGACACAAACCGCAGGTTATCCGGCTTCCCGGCAGATTCCCACTTGGATTCTGCTACAGACCTCATGTCATCGCTGGGTTCAAAGCCGATGATACGTTCAGCTTCATTAAGCCAGATCCACGAAGATAAGCCGGTGCCACAGCCAACATCTGCGACCATGCGTGGTGTGCTGCCAAGATATGTCGTTAGAATATCCACCACTTCAGTGGGAGCAGCTGGTCGGTTCTGATCGTATAACGTACCAAAACCTTTGAAACGTTCCACATTGTTGCGTCTAATGTCTTGCATGGATAAACCTCCTTCGGTCTGATGGATGATGGAGAGTCAGCTGTGATCAAAAGTTGTATAGGCCTATATTATATCATTCATTGTTGGGTAGTTTGTTCATGACGTTCTGCAAATGTTCAACGGCTTGGATATGACGTCTCAGCAATTCCTGTCCAACATGAACAGGCTCAATTACGGTCAGCTCCGAACCAAACGACAGCAGGAAAGAGTAGAGCCATTCCCCTACATTCAGTTCGAGAGACACACGGAGCCTGCCAGCAGGCTCTTTTATAATGAGGGACGGTTCGAAAAAATCATACACTCGGTATGCAATATTGCTGGAGAACGAGATTGTAAGAGGAGTCAGGATAGGAGCTGCTTCTGATTCAGGGTAGGTTGACCCCGCATCAACAGGGTGATCGTGTTTTCTCGTTAGAAAAGTTAATTGGGTAATTCGTTTCATCTTAAATGTCTCGAATTCTCTCCGGTCAGGATCATCATGAATATACCCTTTGAAGTACCAAGTACTGTTTTTGAAAATAAGCTTCTGTGGTTCCACCGTTGGAATGCTCTTCTCTCCATCCGAATTAACATAATGAAACGTAATCAGTTGATTCGTTAATATGGCTTGTTTCACCTGATTGAACAGTTCTCTCTCTTGCAGAGGAATGCTGCCCCATGGCGAGAAATTGAATTCGATCCAATCCAGCTTGTGATCAAACAGGGCGGTCAGCCGTTGCAGCATATGGGCACTGTTAAGGTGTGGGATTGCACTGATGCTGTATAGTCCCATCAAAATTTCATTCTGGTCTTCTTCCGACAGCAGGGACTTGTCCATGACATAGTTGTCCATCAGATGAATACCGCCATGCTTTCCGGTCGTGGTATAGACTGGGATGCCCGCAGCGCTTAGCCGATCGATATCGCGGTACACCGTACGTACAGAAATCTCGAACATACGGGCGAGTTCGGGTGCAGTGGCCTTCTTTTTCTCCAATAACAAAAGCAACATTCGAAATAATCGGTTATTTTCCATGCTCTGATTATACCATGACAATAGGTGTCAGGGTATGGGTGGTACACTGGTTACATAGTCTTGTTGAGATATGAAGGAGGAACTGGTCATGACAATGAAAGAAGGATTTTACTGGGGTGGCGCAACGGCTGCCAATCAATTCGAAGGTGGATGGAACCAAGGTGGCAAGGGGCCAAGCACGTCTGACATGATGACAGGAGGAACCCACACGATTCCACGCCGGATTACGCCTGTACTAGAAGAGGGCACGTATTATCCGAGCCATGAAGCGGTTGATTTTTACGGACATTACAAAGAAGATATTGCCATGATGGCAGAGATGGGCTTCAAAATGTTCCGCATGTCCATCAACTGGTCCCGCATCTATCCGAACGGTTACGATCTGGAGCCAAACGAAGAGGGATTGCAGTTCTACGATAATGTTTTTGCCGAGTTGAAAAAGTACAATATTGAGCCGCTCGTAACGATCTCCCATTATGAAACACCATTCGGTCTGACACAGAAGTATAATGGCTGGGCTTCCCGTGAAGTCATCGACTGTTATATCCGTTATTGTACAACCCTCTTTAATCGATACAAGGATCAGGTCAAATACTGGCTGACGTTCAACGAAATCAACTGTCTGACGATGCCGATGGGTGCTTATATGGCTGCAGGTATTCTGTTTGAAGGCAAAGAGACACTGGTCGACGGAGTGGATGATCCACAGACTCGTTTCCAGGCATTACATCACCAATTCGTTGCGAGTGCCAAAGCGGTGAAGCTGGGACATGAGATTAACCCTGATTTCCAGATCGGCTGTATGGTCGCTTTCATGACAACTTATCCAAACACATGTAACCCGGACGACATGTTGCTTGCACAGAAAAAAGACCAAATCTCCAATATGATCTGCGGTGATGTACAGGTTCGTGGAGCATATCCTGGATTCGCCAAACGTTTCTTCGCCGAAGAAGGTATCCAGATCGAGATGCAACCGGGAGACGAGCAGACCTTGCGTGAAGGCTGCGTAGACTTCTATTCCTTCAGTTATTATATGTCTTTGGTTGAAAGTGCGGACGAGTCTCTTGAGAGAGCAGAAGGTAATCTGCTGGGCGGTATCAAAAATCAATATCTCGAAGCTTCCGACTGGGGTTGGCAGATTGATCCAAAAGGACTGCGTTACACGCTGAATCATCTGTATGATCGTTATCAGATTCCACTGATGGTGGTTGAGAACGGTCTGGGCGCTGTCGATGTGGTAGAGGAAGATGGCACCATTCAAGATGACTATCGCATTGATTATCTGAAAGGTCACATTGAACAGATGAAAGAAGCGGTCGCTGACGGCGTAGATCTGATTGCCTACACGATGTGGGGATGTATCGACCTGGTTAGTGCATCCACTGGAGAGATGAAGAAGCGTTATGGCTTCATTCATGTCAACAAGGACAACGACGGTAACGGAGATTTGAGCAGAACACCGAAGAAGAGTTTCCACTGGTACAAAAAAGTTATTGAATCGAATGGTGAAGAGTTATAAATTGGTGTGAAAAAAACCAGATCCGCCTGTTCCCTTAAATGGGACAAGCGGTCCATGTGGTCCTGAACGAATTCAGGACTACTATATATGAATATAAAAATACCCGGCTATCCTTCAGTTAAGGAAAGCCGGGTATTTCTTTGTGTAGTTCAATAGCGGGCCGCCTAGGCCAGCCTTCTGCTTTGCAGTTGGGACATGCGCTCCAAATGTCGTCGATAAAACCATATGCATGTGGAGAGCCAGCAACCACTTAAGAAGTATCCGCCTACGATATCACTTGGATAATGCACCCCCAAGTAGATACGACTTATACCAATGGTCAGTATAAATACGGCGCTGGCAACAATCATCAGCACACGTCCGGTGACGGTGGGTACATGTTTCCAGATTAGAAAGGCCAGTCCACCGTATAGGCTAAATGCTGCCATAGAATGCCCACTGGGGAAGCTATAGCCGCTCACTTCAATGATCCGGTTAATGGTAGGTCTGGCACGCTGGAATACCAACTTGAGCAATGCATTTAACAGGGTTGAACCTGCGAGCACGCAAGCGAGGAAGAGTAGTTCGCGTTTGTGTCGCAGCCAAACGTATAACACAATCATGGCAATGATTGTAATGATAACCACAGGCATTTCACTGCCGATCCAGGTGAAAAACTGCATGAATTGTGTCATGCCGGGGGATTCCAAGCCCTGAATCCAGCCGATCAGCGTATCATCAAATCGATGAATCTGGTTATCGCTGATGGATAGGGCGATGCTTATAAAAGCGATCATGCATAACGCTGCAACGAGCAGCGGGAATGAGAAGTTCTTTTTCCAGTTGTGCATCAAATGTTGAGATCCTCCGTGAACGTTAATTTCGTATGTTGGCTCCTTGCGTATGTTGGACATAACGATATTTGTATTGTGCTATAATTTTACAATAATTATAGCAGCAATAAAAATATGTAACCTTTACAACGTTTGTTCAAGCAGAGAATGTAGGAGGGGAGCGGTCGGAATGAAACAACGGTTGGTGATGTGCATGTTGGTCTTACTGTTGGTTACGTCGGGGTTAGCTCTATTTCCCGGAGAGAAAGTGTATGCTTGCGGTTGTGTGGAGAGTGGTGTCCAAGAGAGATTGAAGACAAACACAACTGTATTTACAGGAGAAGTGGTAAAGAAAGGACCATCGCAGCAATCGAAGAATGATGGCATGTTAAGAGAGTATACCTTTGATGTAGATACGGCATGGAAGGGGGTTAACGCCAAAAAGATGAAAATCATCGCGAGTGACGGTGGGTCTGAATCATGTGGTATTCAATTTGAAAAGAATCAGTCCTACCTGATCTATGCTTATCAATCTGAACTGGATCATAAGCTGCATACGAATCTGTGCAGTCGCAATGTTCTTGTGGAACAAGCCGGAGATGACTTGAAATTGCTGGGCGCAGGCAAGGTTGTAAGTAAAGAAGATTTTGGAGAAACCAGTGATGGCGGGCGAAGTGGACCTGTCTATCTTATCTTATACGGTACAGTCATTTTATTAGCAGCATTGGCAGTCGTGTGGTTTTGGAGACGAAAGAAAAGAATCTGATTGTAGGTCTAATGTAAATTGAAAGTTGGATTGTATAACATAAGGGTTTGTATGACGAAAAAAA
>NZ_VXKZ01000100.1:0-168778 GCF_008693195.1 Paenibacillus sp. UASWS1643
ACCGTGGTGTAGTTGGCCTAACATGCCTGCCTGTCACGCAGGAGATCGCGGGTTCGAATCCCGTCGGTTCCGCCATTAATCCTAAAAATTAAATATGGCTCGGTAGCTCAGTCGGTAGAGCAGAGGACTGAAAATCCTCGTGTCGGCGGTTCGATTCCGTCCCGAGCCACCTTTAATCCCTGGAGGATTAGCGAAGTGGCCAAACGCATCAGACTGTAAATCTGCTCCCGTACGGGTTCGGTGGTTCGAATCCATCATCCTCCACCAGTTTTATGAGTCATTAGCTCAGTTGGTAGAGCACCTGACTTTTAATCAGGGTGTCGAAGGTTCGAGCCCTTCATGACTCATCTTTAAGAAAAGAGTGATTAATCATTAATTTGATTAGTTGCTCTTTTTTTTTATGTGATTTTAGCTCAATATGGATATTTATTAATGCTGGGCAAGATATGATAAACTAATAGAAAACATGCAGAGTGGTGACGTTCATTATATGAAGCTCATACCTGATCTAAAACAGCAAATTGAAGTCATTATAGGCACAACTTTGGACGAATATGAAATTACAATACAAGAATGGACGCAATCCGTTGCTAATCTGGTTGGTCATCATGAGAATTTAGAGACCGTTGGTGATGAAGGTGAGAGTCAGGAGTTATCTGTTCAATCTACATCTCCAAGTTCATCCGATGTAATCAGTTTGAATACGGGAAAGCGTATCTTTTTTAAGGTTCGGATGAATGAGCAAGAAGAGACCGTCGTGTGTTGGGGATGCCCTGCAAAATCTATTACCGTGGAAACACGACAATTGATTGAGCTTTTGATCCGTACTAACACGACTCTACCCGATGAGGTACAACCTGTTGTATATGAGAATGATAGGGAGCAGTATTTGACTGAATTGGGTCTCTGGCTTAAAGAGCAGATCGAACAACCAACCAAGCAGGAATCTGAAGCGGTTCCTGATCGCTTTGTGGCGCCTGCAGGATTAAATGCTGAGAAGATTCTGTTCTTGCTGCAAGGGGATACACCGGATGCACATCGTTTAAGGTCCAAGGAACTCAACAAGTTGCTTGAGAGTTACTTCGGCGAGGAGATTGTCTTGATTCCTTTGGGGGAGCAAGAGTGGATTTTCATGGGTGATAAAGAAATTGTTACAGAAGAAGCCGAGGAAGATACAACGGAAGCCCAAAAGGATTCACTGAACGCTTTTTGTTTGGGGTTGCATGAATTGGTTGCCAGTGAGTGGGCTGGGGTGTTCCATCTGTCTGCATCTCTGCCATGCATTCCTGCACAACAACTTGTATCGGTCACAACTCTTCTTAAAGAAAGTGTTCACTTGGGGAGAGCATTCCATGTTACGCAGCATATTCATCTCCCATGGGAGCTTCACCTGGAGCGGTTGGTAGCGAGCATTCCAGATGATCAACGGATACGTTTTATAAAGGAAACTGGCAAAGACACGGTAATCTTTAATGATAGTGAGACACTTGCTACGCTGGAGACTTTTTTTAGCCTGGACTGTAATGTCAGTGAGACAGCCAAACGACTTTTCATTCATCGTAACACGTTGGTATACCGTCTGGATAAGATCAAACAGGAGATTGGCTATGATGTGAGGCACTTTGAAAGTGCAGTTCTAGTGCAGTTTTTACTACTAATGTACAAAGTGACGAAAAAGCATTGATATTTTTGTGCAGTTTGCGAATAGTCAAACCTCACGGTGATAGGGTATTATAAAAATACAAATTGTATTCGATTACAAAATGATCTCTGAGGAGGCAACAATCATGGCTGGAGTACGTTTAGAGCATATTTTCAAAAAATACCCGGGTTCTGATAAAGCAACTGTAGTTGACATTAACCTGGACATTAAAGATAAAGAATTTCTGGTACTGGTAGGTCCGTCCGGTTGTGGTAAATCAACAACACTTCGTATGATCGCAGGCCTTGAGGAAATTTCTGAAGGTAAACTCTATATCGGTGACCGTGTCGTTAATGATGTTGCACCTAAAGACCGCGATATCGCGATGGTATTCCAATCCTATGCCTTGTATCCGCATATGAGCGTATATCAAAACATGGCGTTTGGTTTGAAATTGCGTAAGGTTAAAAAAGATGAGATCGACAAACGTGTACGTGAAGCAGCTAAAATCCTGGATATCGAACATTTGCTTGAGCGTAAACCTAAGGCATTGTCCGGTGGTCAACGTCAACGTGTCGCTTTGGGACGTGCGATTGTCCGTGATCCACAAGTGTTCTTGATGGATGAGCCTCTCTCCAACTTGGATGCCAAACTGCGTGGTCAAATGCGTGCTGAGATCACTAAACTTGCGAAACGTTTGGAAACAACTGTTATCTACGTAACGCATGACCAGATCGAAGCTATGACGATGGGTGATCGGATCGTTGTTATGAAGGATGGTATCATCCAACAAGCAGCTTCTCCGGAAGAGTTGTACAACCTGCCGGCTAACCTGTTCGTAGCTGGTTTCATCGGTTCCCCGACAATGAACTTTATCTCGGGTAAACTGGCTGAGCAAGGTGCTAACCTTCACTTTATTGCTCCAGGCGTGGACGTTGAAATCCCGCAAGGTAAAGCACAAGTGTTGAAA
Source organism: Paenibacillus sp. UASWS1643 (assembly GCF_008693195.1). NCBI lineage: Bacteria > Bacillati > Bacillota > Bacilli > Caryophanales > Paenibacillaceae > Paenibacillus > Paenibacillus sp. UASWS1643. Next base: position 2,613 of record NZ_VXKZ01000100.1, read on the forward strand.
TCTAGAGGATACATTGGCAAAGAAGTGATTCTGGGTGTTCGTCCAGAAGACATTCACGAAGAGCCAGTATTCCTGGAAGCATCCCCGAACTCCGTATTCTCTACACACGTAGATGTTACAGAGAACCTGGGTCACGAAATGCTCCTCTACTTGAGTGGTGTTGGTAACGATACAACAATCGCACGTGTAGACGGACGTTCTAACACTCGTGATGGTTCCACAGTTAAAATGGCCATCGACATGAACAAGGTTCATATCTTTGACAAAGAGACTGAAGTTAACGTACTTCTTCAAGACTAATATTACTGGGATTCCTCGGTGACGATGGAACCTGACAGTTAATGCAATTATACATTGTAATGAGAGCCCCTTCCGTTATTGCTGGAAGGGGCTTTTTTAAGATTATTGGAATTATAAGTTTCTGCGGAGTTGAAGGATTAATAACCGCAAGAAAAACAGCCGCTAAACTACGAATGTAATATCCTAGAAGATGCTTCGATCAGAAGACTTTTCTTACTATTGATTGTCGGAGGCCGCGATTGCATTCAGCCCGGAATTCATTTAAGATTATTTGAAGGTCTGTCTTCATATATTTGAGAGAACCGACTGTTGGAAGGGTATGCATTCTGTACCCCATGTTGTGAATGCGCTAATAATGGAAAGAACTGATACACGATCTGAATTACATAGAGGTACAGCGAATGCTGAAAGGAAGAGACAAATGGCGAAAAAAGTGAAAGTATCCGAATTGGTGCAGCAGTTTCAGTTGGAGGTTGTTTCTGGATCTCACGGATTGAAAAGAGTCATTACGGTAGATGATCTGAACCGTCCTGGTCTGGAAATGGCCGGTTATTTTGAATACCATCCTCAAGAACGCGTTCAGTTGCTTGGAAGAACGGAACTTGCCTTTTTTGCAATGTTACCCGAGCAAGAGCGGCGTGATCGCATGCAACGTCTTTGTACGGAAGAGACCCCGTGTATCGTTGTAACGCGTGGACTGGAAGTCCCGCAAGAGCTGATTGATATCAGTGAAGAACGGGATCTGGCTGTATTGCGCAGTAATATGGCAACAACAATTCTGTCCAGCCGGATTACCGGATTTTTGGAAGGCAAATTAGCACCTACTGCTACGATTCATGGTGTACTGTGTGATGTATACGGGGTTGGTATGTTGATCACAGGTAGTAGCGGTATTGGTAAAAGTGAAACAGCACTTGAACTGGTTAAACGTGGACACCGACTGATTGCCGATGATGCGGTAGAAATCCGCCAAACGTCAGATTTTCAGCTCCACGGTACTGCACCTGAATTGATCCGCCATTTGCTCGAAATTCGAGGTGTCGGTATTATCAACGTCATGACATTGTTCGGAGCTGGTGCGGTTCGGAATAACAAACGGATTACCTTGGTTGTACGTCTGGAAGCATGGCAGCAGGATAAACAATATGATCGTCTGGGTCTGGATGAAGAGACTACACGTATCATTGATACGGATGTACCTCTGGTTACAATCCCTGTTCGTCCGGGACGGAACTTGGCGGTTATTATTGAAGTGGCAGGTATGAACTATCGTCTGAAACAGATGGGTCTTAATGCTGCATTGCAATTCACAAACAAGCTGACAGCAACCATCTCGGAAGATATGGAAGACATGGATTAAGAAATATTCTATACAAGGAAATGAAGATGAATGGTTGACATGTACTGCTTCTCTTAAGGCGCAGGGCATGCCAACCATTCGTCATGCGTGTGATTGATCGAATAAATAGGAGTGTGAATGAATGGATACATTATTACTGTTGAACCCGATTGCGTTCTCTATTGGAGCGTTAAAGGTTCACTGGTACGGGCTTATTCTGGGTGCCGCGGCACTTCTAGGACTCCTGCTCGTGATCCGGGAGGGCAAACGCTACAATATTCCACAGGAAGTGTTCATGGACATGGTCCTGCTGGGCGTTCCTTCTGCCATCATTGGTGCCCGCATCTACTATGTCGCATTTAAATGGGAAGATTATAAGGATAATTTCTGGGATATCTTTAAAATATGGAATGGCGGTATCGCCATCTATGGTGCCCTTATTGGTGCAATCATCTGTGCATTCATTTTCTTCCGTCGTAAAGGGTATAACTTCTGGCGTATGGCTGATATCTGTGCCCCTGGACTGATTGTTGGACAGATGATCGGACGTTGGGGGAACTTTGTGAATCAGGAAGCCTATGGCGGTCCTGTGGAAGAATCATTTTTGAGAGACAAGCTTCATCTGCCAGACTTTATTGTGAATCAAATGAACGTAGAGGGCGTATTCCATCATCCTGCGTTTTTGTATGAATCGATGTGGAGTCTCGTTGGCCTGGTCTTGCTGCTGGTGCTTCGTCGTCAGAAGTTCCTGCGTTCAGGTGAACTGTTCATGTCTTATTTCATCTGGTATTCTATTGGGCGCTTCTTCATTGAGGCTTTGCGTACGGACAGTCTTGGCTTCCAGGCTCCGCAATGGGTTGCTTCATTAGTGAACGGGTTGTGGTCTCCAATGACTGTAATGGGCTTTGAACAAGGCTATCTTGATCCTGCTTATGGTAACGTAAGAATCTCGCAACTGCTCGCTATTGGCATCATTATTGTTGCTGTTGTATTCATTGTCGTGAGAAGAGTGACAGGTAAAGCAGATGTTCGTTATAGTGATCCCATTGTATCGTCCAAAGTTACCTCAGATGATATGGAACATACGGGAACAGTTGTTGGCAAAGAGAGCAAGGTAACACCTCCAGCCAAAGATGATCCGAAGCAAGTTGATGATAAAAAGGAGTAATGCAACATGATTGACACGGTATTGTTTGATCTGGACGGAACGATTATTGATACCAATGAGCTGATTATCAGCTCATTCCAGCATGTCATGGGGGGATGGGAACATTCAGCTCCATGGACACGGGAACAGATCATTCCGCATATGGGTGGCACACTGGAGCAGCAAATGCGTACCTTTTCTGGTCAGGAGGAAGTCTCTGAGTACGTGAAAGGTTATCGTGCCTATAATGATATCCATCATGAAGCGATGGTTAGACCTTTTCCACATGTCATTGAGGTAGTAGAGGCGTTGCATCAGGCTGGCATTGTGATGGGTGTAGTCACAACCAAAATTCGTCCATCTACATTAAAGGTACTGGAACGTTTTGACCTACTAAAGTATATGAAGACGATTGTAACAGTGACCGATGTGACGAATCCGAAGCCACATGCTGAACCGGTACTGAAAGCCATGACGGAACTGGGTGCAGATCCTGCCAAAACGTTAATGGTAGGTGACAGTCCGGTGGATATCCAATCGGCACAAAATGCGGGCGCACTCTCGGCGGGGGTTGCATGGTCTCTTAAAGGGGAAACGATCCTGAATGGATATGGCCCCGATCACATGTTGCACGATATGAGAGACTTGTTGAAACTCATCCGTATTGAAACGGAACGTTCATGAGAAAAGTAACCCGCTATCCGGTAGAGGACCAGAATGCACTTTGGCATATCTACAAGACAGTGAGCCCATGGAAGGGCGTTCGTAATTTTATCTGGATTCAGTTGTCACGCTACTGTCCGATTCTATCGGTGAAGAATTGGATTTACCGCCGGATGCTCGGTATGAAGGTGGGAAAACATACGGCCTTTGGCCTGATGGTGATGGTGGATGTGTTTTTTCCGGAGAAAATAACGGTCGGCGAAAACTCGGTCATCGGTTACAACACAACGATTCTCGCTCATGAGTATCTCATTAAGGAGTACAGGCTCGGTGAGGTGATCATCGGGGAAAATGTACTGATTGGTGCTAACACAACGATTCTGCCCGGGGTAACCATAGGGGATGGAGCAGTTGTAGCTGCTGGAGCAGTCGTACATAAGGATGTTGCACCAGGGGCTTTTGTCGGTGGCAATCCACTGCGTGATTTATCCCGTGCGCCAGCTTCTACGGAAGAGACTGTGTTTAACACAGATAATTCTTCTCAGGGTAGTGTGCATTAAGTCCATAACGTAATGAAAGAAGATGGGTTGAAGTGAAAAGCTGCTTATGGCAGCTTTTTTCGTATATAAAAACCGATTGGTGAGGGTAACGGCGCGTATATAAAACGAGATGCCGATCCAAGGGCAATCAAGCTTCGGTATTGTTGACGGTAGTGCGGATTTCATGTTATCATATCCCATATCCTTTAGTTTGTTAGCACTTTACCATGTGAAAGTACTATTGGAGAAATGAAACATGATAAAGATTGAACTAAACCAATAGTATGAAGGCTTATGAGATAATACTGTGATTCAAGATTTATAAGATAGAATGGGGATTTACACTACATAAATCCTGTTGAAATAGAACGATTGCGACCTTAAACTACTGACTCGGGGTGAATATTACCAATGTCCAAACCAAAAGGTTTTGAAAAACCGACCGGATTCCGCGACTATACACCACATGTAGTATCCAAGCTGCGGACGATTGAACGCAATGTACTGGAATGTATGGAACGCTGGGGTTACCGCCAGATCATCACACCAACGATTGAATATTACGACACGGTAGGTGTGGCAAGCTCTACATCAGATCGCAAATTGTTTAAATTGCTGAACAGCCGGGGAACCACGCTGGTGCTCAGATCGGATCTAACGGCTCCGATTGCTCGCGTCGTTTCATCCATGCTCAAAGATGAGCAGTTGCCGCTGCGTTTATCCTATCATGCGAACGTATTTCGTTCCATTGAAGAGGAAGCTGGGCGTGAGGCTGAATTTTTCCAGACGGGCGTGGAGCTGGTTGGAGACGACTCACCTGAGGCGGATGCAGAAGTTGTTGCGCTTGCGATTGCCTCTTTGCAGGCAGCGGGTGTGTCTTCTTTTAAAATAGCGATGGGTCATATGGGATTCCTGAACGGATTACTGGAGGAAGTGATTCCAGGCCAGACAGCGGAGCAGGAGCAATTGAAGGAAGGGCTGCTCGGACGTGATTATGTCGGCTATCGCCAATCGATTGAAGCATTGAATCTGGAGCCGAAGTTGAAAGAACAGCTTGAAGCGATCCTGCGTCTGCGCGGTGGCAAGGAAGTATGCACACATGCGGTAGAGCTAAGTTCAAGCGCTGAAGCAGCACAGTCGATTGCACATCTGTGTGCCGTATTCGAAGTGTTGGAAGCATACGGTGTATCCGAGCATGTGCTGATTGATCTGACGATGATCGGTGATTTCTCCTATTATACAGGCATGACATTTGAAGGATATGCAGCAGAACTGGGGTCTCCGGTATGCAGCGGCGGGCGGTATGACAATCTGTTACAACAATTCGGGCGTTCGTTGCCAGCTACAGGGTTCGCACTGAAAACCAACCGGATTATTGATGGTGTTCACGGCATTACCATTGAAGAGAAAAAACCGGTACTTATCCAATATAGCCCGGAACGTCGGGCCGAGGCACTAACGGAAGCGGCAAGATTACGCAGTCTGGGACAAAATGTAGTGACACTCCTTCTTTCTGAAGAGGGGGCTGGAGCAAGTGTTGTATCTGCTGGAGCAACAATCGTTCAGGCTGAGCAGGTTATTACTTACGGATCTGAAGAAGGAGGACGCTGAGATGTCGGATATTCTGAAGGTGGCCATGCCGAAGGGCCGAATCTATAAAAAAGCCTCCAAATTGTTCCGTGAAGCGGGGCTGGATATTCCAGAAGACGTGGATGATACACGCAGATTGGTCATTGAAGTACCGGAAGCGGGAATGGAATTCATTATGGCGAAGCCAGTAGATGTTCCAACGTATGTGGAGTACGGTGTCGCCGATATCGGAATTGTTGGTAAAGACGTGCTGCTGGAGGAAAATCGGGACGTGTACGAACTGTTGAATCTGGGAATCGCCCAGTGCCGTATGTCTGTGATCGGACTTCCAGACTGGAAGCCAGGCATCCAGCAACGTGTTGCAACGAAGTACCCGAGGATTGCTTCACAGTACTTCCGGGAGCAGGGGCAGCAGGTCGAGGTGATCAAGCTGAATGGTTCCATTGAGCTTGCGCCTTTGATTGGACTGGCAGACCGGATTGTCGATCTGGTGGAGACAGGTCAGACGCTACGCGAGAACGGATTGGTGGAGATGACAGGCATTCTGGACATCACCAGCCGACTTATCGCTAATCGGGTAAGTTATCGGATGAAAAACGCACGAATCCAGGCCTTGTGTGATGCACTTCAGCAGGTCATTCCGGCATCGAATGAGATTTCTGCAGGAAGCATTCGGGGATAAACTAATGCGTTGGAAACATAGATGAGGAACATGTGAAGCAAGGTAAGAGTAAGAGTGAGAGTAAGAGTAAGAGTAAGAGTAAGAGTAAGAGTAAGAGACACAACAAAGAAACGAATCGGCCATAAGTAGGCATTACAGGGGATAGGGAGGTCGTACGCATGAAAATTGTACCTGCACGGGAGTTTGATCTGAAGCGGGAAGTAGAGTATGGTACGGCGGAGCAAAATGAAACGGTACGGCGTATTGTCAGCGACATTCGCCGTGAGGGTGATGCGGCACTGCTGCGTTACACGGAGCAGCTGGACCGCACGAAGCTGACGGCCGCGGAATTACGCGTACCGCAGGATGAGCTGCAGGCGGCTTATGCAGCCGTGGAGCCATCCTTTGTGACGGCGATTCGGCAAGCCGCCGTCAACATTCGTGCGTTTCATGAGAAACAGAAACGCAACTCGTGGATGGATTGGCAGCCAGACGGCAGCCTGCTGGGCCAGGTCATCCGACCGCTGAAGAGGGTCGGCGTTTATGTACCTGGCGGCAAAGCAGCGTATCCATCGTCTGTGCTGATGAATGTGATTCCGGCACAGGTGGCAGGCGTGCCGGAGATCGTTCTCGTGACGCCACCGTCAACGAACGGTGGCGAAGGTATTAACCCGTACATCCTCGTTGCTGCTGCGGAAGCAGGCGTGAGCGAGATGTACCGGGTTGGCGGCGCTCAAGCCATCGCCGCCCTCGCTTACGGCACGGAGAGTATTGCCCCGGTCGACAAGATCTGTGGACCGGGCAATATTTACGTGGCGCTCGCGAAGCGCGAGGTGTACGGTGCAGTCGATATCGATAGTATCGCAGGACCGAGTGAGATTGTGGTGCTCGCCGATGATACGGCGAATCCGGTGTACGTCGCCGCCGACCTGTTGTCGCAGGCGGAACATGACGAGATGGCATCGGCCATTCTCGTCACGAATTCGGCCACGCTGGCGGAAGCCGTGCAGGACGAAGTACAGCGGCAGCTTGAAGTGCTGCCGCGGCGGGATATCGCTGCTACTTCCGTAGAGCAGTATGGCGCCATTATTGTGGTTGATTCCATCGATGAGGGAATCGACGTGGTGAACCGGCTTGCACCGGAGCATCTGGAGATCATGGTGCAGGAGCCGATGGCTTACGCTGGCCGGATCGAAAATGCCGGAGCGATCTTCCTCGGCCCGTACAGTTCGGAGCCTGTAGGAGATTATTTTGCCGGACCCAATCACATTATTCCGACGAATGGAACTGCGCGATTCAGTTCACCAGTGGACGTGGATGATTTCATCAAAAAATCGAGTCTGATCTATTATAGTAAAGAAGCGCTGCTGCAGAACGGAGCGGCTATTATAGAGTTGGCCCGTCATGAGGGTCTTGAAGGGCATGCCCGTGCAATCGCTGTACGGTTAGAACAGGAAGGAAAGGCGGAATCGGACAATGGATAAGCAAAATAATGGTGTGGAACTTGAAAACAAAGGTGCAGTGCGCCAAGCAGAGGTTGACCGCAAAACAAACGAGACCAATATTCAATTGGCCTTTACTGTAGATGGCACAGGACAATCCACGATTGAAACGGATGTACCTTTCCTGAACCATATGCTGGATCTGTTCACGAAGCACGGACAATTCGACCTGAACGTGCAGGCCCGTGGAGATATTGATATCGACGATCATCACACGGTTGAAGACATCGGAATATGTCTGGGACAGACGTTGCGAGAAGCGTTGGGTGACAAACGCGGTATTAAGCGTTACGCCAGTGTTTTTGTACCGATGGACGAGGCGCTCGCCCAGGTCATTATTGATGTGAGCAACCGACCTCACTTTGAATACCGTGCAGAATACCCTTCCCAACAGGTAGGCAGTTTCTCCACGGAGCTGGTACATGAATTCCTGTGGAAATTGGCGCTGGAAGCTCGGATTACGTTACATGTCATTGTGCACTATGGTCAGAACACCCACCACATGATTGAAGCGATCTTTAAGGCATTGGGACGTGCACTGGATGAAGCAACGATGATTGATCCACGTGTAACGGGTGTGCCTTCCACGAAGGGAGTGCTGTAAACGATGGCGATTGCAATTGTCGATTACGGTATGGGTAACCTGCACAGCGTCGGCAAAGCGGTCGAACGTCTTGGCTACGAAGCGCTGGTCACGGGTGACCGGGAAGAGATTCTTGGCGCAGATGGTGTCATTCTGCCAGGCGTAGGTGCTTTTGGTGATGCGATGGTTCATCTGCGGGAGAGTGGACTGGATACGGTGGTGAAGGAAGCCGCTGCCGGTTCTAAGCCACTGCTCGGTATCTGTCTGGGCATGCAATTGTTGTTCAGCTCAAGTGAAGAGCATGGCGAGCATGAGGGACTAGATATTTTGCAAGGTAAAGTGGTGCGATTTGCACCAGGAGAGCTGAAAGTTCCTCATATGGGATGGAACCGTTTGGAATTCCTGCACGCGGAAAACCCGCTATTTGCGGGGCTTGAGGCAGGTCACGTCTATTTTGTCCATTCCTATCATGCGCTTACTGAAAACAGGGACGATTTGCTGGCGGTAACGGATTACGGACATCCGGTGACAGCCATTGTAGGCAGAGGATCCAACTTCGGCATGCAATTCCACCCGGAGAAAAGTGGAGAGCTCGGTATGAAGCTGCTCGGCAACTTTTTGGCTCTGACAGGAGCACCTGTACAAAGGTAAAGCATCATCTCTTCTTAACTATAGAAAGCGTACAAATCTAATTCATATTCAGGAGGCCTTGTATGTCATCTTTTATCCTATATCCGGCGATTGATATCCGGGACGGCAAATGTGTAAGACTGGTGCAGGGAGATTATAATCAGGAGACCGTGTATAACGATGACCCGGTTCAAGTGGCTCTATCCTGGGAGAAGCAAGGCGGTACATACGTTCATCTGGTGGATCTGGATGGTGCGAAAGCAGGACATCCTGTTAACGATGAGCTGATCGGGCGGATTGCCTCGGCTGTGAACGTACCTGTTCAGGTGGGCGGTGGACTTCGTACGGTAGCGGATGTAGAGCGATTGCTGGGTCTGGGTGTTAGCCGGCTGATCATTGGAACAGCAGCGATTGAGGATCGTGCTTTTACAGAGGAAGTACTGGGACGTTACGGCGACAAAGTGGCAATTGGTATCGACGCTCGAAATGGTTACGTGGCAACCCGCGGATGGCTTGAAACATCGGAAGTGCAAGCAGAGGTACTCGCAAAGGAATTGGCGGCATATGGGGCAGAAACGTTTATCTTTACGGATATTTCCCGTGATGGCATGATGCAGGGTCCTAATGTGGAAGCGATTGTGTCTCTGGCCAAGGCAAGCGGACGGACGGTTATTGCTTCCGGCGGTGTGAGTGTAATGGATGATCTGCTTCGTCTGAGTCGCCACGCGGATGATGGAGTTGGTGGAGCAATCGTGGGTAAAGCACTGTATACGGGAAGCATCGATCTGTCTGAAGCAGTACGTGCGGTAAATAAGTAAAGGATATTCGGATAGAGAGGAAGAGGTAGCATGCTGGCAAAAAGAATCATCCCCTGTCTTGACGTGAAGGACGGCCGGGTCGTCAAAGGCGTCAACTTCGTTAATCTCCGCGATGCGGGTGATCCGGTAGAGCTAGCGGCGCTATATGACCGCGAGGGCGCGGACGAATTGGTGTTTCTCGATATCTCCGCTTCGGTAGAGGGTCGCGAAACGATGGAAGAAGTCGTACGGCAGACGGCGGGCGAGATCGCTATTCCCTTTACGGTAGGTGGTGGCATCTCCAAGGTAGAGGACATGAAGCGGATTCTCCGTGCAGGAGCGGATAAAATCGCAGTGAATACGGCCGCAGTACTTAATCCGCAGTTGATTGCAGATGGTGCACGTCGCTTTGGCTCGCAGTGTATCGTGGTAGCGATCGATGCCAAGTATAACGAAGCTTGGGGCGAATGGGAAGTCTATACCCATGGTGGACGGAAACCCTCCGGGATCAAGGCGCTGGAATGGGTTAAACAGGCTGAGAGCTTGGGCGCGGGGGAGATTCTTCTCACAAGTATGGACGCGGACGGAACAAAAGACGGCTTTGATCTGAAGCTGACGGCAGCGGTATCCGAATCTGTGCGTATTCCAGTCATCGCATCGGGCGGTGCGGGCAAGGAATCTCATTTCTATGATGTGTTTACTACAGGCAAAGCGGACGCAGGGCTGGCCGCAACGATTTTCCATTACAAAGAAATCGCCGTACCGGCGTTAAAACAACATTTGAGAGAACAAGGGGTGGAGATCCGTGACTAAAGTGAGCGATGAAATCAAGGAACAGTTGTCCTTGGAACAGGTTGTGGAACACATTCGTTGGAGTGATGGTTTGGTTCCTGCCATTGTGCAGGATGTGGATACTCGGCAAGTCTTAATGATGGCTTATATGAATCGCGAATCTCTGAAGTTGTCGCTTGAATCCGGTGAGACGTGGTTCTGGTCACGCTCGCGTCAGGAGTTGTGGCATAAAGGAGCAACATCTGGTAACGTGCAGACGATTACTTCCCTAAAATATGATTGTGACGGTGATACCTTGTTGGTTGAGGTGAAACCGAACGGTCCGGCTTGCCATACAGGGGAGGTAACTTGTTTCCATAATGAAATCATTGGTTTGCCAGAGAAATTGGCAGACAAGGCTTCGGATGAAGCGGGTGCGGCATCTGCTTCTGCAAGTTCCGGTTCCGAAAGCCGCTTTGAGGTATTGGCTGAACTGGAATCCGTTATTGCAGAGCGTGAACGTGAGCGTCCTGAGGGGGCATATACAACGTATCTGTTTGATAAAGGTGTAGACAAAATACTGAAAAAAATCGGTGAAGAAGCGTCCGAGACGATCATCGCCGCCAAAAATAAAGATAATGACGAGCTTCGTCTGGAAGTCAGTGACCTGATGTATCACCTGCTCGTCCTGTTACAAGAGCGCAAGCTGCCGCTGGACGACATTATGTCAGAGCTGAGCCGCCGTCATGAACGGCCTCGCCGCGATTAGGAGGCGAGTTTCGTGCGTATAGACTATCATACACACCATGAGCGGTGTGGGCATGCCGTTGGCAAACTGGAAGAGTACGTGCAGCGTGGTGTGGAGATCGGACTATCCCAGATTGGATTGTCCGATCACATGCCATTGTTGCATGTCGATCCGGCTCAATATTATCCGGAAATGGCGATGCCTATGGATGAACTGCCGCGTTACGTAGAGGAGTGTTTCTCCCTGAAAGAACGTTACCGTGGGCAGATTGACGTACGTGTTGGTCTGGAAGGTGACTATATTGAAGGCTGGGAAACAGAGATTCGTGCGATCATTGAGCGTTATCCATGGGACTATGTGATTGGCTCCGTTCATTTCCTCGGGGAATGGGACATTACGGATTTCCGCCAGACCCATCACTGGGAGGGCAAAGACATCCTTGAAGTATATCGTCAGTACTATGATGCCGTGAGTAAGGCAGCTACGACGGGCCTGTACGATATTATGGGCCATACGGATGTCATTAAACGGTTTGGCTATGTTCCTTCAGCTGAACAGACAGAAGAACGTATCTCACTGGAGAACGCAGCGCTACAGGCTATTGCCAAAAGTGGCTGCGCCATGGAGCTGAATGCTTCCGGGTTATCGAAGCCTTGTGCCGAGATGTTCCCTAGTCGCAGAATGCTGACGGAAGCCATTCGCTTGGGGATTCCATTAACCATGGGCTCTGATGCACATGACCCACTGAAGCTGGGGGATTATTTGCCCGAAGCTGAAGCACTTTTGCATGAGTTGGGCTGTACGGAAGTCGCTGTTTTTGAAGGCCGTCATCGCTCGTTCATTCCTTTAAATGTATAAGCCAGTAGAGTATAATGAGGGTAGGAAATAACCTTTTAGATAAGGGATTATATAGGGACTTCAACCCTCGGGAGGGCATTATGCAGCATTCGTTACGTATTTTTTCCGGTTCATCGAACCCTAAGCTGGCAGAACAGGTATGTGACAAGCTGGGTGTACAACTGGGCAAGATCAAGCTGTCCAGGTTCAAGAGCGGAGAAATATACGTTCATTATGAAGAAACGATCCGTAATTGTGATGTGTTTCTGGTACAGTCGTTGTCTCATCCGATCAATGAGCTGTTTGTCGAGTTGCTTGTGATGATTGATGCCGCAAAGAGGGCTTCAGCGCGCACGGTGAACATCATTGTTCCGTATTACGGCTATGCTCGTCAAGAGCGCAAATCCGCTCCAAGGGAACCGATCTCGGCCAAGATGGTAGCAGATGTATTAACTACGGCTGGTGCCAATCGAGTGGTAACGATCGACCTGCACGCAGCGGCCATTCAGGGATTCTTCAACATTCCGGTTGACCATATGACATCACTGGATCTGATTAGTGATTATCTGTTAAGCAAAGGAATCGAGAACCCTGTTGTAGTCTCCCCGGATGCGGGACGAGCATCGATGGCAGAGAAGCTGGCGAACCGTCTGGATTCTCCATTTGCCATTATGATCAAGAAACGTCCAAGTCATAATGAATCGGTGATTACCCATGTCATTGGTGATGTAGAAGGACGGACACCTATTATTATTGAGGATCTGATCGACACCGGAACAACCATTCTGAATGTTGTGGAAGGTTTGAAGGAACGCGGCTCCAAAAATGTATATGTATGTGCAACACACGGATTGTTCTCGGACGGGGCAGTAAGTAAATTGAATCACCCGTCAATTGAAGAGGTGGTAGTTACGGACTCGATCGCACTGCCAGATGACCACCCTGAATGCTTCAAAGTGTTACCTGTTGCACCAATGCTGGCCCGCGCCGTACGCATTATTGTGGATGGTGGCTCTATGGCCACATTGTTTAAGGATTCTGGCATTTAGAGCATCGAAGATATAACGGTGTGCTGCCAGATGAACTGTCCCGTGTCTGAGTTGTTGTCTGCTCAGCACGGTTTTTTTGTTTTGGCTCTTGGAATTCAATTCTTGCATTGCTGCTCAGAGGCTTGTGCTATAATAACATAAAATCAGTTATGATAGCGTTATCATTATAGCATTCAGCCCTCAAGGTGAGATGGATGCTGAACAGTAGAACCACGGCTGAGAACATTGGCATCGTGGAGTGAGGAGTGGGGTCTATTGTCTCGTAATTGGTACTACCGGTTACTGTTCTCGTATTTCCCAATTTTTTTTCTTACGGTGACCATACTCATTTTCATCGCGTTTGTTTTCATCAATGACATCTCCAAAGAGGAAACGAAAAAAGCAGACCGGATCTCCTCCAGTTATATGATAGACACGGTGGATCGCACAATCAGGGATATTGAACTATCCATCCTGGAAACGGTACAGAGTCAGCAGGCATACAAACTCTATTTTAATAATACCAACCTGACCAGCTCGGACACGGTGTATGCAATTGCGCAGAATTTACGTGAGTTAACCAATTCGTCCTCATGGATTCAATCCATCTATCTATATGACAAGCGAAATAAACATGTTCTTACCGTAAGTGGTTCCAGAGAAGCGGAAAGTTTCTCGGATAAGGCATGGATTGATCAGATGGCTACCGGGTCTATCGGTTCAGGCTGGCAGCCAGTCCGGGAATTCGATGCAGATTCTGTTCAACGTAACCCGACTCGCGTATTAACCGTGAACAAGGAAATGCCTTTGCCTTTTGGCTCTCAGGGCACATTGGTCATTAATATCAAGATGAGCAGCATTGAACAGAGCGTAGATAGTATGGTTAATGGTCAGCTCTCATTTCTGACGATTACGGATCGGGACGGTAAGGTTGTGTACAATGCACACTCGGACCAAGAGGGATCGATAGACGGTCAGGAACTGAATAAGTTACCACTAGAAAGACTGGGATGGACAATATCCAGTGGAATTAAGGCCGGCAATTTATTTGGCTGGGTATCTGTCGTTTCTTATGTATGGGTAATCATTGCCATTGTGACGGTCATCTGTGCGATTGTGTATATCGTGTATATTACTCGTCGTAACTATAAACCCATTCAAATCATCATGAACCGGATTGAGTCTCATCAGATACGGGCGTTTGAACACTCGGGAGCTCGCACGGATGAGATGAAGATGATTGATGGTGTACTTGAGAATCTGATTAATCACATGATGGATTATGACAAGAAAAGCAGGGAAAATGTACTCATGCAGCGTAGCAAGTTGTTCAATGCCCTATTGCATGGTGAACACATCGAAAATGTAGCAGAGCAATTAAAGGAGCTCTCTCCACTGAATGACGTGCATGACTCCTCGCGCTTTGTGGTTGTTGTTGGAGAGATTAACCGTTATGAGAAGGGATTTCAGGAGAGGTACACGAGAGGTGAACAAAATACGCTGAAGTTTGCCTTGATGAACGTTTTACAAGAGCTGTCACGTAATACGGGAGTACAATGCTGGATGGAATGGATTAGTGTAGATCGAATTGCAATCCTTTTTGTGTTCAAAGAACAGAATGATAGCAACTTGGACATGTCTGGGCAGATTCGTATTGTAGCTGAAGAATGCAAATCATGGGTAGAACAAAATCTACGCATTTCCTTAAGCTTTGGTATTGGACCTCTTGCTCAGGGAATCGGTACAATACGAGATTCCTATATGGCTGCGGAAGCGGTAATGCAACGCAAACTGTTGATGAATGGAGATGTCGGCCAAGCAGACTGCGATGAACCACAGCATCCTTTGCTGGATACCTATACCTATCTGCAGATGATTGCGGACTTTGTTAAGCGGTTCCGGATGTCGAGTGGACAGTGGCGGGAACAGTTGGAGGAGATCTTTACAGCATTTGAACAGAACAAACTGCCGGATGACGAGATTCGTTCTCTGATTCAAGCCATGTTGCAGATGCTCAGCCGAGAGGTGTCCATGATGTCGGAAGGGCTTCAGGAAGAGCTGTCCGAAGAAAATATCAACAGATGGTTAAGTGCTGTGGAAGAGGCAGAGACGCTTACGGATGTGAAAAGTCTTTTGTTCGATGGTTTGACGGACATGTTCAGAACGTATGTGGCAGTAACGGAAACCAAGAGTTACAAAGCCATGGTCAACGAAATGAAAAATTATATCGAAGAACAGTTTGCGAATCCTGATCTTTCATTGAAACATCTGAGCGACCGATTCCAGATTACGGGCAAACATGCGAGTTATTTGTTCAAGACAGAATTCAACATGAAGTTTGTTGATTTTGTTACAGAGCTTCGCATGAAGGAGACAGAGCAGCTTTTGCTCAATACCGACTACTCTCTGCAGGATATTGCCCTGAAGGTTGGGTATGCAAATGGAATTACGTTGGGACGTGTATTTAAACGGGTAACGGGCATTACACCAGGAGATTATCGTCGTTTGAAACGAGAACATCGAGAACCCGAAGAGTAACGCAATTATGATCTTATTCTGAGGTCTGTAGATCAGGATAGCACAGGGAGAATTTCATGCAGTCACTTTCCACCAGGAGAGCAGGCTTGCAGAGGTTCGCCCTGTTTTCGTTGAACAGTTCTCTGCTGCCCGAGATCGTACGCAACTGTTTTTGCAGGATAACAAGCGTATATTCCTGTTTTTCCCCGTTTACGAATATAGGCAGTGTGTGAAAATGGTTTATCCGAATGGGGACAGGCAGTTCCGAGTCGTGAGGCGTTGAGAGCCATCTTAGCCTAGTGCAGTGCAGCTTTGGGAAAATAATCAGTCTGCGAAAATGGGCTTATCACATAAACTAAATTCCGTTTGTAAGCGCTTCCGAAACTGGTTTATTGCTAGAGTTCGGGAAGATGTGGAATACTCGGAGCAAGCCTTAAACATTCACGCAAAGTAAAAGGGGATGACAAAATGATTGGAAAAGCAACCAAAGGGAGTAAGAAGAAATGGATGGGTCTGGCACTTACGATGGTAATGGGAGTGTCCTTACTTGCGGGGTGCTCGTCTGCATCAGAAAAAGAATCAGCAGAAGGCGGGGCAACAACGAATGGTGAGCGTGTTACTTTGAAAGTGGAGGTTTTCGATCGTGGTAACAGTCCTTCTCCACATACGATCACTAACAACTACTTAACTAAATTTGTTCAAGAGAAATTCGGCGATCCGAATAACATTGATGTGCAATTCGTACCTGTTCAACGTTCAGAAGAAACAACCAAGCTCAACGTGTTAATGGCCAGCCCCAGTGACGTTCCAGATATTGTGTTTGTATACGACTCCAGTGTGTTCTACCGTTATGCTCAGCAAGGTGGTCTAACTGAAGTAGGTGAACTTCTTAATGAACATGCACCTAACTTAAAAGAATATCTCGGCGAAGACCTGTTGAAATTCGGTCAGCTTGAAGGTCAGCAATTCGCTATTCCGGGTAAACGTGCCATTACTTCCCGCTACAATTCTTATATCCGCCAGGATTGGCTCGACAAAGTTGGAATGAAGGCTCCAACGACAACGGATGAGCTTTACGAAACGCTGAAAGCATTTAAAGAGAAAGATCCGGGTAATCTGGGCAGCAAAAACATCCCAATGGGTATGGCACTTGCCCCAGCCCAGTACGAGACATTGATTTACTCATTTATTAAACCCGTACAAGATGGACTTACTTACAGTCAGCGTTACGAGCTACCATTGCATGATGGCTTCAAAGATGCGATGCAGTTCCTTAACAAGCTTTACAATGAAGGTCTGATCAGCAAGGACTTCAGTCTTGATGAAGAAAAAACGCAATTGGTCAAAGACTTCCAGAACGGTAATATCGGCTACATGTCTGAGGACGTAGGTCAGATTCTGTATGCAGATGGTATGCTTGATAATTTGTACAAAAATGTACCGGATAGCAAAGTTGTAGCAGTTGACGCTTACACCAACTCGAATGTGGACAATAAACACATCAAATCACGCTATGGTAGCAACGGTATGTACATCATGATTCCAAAAAGCAGCAAACGTTCGGTTGAAGCAGTGAAATACCTAGACTGGATGGCTTCTGGAACGAACTTGCTAGAGATGAACACCGGTGTCGAAGGTGAAAATTACGATATGGTTGATGGTGTTCCAGTTGTTAAAGATGATGCACCACAGGATGTCAAAGATCGTATCTACAACGGTGGTGACATGGCCATTATTGCCAACGGTAAAGTTGTTGGAGATCAGGCAGCCAATGAAGCCGCATGGATTGCAGGCTTCCCAGAACGTAACCAGGAGCTGATGAGACAGTCCATTGATATCGCTAATACGGATACGATCGGCCCGGTTATCTTCAGCAAACCAATTGAAGCAGAATCTAAATATGGTACAGCGCTAAATGATAAGTTGAAAGTGCTTATTGTGAAAACTGCGATGGCTAAACCGGCAGACTTCGAAGCGGTATATGAAAAAGAAATGAATGATTTCATGTCACTGGGTGGCACAGAACTGAAGAAAGAGCTTGAAGCAGCACTTCAGTAAGCGTTATTAAATAAGCAGGTTCATCTTGTGATTACTAAATCAATATGTAATTTACCGCATAACTTTGGAAGGAACGTGTGCCGCCAGTATGGGCGGCACAGCCGTTTCTCTGTTGATAGGAGGAAACCGACTTGACCATCACATACTTGAAAAGGTATTGGCAATTATATGCGCTCATCTCACTGCCTCTGATCTACTTCTTGATCTTTCGTTACGGCCCAATGTACGGGGTTCAGATCGCTTTTAAGGATTTCAACTTGTTTCAGGGCATCAACGGGAGTGAGTGGATCGGTTTCGATGCTTTCCGTGAAGTATTTGGAATGCGGGACTTCTACACCACATTACGAAATACCTTCATGCTAAATTTCCTCGACCTGCTTGTTTCGTTCCCTGCTCCAATTTTATTGGCCATCATGCTCTATGAAGTTCGATTTAAATGGTTTAAAAAAATATCGCAAACGATTCTGTACATTCCTCACTTTATCTCCTGGGTTATCATCGGGGGAATTGTATACCAATTGTTCGGCAATCAATCCGGTATGGTTAACGGTGTGTTGGAAAGTATGGGCTTAAATTCAATACCATTCTTGACAGAGAAAAACCCATGGCTTGTGACGTACCTGTTTACAGGTGTCTGGCAGAGTGCAGGATGGGGTACCATTCTTTATTTGGCTGCATTAACCGGTGTGAACAAGGAATTGTTTGAGGCCGCCGAGATTGACGGAGCTTCAAGACTGAAAAGAATCTGGCATATAACGTTGCCAAGTATTAAACCAACCATAGTGACCTTGCTTATTCTTAATCTCGGACATATGGTCAGCATTGGTTTTGATCGGCCTTATATTATCGGTAACACAGCCGTACGTGAATATTCAGATGTACTTAGTACATTTGTATACAGGGTCGGCCTTGAATCAGGACAATACACGCTGGCAACTGTCGTAGGACTATTTCAGGCTGTTGTAGGGCTAATCTTTGTACTTGGCTCTAACTATATTTCAAAAAAGGCAACCGGCGAAGGCATTTTATAAGTTATCGAAGTATGAAAGATACGCCAATCGGCTTGTATGTATAGACCATCAGTAAAGGAGCTGTGCGCATATGAGTGAACGCACCTCAAATCGGATTTTTGATATCGTTAATATCTCCTTTATCAGTTTGTTTGTTATATTCTGTTTGGCTCCATTTTTGCACACCATTGCTATATCTCTAAGTTCTAACCGGGCTATTACTTCGGGAGAAGTGACCATTTTTCCTAAAGAATTTAACTGGGATGCGTATATTCAAGTATTCTCTGATCAATCCATGCTATATTCACTGGGCTTTACGACTGTTCTGACAGTGGCGACCACAGTGTTGTGCATGTTATTCACACTTGCTGCTGCATACCCGTTAACCAAGAAAAAATTGAAAGGGCGCAAGCTCTTCATGTATGTCATCATCATTACGATGTTCTTCAGTGGCGGGATGATTCCCGAGTATTTGCTCATTCGTGATCTCAATATGCTGAATTCTGTTTGGGCGCTGATCTTACCCGGACTGGTAAGTCCATTTAACCTGATTATCCTGATCTCATTTTTCAGAGGCATTCCTGAAAGTCTGGAAGAATCAGCAGAAATTGACGGTAGCTCACATGTACACACGCTATTCAAAATCATACTGCCATTATCCATGCCTGTACTTGCCACATTAGCGCTATTCTATGCGGTTGGTCGCTGGAATGGATTCCAGGATTCACTGTTGTATATTAATGATCCCAAGTTGTATCCACTACAACTGAAGCTCTTCCAAATGGTTCAAAACAACATGGTGAGTGAACTTACATTGATGGAAGGTGCTAACCGCACACCACTGACTCCGGAAAGTCTCAAGGCAGCTACAGTTGTATTTGCAACGGTACCCATCCTGCTTGTTTATCCGTGGCTGCAAAAGTATTTTGTCAGCGGTGCGATGCTTGGCGCGGTAAAAGGTTGAGTTAAGGCTGGTGTAAAAAGTTTAGCCAGAGGGAGGAGAAGGAAAATAGATGCAGGACATAGATAAGGGGATATATTCGTTCTCCACATGCTGGAATATCCGAAAACATGATGTCGGGGAAGATATGATTCGGGAGATTGCGGATCTCGGCTTTCGTCGGGTGGAGCTCAATTATAATGTGACGAAGGAGATGCTCACGACGATTGAGCCCATGATTGAGCGTGGAGAGATCGGAATTTCTAGTGTCCACAACACTTTTCCACATGATCCTGATCCAGACTACGGTACGGATTCCATCTTGCTCGGCTTCGAAGATGAAGTGAAACGTAAGCGGGCGATCGAATTACTGGTGGAGTCGGCTGAATATGCCCAACGTTATGGGGGAGAAGCTGTTGTTGTACACCCGGGAGAGGTACCTTTTCCTGAGGATATCAGCAAAGACCTTGGAAGGATCTATAACGAGGAAGGTCCGGACTCACCGAAGTATCGCAGCAAATGGGCTGAATTGATGGAGCGGCGGGAAGCCCTCAGTTCAGGGTATGTGGAGAAAATTATCGCCAGTTTGGATGAGGTATGCAATCGGGCGGCAGCTAAAGGTCTGAATGTTCGTTTTGGCATCGAGACAAGATCGCGACCACAACAGATTCCTACCCTTGCCGAAGCCAAGACCATCATCACGGCCCTCAAAGGGGCTCCGGTTGGTATCTGGTACGATACCGGTCATGCCATCATGATGGACCGAATGGGCCTTTATGACAGTGTGGGAGAAATGCAGGGGCTGATGGATGATATCGTAGGGGTCCATATCCATGAGACACTTGGTCTCTCTGATCACTGGTGCCCGTATGTACACAGTAAGGATATGAACTTCTATGATGCCTATCTGCCGATGATTCGCCGCGCACAGGTGAAGGTGTATGAGTTGAAGTCTGCCTGTAAGGCAGAAGAGATCCATGAGAGTCATGACTTGCTTATGAAAAAGCTTGGAGTGACAGAGTAGGCGTGGTGATTTTGGAAACAGTTGTCGCGTTCATAGGGTGTGTTCAACGACTATTTCCTCAGGGACGAAGACCCTAAATATGTAGTTATACAAGCACGTATTTTCTAGCGACTTTTGTTGTTATATGGTATATACTGACGAGAAAAAATGAACTCACTTACGGCGGTATGCTTATGCCTCCGTTCTGAATTGAAGGCGCTGGAGCAACATACTCCTCACATCGGGAGAATGCATTGGTATGGAGGGACTGCACATGTATAAACAATTGGTGGAGAGTAATGACAGAGCGGTAGAAAGAGGCATATCCCGGCAGATGCTTGACCCGGAAAGCCGTTACTATGGAGGGACTATCGATCCCTATACAGGTGTTGCCTGGGTCAACCATACGACTGGAACGCCCACGGATATGTGTTACTGGGGAGCAGCGCTTTCCAATCCGGACTCTATCTATTACCGGGACGAAGCTTTGTTAAATCGACTGCTGTTAGCCACGGAATATGTACTTCGCTTCCAGCATGAAGATGGTTCAATATCGCCAGGCTGGACTAATTACCATTCCCCTCCCGATACCGCATTTGTAGTTGTGGGGTACTCACAGTTGTATCAGCTTCTTCTACAGCAACAATGGGAGCCACTGCAACCTGTATTGAACAATATGAGGCTATTTCTAGAACGGACAATCCCAACCATGCTTACAGGAGGCTGTCATACGCCGAATCATCGCTGGGTGCTATGCGCGGCGCTCGGTTTCTTGGATGATATTTTTGGTGTGGAGGAAGCTGTGCAGCGCGCAGAGCAGTGGCTGGCGGAAGGCATGGATATTACACCCGATGGGGAGTGGACCGAACGAAGCAACGGAATCTATAATGCGGTAAGTGACATTATGCTCATTCATGCGGCACGTCTGCTCAAGCGTCCAGAGTTGCTGGAGCCGGTGCGTCTAAATCTTCGTATGATGGTGTATCTGGTGCATCCCACGGGTGAGATTGTGACAGATTATTCTGGTCGGCAGGATCTGGGAAGCATTCACGACTTGTCGTCCTATTATCTACCGTATGCGATCTTGGCGAAGATAGATGGTGACTCCATTTTTGCGGGCATGGCAACATGGGCAGATAGTGCATTAACGGACCCGGGCGTATGCTCGGTCAACGCTCTCGTTAGATTGTTACTGGAACCTGATCTTCAACAAACCAGTGGTACGAAGAATTCGCTCCCGGAAAATTACGAGTTGATGCTGAATGAACATTTTGTACGCGAGCAATATCTGGGGCAGATGGGTTCGACTGGACATCATGGACGAATCTCTCACAGTCGGATGCACACGGACTTTGGTGCTCCTGTGGCCCGAATCCGTGAAGGTGAGACAAGCGTAACTGTCATGACAGAAGTTCCGCCTTTCTTTGCACTCCGACACGGTAAGATACGTCTGCTTGCTGTGCAACTGGCTTCTTATTTTAATCCAGGATATGTACCCATGCAAAACATGACGAAGCTGCCCGAGGGATATCATCTAACGGGTGAACAGAAGAAAGGGTACTACGGTCCGATTCCTACGGAACTCCTGCCGGAATCTGCTGCATCAACTATAAGTCCTTGGTATTTGTTACCCCATCAGAGTCGTCAACTTACTCATGAGCAGACATTGCGCGTAGGGGCAGAAGTTCTGCATACGGAAAATGGCTGGACGATGCATCTCACAGGGAATGAACCGGAGGATACGATGATGCAATTGTCCTTTGTGTTTGGAAGTGAAGGTGAGCTTACCTGTGAGGACGCGATTGAAACGAGTGAGGGTCACTATTTGTGGAAAGGCGGTACATTACGCTATACCTGCGGAGAAGACTGGCTGGAGATCACCGGGGGCGAGCTGGGGCATCTGGCGGCAACGGTACGTGAGGCAAAACTGCCGGACAAGTGTAAGGTTGTGCTGGTCAATTTCATGACGCCGTTTGATAAAACCCTTCATATTTCACTTTCACCTTTGATAGCGTTGAAGCTTTAAATCTGTTGGATCTTTAAAGCCATAACAGTTAGAAGACCGAGCCTATGGAATCGGTCTTCTTTTTTTCACGAATGACGAATGACTGCAATTAACGTTCTAAATGATATTCCCACTATCGAGCTCAGTCCAGTAATGTATGAACTATTATCATTTCAGTTGCTCTAACGCAGTCTCGATTGGTTTAGTGAACATAGGATTATCTTTGGTTTTGCTCCAGTAAACGATAAAAACATTTCCTTTCTCATATAGAAAAGGGAATGTTGTGAATTGGGCGCTTTCCATATGTGTATTGAATTCTTTTGTCCCGTTGATGCGATCTTTTTCAGAATTGAAAATATAAAAATGTATAAATTCAGGGCTATATGGTTCTTCTTCCACGGGCACTTCAACGGAGTACACCTCAGGTACAACGTCGTTTAATTTCAAAGGATACCCGGTTATACCAAAGGACACTAAATCCAGTTCTTGAGACTCGAGCGCTCTCAGTACATCATCTAATGTAAACTGATTTTCTATGTTTTCTATATCTTTTGAACATCCATTCAAAGCAAACAAGCAGATTAAGATGAATATAATTGGTTTTATCTTCGAGATCGTCAATATAACATCTCCTTAAAATAATAATGATGTGTCTTTATTTTTAATTACATACGCGAAAAAGAGGCTGAAGGACAGAGCTAATATACGTTGTTTGATTTTTAATGGAGATAAACCAGTAAAAAGGACAATAAGGATAATAATACCATATACTACACTCATCTCATCATAACCGGACCGAATCCAGTTAGACGTCCAGTAAGTGATAAGAATGGACTAATGCAATACTGCAAATAGATCCTTGGCAAGCGAGTGCAGGAGTCTCTAAGAAAAGATGGGTTTCCTTTGAATAAACAACTGAATAAACAACGCTTCAAGGTGATAGGTTTCCGCAAAATGGAATATCACCTTCTTTTGCATTTTTTTCATAAACGACATGAAACTACATATTGAGAAGTGGGCCTTAAGATGTGGTATACTGAAGAGTATGAATGAAACGCAAAGAGGAGGTGCCTTGGAAGATGAAGGGCAAGCTAGTGCGGGCTGAGGGACACCTTGCCAATATAATACCGATTCACTTGGATGCTTCTTTCTTTTTTGAAAGAGCTGTCCGCTCGCTGGACCGTAATCATGTCGACAAGGCATTAAAATATTTTCGCAAAGCTGTTGAATACGAGCCGGAAAATCCGGTAAATCATTGTAATATGGCGGGTATATTATCGGAGAAGGGGGATTACGAAGCCTCCAATGCCATTCTGGCTAACGTGCTGGAAGTGGTAGATCCGTCGATGACGGAATGTTATTTTTATATGGCGAACAATTATGCAAATATGGATCGGTTTGAGGAAGCCGAGCAAGCACTTGTTACCTATCTGGAGGAGGACACCCAAGGTCAGTTCATGACGGAGGCCGAAGAGATGATGGAGCTTCTGTATTATGAGCTGGATCGTCCGGCCAAACTGAATCGAATCAAATCACGCAAAGGTGTAGTGGAGCACGATCAGGCACGGGAACTGCTGGAAGAAGGGAAATTTGCACAGGCTGCTGAATTGCTCGAAGGCATGTCTTCTGATTATCCTGATTACTTGGCTGCCCGTAACAATCTGGCACTCGCCTACTATTATATGGGTCTGTTTCCCAAAGCAAAAGAGACCATTGCCGAAGTGCTTGAACAGGAACCAGGTAATCTGCATGCACTCTGTAATCTGGCCATTTTCCATCAAAATGAGAACCGGGCAGATCAAGTTCTGCTTTTGATCAAAAAATTGCGGGTCATCGTGCCATTCCAGCACGAACAAGTCTACAAACTGGCTACAACGATGGGAATTCTGGGTCAGCACGATACGGCCTATGTTCATTTCCGGCGTTTGCTCAAGGATGAAGAGACGGCTGGTGATCCGGCACTTGCTCACTATGCAGCAGTAGCAGCTTATAATACAGAGCGTTATGACGCCGCTGAGCGTCTATGGCATCATGTATCTAAGCTTGACCCGGGTTCGGAAGTATCTCGATACTATCTGTCAGGTCTTGAGGCTGTACGGCAAGGCGAGCAAGAGCCTGAGAAGCTGAGTTATCACTATCATCTGCCATTTGATGAGCAGTTCAGACAGTGGGAGAACTATGGTAGCGGCATACCTGAAGAAATGAAGAATGATCCACTGATTCGCTCATCCTTCTTCTGGGCATTACGTCATGGTGATCGGGCAACCAAGCTACAGGTTATTCATGCGCTTGGGATGATCGGTGACTATGAGGTGCAGCAGGCTCTGCAATCCTTTATTGAAGAGACTGGAGAAGAACAGGATCTGCTTGAGGCAGCACAAGCTGTACTGAACGGATTGAAATCGGCTGAACATGAGGATCGGAATTCTCAGGTGGTTCGACCCTTTTCTCCTGTAGCCTTGAAGTCTATTGGGAAGGTTCCATCCACATCAGAGCAATCGTACACTGGTTCAACCTCCCATTGGCAGGCTGTTGTTGATCGTGCGTTACAGATGTCTGAAGCAAAGGCTGAGTTGCAGCAAGAGATGGAACGGCTCTGGACGGATTATGTATCCCGGGTACATCCGGAGGTTCCAGGTACGAAGCAGATTGAGGGTTGGGCTGCGGGACTTGAATATTTGGCAGCGAAGAATCACAGTCGGCCCGTTACCTATCAAAGCATTGCGGAGCGGTATGGGATATCGGCATCAACGGTTAGCAAGTATGCTAAACAGATTCATTCGGTCTGTAACAGCAATCCACCACTTGTATAGAAAATGGCCCTCACTTGTTTTCAGAAAGACATCATGAGGTGAAGGATACAATAACCGGGAAAACGGGTAAACTTAACGAATGGGCCTCGTAAACGCCTGTAGGATATCATCTTGGCAAGTTCATCGCTAGTACAACACATTCTCACCTTAATTAAGGAGGCTGTATCTATATGTCTAAATACAGAACGATTGTGATCGGAACGGGACCTGCGGGTCTGACAGCAGCGATATATCTGGCTCGTGCTAATCTGAAACCGCTGGTTATCGAAGGACTTCAGCCGGGTGGTCAATTGACGACAACAACGGAAGTTGAGAATTTCCCCGGTTTCCCACAAGGTATTATGGGTCCGGAACTGATGGACAACATGCGTAAGCAAGCTGAACGTTTTGGAGCGGAATTCAAAAACGGTTGGGTGGAAGAGGTTGATTTCAGCAAACCGCCCTTCAAGGTCAAAGTTGGAGGAATCGGTGAACTGGAAGCTGAATCGATTATTATCTCCACAGGTGCTTCCGCACGTTATCTTGGTATTCCGGGCGAGCAGGAAAATGTAGGACGTGGTGTAAGTACATGTGCGACATGTGACGGCTTCTTCTTCCGTGGTAAAAAAATTGTGGTCGTTGGCGGTGGTGACTCCGCGATGGAGGAAGCGAGTTTCCTGACTCGTTTTGCAACAGACGTCACATTGGTTCACCGTCGGGATGAATTGCGTGCATCCAAGATTATGCAGGATCGGGCTCGCAGCAATGAGAAGGTGAAGTGGGCACTGAACCGTACTCCACTCGAGGTCGTACCGGAAGCTATGGGTGTCAAAGGACTGAAGGTACGCAACAATGAGACGGGGCAGGAAGAGTTGCTAGAAGCAGATGGCGTGTTCGTTGCCATTGGTCACACACCAAATACCGGATTTCTGGGTAATGCAATCACACTGGACGAACATGGCTATGTAGTGGTTAAACCGGGAACAACGGAGACCAATATTCCGGGTGTATTCGCCTGTGGTGATGTTCAGGATACGAAATATCGTCAAGCTATTACGGCTGCAGGATCCGGATGTATGGCCGCGATGGATTGTGAGAAGTTCCTTGAAGGAAGCATTGTCCATGATTGGAGCGAAACGTTGGATAAATAAGCATTACACGCATATGGTTAGGCATAAGCTAGGAATAAGAGACAACGGGAAGTCTCATGAAATGAGAGAAGCCGGAAGGCTTCTCTTTTTTTGAAACTACAGTGGGCATGAGTTCGTATACATATGGGGCATATTAGCTGTGAGGTGAAGATTTTGGGGGAAATGATAAAAGATTGGTTGCAGAATGCGACAGTGAGACGATTTTTGATCCTGCTCTTGTTCTGTTTGGTTTTGTTCAGTATGGGGAGTATGCTGCACATGATTCTGCTGTTGTTCCTGGTGACGTATGTCATGAACAGGTTACAGCACTTCATTACAGGTGGTTTGAATCGGTTGTTTCCGATCAATTATAAAGTTGTGGTCATCCTGCTCTATATGATTGTTATCGCAGTAATTGTGCTCGGCATCTCCAGATATTCACCACGGATCGTGGATCAGGTCGTTCAGTTAACGAACGAAATTATGAAATTTCTCGATAGTGCTGACGGTGATAATTTTGCATCCAAAATTGCGGGTTATCTTCAATCTTTCGATATTAAAAATTACACCAATGATGCATTGAAATATATTTTCGCTTTGAGCAAGTGGCTGGAATTTATTCTGCTTGTTATTATTCTGAGTCTGTTCTTCTTGTTGCAGAAGCAGGAGATATCCAAGTTCACGTCCAAGTTCAAAACAAGTAAAATTGGATGGTTCTATAATGAAGTAGCTTATCTGGGAGACAAATTCGTGTCTTCTTTTGGTAAAGTCATTGAGGCACAGCTTCTTATTGCGGTGTTCAATACAGTGCTGACGATCCTGGGCTTATGGATTCTGGGTTTCCCGTATCTGTTCGCGTTGACCATTCTGGTGTTCCTGCTCAGTCTGGTGCCCGTGGCGGGGGTTATCATCTCACTGGTACCGCTCTGTCTGATTGGGTATCAGATGGGTGGACTGAAATTAAGTATTATTGTGATTATCATGATTATTGTGATTCATGCCCTGGAGACGTACTTCCTGAATCCGAAACTGATGGCACATAAGACCAAATTGCCGATGTTCTACACCTTTATCGTACTGATTCTGTCGCAGCACTTCCTTGGGATCTGGGGACTGATCATTGGTATTCCGATCTTCGTTTTCCTGCTCGATATTCTGGATGTAAACAAGATGGAGAAGACAGAAGAGCCGGTACGTGTGGAATCGAAGCTGTGACGTATAGCTGAAGAACGGCTGAGTTCTGTAAATAATGATGTGTGTAAAAAGACTAAAACGCCTCCAGTTTGCTGGAAGGCGTTTTTTTCTATGCCATACACCAGAAGGTGTAATGGATCGCGAATGAAGTTCTCTCTGGACCATATATCGTGCTTCGCGAACGAAAGTCCTATGAAAGCCAGCCTTTCTCCTCGGCAATAGCGACGGCTTCCATTCGGTTCTTGGCGTCCAGCTTGGCGAAGGCCTCGGATAAATAGTTACGTACGGTCCCGTAGGAGAGATGTAGGGAAGCAGCAATATGATTGGCATTCATCCCGGTGGCTGCCATTTTGAGTACTTCCTTCTCCCGTTCCGTTAACGGGTTAACAGCTTTGGCTGCGCCAAAAACAAGCTCAGGTGACACTTCTCGTCCACCGTTCATCACTCGCCGAATAGCCTCGGCCAAGCGGTCACTAGGCTCGTCCTTGAGCAGATAGCCTTGAACTCCGGCTTGTATAGCTCGTTCCAGGAATCCAGGCCGAGCAAACGTCGTGAGGATAATGATCCGGCAACGGAGACCAAGTTGTTGAATGCGCTCAGCCACATCAAGTCCACTCATCACAGGCATTTCAATGTCCATCAGGCAAATATCTGGCTGGAGAGTAGCCATCTGTCTCAAGGCTTCCTCTCCATTCCCTGCTTCTCCAATGACTTTAAGATCATCTTCAAGATCGAGCAGGGAGGCAAGCGCACCACGCAGCATGCGTTGGTCTTCGGCAATTAATATACGAATCATAGTGATAGTCCTCCTTGTGGTTCGCTGGCGATTAAGGGAAAGAAAATAACGACCCTGGTTCCTTTCGAACCCGAGGAAATCTGAAATGAGCCGTCGATCAGATCCAACCGCTCGGACATTCCCTTCAGTCCGTTTCCGTGATGTTGATTTGAGTTCATGCCAATGCCATTATCCTGGACCATAATCCTGATTCCATCAGGTAATCGTTCCAGTTGAATTATACCTAGAGTGGCTTTGCTGTGCTTTACGATATTCGTCACGGACTCCAGAATACAGAGACTTGCCATGTTCTGAGTCAGGTCAGGCACATCAGCATAGGATTCCTGTTTTCCAGTCAGTCGGAGTTCGATCTCGGCACTTTTCAAAGTTTCTTTGGCATCAGCCAATGCCTCTGTAATACTGATGGCCCGCATATCGGAGACGAGTTGACGTACTTCTCGTAAGGCAGCACGTGAGGTGCGCTCGATTTCACGTGCTTCTTGAATCGCTCGTTCAGGATTTTTGGCGATAAGTTTGGCAACAAGTTCACTTTTTAATGTAATCAAAGAGAGTGTATGCCCCATCGTATCGTGCAGATCCCGGGCAATGCGCATGCGTTCTTCTCGCTTGATCAGTTCTTTGATATGCTGGTGCGCTTCATCGAGTTCGGCTTCCAGTTGTTGCCGATCCAACATCGTTTTGATGCCATAGGGCGATACCAGCATGATGAGATAAAACGGAATAAAGAACAGCAATCGCTCGGTATTGAGTTGGTTGAAGGTGATGATAATGGCTATGGGAATGGTCTGAATGAAGGCGAAAATAAACAGAAAGAATCGAAAAACACGTTTATCTGAATACCATCCAATGAAATTAGCCGTGAAAAATCCAAGAAAAAACATGTTGGGATCAAGAATTAGTGTAAAAATAAGCACACATAACATCTGCAGGCTAAGCCAATAGGAAAAGTGGGATGTGCCCGCAGTCATATAGAGTTGCCGATAGGTTAGAACGAAAACAACAAAAGTTGTAATCCCGATGTATTGCTGAAGCCCATGTGAGTTCCACAAATAGTATAAGGGCATGGCTAAATAGATTAGCCATATATACGGGTAGACACCGTATCTCTTGGGAAAAAGCTTGAAACCTTGGAGCATGCGTCGAAATTACGCCTCCTTCTGTTTGTTGCGGATATATGTGGATAGTAACATAAATCCCACCAGATATGCTGCCAAAAGTAGGACATCTCGCATATGAGGCATGCCTCCAGTTATTATGACCCATGCTCCGTTACCGAAGCTGTGTGAAGGCAACCAGCTACCGATCTGCCCAAGCCAGTCTGGCATAACATCCAGCGGCATCCACATACCTCCAAGCAAGGCAAGGGAGAGATACAATGCATTGCTTAATCCGCTGGCAGTATCGACTCGGCGAAAGGTGCCAATGCAGGTACCGAGCGCAAGAAAAGGTAAAGAACCAGCCAGAATCCAGAGCGCAGAACCAATCCACTGTAATGCAATAAGGGAAACACCGTTAATCAGATAACCGGATATAAAAATGATGATAATTGAGCATAGGTGAATGAAGGTCTGACCAATCATTTTACCACCAAAATAAATGGAGTTCTGCAACGGTGTAACCCGAAGATAGGTGACCCAACCATGCACCCTCTCTTGAACAAGACGAATGCCGAGTGTCATGATGGACGAGCCCATCACACTGAAGCAGGTCATGGACATCAGATAATGTGCATTCCATTGCTGTGCATCCACAGCATCCGTGGTAAATATACGAGTGTACAGGATGTAGAACAGGACGGGCATCAATAAAGACCAGAAGACAAAATAGAGATTGCGTGAAATGCGAAGCATTTCCACTCGGGATTGGGCCAGCAGCATAGACATATTAATGATCCTCCTTAATGGTTTGGAGCAATGTAGCATAGGCATCATCCAGCTGTCCGGCTTCAATACGGATCTCCTGAACTGGAAGCTGAATGGTAATGATGTGGCGGATGAGAGCATCTGTATCTTTGGCATGAAGAATGCAGCGGTCCTTGCGGTATTCAATCTGGTCTATGTCTGGCAAACTTTCAATCTGAGTACGGATGTTCGAATCGGTGGAGATTGAAAAGGATAGCGTTCGTTTCGTGATTCCGCCCTTGATGCTGTCTGGTGTTCCGTCTGCAACGATGGAGCCTTCATTGAAAAGGATAATTCGATCGGCTGCTTCATCTGCCTCATGCAGGTAGTGTGTGGTGAATACGATGGTTTTGCCTTGCTTCGCAAGTGCGCGGATCTGTATCCAGAAATGCCTACGGGTCTCGGAATCCATTCCGACAGTAGGCTCATCGAAGAAGAGAACGTCAGGGGCACCAGCCATGGCCATTGCAAAATTCAGGCTGCGCTTCTGTCCGCCAGACAGCTTTTCTGCTCTTCGGTTCAAGGCAGCTGGCGCAAGACCAGTTAAAGCTTCGATTACATCTGCATCCAGCGGGGTGGGATAGTAGCTGCGAACCATGCGAATAATCTCTCGGACGGTAAGACCGTCCATGACACTGACATCCTGTAACATAACACCCATCCGTTGACGAACCTGTTTATGGGCCGGTGTCATTCCTAGCACAGTCACTTCACCTGAAGAAGGGCTGGACAAGCCGAGCATCATTTTCATGGTTGTTGTTTTGCCTGCACCGTTGGGTCCGAGTATGGCCACAACCGAGCCGCTGGTGATTTTTAATGAAATATGCTTAATGGCATGTTTGCTTCCAAACTGCTTGCTTACGTTGTTCAAATGGATAACCGTTGAATCCATGGTCATCGTTATTCACGCCTTTCGTCTGTTCAATAAGATAATTTCATCTTACGGAAAAAGTCGTGGGGAATTTAGTAAGCATTGTCATGACTTTCAGGTGACAGTTGTCATCTTTTATGAATGGAACGAGTGATCGTGAAATATCATGAGTTGAGGCTTCCCTTTCTATTAGAGAAGAATGAAGCTTGCTTTTTAATAGGAGAAAGGGAGGATGTATACGTATTCATAAATGGTGTGTGATGTGGTTCACAACCCTGGCAAAGCATGATGTATCCGAGGTCTTATCGTCTTGACCCAGGCGTATCCTTCAATTATAGTTGGTACGTAGGACTTAAACTATTTTAGATAGATAAAGGTGGCTTGCAGCATGTCTGAGAAAATCTACGTTGGGGTCGATCTCGGCGGAACAGCAATTAAGGTCGGTATATGCGATGAACAAGGTCAGCTAATGCATACGTATGAAGGACCGACTGAAGTGGATAAGGGCGTAGACACGGTCATCGCCAACATCGAGAAGTATGTCCGACATATCGTAGCCGAATCACCTTACAGTTGGGAACAGCTTGAGGGTGTAGGCGCTGGAGTGGCCGGTTTCACGAATGTACGCGAGGGAATTATCGTTCATGCCCCTAACATCGGATTTCGGAATGTAGCCATTCGTTCGATTCTGGAAGAACGTTTGGGCAAGCCAATCAAAATAGATAACGATGCGAATGTGGCTGCACTGGGTGAAGTATGGGCAGGAGCCGGTAAAGGCGTAGACAATTGTGTATGTTATACACTCGGTACAGGTGTCGGCGGAGGCTTGATCTTGAATGGGAACATCTATCAAGGCTTCTCTGGTATGGCGGGAGAACTGGGGCATATCAGTGTTGTACCTGATCTGGAGGCCATCAAGTGCGGCTGTGGTAAAATGGGATGTGTTGAAACAGTTTCGTCTGCAACGGGTATTATCCGTATGGCGAAGGATGCGGTAGAACGCGGTGATCATACGTCACTGGCACTCGTCGACAAGATTGCAGCCAAAGAAGTATTCGATGCTGCCAAGGCAGGCGATGAAGTGGCACAGCGCATTGTAAACCGTGCGGCCTTCTACCTGGGTAAGTCCATGGCTACTGTAGCTGCTGTTATTAACCCGGAGATGTTCATCATTGGTGGTGGCGTATCCAAAGCGGGCAATTTCTTGTTCGATGAAATACGTACCGTATTTGCTAAGTTGACACCGGAACCGCTGCAAGAAGGGGTTCAGATTCTGGAAGCAACACTTGGTAATAATGCAGGTATTGTGGGTGCGGCAGGTCTTCTCTTGCGTTCCTAGTACCCTCGTAACAATATATGAAGACAGCAATATGATAAGGAGGGGACATTTATGCTTGAAGGTGAAGGCTCACCAGGCACAGGCGCCACGCTCATTATCATTACGGGCATGTCCGGGGCAGGCAAAACCATTGCAGTACAAAGCCTGGAGGATCTGGGTTTCTTCTGTGTGGATAATCTGCCGCCGGTATTGATTCCAAAATTTGCGGAACTAATTGAACAGTCAAACGGCAAGATTGGTAAGGTTGCATTGGTTATCGATCTGCGCGGGCGTGAATTCTTTACGGCTCTGTCCGAGTCTTTGAACTATATTAAAGATCATTTTACCATTCATTGCGAAATTTTATTCCTGGATGCTACAGATTCTGTCCTTGTTCAGCGTTACAAAGAAAGCAGGCGCAGACATCCACTGGCTCCTGAAGGCATGCCGCTGGACGGCATCCGACTGGAACGCAAGATGTTGGAGGAACTCAAAAACTCCGCGACTCAGGTACTGAATACTAGTACAATGAAGCCTGCTCAACTGAAAGAACGCATTATATCCCGTTTTTCTCATCTGGAGAGCCAAATGCTGTCAGTGAATATAACGTCGTTCGGATTTAAGTACGGCATTCCGATTGATGCTGATCTGGTATTTGATGTACGTTTTTTACCGAATCCACATTATATTGAACATTTACGACCGAATACGGGACAGAATAGTGATGTGTACGAATATGTTATGAAGTGGCCAGAGACACAGGCGTTTCTGACCAAGCTGCTGGATATGCTGCATTTCCTGATTCCGCAATACCGGAAGGAAGGCAAAAGCCAGGTTATTATTGGAATCGGCTGTACCGGAGGCAAGCATCGTTCGGTAGCAATATCGGAATATTTGGGCAAGATGTTGGGAAGCAGCGAGACAGAAGCTGTCACCGTAAGCCATCGCGACGCTGACCGGGACCGTCATTGAAGAGGGTGAAGGGATGAAAGAGGCCGGACCACGAAGAGAACGTCCGAGAATAGTTGTAATGGGCGGCGGAACCGGATTATCCGTGATGTTACGCGGTTTGAAAGAGAAGCCGCTGGATATCACGGCCATCGTCACAGTTGCAGATGACGGTGGGAGTTCAGGCATCCTGCGCAATGAGCTACAGATGCCGCCTCCGGGCGACATTCGCAACGTGCTTACGGCACTGGCTGATGTAGAACCATTGCTTTCAGATATGTTGAAGTACCGTTTCAATACAGGCGCGGGGCTTGCAGGCCACAGCTTGGGAAATTTGATTTTGGCTGCAATGACGGATATTTCGGGCGACTTTGTGACCGCAGTGCGGGAGCTTAGCCGCGTGTTTGCCGTTCGAGGTGAGGTATTGCCAGCAGCCGGGCAGGCCGTTGTGTTGCATGCGGAGATGGAAGATGGGACAATTATTACAGGTGAGTCCAAAATACCTGAGGCGGGTGGACGCATCAAACGTGTTTTCCTTGAACCGGATCACGTGGAGCCGTTGCCAGAGGCAGTAGATGCCATTCGTCAAGCTGACGCCATTCTGATCGGGCCAGGCAGCCTCTATACAAGCATCCTTCCCAATCTGCTCGTACCTAAGCTTGCAGAAGCTGTGGTAGAGGCTGATGCGGTGAAGATGTTTATCTGTAATGTGATGACACAGCCTGGAGAAACAGATAACTATACGGTAAGTGACCACCTTAAGGCGGTAAACGAGCATATAGGTCATCAGCTCTTCGACTATGTTATCGTAAATAATGGTGATATTCCGCTGCAAGTGCAGAATAAGTATGCGGAAAAAGGAGCAAAACCGGTTGTACTGGATATGAATGTACTCGAAAGCGCCGGCTATCAGGTGGTTGCAGATACCCTTGTTCTGTTCAAGACTTATCTGCGTCATGATGCCGACAAGTTAAGTCATCATATCTACCAGCTGGTACAAAATTGGATGTTACGGAAGAGGTGAAGTCCCATGTCGTTTGCAGCACAGACCAAAAAAGAGTTAACCATGATCGAGAGCGAACCGTGCTGCGAAAAGGCGGAACTTTCAGCCCTCATCCGTATGCTTGGTGCAGTGCAGTTATCGAATAAAAAAGTGATCTTGGATATTTCGACGGAGAATGCCGCCATTGCAAGACGGGCATACTCTCTGCTTAAAAAGCATTTTCAAGTGCATACGGAATTACTGGTCCGCAAAAAAATGCGGCTGAAAAAGAACAATGTATATATTGTTCGTATTCCAACCATGGTACAGGAGATTCTCAATAGTCTTCATATTGTATCGGAAGGTTTTCTGTTTACGCCAGGGATTAATACGGAGTTATTTCAGCAGAACTGTTGTAAACGGGCCTATCTTCGCGGTGCATTTCTGGCCGGTGGATCGGTTAATAATCCGGAAGGTTCCTCGTACCATTTGGAGATTGCGTCCATGTATGAAGAGCACTGTCAGGCACTAGTTGATCTGGCCAATGAATTTCATCTGAATGCCCGGTGTATAGAACGGAAAAAAGGATTCATCCTATACATCAAGGAAGGCGAGAAAATCATTGAGCTGCTCAGCATCATTGGTGCTCATCAGGCCTTGTTCAAGTTTGAAGATGTACGAATTATGCGAGACATGCGCAACTCCGTTAACCGGATCGTCAATTGTGAGACCGCCAACCTGAATAAAACCATTGGAGCGGCGGTAAGACAAATCGATAATATCCGGTTGTTGCAAAAGGAAGTTGGTCTGGAATCGCTGCCTGAGAAACTTCGCGAGGTGGCGGAGGTTCGACTCGCTCATCCAGATATCAATCTGAAGGAAGTGGGCGAACTCCTTAAAGGTACAGTCAGCAAGTCGGGAGTGAACCATAGGCTTCGTAAAATTGATGAGCTGGCTGAGAAAGTACGCACAGAACGTTATGGTTAAGACGGAGTAGGGTAAAGTAACAAGGTCGGCTGTTTCTGCTGAACAGAAAGGTCGGGAAAGTCAATCGTTAAGGATCTAGAAGACTTACTTAGGTCATTGGATGTGCTGTTCAAAAGATGAAATAGGGCAAGATAACATCCGTCAAAGCATCCTGAGTTTTTTCTTCTAGTGTCCTGCACGGGTTAATGGTATAATGTTGTATAAATATAATTGTGTATTTAATGTCCAGATTTCATAATAGGGGGTAAGTTTCCATGACAAAGCACCCGGTAGTTGTCCGTTTGAAAACGGGTCTCCATGCCAGACCTGCGGCACTGTTCGTTCAAGAAGCGAATAAGTACTCGTCTGAAGTGTTCGTCGAGAAGGACGACAAAAAAGTTAATGCAAAAAGTATCATGGGGATCATGAGCCTTGCAATTAGCACAGGTACGGAAATCCAGATTAGTGCAGAAGGCGCGGATGCCGAACAGGCTGTAAACGCTTTAGTTAGTCTGGTAAGCAAGGAAGAGCTCGAAAACCAATAAGATATGATCAATCCAATGAAGAAGTCCCGAAAGGGGCTTTTTTGCGTTTTTCACGTTTATGCTATCGTCAAGTGCAACATTATGGAATTTGTCCCGTCTGTTAAGGTATCAAATCGATTAAAGTTTGAGATGTTAACACATAAGGAGGCTATCGTGATGGGTAAACAATGGATGAAACCGTTTGGTGCGGTGCTGGTGGCAAGTACGTTGCTTGTTGGGGGAACAGCATGGGTTGCGCCAGGTAACTATGCTTACGCTGCAGAGGTTCAGGGAGTACAACAGAATGTGATTAATGTTGTGGGTAAAGGTGAGATTCAGGTGAAGCCTGATATCGCTTATCTGTCCATTGGTGTGAACAGTACTGCAGAGACAGCTGCATCTGCTCAAAAAGCGAACGCTGCCAAAGTTCAAAAGGTATCCAACTTGCTGAAGAATACGTGGAAGATCAGTGCAGACGACATTCAAACGAGTCAGTTCTCTGTACAACCCAACTATACGTATAGCGAAAAAGACGGACAACAAATTAAAGGATACACAGCGCATCATACGCTGACAGTCACATATCGTGAGATGGACAAGATTGGCGAATTGCTCGATGCTGCTTCTGGTGCGGGTGCCAACAATATTGAAAACGTGCGCTTTACTGTAGAAAATCCGGAAAGTTATGAATCCCAAGTGATTGAGAAAGCTGTTGCCAATGCAGATGTGAAAGCTGGAGCCATTGCAAAAGCAGTTAAACGTCAACTGGGTGCTGTTCTTTCCGTAAGCCAAGGTGATGCCAATGTGCCTGTTTTCTATGCAAGCGAGGCGTTGATGTCCAAAGCACAAGATACAGCAGGTGGCACTGAGATTGAAACAGGCCAGGTTAAAGTAAGCACAATCCTGAATATCACGTATGAAATGAAATAAACAAGATTGAACTAAGGATTGTAAGCTCAAGTAACCTTTATAAGTGTCATTTGAAGGGTACAACGAAATAATGACAAAGACTTTGTCCTGTGGACAGAGTCTTTTTTTTGTTGGAAAAGCAAACTTTAATGAAGTTAGATAGGAGGGTAGCTTTTGAAGCAACATGAAATGCTGTATATTGGTATCTTTTTTGTATAGTTGTTCGTGACAAAAAGGTCATATCCCGTTATATTTTCGGTCTGATATTCATCAATATTGTAACTCGAGCTGTAAACCTTTCCGAAATCGGGTTAATTATAATAGAGAGGTGAGCGTATGAGATATGCGATCAGGTCAGGATTACATACGCAATGATCCCTAATTGTGAATTCAGAGAGGAGTTTTATATATGACATCATGGAAAAAATGGACAAGTGCATTGCTTGCAGCAGGAATTATTGTAGGTAGCGGTTCGGTGTGGCAGGACAGTTCGGTTCAGGCGGCATCGGTATCCGCGAAAGTGACAACCACAGCTGAGGCGACCCTGAAGTCGGGTGGAAAAACACTCACTCAAAAAGGACTTCTTCAAGGTGGTTCAACTTGGGTATCTCTTACGGCGGTTAAAGATGTGGCAGGTGGGACTCTGAAATATGATGCGAAAACCAAAGAGTACGCTTTGACAGCAGCCAATAACACAATGACGATCAGCCTATTGGATGGCGAGCCGAGTGTTCGAATTAACAACTATTATCCTCAAGTGGACGCCAAGCTGATCAACGGCAGATTGTATATTCCATTCTCAGCAATGAGAGATTATTTGGGTGTACAGGGGAATTGGGATGGCAAAACCAAAACGTTGACACTCAGCAAGGTGAAACAAAATAACGTTAAAATTAAAGCGGCAACAGTTAATGTCACTGTAAAAAATGCTGAAGTAGATGTTCAATATCCAAAGGTGAGTGGACTTGCCAGCAAAGAAGCTGAAGCGGCAATCAACAAAGTGCTGAAAGACGAAGTGGATGCTTATGTAGCTGACTTCAAGAAACAGACATCTGAATTCGGCGGGGCAACAGCCAACCGTCCATATGCATTTGAGAGCTCTTATGTAGTGACGTACAACGAAAAAGGCGTGCTGGGACTCATTACACAACGATACGAAGATTATGCTGGCGCTCATGGCATGACATACCGTACGGGCCACACCTTTGCACTGGACACAGGCAAGGAGCTTACGTTAGATGATGTGCTGCAAAATAACAAAACCATGCGCGAGACGTTGAGTAAAAAAGTGGGTGAACAACTGAAAGCCCGCGGCGGATACCTCGATGGTTATAAAGGGTTGAATAAAGATCAAGATTTCTATGTGACACCAACGGGTGTGGTCGTGTTCTTCCAGTTGTATGAGTATACGGCGTACGCAGAGGGATTCCCTGAAATGCCATTTACGTATAAAGAGCTTCTCCCTAAAGGCACAGAACCTTTCAGTAATGTATCTGGAACCAAATAAAGAAATCATTATTATGCACTCTTAAGTTATCTTCCTTATAAAATGAAAAAAGAAGCCCTCATCATGATTATGATGAGGGCTTCTTCCCGTATAGACAACAATGTGGTGTTGCTGATTAACGTTAGGTGTTGATATGTTAACTCGTAGACCGTGGTCTACGTAACAATTAGATGCCTTGGGAACCTACGTTTTCAATAACTTTATCAATGATACCGTAATCGGCGGCTTCAGCAGCGCTCATGAAGTAGTCACGATCTGTATCTTTCTCAATCCGCTCCAGCGGTTGACCTGAACGCTCAGAGATGATGCGGTTCAAGGTATCACGCATTTTCAGGATGCGGCGAGCACGAATTTCGATGTCAGAAGCTTGACCTTGAGCACCACCAAGTGGTTGGTGAATCATGATCTCACTGTTAGGCAACGCAAAACGTTTACCTTTTGCACCGGCATTCAACAAGAATGCACCCATGGAAGCGGCCATACCTACACAGATGGTAGATACATCCGGTTTGATGAATTGCATTGTATCGTAAATCGCCATACCGGCTGTAATTGATCCGCCTGGGCTGTTGATGTATAAGTGAATGTCTTTCTCCGG
This sequence comes from Paenibacillus sp. UASWS1643, assembly GCF_008693195.1. NCBI lineage: Bacteria > Bacillati > Bacillota > Bacilli > Caryophanales > Paenibacillaceae > Paenibacillus > Paenibacillus sp. UASWS1643. Next base: position 41,717 of record NZ_VXKZ01000100.1, read on the forward strand.
ATCTTCCGCAGCCAGGAACAACATCTGTGCCATAATGGCATTAGCCACTACGTCATTAACATCGCTACCAAGGAAAATAATACGATCCTTCAGCAATCTGGAGTAGATGTCGTAGGCGCGCTCACCCCGGTTGCTCTGTTCAACGACCATTGGAATAAAACTCACGTGAAAAACCTCCTTGGAATGTAAATGTTATTGGTGCTTATACTTAAACTGTTACCGTATTACCCACATAATAAACAATTCCAAACAAAAAGTCAAAGAAAGTCAAACTAACTTGCAAAAAAAAGAAACCTTTCCGGTTTCATTGGTTAAATGGGTTATGAGCTGTTAAATAAAAATGGCGCGCCCGCCAAGAATCGAACTTGGATCTCAGGCTTCGGAGGCCTACGTCATATCCATTGGACCACGGGCGCACATTATGTGACAGCAATAATGATTATAGCTCATGAAATATTTAATTGCAAGCAGTTCGTTGGGTTATTGGTTTGGATTAACCTAAAAATGATCATGATGAAGAAGAGTGGATAAAGAGTGCAATTAAGTAAATGCTATTAGAGGTTTTGGACATGCCGGATGAAATGTGATTCTGAGCGATATGTAGATTGAATTCATTTGTTTCTTCTATATATGGTATGCGTGAGGTAGTCCTTGATCATGGAAGTCTAGGATTGTGAAAATAGGCGCGTACAAACGCTGAATGTGTGTCGAAATAACACGTTGAAACACTTGCATGTCACGTCAGTTTTAGGTAGAATAGACGTGGGACTTAAAAAGTTAACCCGGGACGTTTTAGGGCCACGAAAGAGAGCTTGGAACGAGAACTTGCGGGAGTGGAAAGCATGCGAACGATTTTAGAAGTACAAAAGCAGCTTCTGCCTGATCTCATGGATGTCTTGAAAAAGAGGTATACGATTCTGCAACAGATCATGTTATCGGATGTGATCGGACGGAGAACGTTAGCTAATTCCATGCAGATGACCGAGCGGGTTCTGAGGGCTGAGACCGATCTGTTAAAGGCTCAGGGACTTATTGAAATTGACAGTGCAGGAATGAAGATCAGCGAGGCAGGGTATGATTTGCTGCAGCAGTTAGAGCCCGTAGCCAAAGAGTTGTTCGGATTATCCGAGCTGGAAGAGCGCATCAAGCAAGCCTACGGTCTGCAAAAGGTAGTTGTGGTTCCTGGTGATTCGGACGTATCTCCATTTGCCAAAAGGGAACTGGGCAGAGCCGGAGCGAAGGCTCTCGGCAATATCATGAGTGACAACGACGTTGTCGCCGTTACTGGCGGATCAACAACGGCCGAAGTTGCAGAGCAACTGACTCCGCCAACATCGCTCAAAGGTGTCTGGTTCGTACCGGCACGCGGTGGACTTGGAGAAAGCCTTGAAATTCAGGCGAATACGATTGCATCCACAATGGCAAAACGGGTAGGGGCGCAATACAAACTCCTGCATGTACCGGATTTGCTTAGTGATCATGCCTATGAATCATTAATCCAGGACCCTAGTGTTCAGGAAATTCTGCAGCTGATTCGGAAATCGCGGATTGTTATTCATGGAATTGGTGATGCCGTGGAGATGGCGACAAGACGTAAACTTGCGACGGAGATTATAGATGAACTTCAGGAGCAAGGAGCCGTATCTGAATCTTTCGGTTATTACTTTAATGATCAGGGTAAGGTGGTACATACCATGCTTACACTGGGTATGCGACTTCAGGATATTGAACGAACCGATGTTGTGATCGGAATTGCAGGGGGCAAAAGCAAAGCTGCTGCTATACATTCCGTGTTGCGATTTGGTCAGGAAGATATTCTGATTATAGATGAGGCAGCTGCCGAAGTCATCGTTGCTGAAATGGAATAAGGTTATACTTTGCATCACAACTATTGTTGTCTTGACGGACTTCACCGTCTGTCTTGAATATATAAGTTTCATAAAAAATTAATCAAAACTTGGGAGGAACTTACTCATGATTAAAGTAGGTATTAACGGTTTTGGACGTATTGGACGCTTGGCATTCCGCCGTATTCAAAATGTAGCAGGCATCGAGGTAGTAGCAATCAACGACTTGACTGACGCTAAAATGCTCGCTCATTTGCTCAAATATGATACAACTCAAGGTCGCTTCGATGGCGATGTTGAAGTACACGATGGCTTCTTCAAAGTGAACGGCAAAGAAGTTAAAGTATTGGCTAACCGTAACCCGGAAGAACTTCCTTGGGGCGACCTGGGCGTAGATATCGTTCTGGAATGTACTGGTTTCTTCACAACTAAAGAAGCAGCTGAGAAACACTTGAAAGGTGGAGCTAAGAAAGTTGTTATCTCCGCACCAGCTACTGGCGACATGAAAACCATCGTTTACAACGTAAACCATGAAATCCTCGACGGTACTGAAACTGTAATCTCCGGCGCATCTTGCACAACAAACTGCCTGGCACCTATGGCAAAAACACTGCAGGACAAATTCGGAATCGTTCAAGGTTTGATGACTACAATTCACGCTTACACTGGCGACCAAAACACGTTGGATGCTCCACACCCTAAAGGTGACTTCCGTCGTGCTCGCGCAGCAGCTGAAAACATCATCCCTAACACAACTGGTGCTGCTAAAGCAATCGGTCTGGTAATCCCAGAACTGCAAGGCATCCTTGATGGTGCAGCTCAACGTGTACCAGTAGCTACTGGTTCCCTGACTGAGCTCGTAACTGTTCTGAACAAAAAAGTAACTGCTGAAGAAGTTAACGCAGCTATGCAAGAAGCTTCCGATCCAGAAACTTTCGGATACACAGAAGACGAAATCGTATCTTCCGATATCCAAGGAATCACTTTCGGTTCCCTGTTTGATGCAACTCAAACTAAAGTTCTGACTGTTGGCGACCAACAATTGGTTAAAACTGTAGCTTGGTATGACAATGAAATGTCCTACACTGCACAATTGGTTCGCACTTTGGAGCACTTTGCAAAAATGATTAAGTAATATCTGAAATAACATAGAGCGGAAACAGATGCTATATTGTTTCCGCTCTTTATATATCTACATTTTGCAAATTTCTCAAAAACACCAGGATTGACAAGGGATTATAGCTCTTGATTGGTCCACCAAATACATGGGTGCGGAGGAAATACAGATGAACAAAAAAAGTGTACGCGATATCGAATTGACAGGAAAACGGGCTTTTGTCCGTGTAGATTTCAATGTGCCGCTCGAAGATGGTAAAATTACAGATGACAAACGTATTCGTGCGACGCTTCCTACAATCAACTTCTTGATTGAAAAAGGCGCTAAAGTCATTTTGGCAAGCCACATGGGTCGTCCTAAAGGCGAAGTGGTTGAATCCTTGCGTTTGACTCCAGCAGCTGAGCGTTTGTCTGAATTGCTTGGTAAAACAGTTGTTAAAGCTGACGATTCTGTTGGTGACGCTGTTAAAGCTCAAATCGCTGAACTGAACAATGGCGACGTATTGTTGCTTGAAAACGTTCGTTTCCACGCAGGCGAAGAGAAAAACGCTCCGGAACTGGCAAAACAATTTGCTGAACTGGCTGACGTTTTCGTTAACGATGCGTTTGGCGCGGCACACAGAGCACACGCTTCGACTGAAGGAATCGCTCACTTGCTTCCAGCAGTGTCCGGTTTGTTGATGGAGAAAGAACTTGAAGTGTTGGGTAAAGCAATCTCCAACCCTGAGCGTCCTTTCACAGCTATCATTGGTGGATCCAAAGTCAAGGACAAAATCGATGTAATCGACAACCTGCTGAACATTGCAGACAACGTGATCATCGGTGGCGGTCTGACTTACACGTTCTTGAAAGCACAAGGACATGAAATTGGACAATCCTTGTTGGATGATTCCAAACTTGATGTTGCTCTCGGTTTCATCGAAAAAGCGAAAAAACTGGGCAAAAACTTCTACCTGCCGGTAGATATCGTAGTGTCTGACGATTTCAGTGCGAAAGCAAACACACAAATCGTTGACATCGACGGCATCCCAGCAGATTGGGAAGGCATCGACATCGGTCCTAAAACACGTGAGATCTATGCTGACGTAATCAAAAACTCCAAATTGGTTGTGTGGAACGGACCAATGGGCGTATTTGAAATCGAGCCATTCTCCCACGGTACTCGTGCAGTAGCGGAAGCTTGCGCTGAGACAGAAGCTTACACTGTAATTGGTGGCGGTGACTCCGCAGCAGCAGCTGAGAAGTTCAAATTGGCTGACAAGATGAACCACATCTCTACAGGTGGCGGTGCATCGCTTGAGTTCATGGAAGGTAAAGTACTTCCAGGCGTAGTGGCGTTGAACGACAAGTAAGTTTTTGTTTTAGTAGTCTATAGCATGAAGGAGTTGAAACCCATGAGAACACCGATTATCGCAGGTAACTGGAAAATGTTCAAAACGGTTTCCGAATCCAATGACTTCATTCAGGAAGTTAAAGGAAAAGCGGAAGTTGAAGGCGTGGAGACTGTAATCTGCGCACCGTTTACAAATCTGCCATCCTTGGTAGAAGCCGTTAAAGGCACAAACATCAAAATTGGTGCACAAAATCTTCACTTTGAAGATAACGGTGCATTTACAGGTGAAATCAGCGGCGTGATGCTGAAAGACCTGGGTGTGGATTATGTCATTATTGGTCACTCGGAGCGCCGTCAATATTTTGCGGAAACCGATGAGACTGTCAATAAAAAGTTGCATGCAGCATTCCGTCACGGATTGACTCCAATCTTTTGCCTTGGTGAGACGCTTGAAGAGCGTGAAGCGAACCAAACAAAAGACGTGTGCAAAGTGCAAACAGTAGCTGCTTTTGCAGGTCTGTCTGCAGAGCAAGCGGCACAAGTTGTTATCGCTTATGAGCCAATCTGGGCGATTGGTACAGGCAAATCCTCGACTTCCCAAGATGCGAATGAAGTTATTGCTTACATCCGTACGCTGGTGAAGGATCTGTATAACGAGACGGTTGCGAATGCAGTTCGTATTCAATACGGCGGCAGTGTTAAACCAGAGAACGTAACAGAATACCTCGGACAAAGCGACATCGACGGCGCACTTGTTGGCGGTGCCAGCTTGCAGCCGGCTTCGTTCATCGCGCTTGTTGAGGGGGCGAAGTAAGATGACAGCTCCAAAACCTGTAGCACTGATCATCATGGATGGCTTTGGTCTACGTAACACGGTGGAAGGCAACGCGGTAGCGCAAGCCAAGAAACCGAACTACGACCGTTTCATGAGCCAATTCCCACATACAACACTAACTGCTTGCGGTGAAGCTGTAGGTTTGCCAGAAGGGCAAATGGGAAATTCCGAGGTAGGTCACCTGAACATTGGTGCCGGCCGGATCGTATACCAGGATTTGACCCGTATCTCCAAATCCATTCGTGACGGCGAGTTCTACGACAATGAAACACTTGTCAAAGCGGTTCGCGAAGCAAAACAAAGCGGCAAAAAGCTTCATCTCTACGGTTTGTTGTCCGATGGCGGCGTACATAGTCACATCGACCACCTGTTTGCTATGCTGGATCTGGCCAAAAAAGAAGAAATGAACGATGTATATATTCATGCCTTCATGGATGGCCGTGATGTTATGCCAGACAGTGGTAAAGACTTCATGCAGAAGCTGATCGCCAAGATTGAAGAAGTCGGAGTAGGTAAAATCGCAACGGTTCAAGGTCGCTATTACGCGATGGACCGTGACAAACGTTGGGAACGGGTTGAGAAATCATACCGCGCCATCGTTTATGGAGATGGACCAAAATACACTGACCCACTCAAAGCGGTTGAAGAATCGTATGAGAAGTCCGTATTTGATGAATTCGTTGAACCAACGGTTATCGTCAAAGCGGATGGTGAGCCGGTAGGTTTGGTTGAGAGCGGCGATTCCGTTATCTTCCTCAACTTCCGTCCTGACCGTGCGATCCAGTTGTCGCAAGTATTCACAAACCAGGATTTCCGCGGTTTCGATCGTGGTCCGAAGTTCCCTGTGGGCTTGCACTTTGTATGCTTGACTTTGTTCAGCGAGACGGTTGAAGGTTATGTGGCTTATTCGCCGAAGAACCTCGACAATACGTTGGGTGAAGTTCTGGTGCAGAACAATAAAAAACAACTGCGTATTGCAGAAACTGAGAAATACCCGCACGTTACTTTCTTCTTCAGCGGCGGTCGTGATGTGGAGCTTCCGGGCGAAACTCGCGTACTGATCAACTCACCAAAGGTTGCAACGTATGATCTGCAACCAGAGATGAGCGCGTATGAAGTAGCTGACGCATGTGTTCGCGAGATCGAAGCAGACAAACATGACGCCATTATTCTGAACTTCGCTAACCCTGACATGGTTGGACACTCCGGTATGCTGGAGCCTACTATTAAAGCGGTTGAGGTAACAGATGAGTGCATGGGCCGTGTTGTGGATGCAGTACTTGCCAAAGGCGGCGTTGTACTGATCACTGCGGATCATGGTAACGCGGATATGGTGTTCGATGAGCAAGGACGTCCGTTCACAGCTCATACAACGAACCCGGTTCCATTCATCGTTACGGATGCCAATGTAACCCTGCGTGAAGGCGGAATCCTGGCAGATATCGCGCCAACGATCCTTGACCTAATGCAATTGCCTAAACCGGAAGAAATGACAGGAACATCTGTCATCGCTACCCGCAAATAAGTTACGCAACAACATATATGAAATTGGGAAGTTTGGAGTTTACCCCTGAACGAAGGAAGCAGAAATTGTCTGAAGAAGCGTTAGCGTTCGCCTTTATCACATGATTCCAACTTATGAAAATAAGTTCAAAGAAATCAGGGGATAACAGCGATCAGAGGACAATTCTGCTAACGTAGTGGAAAAGGGAAAACACAAGTGGTCCTAATTTATAATAAATTTAAATTTAAAGGAGATTATCACAAATGACTATTATTTCTGACGTGTACGCTCGCGAAGTCCTCGACTCCCGCGGTAACCCTACAGTTGAAGTTGAAGTATACTTGGAGTCCGGCGCAATCGGACGCGCAATCGTTCCATCTGGTGCATCCACTGGTGCCCACGAAGCAGTTGAGCTTCGCGATGGTGACAAATCCCGTTACCTCGGTAAAGGCGTTCTGCAAGCTGTTAAAAACGTAAACGAAACAATCGCTCCAGAAGTTATCGGTATGGATGCATTGGATCAACTGGGTATCGACAAATTGATGATTACTTTGGATGGTACGCCAAACAAAGGTAAACTGGGTGCTAACGCAATCTTGGCTGTATCCATGGCAGTAGCTCGCGCAGCTGCTGACGCTCTGGACCTGCCATTGTACGTTTACCTGGGCGGATTCAACGCTAAAGCATTGCCAGTTCCAATGATGAACATCATCAACGGTGGTGAGCATGCGGACAACAACATCGACGTTCAAGAGTTCATGGTTCTTCCAGTTGGAGCACCAAGCTTCAAAGAAGCTCTTCGCGTAGGTGCGGAAATCTTCCACAACTTGAAATCCGTATTGAGCTCCAAAGGCTTGAACACAGCTGTAGGTGACGAAGGTGGTTTCGCACCGAACCTTGGTTCGAACGAAGAAGCAATCACTACAATCATCGAAGCAATTGAAAAAGCGGGTTACAAACCAGGTGTTGACGTATTCCTGGGTATGGACGTTGCTTCCACTGAGTTCTATAAAGATGGTAAATACACACTTGCTGGCGAAGGTAAATCTTACACTTCCGCTGAGTATGTAGACCTCTTGGCTTCATGGGTTGAGAAGTACCCAATCATCACAATCGAAGACGGTATGTCCGAAGATGACTGGGATGGTTGGAAATTGCTCACTGAGAAATTGGGCGACAAAGTACAACTCGTTGGTGATGACCTGTTCGTAACAAACACTGAGCGTCTGGGCAGAGGGATCGACGAAGGTATCGGTAACTCCATCCTGATCAAAGTTAACCAAATCGGTACATTGACTGAAACATTTGATGCAATCGAAATGGCTAAACGCGCAGGATACACAGCTGTAATCTCCCACCGTTCCGGTGAGTCCGAAGACAGCACAATCGCTGACATCGCTGTTGCAACTAACGCTGGTCAAATCAAAACGGGTGCTCCTTCCCGTACAGACCGTATCGCGAAGTACAACCAATTGCTCCGCATTGAGGATCAATTGGGTGAACTGGCTCAATACAATGGTCTTAAAGGATTCTACAACCTTAAAAAATAAGCTGGATATCCAGCTTTTACGGGCAAGCCGGGTAACCGGCTTGTCTTTTTTATTGAAACGGAGTAATGGTATAACGCAAGGATCAAGCAGATGGTGAAATTTAGGGCATTGTATAAACTGTACTACTTGTAGTACAACCATAGCTATGTTACAATTAAAGTAACTGTTTTTATGGTGAGATGTTATGCCCACATGGGTAGGAGGTGGAAAGAATGGATATTGCTTTGAAATTGCTGCTCGTTGTCTTCTCGATCGGTCTAATCACTGTAGTATTGCTGCAGCACGGGAAAAGCGCTGGTTTGGCGGGTGCCATCTCCGGTGGTGCGGAACATCTTTTCGGTAAAACGAAAGCGCGCGGATTGGATCTCTTCCTGCAACGTGCAACGGTGGTACTGGGTGCAGGATTTATGATTTTGTCTATTATTGTTACGGTTGTTTCCAAGTAAGACTTGGATTAGCACGGCAATGAATAGCTCTTAAGCTAATGGCTTAATTGATGAACCTTCGTTTCGTGGAGAAACGGGGGTTTTTTAATAAATTTTCAAGCGTCCAAACTTTTCCAACGATTTATGGACTCCATGATTTCAGTCTTCTTCTCACTTCTTTTCGGCTTTCCTTCCTTAGCGTGCAACGCACCCCTATCATGTATGGTATGTCCCTCGCTTATTCGTTACGCGAACTCACTCCCTATAATGAATGTCATGTGTACAGAAAATTTTCAGATATACTCCTTTTCCAGATGCGTACAGCAGTTGCATCGCATAAAATGTCTGTAGAGATACGTGAAAGCGTGATTTTAGAGGGGCGTCAGGCAACTGTAGTTTTTTTATGAGGTACGGATGGGTTGGATTGAATTCGTGTATACTAGGGTATGAGATAGTATGGTTGAACTACTACAGTCTCTGCAACAGTGATATTGTATTGCATGAAAATGGTAAGAATTCCGATACATAAAGAGATGAGACCCGATTACACTTTTATGTTTCCCGAGGTGAATATATTAATGATAACAGAACAAGAATTGCTCGACTTCATGCGGGAAACCGCTTATAGACCCATGACTTATCAGGAGTTGGAACAGCACTTCGCCATCGAAGACGCAGCTGATTTCAAAGCCTTTTTGATTATGCTGAATAGGCTGGAGGAATCCGGTAAAGTTTTGCTGACTCGTAACAATCGCTATGGCATGCCAGAGCGCATGGATTTGGTACGTGGACGTTTACAAGCTCACGCCAAAGGCTTTGCTTTCCTCATTCCTGAGGATCGGGAGCACCCGGATGTGTACATTCACGCCAATGATATGAAGAGTGCGATGAATGGTGACACGGTATTGGTTAAAGTCACATCTCAAGGACCTTCTGGTGGTCGCCTGGAGGGTGAGATCGTCCGTATTGTTACTCGTGCGGTGACACAAGTTGTAGGTGTGTTCCAAAGTCATGAGGTGTACGGCTTCGTTATTCCGGATGACAAACGGATTAATCGCGATATTTTCATCCCGCGCACTAACTTTGCAGGGGCTGTGGATGGACAGAAGGTCGTAGCAAAAATCGTCAGCTACCCAGAGGGCCGTGCGGCAGCCGAGGGTGAAGTGATCGAGATTCTCGGTCATAAGGATGAGCCGGGTATTGATATTTTGTCCGTCATTCGCAAGCATCAGCTGCCTGAAGCTTTCCCGGATGAAGTCGTAGAAGAGGCGGAGAAGGCACCGGACTCCATCACGGATGAAGAGATTGTACAACAGGGTCGCCGTGATCTGCGTGGACTTAACATTGTCACGATTGATGGTGAAGATGCCAAGGATCTGGATGATGCTGTAAATGTAGAGAAACTGCCTAACGGTAATTACCGTCTGGGCGTTCATATTGCCGATGTCGGCTATTATGTACAGGAGAATTCCAAGCTTGATCAGGAAGCCTACAACCGTGGATGCAGTGTGTATCTGGTAGACCGGGTTATTCCTATGCTGCCACAACGTCTGTCCAACGGGATCTGTAGTTTGAACCCGCAGGTAGATCGCTTGACCCTGTCTTGTGAAATGGAGTTTAACGACCAGATGAAGGTTGTGAAACATGACATTTTCACGAGTGTAATCAAAACCAAAGAGCGGATGACGTATTCCAACGTCCGTAAAATCCTTGAAGGCGAAGAGCCGGAATTGCTCGAGCGTTATAAGGATCTGGTGGATGATTTCCATCTGATGAAAGAGATTGCATTGAAGCTGCGTGCTATGCGTATGCGCCGTGGTGCGGTTGACTTTGATTTTGAAGAATCCAAAATCATTGTGGACGCAGAATGCAAACCGGTGGATATCGTAAAACGGGAGCGTTCGATTGCAGAGCAAATCATTGAGGAGTTCATGTTGGCAGCAAATGAAACAGTGGCAGAGCATTTCCACTGGTTGAAGGTTCCGTTCATCTATCGTGTGCATGAAGACCCGGATCAGGAAAAACTGCAAAATTTCCTCGCCTTTGCAGCGAATTTCGGACACCAGGTCAAAGGACGTGGCAATGCAATTCATCCACGGGCCCTTCAATCGTTGCTTGAAGATATCAACGGAACGAAAGAACAGACCGTTATCAGTACGATGATGCTGCGTTCCATGAAACAGGCGAAGTATGATTCCGAAATGTCAGGTCACTTTGGCCTCGCAGCAGAATTCTATAGTCACTTCACGTCTCCAATTCGTCGTTATCCCGATCTCGTCATTCACCGGGTGATTCGCGAAGTCATTGAAAATAATGGTGCTTTGCCCGAGAACCGTCAGGAGTATTTGGCGGCACGCATGTCTGATATTGCACAGCAGTCTTCTGAACGTGAACGTGTGGCGGTAGAAGCTGAGCGGGATACGGAGAAAATGAAGAAAGCCGAGTACATGCTCGATAAAGTAGGCGAAGAGTTCGAAGGCATGATCAGCAGTGTGACCAGCTTTGGTATGTTCATTGAACTGGAGAACACGGTTGAAGGTCTGATTCGTCTGAGTGCGCTCACGGACGACTATTACCATTTTGACGATCAGCATATGGCTCTGATTGGTGAACGTACCTCGAAAGTCTTCCGCATCGGTGATGAAGTGAAGATCCGTGTGGCACGTGTAAGCATGGAAGAGTATACGATTGATTTTGAAATGGTAGATATGAAACCTCGCGCTGAACGTCCTGGCGGCTTCAGTGGCGGACGTGGCGGTAAAGGTGGACGTCCAGGTAGCGGCGGCGGACGCGGCGGTGCCAAGGGTGGACCAGGTGGTTTCAGCGGTTCGCGTGGCGGTAAAGGCAGCTCAGCTAGCGCTGGAGCCAACCGTGGTGGCAGATCTACGGAAGAGAGCAGCAAAGGTGGACGCGGTCGCAGTGGAGCAGCGAGTGCAGGCGCAGGCTCATCCGGTGGCTATACAGGTAAAGGCGGCGGCAAACCGAAAGGTGAGCGTCGTGCTGGGGAAGCTGGTGCATCGACTGGCCGGGGCAAAGGGGCGGTAAGCTTTGGTTTTGGCTCAGGTAAAGGTGGTTATGGCTCTACATCGGGTGGACTGGATAGTGGTTCAACCGGTGGACAAGGAAGTGGCCTGAACGGCGGTAGCGGTCGCGGTGAAGGCAGCTTTAAGTCCGGCAAGGGTGGCGGTAAAGGTGGCAAAGGCGGAAGTGGTCGCAAGAACACTTCGCCGAGCGGCGTATTCATCGGGGAAGCTGCAACACCTGGTGGCGCTCAGGAAGGTGGAGCACCACGACGCAAGCGGAAGAAGAGCAAAGGTGCAGCTGGTAATGGCACGGCAGCTTTTGTACGGAAAAAGAAAAAATAAAGCTAACGTAACTTGGAGGGATGGATTACAATTGGTTCCTCCAAGTTACGTTAGAGAAATAGTCACTTCAGTTGTGTGTTGTTTCGCACAGTCTGAAAGTGGTGTAATGAGAAGGGGCGGCAGAGGTCGCCTCTTTCTTGATTTTAACAGCCGTACTTGCTACAATTAAGGTCTGGCACGTAGTACCTCGGTGCAACATGGGTGCGCTGCTATAGAGCATGGTACCGGCTTATTTTACGGAGAAGGAGTGAGGACATGGGCAAGAATGATGGACAGAGTAAAGTGCTTGCACAGAATAAAAAGGCTTCCCATGACTACTTCATTGAAGATACGTATGAAGCGGGCATGGTGCTTACCGGAACGGAGATCAAATCTCTTCGTAACGGCCGTGCGAATATTGGTGATGCATTTGCCACGATTCGGAACGGTGAGATTCATATTCACAATATGCATATTAGTCCTTTTGAACAAGGGAACCGAAATAATCCGCTCGATCCAACACGTACGCGCAAGTTGTTGATGCATAAAGTGCAGATTCATAAGTTGCTTGGGCTGTCGAAACAGGATGGGTACAGCATTGTTCCGCTGAAAATTTATATCCGCAACGGTTACGCAAAGCTCTTGCTTGGACTGGGTAAAGGTAAGAAGCAGTATGATAAACGTGAGACTGCAGCTAAGCGGGATGCTCAACGTGATATCCAACGGGTACTGCGCGAGAAGCAGAAGGTTGCGCGTTAAGTGGAGCACTGTAGGTGTATAAGTTAGTTTTTGTGATGAAGCTAGGAAGATTGATGTATGAGTTAAGGAGTCTCAAGGTTTGTCCTGCAATGGGCAAGATTGAGGCTTTTTTTATTTGTATTGGGGAGGGGAATTGATATGAATTGCTAAAGTGTGAGAGGGCTGTTTTTGTTGATGTGTGACTAAGAAAACAGCTAGGAGCCTGGTGCTAAGTGCGGTGATGAATCTAAATTATCAGTTGTTGGGTAAGTTGACTAAATCGTGGGTAAGATACTTAGGTGCAGTTGTTCGTGATCCAATCTGGGTAAACTTTACTTCCGATTGGTGACGCGGTATAATATGTAGACGATTGAGCCTGTTGTATTGGATAACCTTGTACACATGCTCAGCCTGCTGGAATGTCTTCCAGCAATCTATACTATTTCGGTGATGTGTCCTGTGTTATGATTACTCATGTAGCAGACAGGAATGCCGAGTTTGAAAGAAGCATCTTTTTACCTTGGAGGGAAAAGATGTGCAGCACCTTTGCTCCGTATTCACGAATTAATCCTGGAGCCCTTCTTATATGAGGGGGCGTTTATGGATTCGACGGGGATAGTTCGAGCATGGGTAGCGGGTAGTGGGGACGCGTCCGCTTCATCAACGCTAAAGCCTATTAAACGGCAAACAACAAACAAACTACGCTTTCGCAGCCTAAGAAACTGTGTGCGTGCTTCTAACCTGCATCGCCCATGTGACAGGATTAGGGGCTAACAAGTAGTGGGATACGCTGTCACATCTCCGCCTGGGGTGTGCTGAAGAAGACAATCAGGCTGACCCAACGTATAGCCGGTTACGGGGCGATACTCGGGTGACATCAAAACTGTGACTACACCCGTAGAAGCTTATGTGTCGTTATCTTCGGACAGGGGTTCGACTCCCCTCGCCTCCATTAGAGTCAAGTCAAAAACCACCAACCAGTGTTCTGGTTGGTGGTTTTTCCATTTATTATGATATAATGTAAAAAGAAATTTTGATTGGCTAACTCAAGATGTTGAAAAATTGAGAACAGCTCGAAAAAAAATTAAATAAGTCCAATCAACATGAATGGAAACAAACTTTTAGCTAGACCGAATTATGATAATAGAAAATACATACGAGGCATTAATGGTTTAGGGTATTTAAAGCTTGTTGATTCTATTTTGTGAAGCCTGGGCTAGCTTGGGCCCGAATTTTTGATCTAAGAAAATAGATTGGATACATCCAAACGGAGACTACTCGCCACAGACCTTTGGAAGAGGTTCGGCTTTCAGGGTCTTTCATATATAAAAACTAAATGTTTAACATTAAGTACCATATTTTTTTGATGCTAACAGAGTAAAGGAGTAGTTATTTTGGATCCGTACTTATATTTGTTTTTTCATGTTCTATCACATGCTCTTCTTGGGGCTGTAATTGCATACTGCTTTTTGCCAAGGGATACATGGAAAAATCTTATGATATGTCTATGTTCGGGTGCACTGTGTGGAATAATCCCTGATATTTTCGGGGATAGAAGTGTAGCTCCGTGGTCCCATTCGGTATTATTTACACCCTTTTTAGTTTTAGGAATAGCCTATTTGACAAAACTGTTCTATAAAAAGACTAGTTTCAAATTAATCTGGGGATCTTCTATTTTGTCTGTCTTGTTTGGACACTTATTTTTAGACTATATGGGACATGATTTACCAGCATTCTATCCCCTTAGCGATAAATTATATATTATGGAAGCCATTACATTGGGAGATCCATGGATATGGTTTCCGTTAATTATTGGTCTTGGATTAAGTGTTTTTTTGAGGAACAAGCCTAAATTACCTGTAATTACTTCGATACTATTCATATTGGTATATTTAGTTTTTCGAATAATATCAAAAGAAATAATTGAGCACAAAATTCAAGTTCAACACCCAGTTCCTGAAAAGTCATATATTATAGTGGAGCCCGATAGTCATTATGAATTTCCTCTAGATCCCAGAAAATGGTTAGAGTTCAGGTTTCGAGTCATCAGTCCTCATTTCTCTAAAGGTGGTGATGCGGGTATACTGGGAGAGAAATCAGACAAACTATTCTGGTACGATTTTTATCCAGTAGCCTTTGAGATAAATTTATCAAGAGGAAAGTATGTTCCAATAAATTTACAGGATTCTAAAGTTGTGATATCTGTTACTAAGGAATGGAAAGAAGCGGGTTCTAACTTTATTCAGGGAAAGTATGATGGAAACCTTCTTACCTACAAAGAAACCACCAATGGTCAGTGGGAAGAAGTTATACCGCAATAGTTTTCTACAGTTTCTATCCACCATCAACCAGCCGTCTGGTTGGTGGTTTTTTGGTTTATGCTATAATCTTTGTAAAATAAGCTGATGCAAGCCCGATATACTCTGTAATCTCCCAAAGGAGGCAAAGAAGCATGAGCCAAACGCAGCAAGAGATCTGCGAGTTTGTTGCAGGGATACAAGCATATGTGTCGCCAGTAAATGTGATTAATCCTTGGAGAGATTATGTGACGGGCTATGATATCGGCCCCGAAGCGGTAGATATTCGTACAGAACATTTGGTCAGGTATTTCGAACCAAGAATGTGCAAGGCTCGGTACATATTTATTGCGGAAGCCGTGGGCTATCAAGGGGCGAGGTTCTCTGGTGTACCCTTGACGTCTGAGCGAATGGTTACCGGGAATCATTTGCTGGTGAATCACGAGATGATTTTTCCAGGTGAGCCGGGTGTCCGAACGAGCTTGCCCAATATCGCAAAACCTAACCGCAGTCAGGCGCTGTATGGATTCGCAGAACCGACAGCATCCATCATATGGGGCGAAGTGTTATCCAGTTCAAGGTGGAAGCCAAATGACTTTATATTTTGGAACATCTATCCCTTTCATCCTTATCAATCTCCTGAAAAAAGAATGACGAATCGAACGCCGACTTTGGCAGAGTTGGAGGATGGTGTGTTATTCGCCAAACAGCTTATGCAACTGAATCCTGATGCTCAGATCGTGGCTATTGGCAAAAAGTCAGCAGACACGTTAAGCGCCCATCTCATTAAACATCATCATGTTCCCCATCCTGCAAATGGAAGAGCAGTACAATTCCAAAAAGCAGTAAGGTCAATAATCTAGCCCATTTGGAACTGGAGAAATAAATGCTGACACATGCATTCTTATCGTTCAAGTGCTCACACATAACGTATGCCCTATCCTATAAAGATTGGTTGGTGAAGCTAAATGAGTGAAAAATACTGGCTTGTGGTGCAATATCCGCTGAAGAGCGCGCAGGGTGGCAAACGAGATCATTGGTTGAAGGAAAAGGTAATGGAATATATGGAAACTGTTCTGACCCAGGCGGAGTTGGGAGAGGTGGATGGATGTGATCTGGGTAGCCGTGTGGCTGATCCAAAGGAATATGTAATGAACATTTTCTGTGTGGTAACGGACGAGGATCGGAGCATAGCGCTAATTAAAAAAGTGCTGAGGGAGAGTCGGCTCGATTACACCCGCATCCAAATCGCTACGATGCCATATGGCACAGAAGGAAGCTACACGCTGAAATATGCCTCCAAAAAAGGCGTTACCGAATTCTCGCTTTGATCACGATTCGCTGTTTCTTACCATAACGGACTCTATACTTATCCTGCCCGAGGGCGGTTTGCCTCCGAAAATTTCCCCACTTAATTTCATTATACGAGAAAATGATGATTGGACTCCCCAAACTTAACCACTCGATCAACACACTGTCAGTTGCAAGAAATATGCTCGTACATATCGTAATTCTGCTCAAAAGTATGCGCATTTCAAAATAGATATTCATCAGTCTCTTAATATTAAGATCTTCCGCGTTCCCCGCATCACTCTCCATCCGGCACAAACCACGACTTTTTATCTCTACCTCCAAAGTTTTATAAAGTAGTGCTCCTTTGGTTTCAAGTCAGGGGGCCTCATACCCGAAGTGTTTCACAACATCCGTCTTCCCACATCCTCATTTCTACTTTACTCAGTCATGTCATCCCCAAGCGATAAAAAGAATTGAGCCTCCTCCATACACCGTCCTATAATATACAATTGTATACAATCCAAGAGAGTGGTGGATAACACAACAGGTCATCCGATCCAAACCGTTAAACCCATCACACTTCGGAACCAAAGGAGGGTCAGAGTGAAAAACAGAGCAAAGGATGCAACAACAGATGCAGGAACAACAATAGAAGAAGATGCAACGATTGAAGCGAAAGCGACAGCAACAGCATCAGCATCAGATGTCGAGACCAATGCAGAAACAAACGAAAATATGAAAGCAAACACGAGAGCAACCTCCAGTGCAAGGAAGAAGAATTGGACTCCCCGTTTCAAAGAGTTTATTCAACGCAAACCCAGGACGCTGGCTTTTAAAATCCCGTTTGCCTACTTTGTCATTATTCTGCTAACGGTGGCGTTCAGTGCGTTGGTGTTGAATCGAATCTCGGAAAATGACGCGCAGCGAAAGATTAATGAAGCATCACTACAGACAATCACATCCATTGAGACCAATGTTAATCTGATGATCGGGAACGTGAACAATTATTCGAAGATGATTTTCTCCGATCCCAACTTGCAGAACCTGCTGCGGCAGGGTAATGTGTACTCCAATTTACAGACACAGTCCAAGGTCAGCGCGTATTTGACCAATCTTATGCAAGCGGTTCCAATAATCGATTCAGTCTATATTTACGATAATTCGGGTCACCGATTCTCGGTCGGTACCCAGGAATGGCCCACATTTATGGAAGCGAGTGTGAAGGAAGCACCGTGGTACGAACAGGCTTTGAAGCACAACGGACGATATCTGCTCAGGTTGAATGGTGGCAGCAACGATAGCGGAGTCTCGGCCATGGGGGAGAATGAAGGACAAGAGGTGGTCTCGTTTATTCGCCTCATTCGGGATCTGGATGATACGTCTCCGCTTGGATTTCTGGTTATGAACATCAAGGGAGCATCCATCGCGCAAGCCTACGCCAACCTTTCTGCACCGGATTCATTTCAGGTAGCCATTCTGGATGAGCATCAGCGGGTGATCGCAACCAACGCAACCGATGGGAAGAAAGACGTGCCTGCGGTATCCGACGCATCCATGTCTGCGGCTTCTGGACAGGAAGGGATGTACGAGATGTTAGAGGCCAATCAGGCCAAGTTAAAACAAACATTTCAAGAGCAGTCCTCCGGCTTCATCACCTTGCAATCGGGTGGTCAGGAATATGCAGTGACCTATCGTTCGGCTGGTGATGATCAGTGGAAATTCATCAGCATGAGTCCATACCGGGCTACCGATACCCGTAATAAATCCATGGTGCTGCTCGCGTTGATCCTGCTGGCGGTGAATGGGACTGTCTTTTTTGTGAGTTCATTCATCATCTCGCGCAGTGTCATCAAGCCGATTCACAAGCTGCTCCGTGCCATGCAGAAAGCGCCAAGTGGCAACTTCCGCAAAGTGACGGTTGAGCTGAACAGCTACGAGTTCGCACAGTTATATGGAGGATACAACCAGATGATTGAGCAGATCGACCAGATGCTGAAACGAATCATTCAGGAGCAGCAGACAATCCGCCGCGCAGAGTTGAATACACTTCAGGCGCAGATCAAGCCGCATTTTTTATACAACACACTGGATTCCATCACCTCCCTGGCCATGTCGGGCATGAAAGATAAGGTATGTGAGCTGTTAGAAGCGCTCGGAAGTTACTATCGACTGAGTGTCAGCAAAGGTCGTGAACTGGTTACACTGCACGAGGAGGTTGAGATTGTACGCAATTATCTGACGATCCAGCAGGTGCGCTACCCCGGTGTGTTTGAGGTGCGGTACGATATTGCTTCAGATTGTGAGCGGGTGATGATTCCCAAGCTCGTGCTCCAGCCGCTGGTGGAAAATTCACTGTATCATGGCATTCGTCCCAAAGGCAGCCCAGGCACGATACGCATTCAAGCACATCGATCCAAGGAAGGGGTAATTCTAACGATCACTGACGACGGAGTCGGCATGTCCGAGGAAGAGATACAGCAGGTTCAACGCAAAGAAATAAACCGTTCTAACCGTTTTGACTCAACTAACTCAACCAACTCATCTAATTCAACTAATCCTTCCAATCCTTCCGATCTTTCTAATCTTTCTAAGATTACCTATAACTCTAAACACAATCCAAGCTTTGGCTTGTGGGGCACGATGGAGCGACTTCGTATTTTCTATGACAGAGAAGATGGACTCAAGCTGGAGAGCGAGGTTGGAAAAGGAACAACCATTATCATAACGATCCCGAAGGGAGCCGATGAATCATGGAAATAACTGTGGAACCGTTAAAGGTATTGATTGTGGACGACGAATATCTCATCCGAAATCTGCTGCGTATGCGTATCGATTGGGAGCAGCAAGGCATGGTCATCGTTGGCGAGGCCTCCGATGCCGCTGAGGCTTTGGATCAGGTGGAGCTGTTGCGTCCAAACATCGTATTCACGGACATATACATGCCAAAGATGGACGGCATTGAACTGAGCCGTCTCCTCATGGAGCGTTACCCGAGCCTGAAAATCGTGGTTGTGACGGGACATGATGAATTTGAGTATGCTCGTCAGAGCGTGAAGCTGGGCATATCCGATTTTATTTTGAAACCCATTCGTGCTTCTGAGTTATTACAGGTTACGGCGAAGCTGCGAGCGGCGATCGAACAGGAGGTCGGACGTGAGTACGAGCTGATGAAGTTGCGGGAGGAAATGAAGCAGAGCTTGCCTTATCTCAGGGAGAGGTTTGTGAATCAATGGTTAAGTCATGTGGTGCCTGAGGATGAACTACACGAGAAGGCGCAATTCTTCGGCATTCCTATCTCGTCTGGTGAACCGGGATTACGCATCGCAGTAATAGAGGTGGAGGTTGCTGTACCGAAAGTGAAGATAGCTGCACCAGAGGTATATCCACATCTACCCGACATATCTCATCAAGTTCATGAAGCTTATCAAGCCCGTCAACCCCACCAATTCAGTCAAGTTCAACGAGAGCCTCAACACGATCAAACCCATATAAGCCGGCATCAGACAGAAGCCCATCCACAACCCGCTGAGGAAATACATATTCTGCTGCGAATGGTAGGCATGAAGCAGGTGCAGGCTTTTTATCCGCAGGATTCACACACCCTTATCGTTATGGACCCGCATAACCGGATCGTTGTACTCTCGTTTGGTGCGGATACGGAATTTGCCAATCAGGTACAGCAGCTTCAGGAAGAACTTCAACATACGCTTAAGCTCGAAGGGTGTGAAGTTGATGTGACCGTAGGGATTGGGCAATGGCAATCAAGATGGGGAAAGGCTTGTGTGGGCTACCGGGAAGCATGTCGTGCACTGGATTATCAGGCGTTTGTGGGAAAAAATCAGGTCATTTGCTTCGAAGATCTGGTCATCGAAGGCGGGAAAAGGCCCTACCACTCGGATGCTCAGCTGCTCCAACAACTGCAATTTTACGTCAGTGTTGGTGCGGGGGAAGAAGCCGTATTGTTGCTGGAGCGAATGCTGTCTGTGCCGTTCTCGGACGTTTCACAGTTTCGGATGGCAGCCATGGATGTGGTTACGGAGTGCCAGCGTGCTGCCATAGAGCAGCAGATTGATGGAGAGCATGCATTGAACAAAGAGGCCGTTGCGGCCATTTTTACAGCAGATCATCTGCCCGAACTAAAAAGTATGTTGGATCAGCATGTCCGCAACGTATCAGATGTCATACAAGCCAAGCGACAGGCCAAGGAAGGCAACCTGATCGATCGGGTGATGGCTTATCTTGATGAGAATATGGGCAATGCCGAAGTGGGGCTTTCCAGTACCGCGGCTGCTTTTTACGTAAGTTCGGGCCATCTGGGGCGGCTGATGAAAAAAGAAACCGGGCAGACATTTGTGGAATATCTGACCCAACTCCGCATGAAGAATGCTGAACTGCTGCTGAAACAGACGGATATGAAAGGTTATGAGATTGGGGAACAGGTAGGTATCCCGGACCCACACTATTTCAGCGTCTTGTTCAAAAAGCATATCGGCCGATCCATGAATGAATATCGAAATGTAAAAACATGAAAAACGAGAATGTAGTCTGGAGTGTTGGGGGAGTGCGGCGAAGGTCTGAGCATAAACCCGCTTCCGGTTCCAATTCCACATATGTTCGAAAATTACAAATCGATGCCTGTATTCTAAATGGAGAACAAAGCACAGTTTGCCTAAAATATGAGCTAGAACCAACGAAAACACATAGGGAGGTCCGTAGATATGAAAGCGCTATTAAAAAAATCGGCAAGTCTAATTCTGACGCTGGGCATTGTAAGCAGTCTGGTGGCATGTTCAACCGATTCGTCCGGCGGTGCACAGGGGGAAAGTAATGGCAAGATCAAGCTGACGCTGTGGGATCAATCGGTCGGCAATACCGATCCTTCGGCCAAGCTGCTACCCGAGATTGTGGAGAAGTGGAACAGCGAGCATCCAGACATTCAGGTTGAACGTACGGGCACAACAGGAGAACAGTACAAAACCAAAGTCAAAACATCGATTGCAGCTGGTGAAGCGCCAGACCTGTTCTATGGCATGGGCGGCGGTAGCTTCATGCAGCCTTACATCAAATCCGGTAATGTGCTGGAAATCTCAAGTTACCTGACGGACGGTATCAAAGAACGGATGGGCCCGGGTATGGCTGAAGCGATCAATATGGACGGCAAAATCTACACGTTGCCCGTGTACACTCATATCGCCAACCTTTACGTGAATACGGAATTGTTCGAGCAGGCGGGTGCCAAGATTCCGACCACCTATAACGAACTGTTGGATGCAATCGAGAAGCTGAAAGCGGCAGGAATTACTCCGGCTGTGATTGGGGAAAAAGACCGTTGGCCAGGCATGTACTGGTACGACATTATTGCGATGCGCCAGGCAGGCAATGCTGCGGTAATGGAAGCCTTTAAAGATCCGTCAAAGTGGGATTCGCCCGACTTTGTTGCCGCCGCAACCAAGATGCAGCAGCTTGCGCAAGCAGGGGCTTTCAACAGCAGCATGTTCAGCATGAGCTATGACGAGATGCTTGGGGCATTCAATGCAGGCAACGGGGCGATGATGTTCCAGGCCAACTGGGTGAATGCAGGAATTGAGGATCCGTCCTCCGTAGTCAAAGGCAAAGTGAAAGTGATTCCGTTCCCGGTGTTTGAGGATGGGCAAGGCACAAATACCGAAATCTTCGGCGGAGCCGTGGATGGTTTCTACATTAACCAGAATACCAAGCATCCGAAAGAAGCGGTGGAATTCCTCAAGTATCTGAGCGAGCAGCTGGGTACGCAAGGTTTCCTGGCCGGAGCCGGTCTGCCAAGCTGGAAAACCGATGCTCTCGACACGTCCAGTCTGTCCTCCCTGGATCTGTCTGCGGCAGATATTATGAAAACGGCGACCTCATTCATCGCGTGGTGGGATAACATTCTGCCAGCAGAGTCTGCCGAAGCGCACAAAAACCTGATTGCCCAGTTGCTGGCTGGCGATGTAACACCGGAGGAGTTCTGCAAACAGATGGCACAGCTCAAACCAACAGAGCTAAGTTTATAGGAAACAAGTAGGCGGGCATATCTTCCACGAGCGCCACTATGAGAAAACAAATCCAGCGAATGCGGTATGCGTGTGCAAGCTTACAATTTAAATGCTTACAGGTCCTGGAAGGTCCTTACACTACATGTCTGTGCCAATTCCCTGTGAATATCTTACGCATAGACCTTGTGAGCTTGCACGGCTACCGCCTCTAACCATGAAGATGAACCCAAACAAGGCGTGGTCCGGTATATCCCGGTCACGCCTTTGAGAGGAGAACAACAATGAACTCTGTATTTTCCAATAAAGGCACCATAGCTGTTTTCGTACTGCCCACACTGATTCTGTTCTGCGGCATTGTGCTTATTCCAATCTTTGTCTCCAGTTATTACAGTCTGCTGGACTGGAACGGCGTAGGCAGGGGGACATTTATCGGCCTGGACAACTATGTAGAGATGTTTAAGGATACCCGGGTGCTAAATTCGATCAAAAACTCCCTGTTATTCGCGGGAGCTTCGGTGTTCATTCAACTGCCGATCTCGCTGGTGCTCGCGCTGATTCTGGCGTCCAACGTCAAGGGGGAAGGGTTCTACCGGACCGTGTTTTTCATCCCGGTATTGATCTCAACGGTGGTTATTGCCCAGTTGTGGTCAAAAATCTACAATGCCGATTACGGTCTGCTGAACGTGCTGCTACAAAATATCGGCTTATCCAGCCTGGCACAGGATTGGCTGGGGCAGAAGGACACGGCACTTGCGGCTTCTTTTATCCCAACCCTCTGGCAGTACGTGGGGTATCACATGCTGCTGATGTACGCAGGAGCGAAATCCGTCTCACAGGATGTGCTTGAAGCTGCAAGAATGGATGGTGCTTCACGTCTTCGCACGGCGTGGTCCATTATGATCCCTTTAATGAAGCCCATCCTGAAGGTAAGCCTTGTATTTTCGGTCATCGGTGCATTCAAGGTGTTTGACCTGATCTATGTGCTAACGGGCGGCGGGCCGTTCTACACCACTGAAGTGCCGAGCACACTGATGTACGCCACCATTTTTGATACGTTCCGGTACGGATATGGCAGTGCAATCTCGGTATTTATCATTGTGGAGTGTCTGGTATGTACGATCCTCATTAATTCATTGTTCAAAACGGAATAGAAGGAGGCCTGAGGCATGAGTACCGTAGAAGTCATGTTGCAAAAAAAGCCCAAGCCAAGGTCCATCTCCGGACCAATCGGGAAGGTGTTCCTGCAAGCGTTTCTGATCCTCGTCGCAATTGTGCAGATCTACCCACTCATCTGGCTGGCGCTGTTTTCCTTGAAGGATAACAGTGAAATCTTCAGCGGCGATGTTGCCGGATTGCCGAAGGCGTTTCTGTGGAGCAACTATACCAAAGCCATGTCCGACGGCCATGTGCTAACCTATTTTATGAATAGCGTGCTGGTTACTGCGGCCTCCATTGTCTTGGTACTGATCTTATCTTCGATGACGGGATACGCAATCACAAGAATGAACTGGAGGCTCAGCGGGTTCACGATGACGATTATTTTGCTGGGCATGATGGTGCCGATCCATGCGGCACTGCTGCCATTGTTTATTATTTTGAAGAATCTGAGCCTGCTCAACAGCTATTGGTCACTGATCATTCCCTATGTGGCGTTTGGCATTCCGATGGCGGTATTCATTCTGGGCAGCTTTTTCAAAGGTATCCCGCGAGAGATGGAGGAGTCGGCGGTGATCGACGGCTGCGGCATCTACCGGACGTTTTTCTCTATCATTCTGCCTCTGGTAACCCCGGCTATATCAACGGTAGCCATCTTCACGTTTTTGTCGTGTTGGAATGAGCTGATGTTTGCGGTCACGTTTATCAATAACACGGCTTATCAGACATTGACGGTGGGCATGATGTCGATGGTGGGAACGTACATTACGCAATGGGGCATCATTGGTGCGGGACTGATGATTACGACGGTGCCAACGGTGATCATCTATCTGCTGTTGAACAAACAGGTGCAGAAGAGCATGATTGCAGGCGCGATTAAAGGTTAGATGCAGGCTGGACTGGAGGGCGTGAGGTAAAAGGTCTTGCTACTTGCTTGCTCGTTCGCTGTATTCACTTTCTGGTAGATATCAGCTTGAGCTGGGAGTTCGCAAGGTGTGATCTCTGGACTAGACCGGAGCCTGTGGACATGGAATAATAAGGGGTATGTAGCCAGTCAGTTGCAGAGAGGGGTCATTATTAATGGTCAATATCGCGATGGTAGAGCAGGAGTCTGTTCGGGAAAAGGTTGTGGCGTTTACGTTTGATGATGGGCCGCATCCGGTGTATACACCTCAAGTTCTTGAGATATTCCGTCGTGCCGGTGGGCAGGCAACGTTTTTCATGATTGGTAAAGAGATAGAGGCTCATCCGGAGATTGCGGCGGAGGTACACCGTGAAGGGCATGAGATCGCAAACCATACATACACGCATCCGGACCTGACCAAACTGACTCTGGAGGAAGCCGGGGAAGAGTTGCAACGCGCAGAACATCTTGTTCAAGAAGTTACGGGGCAACCTGCCCGCAGCTTCCGACCGCCGTATTTTGGCGTAAACGATGATATACTGTCTCTGGCAGCGGAGCGTGGATATCGCACGATTGGTGCGGTCAACGGTGATGCGAAAGATTGGGATAATCCCGGCGTTGAGCATATCGTGGAGCATACCCGGTCTGCGGTAAAACCTGGCAGCGTGCTGATATTCCATGACGGGTACGGAGACCGTTCCCAGACGGTGGAGGCGGTTCGTATGCTGGTGGAGGAACTGGTCGCAGAAGGGTACCGATTGGTGACGGTAACTGAGCTGTTGGACATTTCACGTGAGCAGGATGAAAAGATAACATAATCAGGTGGACCCATCATTCTTTGAATGACAGGGTCTTTTTTTAATATATATAATACATAGGAAGAACGGAGCGGGAGCACAAACTTTGCTTGCCCTCTCAAACTACTTTATAATAATAGGCTAAACTAGATTATGTCAGGAGGAAACAATGGACTTTATTAAAAATCAACTAGAAGAACTCGGCATGAGTGGACCCTCCATTGGTTATCTTTCAAACATCATTATGATTATTTTTATCGCACTGATCTCGATATTGGCGAATGTGATTGCCAAGCGAGTGGTACTGAAGACGGTTCATCGTATCGTAAGTAACAACCGTTTCAAGTGGGGCCATATTGTGGTTCAAAAAAATTTATTTCAGAAACTTTCGCATCTTGTGCCAGCCATTATAATCTATTATTCGGCTTATATGTTCTCGCCCTATCAGGCCATAATTGAAAAAGCAGCAATGACCTACATGATTGTCATCATGATAACGGTACTGAATGCTTTGCTTAATGTATTCGATGATATCTATCGTACCTATGAGGTGTCGAAGATTCGTCCAATCAAGAGTTACATTCAGGTAGCCAAGATCGTTCTGTTCATTATCGGGGGCATTATCGTCATCTCCAGCCTGATCGGACAGAATCCGCTCATTATCCTCAGTGGACTTGGGGCGTTATCGGCGGTATTAATGCTCGTGTTCAAAGACTCGATCCTGGGCCTCGTGGCTGGCGTACAGCTATCGTCGAATGATATGGTGCGCGTCGGAGACTGGATCGAGATGCCCAAGTATAATGCGGACGGCGATGTCATCGACATTACATTGAACACAGTGAAAGTGATGAATTTCGATAAAACGATTACGATGATTCCAAGCTATGCCCTTATTTCGGACTCGTTCCGGAACTGGAGAGGCATGCAGGTGTCCGGTGGCAGAAGGATTAAGCGGAGTATCTATATTGACATCAGCAGTATTCGTTTTTGTACGGAAGAGATGGTGGCGGAATTTGAGAAGATTCATTACCTGACGGATTATGTCACTTCCAAACTTAAAGAAATTCAAGCGTACAACATGGAGCACCAGGTGAATACTGAAAGCAACGTGAACGGCAGACAGCTGACAAATGTCGGTGTATTCCGGGAATATATCCATCAATATTTGAGGAATCATCCAAAAATCAATAAAGATATGACGATGATTGTGCGTCAATTGGCACCGGAAGATCGCGGGTTGCCTCTGGAAATCTATGCATTCAGCAATGATATCAACTGGGGTGTATATGAGAACGTTCAGGCAGATATCTTTGACCATATCTTCGCGGTGGCGTCAACATTTGGACTGCGGGCCTTCCAGAATCCAACCGGACATGACATTGTGCAACTGAAAGAGGATAAACAATTGGTGCGAGAGTACTAGGGGCTCATAACAGCTCTATCCTTTTCCAATATACTACTCATTCATAAGCTATTAACCCATCTGGGTTGATGGCTTTTTGTCTGTGATATAATAGGCATATTTTAAGAACGAAGAAGTAGGGGGAACGTGTATGGATTGGGAAGCTCATATCGAACAGTGGAGCCGAACTGCCGTTAGATTACTGGATATTCGGTATTATCGTGCGCAGCATGGAGCGGTTCCTGATCACGATGTGGCACATAACAGCTTCTTCTTAATCACTACTCATGGAGAGGCTAGGATAAGGATATCAGGCGAGGTCTACCAGACTCATTCAGCATACATATTGCACGGGGGAGCAGATGCTGGGCTAAGTATTACACCGTTGGAACAGGACTTTGCCTGTTATCTGATTTTATATACAGCCAAGTGTGAATCGCCGGAAGATCGAAAGGGTTTCCAGATGACGTATGGGTTTGCACCGTATGCATTACTCCCTGTTCAGGAAAAGTGTGAAGCCATGAACCGTCTGTGGCAAGAACCCGCCTCCATAGACAAGCTACAGGCACAGTCGGTCTTTCTTCCGTTGGTGTACGAGATCATGCGGCAACAGATTCAGACATGGGCTAAAAAGGAAAACAGCAAACCCAATATCGTCACTGACGCAATCCACTATATTCACGATCACTATAGCGAGCTGATTACAGCCGAGGAACTGGCCAAGAGATACCATTGCAGTGCCAGCTATTTATCCCGTTTGTTCAAAAACCAGATTGGACTAGGACCGATTGAATATCTCATTCATGTGCGGATTCACAGATCCAAGCAGTACCTTCTAAGATCCGAAGCCCGTATCCAGGAAATAGCAAGCAACGTAGGTTATGCGGATATGTATTATTTCAGTCGCTTGTTCAAAAAGCATACCGGCTTATCGCCAATACAATTTCGTACACAATATCGGAAACGGGTTCAAGTTCAGTATAATCCATTACGTGGGTTAGAATCGTCTATTGTAACCCCTAACTCCGGTTCTCATAATGAGAATGAGACTTATTATCAACGGATTGGGGAAGGGGACACATCCATGTTTAGATTTTTAAGACCAGCCTTTGGGGCCATGATGTTATTATGCACATCCTTGCTTCTAAGTGCATGCCAGACCAGTAGTACTCCAGGAGCAACGGCTTCCCAGCCAGCTTCATCAGATACGAACACTGCTGTAGCTACAGACAGCACAGCTGTGGAAACGCGAATATATAAACATCTGAAAGGCGCAACCGAGATTCCTGTGAACCCACAGCGAGTCGTCAGCTTCTATCACTTGGGTGAGTTGATGGCGCTGGGGGTGAAGCCGGTTGGCACAACGACATATATCTTAGATAACCCACTTATAGATGATACTTCCGGTATTTCAGATGTGGGCGTTCCGCCAGATGCCGAGAAAATCCTGTCACTGGAGCCAGATCTGATTGTGACAACGGCAGCATTCGCAGAAGCTGTGGAAGGCGGGTATGATGCACTGAGTCAGATCGCTCCAACCATTGTTGCCGAGCAGTATAATGACCCGATTAAAGATGTGGAGATGTTTGGGGATATTCTCGGGAAACAAGAGGAAGCGCGGTTATGGAATGAGCAATTCAAAGCCAAAATCGCAGCGTACAAAGCGAAAATTAGCCCTTATGTTCGTGCGGATGAAACGTATTCTATATTAAACGTGCGTCCAGATGCTCTTTTTGTATACGGAGATACCAATATGGGGGGCAACATTATTTATAAATATCTTGGGTTGAAGCCAACGGCCAAGGTAGAGTCGGACGTCATTCACGGAGAAACGTGGGAGATTTCCACCGAGGTCATTCCCGAATTTATCGGTGACCGTCTGTTCCTGGCCGTCAATGAGGGAGCTGAGGACAAGCTCAAGGATGTGCAAAAGTTGATTGATGCCTCACCAGCCGGGAAAGCGGGTCACGTGTACTCCATTAGCTTTGATCAGTTCCTTCCGAGTGACCCTATTGCGGTAGAGAAGCAGTTAGACATCATCACAGATATAATTGTAGGAGATGGCAAATAGATGTATATGTCTGTGATAGGTCTACCGAGTTGAAGTGGTATTGGATGGCTTAGATGTAGAGGAGTTCGCATTGATTCAAGCCGGCGTGAAGGGGTAGAATAACGAGAGGACGTATATTTTCTAACAATCTAATCTCGGAACGAAAATCTAACCTTTTGGCAAAGGAGAGGTCTCACATGAACCGTCAGATTCCGGAATATACATTGAACGATGGCTTGAAAGTACCTGCAATTGGATTTGGTACCTATAGTTTGAAAGGTGAAGAAGGCGTTAAATCGATTGCGTCCGCCATGGATGCGGGTTATCGATTAATTGATACGGCGTATAACTATGAGAATGAGGCAACCGTGGGCAGAGCAATTAAGCAAAGCTCCATCGCCAGAGAAGAACTGCTCATTTCCTCGAAGCTGCCGGGGCGTTATCACGCTCAGGATAAAGCACTCGTGGCGATCCAGGAATCCCTGTACAGAGCGGATCTGGATTATTACGACCTGTATCTGATTCACTGGCCCAATCCGAAGAAGGACATGTATGTCGAGGCATGGCAAGCACTGATCGAAGCCAAAAAGCGTGGATATATCCGATCCATCGGCGTCAGCAACTTCCTGCCTGAGCACAATGAACGCCTGATTAAGGAGACGGGGGTAGCACCGAGTCTGAATCAGATTGAGCTGCATCCGTTCTTTGACCAAGCTGATCAGCGGGAACAGGACGCGAAGCATGGCATTGTGAACGAGTCCTGGAGTCCGATTGGACGTGGCAATGATGCGGTACAGGATATTCTGAAGGATGAGAACATTCTTCGAATCGCGGAAACGCATGGGAAAACACCAACCCAGATCATTCTGCGGTGGCATGTTCAGCTGGGTTCCATTCCAATTCCGAAAGCGGGCTCCTTGCAGCATCAGCAAGAAAATATTAATATATTCGATTTTGAGTTGAGCACAGAAGAGATGCAGCTGATCTCTGCATTTAATCGTCCAGATGGACGGTTGTGGGATCAGGACCCAAGCGAGTACGAAGAATTTTAAAGAACGACAAATAAAGGGCTGCTCCCATGTCAGATATGACAGGAGGCAGCCCTTTATTGTTGAAGCATATTAAGCATTGTTGCAGTTTTCCATGTTACGTAAGTTCTGTTTAGTGTCCGGCAGGGATACGGAAGGTCAGAATCTCATACGGTTTGATATCAAAAGTAATTCGACCATTTTCCACGGCGCATTCTGCTTCGTTGTTCTCGAGCAAATCACACACATACGCCGTAGCACCTGCTCCCTCAGGCAATTGCAGGGAAGCACGGCTGCGGCGGCCGTGTGCTTCATAGAGACGGATGATTATATCATCATTGTTCTCGGCTTTTTTGATAACCTCCAGCACGACATTATCCTGATCTACCGATGCCAGTGACCATATTCCCGGCAATGCACCGGTTTGCGATACAATCTCACGGGCAACCAGAGGACGGTTGAGATCATAAGCGGCTTGGATGACACGTCCTTCACGGAAGTCGCCCTGATGCGGATAGAGCGCGTAGGTGAATACGTGCTGCTCTTTGTCGGCATTTTCATTCGGGTACGTTGCGCTCTTGATCAGCGACAATCGCATCACGGAGTTATGAATATCATATCCATATTTGCAGTCGTTCAGCAGAGCAGCGCCGTACCCGTTCTCCGCCAGATCGGCCCACTTCTGTCCGCACACTTCGAACCTGGCTTGATCCCAGCTCGTATTACGGTGGGTAGCACGCTCAACGTTGCCGTACTGGATTTCGTAGACTGCTTTCTCACTCCAGATATCGAGCGGGAAGGCGGCTTTCAGCAGCAAATGCTCCTGCTTCCAGTCCACAAACGTACGGAAATCAATCCGGCGTGTATGCGCGTAGAAGATGATCGTTTGCTCAATGACAGAGTCCAGGAACTGT
The DNA here is from genome assembly GCF_008693195.1 of Paenibacillus sp. UASWS1643. NCBI lineage: Bacteria > Bacillati > Bacillota > Bacilli > Caryophanales > Paenibacillaceae > Paenibacillus > Paenibacillus sp. UASWS1643. Next base: position 72,263 of record NZ_VXKZ01000100.1, read on the forward strand.
CGCTTCACTTGAAGCACGGAACGCACTGGCCCACTTTCAACCCAATCCAGCGACTGCAGGTCATTAATCTCCCACATATGCTGTTCGTAATAATCGTCAATGTTCCATGCCTCGTATTCCGCAGGTCGATCCTCGAACACTTGCAGCACGTTACCACGCTTACCAGACTGAAGCAGCTCACGGCCCTCCAGCTTGTCCCATACGGATGTGAATTCGGCACTTTCATTCAGGTGAATATCGTACCAAGGTGTATGGATGTGGCGCTGATCTGTTTCCCACTGTGCAACCGAAACGCCCGCGACAAGCTCGCCTGTCAGATCCGGTGTGATTCGGAAGGATTTATACCCGGATGCAGGCACGTTCTCTGCAAGAAACGCGAGTCCGCCTTCGGGAGTACGCTGGCTTGGTACAGGGCGATCTCCATCATAGACGGTCACTTTTCTCGCAAAAGCAGGCAGTTCAACCACATCCGTCCGTACAAATCCGGTGGTGTTGAATACGACAATGGCTTCGTCATCAGATGTAATTTGGCTCGCAATGCCGTTCAGTGCGCTGTCTTTCAGCTCATCCGTGACACGCAGAACTTCTTCATATTGCTCTTTGGAATCCACATATACCTGCTCAATGGAGCTGCCCGGCAGAATATCATGGAACTGATTCAGCATCGTCAGCTTCCATGCATGCTCCAGTGCATCGGTTGGATAGGCCGCCTGTGCATTTGCCTGACGATGAATCATGGCATACAGTTCGGCATCGGCCAGTGCAAATTCGCTATGACGGTTGTACCGTTTGTTGCGCGCCATGGACGTGTAGGTACCCCGGTGATACTCCAGATACAGCTCACCCGACCAGCGGGGAACGGAAGGAACATCCGCCAGATTTTGCTCCAGCTTCTCGAAAAACTCGCGTACAAAGGTACGTTTCACCGCGGGTACACCCGGCAATCCGACATCAAGTCGTCTGCCATGCTCCAGCATCTCCTCGGTTGGCCCACCGCCGCCGTCCCCGAAACCGAAACATTGCAGGACATCTGCATTGATGTTTTTGTTCTGGTATCGCTGCCACGTGCCTTTCACTTGCGAAGCATTAAACCGTCCATTATAAGTCGTTTCGAAGCGACGCTGCCTGAAATCGGGATGTTTGTCATAGTCTGTTGCTGTGATGAAGTGGGTCAGGACCTCTGATCCGTCGATTCCTCTCCAGTACATTGTGTCGTTCGGAATCTGGTTTGTATCATTCCAGGCAATTTTGGTTGTCATAAAATAATCAATGCCACTCTTGCGCATAATCTGCGGCATCGCTGCACTATAACCAAATACATCCGGCAGCCAGAGAACACGGTTCTCCACGCCGAACTCTTCCTTGAAGAAACGCTTCCCGTATATAATTTGACGGATCATGGATTCGCCGGAGATCAAGTTACAATCAGCTTCCAGCCACATCGAACCTTCGGCTTCCCAGCGGCCTTCGGCTACCTTTTCCTTGATTTTTTCATAGAGAGACGGGTAGTCTGCTTTCAGGTACGCATATAACTGGGGTTGCGAGGACATGAACGTGTATTCTGGAAACTTGTCCATCAGATACAATACACTCGCGAAGCTGCGAATGACCTTCTCCCGGGTCTGATCCAATGTCCATAGCCATGCCACATCGATATGCGTGTGTCCGATACAGTGAACGGTTGGGATGTGATCACCAGCAGGGCGGACATCACCATAGAGATGATCTTGCAAATATCGGCGCGCTTCCAGCACCGACGCATGGAATTCTGCGCTGTTCTCCTGACGCAAATCCAGCAGATTCACGGCTTTATTCAGATGTTCGACCAAATTCAGCCGCTCCAGGTCATCCTCACGCAGCAGATCCGCAGCATCCAGCGCAGCCTTGAGATCGTAATATAGATCGGTGACAGGCTGATGATGCTCAGCTACATAGACATTGAGAAAGACATCGGCCGCCGAAGTACTACAGTATGCATATAAAGCCAGTTCGAATTCTTCCCCTTTTGCCGCGGCAGGTGTCAGGTCAATTTCCGTATGGTTCACATCCAGACCACAGATCAATTCCCCATTGAGGAATGCCAGGAATTGCGGATTATCATAGTTCCAGATATCATCCGCGCCGGTGACAATGGTACATACGACTTTTTTTCCTTCCATATGATCCGGGATGCGAATCCGGCTTTTGAAGCAGCTGTGTACATCTTTACCGCCCCAGCCATCACCTTTACGAAATACGTTCCAGGAGGAAGGGTCTTCATGCACCAGTTCCCAGGAGTGGTAACCACTTTCTTTATGATAAAGCTCCGGTATATATGTCTTTGAGGTCAGTCGTGCACGTTCCAAGTGTTTAACTATGGTATGGATCCGAGTATACAAGGAATTCATTTTCATGTTGGTTTCCCACCTTGGTTTGTAGTAAGTACAGGCTGTAGTCGTCGTTGGAGCAAGCATACTGCAAGCGCTAACATATCAACTCTATCATAACAAAGGGGAAAGGGAGCAAACTACGTAATGTATGCTGAAAAAGACGTCTTTTTATTGCATTTCATGCTAAAATAAAATCATTAGTATCGGGATAGGAGGCATGTCCATGACAACATCCGTTTTGACATACGAGCAGGGATATGTAATCCATGTCAATCAGCCTGGAGACGAACTCTTTTATCATCTGGACTATGACGAGCGTTCTCATGACCTGAATATGGAGTTTCAGCACTTTCATGATTTCTATGAAGTCTGTATTCTTCTGGATCGTACGGCTGCGCATATTATTGAAGGCAGTTTATATGAGATTCAGCCATTGGATATCGTGCTGCTGCGACCTTCTTTGCTGCATAAGACGCAGTATCCGAAAGGTACACCGCCAAAACGGTTGATGATTAATTTTGCGATGCCTCGCCATATGCCAGGACTTGAGAGCGGTTACAATGAACTATTCTCCATTTTTGATGAAGAGGTTCCGATTTTCCGCTTCCCGGAAGAACGGCGCAAAGAAATCCTCGCGCCCATCAATGATATTTTTGCCATATCCCAGCAGTGCTCTACGCTTCAACCGGTTGTGATCCATCATAAATTTGTAGAATTTCTGTGTGCCATTCATCGTTACGCGGCAGAGAACGGGTATGTGCGAGAAGAGACAGGATCATCGATGTCCCGGCGCATGTATGCCATTGCATCCTATATTCACAGCCACTATCAGCAGGATTTATCTTTGGACGAGGTGTCCCGGCGGTTTTATGTAAGTGCCCACCACTTGTCCCGCCAATTCAACAGGGTCACTGGTTTCACCTTCACGGAGTATGTGCAGATGACCCGTATTCGAAATGCCCAGCAATTGCTGCTGAATTCGAGTGAAAAAATTACGGACATTGCTGCACAGTGCGGGTTCGCCAGCTTTTCCCAGTTCAATCGCATCTTCAACAAACAGAGCGGTATGTCACCAAGTGCCTATCGACGGAGCAGACCATCGCAGAGCAAACATGAAATGATGCTTGTGGGTGAAAGACCCCAGTGACTTTAGCGCCTAGGTGAGATAACAAGCGGAGTGATGGACAGGCTTAAATTGCTAGTTAACGGGCTATTTTTCTGGACAGGAGATTTTCATGAAAATAATAGCTAAGGACATGGTATAGGGTTGGGTCCATATATTTATGATTTAGCTAGGGACAAACCGCCATCATACATCCGATATACCTTATCACAATATTCAAGCATGCGTTCATCATGGGTAACCATAATGGCCGCTTTTTGGCGTGATTTCACTTCTTGCGCGATTAGACTAACCACTTCATGGGCTCGTTTGGTGTCCAAACTGGCGGTTGGTTCATCGGCCAAGATGATGTTGGGATTATTCATTAAAGAACGCGCAATGGCTGTCCGTTGTTTCTCACCACCGGATAACTCTTCGGGGAAACTTTTTAACTTCAAACCGAGCCCCAGTTCTTCCAGCAGCTTGGTGGCAAATGCCTTATCCTCTTTTTTAACCGTTCCCGCCATTCTTTTTACAACTAGCAGTTGATCCAGGACATTTAGATAGGGAACTAGATTTGAAGATTGCATAATAAATCCAACTTCTTGCAGCCGTATATTAGATAGCTCTTTCTCCGTAAGCTTCGAAATATGATTTCCGTTTAGTTGAATATCTCCTTCGGAGGCCTTCAGCATTGCCCCAGCAATAGATAAGAATGTACTTTTACCAGAACCAGAAGGTCCAACCACAGCAACAAACTCCCCCGGTTCCACGGATATGGATACATGATCGAGCGCGGTGATCCGATTGTTTCCTTCGGCATAATACATGGTGACTTCCCGCATGTGCAATCCCTTACTCATTATTCAACCCTCCCGAGCGCCTTAAGCGGATCAATCTTTGTAATTTTGCGAACAGATACCAGTGAACTTAACATAGCGATAACCAGCAGGATAATAGAATAATTGAAGACAAGACTGGTTTCCAGCTTAAATGGCATTCCTTTTGGCATAATTGCTGCTGTCCCATAAGTCAGCAAGATTCCAACAACAATGCTAGTCAGCGAAAGGACAAACACTTGCGAGATAATGGCTTTTCCCAAGAAACGGTTACTAGCGCCTATCGCTTTCATAATGCCAAACTGGTTGGTTTTTTGCATCGTAATGACATAGAAGAATACCCCGAGTACAAATGCAGAGATCGCGAGCAGAAATGCAAGCATCATCAGGATCGTTCCGTTCTCTTCTTTGTATCCTGGCATGCCTTGCACAGCTTCCGACCGGGTAACTGTATCCGTACTGGATAACTCTTTATTTATAGTTTCTGGATCAATATTCTCGCCTTGTAACATGATCGCATTAACCGTTCCGGCAATTCCTTTATCTGAACCTGGAGCCGCAAAGGCAATCTTCCGCCATTCAGCCATTGGGGTAAATACGGATGCAACGTGGTTATAGGTCTGATTCTCCACAAATCCGATAATGGTCAATGATTCCGTCGTGCCATCCAGTTGAAAGGTGTCCCCGATATTATAGCCCTCATCTTTTAGGGTCGAATTCACAACCACCCCGGTGGGATTCTCGGAAGACAGGTTTTCACCTTCTACAATAGCTGGTTCCAGGAAGCTTCCTGGGTTAATTCCTATAATCGCTATATCGACTTTATCTTCATTCTTGGTACTCGTCTCTTTCATTGCTGTTGCCATCGTACTTCCCATAGGTGATGCAGCATCCACATTAGGAAGTTGTTCCGCCTTCGCCACCAGTTGATCTGACAGCAGTGACTTGCTCATGGAAGACTGAGCCCCTTCTTCAAAGATGACATAATCAGCCTTCATGGTCTTGAATGTTGATGCGGCTAGCGTGGACAATCCATTCCCCAGACCGGATAAAATAAATACCAACCAAGCCATGAGTACGAAGATAATGATAATCATCAAAAACTTCATTTTACTATGCATTAACTCCTTCATCGCTAAAAACATGATCTGTTCAACTCCTTCTCTCTTTTTTTGACACATGTGTCAAATTAGATGCGCGGCCACACGGTCTTCATCATTAAACGACATAAATGACACTTGTGTCAAATTAAATCCAAGAACAAAGTTAGCTCTTGGCTCCTCCGATCCACATTTGGAACAGCAGCTTTCCCCAATCAGGCGTAGGGATATTCATCATGTTAGGCGTATTAATTAAGTTGAAGAATACACCAACAAGTACAGGTAGAGGGATATCTTGCCGGAGGGCCTGATCCTGCTGTGCGCGTTCAAATAAGCGTGATAATTGAATTTTGAGGGTCTTATGTGCTTCCTCAATAAATTCAAGATCTCTCGCTGCCGCAGCAGAATTAGTCGTATTAATTTTACTGGCATCTCCCAGAAGTTGATGGAGCGTCGATTCTTCTGCGTAGATCAGAAGCAGTTGCTCAAGAGCATCCATGGGATCAGTCTCATCAACGGCTAATGAATTCTCCAACACGGCTGCTATTACACGCTTCATACAAGCAGCAACAATCTCTTCTTTATTGGCGTAATATTGATATATCGTGCTCCGTGCTCCGGACAGATGCTGTGAGAGCAGCTTGAGATGAAAACCGTCGTAGCCATGCTCCAGAATTAATTTTTTGGTCGTATCCAGTAGCTCTGTTTCAGTAAAAGATTGTTTTCTTCCCATTGAATCTCTTCCTTTTTCTCATTTAAAGTCGGTGTGAACTTTCACGTAATCGATGTGTACTGCAAGTCTGAAGGAGTTCTGCACTTCCTTTGTTTATTATGATCAGTTTAGCATATGTTTGATGGCCATAATACCAACCAAGATGATTGGTCTGAATAAATGGGTGGACGATATACAAAAAGGCAAACCCTTGAACTTACAAGGGTTTGCCTTTTTCTTTCTATTCATCGAATACTGACGATACACCGATACGTGTACAATTGATCTTACGATCAGACTTACGCATGTACCGGATGAATCTTGGTGTTATCCCTGATCCTTCGGTGCCAGCTCAATGGCGGAGCGGATGGCTGCCAGCATGCTTTTGTCATCGGCGATGTTCTTACCTGCGATGTCGAAGGCTGTACCGTGGTCAACCGACGTACGAATGATGCCGCCCTTCAGACCAACGGTGATGTTCACGCCTTCCTCGATGCCCATTACCTTAATTGGTGCATGGCCTTGGTCGTGGTAGCAGGCTACCACAATATCGAAGTCTCCGCGGCCAGCGCGGAAGAAGAGTGTGTCCGCCGGGAGTGGACCAACGACGTTAATGCCTTCCTGCTGCGCACGCTCAATGCCGGGCTGCAGTTTTTCTTCTTCTTCCCCGTTGCCGAACAGTCCGTTCTCTCCGGCATGAGGATTGATTCCGCATACGGCTACGCGCGGATTCTCAAAGCCTGCTTTTTTCAGCGTATCATGGGCAAGCTTCACAACGGTGTAGGTTCTTTCCGGGTTGATACTCGCGATGGCATCAATCAGACCCATGTGTGTCGTCAGGTGAATGACTCTCAGATTAGGCGTCGTCAGCATCATCGAGAAGTCCTGCGTATCCGTCAGGTCAGCCAGAATTTCGGTGTGCCCTGGATACAGGTGCCCCCCTTGATGCAGAGCTTCTTTGTTCAAAGGTGCTGTGCAGATGGAGTGAATCTGGTGTTTTTTGGCGAGATCAATGGCTTTGGCGAGAAACTGGAATGCTGCATCCCCAGCCACGGCAGATACTTTGCCGTATTCCAAGTCCGCAGGGACAAGGTTCAAATCGATTACATCTACAGTACCGAATTCATACTTGGCTTCGGAAGGCTCTTGAATCGCGTTAACGTTCAGACTTGAGCCGATGACCGGCAGCACGCGCTCCAGAATCTTCGCATCACCGATAACGAGTGGATTGCACTGATCGTACATCTCCTGATGACCCAGTGCTTTCATAATAATCTCCGGTCCAATGCCTGCTGCGTCGCCCATCGTAATTCCAATTGTAGGTTTCATACAAGAATACCCCCTTTTAATTTTTGAATCGCATGGATAAAGACATCAGGTTTGCCGAATCCGCCTGCTTTGGTAATCACATGCAGATCATCAATGCCTATAAACTTGGAGATCGGCACGCCGATTTCAAGCTCATCCAGCAGCTCGAAGCCGCTAATATTCCATTTCAGACAGATTTGTTTTGCCGTATCGCCACCGGTCATGGAGACACCCTTGAACAGTCCCTCCTCCAGCAGTCTGGCGCAGATCTCACCCATCGCGAGTACAATTTCATTGCTAACTTCGGTGTGATTAAGCCCCCGAACTTCGCCCGTGGCACGAGCCAATTCGATATCAATCTGTTCAGCGGTGGAGTAGAGGACAACATCTTGTCCTTCCAGCGCTTTGTCTCGGACCTCGTTATAGACGCGTTCCATCTCTTCCGCGCGGTCTGCGGTTGCGGATACCGCTTTGAAGGAATGGAAGGAGACAGAAGCTACACGGGATTTGCGCAGCAAGCGACTCAATTGCTCGCGCGAATTTTTGTTTACACTGCCCACCACCGTCAGGATTGGACCCGGATTCTCGGGTATGGTTAGCACGGTAGACTTGGATCCAAGTGCAAAGTGAGCAGGGAGGTAGTTGGCAATACCCGCTGAGCCTGCCCAGGCAAAGGTATAATCCAACTCGCGAGTCATCTGTAGTACCAGCTCCAGATGGCTTTCCTCGGTGGAGTCCACCAGCACGTAAGGAATATTGTTTTCCTTCAACTGCTCCAGCTTGGCACAAAGATGCTGCTGCCCGGCTTCCAGATCGGTAACGGTGATCTCGCCAACTTCGTACTTGGTTTGTTGTTTCAACAAGTCCGGAAGGTAGGAAATCGTAACAGGTGTCTTCGGGTCATGAGCAATTTCAGTATCTGCCAGCGGAACGCCGTTCAGGTAATGAATTCCTTCCAGTATCGTCCTGTTATTTTTGGGATAACCTGGGGCAATCATCATAAAGTCCGGCTTCACAACATCATATACAGCATCAATCTCGATGCCGATATTACCGCGCATGGTGGAGTCCATCTTTTTGAAAATGGTCTCAAATCCATTATTCGTTAGCAATTCAGCAGCCCGATATACACGATCATACGCATCCTGCGGGGATATGGAACGACTATCTGTATCAAAGACGACAGCATCGTATTGTGTAAGAGGTTCTTCATTCATATTAAAAAGAACACTGGTCTTCAAGCCATGGCGGGCAAGCTGCACCCCGCTGTCATTGGCACCGGTCAAATCATCTGCAATAATGGCTAATTTCATGCAGTCATCCCTCCTTGTAAGCAAAATTTCATAAGAAGTCCGTCAGATCATCAATTGGCACAGATTAAACATATCGGATCAGGTGATAACCGTTTATGTGGTTGGTCGTTGATTGTATTTCTCGACGCCACCTGATTTCTCCAGTCGTTTGGAGAGGAACCCGATGAAGATGGGTAACAGGATAGCTGTCGTTACAACGCTCGCCGCAATTTGCACAGTGGCAATCTCCGCAATCGGGCCAAATGAAGCATTGGCAGCCACGATGGCAGCAGGTGTACCTACCGCATTCCCGGCTGTTGAACCTTCGGAAGCACCAACGATAGGGTTCCAGCCAATGGCTTTGAACACCAGATATCCGATTCCGCCTGTGAGAAGCACGGTCAGAACACCTAGCAGAATGCCACCTAGTCCGCCTTGAATGATGGATGAGAAATTGATTCCCATACCCAGGGAGAATGCAAAGAACGGAACGAGTTTGTCACTGCCTTTGTACAGCCAATCCCCCAGATTACGGTCCAGATTACCAATAATGACACCAACGATGAGCGGAAGCAATACAGCAACGAATGCCATCGGGGAGAACATGCCGTTCGCAAAGCCCATTGCACCAAAGATCGAGAGCGCTACCATGGTCAGGAACGGACCATCGCTAAGCGCGAGGAACGGGTAAGCTGCCTTGTCATCTTCTTTACCGTATTGACCAGCGAGTGCGATGTACAGGCCACCGTTAGAGTTGGTCATCGCAGCGATAATGGCAAGTGGGGCCAGACCCAGGAATAAACCGCTTGAATCCGCAAACAAAATAGCGATAAAACCAAGGCCTGCACCAATCACCCATTTGAACGTAAGCAGGGTTAAACCTTTGCCGACAGATGAACCTGCCGTTTTGAACGTAATCTGTGTACCGGCAATTAACAGGAACAGCGCAATCAGCGTACTGGCACTGTTAACGAAGAGAGCTTCCGTGAATCCGCCAATGCGCAGAGCATTCGGGAAGAATGTATTGATCGTTGCACCAAGCAGCAGGGGGACAACCATCATACCGCCAGGGATGCGATCTAAAGTTGCTTTAATGTTCATAGTAGTTAGCTCCTTATGAAGTAATCGTTTTTATGAAGCGCTTGCAGGGATTATATTATCCCATATCGTTTAATATAGCAACAATAAATTATTGTAAATTTTAAATAAGTATTATAGTGTTTAAAAATGCAACACAACAAGGCGATAAAAAGACGCAAACTTAAAGTTAATCTTTAAGTTTACGCCATAATGTGGCCCGGTTAATCCCCAGACGCTCCGCCGCCTTCGATTGATTGTTATTTTCCTCCTGAAGCACAATCTGAATAACTTCTTTTTCGATCTCCTTCAGCGTGCCATTCAACTTCATTGGGCTTGAAGAAGGTTGCTGATCGAGCAAGCGGGATAAGGTAGCCGTGGTAATTACATATTCCTGTTCATTAAGTGCAGCCTGCTTGATCAGATGTTTCAGTTGGTTGACATTCATATGTGTGATCTGTTCTTGGATCAGCTGCAGTGCATCTTCTTTTATTCTCACCGCAGTAGTTCCGTACTTCTGGTAGTAACCTGTAAGGAAATGCTGCATCAGTGGAGCCAGATCTTCTGGTCTATCCGCAAGATTTGGCATCATGATCGTATTAAGCTCCAGATCGAGTGACCAATGTGGGTTCAACGCCTGCTCCCCGAGTATAAAAACCCCAATCTGGCTTTGAAGGCAGCTCTGGATAAAGGAGAGCAACTCCGGATCTTCCATACGTGTCTCCATGTGGTTAATCTCTACATTTCGAACCTTTACGAGTGGTATCTTGTGCAAATGGCCGGGCGGAACTTGCGAGAGATCGATCTGTAATAACAGTCCGCCACCGGAGTACATCTGATGAATATGTTTGACCAAAAAAGATTTACCGGAATCCGCTTCACCCAGCAGATAGATCGGTTCATGATTTTCGTAAAGTGCTCGAATGTTCCTTAATACCATCTGCATGGCAGGGGATTCGGCAACGATGGGCTCCATTGATGCGTCCGTGAACGTGGTTATGCCGAATTGTGCAAAGGCATAGGGTTGTCCTTTTTCCAGCATGTATACCTTGTAGTTCTTGTTGTCCAGGGTCGTTTCATAGGCGTTAACCGTGAGCTGGTAATCGTCCACCATGAACACATTCTGGATCTGGGATTGATGGAATTCCAGACTGGTATTGGTGAGATACATGTGATTATCGGTCAGCGGATTGTTCTCAAAATCAGTCAGGTTCTCGAATACGACTTCATTCCGTTCATTTAAAATAAGCAAATTCGGATGTTCCCGTGTAACCAGGTCATTCAGTATGACCGATATCGCATGGTTTTTGCTCAAATAACGGTAGACCAACTGCGCATCTTCCATCGCTCTAAGGATGGATTCCTGACCGGATTGGATTAACAATCCCTCCAGACCATAAGTCTTCGCGGTGTTGACGGTGATCACATCCCCGACAATCTGGCGGTACCCGGAAGCTTTCAACTCCAGGAGCAATCGTGCCACATCTTCCGAGCTATGTATGGTATAGACCTTGAGAGGCAGATCCATCAGATCAATAATCGATTGTGCACCAGAGGTGATGTTGGAGAAACCAACAATCGCTGTTTGGCCGTTAAACTGGCTTGCCAGGGTAAGTGAACGAATCATATCATAACCCGATAACTGCACATCAATGACGGGAATGGTCACTGCTTTTTTAATCAATTGGGCGGTACCGCCGCGGCTGATGATAATCTCTGCCCCGTTTTTCTCAGCTTGAGTTGCTAATTCCACACCGTTTGCCAAGTCGCCCACGTCTGTCTGAATGGCTAACTGGGGAAAACGGGGAATACACTCTTGTATAATAGGAATCATCGATTCGTAGGGAGCAATAAAGTGAACTCGTGTACGCATAATTTTCCTGCCTTTATCGAAAACTTTGATCCCCTTATTATAGCCAACTTGCGAAGGAATGGCACCCTGGGTGGACAGGTCACTGTTATGTGTGCAGAATGCCTGTGTGATATCTGCCATAACTCTCCGAGTAGAATGTGATGAAGTGCACTGAATCGAACCGTTATGTATTTCAAAATTAATGCATAATTGCACACGATAAGTGAGGAGAAGTGAGGAGATTTCATATGGGAGACATTCATAAAGTGGCTGAGCCCGATCACATCATTAAGGATGTTGTCGCAAAGTTCCCTTGCAGGGTGCTGTGGAGTGAGGGCCGTCCATGTCTGGAGTATCAAAGGGAAGAGGATTTAGCCCAGATCGATGAATACATCCGTACAGTGTACAATGTTGAGCTGTTGGATGTGTTCTTCACAGCGGTGGAGAGCCTTCCGATGGAACCATAGTTAGGTAGGGATTTGTGGAGTGCGAGGAAAGGATTAATACTTAAGTTTTGTGTGTTTATACACGATCATAAGGCGAAACTATAGGTGTTCGTCTTTTCTTTTATTACTCCATCATTACTCGACTTTGGATCGTATGGACTCCACTTGCAATCGTGAAATGTGAAACGTATGTGGGCGTATTCATGTATTATAGTATACATATGAACTTTTCGGAGGAGGAACAAGTAATGGGAATCTTATCGAGGTTTAGAGACGTGATGAAGGCGAATGTGAACCACATGTTGTCTCGGGCGGAAGATCCGGAGAAGAGTGTGAATGAGTATATGCGAAGTCTGAGCAGTGATCTGGGTCAGGTAAAAGCGGAGACAACGGCGGTGTTGTCGGATGAGAGCCGGGCAAAGCGAGCATTGGATGAGTGCAGCGCCGAGGTTAAGAAATTACAGCGGTATGCAGAGAAATCAGCGGAGTCGGGAGATGAAGACAAGGCACGTGGTTTTCTGGAGAAGAAAGTGAAGTTGGCTGACAAATTGAACGAATTACAAGCCGCCTATGAACGTGCTTCCGCCAAAGCCAAGATGATGAAGCATATGAACGATAAATTGGTTGCAGATCTGGGGCAATTGGAGGCGCGGCATGCAGAACTAAAAGGTCGCATGGCAGATGCGAAAGCGCAGCAACAGGCCAACGAACGGAATGCATCTGCGGGCAGAGCTGATGCTGCATTGAAGGCCATGGAAGACAGGGCGAATCAGGCACTGAACGAAGCAGAGGCTTTGGCAGAACTTCGAGCTGGGGCACAGGAAGATGATTTGGACGAATTAATTGCCCAGCTCGAGAGGGACATGAACGCAGATGCGGGTAATAATGAGAATGCGTCGCCAAGTGCGGAGGAAGAACTCGCAGCAATTCAGGAGAAGTTGAAGAATAAGTAATACGTTATACCATTTCGTTAACATTGAGGTGAGCAGATGCCGGTTATTGAATATAAATGTCCAAACTGCGGCAGTGGTATGATCTTTGACAGTGTGTCAGGTGCATTATCCTGTCCCAGCTGCGGCCGCCAAGACAACATAGAGCAGATCCCCGATCCCTTGAAGAGACAAGTATTCACCGAAAATGAGGTCAAAGAATACCACTGTAACAGCTGCGGAGCTGACATTGTGACAGAACCGGAGACCAGTGCGACGACATGCAGTTTCTGCGGTGCAGCGGTTGTACTCAGTGATCGGCTGACGGGCAATCTGGCCCCCGCGATGGTGATTCCCTTTTCGATCAACAAGGATCAAGCCAAACAGGCTTTCAAAAAGTGGTGCAAAAACGGCCTCTTGACGCCAAGTGGCTTCATGTCCGCCGATCGTATTCAGAGCATTACGGGCATGTACGTCCCGTTCTGGTTGTTCGAGTTACATAACAAAATCGAAGTGCATGGTCGTGGCACCAAGGTCAGATCCTACACCCAGGGCGACTACCATTACACGGAAACACAGCATTTCGATATATACCGACGGATTCGGCTGAATTACGTGAACCTGCCCATTGATGCATCGGAGAAAATGAAGGATGAACTGATGGATAAGCTGGAGCCTTTCCCATATAACCAGCTGAAATTGTTCAAGACCCCGTATCTGGCGGGGTACATTGCGGAAAAATACAGTTATACAGACGAGGAACTTTTTCCACGGGCCAAGGATAAAACGAGGTCTTACATTGATTCTTATATTGCATCAACTGTATCCGGATATACCAGCGTGAGCTACACGGACAAACAGATTGATACCACGCTCAAAAATGCAGACTATGTGCTGCTCCCGGTGTGGATGGTCAACTATGACTACAATCGGGCACAGTATACCTTTGCCATGAATGGTCAGACAGGGAAAGTGGTCGGCAAACCGCCGATCAGCAAAGCCAAAGTGGCCGGATGGTTCGCAGGAGTATCTGCCGTCTCATTGCTGTCACTGAAGCTGGTCTCCTGGATGATGGGAGGTGGATTCTTATGAGAAAAAGAACTCCTCTGGTCGTCGTGATGGCTACGCTCATTTTACTTATGATCACCCTTGTTGCTCCGTTGATTCCCATGTCATCGGCATCCGCAGCGGAGAGCAAAAATCTCATCTACGATGAGGCCAACCTGCTGAGTGAGCAGGATAAGGTTGAGCTGAATGCACTTGCGAATCAGTATGGCGCGGAACGGCAGACGGACTTTGTTATTTTGACAACAAATAATGCTGAGAATCAGGATATCGTGCTCTTAACTGAAGATTTTTATGATAAGCAGGAGCTAGGGTACGACAAGAAATTTGGCAATGCTGTCATTTTAACGATGGATATGAATAATCGCGAAGTGTATCTGGCGGGATTTTATAAGGCAAAAGAATACCTGAGTGATCAGCGACTGGATTCTATCCGTAACCGGATTACCTCTGAGTTATCCAGTGGGGACTATAAACTCGCATTTGAGAAATATATTGAGCTCTCTTACAAATATATGGGGTACGAACCGGGTGTGAATCCGAACAACATTTTGTTCAACGGCTGGTTTCAGTTGGGAGTATCGGTAGTACTGGGCGGTATTGTTGTTGGCATGATGACCTATCGTTCCGGAGGGCGTGTCACGGTCAATCGTGCGACTTATGAGGATTCAAGCAATTCCAGTGTAATAGATCGTCAGGATCGTTATATCCGTACAACCGTAACCAAGCGCAAAATCGAGAAGAACAATAACAACGGCGGCGGAGGCGGCGGTGGAGGTACATCGCGAGGCGGTCACTCACATAGTGGAAGTAGAGGATCATTTTAATAACTACTGAGTATACGGATTTTCTAATAGAAGGGATGGGAACGAGTATGGGATTTTTCAGAAATCAGTTTTCGAATGTGGTGGAGTGGGAAGAGTTCAGAGATGACATGATATTTTGGAAATGGAGCAACCGGGAGATCAAGAAGGGGAGTAAACTCATTATCCGTTCGGGTCAGGACGCCATTTTCCTGAATAACGGTAAAGTGGAAGGGATTTTCGAGGACGAAGGATCATTTAATATCGATTCCGAGATCATTCCATTCCTTTCTACATTAAAAGGATTCAAATTTGGATTCAACAGCGGCATGCGGGTCGAAGTCTTGTTTGTAAACACAAAAGAGTTCACCGTGCGCTGGGGCACACAAAGTCCGGTGTTGATTCCAACACCACAACTCCCGGGCGGGATGCCGATTCGGGCCAACGGCACATTTAATTTTAAAGTAAGTGACTATGTGACCCTGATCGATAAGATTGCAGGCATCAAACAAAGTTATCTGGTGGAGGATGTCAAAATCCGAATCACTTCCGTGCTGGATCAGCTTCTAATGAAGTGGATTAGCCGCGAAGGGAAGGATATGTTCAACCTGCAGGCCAATGCATCGGATATTGCCAAAGGGATTCAGGAAGATCTGGATATGCAGATGATGGACATCGGCATTGGGATTACCGGTTTCCAAGTGATGAGTTTCAACTATCCAAAAGAGATTCAGGATATGATTACAAAGACCGCTTCGCACGAGATGATTGGTAATCTGCAAAAGTATCAACAGGTCAGCATGACAGACGGCATCTCATCCGGTAAAGTACAGGGCGGCGGCGCAGCTTCGGATATGGCGGGCATGATGATGGGTATGAACATGGCCAATGAAATGATGAAAAACATGAACCAGAACCAAGGCCAAAACCAGAACAACAACAACAATGCCAATTCGTCTCAGAATCAGAATGCCGACCAGAAGCCAGCGGGCAATAGCAACGGTGATTCAACTTCATCTTCATCAACAGAAGGCAACAAGAAGCCAAACTTCTGCCCGAACTGTGGAGCCAAAAATGAAGGAGCCAACTTCTGTCCGAACTGTGGTCAAAAGCTAGGCTAATAAAATAAATACATGAGGGCTAGTCCACTGGTTTAGATATCACGGGGCTAGCCCTTTTTGTTTGGATTCTTATCTCAAAGCGACATGACGTAAGGTGGAGAGCAGGTCCATTTATTTTAATTTTGATAAAAGAGTTGACAACTGATCACAAATCATTTATCTTTAACTTAAGATATTTAATTTAAATATAAATAACAACCAAAACAAATATCTTTAATCCATTACACAAGGAGAGATCAAGATGATGATCCCAACATTGACCAGAATTAATGAACTTGCAAGAAAAGCCAAAGAGGGCGGATTGACGGAGATGGAGAAAGAGGAACGGGTTAATCTTCGCCAGGAATATCTGCAAACTTTTCGCGGTTCGGTCAACGACATTCTCTTGAATGCAACCATCTATGATCCGAACGGCGATGACGTTACTCCTGATAAATTGAAACAAGAACAGGCCAATCAAAATAACAACTAGAATACAATTCGCTAGCTCATATATCTTAATTTAAAGATAATGCAAACTTACTATAAACCAATAAACTAACTCATTTAACCAACTCAAATATCTATAACACCTACTAAATTTAAAACATGCTTAACAAACCAAGGAGGAATTAATCATGACTATTCAAACAGCAGGTATTCACCATATTACAGCTTTCGCAGGAGATCCACAGGCCAACGTTGATTTTTATGCCGGAGTTCTGGGACTTCGTCTGGTGAAAAAAACAATCAACTTCGATGCACCTGATGTATATCATCTGTATTTTGGCGATGAGCACGGAAGCCCAGGTACCATCATTACCTTCTTCCCATCCGCTGGATCACCACGGGGGAAAATTGGCGGAGGTCAGGTCGGCATCACTTCCTATGTCATTCCTCCTGGGTCGATTGGCTTCTGGCAGAATCGGCTGGAACAGTATAACATTGAGGTAACCAAAACAAGTCGCTTTAATGAAAACCTGCTTCAATTCGAAGATGGCGAAGGCCTGCGGCTTGAGCTTGTTGAACGGGAAGAGGGAGCAACCAGCACTTGGGCACACGAAGGCATTCCAACAGATAAAGCAATCAAAGGCTTTGGTGGTGCTGTCCTGTTCAGTGTAAACCCGCAGAGAACGATGGATGCTCTTGAGAAAATTTTGGGATTTGTCAGAGTGAGTGAAAATGAAGAGTATGCCCGTTTCCGGTCCAGCGGGGATATCGGTAATGTCGTAGATGTTCCAGTGACCCGTATGGCTCTGGGTATGGGCGGCGCAGGAACCGTGCACCATATTGCATGGCGCGCCAAAGACGATGAAGAGCATGCACAGTGGAGTGAAGCTGTACGTGATTACGGGTACCAACCGACTCCAGTTCGGGATCGTCAGTACTTTAATGCAATTTACTTCAGAGAAGCTGGCGGCATTCTGTTTGAAATTGCTACAGATCCTCCGGGCTTTGCCAAAGATGAACCTGCTGATTCGCTTGGACAAAAATTGATGCTGCCAGAGTGGTTTGAGAAATACCGCCCTCAAATTGAGGACAATCTGCAACCGATCGAAGTCAGAACGCTCGTACCTGCTACAGTACAATGAAGTAAGGTAGATGGCGCTCAGAGTTTTTCCTCTGGGCGCGTCACCAGGTCAGCGGGAAGGTAACTGAGTTAGCAACAGGCGTTGTATTATGAGAAAAACCTAAAGGAGCAACGAAGGATGATGGAGAAAAAGGTTACCTGGCTGGAGCTGTTTTACGATCTGCTCTTTGTAGCAGCGGTCTCCAAAGCGGGTCATGTCTTGTTACATGCCGAACATGGAGTAATTACGTTTGAATATTTAATGAAGTTTGTGCTTATTTTTATCCCTGTTTGGTGGGCATGGGTCGGTCAGACCTTGTTTATTAACCGCTATGGTCAAGATATTCTGATCCATCGAATATTCCTCATCCTTCAGCTTCTGTCCGTTATGGTCATGACGGCGAGCCTCTCTACCCATTTTGACCAGTACTACCTGTCCTTCTTCATCGGATATATCGGCTCACGGGCATTTACGGCGATTCAGTATCTGACGGCTCACAAGTCAAAAGGCGAGCATCAGCAGCAAGCGGCTCGTTACTTGGGTATCTGTTTCCTTATTGGCATATTGATCTCATCAGGTTCATTGTTCTTCGATTCCTGGTTACGCTACGTGATTTTGTATGCGGGGATTGCTGTGGACATCGTACTTCCGTTGATTGGACGCAAAAATCTGGTGAAAGTACCGGTTCAGACCCATCACTTGTTGGAACGTTTTGCGCTCTTTACACTTATCCTGCTGGGTGAATCGGTGGTAAGCATTATCGCTGTGTTGCAAGCCGATCATTGGGATATGAAATCCATTCTGTTTGCCGCCTTTACATCCATATTTGTCATTGCGATATGGTGGCAATACTTCGACAATGTGGAGAAAAAAGTCAGCAAAGAGATTCAGACTGCCGGGCAAGCGATCATATACGGTCATCTGTTCATCTACATCTCCATGAGTATGATCGCTGCCTCAATTCAGCTGTTATATCAAAATCAGCTAAACTATGTGTTCATGATAGGATTTGTATTTGGATCAGCGCTACTATATTTCTTGTCGACCTCACTTGTGTTCCATCGTTACAGACACGCACATCTACGACTCCGGCCACGTCATCTGGCAGTCATGGTGGGGTTACTGGTAGCATTTGTCCTTGTTGATCTGGTCTACCGGGTTCCGGGTTATGTCATCATGGGCGAAGACATGTTATTCTTCCTGGTGTATGCGAAACTTACGACTTGATATAAGTAATATAAAATGAAGAAAAGTCACGGACAACAGGTGTCCGTGGCTTTTTATTATGCCACTAATTGTGAACAAGTCTTAATTATATCAATAAAGCACAAATCTAATTTAATTTCTCCGATAGAATCTGTTAATATGAGACTATGTACAAGTGAATCTACCAGATCATAGAATATCTTTTATATAAAATGAGTGTACGTTTTGTTATATAAATTGAACTAAACATTTACACGAAACGGAGAGGACAGAAAAAACCTGAAGAAGCGAAAGCGTTCGCCTTTATCCCCGGATTTTCCCCATATAAGGGGGATTCATAAAATCTGGGGATAACAGCGATCGGAAGGTTATTCTGTCATCGGAGTGTCCAGTGTAAATATTCTTTAGTTCAATTTATATAGTTCATTTTATATATAGCGATTCGTAGATTTGGGGATGACAATCAGGAGGGAAATCATTGAGCACACATCAAATCGGAGTTCCATTGGAAGGGTTTGCAGAGTTTAGTCGTACGGTTGCCGCAGAAGGAGCCGTTTTACTCAGAAATGAAGGCCAAGTGCTTCCACTTCGTGAAAACGAAAACGTTTCAGTTTTTGGACGGATTCAAGTCAATTATTATCGGAGCGGCACGGGTTCAGGCGGTAGTGTTCATGTGGCCTACACAACGAATCTATTGGATGGTCTGCGCAGCAAAAAGAATATAACGGTCAATGAAGAGCTGGCAGCTGTCTATGAGAAGTGGATTGAGGAAAATCCATTTGATGATGGCGGAAAAGTATGGGCGGCCGAGCCATGGAATCAGAAAGAAATGCCTTTGACGGATGAACTGGTTGCACAGGCTAGAAGCAAATCCAGCAAAGCCATTATCGTGATTGGACGTACAGCAGGAGAAGACCAGGATAATGCGGATGCGCCAGGAAGTTACCAACTGACAGAAGATGAGAAAGCGATGTTGAAGCAAGTTACTTCGCAGTTTGAACACACAATCGTTGTGTTGAATGTCTCAAATATCATCGACATGAGCTGGTTAAACGAAACGTATCTACATCCGATCCAAGGCGTAATTTACTCCTGGCATGGCGGTATGGAGGGTGGTAATGCGATTGCCGATGTGCTGGCGGGGGACGTTACACCAAGCGGTAAACTGACAGATACAATTGCTTATTCCATTGAAGATTACCCTTCGACAAGCAACTACGGCAATGAGTTCAAGAACCTGTATCAGGAAGATATCTATGTAGGTTATCGTTATTTCGAAACGTTTCGACCTGAGCGCGTTCAGTTTGAATTCGGTTACGGCCTGTCTTATACGACGTTTTTGGCCCAGCACGAAGAAGCAAAATCCGTGTCCAAAGACGGCGAAACCTACATTGAAGTTCGTGTAAATGTGACTAACTCAGGCACTACATACGCGGGCAAAGAGGTTGTGCAAGTCTATTATGAAGCCCCGCAAGGCAAACTGGGACAACCGGTAAAAGCTTTGGTGGCTTTTGGCAAAACAGGATTGTTGCAGCCGGGCGAGTCAGAACTTCTGACGATCAGTTTCCCGATCCATGCCATGGCATCTTACGATGATGCGGGTGTTACGGGTCATGCTTCCGCATACGTTCTGGAAGAAGGCACATACCGATTGCATGTAGGAACCAGTGTGAAACAAGTGCAGCACGTCAGCGTTGATGGCCAGGATGGCTATAGTATTGAATCTCTTCAATTGGTGGAGCAACTGCAAGAAGCGATGGCCCCAACGGAAGATTTTACACGGATGAAACCAGGTTCGCGCAAGGAAGATGGATCTTATGAACTGACTTATGCAGAAGTACCGAAACGTAAGATATCCATGGCGAACCGGATTGAGCAGAATCTCCCGCAAACGCTGGAGCAGACGGGTAATCAGGGCCACAAGCTGAGTGACGTTAAGGCTGGCAAAGTGAGTCTGGAAACCTTCATCGCTCAACTGAGTGATCATGATCTGGCGGCGATTGTCCGTGGAGAAGGCATGAGCAGTCCGCTCGTTACTTCGGGGACGGCATCTGCATTTGGTGGTGTCAGCGACAGCCTGTTTAACTACGGTATTCCGGTAGCATGTACGGCAGATGGCCCATCCGGTATTCGTATGGATAGTGGCGAGAAGGCAACACAGGTATCCATTGGTACGTTGCTTGCGGCGACATGGAACAAGGATCTTGTTGAAGAGTTGTATGTGATGGAAGGACAGGAATTGCTGAGAAATCAGGTGGATACCCTGCTCGGACCTGGACTCAATATCCGCCGGAGCCCGCTCAATGGCCGGAACTTTGAGTACTTCTCCGAAGATCCACTGATCTCGGGTGTATTTGCCGCAGCATGTACAAAAGGTATCATGAAGGGTGGTTCCAATGCCACACTGAAACACTTTGCCTGCAACAATCAGGAGAAACACCGCAGTAAAGTAGATGCTGTTGTCTCTGAGCGCGCACTGCGTGAAATTTACCTGAAAGGGTTCGAAATCGCTGTAAAAGAAGGCGGAGCGAACTCCATCATGACTTCCTACAACCCGGTTAACGGACACTGGGCAGCATCTAACTATGACCTGAACACCACAATTCTGCGCGGCGAATGGAATTTTGAAGGAATCGTAATGACCGACTGGTGGGCGATTATGAACGATGTGACCGAAGGTGGAGAAGCGGATCGCAAATACACCAACTGGATGATCCGTGCGCAGAATGATCTCTACATGGTTGTACCGAACTACGGCGCAGAGATCAATGGCTGGGACGACAACACGATTGAATCCTTGGAAAATGGAACATTGACTCGCGGAGAGCTGCAACGCTCGGCGATCAACATCTGCAAGTTCATCATGAATGCACCGGTGTCCGGCAGAAAACATGAAATCGTGGAGAACGTCGCTTCGTTCCAAGCGAATGCATCCCTATCTGCTGCAAAAGCTCAGGATCTGGTTGAGAACGCACAGGTGAAACCTGCGGTAGCTGAACCCGTCCATATGAAAGTGAGCGAGGCCGGCCATTATCGGATTATCGTACAGATCATGTCCCCTGAGCCGGAACTTGCTCAAAGTGCATGTAACCTGCTCCTGAATGACCAGTTGGTAACCACCATTCAAACAAATGGTACGGAAGGTAAATGGATCAGACAGAAACTTGTCAAAGTAGACCTTGAAGCAGGACTGTATGAATTGAAACTGGACTTCACCAAACCAGGCCTCCAGATTGATTGGATCGAATTCAAGCAGGTGTAGAAGATAATCGAAATATCAGGTGATAAGAGCAATCGAAAGGTTGTTCTGTCATCCAAAGCAGAATACGTTGGTATATGACAAAGGACACTGTACGCGGGTGTCCTTTGTTGTAACACAGAATAGCTACTGTTATGATAGTGTTATGAAATTCGTAGTTCTGAACAATGGGGTCAGGGGTGTTGCTAGGAATGAGAAATTATAATTTTTTGAGTCCAATCCTGCTGGTTGTGGTGGCGCTGATTGTAAGAGGCCTAGTGACTAACCTGGGAGTTCTTTTCGGATTATCACAAGAAGTAGCGAGTAATATTGCCATGATAGCCATGATTATTGCTGCTCTGATTATGTTTAATCGAATGACGAAGGCTCGGCGTAAAAAATAGAAAAAGCTCAGATAACCAGAAGGTTATCCAAGACATGAAGACACCCTCCGGGTGTCTTTTTTGTATTGACGTACTGATCCTAACGTTTTAGACTATTGCTAATAAATAATAACATTATAAATAACAAAAATAACAAAAATAACAAAATGATTCAACAAAGCACATAAAATACGTTGCACTCTCTATTTGCTAGCCCAATCCGGTACCCAAAGGAGAATCCATTCATGAAGATCATTGCCGACAAACCATATATCGTTCAGGAAGGTCAGCCTTTTCGGATTGCGTTCTGGAAGCTGACCGTTGCCCACAATGATGAAGAAGGACCGCAGGAGCGCTGATGAAGTGTTCATTCGGTCCTTTATGTCATGGATTAGGCTGTGTGCAGTGCGAGTGATGGGTATCGGTACGGGTTACCGGTGCTGGAATAATCTACGATGAATTGAGGGGAGCAATCCTTATGAAAAGACAGCCTGTATTGGAAGTCATCGCTGTGGATGTAGAAGATGCCAAGGCAGCTGAGGAGGGAGGAGCCGATCGGATTGAGCTGGTGTCTGCGATGTCTGAAGGGGGACTTACCCCCAGTTATGGTGTCATGGAGCAAGTGCTGTCCCAACTCTCCATTCCGGTGTATATCATGATCCGTCCCCATAGCCGCTCGTTCCGCTATAGCGCAGATGACATCCACGCCATGACCCGGGATGTACGCGTGGCGAGGGAACTTGGAGCCGCTGGCATCGTGATCGGCGCTCTTACAGGAGCTGGTGAAGTCGACCTCATATCCTTGCAATCATGTATGGCCGAAGCTCAGGGTCTGGGCGTTACGTTTCATCGTGCAATTGATGTGAGCACAAGCCTGAATGAGGCGCTCAAGACCATTAACACATTGGGCAACGTGGAGCGTGTGCTTACATCGGGAGGGAAACAGACAGCGCCTGAAGCGATGCTAGAACTGAAACAACTTCAGCAATTGGGGCAAACCCTGAATATCGCTGTCATGGCTGGCTCTGGGGTAACCGTAGACGGGATTCAGACCCTCGTCCAACAAACGGGTATCACGGAAATCCATATGGGATCAGGCGTGAGGTACGAAGGCAGCTTCGAACATCCCATTGATCCACAAATGGTCGCAGAAGCCCAGCAGCAGTTATTGCTTGCATCACAGCCATTCATGGACAGTAGTGCAATGAGTAGTGGTCCAAGCAAGGGTGGTCTAGTGACATAGGGATGCGCTAAATAAAAGGAGTGATACGCCATGAATTATGAACTGCAACCAGCCGAATGGATTAAGTCCGCAGCACAGGTCATCCCATCCGAACGCCAGCTGAGATGGCAGGAGATGGAGTTCTACGCGTTTATTCATTTTACGGTAAATACATTTACGGATCAGGAATGGGGCACTGGGGAGGAAGACCCGTTGATCTTCAATCCTTCTGAACTGAGCGCAGCGCAATGGGTGCAGGCATGCAAGGCTGCCGGGATGAAGGGGCTGATTTTGACGTGTAAGCATCATGATGGATTTTGTTTGTGGCCAAGTCAGTTTACAGCCCACACGGTCGCGGCCAGTCCATGGAGGAACGGTGCGGGGGATTTGGTTCAGGAAGTCGCCGATGCCTGCCGTGAGGGTGGATTAAAGTTTGGCGTGTACCTGTCTCCTTGGGATCGGCATGAAGCCACTTATGGAGATGCCGAGAGGTATAACGAGTTTTTCCTCCATCAGTTGCGCGAGCTGCTCACGAATTATGGCGACATCTTCTGTGTATGGTTTGATGGTGCATGTGGTGAGGGTCCAAATGGCAAAAGGCAGGTCTATGACTGGGACGCCTATTATGCGCTTATTCGTGAACTTCAGCCCGAAGCTGTCATCTCGGTATGCGGCCCGGATGTACGTTGGTGTGGCAATGAAGCGGGACACACACGGGAATCGGAATGGAGCGTTGTGCCAGCGCATATGCAGGATAATGAGAAGATTCAGGAGCAATCGCAGCAGGTGGATGATGGTGAGTTTGTAACAAGAGTCAATACACAGGACAGTGATTTGGGAAGCCGAGAGGCCATTCGTTCCCAAGGTGACCAACTGATCTGGTACCCTGCCGAGGTGAATACCTCAATTCGCCCAGGATGGTTCTATCATGCCAGTGAAGATGACCAGGTCAAAACACTGGAAGAACTGCTCGCCGTTTATTACGGCGCAGTGGGGGGCAACGCCACCTTTTTGCTCAATCTGCCACCGGATACGCGTGGTCTCATTCATGAACGGGATGTGGAGCGACTACAGGAATTGGGAGATTCACTGCGCACTATTTTTCAGGAAAATTTCGCCTTGCAGGCGCTAGTAAAAGCATCGGAGACGATGGATGAACAACATGCCGTATCGGAAGTGCTGACGGAACGCCGGGAAACGTATTGGTGTCCTCACGAAGGAACGGAGCAGGCTTGGATCGAGCTGGATTTGCAGGAGGAACGATCGTTTGACCGGGTGGTGCTGATGGAACATATCCAGACAGGCCAACGGATTGAGCGTTTTACACTGGAGTCGCAGAGGGCAGATGGTGGTTGGGAAGAGTTTTACAAGGGGACGGTGGTGGGGCATAAGCGAATTTGTTGTTTCCCACAGGTCACATCGAGAAAGATGCGATTAAGCATTCATGAATCCAGATGGTATCCTACGTTGTCCGGGTTAGGCATATATCTGAGCGAGTGGGGAGGGTTGTAAAATGGCGTTGCTAACGTATAAAGGTTCACAATTCATGTATGATGGCGAGCCCATTCGGATTCTGTCGGGTGCCATCCATTATTTCAGAGTGGTCCCCGAATATTGGGAGGATCGGCTACTCAAGTTGAAAGCCTGCGGCTTCAACACAGTGGAAACGTATGTGCCATGGAATGTTCATGAGCCGCAACCGGGGCAGTATTGTTTTGAAGGTTTGGCTGATCTGGAACGATTTATTCGCATTGCGGGAGATGTGGGTCTGCATGTGATTGTTCGTCCAAGTCCTTATATATGTGCCGAGTGGGAGTTTGGCGGATTACCCGCCTGGCTGCTTGCCGATGATGAAATTCGTCTGCGGTGTAATAATGCAAAATTTCTGAAGCATGTGGATCGTTATTATGATGTGCTTTTGCCCAAATTGAAACCTCTTCTGAGCACCCATGGCGGGCCGATCATTGCAATGCAAATTGAAAATGAGTACGGCAGCTTCGGGAACGACGCGAGTTACCTGCAATATTTACGTGATGGCATGGTAGCACGCGGTATGGATGTGTTGTTATTTACCTCGGACGGACCGACGGACCATATGCTGCAAGCGGGATCAATCCCGGGGCATCTGGCTACAGTTAATTTTGGATCAGGAACGGAAGAAGCGTTCGCCAAGCTGCGTGAATATCAGACGGACGGACCTTTAATGTGCATGGAGTACTGGAACGGCTGGTTTGACCACTGGGGCGAGTCGCATCACACCCGAGAAGCTGCAGATGTGGCTGGTGTGTTTGAGGAGATGCTCCGGGCAGGTGCTTCGGTTAACTTTTATATGTTCCACGGCGGAACAAACTTCGGATTTTACAACGGGGCGAACTGTCAGCAGAAGGATCAATACGAACCAACGATTACAAGTTACGACTATGATTCACTGCTCAGTGAATCCGGGGAGCCGACAGCAAAATTTCATGCCGTACGTGATCTTATTGCTCGGTATGACAACAAAGATATGGGTGAGCTTGTGCTGCCAGAATCAAAGGGAACCATCGCCTATGGGCGAGTGGAGTTGAATCAGCAGGCGTCATTACTTACACAATTGGACCAGATATCGGCCCCGGTGCAACGTACGAATCCGGAACCGATGGAGAAGCTGGGTCAGGATTATGGATTTATTTGTTATCAAACCCGAATATCCGGGCCCAGGGAGCGACAGGAACTGGTGGTTCAGGAGGTGCATGACCGTGCGCTTGTGTTTGTTGATGGGCAATTTCAAGGTGTGCTCGAACGGGGGAATACGGAATTATCGGTATCCTTTGAAGTACCGCCAGAGGGCGCAGAACTATTAATCTTTGTCGAAAATATGGGGCGAATCAACTATGGTCCATACCTGAGAGATCCGAAGGGGATTACGGAGGGGGTGCGACATGGCTTTCAATTTCTATATGATTGGACGATTCATTGTCTGCCTTTAACTGATCTGTCTGGCTTGCATTTCAGCGATGTGATTAGCGAAGCAATTAACGAAGTCCAGGGACCGGCATTTTATCAAGGAAAGTTTCATATCACGGATGTAAGAGATACTTTTCTGCGACTGGATAACTGGACCAAAGGGGTTATATTTGTAAACGGATTCAATCTGGGTCGCTACTGGAATAAAGGACCGCAAAAAACACTGTATGTACCAGTCCCGCTCCTTCGTGAAGGTGAGAATGAAATCATCGTACTCGAGCTTCATCAGACGTCTGAACTGGCCGTAACGTTTGTGGATACACCGGATTTGGGTTAGAAAAAGGAAAATAGGGGAGCCAAACGATTATTGAGAATTGTCGTGTCCGCCGGAAAAAGGTATACGTTGGGTATGGACATCGACTACAGGAGAGGATGAGGGAAAATGAAAGTTGGACTCAGCACCTACAGTCTGCAACAAGCACTGGATCGCAAAGAATTAACCGTGCCTGATGCCATTCGCTGGATTGCTGATCAGGGCGGGGAACATGTGGAGATTGTTCCAATGGGATTCAGTCTGATCAATAATCCGGAATTAATTGATGAGATCAAAGCTGTGGCAAAAGAGGTAGGGATCGACATTTCCAATTATGCCATCGGCGCTAACTTTGTTGTGCAGGAGGACGCCGAAGCGTTGGAGCAAGAGATACAGAATGTGATGCGACATGTGGATGTGGCTGCTGCGTTGGGTGTAAAGCTGATGCGTCATGACGTGGCTTTCCGCCCTGCACCAGAGGGAACTGTAGCACAGTTCGAGATCGACCTACCGGTACTGGTGAAAGCCTGTCAGCGGATAGCCGATTATGCAGCGGGTTTTGGAATCACAACAAGCGTGGAGAACCATGGGTACTATGTGCAGTCGAGTGAGCGAATTCAGCGTTTGTTACACGAAACGGCGCGGAGCAACTTCAAAACCACACTGGATGTTGGCAATTTCCTCTGCGTGGATGAAGATCCGGTGAGTGCCGTGAAAAATAACATTCCATACGCGTCGATCGTGCACGCCAAAGACTTCTACTGGAGACCTTCCTACCGGAACCCCGGTGAAGGCTGGTTCCAAACCTCGCATGGCAATTACCTGCGCGGCGCCATTGTGGGCCATGGCGATATCAACATGCCTGAAGTTTTCCGTGTGTTGAAACAATCCGGATATGACGGATATATCTCGGTTGAATTTGAAGGCATGGAAGAATGCAAAACGGCCTCACGCATTGCCATGGATAACGTCCGCCGCCTATGGGAAGAGGCATAGGGCTGAGTACTTGTTTTAAATGAAATAGGACTTGTTATGTATGGCTCAAACAGAAAGTTAATTCAGTCAGAAAAAGTAGTGGAGGGGGCGAAATCGATTCTGAAGAAGCGAAGCGTGCGCCTTTATCCCCGGATTTCCCCTTTGCAAAAAGGTAAGTGAAGAAATCTGGGGATAAGAGCGATCGGAAGAACGATTCGCAACCGGAACGTCTACTCTGCAGAACTTTAATTATTTTATTTATGGAGGAATCAGTACTATGTCCAAATTAAAAGTCGCCGTCATCGGTGCCGGATCCATATCCGATTGCCATTTGCAAGCCTACGCCAGTAACCCGGACGTTGAAATATACGCGATCTGCGACCTGAATGCAGAACGTGCCGCAGAAGTCGCGAAGCAATATAATGCACCTCATGTGTTTACCGAGTATAAAGAACTACTGGCAATGCCCGAGATCCATTCCGTCAGCATCTGTACATGGAACGATTCCCATGCCGAGATTAGCATTGCTGCTCTGGACGCGGGCAAAAACGTGTTATGTGAAAAACCACTCTGCCAGACGGTGGAGGATGCGCTCGAAGTAGAGAAGGCAGTTCACCGCAGCGGAAAGCTGCTGCAAGTTGGTTTTGTTCGCCGCTATAGCGACAATGCACAGATTCTGAAGAAGTTCATCGATGAGGGTGAACTGGGCGAGATCTACTATGCCAAAGCCTCCAGTCTGCGTCGTCTGGGCAATCCAGGTGGCTGGTTCTCGGATATCAACCGCTCCGGCGGCGGCCCACTAATCGATATCGGGGTGCATGTAATCGATATTTGCTGGTATCTGATGGGCAGACCGAAGGTGAAATCCGTCTCCGCTAACGTGTCCAACCGATTGGGGAACCGCTCGAACATTAACAATCTGTCGTTCTACAAAGCGGCAGACTACGACGCGGAACAGAACACTGTTGAGGATATGGCAAATGCCCTGATTCGTTTCGAGAATGGTGCGAGCCTGCTCGTGGATGTCAGCTTCACGCTCCATGCCAAAGCAGATGAGACTTCGGTCAAACTATATGGCGACAAAGGCGGTGCCGAGCTGGAGCCGGAAATTTCAATTATTGGTGAGAAATTCAACACCATTTTGAACATGACTCCACAGGTAGATTTCAAATCTTTCGACTTTATGGGCTCATTTCGCAATGAAATCAACCATTTTATCGACAGCACACAGGGCCGCAAAGAAACACTTAGCC
Source organism: Paenibacillus sp. UASWS1643 (assembly GCF_008693195.1). Taxonomy (NCBI): domain Bacteria; kingdom Bacillati; phylum Bacillota; class Bacilli; order Caryophanales; family Paenibacillaceae; genus Paenibacillus; species Paenibacillus sp. UASWS1643. Next base: position 101,364 of record NZ_VXKZ01000100.1, read on the forward strand.
CCGTCGAGGACGGCGTCGAAGTGATGAAAATGCTCTGCGCCATCTACGAATCGGCACGCCAAGGCCGCGAAATCACACTGTAAAGATAGAATGGTATGGCGTTGTTACGCTACGTTGTTACTTTACTGCTCCCATGGCATTAAAAGTTATGAGCACTTCATTCGCCAAGATCAGCCAGTTTACATTCCCTTAGAGGCAAGAGGAGAATCTGGGGGGCATAGTAATTGGGAAGGCACCACAATCGGATCGATGAAGCAACTACGCCCTTTATGTGTTGAACTTTTAAACTTACCATTTAAGCCAAAACGGAGAATAAAAAAAACCAATCCGAAGCAGCGAAGCGCGCACTCTCTGTCCTTGGATTTCCCTATAGAAATGAGGGGAATAAGGGGTTCATAGTGATTGAAGATGCCACCACAATCGAGATAACAAAGTTACTACGCCCCTTAATAGTTAAACTAAGCGTTTACGCCAAAACGGAGAGTGCAGAACCAATCTGAAGAAGCAAAGTGCTCGCCTTTATCACCGGATTTCCAACAATTATAAAGTGAAATAAAAGAAATCCGGGGATAACAGCGATCGAAAGATGGTACTGCAATCGGAGTGACCAGACGTAACATGCATGGTTTATCTTTTATCTAATCCAAAGGAGATGAAACAGGATGAGCGAAACCAAAGAAACCGTACTGGAGCAGGAAGAGCAGATTGTTGAAGCCGGGGTGCACAATTTTAGCAAAGAGGAAGAGTGGATCAAACCGGAGGACCCACTGCTGATTGAGCGGCTGGAGTGGTTCAAGGACCAGAAGCTGGGGCTGATGATGCACTGGGGGCCGTACTCTCAGCTTGGCCTCGTGGAGTCCTGGGCGCTGAGCGACGAGGATGGCGATTGGTCGCGTGATGATATCGACTGGACGGATGACATGGAAGACTTCAAACGGGAATATTTCGACCTCAACAAAACCTTCAATCCGATTCGTTTCCAGCCTGAGGAATGGGCACAGATGGCGGCAGATAACGGGTTCAAATACTTCCTGTTCACCACCAAGCACCATGACGGTTTCTGCATGTGGGATACCAAAACGACGGATTACCGGATCACGGGCAAGGACACGCCTTTTCATACCCATAAGTATGCGGACATCTGTCGAGTATTATTTGACGCTTTCCGGGCCAAAGGACTGGGTATCTCAGCGTATTTCTCCAAAGCGGACTGGCATACCCCTTATTACTGGGCACCGGGCATGGAGCGTGGACGTCATATGTGGCGTGGCCCTTCGTACGATCCCCATAAGTATCCGTGGCTGTGGGAGAAATTCGTGGAGTTCACACATGAGCAGATCATGGAGCTGCTGACGAATTACGGGCGGATCGAATGTCTATGGCTGGATGCCGGCTGGGTGCGCGAAGGTCGTCACGGTCAGGATATCAGGCTTGGAGAAGTCGTGGAACGGGCGCGTCAGACCACACAACCTTGGCTTCTGTCTGCAGATCGCACCGTTGGTGGGCCGTATGAGAATATCGTTACCCCTGAGCAGACCATACCGGAACATCCGATGAATATTCCATGGGAGAGCTGTATTACCGTGGGGAACTCCTTTGCCTTCGGATTCGATGATCAATATAAAACGGGAAGACAGCTGGCACATATTCTGCTTGAAGTCGTGTCCAAGGGCGGTAACCTGGCGCTGAATGTAGGACCACAACCCGATGGGCGTCTGCCAAAAGGGGCAATTCGAGGCATCAAGGGCCTCGGTGAATGGTTAGGTACTCATGGAGAAGGTGTCTATGGAACCCGGATCTGCGGGCCATATTTTACGAAAGATTGGGCTTTCACACAGAAAGAAGAGATCAACACCGTATATGCCTTCCGTTTGTACCGAAACGAGAATGAGACCGTACAACCACAATTAATCATTCCTTATCTGGAAAAGGTAGAGCGGATCGAACTCGTCGGTAGCGATGACGTACTTTCGTATCAGCAGACGGAAGACGGACTTCTCGTGGAACTGCCACAATCCGCTACAACCAATGAAGCGCCGATCACACATACGTTCAGGCTGGTTACAAGCGCATAGAATGCCATGTCAAATCCGGGGGAGATATAACCACCTCCGGGATTTTTTTATTCATACATAAGGGACACGATTCCCAATAGAAAAGGCTCGCAATTGCTTGTCACACAAGGGTTTGTGGAATAAAGAGAAGTCGGAGAAAATTGCAAATTGATAAAAGTTTACCGGGCGATGTACTATCAAATCAAGAAAGCGCTACCTGGTATGAATGTTTACATCATTTATGTTTAACAAGGAAACAAGAACAGAAAAAAGGATGTTTAAGGGATGTAAATGTAATGTATTATTACACTTGAGGTGTAGAAGGAGTGACGCAAATGAGTCGAGCTACGGAAAGCATACCCGCCAAGATGGAACTCCAGCAGAGGAAACATGTGGAGCCCAAGCGGCAGCATCCATTCATCAAAAGCCTCAAGAAACACTGGGAGCTCTACCTGCTCGTGCTGCCCCCGGTGTTGTATCTGTTGATCTTCAAGTACATCCCTATGGTGGGTGTCCAGATTGCCTTCAAGGACTTCAGTGTGGTCAAAGGAATCTGGGGAAGCCCGTGGGTTGGATTCAAACATTTTGAAGCCTTCTTCCAATCTCCAAACTTCTGGTTGTTAATCAAAAACACGATAGGCATCAGCTTCTATTCCTTAATTGCGGGTTTCCCTATTCCCATCCTGCTGGCGCTAGCGCTGAATGAGATTCGAACGGGTTACTTCAAGAAGACCGTACAGATGGTTACCTACGCTCCGCATTTTATCTCCACCGTTGTCATGGTATCCATTATCATTCTGATGCTCTCCCCGCATGTCGGTGTGGTAGACAAGCTGTTCACACTGCTCGGCTTCCCGATGACCAACTTCATGGGCATCCCGGAATACTTCAAATCGATCTATGTCTGGTCAGGTGTGTGGCAGGGCATGGGATATTCATCAATTATATATATCGCAGCTCTTGCTGGCGTTGATCCATCTCTCTATGAAGCAGCAAAGATGGATGGCGCATCAAGGCTTCGGAAAATATGGCACATCGACCTCCCATCGCTCGTTCCAGTCACTGTTATTATGTTGATTTTGAGTCTGGGCAGCATTATGGGCGTGGGCTTCGAGAAAATATACCTGATGCAGAATCCGCTCAATACAAGCGCTTCGGAGGTCATCTCCACGTATGTGTACAAGGTGGGTCTGATCGGAGCGAATTTCAGCTTCTCCTCGGCAGTAGGGTTCTTCAACTCCATTATCAACCTGATCCTGCTGGTTATCGTCAACGGCATATCGCGCAAAGTATCCCAGAACAGTTTGTGGTAAAGGAGGAGCTTATCCATGTTCAACCTGATTAATCGTAACCGGATCACGGACCCGCTTGGTGACCGCATTTTCATGGCACTTAACTACATCTTTCTGTTTGCCATACTGCTAACGGTGTTTTACCCGCTCTTGTATATCATCAGTTCTTCGTTCAGCTCTTCACGAGCCGTGACGTCCGGCCAGGTGTGGCTGTTCCCGGTAGACTTTAACATTAAGGCGTACATCTCCATTTTCAAAAGCCAACAGCTTATGCTCGGTTTCTATAACACGATCATCTATACCGTGGTGGGCACGTTCATTAACGTGGTGCTGACCGTCATGCTGGCGTATCCCTTGTCACGAAAATCGTTCTATGGACGAGGGGCCATCATTATTTTTATGATGATCACGATGTTCTTTGATGGTGGTCTGATCCCCACCTACCTCTTGATGAAGGATTTGCACCTGCTGGATACACGCTGGGCGATGTGGCTGCCCGGGGCGCTCGCAGTATTCCAGGTCATCGTGGCAAGGACTTTCTTCCAATCTTCCATCCCGGAAGAACTCGGGGAGGCCGCTGAAATGGACGGTTGCCGGGATATCCGGTATCTGATCAGCGTAGTTCTTCCCTTATCAAAGCCCATTCTGGCAGTCATGACACTCATGTATGCCGTAGGTCACTGGAATGCGTACTTTGATGCACTGATCTACCTGCGTTCCGAGAAATTGTTCCCTCTGCAATACGTGCTTCGCAATCTGCTCATCCTGAATGCGGCTGATCCGGCGATGCTCGCCAATACCAGCCAACAGATGCGGGACCAAGGGTTCGAGCAGGTGTTGAAATATGCACTGATCGTTGTGGCGAGTATTCCAATTCTGATCATGTATCCATTTGTACAGAAGCATTTTGTTAAAGGGGTCATGGTTGGTTCCCTGAAAGGTTAATCCTTGTGAGTTAAGCCCGGTTGCCTCTTGAAAGGAGGTGGAAGGAACACGCCGGCTTCCGGGATCGATTTTATACACGTGCAGTACAAGTCAATAATTTGCCGTTATGAACAAAAAGGAGGAGTCAGATTGAGAAAATCTTGGATTTCGATGTTGTTTCTGGTCTTTGCTTCGATGGCTTTGTTGTCCGCATGCAGTTCATCCGAGGAGTCGGGTGGAAGTAGCGACGGTAGCGGGGAGAGCGGCGGTCCTGTAACTATGACCCTCTTTGCTCCGCAAGGCAAAGCGTCCATGGAAGAGAATGAATTCACCCAATTTATCGAAGACAAGTTTGACGTTACCCTAAAATGGGATCTGGCCCCAACGGACGCCTTGCAGGATCGCAGACAATTGCTGCTGGCTAGTGGTGATTATCCCGAAGTGTTTCTTCACGGCAAGTTCACCACCTCAGACCTTCAAACCTATGGAAAACAGGGCGTGTTCCTTCCGCTACAAGATCTGATTAAGGAGTATGGTCCGAACCTGACCAAGATTATGGAAGAGAAGCCATACTTCAAAGAAGCCATCACGGCACCGGATGGCAACATCTATGCTTTGCCGATCTTCAATGAATGTTACCACTGCACGTATGCACAGAAATACTGGATCAACACAGAGTGGCTCGATAATCTGGGTCTGACAATGCCAACGACAACCGATGAACTGTATACCGTTCTGAAGGCGTTTAAGACACAAGATCCAAACGGTAACGGGAAAGCGGACGAGATTCCACTTACGGGCGCACCAAACAAGTATGTATGGAATGGCAACATTGATGCCTATCTGATGAATAGTTTTATATACAATGACAACGACAAATACCTGATCGTGAACGATGGCAAGGTGAGTTTTGCCGCCAATCAGGAAGGCTGGAAGAAAGGGCTGGAGTACATGAACAAGCTCTATGCAGATGGCCTGATTGATCCGGCTTCCTTCACGCAAAATGATCAGGCGATTGGACAGCTGGGTAACAAGGAAGGCGATGAAGTCGTAGGTTCCATTACAACGGCGCTGGTCAGTTATCTCGTGAATACCTATGACAAAGACATCACCCGTCACCAGCACTGGGAGATCGTGCCTCCATTGAAAGGACCAGATGGAGTGCAAACAACAGGCGCCACACAGAGCGTAGGTGAGTTTGAGTTTGCCATCACGAACAAAGCGACAGAAGCACAGCAGATTGCCGCCATCAAAATCGTAGACTACATGTTCAGTGAAGAAGGGGCACTGTACGCAGAGTATGGACCAACTGAAGGCAAGGGCTGGAAGAAGGCAGATGCCGATGAGAAAAACATCAATGGCGAGCCTGCCAAATACAGCTACTACAACCTGCCTGAGCGTGATCCGAACGTTGTTGTGAACGAGAGCTGGTCACAGATCGGAGCGCATGACTTGTCCAACACATTCCGTAATCTGTTTGCCGAAGGACAGAACCCTTTAGAAGCAGAGGGTTATGGTACACGTTTGGCTCAAGCAACCAATGTGTATGAACCTTATGCACCCAAAGAAGTATACCCTGCGAACGTATTTATTCGTCCAGAGGATACGGAATCAGCTGCACAACTGACTACGGCCATCAAGGATTATGTGCAGACGAATATGGCACAGTTCATTATTGGCAGCAAGAGCATTGATAAGGAATGGGATTCGTATGTCAAAGGCTTCGATGGTCTCGGACTGAGTAATTACCTTGAGATCTACCAGCGTGCCATTGAGAAGAATCAATAATTGAAGGATTGAATATAGAGGCTGTCCCGTCTGTCACCCGTGACCGGGATGGTCTTCTCCTATGACAACCCCACGTCATCCGATATAATGTACTGAATATTTATGGAAAATTAGCGATCAGCACAGATGTTTGTCGTCATTCAGCATGAACAGTAATGGTGGGGGGATCTCGGAGATGAACAACAATTGGTTTAGACGTTTGCTGTTATCGTATCTGCCTGTTTTTTTTATTGTGACGACCATTCTATTCTTTATTTTCTTTCAAGTATTCAATGAACAGAACCGTAGAGAAGCGCTCAAGGCCAATGAATTTCTGGCCTCTCAGGTCACGCAATATCTGGACAACTCCCTGCGTTCCATCGACTTCAAGGTATTGCGTGAGATTTTGACCAACCCTAACTTGAAGAATTATTTCTCGGTATCTGGCAGCGATGATGTGTATGCCGGCATTCAGGCCGTCCAGGTGGTTGATGAATTGAAAATAGAGTATCCGCTGATTGATTCTATTTATCTCGTTCGATACGGGGATGGCACGGTCTTCAGTAACGGGAAGGCTGTTCCGATTGAAGAGTTCCCGGATGCAGACTTTATTGCAGATAGCCGGTCAAGGGATGAACAGAAGTGGGCAGGATCACGAGCGTTCCGAGCTTTTCCTTCGCAAGCGACTGAGCAGGTGATTACGATTGTGCGAAGTGTAGGAAACGGCAAAGGACTTGTGGTGACAAACGTGGACCTGAGTACCCTGAGAAAATCCATTATGCAGATGTATGATCCGGAATTTACGTTTGTGAACATCTTCAACCGTTCGGGCGACAATCTGTGGGATAGCAGCATGCCAGGAGGGGTTGCAGCTTCTACTAAAACCACGTCGGGAGAAGTCTTCTCCGAATTTACGTCGAGTTATAGCGGTTGGAAAGTGCAGACAGGTCTCAATAATGGAAAAATCGTCAAATGGACTCTGCAATTTTATAATATCTGGTTTGCCTTTGCTGTAGTGGTTGTGTTGATCGGGGTAGTGTGGGTGATCTACGTGACTCGTAGAAATTACAAGCCGATTCAGCAGATTGTCACGTTAATTCAGACCGTCTCTTCACAGAAGCAATCCGGACTGAACTATGGCAAAGAGAATGAATTCCGATTCATCCATACCACGCTGGAACACATGATTGATCAGACGAGACAATATCAGGAGGAGCATGAAGAGAATCTGATTTTGCAGAAAAGGATGTTCTTTCAGGAGTTGCTGGAAGGCACACGAGACTTTACGAGCACGGATCTGACAGCAGAGATGAAGAAGTTCAAACTGCCTGAGCTGGAGCATCGTTGGGCCGTCATGGTGGTCGAGATGGATCAGTATGATGCATTTGTGACGGAGTATCATCATCAGGACCAATCCCTCCTGAAATTTGTGTTATCCAGTATTCTGCAGGAGAGTGCACGTCATGAAGGAACGGAAGTATGGGCTGAATGGATCTCCGATCAGCGTCTGTACGCCATCCTCTGGATTCCGGAAATGGAACAGGCCGAGGAGACTGAGCATCGATTACTCGCTGGTTATCTGGACAGAATCGATCAGTATCTGAACTTCACCGTCACCATTGGTGTTGGTCGGGTTGCTGTCGATATTCGGGGGGTGAGAGCTTCATTGAAAGAAGCTGTACACGCGCTGGAGTACAAGGCTGTACTGGGCATAAATCGCATCATTCCGTGTAGCGATGTGCCGAATTCGACCAATGATGTGTATGAGTTCCTGAAAACCATCTCACTGCTGGTACAGGCGATGCGTTTATCGGACGATGTCTGGGAAAAGCATTTTGAAAGACTCTTTGAACAAATCAGTGAGTCCGTTCTGTCCCGTCAGGAGATTATGAATACAATCCAATTGTTATTTCAACATTACAATCGGGAATTCGCCGAACTTCCACGGGAGTATCAGGATTCGTGGGCCGCTATATTCACCCCGCTTCTCCCAAGGCTTGAGGGCTGGGAGACGTTAGATGACCTGCGTGAACTGTGCTGGGAAGGGTTCAGAGAACTGGCGCTGCAGATGCAGACGCTGCATTGTTCCCGAAAACACAGATCGAATATTTTGGAGATTCGCAAATACATCGAAGAGCATTACAACAATCCTGATCTGTCACTGAACTACCTTAGTGATCTATTCGATATTAATCCGAAGTATCTGAGCAAGCTTTTCAAGGATGAGATTGGGGAGAAGTTTGTGGATCTGCTCATTAGTCATCGCATCGAAAAAGCCAAGCTACTCATGCAGGAGACCGATAAGGCTATTCAGGAGATCAGTGAGGAAGTGGGTTACACGAATTATAATTCCTTCAACCGGGCCTTCAAGAACGTGGTGGGTGTGGCACCAAGTGACTACCGCAAAGCTATGTGATGTAAGTACACGAGCCTAACTAATTCCGAAAGCATAAGGAGAATGTGCATATGGACTATAAAGATGCTTCGCTTCCCATTCAGGAGCGGGTTCAGAATCTGATCGGACGGATGACAACGGCAGAGAAGATTGGACAACTCATACAGCCGATGGGATGGAAGACGTATGATAAAGCAGCTGATGGTACAGTACAGGTGACGGAAGAGTTCAAAGCGGACATGGAACAGGGCGGTGTCGGTTCTCTGTATGGTGTGCTTCGGGCCGATCCATGGACTGAAGTGACATTTGAGACGGGGCTTACTCCACGGCAGGGAGCCGTTGCCACAAATGTCATTCAACAGTATGCCATGGAGCATTCCCGGCTGGGCATTCCCATTTTGTTCGGAGAAGAATGTTCCCACGGGCATATGGCGATCGGGGCAACTGTGTTTCCCGTACCGTTAACAGTAGGCAGTACATGGAACATGGAATTATACCGCAAGATGTGTGAAGCCATCGCTGTGGAGACCCGGAGCCAGGGAGGAGCAGCAACGTATTCCCCGGTGCTTGATGTGGTGCGTGACCCGAGATGGGGACGGACGGAGGAATGTTTTGCCGAAGATCCATACCTGATCGGTGAATTTGCTGTAGAAGCCATGAAGGGATTACAGGGTGACCGACTAGATTCCAACCAGACGATTGTGGCGACACTCAAGCATTTTGCGGCTTATGGCAGCTCGGAGGGTGGGCGTAATGCAGCACCTGTACATATGGGATTACGTGAATTGCATGAAATAGATCTGTTGCCGTTCAAAAAGGCAGTGGAAGCCGGGGCTTGTTCCGTGATGACCGCGTATAACGAGATTGATGGCGTGCCTTGCACGTCCAGTACGTATCTGCTGAATGACCTTCTGCGCGAGCAGTGGGGGTTTGACGGATTTGTCATTACTGATTTTGGTGCCATTCAGATGCTCGTCCATGGACATAACACCGCTGAGAACGGGGAGCAGGCCGTGGCACAGTCCCTTCAGGCAGGAGTAGACATGGAGATGTCCGGGTACATGTATCGCAAACATCTCGCTCAGGCGCTTGAGCAGGGATTGATCGAAGAGAAGGATCTGGACTTGGCTGTGTGGCGGGTGTTGGAGATGAAATTCAGACTCGGGTTATTTGAACAGCCTTTCGTAGATCCTGACTTTGCAGAGCAGATCATCGGATGTGAAGACCATACTCAGCTGGCGAGGGAAGTTGCACAAGAGGGGATTGTTTTACTGAAAAATGAGGGAAATACTCTTCCGCTTGCCAAAACAGGTACGAAGTTAGCTGTCATTGGTCCGAATGCGAACCATATCTATAACCAACTTGGGGACTATACCTCGCCACAGCCAAGAGAACAGATCGTCACCGTACTGGATGGCATTACGCGCAAGCTTGGCGCGGATTCGGGTCAGGTGCTGTACGCACCTGGCTGCCGGATTAAAGGCGATTCCAGAGAAGGTTTTGCGCAAGCGCTCGCCTGTGCGGAACAGGCGGATGTCATCGTGATGGTGATGGGTGGTTCCAGCGCCCGCGATTTTGGTGAAGGCACGATCGACTTGCGGACAGGAGCGTCTGTGGTAACCGATGACCCATGGAATGATATGGAGTGCGGCGAAGGCATTGACCGGGCTTCCCTGAATCTCATGGGTGTTCAATTGGAGCTGGTGCAGGAGATACATAAGCTCGGGAAACCCGTTATCGTGGTGTATATTAACGGCCGCCCCATTGCTGAACCTTGGATTGATGAGAATGTTCATGCCATTGTGGAAGCGTGGTACCCCGGGCAGGAAGGTGGTAACGCAATTGCAGATATTCTGTTTGGCGATGTGAATCCATCTGGCCGCCTTACCGTCTCCATTCCCAAGCATGTTGGGCAACTTCCGGTCTACTATCATGCCAAACGCACGCGTGGCAAGCGGTATCTGGAGATGGACCTTGCGCCGCAGTATCCGTTCGGCTATGGACTGAGCTACACCGAATTCAAATACGAGAATGTAAGAGTAATACCAGAAATCATCGGCCCGGACGATGAAGCACAGGTGATGGTTGAAGTCACGAATACCGGAGCGGTATCGGGAAGCGAGGTTGTGCAGTTGTACATCACGGATGTGTCGGCTTCGGTTACGCGGGCTGAAATGTCACTGAAAGGGTTCCGCAAAATTCATCTGGAGCCAGGACAGACCCAGACCGTTACATTCTCTGTGCAAAAAGAACACCTCGCACTGATCGACTCTCGTCTCCAGTCTGTCGTAGAACCGGGTGAATTCAGGCTCATGGTTGGCCGTAATTCGGCTGACTGGACAGCTTGCAGTCTGCACATTCAGAAGGTGGGGGTGGAGGTATGATTCGAATTCAGCGATTCATCGAGGATCTGAAACAGCGGCAATGGCTTGATAAGATCGAACTTCCAGCTTGGGAGATGCAGAGGGCCAGATACATTCGGCCAGGGGAATACGAGTACGAGCAGGCAGACAAGGCAATGCAAAGCTTGAATCCGCTGAACAGCGTACACGGAACAACGTATTTTCTGAGTAAATGTGTAGAGATTCCGGACAGTTGGCAGGATCAAGCCAGTGGGTTGATTTTTGAGGCCGGAGGAGAAGGGCTGCTGAAGGTGAATGGCTTGCCTTATCACGGACTGGATCGGAATCACGGATTCGTATCTCTTCCGAGAAGTCGAGTAGGGAATACGCCGCAGTTGGAGATTGAACTCTACGATCCGATCCCGGAGCCACATGATCCACTCAATCGACAAGCTGTTATTCAGCCGCCTATTCAGGGCATTCGTACAGCATTGGTTCATATCAATCAGCCATTGCAGAGCCTGATGTATAGCGTGACGGTACTCGCCGAGTCGCTCCGGGCATATAACGAGAAGGAGCCCAAACGGATGGCGCTTATTCAGGCCATTCACCAGGTGATGGATGAGATGTACAATAATCCGGACCGCTGGACTGATGCAGCATGGATACAGAATTTTGAACACGGACTGGTACAGTCAGTGCAGCAGGAAGACCCGGAGGAATATCGAAGTGGCTTCATGCATCTGGTTGGACAATCCCACATTGATATTGCCTGGCTGTGGCCTGTGCGAGAGACGGTTCGCAAGTCCAGTCGCACGTTCTCGACCATGTGTACCTTGATGGATACGTATCCGGACTTTGTGTATTCCCAGAGCCAGCCGCAGCTGTATGCCTTCGTGAAAGAGCATTACCCGGAGTTGTATGAGCGAGTTAAAGCACGCATTGCTGAAGGCCGCTGGGAGTTGGTCGGAGGCATGTGGGTGGAGCCGGATCTGAACATTCCGAGTGGCGAGTCGTTGGTCCGGCAGATTCTGTATGGACAGAACTTCTACCAGGCGGAGTTTGGCAGACGCTCCAACATTGAGTGGCTGCCCGATACTTTTGGCTACTGTGCTTCCTTGCCGCAGATGCTGAAGCTTGCGAATATTCCTTATTTTATGACCACCAAGCTGAATTGGAATGACACCAACGCGTTTCCTTATGACCTCTTCGACTGGGTAGGCATTGACGGTACTTCAGTGCTGGCCTATCTGAATCATGGGGTGAATGAGCATACGCGGCCCAAAGATGTGGATGAACATTGGCAATCATTTAAACAAAAGGATGTGCACCCTGAGCAGATGTTGCTCTACGGACATGGCGATGGTGGCGGCGGTGTGACGAATGAGATGGTGGAGTTTGCAGAGCGATCCCACTTGATGGTCGGGCAGCCAATCAGCAAATTCAGCACGGCAGGGGCTTTTTTTGAAGATATATCGTTAAATAACCCGACGTTGCCAAAGTGGCACGGGGACTTGTACCTGGAGCTGCATCGCGGAACCTATACGACCCATGCAAGGAACAAACGCAGCAACCGTAAGGCAGAGGTATTGAACCGGGAAGCGGAGATCTGGGGGCAATTTTCCGGAGCTTGCGCCGCACACACGAAGAATGATCTGGATGAAGGCTGGAAGCTGATCATGCTCAACCAATTCCATGACATTATTCCGGGAACGTCGATTCCTGAAGTTTACGTAACGTCCACTGAGGAGTACACGAAGGTATTTGCATTAGGTACATCCGCACTGCGGGAAACGCTGGATACCCTTGCGGAGAACATTGCAACCGATGAAGTTGATGGTCTTCCCTACATTATATTTAACAGCCTCGGTTGGGAACGTGGAGAAAATATCACCATTACAGGCGATGAACACCTCGCCGGCATGGCTGCATTCGATCGTCAAGGAAACCGTCTAGCCAGTGATCTCGAACAAAAGGGAGACAAGTATACGTTGCTTGTGCATGTTCCATCGATTCCTGCTTTTGGGTATACAACCATATGGCTGCGCGAGGCACCGGATGTTATCCTTCCAGTAAGGGAAGAAGAACCCTTCCCTTCCACATGGGAAACTGAATTTTACACGCTTGAGTTCAATGACTTGGGAGAGATCACCCGATGGTATGACAAAACGGTAGGACGCGACTGGCTGAAGCCTGGTGATCGGGCGAATGAGTGGCAGTTTTTCCATGACAAACCGACGTACTGGGATGCCTGGGATATCGATCCACGGTTTGAATCCCAGCGGGCAGGTGCGGTGCAGTTGATCTCCAGAGAGGTTGTACAGCGCGGAGCTACGCGAGATGTGTTGCGTTATGTGTGGAAGCTGAATCAATCGGAGATCAGCCAGGATATCATTTTGCATCACCACCAGCGGCGTGTTGATTTCCATACGAAAGTGAACTGGAATGAGAGCCATAAGCTACTCAAGGTGGCATTTCCGGTGGATCTGGTGGCAGCCAAAGCAGCCTATGAAATCCCGTTTGGAGCGTTGGAGCGTCCAACCCATAACAACACCAGTTGGGAGCACGCGCAGTTCGAGGTCTGCGGTCATCGCTGGGCGAATATCTCAGAGGGTAACAGTGGTGTGAGTTTGCTGAATGATTGCAAATACGGATACGACATCAAGGATCGGACGATCCGCCTGTCCCTGCTTCGTGCACCCAAATGGCCAGATGAACATGCCGATCAGGGCGACCATGAATTCACATATTCGTTCCTGCCACATCAGGGAGATTGGCGACAAGCTGCTGTCGTTCGCCGCGGGATGGAGCTTAATCATCCGGTGGAGGTTGTTGCAGTGAGTCCATCTTCGGGTCACTTGCCAGCTGAACACGCTTGGGTTCAGTTTCACAGTGAGCATGTCATTCTGGATGCAATCAAACCCGCGGAAGATGGCTCGGGAACGGTTCTGCGTTTCTACGAGTCATCAGGAGGTAGAGAAACGGTACAGGTCGAATGGGTTAAAAGAGAAATTAAGGCGTCTGTCATTAATCTGCTGGAGGATGAGATCCATCCGTTGGCTTGTCCGAACGGCACATTCGAACTGACATTCAAACCGTATGAAATTAAGTCAGTGAAACTTGTTCCAGTGAATCCAAATACGTAATCTTCAGGAGGTATGACATGAAATTAACGAATAAGATCGGTGTCATCGTGGATAGCTTTGGCGTAGGTGTGCGGGAAGGGTTAAACAAGGCGAAGGATGTAGGTGCAGAAGGTGTGCAGATATACGCCGTCAAGGGAGAGATGGACCCTGAAAATTTGTCACCTGCGGCGCGCAAGGAGCTGAAGAGTTACATCGATTCGCTCGGTCTCGAAATTTCAGCACTGGTTGGTGACCTTGGCGGACATGGTTTTCAGGTCAAGGAAGATAATCCGTGGAAAGTGGAGAAATCGAAGCGGATCGTGGATCTTGCCCTCGATCTGGGTACCAACATCGTCACAACACATATCGGAATTGTTCCGCATGACCCTTCATCGGAGGTTTATGCCACGCTGCATGCTTCTTGTGAGGAACTGGGCCAATACGCCAAAAGTGTTGGCGCATACTTTGCCATTGAGACAGGGCCGGAAACGGCTGCTGACTTGAAAGGATTCCTGGATACACTGTCGACCAACGGGGTATCGGTGAATTTTGACCCGGCAAATATGGTGATGGTGACTGGAGATGATCCGGCGCAGGGCGTTCGTCTGCTTAAGGATTACATCGTACATACCCATGTGAAGGATGGTGTGCGGTTGAAGGAAGTCGACCCACGAGACGTATACGGAGCGGTCGGTTATGCGCCTATGGATCACGAAAAAATTGCCGAGATGGTCTCGTCCGGAACGTTCTTTCGTGAGGTGCCACTGGGCGAAGGTGGTGTTGATTTTGACGGATACTTTGCAGCGCTTCAGGAGATTGGTTACACCGGTTATCTGACGATTGAACGCGAGGTTGGTCATCAGCCGGAGGAGGATATTCGCAAGGCGGTTCGATTCATTCAACAATATCGATAGGGAGCTGAGCAGATGAAAGTGGGCCTGAGTACGTATAGTTTGTTGAACGATTTGAATTCGGGTGAGATGACGGTGCTGGATGTGATCGACTGGATTGCGGCGAACGGCGGCGAGCATATGGAGATGGTTCCTTACGGTTATACCGTGGAGGATAATCACGATCTGGCGGATGCGATTCGGGAACGGGCAGCGTCTGCGGGTATTGAACTGTCCAACTATTCGATGCCAGCCAATTTCGTGCAGGAGACGGAAGAGGCGTTTGCAGAAGAGATGACCCGGGTCAAAAGGCATGTGGATGTCGTACACCGGATGGGTGTAAAACATATGCGTCACGACGTCACGGCGTTTACCCTGCCAAAGGAGAAGATGACCATCGCCTGGTTCGAGGAACATCTGCCTCTGATGGTACGGGGAAGCCAGATCATTGCGGACTATGCCGCACAGTTTGGCATCACCACAACTATTGAGAATCACGGCTTCAGTGTGCAGGCGAGTGATCGGGTGCAGCGTGTTCTGCATGCTGTAGATCGTCCGAACTTCAAAACAACACTCGATATTGGCAACTTCATGTGCGTGGATGAGAATCCGATCATCGGTGTCATGAAAAATCTGCCGTACGCTTCTCTGGTCCACTTCAAAGATTTCTACTTCCGTCCTTATGATGAGCATCCTGGTGAGGGTGAGTGGTTCACCACAGCCTACGGTAACTTCCTGCGAGGAGCGATCGTTGGACAAGGGGACATTCCGATTCGTAAAATTGTTAAGTTGATCAAAGACTCCGGCTATGATGGCAACATTACGGTGGAGTTCGAAGGTATGGAGGAATGCAAATCCGCATCCAAAATCGCCATGGACAACCTGCGACGCTTCTGGGAAGAGGCGTAACGAAGCATAAAGAGGGAATGGATCAAGGGCCACTTTTCGAAGTGGCTCTTATTGTTGATCATCAGGATTCTGGACTGCCCATCGATCCAGGATCATTTCGATGTAACGCATGGTTTCCATTGTCATACCATATACACGAGCTGACTGATCATCCTCTGGGGTAATATAATCCCAATATTTTTCTGCCAATTCTGCATTCCCTTGAAAAGTCCTTTCAGCATAATCAGAGATTCGGATGGCCAGTAATCGTGAGGCTTCGGAATCCGGAGGTTCCATCTTGCATGTATGAATATCTTTAAGAATATCGGCCCATTCCATGGATAGTGAATTGTTCTGATTATTCAGAGGTAACGATTCCATTTCTTCAGGTGTAAAAACATCTTGACGGAACCTGCTCGGAGGCTGATCCAGTTCACGGATGAAACCCAACATCTCATCCAGACTGATTGTACCGGAGGCTCTGATGGCATATAGGGTTGAAAAAAGAAGATGCTCGACCTTGCTTAATCTCTCCTGCTGTTCCTTTACGACGGCCAGTTGTTGTTCCAACGTATTATTCCATAAAGTGAGGGTACTCTCTGGTTCGGAGCGAGCAGCATCCTGATCGAGGAATTCTCCAATCTCATTCAATTTAAAATGCATTTTCTTCAGAATGGTAATCTGCTGAAGCCGTAAAATATCCTTTTCACCATATAAACGATACTGATTGATCTCGTTACGGGCCGGTCGCAGTAAACCCAGCTTCTCATAATAATGCAGTGTTCGGATGGATACTCCAGTATGTTTGGATAGTTGTCCAACGGTATACAACAGGCAGAGCCCTCCCTCATGATTTATGTATTCTCCACCAGCGCCATGCATTGAGCACCGCCAGAATGATTCCACCGACGAAGATTATCATCATATACAAAATAAATATTTCGGCCAACCCATTATCTTGCGCAGTATAACTTAACAATGCCGGTCTATCACCTGGCACAACAACGAATCGGGCTACTTCCAGGTAAGCGATATGAAATCCGATGGAGGCCCATAAAGATCTGGTCAAACTGCGCAGGAGCTGTAATGTAATACCATAGGTCAAGAGCAGGATCATATAATCCAGGGTTATCCGGTTTCCGGCATCCATACCGACGAGCTCTTGCAATAGGCTGACACTCATCGGAACCAGCAGAAAGAGTATGATTTGAGTTACATAAGCGAAAAACACAGGAAGTCGCAGTCTGAAGCGTAATCCATCATAGACCATGCCTCGCATAGATAGTTCCTCTGGCAAAGCTTCATACAAGAAAGCAATACAACTATTAAGTACGACAGCAAGCAAGAACTCGGCTGAAAAGTGCCACTCCGTAATCGTAATCCAGTTGTTCATACTAGCTATCGCTAACCCAATGAAGGCCAGAGAAGTGGCAAAAAATGCGCCAGAGAGCAAGTGAATTATGCTTTTTCCTGTCAGAGGAAGAAGAACGGACTTCATATGGAAGTGTCTTCGAATGACGAATAGTAAGGGCAAGACGATACTAATAATGACAACAGCTTGGGTGAGATGAACCATCCAATCAGCAGCACCAATAGTGCTGACAAACTCCCCTGCGAGTGTAGCAAAAAACAGACCCAATGTCATCGTCAACCAACTCAATCCGATAATGGCTATTCCACTGCTGCGTCGTTTCTTGGTTACATGTTCAGGTGACATACTCATGCTAATCCCCTCCTGAAGCCAGTATAAACCCTCGAGTTAGCGTCAGGGTCAAGCAGGAAATATGCCTATCAGAATATGGTTCTGCGCAAGGATTAAGTTACGAGCAGCACAAGTGTGGTATACTGGATATATTCAGCCTGATAATAACTGGCTATGGATAGGAGATGTCACTGATCTATGCAGGTATTCGAGGACTGGAATCAGAAAGTAAAGAGGACGTTTAATGCTACGAACCCCGAGGTAGTGTTGACGGTATCGGAAGCTGGAAGTTTGCTTGGTTTGACCAAAGACCAGATGAAACTGTACGTGGACAAGAACAAACTAACGAAGGTCCCGATCATGAGAAGTGTTCACCGATACCTCTTATTGAAAAGTGAAATAGATAACATCGTTCAAGCTCGATAACTTCATAGGATTGAACACAACCATTTTACCGATAGGATTCGGGAGAGTGGTCTTTTTTTTATCGGAAAGGAGACGGAACGTGCTGAATAAAGTGTCAAATTGGTTCTATCAGCGGGTGAATTGGAAATGGGTTGCAGCTTCGGTTGTTGTATTTGCTTGTTTTATTACATTCATTCTGCCCTGGCAGGCGGCAAAGTCGGAGGAGGCCACAGGTGGTGGTCAGTCCCCGGATTCCTCTTTTTTGTACACTGCGGATGATCTTTATCAGATGGCTGAGCAGTATGGAGAAGCAGGGCGGAGCGCCTATATCTATGCACGGTTCACATTTGACCTCATATGGCCGTTGGCCTATCTGTTGTTACTGGTCGTTCTGTTATCAGTACTCTATCGCGTGCTTCCGGTGAAGAGTCGCTGGCGCTGGGCGAATCTTATTCCAGTCTTAGGTTGGGTTATGGATATGCTTGAAAATATAGGTGCGTCTCTGATCATGTATCGTTATCCTGAACGTACGCCTGTGCTTGCTGAACTCACTCCGATATTTACCTTGTTGAAATGGTGTCTGATCTATGCCAGTTTTGCAGCACTGGTTCCGGGTGTTCTGATCAGTATTCTCTACTATATACGCAAGCGAAAGAACTAGTGGAGAGAGGGATGGATTAAGAATATGATGGTAACCCTAATCGTGTAAAAGTCCGCAGAGATGAGTGCAGAAATATATGCTTGTCAAAGGACAACCTGTTCATATATACTCATGTCGCAAGTGGCGTGAATCGTATAATTACATGAGCCCAAGGAGATGAAGAACGCATGTCGATCAGCTTGAATGTGTATCTGATAACAGACGGTAATGGACGTGAAGCGGTAGATTTTTATCAAAAGGCATTTGGAGCGGAAGTGCTCGCGCTTCAAACATTTGGTGACGGTCCATCTGACCCGAATCATCCCATCCCGCCAGAAGCGAAAGACCGTATTATGCATGCTTCTTTGCAGATTGGCAGCTCGGTATTAATGTTGTCCGACACATTTCCAGGCATGCCGTACACCATAGGTAATCATGTTAGTATTACTGTGAACACGGATACTGTGGATGAAGCCAAAGCTATTTTCAGCCAACTGGAAGATGGCGGCGTAGTGGAAATGGCGATACAAGAGACGTTCTGGAGTCCAGCCTACGGCACGGTTGTCGACAAATTCGGCGTACATTTTCAGATCAGTGCTAAACCGGGACAAGCTTAAGAGCGTACTCTTCGCTAATATAGCCTACAAACGGCAAAACCTCCGCGATCTGCTTTGAGCAGTTCTGGAGGTTTTTTGTTTTTCCCTATACGGCGTGGGATTACCCTTCCTTCTGAATTTTGGAAGGGTTGTTGATTTTATAAGGAACCGGGTTACGTGTCAGCTTCTTCTTGATGATTTTGGCTTCAAACGTGATAACGTCTCCCACTTCCAGTTCTTGTTTCTTAACAGTAGCACTGTGGCTCGACCAGGCTTCCCCAACGTCGATGACATCTGGCTCCGTGATGGTAACTGCTTCATAGATGATGACTTCATCGTCATTGTCAGAGAAGTGATTCGGTACGGTGGTGAATTCTTTGACAACGGCACTCATCTTCACTTTACCTTCGGGCAGATCAATCTTAACGCTCTTAGCTTTGCTCGCTGTTTTGGCTTTAGGTTTGGCTTCACTGGCTGCCCCGGACTGAGGTCCAACATACTCTTCTACTAGTCCATCCGGATCACCCTTCAGCCCCGAGGAGAATTCATCTGTGTCCGTGTCGTCCGAATCATCCAGATCCGCCGGAATTTCATCCGGATTAACCAGGGCATCTGGAGTTGACGTAACATCAGCAGAGACTGGTGCGACTGTATCCGAAGTTGTCGATTCTGTGCTTCGATCTGACCCGGCATTACTTATGCTTCTGGCGCTGTAACTGGACGCTTGCATTTCCTTCAGATACGACGGGTGAATGCAATGTTTTTGTCCATTATCCAGTTGAATAACGGCTGCCATGTGATCGACATATCCAATGATGGTGCACGGCATGTTTAATCCGTTTCCTTTATAATAGAACGTTTTGAGTTTGGTCGCTTTACCAGAAAGCAGGCCCCACTCCTGACATTTCTCAATCAGCTCATCTTCGTTATCCAGCGCAATAAAATCCTGTGGTTCAATCATAAACGCGTATGTCATATGGAATTTCCGCCCTTCCAATCCATTCTTCATGTTCATCGTTTCCAAATTACAACCAGTGTATCACAAATGAGCATTTTGCATAAATCGAAACGCTGAAATCTATACTCGGAGATGAAGATTATCAAAGCCTGCCCACAGAGGCCTATGCTATAATTTGATCAGAATGTAAGGTGAGAAGATATAGCCATGATATACATATTTCGTGAAGGGAAGATCTGTATGGATAAAAAGGTGAATCATCAAGCCGTATGGCTTGCTATAGGTGTTGCCATGGGAGTCAGCATTGGTACGGCTACACAGCAGCTTGGACTCGGGATTGCTTTTGGCTTGGCACTTGGCATTGTGATTGGTTCGGTGGCTAGCAAACGTGCAGGGTCAGACTCGGAACATATGCTCAGCGAACATGTCCGTGAATTGCATAAACCAGATGACTGGGAAGACGCGCTGCATCGCTCGCAGGATCATCCGGTGCTTATCCTGAAACACAGCACAACTTGTCCGACCAGTGCGAGAGCGTACAGAGAGTTTATGGCGTTTGTAGGCACCAATGCATCAGATCCCAAACAACCTATGGACTACCGCATCGTCAAAGTGATTGAAAATCGCTCGTTGTCCCGCCATATTGCGGAAGAGACAGAGGTTCACCATGAGTCACCCCAGGTACTTCTGCTCGATCAGGGACAAGTCGTCAAACATACCTCACATGGCAAAATTACAAAAAAGAGATTATTGCAGTGGGTACAGAATCCATTTGGATAAATGGTAAACCTTATAAACCCGTTCTTTTCAGCCTATTGCTGAGGAGAGCGGGTCTTTTTTACGCTTTTTTTACACCTGTGGAGGCATTTCTTTACCCCTTTTTTACAGCGTTTCGTATTACGATTTTACATGTAGCAGGTGCAGAGAACGGTAGAGAGAGGGAGGAAGGGCGCATGGTGAATGATGCCACGATGATAGGATTGGTTGTGCTGCTGTTTGCGGTGTTTTGGGGATTTGTGAAATTTTGCGAAAAGGCTTGAGGGTAGAGAGGGGGAGCGGAATGATTGTCATCGGCATGATTGTACTCGCACTGGTGATCTATCTCGGTTATGTGCTGGTGAAGCCAGAGGAATTCTGATGCTGACGATGTGCGTAATGCGGAACAAGGGAACGTTGAATAGGGAGGAAATGCGGATATGGGTATCGGTGTAGTGCAAGTAGCAGTGACGCTGCTGATCATCCTGCTGCTGGTGAAACCGGTGGGAAAATATGTAGTGAACGTGTTCGACGGACAGCGAACGGGGCTGGATCGGGTTTTTGGCGGGCCGGAGCGACTGCTCTATCGAGTGATGGGGGTACGGGAGAACGAGTCCATGGGGTGGAAAAAGTACCTCATGGCCGTTCTCCTCTCCAACTTTGTAATGTTGATATTGATGTTTCTGGTGCTGCGACTGCAAAAATATTTACCCCTCAATCCGGATGGGATCGGCAATATGCCAGCGGCGCAAGCATTTAATACGGCCGTTTCGTTCATGACCAACACGAACTGGCAGTCGTATACGGGCGAGAACGCCCTGTCGTACCTGTCACAGATGCTGGCGGTGACGTTCCCGATGTTTACGTCGGCAGCGACGGGTTTCGCGGTAGCCATTGCGTTCATTCGTGGGCTGGTAGGCCGCCGGGATGAACTGGGGAACTTTTACGTCGACCTTGTACGGTCGATTACGAGGATTTTTTTACCGCTGAGCTTCATCGTGGCCTTGTTTCTGGTGTTCCAGGGTGTGCCTCAGACGCTCGCGGGAGCGGTGAACGCAACGACGCTCGAAGGCGCGCAGCAGACCATTACACGTGGATTGGTCGCCTCACTGGAGTCGATCAAACACATTGGCACCAACGGTGGTGGCTGGTTTGGAACCAATGCTGCACATCCATTCGAGAATCCGACGGCCCTGAGCAATCTGGTGCATATCGTTTGCATGATGCTGTTGCCTACTGCACTGGTATACGCCTTCGGCTTGATGGTCAATAACCGGAAGCAGGGTTGGGCATTGTTCGCAGCGATGAGTTTTCTTTTCCTTGTGATGTTGACCACCGTATTTGTCTCCGAATATCGCGGTGTACCCGCGTTGGATGCAGCAGGTCTGCAGGGCAATATGGAGGGGAAAGAGGTCAGGTTCGGCATACCCGAATCGGCTTTATTCACAGCAGTCACGACGGCGGCCACAACAGGTTCGGTCAACAATATGCACGAGTCGCTCACTCCACTTGGAGGCATGGTATCACTGGCTCAGATGATGCTCAACAATGTGTTTGGCGGCAAAGGGGTAGGGCTGATCAACGGACTGTTGTATGTGATTCTGGCTGTGTTTATCTGTGGATTGATGGTAGGACGCACACCTGAGTTTCTGGGCAAAAAAATCGAGGGCAGAGAAGTGAAGCTCGCATCCATCGCCTTGCTCATTCATCCTTTGATTATTCTTGCGCCAACGGCACTCGCACTTATGCGGCCTGAAGCTGTTGCGTCCATCTCGAACGGGGGTATGCATGGCCTGACCGAAGTTCTCTATGCTTTTGCCTCGGGTGCAGCCAATAATGGATCGGCCTTTGCCGGACTGAATGCCAATACAGACTTTTACAACATCGCGATTGGTATCGTTATGCTGCTCGGAAGGTACGTTTCCATGATCGCCATGCTCGCTATCGCGGGTTCACTTGCTACGAAACGGGTTGTACCTGTAACTACAGGTACATTGCGGACACATACACCTCTCTTTGCTGGCATTCTGGTCATGATGATTGTTGTTGTCGGCGCACTCACATTCTTCCCTTCACTTGCCCTTGGACCGATCGCAGAACACTTGGCAATGATTCTATGAGGGATACGACAGGGGCTCTACAGAGAAATTGGTGTATCGACGTAACGTATGGAGGTGGCAGTGCACGATGAATGCAGTCGAACGAAAGAAGGAGCAGACGATGCAACACATGGATACAGAAATGTTTAGAACGAAGGGCAATGAGCCGGATAACAACCGCGGTAATATTCAACGTGATCCCGGATCGAAACGGTCGTTAAGCAAGGATATGATACTTCAGGCTTCACTCGATGCGTTCAAAAAGCTAAATCCGGTGGTCATGATCAAAAATCCGGTCATGTTTATTGTCGAGGTGGGTACATTCATTACGCTCTTATTATGCATTAATCCCGATCTCTTCACCGCATCCGAGGCTGGGCGCGGGTACAATATCGCCGTATTTTTCATTTTGCTGTTCACGCTGCTGTTCGCTAACTTCGCGGAGGCACTTGCAGAAGGAAGAGGTAAGGCGCAGGCGGATACGTTACGCAAGACGAAGTCGGACACTATGGCCAATCTTGTGCAGAAGGATGGAACGGTTAGACAAGTGTCTTCGACCCAGTTGAAAAAAGGCGATATGGTACGTGTGGAAGTCGGTGAACTGATCCCGACGGACGGTGAGATTATGGAGGGCTTGGCCTCTATTGATGAATCGGCCATTACGGGAGAATCTGCCCCGGTCATCAAGGAAGCGGGAGGCGATTTTTCGTCGGTTACCGGAGGCACACGTGTCGTGTCCGATTACATCGTCATGCGTGTTCAGACCGATCCGGGTGAGTCATTCCTTGACCGGATGATCTCTCTGGTTGAGGGTGCACAGCGCCAGAAAACACCCAATGAAATTGCGCTGACAACCCTGCTCGCCGTATTAACGCTGATCTTCCTGATCGTCATACTCACAATGGTTCCGATGGCGAATTACCTGGGTATTCGACTGGATCTGGCGACCCTGATTGCACTGCTCGTCTGCCTGATCCCAACAACAATTGGTGGGCTATTGTCCGCCATTGGTATTGCCGGGATGGACCGTGTTACGCAGTTCAATGTGCTCGCCATGTCAGGTAAAGCGGTGGAAGCAGCCGGGGATATCGACACGTTGATTCTGGACAAAACAGGAACGATCACATACGGAAACCGCTTGGCATCTGAGTTTATTCCTGTTCTGGGCATTACTTCGTCAGAGATGACGCAAGCTGCTTTACAGGCTTCTGTGCGAGACGAGACCCCGGAAGGGCGTTCTGTTGTAGAACTGGCAGGCAAACAAGGCCAGAGCTGGCCTGAGACGGAGTATGCACATACGGAAAATGTGGAATTCACGGCAGAGACCCGGATGTCCGGTCTCAATCTGAGTAGCGGAATGAAGATCCGCAAAGGTGCGGTAGATGCGATCAAAAGATATATCACTTCCGAAGGAGGCCGTATACCGGGGGATCTGGATGAGATCGCAAATCGAATTGCAAAGGCTGGGGGTACGCCGCTTGCTGTAGCTATCGATGAACGCATCTACGGTGTGATCTATCTGAAAGACACTGTGAAGCCAGGGCTGAAAGAGAAGTTCGCCGAGATGCGCGCCATGGGGATCAAGACCATTATGTGTACAGGCGACAATCCGTTAACCGCAGCGACCATAGCGCTGGAAGCGGGCGTGGATGATTTTATTGCCGAAGCGAAGCCCGAGGACAAGATTGCGGCGATCAAAAAAGAGCAGCAGGAGGGCAAACTCGTCGCCATGACGGGCGACGGTACCAACGATGCTCCTGCTCTTGCGCAGGCCGATGTGGGCCTGGCGATGAATTCGGGCACCATGGCGGCCAAAGAAGCGGCGAATATGATTGACTTGGATTCCGACCCGACCAAGCTATTGTCGGTCGTCTCCATTGGCAAGCAGCTGCTGATTACACGCGGTGCGCTCACAACCTTTTCGATATCCAATGATATTGCGAAATATTTTGCCATCATCCCAGCCATGTTCATTCTCGCCATGCCGCAGCTTCAGGCACTGAATATTATGAATCTGGCTTCACCGCAGTCTGCAATCCTGTCGGCGCTGATCTTCAACGCGATTATTATTCCGCTGCTTATTCCCATTGCGATGAAAGGTGTCAAGTATCGGGCGATGTCAGCCGAGAGGCTGCTTGGTCGCAATGTGTTCATCTATGGCGTAGGTGGTGTGATTGTACCTTTTATCGGCATTAAGCTCATTGATATGGTTCTGTCGGGGATTCTTTGAGAAAACGATGTGATCTCGAAACTTTGAACTAAAGCATGATACACCGCAATGTTTAGCGAAATTCTCCTTTTATCCTAATAAGAATTCAGGAAGTGATCTGTATGAACATGTTCTTACCCGCCGTACGGCTATCCGTCGTGCTCATGTTGATCTGCGGTCTAATCTACCCGCTTGTAACAACTGGCGTAGCCCAACTTCTCTTCCCTGGGCAGGCGAACGGCAGTCTGATTACGCAAGATGAGAAAATCATCGGCTCGTCACTGCTGGCGCAGGAAATTCAATCGCCAGGGCTGTTCCAGCCCCGGGCATCAAATGCTGGTTATGACCCAACGGCTTCAGCCGGTTCGAATCGCGCCGTAGCTTCGGAGGAGTATATCAGCGAGATAAAAGAAAAGATTGCTCAGCTCCAGCAGGAAAACCCGGGATTGAAGCGGATCCCTGCTGATCTCGTGACGGGTTCAGGCTCTGGACTTGATCCGGATCTCTCTCCCGAAGCCGCTGAGGCACAGATCCCACGTATTAGCGAAGCTACGGGGCTTAGTGAACAGCAACTTGTGCAACTTGTAGATGAGCATACGGAAGGTCGTCAGATGGGTATATTCGGAGAACCGCTTGTGAATGTAACGGCTCTGAATCTGGCGCTGACAGCAGAAATGAACTAACGAACATATTAGCCTGCTCACGATATATAGGGAGGGGCTTTCTCCATTTTTTTCATCCTATTTTTAAAGGAAAGGGGGAGAGGACGGATGGAAGACAGCTTCAAGCGCAAGTCACCGGAAGAGATGCTGAAGATGATTACGAAGCTGCAGCAGGGTACGCTCAAAATCTACATCGGCCCAGTCAGTGGATCGGGCAAAACGTATCACATGCTGCGGGAAGGGAACACGTTACGCCAGCAGGGCATTGATGTGGTCATCTGTGCCGTGTCCACGATGCGCAGACCGGAAACGGTGGAGCAACTTGGCGCACTCGAAAGGATTCCAAGCATTCACTGGGTGCGCCAGAGTGATGATGTAGAGATGAAGGATCTGAACTTGGATGCACTAATGGCGCGTAATCCGGAAGTTGTGCTGGTGGATGGTTTGGCACATCGCAACAGAGAAGGCGCTCGCTATGCTACCCGACTGGAGGACATTCAGTTTTTGCTCCGAAACAACATCAGTGTCATGACAACGGTGAATGTGTATGAGCTGGAAGGCTATACCGAGCTGGCACGACAACTTACAGGGATCGCAGCAGAACATACGGTACCCGCGGATACACTGGAACTTGCGGATGAAGTCAAGCTGATTGACGTCACGCCGGAAACGATACTGAGCCGTCTGGCAGAAGGTCATCTGAAGGGGCATGAGGGAGAAGCTGTATTTCGTCAAGGTAATCTGGGTATTCTGCGCGAACTGGCCCTGAGGTTGGTGGCAGAAGGGGTGAATGAATCCTTGCGTGAGCATCGGGAGGAGATGGGAATTACCGTCACAACAGGCATCATGGAGCGGATTCTGGTGTCCACGCAATATCATTGGAACGGCTCCATCTATATCCGGCGTGGGCAACAGATTGCCAAACGGCTGAATGGTGATTTGTGCGCCGTGGTTTTCCGGAATAGGAAGCAGTCATTAACAAAGGAGGCAATCGTATTTCGGCGCAATATGATCAAGCTGGTGGAGAAGTTTGGCGGCCATATGGAGGAGTTATCTATATTACACCGTCGCAATATCCCGTCTACGCTGGCGCGTTACGCAATGGAGCACCAGATTACCCGGATTGTGATGGGACACTCCCGGCGTACGCGCTGGCAGGAACTGTGGCAGGGGTCCGTTGTTAACTCACTGCTGCGCAGATTACATGGTGTTGATCTGTTTCTGGTTGCTGATCGAGCGGCCCGGGAGGGTGAACGTGTGGTTCCGGCTAAAGTTAACGATGTGGAGTCGCTGACATACCGCAGACTAAGCGAGCAGGAAATGAAGGAACAGATTGGCCAGATTCAGCGCGGCACATTCAAAATATATATCGGAGCCGCGCCCGGTGTAGGTAAAACCTACATGATGCTTCGGGAAGGCAATGATTTGCTCCGCAAGGGCATCGATGTGCAGATCGGCTTGCTGGAGACACATGGACG
Organism: Paenibacillus sp. UASWS1643; assembly: GCF_008693195.1. Taxonomy (NCBI): domain Bacteria; kingdom Bacillati; phylum Bacillota; class Bacilli; order Caryophanales; family Paenibacillaceae; genus Paenibacillus; species Paenibacillus sp. UASWS1643. Next base: position 128,546 of record NZ_VXKZ01000100.1, read on the forward strand.
GGCAGAAACCGTGGAGCAGATGGGCAACCTGTCTGTGATCCCTCGCGCGAAGCGCGTTTATCAGGAAACTCGTCTGGAAGAGATGGACACAGAGGCCATTCTGCATCTTTGCCCAGAAGTGGTGCTTGTGGATGAACTGGCACATACGAATGTACCCGGGAGTGTCCGGCAAAAGCGTTATGAAGATGTCCTGCTCCTGCTGAATGCAGGCATCTCGGTGATTACCACAATGAACGTACAGCATCTCGAAAGTCTAAATGATGCCGTTGAACATATTACAGGTGTTCGTGTCCGCGAGACCGTACCCGATCGGATCATTCAGATGGCGGATGAGGTGCAGCTGATTGATGTGGCACCCCAGGCCTTGCGGCAGCGCATGAGGGAGGGTAAAATCTATGCAACTGCCAAGGTCGAGCAAGCCCTTGTGAATTTCTTCAAAATCGGTAATTTGATTGCCTTGCGAGAACTTGCCCTGCGCGAACTGGCGGACGATGTCGATGAACGGCTTGAAACACAGCAGGCTAAAATTACACTTCGAGGACCTTGGCGCAGACAGGAAGCGGTCTTTGTATGTGTAAGCAGTGATCGTCATGCCGAGCGGCTGATCCGGCGCGGATTCCGCATGGCTTATCGTCTAAAAGCCATCTGGCATGTACATCATATCCACATCGGCGAGTCCATGAGTGACGAAGTGAAGTGCCATCTGGAAGCGTTGGAGCAGCTGACGATTCGGCTTGGTGGTCAATTTCATATTCATCACAGTCCAAGACTGCGCAATGTACCTGAGATTTTGGCAATAAAGGCATCGGAGGCGAGAGCAACCCAGTTGGTTGTCGGGCAGGCAAGACGGGTGTGGTGGCTGAATGGCTACCGCGGCTCAGGTTCGGTGGTCAACCGACTTGTACGGTTGTCGCGGCATCTGGATGTATTAATCGTTGCAGATTACGATTATGAACTGAGCGGGATGTGAATGGATATTGTCTGAACGAATAAAAAAGAAACGCAGGCATCCCATGGGAAACGGGTTCCTGCATATGTATGGGTGACCCTCGCGGTGACGCTGCTAACTTTGCTGCTTCATGCCATCGGCATGAGTGGTGATCTGGTGAATGTAGCGCTTATATACCTGTTTCCCGTACTTGTGAGTGCTGTGTATTGGGGAATGGGGCCAGCTGTATATGCCGCGAGTTTTAGCGTCATTATGTTTGACTTCTTTTTTGTACCGCCATATTTGAGCTTTACGGTTGAAGACTTGAGATATCTCATCTCCTTTGTTGTATATCTTGCGGTGGCGATTCTGACGGCGAGTCTTGCCGGTCGATTGAGACAACAACTGGAGATGGTAAAAGCACGTGAGGCCACAACTAACTCCCTGTACGCATTGAGTCGTCAGATGACAGCTATTACGGATCTGAATACGTTGCTGTTTAACATTGCAACCCAAGTATCGCTTACCCTGGGTAAGCCCGCGGCAGTGTATCTTCCGGATGGGCAGGGGGATCTGCTGGTTACAAGCTCTTCTGCACCCGAATCAGAAGGGGAAAAGGGTGGCTGGGGAGATGGAGAGTCGGAGATTGCCATTGCCAAATGGGTATATCATCACGGACAGCTCGCTGGTAAAGGATCATCTACTCTGCGGGAATCTCCCGGACTTTACGTGCCGCTACGCACAGAGGAGCAGATTCATGGCGTGCTTGCTGTGAGCATGGACGCTGATGAGGTTCATGAGCAGCAAGAACAGCTTCGTTTGCTAGAAGCATGCGGAGGACTGGCCGCAGGTGCCATTGCCCGAGTGAAGCTGGCTGAAGAGGCCCGATTGGCGCAGATCACTGCCGAATCGGAGCGCATACGCACAGCGCTGCTGGACTCTGTCTCTCATGAATTGCGTACGCCCCTAACTGCCATTATCGGCTCGGCTACGGGATTGTTGGAGAATGATACTCTTTTTACATCCGAGGATCGGAGAGAATTAACTGGCAACATTCGGGATGGAGCCTTGCGCATGAATCGTCTCGTCACGAATCTGCTGGGTATGGTTCGGCTGGAGAGCGGCATGTTGCAACTGAACCGGAAATGGTGTGACGTGGGGGACATGATCAGCGTTGTATTGACACAGGTTCGGGAATTCAGTCCGCATCGTAACATTCAAGTTGAACTGCCTGATGATCCGGCCTTCATCTACGGAGATGAAGTATTGCTGGAGCAGGTACTGGTCAATATCGTCAGCAACGCCATCAAATATTCGCCTGATGAGAGCCAGATTGTTATCACTGTGGCGAGTGATAAGAGTTCAAGTCAATTGACGATCTGGGTAGCTGATCAAGGCATCGGTATACCGGAGGCAGAAAGAATACGTATATTTGATAAGTTCTATCGCTCGGAGTCTACTCAGCATGTCACAGGAACGGGGCTTGGTCTGGCAATCTGCAAAGGAATTGTGGAGGTCCACGGAGGTACCATATTAGCAGAGCCGAATTCGGGCGGGGGAACGAGAATGCGCATAGATATCCCCATGGAGGCTCACGGACCGCGGTTTCCCTATTCAGAACAAGGAGAGGTTGAAGGATAACATGAACGCAACACTAGGGGCTCGCATACTGGTGATCGATGATGAGCCGCAGATTCGCAAATTGCTCAAGGTCACCCTTCAGGCACACCAATTCGAACTCCTCGAGTGTGGGGATGGCGAAGAGGGCGTTATTCAGGCCAGTATTGTACATCCGGATCTGATCATCCTTGATCTTGGTTTGCCAGGCATGTCTGGCATGGAGGTGCTTCGCCGGATTCGTGAATGGTCACAGGTGCCAATTATTGTGCTGACAGCGAAGGATCAGGAGGGAGACAAAATTGCCGCGTTGGATGGTGGTGCAGATGATTATGTGACCAAACCATTCGGAATGGGTGAGTTGGTCGCCCGTATTCGAGTGGCGCTTCGTCATGTAGCCAAAACGACGGATGAGCCAATACTACGCTTCGGATCACTCACGATTGATCTGGCCCAAAGGCAGGTGGAACTGGAGGGGACTTTGGTCAAATTAACCCCAACGGAATATGAGATGCTGAAGGTGCTCGCCTCGAATGCGGGGAAGATCATCACCCAGCGTCAGCTTTTGCAGCAAGTATGGGGAGGGCATCATCATGAGTCCGACAGCCATTATCTTCGGGTATATGTGGGACATCTGCGTAAAAAATTAAATGAAGATCCAACGAATCCGCGATATATTCAGACGGAGCCTGGCATTGGTTATCGCTTTTTGCTCCCTGCCGAATGAAGTTTAAGGGAGCAAGACATTCCTTAACCATGATGTGATTCACCATTCAGCGGGTGAGCACTATGGAACGAACAAAGCACCGTCCCCTTTAACAGCAAAGGAAACGGTGCTTTTGTATTATGACGTGTATTTTGGCAACCAGTCGCCGTGAGCCTCAATCAACTCATCACACATCGCTACGATGTCATCGATAGACAGCTCGGCAGCCGTGTGTGGATCAAGCATGGCGGCATGATAGATATGTTCTTTTTTGCCAGTGATTGCCGCTTCAATTGTCAGCAGTTGCGTGTTGATGTTTGTCCGGTTCAATGCCGCGAGTTGTGGAGGCAGATCCCCAATGTACGTAGGGCTGATCCCTGATCCATCGACCAGACAAGGTACCTCGACACATGCCTCACGCGGCAGGTTTGTAATCAGTCCGTTGTTCATGACGTTGCCGCCAATCTTGTAAGGGGTATTCGTCTCCATCGCTTCAATAATATGCGATGCGTATTCACGGCTGCGGGTATGTTCAATATTTTCGCTGGCAAACAGCTTGGTACGCATTTCTTTCCAGCCTTCAATCTGGTTCACACAGCGGCGTGGATACTCATCCAGTGGAATATTGAAGCGTTCAATCAGCTCCGGGTAATTCCGTTTGATGAAGTAAGGATGGTACTCGGCATTGTGCTCGGAGGATTCCGTTACATAATAGCCAAAACGCTGCATCAGCTCAAAACGAACCATGTCGTCATGCTGTTCCTTCTGTTTTTCCTTCGCCAGACGTTTAATCTCGGGGTACAGATCCTGCCCGTCTTTTGTTACTTCGAGCAGCCACGCCATGTGGTTGATCCCTGCAATCTTCGCCACGACACCTGTCTGATCGATCCCCAGTGCATCAAACAGATGCGGTACACATACCTGTACACTATGACACAATCCTACGGTTTTGATCCCACCATGTACATTCATGACGTTGGTAAGCACAGCCATCGGGTTGGTGTAGTTCAGGAACCACGCATCCGGACATACTTCCTGCATATCTCGGGCGAAATCCAGCATAACAGGAATCGTACGCAGATTACGGAAAATTCCGCCGATGCCGAGTGTATCTGCAATTGTTTGACGCAATCCGTATTTCTTCGGAATCTCGAAGTCTGTAATGGTACATGGATCATATCCACCGACCTGGATAGCGTTGATGACATATTTGGCCCCGCGCAGCGCTTCTTTGCGGTCATGATATACGTTCACAACGCAACGGCTTCCGAGTGAACGGGCCAGACTGGTCAGCAAACGCTCTGAATCGCTCAGACGTTCAGCATCGATATCAAACAATGCCAACTCAAAATCCTGCAGTGCTTCGGTCATCATGACATCACCCAATACATTTTTGACAAAGACGGTGCTTCCCGCACCGAGAAACGTAATTTTGTTCATCTTAAGTTCAGCCTCCCTGAAAAATGTTGTACCCCAACTATAGGCCGATTCGGCATATATAACTATGGCTCAACCCCTCTCAAACATGGCATAATCCCATTTTTGTTTCCGTTTTCAACTAATAATGTTGTGCTTTAGCTGTTATAATTTAATTAGACATACAGATGGTGAACCTGGGAAGGAAACAAGGAGGGAGGGCATAAAATGAGAAAAATAGAGATGAATGTGGTTCCCGCAGGCTGGACACAGATGGAGCTGATGTTGTTGTTTTTTGGGTGGGAGGCATGTGACCCTGCGCATTATTGGGGACCGGGTGTACGTGATTCTTACATTGTGCACTACATCCATGAAGGACGGGGCACCGTGTACATGGGGGATCAGGAGTACAAGCTTAGCGAGGGACAGGGTTTTATCATTTTCCCGGACACGCTTATTCATTATGAGGCAGATCCGCAGGAGCCCTGGACGTATTCGTGGTTTGGTTTTAAAGGCGTACAAGCCAAAGCATTCATGCAACGTGCCCAATTGAGCCCGGAGCGACCGGTGTATGATGCCCAGGATACAAATACGATGGAACAATTGTATACGGAGTTGGTCCAGGCTTCTACGCGTCCGGGAGGCGATGTGATGAATCAGAGTCTCTTGTACCGCTTGATGGCAGAATTAATCTCTTCTTCACCTGTGGAGGAAGAGATAGGGCAGCTCCTTTCGAACAAAGAAACGTACATCCGGCAGGCGGTGCAGTTTATGGAGAACAGGTACAGTCAGCGAACTTCCATTCTGGATATTGCCCAAGCTGTGGGGCTGGATCGCACGTATCTATCAGGATTGTTCAAAGAGCGATATGGCATGTCGCTACAGTCCTTTTTTCTGGAGTACCGCATGAATAGGGCTGCCGAACTTCTTCAGAATCCAGGGCTGTCGGTCAGTGAAGTGGCCCATTCTGTTGGTTATACGGACCCATTACTGTTTTCCAAGATGTTCAAGCGAGTGACGGGTGTATCTCCAAAGGGTTCGAGAATTGGCAGTTAGAGGTATGTAATTGAATATGTGGAACTTGGTGCTTTGCCCGTCAGGGTGGAAGCTTAATAGGGAAATCCGGTGTAATACCGGCGCGGTCCCGCCACTGTAACAGAGGAGTCAGGTAGTGATAATCCACTGGTTTAAGCCGGGAAGGAGCTGCAAGTGACGATGAGTCTGGAGCCAGGAGACCTGCCGTTTAACAAACACAGTAGTACCCTACGGGAGATAGGAAGGTGTTTAGAGAGCATGATTTTTTCTGAAAATCTGCTTATTTAAGGCGTCCTCATCCAGTAACACGGAGAGGGACGCCTTTTTTGATAGAATTTATAAGTTTTCAGCGGAGCTGTGGACGAAGAACATCATGGCACATACATAAAGTTGTGGGGAAGGACGTTAGAGCACTTGAGCAGATATATCGTTAAACGATTATTACAACTCGTAGTCGTATTGTTCGGCATCACGTTCCTGCTAACCTACCTTTCTCCTGAAGAAAGTCTGTCAGGATAATACTAATGTGCGGGTTTTCTTTATAGTCTAAGTAAGGTTATAAAAAGAGAATGATGCAAGAAGGGTTACCCCAGAAGTCCATAGATGACTTTCAGGATAACCCTTTTGTTGTATAACAGGCATGTTGTGTGTAGCTGGGATGTGACACTGGAATAACTTGTGAAAGCTTTATCGTATTTGGTTCAGTACACCTATGTTATTAAGCACACCATAGTTTTGCGTAGGCTGTATAGTACTTAGTCTGACACTTCATGGCTATTTTATCATATAATTATTGATTGCTTCATTAGGTGATTATCACTATAAGGACAGTCAGTCTTATTTTGGAGAGGTACTCCGCATATAGACTCTTCTGCCCATATGTGGTTGGCTACATCTGCTTAGCAAGTCGTACTGACATGAGAGATTCAAACTAGTGTGGTACTTGGGATTGGAAGTCGTTCCGGCTGGACTGATCAGCATGGTAAAAGACAATATCCCCATCCTTCAGAGGCCAGGTTCTGCCGTGACTGTCTGTTGGCGTTTTGTTGAAACCGTCCATCTGCCATTGATTCATCAGCGGTGCATGAATGTATTGCAAATGGGGTACTTCTGTATTTCCTTTTCGCAGGCTCTCCATGTTGAAGTTGACCACGATATAACCATTTTTCAGAAAAACATTCGATTTCTCATCCAGCTGATTTTGTCGGGCGAGGGGTTCAAGATCCGTACCTTTTGGTACGGCATATACATCGGCCGGCAAGCTGTACTCCCCGTACCAACGCTGGATTGCTGCATTGGCCCGGTCCACGTTGACCCCGGAAGGAATATCCGTTTTGGGTCCAATGAGTGTCCGAATCGGAGCGGACAGGATCATCCAGTCATAGCGACCTACCCATGTTTTTTGATGAGATGTCTGATCGACTAGGCGAACCATATGTTCTGCCAACGTACGCTGGCTGCGTTCTTCCGCTGTCAGTTCATAAGTATACTGATAACGCGCTGTATCGCCTAACTCTGTACCGGGTACATTTCGAAGACGTGAGTTAAGGACAACAGAGCGTTTCTCCAGATCCTGAGCCGATCCGATACGGATTAGGCGTTCCTGGCCTCGATGGTAGTACAGATCCACTTCTTGCCGCGAGGACCCGTCTTTACTCACAAAAGAAAAGTGGGTGTAATTCGAATACCATCCTGATTGCCAAACATATTGCCCTTGGTCTTCAGATCGAACTTGAAATGGTACCCTGTCTTCACAGTTGCGTTAGCAAATCCCTGTACCGGGTGGCTTCCCGGTCGAATGGGCAATACAAATGGAGCTAGGTTACCTCGCGGATCACCATCAATGCTATTCATCCCGGTCCAGTAGCTATAGCCCGTTGGTTCGGGACTACCCAATCGCTTGCGAAATACATTTTCCCAGTTGTAATCAGAGATATCCGTGACGTGAAAATCATATAACCTTCCGATGACATCTACCGGTACGGTGTCTGCTGCAACATGATGCGCCAGATTGGTATTGGCATCCTGTTGCTCGGTAAAGTTTGCAGGTGCATTCTCTGCAATATTGCGGAATGTAATATGGTATTTTCCCTCGTCTACCCATACAGGGAGGTAGAATGTGGTATCCAGTTGATTGACCGAAATATCGACCCATGTCTTGGCAGGGATAAACTGACTCCGGTCTGCGTTGTAGACATCAAACGGGAATTGTACCTGTTTGATTCGAAAATATTTGGCGTAGTCCCGATTCCCATATCCAGGATAACTTGCTGCGTCCAAGTGCTGCCCAGATGTGGGAATTCGCACAATGAACGGACGTTCCAGAATGAGTGCAGCGCTGGTTGGGTCCGGTACGGTTTTCTGATTATGCGGCTGATCATCCGATACCCAGGCGTAGTTAATGACAGGGGTATGTACGGTGACGGTGTTGATGCCGTTAATCGGTAATATTTTATTGGCACCTCCGTTCACGTTACCTGGTAGCAGATCATAATAGATCTCACCAGAGCTTGTGGTATTTGCTTTATTCAGCAGGGAATTGCTGATCATATTACCCGGTTTGTGCAACACATCGCGACCGATCGTTGTTGGATTAGGGATGTTGGATGGTGTTGGGCCATCTTTGGTTGCTTCTACATCATTCATAATGGTTGTGTTGTTGAATTTCACTAAATCATTATTCACTTTACTTTGAGGTGTGTTGGATTCAGCCATCTCTTTTAACCGTGATGTATCATCAGGCACACTGGGAGGTTGGTTCAAACCACCTGTTAATTTGGGTGGAGTATATGAGATAGAAGTGGTTTGCCCTGGTCGTACATGGCTTTCTACGGATTCATCATTTTTAGACTCCAGTGTTGGTGGTGTGTATCCTGATGGATTCATCGTAACGGTCTCTCCGGACAAAGCGTAATTGTTCATGGTTGCTTTAGCGATCTTATATACTTCCAGGTTATTAATTTTCCAGTAGGAGTAGTCTCTTGTGATTTGGAAGTTGTATAGTTTGGGTACCGTGTCGTTCGCAGGTACAGGTGTCCCTGATGTACAACCATCATCATCACATACCTCCGGTCCAGGTACTGTCCACTCTCTGTCGTACGAGATTGTGACATTACAGTTGTATGTAATTTTACCGCTCATTTTCGCCCAAGCTTGTTTAAATAGGTAATTGTCAGCAAAGGCATTTGTGTAGAGTGACTCGGAAGTAGGGATTCCTTTTAACACATTGAATGTCTCATTATCTCTGTTATCTGACTTAATAACACCGTTGGCATTTGGATCGAGATCACTCATGCTCATGATGGTTCCAGCAGAAGGTGGTCCAATCGTTGGTGTGCAACCTCCACCGCCTCCGTTACCGTCCTCACCACCAGGACCCGGATTTTCTTCAACGCCAATGTTTGTTGTGGTAGTTAGCTCAAAATCATCCTTTTCCCACAGTACTTTGATGGTTGTGGTTCCTCTGCTGACGGCTTGGACCACTCCGGAGTTACTCACGGTAGCGACACCAGGATTGGATGATTCCCATGTCGTTGTACCCCCGCTGCCAGTGTTTACGTTGGTCTCCGCTCCAAAGTTCCCATCACCATTTTTCGTTTTGACCGTTGCATTCAATTGTTTGGACTGGTTCAAGCTAAGTTGCCCGCCAGAGGTTAGGTTAATCTCTTTGGTTATTTCGGCAACGGCCCGCCAATATAAATCGGTATTAAATACGTAGTCAGCAGAGTATTTAGGTGGATTGTAAGGTCTGTGAGCTGTTGGTTCAATCGCACCTCCGATTTGCATCGTAAATTTTACTGCATCACCTGTGAAACTATCTACGCTCACCAAAATAGGTTCACCCGAAGTATAGTAATCTTTATTGTCCATATACATTGGTTTTAGTGAAGCAGAATTGAATTCAGAGCTATGATGTGGTTCACCAAGCTTATCTGTATATACAGTTGGCTTGTAGACTGGTTTGTCTAGCGGAAGATTGATACACACCAAGGATGAATTGGGTTTATTTGTAGTAGAATTATTTGATAATTCTTGTCCATTACATTCTCCGTCTACTTGCCACTTCATATTATCTAGTTGATATATGTAAATGCCGATATTACTTGTACCTTTACCCTCGACAGGACTAACTTTCTTTTGAGATTTTGCTGGGGTGGAAGGCTCAAAATGTGGAGCCTCCAAAGGGGGTTTTACCCCCGGGCCACCTCCAGCAAGAATAGAAGGGATAGGTGATAATATACTTATTATGAGTAAAGCAATGAATGATTTTTTAAGTACGGAATCGAAACGCAATGTGGATCACCCTTTTGAAATTAATTTGATGTGATATTGAAGTCGATTCCCTCTTTGGTAATAAGTTTCACTTGAGTGGTTAATTCTTTATCAAAGTGTAACAATCCCATCGACCAGTAAGTAGGATTCTTAACCTGAAACAACCCTTTACTACCAAGGGAATCATTAATATGCGGTACTGAGTATTTAGAGAAAGATTCAGAATTTGGTGATTTTAAAGCATTGATACTTGGAGATTGTAAAAGGCTACCAGCCTGAAGTTGAGTCATGGAATTTTTAATATTTAAATCAAATTCAGCAAAAGAATAATACGATCCACGCAGTAAGGTGTCTTTCTCATCAACAAAAACTGGATAATAGATACTACGTTTTAATCCTGTAACATACGGATTTATGATAATCCAATTTTTTAATTTGACATCTGCATAACTAGTAACTGTAACTAATTCTTTATTTCTGACTTGAGAGAATTGATCAGTGACTTTACTGTAATCATATGAATCAAAGAATTTATTTTTTGGAGTCTTTTGATACTTAGGCGCAATAATACTCAAATTTGTCCCCGTCAAACCCACCGCTCGCAGCTCATTCAGCCCCTGAAAATCGGCAGGTTTTGTCTTGGCAACTGCTGCATAACGTGCGATCAATACAGCTACTTCAGCTCGTGTTGTCGTACGATCAACACCAAATGTTTTATCGTTTGCCACACTCATCAGTCCCGTTCCCAGGGCAACAGCGACTGCATTTTTTTGAGCGCTTGCGAGTTTACCTGTGAAATATTCCTTTGCAGGCACAACGGTGTTGGTCACATCAGAGAGTGCTTGTTTGTACTCAGGATCAACCACGGTTAGCCCTTGTGTCAGCCAAGTAGCCATCTCCCCTCGTTGAAGAGCGCCTTGTGCATCCAATTTCCCCTTATAATTAGAAGGGCTGATAAAACCTTTTGCTATAGCAATAGAGACACCACTTTTTGCCCACTCAGGTATGTCCGTGAAATTGTTTTGTTCTTGTGTTGATGCATTAGGCTGGTCGGATAAACGTCCCAGAATACTTGCCATTTCAGCTTTGGTGACCGGTGAGCTTGGTTTAAATGTCCCGTCGGCATACCCCTTGAAATAACCTTGTTCCACGGCCGAATTAATTGCTGAAGATGCCCAGTGTGTAGAAGGAACGTCCTTGAATTTAGTTGTAGCTTGTGCGGCTTCTACAGAACTCCCAACGCCTCCAAAACCTACGATACCCCCTGTTAATAAAGCCAATGCCGTTACGCCGGAAACCATCATTTTTCTCATGAATTTTGCTCCTCTCAATTGTGAATTTCTCTCCTTGATATGTACTTTTCAGGCTACTAGATACTAAATTTGTAATAATAATCAATATTCTACCATGTAAAACTAGGCTGTTGGTATGATTTATCAATATGTTTTCTCCTCTCCACACAACTTTTACTAATGCTCCAGACCTATATCTCATCAAAAAACACAAAAAAAGGCCACGAATCCGCAGATTCATAGCCTTATACTTTAAGGTCTCCAACATATGTAGTTCCATCAATAATCAATAAATCAAGAATACTCGATTTCCATACATTTGAAAAGCCCATATTCTTTTTACTCAAAATAAAGTCAGGCTATCGGTGTTCCATTAGGCAATGGGCTATCCGGTGAGAGCAAGACAACATCGCCTTCACCAGGCACGCCGCCAAGCACAAGTACTTCAGAGACAAAACCGGCAATACGCCGAGGTGGAAAATTAACTACAGCAACAACCTGTTTGCCGATGATCATGTCAGGCGTGTATCGCTGAGTAATCTGAGCACTGGAGCGCTTAAGACCAAGTGGTCCGAAGTCGATCGTCATTTTAATAGCGGGTATGCGAGCCTTGGGGAAGGGTTCGGCCTCCACCACGGTACCAACCCGGATGTCATGCTGCATGAACTCTTCAAAAGTAGCCATAGGGGTAGATCTCCTTTCAACTATTGGGGACTATTATAAATGAAAAATCAACAAAAAATCCAGATTACGCTGTATCGTAACCTGGATTTCTGTTGTGTTGCATTGCAGCAAATTAAGCGCCGTTCCAATTTTCCCCGGTGAGGTATTTCTCGGTGAGGATGGATAACATCTGAATACCTACTTCATTATGTCCGCCTTCTGGAATAATGATATCAGCATACTTTTTGGATGGCTCGATAAAAGCATCGTGCATTGGTTTTACCGTTTCGAGGTATTGTTTGTACACGGATTGGATCGTGCGTCCGCGCTCTTCAATATCCCGCAGGACTCTTCGTAGAATCCGAACATCGGAATCAGTATCAACAAATACTTTGATGTCCATCAGACTGCGAAGATGTTCATTAATCAGCACATGCAATCCTTCTACAATGACAATATGGTTCGGTGCCAGTTCAACCGTCTCATTGGCAGCACGGTTATCTATGGTGAAGTCATATACGGGAGCATACGCCGCTTGGCCTTTTTTCAACAGGGTGAGATGCTCAATCAACAGATCATTATCGAATGCAAACGGGTGATCGTAATTGGTGAGTCGGCGTTGCTCAGGTGTGAGCTGCGACTGGTCTTTGTAATAATTGTCTTGGGATATAAACGTAACTTTAGCTGATCCCAGACGGTCTATGACGGAGCGAGCTACCGTCGTTTTACCGGAGCCGGTTCCTCCGGCGATACCAATAATGAGCATGGTTGTTCCATAAGCCTCCCTAAAATGGCAGCATGATGAATGGATAAAAGCGCATCAGAAATCCTTCGTTCATGGCCTTTATCCACATGTCTGTCTCTGAATACACAATTCTTTCATTGTACCATAGCAGGCGACTTTTTTCATCTTGGTGTATGGACCATGTTTTGCCTTCAAGGGGCGTTATGCATGCTCATATTCATTTTACTGTATATCTTTGGGTGATACTCCCTGTGGTGACTCCCACAGCGTCATGAGGCGCTGTCCGATGGAACTTTTTGTAAACAGATTCAGGATGACAAAACCAAGTACACTTCCCGTTGTATTGGCTATTATATCGTTCAGATCGGTACTGCGACCGTTGCCCAAGGTTACTCGGAGCAGCAACTGTGTTATTTCAATAAGGATACTTAAAGCCAATCCCGCTAATGCTGCTGTTTGCAACGAATGAATCCAAGGCTTGATGAAAGGAAGCATGAACCCCAGTGGCATAAACAGCACAATGTTTAGGAGAAAGCTTGGTGCATCCGCGGTCAGGAGCGGAATCCATTGAATGCTTTGATACCATGGAGTTTGATTGGCATAGATTCCGATGTTCACGTCGATAGGGAAGAATACAAAATGCATAACGCCCAACATATATATGGCAAATGCGAGCATCGACACATACTGTCTGACCGTATACCTGGTTTTACTCACCCTGGCGTGGATCATCAGGGCGAGCAGGACCAGAACGAATAATGGGCCAAGTACGATGGGAGATGAGATTGAATATTGGATGGACATGGAATGGCTCCTTCATAAGGAAATGAGATCCGGCTATTGAAGCTGAATCTTCATTTCCATTCCCTTGATGAATTGAGTATCTTTAACCTCTTCCGTAAAATCATCCTTGATCTTGAAAGGTTTCACTATCAGGTATTTCACATCTTTGGAAGTCGTAGCATACATGCGCTCGGATGTTATTTGGTTTCCCTCATAGATGCCCTCGCCGCTAAGTGAGGTCAGTTGCCGCCCTTGATCATCATAGACGGCAAATCCGATGTGACTCAGCTGTTCCTGCTCTTTTGCCGTAAGAGTACTCTTATCGTTCAAACTGATAACAGTAGTTAGACGAGTAGTGACAGGGGTAACCACAGCTTCCGCAACAGCGGCTGTATACACATCGTTGGTCATGGCTGTGTTAGGCAGAACCTGATGAATGTTTTCTGTTGATTTGGCAAATGGAACCGTCAGCTCGAACTCATGATCGATGCCCTGCAACGTCAATTGAACTTGAGCATCAAACTGATCCGGCCAATGTGCCGTTCCCTGATCGGAGGAAATGACCTGCTCAAAGAGCAGTGTATTTGGCTGCGTTTCTCCTACCGAACTATAGAACAGTCCGCTATTCGAAAGGGACCCATCGACTTTGAAAAAGACATTCTCAATTCCGCTGCTCAGTTTCACGATGTCCTTGCCATTGTCATATTCGCCTTGATTCAGATTAGGCGCAGTGAAATGAACCAGAAATGCAGCACGGGTACCATCATAAACTGTTTCAAGGACTTCCAGCTTCACATCCTGGTAAGCGACCTTGCTGTTAACAGGGGTAGTCAAGCCGTCATTGCCCGCCGTTCGCAGACCCATATCGGCTTCTATCGAGCTGAAGAGGCTTCCTACAAGTGGGATGTTGCGCAAGGAGGCGGCCATGGCCGGTGATACAAAGCCGGATGCAAATACGGTCACGCCCAATACTCCGGCTGCGATCGTCGCAGCTGCAGCCTTGTGCCATCGCTTGTTCCGGCGACTGGAGCGCAAAGTTTGTTCGGTTTTCAATGTGTTTGGGGACGCCGGCAGAGAATCCAGTGTGGCATCAATCCGGTTACGCACAAGTTCAGACATCAGAGGACGCTCCTTCGCTTGGTTCTTTAATTCCTGATCGATATTAAACGGGTTTGACATGTAAGTTTACCTCCCGAAAATTTTTGAATTTCTGATATAACTCCTGCCTTGCCCGGGTAAGTCTCATTTTCACTGCACTTTCGGAAATATTGAGGGCATCGGCGACTTGACGGAGAGACAGGTCTTCAAAATAATGCAAAACGACTACAATTCGTTTCGATTCCTCCAGACGGTCTACCGCTTCTCGCATATCGACCTCATCATAGGGACTGGAATGTTCCCGCTTTTCTGAAGGTACCTCCGCATAAGCAGTGGATAGAGAGCGGCGGGACAGCATCGTGTTACATTCATTGATGAGGATGCGAAACAGCCAGGTTTTGAAATACCGGGGTTCCCGGAGTGTATGCACCGATTTGTATGCGTTCAGGATTGTCTCCTGAATGGCATCGGCCACGTCCTCCTCTTTTCGCAGCATGGATTTTGCCGTATTGTACAAAGAGTTTTCAATGTCTCGAATAAGCCGGATAAAGGCTTCACGATCTCCTTGGATGGCCTGGTTAACGAGATCGGTTGAACCCATGGATAACAGCTCCTTTCGTATTGGAGGGATTAAGCCAGCACTTGGCTGGTTTTTATATGAATTAGACTGGCGAGTAGGGCATATGGTCACATTTTCTTTTTGTAGTTTTAAAAAAGGGCGTTGTTATATATGACGTATCAGGTCTCTGCGTTCCCTTCAATGATAAGAGAGGCTGATTTTTCCCTAAGATTGGATGATTGACTTTTTCTAAAACAGCACTATAATAAACTTATATTCATAACACGGACTGTTACTGGGGAAACCAGGCATGACCGAATTCGATTGCTTTACTGTAATCGCTTTCGGTCTTTTTTTATTTTTGTTGGGGGGTGAGAACATTGAAGGTTATCAAGAAAGTAAACAATAACGTAGCCATCGCTATTAATGAACATAACGAAGAGGTTTTTGTCGTAGGCAAGGGTGTGGGATTTCTAAAAACGCCCTATGAGCTGACGGAGACGGACTTGGTGGAGAAAATATTTGTAGCACCAAAGAACATCCGTATGTATGACCTGCTGAACAGCATTCCGATTGAGGATATTTATCTCGCCGAGGAAGTCATCAAGCTGGGCAGTCAGATCCTGAATAAAACATTTAACCCGAATCTGCTTCTCACCCTGTCTGACCATATCAGTTTTGCATTAACCCGAACCAGAGAAGGCATCCGTATCAAAAATCCGCTGGAATGGGAAGTGCTGCGGACACTCTATCCGGACGAGACCCGGGTGGGGGAGGCTGCGCTGAAGCTGATTCAGGAAAAAACGGATATCGCTCTGCCAACAGCCGAAACAACACTGATTGCTCTGCATTTTGTTAATGCACAGGTGGGCTCTGGTGAGATGACGGATACCACCAAGGTAACCACAGTTACGGGCGAGATCCTATCCGTGATCAAATATGCGCTCAAAATTGATTTCCAGGAGGATTCCATTCATTTCATGCGCTTTGCCACACATATCCGGTATTTCATTCTGAGGCAGATGAGCGGTAAGTCGCTCAAAGATGAGAATGGATCGCTTTTCCTGATGGTGAAGGAGAAGTTTCCGAAAGAACTCGCTTGTGTGGAGAAGATTGCTGATTTCCTGAAAAATAATTATGGCTGGACCTGTTCGGATGATGAAAAATTATATTTGATCTTGCATATTCAACGATTGATCTCAAATGAACCAACGGAATGAACCAGTGAAGGAACTAACCGAATAATCCATATTGGACTGTTACTGATTCGATCAGGCATGACCAAGCGTAGGGAATGACGATTCCCCGGCTTGGTCATTTTTTATATATCCATTTTATTCATGTAGAGGAGAAGGGTCATGAACAACAAAGACTTGGCTAAAAACGTACTTGATCTCGTTGGCGGCGAGCAAAATATATCGGGTCTGACACACTGTGCAACCCGTTTGAGATTCGTATTGAAGGATGATAACAAAGCAGATCTCAAAGCGTTGGATCGGCTTGAAGGCGTGCTCAAGGCACAAAATTCCGGTGGACAGGTTCAGGTTGTTATCGGTGCCAAAGTAGACGCGGTATACAGTGAAGTGAAGAATCTAACTTCTGACCATATTGGCGAGCTTACAGAGTCTACAGACAATGGACCGAAAAAGAGACGCAACCCTGTCAATGTAGTGCTTGAAACCATCGCAGGTATATTCACGCCTGTTCTGCCAGCACTTGTTGGTTGCGGGATGATCAAGTGTTTGGCTACCGTTATAACTGCCATGGGTTACCTGGAAGGCTCCGGTTTCCTGACGATCATAAACATGATCGGGGACTGTATTTTCTACTTCATGCCGTTTTTCCTGGCTGTCAGTGCAGCAAACCGTTTCAAAACCAATCCCTACTTGGCGGTAGCTCTTGCTGCGGGATTAATGCATCCAACCATTTTGAACGCTGCGGCTCAGATTGCTGAGACGGGTGTAAACAGTATTGATTTTCTCGGCATGCCGATCCTGTTGATGAAATATTCCTCTTCCGTCATTCCTATCATTCTGGCGGTATGGATCATGAGTTATGTGTATCCAATCGTCAATCGAGTGATTCCCAAGTTTCTACAGGTCCTGCTTACCCCAATGATTGTTTTGTTCATTATGATTCCAGTGGAACTAATCGTGCTTGGTCCAGTAGGTTCATATATCGGTGACTGGTTGACCAATGGCATTAATTCATTGTTCTCAACCGCAGGTGTTCTTGCTGGTGCGATTCTTGGATTTTTCAAACCGATTATGGTCATGTTCGGTATGCACTATGCCATCATGCCTATTCAGGTTCAACAAGTGGCTACACTGGGTGCAACCGTGCTGTTACCAACGGCACTGGCAGCGAATTTGGCTCAGGCTGGAGCAGCCTTCGGTGTGTTTGTACTGACGAAGAGTAAAACGATGAAATCAGCGGCTGCTTCAAGTGGATTCACCGCTTTGTTCGGGATTACCGAGCCGGCGATTTATGGTGTAACGCTAAAATACAAACGTCCCTTTTTCGCAGGTTGCCTGGCAGGCGGATTAGTCGGTGGATTCTACAGCTTGGTGCATACCACAGCGAATGCCATTTCACTGCCAGGTGTATTGGCCATTGGCACGTATACCTCTGATCGTTACATGTATGTCGTTATTGGTTGTATTGCCGCCGTTGTACTCGGCTTTGTGTTCACGCTGTTGGCTGGCATCAAGGAAGATACAGATGGAAATAAATCGAAGCAGCAAGCTACGGATAAGGTAAATATTAATCAGACAGCCGTTGCCACAGAGGCAACTCCAGCGTCCGTATCATCACAGCCATCCGCTTCTTCTGGCATGCTTATCGTTAGCCCAATGACAGGGGAGATCAAACCGATCTCTGAGGTGGAAGATCAGGCATTTGCCCAAGAGTTAATGGGTAAAGGTATTGCAATTGTTCCGACAGATGGCAAGGTATATGCTCCATTTGACGGAGTAGTCGAGGCCCTTTATCGCACCAAACATGCTATCGGATTGAAAGCTGCGAATGGTGTCGAGATCTTGATTCATATCGGGGTGGATACCGTCAGTCTGAAAGGGAAATATTTTAACGCCCATATCGAACAGGGACAGACCATCAAGGCCGGCGATTTATTAGTGGATTTTGATCCAGAAGGCATTACGTCAGCGGGCTACAACACCATTACATCCATTGTGGTTACCAACATGCAACAGTACGGAGATGTGCTGACTACAGCGACCAGCGGCCCGATCCGGGAGAGTGAACCTTTGATCAAGCTAATCCCCTGAAACCTTAAATAAGACCATTTAAATAACACGTAATAACAGGAGGAAACTAAAATGACTCATTCCAATTTTCCAAAAGATTTTCTATGGGGCGGGGCGCTTTCTGCCTGTCAGGCTGAAGGTGCTTATAATGTGGATGGCAAGAGCCTGACCATTCCAGAAGTGATGAAGTTTAACGAGAAGAACGACCGCAAGGTGACCAAGCAGATCAGGGTTAATTGGGAGATGATTGAAGAGGCGAGGAATGACCCGGATACCGTGAAATATCCGAAGCGCCGGGGGATCGATTTTTATCATAACTTCCGTGAGGATATCGCCTTGTTTGCCGAGATGGGATTCAAAGTCTTCCGTTATTCCATTTCATGGGCCAGAGTATTTCCAGGTGGCGACGATGCTGCTCCGAATGAAAAGGCACTAGAGTTCTATGATCAAGTTATTGATGAATGTCTTAAACAGGGTATGGAGCCCCTGATCACCATCAGTCACTTTGACACGCCAATTGTGCTGATGGACAAGTTCGGAGGATGGTATAACCGCAAGCTAATTGATCTGTATGTGAACTATTGTGATGTGTTGTTTAATCGCTACAAGGGCAAAGTGAAATATTGGGTGACGTTCAACGAGATCAACATGAGCGTGAAAGCATCGGCCAAAACGCTGGGAATCATTGATTATGATGCTCCGAATTATGAGGAAATGCTGTTCCAGGGGTTGCATCACCAATTTGTAGCTGCGTCCAGAGCAACCAAGATGGCCCATGAGATTGATCCGAATAACCAGATCGGAAGTATGGTCGCTTATTTTACAACGTATCCATACACATGCAAGCCAGAGGACGCACTTCAGATGCAACAGGATGATCAGATGAAGAATCAATTTTATCTCGATGTGCTTAATAAAGGTGAGTACCCTTACTATAGTAAAACGTATTTCAAAAACAAGGAGATCCAGTTGAACATCGAGGATGGAGATCTGGATAGCATTCGCGCACATACGGCTGATTTCGTTGGAATGTCATATTACAACTCGATGATTTCCAGTAGTGATACGGAGCAGCTCGAACTAACGGCAGGCAATGTACACAGTGTATATAAAAACCCGCATCTGCCCGCTAACGAGTGGGGTTGGCAGATTGATCCGATTGGCCTGCGTTATACGCTTAATCTCGTCTATGATCGGTATCAAAAACCTGTCTTCATTCTGGAGAACAGCTCAGGCTTCTACGACAAGCTGAATGAGGACGGAACGATCAACGATCCCTACCGGATTGATTTCCTGAGCAAACATATCGAACAGATGGGACTCGCCATTGCTGATGGGGTCGAGGTGTTGGGATACACGATGTGGGGGCCAATCGACATGATTAGTTCAGGGACTTCCGAGATGAGCAAACGGTACGGGTTTATCTACGTGGATCAGGATGACTATGGCAATGGTACGCTGAAAAGATATCGGAAGGATTCGTTCTTCTGGTATCAGAATGTGATCCGCACCAACGGAGCAGAACTGTAACGAACCATGAACATTCTGGGTCGTATCAAAAAAATCCCAGGCGGCTTGCTGATCGTTCCTATGCTGGCCGCCGCGGTTATCAACACGATGTTTCCATCTTTTTTTCAGATCGGAGATCCAACAACAGCGCTGTTCACATCGAAAGGTACCATGGTGCTGATCGGTATGATTTTACTGATATCAGGAACACAGCTTAACTTGTCACAGCTTCTGGTGACTTTGAAGAGAGCAGGGGTGCTCTGTATTTCACGTATCCTCATCAGCTGCCTGTTGGGATGGGCGTTTGTACATTTTTTTGGCATAAGTGGGGTCGGGGGAGTTTCTGCGGTAGCCTTCATTGCCGTTTTGACCAGTTGTAATCCGGGATTATATCTGGCCCTGATGAACACATATGGAGATGATGTGGATCGTGCTGCGTTTGGCATTCTGAATCTGATCGCCGTACCGGTTATTCCGGTTATGATATTGAATTCGGCTAGCGGGGTTGGTATTGATTATCTCAGTGTACTTGCTACGCTAGTACCTTTTTTCATCGGCATACTTCTTGGTAATCTGGATAGTAACATACAGAAGATGTTCGCTCCGGGAACACTGATTCTGCTTCCTTTTCTAGGTACCAGTTTCGGGTCCAACATTGATCTGCGTATTGCATTTCAGTCTAGTTTATCCGGTTTATTGGTCACGGTGTTATTTTTACTGATCTGCATGCTGCCGCTCATTGGAATCGATCGCACGATATTAAGACGGCCCGGTTACGCAGCGGCTGCGACATGTTCGGTTGCTGGATTGTCCATGGTGGTACCATCGATGGCTGCCGGGTTCAATCCAGCGTATGCGCCTTATGTGGACACAGCTATCGCTCAGATTGCGTTTGCCGTGATCCTGACGTCGGTGACCGTGCCTTATATCGTGAAGCGTCTGGCTGGAGGAACAGAGACGGAAGCTTCTGCATCAACAAATCACTAGAAAAAACAGCACGTGTTCTGTCAGATTATGACGGATCACGTGCTGTTTTGCTTTGTACATCTATATTTTACAGACCAAGCAATTGTTTAACACTTTCAGCTACAGCTTTGCTGGATTGCGGATTCTGTCCTGTGACCACACGGCCATCTGTTGTGACATAGGAGCTGAAGGCAGCCGCTTTATCGTATTGTGCAGCGCGTTCTCTCAACGCATCTTCCAACAGGAAAGGAACATACTCGGTTTGTTGAGCCAATGTTTCTTCTTCATTCGTGAAGCCGGAAACGGTTTTGTCGTTGATTAAAAGCAGGCCGTTGGACAGCTTCACGTTCAACAGAGCTGTAACCCCGTGGCACACGCCGGATACAACGCCGCCTTTTTCATAGATTTCACGAGAAAGCTCTTGAAGTTCGGCATTGTCCGGGAAATCCCACATCGTACCGTGACCGCCTGTGAAGTAGATTGCATCGTAGTCACTTGCATTCACTTCGCTGGGTTTTAACGTATTTTTCAACTGGTTCATGAACGTTTCGTTCTCGAAATAGGCTTTGGTGCTCTCATCCAGAGAGTCACCCAGACTTTTTGGATCGAGAGGTACGTTACCGCCTTTAGGGCTAACCAGATCGATCTGAACATTGTCATTATGGTCAAACTCTTCAATAAAGTGAGTTGCTTCGCTCAGCCACAAGCCGGTAGGTTCGTCCTTCGTTGCGTATTTATCTACATTTGTTAGAACAACCAGTATCTTTTTCATATAAAAACCTCCCGTAAAGTGTATAACATTCATTTATATTAAATTTTACAAAATTAAATTGTGTAAAACATATTATTAAAGATAACATAACCATGTTCTAAAGTAAAATCATGAACGTATTCGCGATCTCCATTGTTACTTTCAAGCGTAGGAGTAAAGAACAATCTAGTATTAGTTAATATGCCCTTTAAGAATGCACGTTTACTTATAATGCGCTGTTTAATTTACTCAATTTGTAAGCGGAGCTAGGCGTGTGTAAGGGATATCTAAATTATTTCAAATTTGATGTTAATTTGATTGAACAACTAGTTCTTTTGATTTAGAATGGCGGAAGATGCCAACAAAAAACTGGTACATATTACATAGGGACTCGGAGGAACACAAATGAAACGTTCAGGTAAATTTTTCGCTTCAACAGCAGTTGCTGCTGTTGCTGCAGTCTCCATCGTCTCTTCAGCCTCAGCAAGCCCCATCTCTAACTTCTCTGGCGTAACACCTATCGACATCAGCAGTATGGATATCGAAACGGCTTTGATGATGGTTCAGAGCGAACGCACCAAATTGTTGGATGCTCAACTGCAAACGCAAATTCAAGAGGTACAGAACCGCAATCAGCAAATCGCGGAATTGAACTCTCAATTGCAGGTAGCCCAGCAAAACGGAGATGAAGAAGCTGTTCAGAAGCTGAAAGGCCAAATTGATGCTGCGAGCAATTCCCGGCAGATGGACATGCTTCGTCTGCAGTCCATGTCCAACAAGCGCAATGAAGCATTTGATGTCATGACGAACTTTATCAAAAAAATGCAGGATTCAAGATCATCCATCATCGGTAACATGCGTTAAGAACGGATGATTAACTGCAACAATACAAAAAGAGCGAAGCCGGAATTTTAATTCCGAAACTTCGCTCTTTTGTATTTCTCTTCAATCCAAGTTAGCCCGACCAGTCACGACGCCGAGTGAACAGATCCTTCAACTCATCCGTCGACAATTCCGTAATCCAGTTCTCGGAGCTTGTGATGATGTTATCGCTGAGCTGCTGTTTGCTCTCCAACATCTCGTCGATCCGCTCCTCCAATGTGCCAAGAGAGATGAACTTATGCACCTGAACATCCTTGGTCTGACCCATCCGATAAGCACGGTCGGTAGCTTGATTCTCAACAGCAGGGTTCCACCAGCGGTCAAAATGGAAGACATGATTGGCTGCGGTCAGATTCAATCCCACACCGCCAGCCTTGATGGACAGAATAAAGACGGATGGTTGCTTATCCTCAGGCAATGTACGGGATTGGAATTCCTCAATCATACGATCCCTTGCTGTCTTGGATGTGCCCCCGTGCAGGTATAGCACAGGCTCCTGCAACTCCTGACGCAGTACCTGTTGCAGCATCTGTCCCATACCGATATATTGGGTGAAAATCAGGCATCGCTCGCCCTCGTCCCTTAATTCCCGGACAAGCTCCATCAGTCGTTCCAGCTTTGCGGAGCGGCTGATCAGCATCGCCATATCCTGCGGGCTGTACACGTCATAAGCAGATGTCAGTGCACCGTCTTCGGGAAGTTCCTCCGGCAAAGCTTCTTTCGTTAGCAGCAGAGGGTGATCACACAACTGTTTAAGCTGGGTTAACGCCGATAGAATTGCTCCTTTGCGCTTGATGCCTTCCAACTCTTTCATTTTATCCATCAGGGCCTGTACGGACTGGTCATACAATGCACTTTGTTCGCCCGTAAGGTGAATATAGGTTTTCATCTCGTTTTTGTCCGGCAGATCAAGCTGGATATTGGGATCTTTTTTCTTGCGTCGCAGCATGAATGGTTTCACCAATTGCTGCAGATCCTGCATCCGTTGCTCATCCTTGTCTTTCTCTATGGCACTGATGAAACGAGTCTGGAATGCCCGGGCGTTGCCCAGATATCCTGGATTGATAAAGTCATAGATCGACCACAGCTCGGACAACCGATTCTCGATCGGCGTACCTGTCATGGCAATGCGGTGTTTCGCCGGGAAACTGCGGACAGCCAGCGACTGTTTGGTCTGGGCGTTTTTGATATTCTGTGCCTCATCGAGACAGATGCATGCCCAGGTATAGGTTTGTAACATCTCCTGATCCAGTGTAGCCGTAGCAAAGGACGTGATAATAATATCCACCTGCTCGGTCTGCTCCCGGAATTCTTCTCCACTTAATCGGCGTGCGCCATAATGCAGACTGACATTAATGGAGGGTGCAAAGCGGCTAATTTCCTTTTGCCAGTTGCCCAGTACGGAAGTTGGGCAGATCAGAAGTACCGGGGCTTGTCCCGGCTTACGTGGTTCATGATCCTTGATGTGTAACAGATACGTGATGAACTGAATGGTTTTCCCGAGACCCATATCATCGGCAAGACATGCCCCAAGGCCGAATCTGCGCAGGAAACCAAGCCATGCAAAACCTTCCTTCTGATAGGATCGCAGCTCGGCATGAAGCCCTGTCGGAATGGGCAGGGAAGGCGCGCCACCTTGTCCGCCTCCCAATTGTGCGATGACCCGGTTGAGGTGTTCGTTAAGTTCTACTTCCAGCCGAATGTTCTGATCATCCTGTGGTTGCTGCTCTTCCTCGGTTTGTTGTCCTTCCTTCCATTTCTGGTTGCGATATTCTCGTTGCTCATTATGCAACAGATGCAGGTGCAGAATATCCTGAAATGAGAGGCCCTGTTCCCGATCTACACCGCCCATGGCACGTCGTATCTGTTCCAGCAGGTCAGGGTCGAGAGGAACCCATTCTCCACGGAAGCGAACCAATCGTTCATTACGGGCCACAAGATCAGCGAATTCATCTTCGCTGAGATCCGTGTCACCAATCGCAATTCGCCAGTCAAAATGAATAATCGAGTCCAGTCCAAAGAACGACTGTCCCCGCTCACTGCCTTCCTCCGGCTGCACCTTAGCACGCAGCTTTGGTTTCTTCTTACGGGCTGCTTCCCACCAACCAGGCAGCAGAACTTGCCAGCCCGCTGCGAGTAACCTGCCGCTATCCTGCGTCAGGAACTGCCAGGCTTCCTGATCTCCCAAAGGGTCACTCAGCACATCCCGTCTGCCGCTAATGGAGCTTCCAAGACGTGGAAGATGTGCGCGAAGCTGATCCAGCCATCCGGCGGAGCGATCCAGAATGAATGGTGTCCATACTTCTGGCCACTCGCCTTCAAGTCTGCCGCGTGAATCCAGCATGACGGGCACCAATACGGCGGCATCCAGCTTGTTCTGCAACACCAATCGCAGCCGCCAAGATGGCTCATCCTCGTCCGGCTCCTGCAATTGCAGCATGGGTCTGAATGGTGCGGCATCCGCTTTCCAGCCAATGGATACGAGCCAGGACTGAGCGTCCATTCCGGCTGTCTTGGGTAGAGTACCGCGCTCTGGGAACAACTGCGGGAATTCACGCCGCAGATCGGTCGCAGCTTCCTCGGAACTGTACCATCGTTGGAATACGAAGGCAGAGTATGTTGCTCCAAGCCCTTCGGCGTAGCTCTCGTCCGTCTGTTGAATCGCTTTGGTAAGCGATGCCCGATCCTGCTTTTTCAAGCTGTCCGGGTCCCAGGTCCACTGAAGTTGTCCTTCTCGATAGGCTTCAAAGCTGGGTACGTATTTGCGTTTCTCGACAGATGCTGCGAATGCCGGAGCCAGTCGAATCAGATGTTCCGCTTGCTCGTCCCACTTCCATTCAATATGAAGCAGCGTGTGCATCTCGGCAAAGAAGGGAATGACTTCTTCTGCGGGCAGAACAACCAGCTCAATCTCTTCAATCTGCCGAACTTCCAATTCGGTACCGTAGAAGGAAGGCGCATGCCAAGCGAACAATCGCTGCTTAAGCGACTGTCCCGATACAAAGTGGTGTGTGTTGAGTGCTCCGTAAAACAAAGCATCGCCGTATCCGGTTAAAGCGACGTGAACCTCAATCGTTTCAGTGTATGGATGAATTAAGCTCATGAGATCAGTTTACCTTTCCGAAGCTCTTCCTGCAGGGCACGCAGCCGACTGTTACGCACGGCGAGTGTGGTGATGAACTGCTCCCAGTGCGCTTCTTGCTTCAACTTTTTATAGATTTTGGACAGGCGTTTCAGCAGCTTTACCGCGGCCTTGTATCCGTCCCTGTTCTTATGTCCGATATAACGCTCCACCGCCTGATGATAGAAGGGGAGCAGCAGTTCAGGTGCATCTTTTTCGATTGGTTGCAGCATCGCTACGCGGAATTCGAGAGGTTCCGTTCCCGTACTCAGCTGAAAATCAATCCATCTGCGCCACTGTCCACGCGAATGCATGGCATCCTCGTAGGCGGGGCGGGAGTGGGGAAGCATGCTGACAAGCGTGTCCCACATACGGTTCTCTGCATCGAACAGATGTTGAATGGCCGTATCCCATAGATGCATGTAATCATTCAAAGGTGTATTACGCCGATTCGCCAGAAGGGGGCCAAGTTGTACCAACCAATCCCCAAGCCTTTTCCATTCAGCCGAATCTGCGAGTACATGGAGAAAATGCAACAAATGTTCTGGCGGGAAACCGTAGGCCGAGCTTCCATGGATGAGTCGCTGCCATGCCTGATCATCTTGCCCTACATGGAAGTACATCCAGCTCTGCGCGAGTACCAGCGGCAGGGGCAGTGTTACGGCTTTGCTCGATCTCTCACTACTACTTCCATTACTTTGAGCGCCACCCAAGACACTTTCGCCTGACTGGGTAGGTGCAGAAGCGGCGATTATACCGCGCTCTATATCATTTAATATGGCCTGTTCCGACACTAACATGTCCCGCGACCCTTGCAGCTCAGGTACGATCCAGTTCAACCACAGTTGTCGATAGATCGGAGTGAAGAACATCATGCTGGCTGTCTCAGGCATCATCTGTTTACGTAAATAAGCTGAGGTTTCAGACAGTCTGTTCCAAAGTTGTTCAAGCTTGTTTCCCTTTAGACCTGACAGGTCTAGTGGATGGTTAAAGATCCGTTCAATGTCTTTCAGAATTGCATCCACCGCGAGCTGGGCAGGGTAGCTCAAGTACACGGGGGTATGCGTAATGGAGTTACGAGCAAGCGGTACGCAGAATCGGATGAGGTGCAGCTGCACATGCAGTTCAAAAAGCTGGTCCATCGCAGCGGTCAGCCTTGGTTTAATGGCATATAACTCGTCCGTTGCTTCCTGCACGTAGGATGTGCTTGGTGTGCCTGTACCCAGCCGTCTCAGACAGGAGTGGAATAGCTCATGCCATTCCGAGATTTCGAGATCAGCAAGCTCTGTTGCACGTTCCTTGATCTGGCTGTATTGGTTGTCCGGAATGTCCGTATCCTGCTGTTCATCGGCATCTGTATAGCTGGATCGTCCTGCGGACAAGGCCCCTACAGGTTTAGTCGTTTGTTTGAGCGCAGTACTGGAGTGTGCATTAACAATCGCATGCACAGGTCGCTCCAGTTGCTCGGCATAACTCATCAATACAGCAGTCATATGTTTGCATACGGAACTCACCGGGCAGGTACAATGACTTGTAGTTAGGGACTGCATGCTCAATGTTACTTCGTAATCTTCCGATCCTTGTACAACGGCCGAAATCCCTTGTTGTTCTGAATAGGTTAATGGTCCGACACGTTTCTGTTTATAATATTGGAATCCGCGCATGATCGTCAGGTTATTAAAATACTCCGCAACCTGCCTGATCAACTGTTGCCACTGCGCATCATCCATCCTCATGTTATTTGGTATGTTCATCATTCCATCTCCTGGGGTAAACATAGGTTCAGTAATCACCACGTCTATGACGTGATGTTGTCAATTTGTTGTATCCATCATATCAGTTATGAGCCAATCCGTGCATGGGTTATGAAGAATTTGAAGTTATTTTAGACCAACTGGAATCAGGATGAACACGTCGGTTCTGCTGGCGGCCGACATGCAAGAATGCAACATATTGTGTATGCTTATGGTATGTATTCCTATCAGGAACGATGCAGGCCGGGGAAACGGCCATATTACACACAACAGGAGAGAGCATATGAAAATACTTACGTTAAACACACACGCCTGGGCGGAAGAGGATCAACTGAACAAGATCAGTCAACTGGCTGATTTTATTAATACACATCAATTTGATGTGATCTCCATGCAGGAGGTCAACCAATCCATGCAGGAAGCGGCGCTTTCTGAAGAAGAATTGAAGATGTATTATGCTACTGAATCCGACGCTGTGATTAAAAAAGACAACTATGCCTACGTCCTGCTTCAGCAGCTGACAGAGCAATATTACTGGACGTGGATTCCTGCGCATGTCGGGTTCCAAAAATATGACGAAGGACTGGCGATCCTTAGCCGGACGCCGATGAAGCAGGCTTTTGGAGAATACGTGTCTCACATGAGGGATTATAACAATTACCGTACACGCAAGATTGTTGGGATCGAGACGGTCATCCAAGGTGAAGCAACCTGGTTTGTGAACGGACACTATAACTGGTGGGATGATGCGCAGGAACCTTTCAAGGGACAGTGGGAGTTGACGGAGAGCAAGCTTGCCCCCTACATGGAGCAGCCGTTATATATAATGGGTGATTTCAACAATGTCGCGGAAGTGCGTGGAGAAGGCTATGATTATATGATGAGCAAAGGCTGGAATGACCTGTACACTACAGCATTGCAAAAGGATGAAGGAGCAACCGTGGTGAAGGCCATTGCCGGCTGGGCAGATAACAAACGCGATCTGCGGATCGACTATATTTTCTCCAATCGTCCAATCCAAGCCAAGTCTTCTACCGTGGTCTTGAACGGTAAAAATGGACCGGTCGTGTCCGACCATTTTGGCGTAGCTGTAGAGATATAACAGCCATTTAACCATAAACCATAAAGGTGATATCACCGCAAACACGAAATAAGGCCTCCGCTGACTTCCTGCAAAGGGAAGTGGCCGGAGGCTTTTCACATTCTAAATCATTTTTCTATGTACATTTCATATCATTCTTTATTTCTGCTGTGGAACTGGACTGTTATTCGAGCGCCAGCATCTGATGTACGAACTTTTTCAGATTCGCGCTTGTCTCGCTAAGCTGTTCGATACTTTCCATGAACTCGGTAACAAGCTTGGCCTGATCCACTGTGGCGGTTGTAATCTGACCGATCTCCTGCTCCATATGTTTCATGGAATCTTGTACACTACCGAGGGATGTTTCGATATCAGCTGCTGCTTGTTTCGTATGATCTGACAGCTTTCGTACTTCACTGGCAACCACACCAAAGCCGGCTCCCTGATCACCCACACGGGCTGCCTCTATCATGGCGTTTAGTCCAAGCAGATTGGTTTGTTCCGATACTTCACGAATGACGTTTGTTACTTTACTTACACTGACCGAGTTCTCTGAAGCTTTTTTGGAGTTGCGCAGAATCTCTTCCGAGGTCGCAGAGAGTTCTTCGGAATGTGCCGCAATCTGCTGAATGCCACCGACGAGCGCATTAATGGTTGTTTCATTTTCACGGATCAGCGTTTCCAGTGTCATGTGACTATCCAGTGCGTAGTTCACACCCAATATACCCACGACCTGATCGTTTTCCTTAATGGGAATAAGGATGGAGTCGAAAGGTCTGCCTTGCAGATCACCAGGCATACGTGCCACAGTACGCGTCTCCTTGTTGGTGAGCATTTTGAAGTTTTTATAATCGTCATGCAGCTCATCTCCAACCTTCACGCCAATCTCCAGACTTTTTGCTTCGGAAAAATACAATACTTTCTCATGATCATTAATGGATATGGATATGTCGTCACGGAACATTTGGCTAACAAAAGGCATAGCATTTACCAGAGATTCAAGAGTATTCAATGTGCATCTTTCCTTCCCGATACAAAAAGTGGAATTTTTTAATCTAGTATTTATATCGGTAACGTTTTCCCGTTTTTAAACCATTGTTTAAATTTAAGTTAACCTAGAGAGAAAAGGTGACTAAATCCAATATAATTGTAAGCGTAATCAAAAATCTGTAGCCACCACAGAACATGTCAGTTATACTGGGATTATTATTCGGCTATTCAGAAGATAACCAAGGGACATACCTATTTCCCGGTAAGGGGATTACCCACCTAGGTTAAGCGCTATACTTTATTATTACTTATTAGTTTGGTGCTCCAGTGTGGATGGTATGAATGCTATGATATAAGACTTTATTTCAACGGGAGAAGGATGTGTGCCATCGATGACGACCTATTTCAGTGAACCACAGAGCATGTATTACCGATTTGGAGAAGATCAGGATCAGGTACTGAAGGTGCTAGCCGAGAGGTATATTGGAGCCAATGCGCAGGCTGATTTTGTATATCGGGTATTCCAGAAGTCTGGTATTTTGCAAAATGAAAAAGGGCTTTATGATCTGAATTTAGGTAAACGCTTTCCTGATGCACCTAAAGACCATATATCCTACGCAGCTGCACTGGTTTGGGGGGACGAGGACCGAAACCTGGATGTACTGGTCCGCTGTTATGGGCCTGTTCGTTTCTATTTCAATGAGCAGTTGGCCTATCGCTCTACCGTAATGGATGAGATTAGTCCAGACGCAACGGTGAAGCTCAGCATCGATATCAAGCCTGGTTGGAACACCATTTGGCTCGAAATGAAAAACACTCCTGCCGGCTTTGGCTGCCAGTTTGGATCAGATGAAGGTAAAGTGCGCATTTTGAACGTATTTGCGCCATTCCAGGAGAGACAGGGGCAAGCGGGGTGGATATTCTCTCAACCGAACCCGGCCGCGAGTAAGCAACCAGACCTGCTTGGTAAAGAAGCTGACTACAGCTTAAACTGGTTGCCTGAGACAGGCTGGTCTGATGCAGATAAAACCAAGCCAGCCCTCGAACGAATATTCGGAAATCTTCCTGGAAAACATGCTTATGCTTGGACCCATCTGAACAATAACGATTCAACCGGGAATGCGGTGCGATTGTCAGGCCAATCCTCCGGTTCTCTGAGTATTTGGATTGGCGGCAAGCCTGTGGCGCAAGTGAAGGAAGCGGGGCCGTTCGAGGTGGATATACCAGCTTCTTTTGGACGGATTGACCTGCTTGTCCGAAGTGAATATGACGATACGGCGGGACCATGGCATTTTAATTTAAACGCAACCGCTTCGGGTAAGCCACTTTCACTGGAACTTCCTCAGCGTGTACACGGTGCTTCCGGAGAGTCTTGGTTATATGTCGGCCCTTTTGAGTCGGAGGTTGAACCGGATTTGCAGGATCTGACTCGAACGGACCGAGTGTACCAAACGGGTCTAGAACAGACATATTGGCGCTTAGACCGACCGGATGCTTGGATCAGACCCTATTATGAAAATGCCATGTTAAGCAACAAATGGACCGTGGGCAGTGTGACCAATTATGGCCGCTGGGATTATCCATTGGGTGTCACTGTATATGGTCTATTACGGACGGGGCGTTATTTGCAGAGACCGGACATTACACGTTATGCGGCTGAGCATGTGCAGGCATGTACCCAGATGTATGAGTACTCCTTATGGGATCGGGA
Source organism: Paenibacillus sp. UASWS1643 (assembly GCF_008693195.1). Taxonomy (NCBI): domain Bacteria; kingdom Bacillati; phylum Bacillota; class Bacilli; order Caryophanales; family Paenibacillaceae; genus Paenibacillus; species Paenibacillus sp. UASWS1643. The sequence continues at coordinate 159,691 of NZ_VXKZ01000100.1, forward strand.
GCAGTATGGTTTCCCGGCAGTTAATCAACAATTGGTCATGCTGAAAATGCTGGATAACTGCGGTTCTTTTGGATCGGCCATGCTGGAAGCGTATTCAGAATGTCATGAACCAACGTTTCTTCCGATTGCTGAACGGATTGCAGATTTCATGCTTTCCCGCCTGGAACGGCAGGAGGATGGTGCATTTTATCGCACATGTGTAGGGGAGTATGCCGAGAATACCATGTGGGCAGATGACCTCTATATGAGCACGCCGTTTCTCGTTCGTTATGCCCGGGTGACAGGCAACTTAACCGCATTGGATGAAGCCGCCAGACAATTTTCACTCTATCGGAAGTATCTGTTTATGCCTGAGTTCAAGATCATGTCCCATGTGTATGATTTCAAATACGGACAGGCAACGCAGATTCCATGGGGACGGGGGAACGGCTGGACACTGTTTTCCCTGACGGAGGTACTGGAAGCTTTGCCGGCAGAGCATCCCGAGCGCCCAGCCTTAATAGATTTCTTTAATGAGCTGTGTGAAGGGTACGCAGCGCTTCAAGGGGAAAGCGGGTTGTGGCATCAGGTGTTGAATGTTCCGCAGACGTACGAAGAAGCCTCCTGCACGGCGATGTTTGCCTATGGTTTTGCGAGAGGTGTACGTTTTGGCTGGTTCAAAGACCCTGAAGTTTACGTCACAGCTGCCGAACGGGCTTGGAAGGGACTCATCTGCAAAGCCATTGATCGTCAAGGGAATGTCCATGGCGTGTGCAGCGGCTCACGATATGCATTTACAGCAGAGTATTATGATCAGGACTTGCGTACCGTCACCAATGACAATCACGGAATAGGCATTATGATGCTGGCAGGAACCGAAGTGGCAAAAATGAAGAAACATCTGGCTGAGCACAGGGTGTCTTCACCTGCAGTCTCACATTCCTGACAGATTTGCAGGAAACACATTTTTATAGCTGAACATCGAGCTCGGACATTCCAATGGCTCGTAGAAAGAAATGCCGTGATTAGATGTTCATACTTTTGTTCCATATCAGCCCAGTAACTTCTTCTCAATGTATCATGCATGTATACCCGTAATCATACCGATACGGGAACGGAACCGCCGGGAATATCATTCCTGGTGGTTTTTGATTCCTGTAACTCCTTACTTTTTTGACAGGAAAGCTTACTTTTGTTTATGTCATGTGCAGTAATAGACCGATACAATAAGTTTTGTAAGCGATTCCATAAATGCAAGAAGGGGAGGAAATTCATTTATGATGATTACAAAAAAGTGGGTAACCCTGTTCTGCCTGTCCCTGTTATTGTTCGCTACAGCCTGTTCTGGAGGGGCATCCGATACACCATCTTCTTCTGGAGAAGCAAGTGGAAGTGAAGGAGATTCATCAGGCAAGATTGAACTGCGCATGACCTGGTGGGGATCACAGACCAGACATGATCTGACGACTAAAGTCATCCAATTGTTTGAAGAGAAACATCCGGGAATCACCATTAAACCTGAATATTCCGGTTGGGACGGTTATTTTGACAAGTTGACTACACAGGTAGCCGGTTCAAATGCACCAGATATTATCCAGATGGATTACGCATTTCTGACTGACTTTGCCCGGCGTGGGGCCTTGCTTGACCTGACCCCATTTGCAGAGAGCAAAGAGCTGCGGACAGAGGACCATGATCAGAGCATGATTACAGCCGGATCCATTGACGATAAATTATATGCGATTACCCTCGGGGTAAACGCACCAGGAGTCATCTACGATGCCACCGTATTTCAGGAATTAGGAATCGAAGAACCACAAGAGAGCTGGACATGGAAGGATTTTGGGGATATTGCGACCAAGATTGCCGCAGCCAAAGGTGATGGGTTCTATGGATCTGCAGACATTTCCGGTACAACCAACATGTTTGAAGTATTTATCCGACAATCCGGAAAAGGTTTGTTCGACGGTGGCACAATGACCGCTACCAGCGAGGAGCTTCAGCAGTGGTTCGATATGTGGGGCGCACTGCGCGAGAATGGTGGAGTGACCACAGCGGAGATCACGGCATCCACAACCAATGCACTGGAGACCCGCCCGATCTCACTGGGCACAGCTGCCATGGACTTTGCATGGTCCAATCAATTGCTGACATTCCAGCAGGTGAACAAAAACCAGGATCATAAGCTTGGCATACAAGTGCTTCCGCATGGTGTAGGTGAAAAGCAAATCGGTGAATATCTGAAACCAGGCCAGTTCCTCTCTGGTTATGGCAAAACCAAACATCCGAAGGAAGTTGCCATGTTCATTGATTTCATGGTCAATGATCCAGAAGCAACCGCTATTCTTGGTTCTGAACGTGGTGTGCCGGTTAACTCAAGCATTCGTGAGCAGATGCAGCCAACGCTGCCGGAAGCAGAGCAAGTCATTTTCCAATTTATCGATACCGTATCGAAGCATTCGAGTGAGATCGATCCACCATACCCGCAAGGATTTGCTGAAGTGGACACAAGTTTCAAGAGCGCAAGCGAGCAGATCGCCTTCGGTCAAGGCGATACGCCAGATGTCATTGCCCAGTTTATTGAAGGAGCCAAGGCTACACTTGGATCTAGTCAATAACGATTGGAACTGTCTCAGACTTCTAATACTGCGGGGAGGTTGCGAAGATGAACACATCACAGGTCAGTCAAGCCCGAATCGAGCGTGTAGCTACCCGGCGGGTCAAACGGAGATATGCGCATAATGGAGCTGCGCTTTTGTTCCTCGCCCCATGGCTTGTCGGATTGTTATTTCTAACCCTTGGTCCCATGTTGGTATCCTTGTACATTTCGTTTACCGATTATAGTATCCTGGCCGCCCCTTCCTGGGTCGGTCTGGATAACTACACGACGATGTTTACATCGGATAAACTGTTCACCCAGTCGCTCAAAGTCACCTTCACGTATGTCGCTGTATCCGTACCGGTCAAGTTGATTTTTGCGCTGATGGTAGCCATGTTGCTAAATAAGGGGATTCGAGGGCTCGGTATTTACCGGACGGTGTATTACATTCCGACATTGCTTGGAGGTAGCGTTGCGATTGCAATGTTGTGGCGTAAAATGCTGGGTGGGGACGGGCTGCTCAATAGTGTGCTTGCCATGGTGGGCATTAAGGCGCCCGATTGGGTCGCTAATCCGAAGTATGCCCTGTACTCCATCGTGCTGTTATCCGTATGGCAGTTTGGATCATCCATGATTATTTTCCTGGCAGGTTTGAAACAGATTCCACCCGAATATGATGAAGCCTCAGCGGTAGATGGTGCAGGCCCTCTGCGGAGATTCTTCTATATAACGTTGCCGATTCTGTCACCCGTTATCTTCTTCAATCTCGTCATGCAGCTGATTACGTCCTTTCAATCGTTCACACAGGCTTTCGTAATCAGTAATGGTAGCGGAGGGCCAGTGAACTCAACCTTAATGTACTCTCTGTATCTGTATAAAAAAGGATTTTCATTCTTTCAGATGGGCTATGCTTCTGCGATGGCCTGGGTGCTGGTCATCCTGATTGGCGTATTTACATTGCTCGTATTCCGCAGCAGCAAGCTGTGGGTGCACTATGAGGATGGTGGGAAATCATGATTGGACAACGGAACTCTACAGCATGGGTCGTCAGCAAACATGTGTTGATCTCAGGCATCGCCTTTGTCATGCTCTACCCGATCCTCTGGATGCTGGGCAGCTCGTTCAAACCGGGACATATGATCTTTACAGAGACCTGGTTTTGGCCGCAGGAATGGAATTGGCAAAATTACATGAATGGCTGGTCCGGTATTCAGGGCAACCCGTTCTCCCGGTTCTTGACCAACTCCATCGTCCTGTCGCTTGGCGCCGTGCTGGGCAATGTCATCTCCTGTTCTATGGCGGCGTATGCCTTCGCCCGACTGAATTTTCGTTTCAAAGCCATCTGCTTTGGCCTGATGCTCATGACGATCATGCTGCCCCATCATGTGACGCTGATCCCGCAGTATATCCTTTTCAACCACCTGGAGTGGGTGAATACGTATCTGCCGCTTGTGGTGCCAAAATGGCTCGCGACCGACGCCTTCTTCATTTTTCTCATGGTGCAGTTCTTCCGGGGATTGCCCAAAGAGCTGGATGAGGCGGCTACCATTGATGGATGTGGCCCTGTGAAAATATACACCAAAATCATCATTCCACTTGCTTTTCCAGCACTGGTCACTACGATGATCTTTACGTTTTTGTGGACATGGGATGACTTCTTCAGTCAGTTGATCTACTTGAGTGACGTGAGCAAATACACCGTGCCGCTGGGTCTGCGTTTGTTCCTTGATTCCAGCTCTCAATCTGATTGGGGGCCGATGTTTGCCATGTCGGTGTTATCGCTGGTGCCATGTTTTATCGTATTTATCGTGTGTCAAAAGTACTTCGTGGAAGGAATCGCGACCTCTGGGCTCAAAGGGTAATTCAAGACGAAACGAGTTGATTTTTCCATGAGGAAAGGAAGATGGTCTTCATTCATTAATCAAAAGCTGCAACAAAGCAAGCTCTCCACGTTGATGGTGACTTGCTTTATTGCGTTTAACCTGTTGCTTGTCTCGGTTGTTGTCTGGCTGGCATATCAGTCTTTCTCTGCGGTCACATTTGCCGAGATTAGCAAAGCACGTCTGGCTCTTCTGAACGAAAGTACACGTCGGGGATTTGACTTCATCACAGGGGTAACAGGAACCGCCTATGGTTTGGCAAGCAATCGGGAACTGTCCAATCTGCTCGAAAAGGCCGATACGGGCAGGCTTGCACAGATTCACCAGCGGAGAGAAGTCTCTCGAATCCTTGATCATACCATGGTCGTGAGTGAAGGCATCACTTCCATTGAACTGTATACGGATGTCTTTAATGAAGTGACAGTCACTATGGCTGATCGCATATTTCCGGTGGACACCATCGCACACGACTCTTGGTTTGCTACGCTGGAAAAGGCTGATGCGGCATGGGTTCCGCTGCGTGAGAACGAATCGGGCCAATCCCTCGTGGGATATGCCCAACGAATTTTCGATAGTCATGGCGGAACGGTTGCCTATGTGCTCATTCGACTGAGTAGAGCGGACATTGTACGCAGGTTTGCCGATGTGCCCATGGTGCTTGATGGAAAAGTCCTGTTGGTAGATACGGCTGGTAATGTCGTAATGGAGATGGGGAAAGCTGATCCAGCAGGGGAAAATGAACGAGCGGATAGAAGGAATGAAGCGAGTGCCATTCAAGAAACGGGTGGAGCTGTAAATGCATCTTCTTCTATTATAGATAGTGCATGGATTCAGGAACATGTCCAACCTGGTGCAGACGGATACGAAGTAGTTTCCGGCCAACCCGGAGGTGCTCAATTGGTGCTGTACTCCAGGCCAGCCATGCTTCAGTGGCGCCTCGTACAGACTATTCCGGTGTACACACTGTTATCTCCGGTCAGGCATGCGGGCTGGCAGATTCTCGGCATCGCCATACTGGGACTATTATGCTCCGCTGTGCTTGCGTACCTGTTCGTAAGGCAGATCATCCGCCCACTGAGACAATTGATCAAGCGAATGAGACAACTGGAGAAAGGGGACTTCGATACCCGGGTCCAACTTTCGTTTACGGAGGAATATGCCCACTTGGCTTATGGCTTCAATCACATGGCTTCACAGCTCACGACGCTGATGGAACAGGTGAAGGATGAGAGCCGGGCCAAGCGTGAAGCCCAGACGGGCTTGCTTGAGGCCCAGATCAAACCCCATTTTCTATACAATACCCTCGACATGATCCACTGGCGCGCACTTGATTATGAAGCCAAGGATATCAGTCGTATGATTGTGCAGCTCAGTAAGCTGTTACGGATCGGACTGAGTGGAGGGAGATTGTTTATACGGGTTCGTGATGAGTTGGAACATGCCCGTTGCTACGTTAACATCCAGTCAGAGCGGCTACCGTTCTCCATTCAATATCAGGAACAGATCGATCCGCATATTCGCGGTTGTTACATTCCCAAGATCATTTTGCAGCCCTTTATCGAAAATGCCGTTATGCACGGGCACCCTGAAGAAGGTACACTTCGAATTCAGGTGCATATGCACGAAGAGGTTGACCCGCATGAGGATATCGTCATTCGTATCACGGATAATGGGCGGGGTTTGCCGGAGGGGTGGAAACTCGAAGAGACGTGTGGCATCGGTGTCCGGAATGTACATCAGCGCATTCAGCTTTATTGTGGGAAGAGGTATGGCGTTCAACTGAGCGATAGAGAGTCAGGTGGCGTGGAAGTGACCATTACGCTGCCGCGTATTGAGACCGACGAGCAATTAAATCTATGGCTGGACGGTGAAAAATGATGAAGACCATTATGCTTGTTGATGACGATCCTCATATTGTAAAGGCATTAACAGATCATATTGATTGGCCTTCTTTGGGCCTCAGCATTGCAGGCACTGCTTCCAATGGCTTGGATGCGCTGGAACTGTTTCACCGCATGCTTCCAGATGTGGTTATGACTGACGTCTACCTACCGGGGATGACCGGGCTTGAGATCACACAGACGTTGCGACGTGATCATCCCCACTTGCCGATCATCATTCTTAGTGGATATGACGAATTTGAGAACGCCCGGGCAGCCATGCGCTGGGGGGTGAATCACTTTTTGCTGAAGCCGGCAGAGGTTGAGGAGATTGAGTCTGTGCTGCGGGAGGTGTTACTGGAACAAGATGTGCGAGAGCGGCATGAGCGGCTGGAGCAGACGTACAAGCAGGAGGTCGGACGGGTACTTCCGTATTTGCGCAAACAATTTCTTCACGAACTGCTGACTACGCGATATCGGGCAGACGAGCTGCCCAAAGAACGCATTGACTATATAGGCATTCATATGTCCTCACAGACACGCGCCATTAGTCTGCAACTGAATCGCCCCGTATTTTTGACACGAATGAAAGAACGGGATTGGCAGCTTCTCCGATATGGGGCGGCTGATATTATTCAGGAGACGCTGAAGGAGCAAGCAGCGCGCATGAATGGTCAGGTAGAGATTGTTGATTATTCGGATCAGGTATTTGTGTTGCTTCTATTAGGAGATAAAGATCATCTGGAGGAATGCCTGCCACTCATAGAGCGGATGATCGATCAGATCTTTACGTATCTGAAAATTGAAGTGAGTGCTGGAATCGGAAGATCCAAAAGTCACCCATGTGAGGCGATAGATTCTTATCTCGAGAGCAGGGAAGCGGTTGAAACAGCAGAGTTTCAGGGTGGAAGTCGTATCTACCACTATGAAACATCGAAGGAAACAGAACCAAGTGTGACCGATTATTCATTATTGCTTCGTCAATGGAATGAGGCTTGGGCGGATATCCGACCTGACCTGGCGGAAGAGGTATGGCACCATATTTGCCTTTTGCTGAAAGAGGGTAAATGTGTTGGGATACAGGATGTACAGGTTGTGGCCGTCAGTCTGTTCGACACGTTGATGCATAGCTGGAACCGACTTCATCCTATGTTAACGCCGCCGCTGGCGATGAGTGATTTTCTGCGTGAAATTCAATCGAAATATGCTTTGCATGATCTGGTAAGCTGGATGGATCGTATTATCTGCGACTGGCTGGAACAGATACGCAAAGAGATGGGTGAGAAGAAAAGCAATAAACTGATAGAGCAGGTGAGACAGTATGTAGAGCTTCATTACGCCGAAGAGATTAGTTTTGAAGCGATAGCCAAGGGGCTGTTCGTACATCCGAAGTATCTGAGTCAACTTTTCAAAAGGGTGACCGGTGAGAATTTCGTGAGTTATTTGAACGGGTACCGGATTCAGAGAGCGTTGGAACTGTTGCAGTCGGGACATTACATGGTATATGAGGTGAGCGAGATGACGGGGTTCCGTAATGCGACGTATTTCAGCCAAGTGTTCAAAATGCTTACGGGCAAGAGTCCGTCTGAGGTGGGGTAGAGCGATACTGGTACAGTAATTATACAAAGCGGAAGAGGAGGTACGGTTCTTATGATGATAGATCAGCAGGAATATTACATTAAAGACTTATCTTATTCCATTAGATCGGCAGAGGAAAAGGATGCTGAAGCCTTGTCTTCACTTCGTGTACAAATCGATGGGGAAACCGAGAACATGGATCGTGAAGAGGGCGAGGCGTATATCGACGAAGCCGGGTTCAGGCGGATCATCCATTTGGACACTGAGAAGTCACGGAATCTATTCCTTGTTGCTGTAGTGGCGGGCGCGATTGTGGGATACTCCCGATGTGAAGGTACAGAGTTGAAGCGCTTTTGCCATAAGATTGAGTTCGGCGTGTGTGTGGCCCGAGAATTCTGGGGACATGGGATTGGCAAGAACTTGCTGGAGAAGTCGATAGAATGGGCAGACCAGACTGGTGTAGAGAAGATAACGTTGAACGTGCTGGCATCCAATGAAAAGGCAATCGAGTTATACCAAAAGAGTGGCTTCGAGATCGAAGGTATTTTGAAAAAGGATCGGCGACACACGGATGGACAGTATCACGACACAATAGTGATGGGCAGGTTCAGAGAGTAAGAGAGTAATTGTATAAAAAGTGAAAACACAATCTATCTAGCCCACAGCCTATGGAGTTCAATTATTAGATTCGATACCCACATAACAGATAGCAGTGTTATAGAATACAGCTATTGTGTTTCATATTTTATATAACGAATGTAATGATGCTGAATGAGTCTGTTCAAAACCTATATTGAGATAGATTAGACCAGTGAGTGTATTTAGGTTATAGTAAGAGGATATTGCCATTGGAAAAAGAGATTATGAAGATATTGAATCAAATATATAATTAGTTTACCTATGGGATATTTTACAAGTGGTAATTGTGTTGTGTATATGATATATTCTATTTCCGGCCAAAAAAACACGAGAAACAAAGTGCTGCAGGCAAAACAAATAAGCTTCGAAAGAAACTTAAAAAAAGAGCTTGCTAAGTTGGATCGGAAGTGTTATGATATAAAAGTTGCTGAGGAGAACAACGCTCGGTAACAAAACAAGTTTGATCTTTGAAAACTGAACAACGAGTGAGTAAACATTCTGCTTGCAGAATGAACGCGAAAGTTTGAAACAAG
>NZ_VXKZ01000101.1:0-184779 GCF_008693195.1 Paenibacillus sp. UASWS1643
CCTTAGCTCAGCTGGATAGAGCGTTTGACTACGAATCAAAAGGCCGGGAGTTCGAATCTCTCAGGGCGCGCCATTATTTTTTTAGTATCGGGATGTAGCTCAGCTTGGTAGAGCACCTGGTTTGGGACCAGGGGGTCGCATGTTCAAATCGTGTCATCCCGATTTTTGTTTATGCGGGTGTAGTTCAATGGTAGAACTTTAGCCTTCCAAGCTAATAGCGTGGGTTCGATTCCCATCACCCGCTTACAGGATATAATGAAAGAGCCTTTGCAGATGCAGAGGCTTTTTTATTTTTATTAACGTAATAATTAGCAGTTATTTTATATAATATTTTATGTAAGGTACAGTACAGGTTTAATTAAAAAAGAGCCAAGACCCTTTGCAATCCAAATAGGGAGGTCTTGGCTCTTCTGTTTATCTCTGTGGATGAGCTGCTTCAAAAGACGTAGCAGTTATTGTAACGTGACGTGAGTACAATTTAACGTTCGTTGTGATCCGTCACTCTTCTACGCATGCCAGCTAATCCAAGCAATCCCAGCAAACCGAGCCAGCCCCAATCCATGCCGTTGTCACGGTCGGTTGTTGTGGCGTTTGCACGGACACTGTTGGTACGATAGTCACCATTGTTGCGGTAGTTTCCATCCATGTTCAGGTTGGTGTTTGTGCGATCCATGTAGTTGGTGTCCTGATAAGACCGGACACGTGATCCGTTAGTGTTGGTATCCATTCCTTTTGACATTTGACCATCAGCAGCAGCAGGGCCAGCCATCGCGGCCACCAGAAGCACGGAAGCAATAATTGTTGTACCTTTCTTCATCATTTGGATTCCTCCTTTTTAGTAAGAGCTATAGATTAATCTGCCCAAAAAGCTAAGAACATTATGTAGAAATGGTCTGTTAAGATATCCCTATGTTTACAGTAGGTTAGGAACATACATAAGAACCTCCCCTAATAAGCAGACTTGTAGTGGGAAGAAATTTATAATTATATCTTTAATTTATTGCGTCACTGTGGTAAAGTATACAAAAGCTTGCTTTGCCGGTCATGTTTCTTTGTATATCATCTGTTCTCAAATAATGAAATTATGCGGTTTAACCTTACGATCAGGTACCATGGAATCATATCTAAAGTAACTGTATATTTATAAATTTTTAAGCATAGGTATGAGACATTTGATTTATCTAAAGTACGTGAAAAAGGTATCATGCGACAGCATATGACCATTAATTGAAGCAGAACAAGAAAATGAATAAAAAAGCGTGTTTTTGTGCTGTAAATCGGGGATAATCCCCATTTTTTCTAGTAGAAAAATAAAGATTTTCGTACCATTTTATTGTATGATGTTATGAAGGTGTCAAATTTACGTGTACGAATGGAACGATCAGATGGGAGGATAAGCATGACTGAAACTATGGTAACCGCCAGCAAAAGCCAATCCAACAACCTGCTTCGGCGAGACGTGCGGTTCCTGGGCAATATACTCGGAGAAGTTCTTGTCCATCAAGGCGGCACGGAGCTTCTAGATATCGTTGAGAAGATTCGGGAAACGAGCAAATCGTTGCGTGCAGAATTTCTGCCAGAACTCTATGCAGAGTTCAAAACGATGATCCAGGAATTAGACTCGGACAATCGTCACCAGGTTATTCGGGCTTTCGCTATTTATTTTCAATTAGTTAATATTGCTGAACAAAACCATCGGATCCGGCGTAAACGGGATTATGAACGTTCTGCAGGGGACGCTGTGCAGCCAGGATCGATTGAGAAAGCAGTACAGGATCTTAAGGAACGTGGACTGTCTCATACAGAGGTGGAAGAGATTCTCGACGATTTGTCGTTGGAACTCGTTATGACAGCTCACCCAACCGAAGCCATGCGCCGGGTTATTCTGGACATCCATAAACGGATATCCGAAGATGTCATGCTACTTGATAATCCTACGCTGACGTTGCGTGAACGTGAACAGTTGCGTGAGAAACTGCTGAATGAGGTTATTACACTTTGGCAGACAGATGAACTTCGCGACCGCAAACCGACTGTACTCGATGAAGTGCGGAACGGGATGTATTACTTTCATGAAACGTTGTTCCACGTACTTCCGGATGTATATCAGGAGCTGGAACGCTGCCTGAACAAATTTTATCCTGACCATGACTGGCATGTACCGACGTATTTGCGGTTCGGTTCCTGGATCGGTGGAGACCGGGATGGAAATCCTTCGGTAACTTCAGATGTAACATGGCAGACGTTGTTGATGCAACGCAAGCTCGCTTTGCGTGAATACCAACGGATTATGATTGAACTTATGGGCCATCTCAGCTTCAGCACGAACATCATCCACGTATCAGATGAGCTGGTGCAGTCTATTGAGCAGGACCGTAGTTGTGTAACGTTGAAAAAAGTGGATATGTGGCGGAATGAAAAAGAGCCATATCGCATCAAATTGGCCTATATGATTGCCAAGTTGAACAATGTACTGGATGAGAACAAATTAGGTCAGGCTGACCGTTATCATAGCGCTCAGGATTTGATTGATGATCTGATGATTATTGATCGAAGTCTGCGCCATCATTTTGCCGATTACGTAGCGGATACAACTATTCGCAAAATGATTCGTCAAGTTGAGTTGTTTGGTTTCCATACCGCAGCATTGGATGTGCGTCAGCACAGTCAGGAACATGAAAATGCGATGTCGGAGATTCTGGCGAAAATGAACATTGTAGAAGATTATGCGCGTCTAACTGAAGACGGTAAAATCGATCTGCTTGCTCGTTTGCTGGATGATCCGCGTCCTCTTACTTCTCCTTATCACCAATACACGGAGGGAACCAAAGAGTGTCTGGATGTCTTCCGTACCATTAAGCGTGCCCAGAACGAATTTGGGACCGGCTGTATCACAAGTTACCTGATCAGTATGACGCAGGGCGCAAGTGACTTGCTGGAGGTTATGGTATTTGCCAAGGAAGTAGGGTTATTCACCAAAGGAAACAATGGTGAGGTTGAAGCTACACTTCAAGCGGTACCGCTGTTTGAAACGATTGATGATCTTCATGCGGCTTCGGACATTATGCAGAAGCTGTTTAACCTTCCTGTATACCGCGCAAGCGTAAAAGGACGGAATGAACTGCATGAAATCATGCTAGGTTATTCCGACAGTAACAAGGATGGCGGCGTGGTTACAGCCAACTGGGAACTGCGTGTAGCAATGAATGCGATCACGGCTGTAGGTAATGAACATGGCGTTAAGCTGAAGTTCTTCCATGGACGTGGCGGAGCTCTTGGACGTGGCGGCATGCCACTCAATCGCAGTATTCTTGCTCAACCACCGCATACCATTGGCGGAGGCATCAAGATTACAGAGCAGGGAGAGGTTATTTCTTCTCGTTATTCCCTTCAAGGGATCGCATACCGTAGTCTGGAGCAGGCAACTTCTGCTTTGATTACAGCAGCACTGAATGGTCTTGAGCCGCAAGAATCAGAATCCGAGCGTCATTGGGACAGCATCATCAAAGAGATTTCGGAAGTATCCCTGACTAAATATCAGGATCTGATTTTCCGTGATCCGGACTTCTTTACCTTCTTCAAGGAATCCACACCGCTTCCAGAGGTGGGTGAACTGAATATTGGTTCACGTCCGTCCAAGCGGAAAGGTAGCGACAAGTTCGAAGATCTGAGAGCAATTCCTTGGGTATTTGCATGGACGCAAAGTCGTTATCTGCTTCCGGCATGGTATGCGGCAGGAACAGGGCTACAAAGTTTCTATCAGGATAAAGAGGAAAATCTGGTTGTCCTAAAAGAAATGTATGCAAGCTTCCCATTCTTCCGCACGCTGATTGATACGGTTCAGATGGCTGTAGCCAAGGCAGATCTGGTGATTGCCAAGGAGTACTCAGCCATGACTTCCAATAAGGAAGCTCGAGATCGCATATATGGACAAATTGAATCTGAATTCAAGCTTACAAAAGAGCTGATTCTGAAAATTACCGGAGAAGCTGAAATTCTGGATGATGTACCGGTTATTCAAGAATCCATTCGTCTTCGTAACCCTTATGTGGATCCGTTATCCTACATGCAAGTTCAACTTTTGAGCGAGCTTAGAGATATGCGTGAACGTGGTGAGGATGATACGGAACTGCTCAGAGAAGTGCTGCTGACAATCAATGGCATCGCTGCAGGGCTGCGGAATACAGGTTGATTATTGAATTGATGCATATGAATGATTATATGTAACAAAGTACCCATTACGTTGTTGAATAATAGCTCCATTCTCTGCTCTACGGAGTGAGAGATGAAACGGGACTCCTGCGGGAGTTCCCGTTTTTACTGTTTTTGGCGGATATTTGTCATACAGTCTTGATTTTTGACCAAAGTTGATTTACGATTTGATTGGTGAATTACAAGTGTGGACGGGTATCAGAAGACGGAAGACCCATCAGCATGTCTGGGGGAATAAGGGTGGACAATTTGGAGAACAGGCTTGTGAAACTGGTGCTCAAGGGCGACCAGAGAGCCTTTGCAGAAATCGTTGAACTATATAAGGACAAGCTATTTCATTTGGCATACCGGATGCTGAACAATCGTCATGAAGCTGAAGACGTTGTGCAGGAGACGTTTTTGCGTGTGTTTCGTAATATGGAGAAGTACGATCCGAATCAGAAGTTCTCAACCTGGATTTATCGGATCGCAACGAATCTGTGTATTGACCGACTGCGCAGGAAGAAACCTTCATACTCTTTGGATGCTGAACTGAATGACCAGGAAGGATCTGATGGTTATGCGATGCTCCCGAGTGATGATCGTACACCGGAGAGTGAAGCACTCCTGTCAGAAACGCAGACACTCATTCGTGAGGCCATTGACAGTTTGCCAGCCAAGTATAAGTCCGTTATGATTCTGAGATATTTACAGGACTTGTCGCTACAGGAAATCAGTGACGTGACAGGTATGCCCGTAACAACGATCAAGACACGCGTTCATCGGGGCCGTGATTTTCTACGTAAAAAATTGGAGTATAAGTTATAAATGTTAAACGCCTTTAAATATGGGCGAAATTATTTGAAACATATCCGAAACGGATGCGTATGTAATGTATGCAAGTCTTATGCGTGCTTTTTAATGGCACATGGACTAAGTGATTTAAGAAAGGATTGGCTCTCATATGGATTGCAACTCGGCCGTCTCTTTAATGCATGAATGTTTGGATGAGTCGTTGTCCCCGGCCCAGAAGGTTGAACTGAAAAGTCACCTTGTGATCTGTCCGGATTGTCGCATGCGCTTTAAAGAGTTGGAACAGACGGAAATGTTACTCTTTGCCATGAAACACTATTCACCGTCTGCCTCTGATGAGCTGACCAATCGAATTATGAATGCTCTGCCCCAGCCCAAGAGACAGCAAGCATGGCTCAAATGGGTCAAAGGACATCCCGCGCTGACGGCGGCAGCCTTCTTTTTGGTCGTGATGCTCTTTAGCGCCTTGAATTTCTGGAATCAGAATAACGAAATGGTTGTTAAGGGAAATAATCTGGACCAGATCGTGATTCAGGGTAACACGGTTATTGTTCCTGAAGGTAAGTCAATTGCTGGCGATCTTACGATAGAAAATGGAACCGCACAAGTATATGGTGATGTGAACGGCAATCTGACGGTTATCGACGGACAACTGTTTCAGGCTTCAACAGCGCATATTTCAGGTCAGGTGAAAAGTATTGATCAGGCGCTGGACTGGTTCTGGTACAAAATAACCAATATGGTAAATGAAGTGGCTTATCGCTAGAACAGGGTAAAATCTTCAATGGTATATACCAAGCAGGGTACCTCCAGATTGCATGGGGTACTCTTTTTTTATACGCAAAATTTTGTAATTCATGGTAAATGTGATGTTTATGTGCAGTTTGAGACTGCCGTAACTTGCAACCTGAACGTTAACGTTATAACCTAGATACTAAAGAGAACATACTACTACATATAGATACGCATTTTGCACAAATCGAATGGTGCAAAAACGCGGAGACAAAGGATTATATAAAATCCTAATGGGTTAATATGAGATCAGGGTTTACTCATCAATGGGGATAGCGGGGGCTGGCTTATGAATTATTTTGCTGACTTAACGTGGACAGAGTCCATTAAGGACGTTATCGATATATTGATCGTTACCTATATTATGTACAAACTGATTTTGCTTGTGCGGGGGACACGTGCGGTTCAGCTCCTGAAAGGGATTCTATTCCTTGTGCTAATCTGGGCATTAAGTACGTGGCTAAACCTGTATACGCTCAAATGGTTAATGAACCAGATGTTTACGTTTGGTGTCGTTGCGGTGTTCATTATCTTTCAGCCGGAACTGCGTCGTGGTCTGGAGCAATTGGGACGAGGTAAGCTGTTTGGACGTTCAGCGGCAGCGAGTGATGAAGAATTAACGGTGTTAATTGGTGAGATTATCAAGTCAGTTAATTATTTGTCACGGCGTAAAATTGGCGCTTTGGTCGTATTTGAACGTGAAACGGGTCTGAACGATTACACGGAATCGGGCATTAAGATGCACTCTCTGGTCAGCTCGGAGCTGATGATTAACATCTTTATTCCAAATACACCGCTCCATGATGGAGCCGTTATTATACAGGGAAAACAGATTTCGGCGGCAGCTTGTTATTTGCCATTATCAGAGAATCCTTTTATCAGTAAGGAATTGGGAACACGTCACCGTGCAGCAATCGGGATTACCGAAGTTGCAGATGCGATCTGTTTGGTTGTCTCCGAGGAGACAGGACAAGTGTCACTGGCAATGAATGGACAGGTCGTTCGTGATATTAAGGAAGAATCGCTGATTGCCAAACTGTATGAGGAGTTGCGCCCTACATCCAATCTGAAAAAGAATGGCTGGACAACCTTCTGGAAACGGAAGGGAGGACGTAACAATGGATAAGTGGTTTAACAATAATAACTTTGCCAAAATACTTGCGCTTGCGGTGAGCCTGCTGCTCTGGTTCATGATTCATCTGGATGAAGTACCAACCACCCCTACGATTACAACAGGGACAACCCACAAGGTTGTGGAACGTACGGTGCCTGTTCAACCTTATGGATTAGACAGCAACAGCTATGTGCTTACTTCATTAAGTACGGATGAGGTCCGGCTGGAGATCAAAGGACAGCGCTCGATGTTAACATCGATTTTTACGAATGATGATTACAAGGTACTGGTCGATCTGAGTCAGGTGAAAGATGGGTCCAATACACTGCCACTCGTACCTGATTTGCCTTCCGGGGTAGAAGTGGTTAGCATGGAACCTTCCATGGTAACGGTGAATGTAGAAAAATTGGGCACCAAATCCTTCAATGTGAATATTGTACCCGAAGGGGAGCCATTCGCTGGATACAGCGCTGGAACGCCCGTAATTGAACCTTCGACGCCGGTTAAGGTAACTCTGCCCGAAGGGCAACTCGAGGCCGTAGCGAAGGTCCAGGGCAGTGTGAGCGTGAAAGATGCCAAGGAAGATGTCATACAGAAAAAAGTGAAACTTCAAGCATACGATGCTGAAGGTAAGGTCCTTGAAAATGCGATTATAACGCCTCAAACGGTTGAAGTCCGAGTTCCGGTCAATCAGCCCTATACATCTGTACCCTTAAGAATCAAATATTCGGGACAGCTTCCGGAAGGCCTGGTACTCTCCACGGTAGAGCCAAGCGTGAAAGAAGTCTCGGTTTATGGATCAGAGGATGCGCTTGCGGGTATACAGTCCTACGACCAAGTAACCCTTGATCTTACACAGTTTGATCAGTCGGGTACATCGACAGTTAACGTGGACTTGACGCCGCCTTCCGGTTTTGAGAAAATCGAGCCTAGTTCGATTCAGATCAAGGTAGCCATATCACCATTTGACGAGGCAGAGGAGACAACCAAGGTCTTTCCGAACGTCCCCATCACACTTACCGGTGCGGGGAATGGACTGGAAGGGACGCTGGTTACGCCTAAAAGCGGAGGTCTGAACCTCACACTCACAGGCTCAGCTAGTATGCTTGAGGGTCTAAGTAGTGATGATCTCACGTTGACCGGGGATCTCACTGGACTTGCGGTCGGAACGCATGAGATCAAGCTTGAAGCCGACCTGCCCCGTTATGCCAAACTGGATGAATCATCCACTGCATTGAGTGCGACGGTCAAAATTAGCGAAAAGGCTGAAGACACCACAACTACTCCTAGCGAAGATCCGACTGACGAGGGAACGGTAGCACCTGACCCTTCACCAGCCGAGGTCGAAAACGGGGAAACGGAGCCTGTTCCTGATGAAGAAGAAACGGAATCGAATACGGATACTCAGGATCAGGGCCAACAGGAGAGCACAAGCAGTCGAGGTAATTTAAATAATAATAACAGCGGTACTGGCAGTAAAAGTGGCGCGAATCCGTAAACGTTCTAATTTTAAAATTCTCAAAAAATAATAATAGTGCTCGTTATGATGCGAATAGAAGGAGTTAAATCATGGGGAAATATTTTGGTACAGACGGTGTAAGAGGGGTTGCCAATAAAGAGTTAACGGCAGAGCTGGCTTACAGCATTGGACGTTGTGGTGGTTACGTGCTTGCAGGTGGTGTGGAAAGACCAAAAGTGGTTATCGGCATGGATACTCGTATTTCGGGATTGATGTTGGAATCCGCACTGGTTGCAGGTCTGTTGTCCATTGGCGCTGATGTGATCCGTCTGGGCGTTGTATCCACTCCGGGAGTGGCGTATATTGCACGTTTGTTGAAAGCTGACGCGGGCGTGATGATCTCGGCTTCCCACAATCCGGTTGAAGATAACGGAATCAAGTTTTTTGGTGGAGATGGCTTCAAGCTGTCTGATGAAACAGAGAACCGGATTGAAGAACTGATGGATGCGGAGACAGATCAATTGCCACGGCCAGTTGGTGGCGGGTTGGGTACTGTAATGACAGATGAAGAGTCTCGTTATCGTTACCTCGACTTCCTGAAAACGACTGTAAATGAGTCGTTCTCTGGACTTAAAATTGTTTTGGACTGTGCAAACGGAGCAGCTTATGAACTGGCCCCTAAATTGTTCAGTGAGCTAGGTGCAGAAGTCATTGCCATTGGCGCTGAGCCTAACGGCTTGAATATTAATGAGCAATGTGGATCAACTCATCCAGAGAACCTGAAACAAGAAGTGCTCAAACATAAAGCAGATCTGGGTCTTGCTTTTGACGGGGATGCGGATCGTCTGATTGCTATTGATGAGACAGGCGCTGAGGTGGATGGAGACTTCATTTTGTGTATCTGCGGTGATGCGATGAATCGTGCAGGCAAGTTGAAGGACAGTACCGTTGTATCAACTGTTATGAGTAACATCGGATTCTACAAAGCAACGGAGAAACTTGCACTGAAAACAGCTAAAACGGCAGTAGGTGACCGTTATGTGATGGAGGAAATGCGTCGCGGCGGTTACAACTTGGGTGGAGAGCAATCTGGCCATGTTATTTTCCTGGATTACAATACAACTGGAGACGGTATGCTGACTGCGATTCAACTCGTGGATACGCTCAAGGCTTCCGGTAAAAAACTGAGTGAACTAAAAGCACTAATGACCCAGTACCCACAAGTATTGGTGAATGTGCGTGTTGAAGATAAGAGCAAATACGAGGGCAATGCTGCAATCGAGCAAGCTATCGCTACAGTAGAACAGCAACTCGGCGATAATGGACGTGTACTCGTTCGTGCTTCAGGTACTGAATCTCTGATCCGTGTTATGGCAGAAGGACCAGATAAAGACGAACTTGAACAATTTGTGTCTCAAATCGCAGATGTAGTGCAAAAAGAACTGGTATAGGACTGGAAGATGTAAGAGATACCTTCTGCATACGGTTTTCTTAAGGGAATTGTTGTGTGGAACGAGGCTTATATAACAAGATTTAGGACTTATGCATGGATATTCCTGCGTCCCGGCCTGATGAGACCATAGGTCCGTTTATCCGGTCGGGATTGTAGGTAAATATGCTAAAATTGTCACAGGTACTTTGCTCCATTGCAAAATGGACCTGACGTGCATATAATGAGTGGAGTCGTCATTCAGACACAGAAAGTGAGGAACGTAAAATTACAGTTACACAAGCGCCAGAGCTTGGAGTTGCGCGGGATGATGTTGATCAGGATTTCTTCTAGGTTGAAGAACGGCTGATTAAGATCAACGGCAATCAAGCTGACGAGGTGGAGGTGTTCGGATTGTTCGGCGGGGACCTCCCGGTGAAGCACCAGAGCCGTAAACCGGATTGCGGAAAATGGATAGGTGACTGTCCACACAACGCGCCGGTGCAGGTGCAAGAGTTAAACTAAAATTCAAATGAATGTGCGTGAAGAGCGTAAACAGTACGCGGACGGGAAAATGATGTACATTCATGATTGCATTCATAACAGCTTATGATCACAGCGGGGCGACACGAGGTCGCTCTGATCATTGATAATTGAATAAGTACCAAGTATTCATGAAACGCTAGGCAATCACTCATTTTTCCGATATGCCGCCTCTGCCTGTTTCTCTTCGTGACACAGTATTCATATACAAACGGAGGAAATAAACTATGTGCGGTATTGTTGGATATATTGGTAATAAGAACACTCAATCGGTATTGGTCGAAGGATTGAAGAAACTCGAGTATCGTGGTTATGATTCTGCAGGTATCGCGGTATTTACACCGGAAGGTCTGCAAATCACGAAAGCTCTTGGTCGTCTTGCGAATCTTGAAGCCAAGCTGGATGGTGCACCACTGGTAGGTAATGCCGGAATCGGACACACACGTTGGGCAACTCATGGTAAACCATCGGATGAGAACTCTCATCCACACACGGATGGAAGCCAGAAGTTCTCTGTTGTGCATAACGGTATTATTGAGAACTACCTGGATCTGAAGGACGAATTGATGGCTCAAGGTCACACGTTCACTTCCGAGACAGATACTGAGGTTATCTCTCACCTGATCGCACGTGAATACAATGGTGATATCGTCAAAACAGTACAAAAAGTGATCACGTTGTTGCGTGGCGCATTTGCACTGGGTGTATTGACAGAGCATGAGCCTGAGAAACTCGTAGCTGTGCGTCAAGCAAGCCCATTGATTATTGGTATTGGTGAAGGCGAGAACTTCATTGGTTCCGACATCCCTGCAATTCTGGAACATACACGTAACGTGTACATTCTGAATGATGGTGAAATGGCTGTATTGACACATGATGCTGTCGAATTGATGACGATTGAAGGCAACTTTATTTCTCGGGAAATGATTCGTGTCGATTGGGATGCTGTAACCGCAGAAAAAGGCGGATTCGAGCACTTCATGCTGAAAGAAATTCATGAGCAACCAAAAGCATATCGTGATACTATGCTGGGTCGCATCGATAATGAAGGCAAAAAAGTTCAACTTCCTGAGTTGAAAATGACTGAAGAACAAATTAAAAATATCCGTAACGTTCAAATTATTGCATGTGGTACAGCGTACCATGCAGGTCTGGTTGGACGTACAGTGATTGAGCAATTGGTACGTATTCCGGTTGAAACAGATGTGGCTTCCGAGTACCGTTACCGTTCCCCAATTGTGCACAAAGATACACTTGTAATCGTAGTGAGCCAATCCGGTGAAACTGCCGATACGCTTGCTGCATTGCGTGAAGCACAATCCAATGGTGCACATGTACTGGCAATCACAAACGTAGTGGGCAGCTCCATTGCACGTGATGCAGATGATGTTATCGCAACATTGGCAGGTCCTGAAATTGCAGTAGCTTCTACCAAAGCGTATACTTCGCAGTTGATTGCTTTCAACTTGCTTGGTCTGTACCTTGCACAAGTTCGTGGTACTCAATCTGCAGAAGAGATTGCACACACGCTGGCAGCGATGCAAGCATTGCCTGAACAAGTGGAATCCATGTTGGAGCAAGCGGAAGCAATCAAAGGATATGCAGAGCAAATCTCCAAACATGAACATCTCTTCTTCATCGGTCGTGGTCTTGACTATGCAGTAGCTCAAGAAGGATCGTTGAAACTGAAAGAGATCTCTTATATTCACTCTGAGGCGTATGCTGCGGGTGAGTTGAAACATGGTACGCTTGCCTTGATCGAAGACGGTATCCCTGTTATTGCCCTGGCAACGCAGGAGAACGTACTTGAGAAAACAGTGAGCAACATTAAGGAAGTAAAAGCACGTGGCGCAGATGTATTGGCAATTACGTACGAAGAGCACGTAGCACCATTGCTGAAATCCGTAGACCAAGCGTTTGCGATTCCTAAGACGCTGCCACTGCTTAGCCCTGCTTTGTCTGTAGTTGCTCTGCAATTGCTGGCATACTATGCTTCCCTGGCACTGGGTCATGATGTGGATAAACCACGTAACCTGGCGAAAAGTGTAACGGTTGAGTAAGGTATTCTATAAAAATCAGTTTATTGTCCAATGATAAATAAGTGTAGAACCATTAACAAAAGCATGGAACTATACGAACTGTTGTCCGATGCCATGGACAACGGGGTGATCAATAGATTCAGTAAACTAATAAAGTATGATGAACAAAATAATGGTCCTGATGACTCTAAGTCATCAGGACTTTTTTGATGTTTCAGGAGGGTGGTTTTGAATATTAGAACCATCTTATTTGTGTTTGTGCATTGTAAAATTGCGGTCATTCATTTACGAAAATCCACCCAGATTATAGAGTAACTTAGGAAAAGTATCTTTTTGTAATTCTTACATTTGAAATATTCTTCGAGCAAGAATGTAATCAACTTCTTAAAGAAAGTCATTAACAATCGCAACTCCTAAGTGCAAATATATCTCCAAGAAGGATGCGGATCGGGCATAAAAGATCATTTGAATGATAAAGGAAGATGACTGAACGTGACTGGTACATCTTTCAGCAACTTACAAAATGGTATGCCAAGAAGTAACAATGCGCTCGATGAAGAAGCTTATTACACGAAGTGAAATCATTGTCCGTTCAACTTGGATCCAGAACGCTATTGTAATCTTCATGTAAATGAGTGAAGGACATCGGATAGCGTATAAGGGAAAACCTCACGTACGGTTTAATGAGGAGCAGAATATATTTACCCTTTACTCTAACAGAGGTGCAGAAAAGAAGGCGTGATACAAAACTATGTCTGCTGCCATCCGTGCGGACGCTGTGGCCTGTTTCCAGCCAGACTTTCAGAAATTGGTCAGGTAATCATGTTAAGTTATTACAAAATACAAGGAATCGGAAAACCGGCAAAGAATATTTAAAGGGAATATATACCAAATTTATTTGTTAAATGGCTGAATGTCAACACTCGTCGAATTCCTCGATTGATGTCAAATCATTCCCAATGTTTCTTTTCCATACACTTTTTTAACGAAAAATGTTAACACATTATGTTTTATGAACCAAATTTAACAATATAATGACTAAATTTAACAAAAAAATTACTATACATTCTTGTAAATTTTGATATAATTCAACCTAGGTCTTATTCCCTATTATTCTAGTAAATGGAATTGTAGGGTTTTTTATACCATCCAAGCTGTGTGCGAGAGACCAGTATACTGGCTAACCAACAAGCCGGCATGCGGGGACCAACAATTGTGGAAAATGACAGCCTAGAATATGTTGCTCCATGACGTCAGAAGGTTCAGAAAGGAAGGTTCAGAAAGATGGAGCCAACCTTATCCCAATTCCGATGGAGGATGAAGTGAGTGAGCATTTTTGAAAAGCTGGAATCCAACGTAAGATCTTACTGCAGAAGCTTTCCGGTGGTATTCGACCGGGCCAAGGGAGACCTTTTATATTCTGAGGACGGAAGAGCATATATTGATTTCTTTGCAGGTGCCGGGGCACTCAATTACGGCCATAACAACGATTATATTAAAGACCGGGTTCTCGATTACTTGACCTCCGACCGGATTATGCACGGTCTGGATATGTATACAATGGCCAAGCGTGAATTCATCCAGAGCTTCTCTGAGCGGATCTTGGAGCCGAAGAAGCTGAATTACAAGCTTCAATTCTGCGGTCCAACAGGGACGAATGCGGTGGAAGCGGCCCTGAAGCTCGCACGCAAGGCGAAGAAGAGAAGTGGAATATTCGCATTCATGGGTGGCTTCCACGGCATGTCGCTCGGCAGTCTGTCGGCGACAAGCTCCAAGTCCATGAGAGAAGGGGCGGGGCTTCCTCTGGACGGAGTTACGTTCATGCCGCACCCAAGCGGGGCTTTCGCAGAAATGGATACGCTCGGCTATATCGAGAATATCCTGACTGATTCGCACTCCGGAATCGACAAGCCGGCTGCGATTCTGCTTGAAACGGTACAAGCTGAGGGCGGAATTCACGTTGTCGACGCGCAGTGGCTACGCGAGTTGCAGCAACTTTGCCGCAGGCACGATATTCTGCTCATTACAGACGAGATTCAAGTAGGGTGCGGCCGGACAGGCGAATTCTTCTCCTTCGAACGTGCGGGGGTCGAGCCGGATCTCATTACCCTATCGAAGTCGATCAGCGGGTACGGCTTGCCAATGTCCCTGCTGCTGCTGAAGCCCGAACTGGATATCTGGACGCCGGGCGAGCACAACGGCACCTTCCGCGGCAACCAGCTGGCTTTTGTGGCCGCGAAGGCTGCTCTCGAATTCCGGGACAGAACCGAGCTGGAAGCTCAGGTGAAGCAGAAGGAAGAGTTTGTGCGCTCGTTCCTTGATCAAGAAATCAAGCCTCTGCATCCGTCCATCGCCATCCGCGGACTCGGCCTGATCTGGGGCATTGACGTCTCGGGGTTCATGGATGAAGCCGGGGCGAAGCGGGTGACGGATATCAGCTTCGAGAACGGACTCATCATTGAGAGAGCCGGCAGAGGAGACTGTGTACTGAAGATCATGCCTCCGCTGACCGTCTCGATGGAGCATCTGGCCGCTGGCTGCACCATTATCAAGTCCAGTATGCAGCAGGTGATCTCTCAGGAGACCAAGGATTTGTTAGTAACGACCTAAGCTTGGCTAAGCCGATGGCCGCTCCCGGCAAAAGGCACGAAAGTGCCTTCCGGAGGGCGTGCGGACTTGATGTTAAGGTAGCGCCTTCTCCTCAGTGGGAAACTTTCTCCGCATGCTACCTGCGGTAACTTCAATCAACATGGAATTCTCCGGCAATCCAAGGGCAGTACCATTCGTGCCATACGGAGCATTCCTTGAGTCTCATGCAGTACCCTCGTTCAATTTAATCGTCAGGAAAAGCTCACTACCCCGCAGTCGAATCTTTACTTATCCACACTAGGGCTGTGGGGGAATAAGCAAATCGTACATAGAGTGTATCAATACCCCTTAAACATAGGCTTCGTCAAAGGCAGCTCGGGTGTCAAATCAGGAGGTACGGTCGACTTCCTGCTGGGCGGCTGGAGAACCCTGCGGCAAGCCTTACATCGACAGGAGGAACATTCCTTGTCGTCTATCCCCAAATCCAATTCCGAATCCCATGTTAAACCAAATCCCGTCTTCGGATGGCTCGTCCGCAGCAATCTTATTGAAGCAGAGAAGTCCGAAGTAACCGCATCTCTTGCGTAGAACGATGCTTGTTGTTGTCCTTTACGCATGGGAGCCAAGCGGGACAGCTGGTAGGCAGAGGATTGCCGCATGCGATCAACCGGGCAATTGAAGCGGTGACATTGCGCAAGCCATTGATGTTATTGTCAGATGTTTGAATAGGAGGGGAGCGTTGCTTCGGCATATGCTCTGCCGGATTGCTTTTACCGATGAAGAGAGGGGAACGATCCAGATGGCTTTTGAAAAAGAAACGTTGTTTTGGAACGAAAAATTCAGTAGTGACGATTATACCTTGACGCGGTTGCCTTACAGCAAAGCTCCAAACTCCCTGGTGCCCAATGTGAAAACCGTTGGCGGTTCGCTTTCGGAGGAAGCGGCGCAGCGCGTCCTTCAAATGAGCAAGGGTGCTCCGCTGGCCGCTTTTATGATTTTGCTCGCCGGTGTTCAGGCACTCTTGCATAAATATACAGGCGCTTCAGACATTCTGGTCGGCATGCCGGTTGTGCGGAAAAAGGCGGAGACGCGTCGATCCGTTAATCATACGGTCATTTTGAAAAACTCGCTTTCGGTGGGGGCAACTTTTAAAACGCTTCTGAACGAACTGAGGACTTCCTTGCCGGAAGCCATTCAGCATCAACATATTCCGTTCTTAAAAATGACGGAGAAGCTGGATCTGCAATATGCAGAAGGGATACCCTTCGTCCATACGCTAGTATCCCTTAAGGAGCTGCATCTGGACGAAATTGGGCAAAACGTGGTCACAGACTGTTCCTTCGAATTCAGTTTAACCGGCGGGACGATACAGCTAGCGCTATCATATAACGAGCACTTATATGACTCCGAGTTCATGACTCGGGTCGTCGGCCATCTGAATCACCTGCTGTCCGTGGGGCTTCATGAGTTGGAGCTGGACATCGTGCGAGTGGACATGCTGTCGGAGGACGAAAAATTTCAATTACTGCAAAGCTTTAACGATACCGAGAAGGACTATCCTCGTGATCGGACGATTCATCAGCTTGTGGAGGAGCAAGCGAAGCGTGTGCCCGAGGCGACGGCAGTTGTTTTTGAGGGGCAGCAGCTTTCATATGCAGAGCTAAATGAACGGGCGAACCGGCTGGCGCGTACGCTACGATCGTTCGGTGTTCTGCCCAATCAGTTGGTAGGCTTGATGGTCAGGAGATCGCTGGAGACGGTCATTGGCATTCTGGCGGTTCTGAAATCTGGCGGTGCCTACGTGCCGATCGACCCGGAGTACCCGGAAGAACGTATTCGCTACATTCTGGAGAACTCGAACGCGCAGCTGCTGCTGACTCAAAAAGAGCTGTTACAGCAAGTCCCGTTCGAAGGGACCGTATTGGCGCTAGATGATAAACAAGCCTATAGCGACGATGGCTCGAACCTGGAGGCGGCCAGTGGTCCACACGATCTTGCTTATGTCATTTATACGTCAGGTACAACGGGGAAACCGAAAGGGGTCATGCTGGAGCATCGTGGTTTGGTCAGCTTGAAGCTGATGTTCGCAGACAGGCTGGGCATCACGGAGCATGACCGGATCGTTCAATTTGCGAGCTTGTCCTTCGACGCATCCTGCTGGGAAGTGTTCAAAGCACTCTATTTTGGCGCGGCTTTGTACATCCCGACGGCCGAGACAATTCTCGACACTCGTCTGTTCGAGAGTTATATGAACGAGCATGCGATTACGGCGGCGATTCTGCCCCCGACGTACAGCGCTCATTTGAACCCGGACCGTCTTCCCAGCTTAACAAAGCTTGTAACGGGAGGTTCGGCGGTATCGGCCGAATTCGTGCAGCAGTGGAAAGCGAAGGTTCACTATTTCAATGCTTACGGCCCTACCGAAGCTTCGATTGTTACGACGCTTTGGGATGCGGATGAGCAGCAGCCGGAACGCAGAGTCATTCCGATTGGGCGCCCGCTGGCTAATCATCAAATTTTTATTTTGGATGCCCACCTGCAACTTGTGCCTCCGGGAATTGACGGCGAGCTGTGCGTGGCAGGCGTGGGGCTTGCGAGAGGTTACCTGAACCAACCGGAGCTGACGGCAGAGAAGTTTGTGGAACATCCGTTTGCGCCGGGAGAACGCCTTTACCGGACAGGAGATCTCGCCCGCTGGCTGCCGGACGGAAATATGGAGTACTTGGGCCGAATCGACCATCAGGTGAAAATCCGTGGATTCCGAATCGAGGTCGGTGAGATTGAAGAGCAACTTCTGAAGATCGACTCCGTGCAGGAGACGATTGTAATCGCGCGGGAAGGCAAAAGCGGGCAAGAACTGTGCGCTTACCTGGTCGCGAGTCTCCCTCTTACGCTCGGCGAGCTGAGAAGCGCGCTGGCGCAAAAATTGCCGAATTACATGATTCCGGCGCATTTTGTTCAGCTTCCGCGGATGCCGCTCACGCCGAACGACAAAATCGATCGTAAGGCTTTGCCTGCCCCGGAAGGAAACGCACTGACCGGCGGCGTGTACGTAGCTCCCCGCAATGAAGCTGAGCGAACGCTTGCTGATGTGTGGCAGGCGGTGTTGAACGCCGATCGTGTTGGGGTAACGGATCATTTCTTTGAGTTGGGCGGAGACTCGATCAAATCCATTCAAGTATCTTCGCGGCTTCATCAAGCCGGGTACAAGCTGGAAATCCGGGATTTGTTCAAATATCCGACGATTTCACAGCTCAGCCTGCATGTGAAACCGATCAGACGTACCATTGATCAAGGCGAAATAACGGGTGAAACGGCGTTGACGCCGATTCAGCATTGGTTTTTTGAGAGTTCCTTTGCGGACCCGCATCATTTCAACCAGTCGGTGATGTTTTATCGGAAGGAACGGTTCAACGAAGAGACAGTGTATAAGGTGCTGCAAAAGCTGGCCGAGCATCATGACGCCTTGCGAATGGTGTTCTGCAAGACGGAACAAGGGTTTGGTGCGTTAACCCGAGCGATTCAGGATGGTGGTGGGCTGTTCACGCTGGACGTGTTCGACTTTAAAGATGCGGAGAATCCGACGCAGGCTGTGGAAGCGAAGGCAACGGACATTCAAGCAGGCATCGATCTGGAGAACGGGCCCCTCATGAAGGCGGGACTGTTCCAGTGCGAGGACGGTGATCATTTGCTGCTCGCGGTTCATCATGCCGTGGTAGACGGCGTGTCTTGGCGCATTTTGATGGAGGATTTCGCTCTAGGTTACGAGCAGACTGGCAAAAGCGAGGAAATTCGTTTCCCGGCGAAAACAGATGCGTACCGCACTTGGTCCAAGCAGCTGGTTGCTTACGCGCAAAGCCCGGAGATGGCAAAGGAACGGGCCTATTGGCAGGCCGTGGAACAAATGGAGGTTCTGGCCGTGCCGAAGGATATGGAGCCGGACGTTACGACGCAGCAGGACAGCGAATCGCTGTTTGTCCGTTTGACTCCCGACGAAACGGAGCTGCTACTGAAGCGGGTTCACCGTGCCTACAACACCGAAATGAATGATATTTTGGTAACGGCGCTCGGAATAGCCTTACGCAAATGGACGGGACACGAACGGGTGCGGATCAATCTCGAAGGACACGGACGTGAATCGATCGGAACGGATATCGACATCACGCGTACAGTTGGCTGGTTTACGACCAAGTTTCCAGTCGTCCTGGAGCCGGAAACCGACCGAGATTTGGCATATCAGATTAAACAGGTCAAGGAAAACTTGCGCCGTATTCCGAACAAGGGGCTTGGGTACGGCATATGCCGCTATCTTTCGAAATCGGAGGATGGCTTGGTTTGGGGCGCAGAGCCAGAAATTAATTTTAACTACCTCGGCCAGTTCGACGATGATGTCAACCAGGACGAGATCGGCATATCTTCTTATTCCAGCGGCAGCCCGGCTAGCGACCGGCAGGCCCGCAGCTTTGTGCTGGATATCAACGGTATGGTGCTGGACGGCGCTTTATCGCTCGATCTCAGCTACAGCCGGAAGCAGTATCGAAAGGGAACGATGGAAGCCCTCGCTCAGCAGCTTGAGCAAAGTCTCCGAGACCTCATTATCCACTGTGCAGGCAAAGAAACCACTGAATTGACGCCGAGCGACGTGCAATTTAAAGGCTTGACCATTGCAGAATTGGAGCACATCGCCCAGCGCTCGGGCCATCTCGGGGAAATCGAAAATATTTACTCACTTACGCCGATGCAGAAGGGGATGTGGTTCCACAGCGCGCTTGACCGGCAAACGGCAGCTTACTTTGAGCAGACGCGGTTTACGATGCGGGGAGCGCTCGACGTCCAGCTTTTTGAGAGGAGTTGGATGGAACTTGCGAAACGTCATCTGGTTCTGCGGGCGAATTTTGTGAAAGGACCGGCAGGCGAGCCGCTGCAAATCATATACCGCGACAAGCCGGCCGGTTTTGAATATGAAGAGCTGCTTCATTTGCAGGTGGACGAAAAACAAGCTTACTTGGATAAAAAGGCCGAGGAGGACAAGCTTCGCGGCTTTGACATGGAACATGACGCGCTTGTTCGGTTCACGATCCTGCGCACCGAAGAGCAAAGTTATCATGTACTGTGGAGTTTCCAACATATTTTGATGGACGGCTGGTGCCTGGCTCAGCTGACGCAGGAGCTGTTTGAGGCATACTCGGCCTTGGCATCGGGCGAGCAGTCAGCGGGAGATAAGGGATCGGATTATGGCGCCTATATCGAATGGTTGGAGAAACAGGACGATCAGGCGGCATCAGCCTATTGGATGGCATTCCTGGCAGGTTATGAAGGGCAAACCGTACTCCCGGGACAAAAGGAACTGGCGCCCAACGGCAGATTTACGGCTGAACACGTCACCGCCGAGCTGGGCAAGGACTTGAGCGAGCGGATGGACCGGGTGGCGAAACAGCGCCTGGTTACGGTCAATACACTGCTGCAAGCTATTTGGGGCGTGATGCTGCAAAAATATAACGGAACAAACGATGCCGTATTCGGCAGCGTTGTGGCCGGAAGACCGGCGGAAATCCCGGGTATTGAGTCCATGATCGGGCTGTTCATCAATACGGTGCCGGTCCGGGTCACGAGTGAAGCGGACACCGTGTTCGCCGACCTGATGGCGAAGCTTCAAGAGCGGGCGCTGGAGTCCGGGCATTATGATTACTATCCGCTGTATGAAATTCAGGCCCGCAGCGTGCAAAAGCAGAACCTGATCAACCATATCATCGCTTTCGAGAACTATCCGGTGGATGAGCAGATGGAGCAGGCGGGGGACCAACAGCACGGCGACCTGACGATTGCCGATGTTCAGATGGAGGAGCAGACAAACTATAACTTCAACGTCACGGTGGTGCCGGGAGACGAGATTGAAATACGGTTCGACTTTAACGCCGAAGTGTTTGATAAAGATAGTATTGAGCGGCTCAAGGGGCATCTCGTTCATTTGCTGGAGCAGGTGGCGGATAACCCGGAAATTACCGTGGGAGAGCTGGAACTTGTGACGGAGGCGGAAAAGGCTGACCTTCTCGGAAGTTTTAACGACACCACAACGGAATTTCCGCGCGGGAAAACGCTCATTCAATTGTTCGAAGAGCAGGCGGAGCGCATCCCGAATGCAGCTGCCATCTCCTTGAATGGGCAAGAGCTGACCTATCGCGAGCTGAACGAACGCGTTAACCGCCTTGCTCGTACTTTGCGTAGCCACGGGATATCCAAAGACCGTCTGGTCGCCATTATGGCTGAGCGTTCCATCGAAATGGTGGTGGGAATGCTGGCGGCACACAAAGCCGGTTCGGCTTACGTACCGATTGACCCGGGATATCCCGAGGAGCGTATCCGTTTTTTAATCGAGGATTCGGGTGCGCAGGTCATGCTGACGCAAAGTCGATTGCGCGAGCGCCTGGCGGGTTCTTACTCCGTGATGTTACTGGATGACGAGTCCTTCTATCACGAGGACCGCACAAATCTAAATCCGGGCAACGAAGCGACAGATCTGGCTTGCATCATCTATACGTCAGGCACGACGGGCAAGCCCAAAGGCAACCTTGTTTCACACCGCAATATCGTGCGGATCGTGCGAAATACGAATTATATCGACATCACTGAGCGGGATCATGTCCTCCAGCTTTCGAGCTATTCGTTCGACGGAGCGATTTTTGATATTTTCGGCGCTTTGACCAACGGGGCACGGCTGGTGCTGGTTCCCCACGAGACTTTGCTGGAGATCGGCCAGCTGGCCGATCTCATCCAGCGCGAGCGAATTTCGGTCATGCTGATTACGACGGCTTTCTTCAACGTCCTTGTGGATATGAACGTCGACTGCCTGCGGGATGTCCGGGCGATTTTGTTCGGAGGAGAGCGCGTGTCGGTCGGCCATGTGCGTAAAGCGCTCGCTCTTATCGGACCGGGCAGGCTCAACCACCTGTACGGCCCATCGGAAAGCACGGTTTATGCCACGTACCTTCCAGTAGACTTTGTCGATGAATCCGCGGTTACCGTACCCATCGGACGGCCGATCAGCAATACGACGGTGTATATCGTCGACAGCCAGAATAAACTTTTGCCGATCGGCGTGGCCGGGGAGCTTTGCGTCGGCGGAGAAGGCTTGGTACGGGGCTACAATAACCGGCCGGAGCTGACGGCGGAGAAATTTGTGGACCATCCGTTTGTACCGGGAGAGCGCATGTACCGGACAGGGGATTTGGCGAAATGGCTACCGGACGGCACGATTGAATACGTGGGGCGTACGGATGACCAAGTGAAAATCCGCGGCTTCCGTATTGAGTTGGGCGAGATCGAAGCTCAGCTTCAGAAAGTGGAGGGAATTCGGAAAACGACGGTATTCGCACGGGAAAACGCCTCCGGCGAGAAGCAGCTTTGCGCCTATTATGAAGCGGACCGTGAGCTTCCGGCGGCCGAGCTGAAGGGCGTTCTTTCCCAGGAACTTCCTGCCTATATGATCCCGGCGTACCTGATCCAGTTGGAACGGCTTCCACTGACAACGAACGGCAAGGTTGACCGCCGCTCCCTCCCGGCACCTGAGGAGAGCTTGCAGCCGGGCGAAGGACATACTCCGCCTCGGACTCCGTTGGAAGCCAGCTTGGCTGAAATATGGAAAAGCGTGCTTGGATTGGAGCACATCGGGGTTCATGACAACTTCTTTGACTTGGGCGGCCATTCCCTGCGGGCAACGACATTGGTGAGCAAGGTTCATCAGGAGTTGAACGTCGAGCTGCCTCTGCGCGACGTATTCCGCTACTCAACGATCGAAGAGATGGCTCTCGCCCTCTCCCGGATTGAAGAGCAGTCGTTCTCGTCGATTCCGCTGGCAGAGGAAAGAGCGTATTATCCACTTTCATCAGCTCAGAAGCGGCTGTTTATCCTGAATCAGCTGGAAGGAGCCGATCAGAGCTACAACATGCCGGGTGTGCTGCTGCTCGAAGGATCGATTGACCATAGCTTGCTGGAGAAAGCTTTCTGCGGACTGATCAAACGACATGAAACGCTGCGAACCGGATTTGAGATCGTACAAGGCGAAGCGGTACAGCGTATTTACGAGAGCGTTGATTTTGCCGTCGTGTGCCGTCATGCGAACGAGGAAGATGCGTCTGCAGTCGTGCAGGCTTTTATCCGACCTTTCGACTTGGCGAAGCCACCGTTGTTGCGTGCCGAGCTCGTAGAGCTGGCAGCCGGTCGTTATTTACTGATGTTTGACATGCACCATATCATCTCCGACGGGGTTTCGATGGACGTGTTCGTTGAAGAACTCGTTCGTCTGTATGGCGGCGAGTCATTAGAGCCTTTGCACATCCAGTACAAGGACTATGCGGTATGGCAGCAATCGGACGAGCAAAAAGTGCAATTGAAACGCGAGGAAGCTTACTGGCTGGACCGTTACCGGGGCGAGTTGCCGGTTCTGGAAATGCCGACGGACTATCCGCGTCCTGCTGTACAGAGCTATGAGGGACATACGCTGACGTCCTTCGTGGACGAGGCAACGAACGAAGGCTTGAAACAGCTGGCCGCTCAAAGAGGAACGACGCTATATATGGTGTTGCTTGCCGCATATACCGTGCTTTTGCATAAATACACAGGTCAGGATGATTTGATCGTTGGAACGTCGATTGCAGGCAGAACGCACGGCGACATGCAGCCTTTGATCGGAATGTTCGTCAACACGCTGGCGATCCGCAATTATCCGGCTTCGGAGAAGACCTTCCTGTCGTATTTGGAAGAAGTGAAAGAAACGACATTAGGCGCTTACGAGCATCAGAATTATCCGTTCGAAGAACTCGTCGATAAAGTGCAGGTTAGCCGGGACTTGAGCCGCAACCCGCTGTTTGACACGATGTTCTCCCTGCAAAACCTGGAGGAGTCAGAGTTTGAGCTGGAAGGGCTAAAATTGTCACCGTACCCTAGCGAATATGGTATGGCCAAGTTCGACCTGAGTGTGGATGTTACGGAAGAAAATGGCGGACTGGAGTGCAACTTTGAATTCGCAACGGCTCTTTATAAACAAAGCACGATCCGACGGCTGTCGATTCATTTTGGACATTTGCTTGCGGCGATTGTAAGCCATCCGAATGCAAAGATCGCTGAGCTGAACATGTTGACGGAAGATGAAAAAGAGAAAATTCTCGGTGCGTTTCACCCGGCGCAATCGGAAGTGGCTCCTGTGGCCGCGTTCCACCGACTGTTCGAGGAACAGGCGGAACGCACACCGGAAGCGGAAGCTGTCGTGTACGAAAACGATCGGCTGACGTATGCGGAGCTGAACGAGCGGGCCAATCGATTCGCGGCAACGCTGCGCGCAAGTGGAATTGGCCGGGAGGAGATTGTTGGCATTCTCGCCGAACGTTCGGTGGACCTGCTGGTGGCCGTACTGGCCGTCTGGAAAGCGGGCGGGGCGTATGTACCCCTCGACCCGGATTATCCGGCAGACCGGGTGCGGTTCATGCTTGAAGACAGCCAAGCGAAGGTGCTGCTGACACAAACACCCCTGCGAGAGCGTGCTGAAGCCTGGTTCAGCGAAGAGGAACTGGCACTGGCGAAGGTACTATACCTCGACGACGAAACGTCATACAGCGAAGACAGGGAGAATGCACCGCTTGGCTCCAGCATGGTTTCCGGTAAAGTCTCCGGCGAGCTATCGGGTGCTGTGAATGACGGAGATGAGAGCCATTCGAAGGTTGTGGGCATGGACAGCTGCTATGAAGCCTGTCCGGAGGACTTGGCGTACGTAATCTATACGTCGGGAACGACGGGCAAGCCGAAGGGCGTGATGATCGAGCATCGCAGCCTGGTGAACACGGCAGCGGGCTACCGACGGGAATACCGGTTGGATCAGTTCCCGGTGCGACTGCTGCAGCTCGCTAGCTTCTCGTTTGACGTGTTCGTGGGTGATATCGCGCGGACGCTGTACAACGGAGGGACCATGGTCATTGTACCGAAGGACGACCGGATCGATCCGTCTCGTCTGCACTACTGGATAAATCGGGAGCAAGTGACGATCTTTGAATCAACGCCGGCGCTGATCGTGCCGTTCCTGGAGCATGTGCATGAGCAGGGGCTGGAGTTAAGCGGTATGGAGCTGTTGATTACAAGCTCAGACAGTTGCAGTGTGGCGGATTACCGAACCTTACAGGAACGGTTCGGCTCGTTGTTCCGCATTATCAACGCCTACGGCGTGACGGAAGCGGCAATTGACTCCAGTTTCTATGACGAGGAGTTGGTGAAGCTGCCGCAGACAGGTCATGTGCCGATTGGCAAAGCGTGGCTGAATGCGAAATTCTACATTGTGGATGCGCACCTGAACCCGGTGCCGGTCGGGGTGCTGGGCGAGCTGGTCATCGGCGGCGTTGGGGTAGCACGTGGGTACTTGAACCGTCAAGAGCTGACGGAAGAGAAGTTCGTAGATAGTCCGTTTGTCGCGGGCGAGCGGCTGTACCGCACAGGAGACTTGGCGCAGTGGATGGAAGATGGCAACGTGGATTTCATCGGCCGAATCGACAACCAGGCGAAAATTCGGGGCTACCGGATCGAGACGGGTGAGATCGAGTCACAGCTGTTGCGGGTGGAAGGCGTGCGCGAAGCGGTGGTGCTGGTTCGAAGTGATGCGAACGGGCAGAAGGCGCTGTGTGCGTACTACACACCAGATACCGGTGCGGAGCTGTTAGTGAACGAACTGCGCAGTGCCCTGGCGCAGGAGCTGCCGGGTTACATGATCCCGTCGTACTTCGTGGAGCTGGAACGCCTGCCTCTGACGCCGAACGGGAAAATAGACCGGAAGGCGCTGCCAGCACCGGAAGGGGAAGCAGGAAGTGGAACGGAGTATGTCGCACCGCGCAATGAGTTGGAAATGAAGCTGGCGGTGATTTGGCAGGAGGTGCTGGGGCTTACGAAGGAGATTGGCGTTTACGACAACTTCTTCGACATCGGTGGTCACTCCTTGCGCGCGACAACGTTGGTCAGCAAGATTCATAAAGACTTGAACGTGGATCTGCCACTGCGCGACGTGTTCCGCCATTCCACGATCGAGAGCATGGCTGCCGCCATTTCTCGGCTGGATCAGCAGATATTCGTTGCCATTCCGGTGGCGGATGGCCGAGAGGTGTACCCGCAATCTTTTGCTCAAAAACGTCTCTTTATCCTGAATCAGTTGGAAGGTGCGGAGCTTAGTTACAACATGCCGGAAGCGATGCTGCTGGAGGGTGCTTTGGACCGGGCAAGGTTCGAAGAAACCTTCCGCAAGCTGGTGACGCGGCATGAAATGTTGCGCACCGGGTTCGAAATGGTGGATGGCGAAGCATCACAGCGGGTTTACCAGGACGTGAATTTTGCGGTGGAGTTCTATCAAGCGGATGAGCAAGAGGTCGAAGCGGTGGTTCACGGTTTCGTCCGTCCGTTTGACTTGGCTAAGCCACCGCTGTTGAGAGTAGGCCTTGTTGAGCTGGCTCCGGAATGCCATATTCTGATGTACGACATGCATCATATTATTTCTGACGGCGTTTCAATGGAAATCTTTGTTGAAGAATTCGTGCGTTTGTATGGTGGAGAGCAATTGGAGCCGCTGCGCATTCAGTACAAAGACTACACCGTTTGGCAGCATTCGCAGGAGCAGCAGGAACGGCTTCAGCATCAGGGGGCGTATTGGCTGGACATGTTCCAGGGCGAGCTTCCGGTGCTGGAAATGCCGACTGACTATCCACGTCCGGCTGTACAGAGCTATGAAGGTCAAACGCTGGAGTTTTTCTTCGACGCTTCAAAAACCGACGGCCTGAAACAGCTGGCTTCGGAAACGGGCACGACATTGTTTATGGTTCTGCTTGCGGCGTATAACGTGCTTTTGCACAAATATTCAGGTCAGACAGACGTGATCGTTGGAACGCCGATTGCCGGAAGGAATCATGGAGATGTGCAGCCGTTGATCGGGATTTTCCTAAACACGTTGGCGATTCGCAGTTATCCGTCTTCGGAGAAAACATTCCTGTCATACCTGAATGAAGTCAAAGAAACAACTCTGCACGCCTTTGAGCATCAGAACTATCCGTTTGAACAATTGGTGGACAAGGTGCAAGTCACCCGTGATTTAAGCCGTAATCCACTCTTCGACACGATGTTTACGATGCAAAATACGGAGAACGAGCAATTTGAGCTGGAAGGGCTTCGCCTGATTCCTTATCCGAGCGTACTGGATACTGCGAAGTTCGATATCAGCTTGGATGTAGGCGAGGAGAACGGCGGGTTGGATTACAGCTTCGAATATGCAACGGCTCTTTATAAAAGGGAGACGATTGAACGGCTGGCAAAACATTACGAGCAGTTGCTCGTGACAATTGTAAACCGTCCAGATGCGAAGATTGCCGAGCTGAACTTGCTGACAGCAGAGGAAAAAGAACAAGTTCTCAGTGCGTTTAATCCAGCGCAGCTAGAACCGGCTCCTGTGGCGGCGTTCCACCGGTTGTTCGAGGAACAGGCGGAACACACGCCGGAAGCGGAAGCTGTTGTGTGCGAAAACGATCGGCTGACGTATGCGGAGTTGAACGATCGGGCGAATCGCTTGGCGGCTACGCTGCGCGGAAGCGGCATTGGCCGGGAGACCATCGTTGGCATTCTCGCCGAGCGTTCGGTTGATTTGCTGGTGGCCGTGATGGCCGTCTGGAAAGCGGGAGGGGCGTATGTACCGCTTGACCCGGATTATCCGGCGGACCGTGTGCGGTTCATGCTGGAAGACAGCGGAGCGAAGGTGCTACTGACACAAACGCTGCTGCGAGAGCGTGCCGAATCCTGGCTCGGCGAAGAGGAATTGGCACTGGAGACGGTGCTGTATCTCGACGACGAAACGTCATACAGCGAAGACCGAGCGAATGCACCAATGGACTTCGGCCAAGGCTCCAGCAGTGCTCCCAATCCAGTCAACGGCAAGTTAACGGGGGCTGTGAACGGTGGTGGCGAGAGTCATCCAAATGATGTTGATGTTGTCGGTATGGACAGCTTCCATGAAGCTCGTTCTGAGGACCTAGCGTACGTGATCTACACGTCGGGGACAACAGGCAAGCCGAAGGGCGTGATGATCGAGCATCGCAGCCTGGTGAACACGGCAGCGGGCTACCGACGGGAATACCGGTTGGATCAGTTCCCGGTGCGACTGCTGCAGCTCGCTAGCTTCTCGTTTGACGTGTTCGTGGGTGATATCGCGCGGACGCTGTACAACGGAGGGACCATGGTCATTGTACCGAAGGACGACCGGATCGATCCGTCTCGTCTGCACTACTGGATAGAGCGGGAGCAAGTGTCAATCTTTGAATCAACACCAGCACTGATCGTGCCGTTCATGGAGCATGTGCATGAGCAGGGGCTGGAGTTAAGCAGTATGGAGCTGTTGATTACAAGCTCAGACAGTTGCAGTGTGGCGGATTACCGAACCTTACAGGAACGGTTCGGCTCGTTGTTCCGCATCATCAACGCCTACGGCGTGACGGAAGCGGCAATTGACTCCAGTTTCTATGACGGGGAGTTGGCGAAGCTGCCGCAGACAGGTCATGTGCCGATTGGCAAAGCGTGGCTGAATGCGAAATTCTACATTGTGGATGCGCACCTGAACCCGGTGCCGGTCGGGGTGCTGGGCGAGCTGGTCATCGGCGGCGTTGGGGTAGCACGTGGGTACTTGAACCGTCAAGAGCTGACGGAAGAGAAGTTCGTAGATAGTCCGTTTGTCGCGGGCGAGCGGCTGTACCGCACAGGAGACTTGGCGCGGTGGATGGAAGATGGCAACGTGGATTTCATCGGCCGAATCGACAACCAAGCGAAAATTCGGGGCTACCGGATCGAGACGGGTGAGATCGAGTCACAGCTGTTGCGGGTGGAAGGCGTGCGCGAAGCGGTGGTGCTGGTTCGAAGTGATGCGAACGGGCAAAAGGCGCTGTGTGCGTACTACACACCAGATACCGGTGCGGAGCTGTTAGTGAACGAACTGCGCAGTGCCCTGGCGCAGGAGCTGCCGGGTTACATGATCCCGTCGTACTTCGTGGAGCTGGAACGCCTGCCTCTGACGCCGAACGGGAAAATAGACCGGAAGGCGCTGCCAGCACCGGAAGGGGAAGCAGGAAGTGGAACGGAGTATGTCGCACCGCGCAATGAGCTGGAAATGAAGCTGGCGGTGATTTGGCAGGAGGTGCTGGGGCTTACGAAGGAGATGGGCGTTTACGACAACTTCTTCGACATCGGCGGCCACTCTCTGCGAGCGACGTTACTGGCAGGCAAGGTATTTAAGGAACTAAACGTCAACCTCCCGCTGCGCGACGTATTCCGTCACTCGACAATTGCGGCGATGGCCGATGCGATTGCCCGGATGGAACGGCGGGAGCATGAGTCCATTCCTCAAGCGGAGCAGAGAGAGTACTACCCTCTGTCCTCCGCGCAGAAACGGCTTTTCATTCAGCATACGCTGGATGGAGCGGATCAGCTTTACAACATGCCGGAACTGGTGCAGGTTGAAGGTAAGTTTGATTTAGACCGCTTGGAAGCCGCATTGCGGAAACTGATAACACGGCATGAATCGCTGCGTACCGGTTTTGAAATGGTGAAGGGCGAAGCGGTTCAGCGGATTTACCCGCAGGTCGATTTTGCTATTGAGCATCATCAAGCGGAAACAGAGGATGCAGCTCAAGTAGAGCAGATTGTCCGCAACTTCGTTCGTCCGTTTGATCTCGGCAAGCCGCCGCTGCTGCGCGCTGGAGTCATCGAACTGGAGCCGAACCGGTATATTCTCCTTTTCGATATGCACCATATTGTGTCGGACGGCGTATCGATGGCGATTGTGATGGATGAGTTCTCGAGTTTATACGCCGGGGAAGAACTCCCGCCACTACGTATTCAATATAAAGATTATGCCGTTTGGCAGCAGTCGGAGGTTCACCGAGAGCGGTTCGCGCGGCAGGAAGCGTACTGGCTGCAAACCTTCGAAGGCGATCTGCCGACGGGGGATCTGCCGATGGACTACGAACGTTCTACAGTTCGCAACTACGAAGGCGCGCATCTGGATTTCGACGTTGAAGCTTCTCTCTCTGCGCGGCTGCGTGAATTGGCGGCCGAGCGTGAGAGCACGCTGTACATGGTACTGCTTGCGGCATATACTGTGCTGCTGTCCAAGTACAGCGGGCAGGAAGACTTAATTGTGGGGACCCCGGTGGCGGGAAGAACTAACGCTGATTTGGAGCCGGTCATCGGCATGTTCGTTAATACACTGGCGCTCCGCAATCGCCCGTCGGGCAACAAAACGTTCCTGTCCTACCTGGAAGAAGTCAAGGAAACGGCTCTGGGAGCTTTTGAGAATCAGGATTATCCATTCGAAGAGCTCGTGGAGCGTTTGAATGTGAAGCGAGAGCTGGGCCGCTTCCCACTGTTCGATGCCGTTTTCGACTTGCAAAATATCGAAGAACGAGACGCCGAACTTGAAGGGGTCAGCCTGATGAATTACGAGCTTGACCATTTGGAGGAAGCGAAGTTTGATCTGACGCTGTTTATGTATGAAAACGAAGGGGCGCTTAGCGGGGGCTTTTTCTACGCCACCAAGCTGTTCAAAGAAACGATGATCCGCACCTTAACCGAGGATTACCTGCGGGTACTTTCTCAAATTGCGGAAAATCCACAACTTGAGCTAAGTCGGATTGAATGTCATAAACCGGCGGCAGGCGCAAAGAGTGCCGTCGATACGATCGAATTCGCGTTCTAATATTACAAGCGCGCCTCCGCCGTCAAGCGAAAGTGGTGCGCATCCCATGGAAGACGGCGAACAACTTGCACGTCCGTAAATCAAGCCCGTAAACGCGCAGGCCGAAAGCAAGTTTTTTCGGATCTGCGCCGGGGCATACGGTCACTTCATTTTTAGGGGAGGTACGAATGGAATCATTATTTGAAA
This sequence comes from Paenibacillus sp. UASWS1643, assembly GCF_008693195.1. Lineage (NCBI taxonomy): Bacteria > Bacillati > Bacillota > Bacilli > Caryophanales > Paenibacillaceae > Paenibacillus > Paenibacillus sp. UASWS1643. The sequence continues at coordinate 30,913 of NZ_VXKZ01000101.1, forward strand.
AGGAAGAACGGTACTGGAGCAGCAAGTTTGACGACGATGACAGCCTGAGCTTCCTTCCCTACAGTCAATCCTCCAAATTATCTGCGGGTGGCGAAGCTGCGGCAGAGCCGGGCTTGCTTCACCGTACCCTGCCGAGTGAGCTCTCGGAGAGAATTATTCGCCTCGCCAATGGTTCGGATCTGGCTTTGTACATGATTGTTTTGGCTGGAGTAAAAAGCCTGCTGTTCAAATATACCGGGCAGGATCAAGTACTGGTCGGCATGCCTTCTTATAGCGGGGACCCGGACGTGACTCAGCCGCCGCATGACATCCTGGTGATCAAAACGTTCGTAAGCAGCCAGACTACGCTGAAAACGCTGCTCGGGGGTATCAAAGCTTCCATCGGAGAGGCGCTGGAGCATCAGCATCTGCCTTTTCGGAAAATGGTGGAGCCGCTCCATCTGGACTATACAGGGGAAGGAGTCCCAGTCGTCAACACCGTTGCATCCTTCGTCCCGATTCATCCTGAACCGCTGGGTAACAGGGTGGCGGCCGATACGGTTTTTCGATTCGACCGCCAAAACGACTCTATCGGGCTGGAAATAAGCTTTGAAGGGAATCGATACGACTGGGCATTTGTGGAACAGGCGGCCGACCACCTTGTTCGGCTTCTGTCCATGCTTGTATTTCAGCCGGATCTGGAGCTTGGACAAGCCGATGTGCTTTCCCCGGATGAGAGGGAGACGTTGCTGAATCGATTTAATGATACCGAAACCGGGTTTGAGCGGGGGAAAACGATTCACGGTTTGTTTGAAGAACAGGCGGAGCTTTACCCGGACAACGTGGCCGTTGTCATGAACGAACGGCAGCTGACCTACCGCGAGCTGAACGAGCGATCCAACCATCTTGCGCGCAAGCTGAGGGAGACGGGAGTTGAAGCGGACCAGCTGGTAGCGATTCTGGCCGAACGCTCACTCGATATGGTTGTCGGCATACTGGCGATTCTCAAAGCGGGCGGAGCCTACGTGCCTGTCGATCCCGACTACCCGGAGGAGCGCATCCGCTTCATGATTGAGGATTCGGGTGCACCGTTATTGCTGATTCAAAAGCATCTGCATGAGAAGACCAACTTCGCAGGAACGCGCCTTGAAATAGATGATTTCGTTTGGGGCGACAGCGGGGCGGACTCGGAAGGTGCGCTGGACGCTTCGAATCTGGAGCCAATTTCCGGGCCGGAGAACCTGGCATATGTCATCTACACGTCGGGAACGACCGGCAAACCAAAAGGCACGTTGATCGAGCATAAAAACGTTGTGCGCCTCCTGTTCAACGACAAGAACTTGTTCGACTTTGGGCGGTTCGACACGTGGATGCTGTTCCACTCGTTCTGCTTCGATTTCTCCGTCTGGGAAATGTACGGAGCACTGCTGTATGGAGGAAAGCTGGTTATCGTACCGCCGCTCACGGCGAAAAATCCGACCGATTTCCTGGCACTGATAGGCCGCGAACAGGTCACGATTTTGAACCAGACGCCAACGTACTTCTATCAGCTGCTGCGTAAGGTCTTGGCGGATCATCCATATGATCTGCGGATTCGCAACGTCATTTTTGGCGGAGAAGCGCTCAGTCCACTTTTGCTCAAGGGTTTCAAGACGAAGTACCCGGAGACAAAGCTGATCAATATGTACGGCATTACCGAAACGACGGTTCACGTGACGTATAAGGAAATTACGTGGGTCGAAATGGAGGCGGCGAAGAGTAATATCGGCAAGCCGATCCCAACGCTGAGGGTGTACGTCCTGGATGAAAACCGCCGCCCTGTGCCGATTGGCGTAGCGGGCGAAATGTACGTAGCCGGAGAAGGGCTGGCGAGAGGATACCTGAACCGTCCGGATCTGACGGCGGAAAAGTTCGTTGATTCCCCGTTTGCGGAGGGGGAAAAACTGTATCGCTCAGGCGACTTGGCGGCCTGGCTGCCGGACGGCAACATTGAATACCTCGGCCGGATCGATCATCAGGTCAAAATCCGCGGGTACCGGATCGAGCTGGACGAAATCGAGACGCAGCTTCTGAACGCCCGGGGTGTGGAAGAAGCGGTTGTACTCGCCCGGGACGACGCGAACGGCCATAAGCAACTTGTTGCTTATTACGTCGCGGAAACAAAGCTGGCGGCGAATGAACTCAAGGAGCAGCTCGCCAAGCAGCTTCCGGGGTATATGATTCCTGCGCATCTTGTGCAGCTTTCGCAGATGCCGCTGACTGCGAACGGAAAAATCGACCGCAAAGCGCTGCCAGTGCCGGAGGAAGCTGCGGCCGGAGGAGCGAAATATGTTGCGCCGAGAACGCTGCTCGAGATGAAGATCGTCCGTGTCTGGCAGGATACACTTGGCATTCCACAGGTCGGCGTAAAGGATAACTTTTTTGAGCTGGGAGGCAATTCCTTAAGTCTGATGAGGCTTGTTCAAGCCGTTTACGATGAAACGGGCATCGAGATACCGCTGAATCGCCAATTTCATAGTGTAACCGTTGAAGCCATGGCTTTTGGAGAGGAGGATCTGGGTCTGGATAAAGGGGGAGACTCCTTCATTAAGCTGAATAAAACAGGGGATCTAAACGTGTTCTGCTTCCCTCCAGGCAGCGGCTTCGGCATTGGTTACCGAGAGCTTGCAAGCAGGCTAGACGGCCGATTCGTGCTTTACGGCATTGATTTTATCGACGATGTCATCGATTACGAGGCCATGCTGAACCGTTATGTGGATGAGATTGTTCGCATCCAGCCTGAAGGACCTTACGTGCTGCTCGGTTACTGTTTCGGAGGCAACCTGACGTTCGAGGTAGCCAAAACGATGGAAAGAAGAGGGTATTCCGTAACGGACGTGCTCATGGTGGACTCGTGGATAAAGGACACACTCACACCTTATGAAACGTCTGAGAAAGAGCTTGAAGAGATGCTTGCGGATTTCGACGAAGAAGAGAAGGAATTAATGAGCAATCCACTCGTGCGGGAGCGTGTTCATCGGAAGATCAAAGCCACATTGACGTACGAAGCGCAGCTTATTAATTCAGGAACGATAACTGCCCGGATTTACGAACTGATTGCGAAGGACAGCGAAGCGTTCCGCCTGGAGCACCAGTTGCCGTCCTGGCAGAGGGCAACGACGCAAGCTTACGCCGATTATCGGCTGGAGGGCGCACACGAGGAGTTACTGGAACTCGCGCGCGTGGACGAAACGGCCGTTGTCATCCGTGACATCTTAGTGCAAATCGAGCTGCAGATCGAAGCGGAGGCCGGGGTTCTGCATGGGAGCTGACCGGCAGACGTCTGTTCAAGAACAAGGCACAGCGGCGCCTTCAAAGCGCCGAACCGCTTATGCCACCTGGAAAGCGTTCCGCTGGCTGATGTCCTATGTAAGCCGTCACAAAGGCTGGATGATCGTCGGTATCCTGTCCGCAATTGCCGCCGCGGTTATTGAGATATGGACGGGACGTTTGGTTGAGCAGCTGACCACACAAGCCGAGAATGGGGCGGGGCCAATCGTTCTGCAAATCGTGTACACGGTCTTTGTGGTCATCTTGATCGGTGTGCCGGCGAAGTTTTTCATGAGCTTCGGTGTGGAGCGAAGCAGCGCCTCTGCGGTGCAGGATATTCGCAACCATGTCATGCGTCATATCGGTAAACTTCCGGTCCCCTATTTGGAAAAGCAGCACTCCGGCGACGTATTGTCGCGGATCAACAACGATCTGCAGCTCATCCAGCAATTTATGATTCGGGACCTCGCCCAGTGGTTTTATCATCCGTTATTGTTTATCGGCTGTTTCGCTTATTTGATGTATCTCCAATGGGAGCTGATGCTGTACAGCCTGCTGTTATTTCCCGTAGCACTGCTGGTTTCCCAATGGATCGGCAAGCAGTTGGAACAGTTGACGGAGGAAGCCCAGGCGAACATGGGCCGAATGAACGTCAACCTCCAGGATACGCTTGGAGGGATGCCTATTGTAAAAAGCTATCTGCTATCTGGTATGTTATCTCGCTCCTACCAAGTGCTGCTGCAATTGACGGCTCAAAAAAAGCTGGCCGTGAAAAAGCGGGAAGCCTGGGTTAACCCGCTGCTTTCTACGCTGATGATCAGCCCGATCATTTTCGCCGTCAGTTACGGTAGCTATTTGATCTACAACGAGCAGTTAGGCGCGGGAGAACTGATTGCCTTCCTGTACTTGCTTAATCTATGTCTGGAGCCGCTGGAGCATATTCCCGAACTCATCACGCGCACGTTCGAAATGACTGGTGCCCTGAGAAGGGTCTCCGAAATCGTCGAGCAGCCGACCGAAACGGAAAATGGCCGTTTGCTTCCAAAAGCAAGCGCCGCCCCCATCCATTTTCAGAACGTAACCTTCGGGTATGAAGAGAGTTCCCCGATTCTGCGGAATGTTAGTTTCTCGGTGCCGGAAGGCAAGATGATTGCGCTTGTCGGAGCGAGCGGCGGAGGGAAGAGCACGGTGTTTAAGCTGGTATGCGGCTTTTATCCACTTCTGGAGGATCAGGGCGAGATCCGCGTGTTTGGAAGCCTGATCCACGGTGCAGATCCGGAGCAGCTTCGGTCGCATTTTTCCGTGGTAACCCAAGATTCATATTTGTTTAGCGGTACAATCGCCGAAAATATCGGCTATGGGCGGGAAGAAGCGTCGATGGACGAGATTATCGAAGCCGCCAAAGCCGCTCAGGCTCATTCTTTCATTATGCAGCTTGAGGGTGGCTACCAGACGTATGTCGGAGAGCGCGGGGGCTTTTTGTCCGGTGGGCAACGCCAGCGCATTGCAATGGCCCGGGCTTTTCTGAAAGATGCTCCCGTTCTGCTGCTGGACGAGCCCACATCGGCTCTTGATCCGGAGTCGGAAAGCGCGGTTCAGGAAGCGCTGGGCGTATTGATGAAGCAGAGAACGACCATGGTTATTGCCCACCGGCTTTCTACGGTACAAAACGCCGATGAAATCTGGGTTATGGAACAAGGAAATATTGTCGAAAAGGGCACTCATGAACAATTGCTCGAGAGGAAGGGACTGTACGCCCAGTCGTACTACCAGGAATTTACCGAGTCTGCCGAACGCAGGGAGGTGTCGTACACATGAAAAAGGGCGGAAGGCTATCGCAAGTGAAAGAACTCGGCTACTTGCTGACGTTTATGAACCGCAAGCGCAAAACCCAGTACGCGATTGGCCTTGCTGTAACGGCGCTCACCCAGACATTGTTTCTGATCGCCTTCAGCTTGGTCGTACATAACTTGGTTGATTTCGCCGTGTCCCGAGATACGTCCCTGATGGTGGAAGCCTTTATTATTTTGGGCGCGGCCTTGTTCCTGGAAAATATAATTTCTCCCTGGTTCATTTACTTATACCAGCGCAGTGTCGAGCTGACTGTGCTGAATATCCGCAAACGTCTTTATGACAAGCTGTGCCGGGTGCGGCCGAGATTCCTGGAGCAGACGCACCATGGGGACTTGCTGTCTCGGGTGAATAACGACGTAACTACCGTTGAGTTTACTTTCTCGCAGGTTTACTTCGTTTTGCTGCTTCAAGTTGTCTTTTGCATCGGCTCCATTGCCTCCATGGTGGTGATCGATTGGCGGTTTGCTGGCGTATCCTTCGTCATTCTGCTGCTGTCCTCTCTGGTCAGCTTGAAATTTGCACGGGATATTCGCGCTTTGTCCGAACAAGGCTTGCAAACGCTCGGTAAAATAACCGAAAAATTCAAAGATTTTATGGGCGGCATTCAAATTGTGAAGCTGTTCCGCATCCGCACGATTTACGGCCAGTACGAGGCGTTGAACGAACAAATGACGCAAACGCTTCGGCAAACGGCGAAGAAGAACGGTATGCAAGCTGCGGTGAACCATTTTATCAGCTACGTCACGTTTTGCGGCATCATCGTCATCGGCAGTCTTCTTTATGCCTACGGAATGATGGGAATGGGAAGTGTCGCCGCTCTGGCAGTTTTGCAAGTAAATCTGACGCACGCCTTGTTGAACTTGGGGATGGTTCTGTCGATGACCCAAAATTCGCTCGCGGGCGCTCACCGGATTCAAGAGGTACTAAGCGAGGAAGAGGAACCGGAGCGTCTGGGATCTTCTCGTAGCGAGCTTGTATCGGAGGCTGCGGTGGAGTTTCGCGATGTGGAATTTTCCTATCAGGCGGATAAAAAGGTACTTGTCGATATGTCCATGCAAGTGTTTCCTGGTCAGGTTGCTGCGATCGTAGGAGCAAGCGGCAGCGGCAAAAGTACACTGATCAAGCTGTTGCTCGGCTTTTATCCTGTGGACAGCGGAGATATCCTGCTCCAGGGCAAACCGTTCGGCCATTACACGCTGGACGAAATCCGCAGGCTGATTGCATACGTTCCGCAGGAGCCGTTTTTGTTTACCGGCACGATTGAGGAAAACATCCGCTACGGCAACCCGGATGCAACGGATGAAGAAGTGGTTGAAGCGGCCAAAGCGGCGTACGCTCACCATTTCATTCAGGAACTTCCTGAACAGTATAAAACGCCGGTGGGAGAGAGGGGAGCGTCGTTGTCAGGCGGACAAAGGCAGCGAATTGCGATCGCCCGGGCGATTCTCAAAAACGCCCCAATTTTGCTGCTGGACGAAGCGACTTCTGCATTGGATAACGAATCCCAGCACTGGGTACAGCAAGCCCTGAACGTATTGATGAAGGGGCGGACCACCATTCTGATTGCCCACCGTCTCAGCACGGTGGAACATGCGGATTTGATTTCGGTCATGAATCAAGGAACCGTAGTGGAACGGGGCCGCCATCAGGACCTGCTGGCGCTCGGAGGTTATTACGCACGGCTGTACGGATAGACCCGCTTTACGGCGGGCGGCTTCCTTCTGATATCCAGGTATAAAGCCTATCTACAAACAATCTCTAATACGGGAGTGTGTCGATGTGAGAGAGAATACGAACAAGCAATATGGATTAACGCAAGCCCAGCGCCGGATATGGTTCATGGAAATTATGAATCCGGGCACATCCATCACGATGCTTTCCGCGACCTACCAGATTACGGGCGAGATCGACACCAAGCTGCTGGAGCAAGCGGCGGCAGAGATTGTCAAAACCTATGACGCTTTCCGAATCCGCATTAGCGGGGATTTGCAAAATCCAACGCAGTGGTTCGAAGAGCCAGAGAATGTCCAAACCAGGATAAGCCACCTCGAAATAGGCACGACCGAAAAATTCTATGCTTGGGTGAAAGAAGTAACCGAAAAACCGGCCAGTGTGTTCGACGAACACCTCTACCAATTTACGATGATCCATTTTGCGAACGGCCAAGTATGGCTTAATTTGACTGTAAATCATATCATAGCCGATGGCTTGTCCGTCACTGCTTTGCTGCATGCGGTGATGGAAAAATACCTCGAACTGCGCAAAGGTATCTTCAACAGTTGTCAGGCACCTTCCTATCTGGATTATATTTCAACTGAGCGTGAGTATGAGCAATCGCAGCGTTATCAAAAAGGCAAGGAATATTGGCTGACCAAGTACAACACTTTGCCTGAAACGAGCGGCATTAAATCGGTTCCGCCATTCTCGATTGGCAGCGAATCGAATAAACGTTCAATCACTTTGGATGATTCCCGCTACGACCGCATTCTGGCTTTTAGCGAACAATATCAGGTCAGTTTATATACGTTATTTTTGTCCGCCATGTACGTCTTATTGTACAAGCTGACCGACAGCACCGATGTGCCGGTCGGAACGGTTTTTGCCAATCGCACCAGCAAGAAGGAAAAAGAAACGATCGGTATGTTCGTCAGCACCGTGGCTACGCGGATTAGTCTGAATCCAGATGGGTCCGTGCTTTCCTTGATCCAAACGGTTTCCAAGGAAAATACGGCGGATCTGCGGCATCAGAAATATCCTTATAACCAATTGATCCAGGATTTACGCGAACAACACGGCCGCAACGATCTTTCGGAGCTGTTCCGCACGTCTCTGGAATATCTGCCTTTAAAAATCGTGGAGTACGAAGAAATCAAGGTACGTCTGGAGGCTCACTTTGCTAGGCACGAGATGGATGATTTACTGCTGCGCTTCGACCATATGCTGAATGAAGGTCATGTCATTCTCCATGCTTCCTATCGTACCGGCCTGTTCGAGACGACCGAGATTGATCGCATTATGGAACAGTATGTAACCGTTTTGGACCAGTTTCTTGAGACTCCCGAACTGCGGGTACGCGAGATTTCTCTACTGGGCGATGAGGAGAGACGCCGAATTCTGGATGTGTTTAACCCGCCGGTGGCAGCACTGAGCGAGGGAATAGCGTTTCACCGGTATGTCGAAAAGTTTGCACGAGACATTCCGGATCACCCGGCAGTTGTTTACATGGACAAAAAGCTGACCTACGGCGAATTGAACAATCGCGCCGAGCGACTGGCTTCGCTCCTTCGTGAACAGGGCGTGGGAAGGGAGACAATTACGGGGATCTGGGCGGAGCGCTCGGTGGAACTGCTGGTCGGTGTGCTCGCCGTATGGAAAGCCGGCGGAGCTTATGTACCGCTGGACCCCGATTATCCGGCGGAGCGGATTGAGTACATGCTCAGCGATAGCGGAGCATCGGTGCTGCTTACGCAGCGTCATCTGTTGGAGGGGACCGGAGGTTGGCTGGCCGATGACCAGCTGAAGCTTCAAGCTGTCTATGCGATGGATGATGAACAGATGTATAACGTGGATACCTCAGCCGTGGAATTTGAATCTGCTGACAGTGCCCCGCAAGACTTGGCTTATGTGATTTACACCTCGGGTACGACGGGACGCCCAAAAGGCGTCATGATCGAGCATGGTAGTCTCATGAATACGGCGGATGCGTACCGCCGTGAGTACCGATTGGATCAGTTCCCGGTGCGCCTTCTGCAACTGGCCAGCTTCTCGTTTGACGTGTTCGTTGGAGACATCGCGCGGACGCTGTATAACGGAGGAACGATGGTAATTGTGCCAAAGGATGACCGGATTGATCCGAACCGCTTATACGGCTGGATTCGGCAGCAAAACATTACGGTATTTGAATCGACACCTGCGCTCATCCTACCGTTCATGCAGCATATTTATGAAGAAGGGCTGGACGTCAGCTCCATGCAGTTGCTGATTACCAGCTCGGATGCTTGCAGTGTCACCGATTACCGATTGCTGCAGGAAAAATTCGGCGGACAATTCCGCATCATCAACAGCTATGGCGTTACCGAAGCGGCCATTGACAGCAGCTTTTACGATGAGCCGCTGGACAAGCTGCCATTGTTGGGTCATGTGCCGATCGGCAAAGCCTGGCTGAACGCCCGGTTTTACATTGTAGATGCAGGGTTAAAGCCGGTTCCTGTAGGGGTTCCGGGTGAGCTTGTCATCGGCGGCGCCGGGGTGGCGCGCGGGTATTGGAACCGTCCGGACCTGACCGTCGAGAAGTTTGCAGACAGCCCGTTTGTGCCTGGCGAACGTCTGTATCGGACAGGAGATTTGGCCCGCTGGCTGGAAGACGGCAACGTTGACTTCATCGGCCGGATCGACTATCAGGTGAAAATTCGCGGGTTCCGGATCGAACTCGGCGAAATTGAAACGGCCTTGTTGCGTTTTCCGGGTGTCAAGCAGGCTGTGGTGACAGACCGTACGGATGAGCAGGGGCAAAAGTATTTGTGCGGATACGTGGCGGCGGATGCTTCCTTGCAGCTGAGTGATCTGCTGTCCCAATTGAAGCAAGAGCTGCCTGCGCATATGGTTCCGGCCCGGCTGGTGTCTCTTGATCAGCTTCCGCTCACACCGAACGGCAAGATAGACCGTAAAGCGCTGCCTGAATCGACCGGTGAGGTACGAGCAGGCCGTGAGTATGCGGCTCCTCGCACAACGCTGGAAACAAGACTTGCTCTTATTTGGCAGCAGGTGCTGGGTATTGGGCGAGTTGGGGTTCATGATGATTTCTTTGATCTGGGTGGTCATTCCTTGCGGGCCTCCGCGCTTGTTTCCAAGATTCGAAAAGAGCTGCAAGTCGAGGTTCCGCTGCGTGACGTTTTCCGCTACACCACGATTGAACAACTTGCCCAAAGAATTAGCGGTTTAAAGCAGCAGGAAACGTATGAGATTACAAAGGCGGCAGAGGCCGAGTACTATCCGGTTTCATCCGAGCAAAAGCGTCTGTACGTCCTGCGCCAGCTTGACGCGGCCGAGCGCAGCTACAATATGTCGGCGGCGCTTCTTCTCGAAGGCAAGCTGGACCGCACGCGCGTAGAGTATGCGTTCCAGATGCTGATTCAGCGCCATGAGACGCTGCGTACCGGGATTGAGCAGGTTCAAGGCGAGCTTGTTCAGCACATCTATGACGAGGTGGAGTTTGCTGTAGATTATTTCCAGGTGAGCGAGCGAGAAGTGGACCAAGTGGTGGAAGCATACTATCACCCGTTTGATCTGACCATGCCGCCACTTCTTCGCATTGGTCTGATCGAAGTCGCCAAGAATCGCCACATTCTGCTGTTCGATATGCACCATATCGTCTCGGATGGTATCTCGACAGCATTGCTTTTCGACGAGTTCAGCCGCCTGTATCGGGGTGAGGAGCTGGCTCCGTTGCATATTCAATACAAAGATTATGCCGTTTGGCAGCATTCCGAAGCCTACGGGCAGTTGATCCAGCCGCAGAAGGAATACTGGCTGGAACAGCTGTCGGGCGAGCTGCCTGTATTAGAACTGCCAACGGACTTCCCGCGGCCTGCGGTGCAAAGTTTTGATGGCCGGACCGTGAAGTTTGATATTGGGAAAGAGCGGACGGAGAAGCTGAAAGAACTGGCCGCACGGACGGGTACGACCCTGTACATGGTGCTGTTCTCTGCTTACTCCATCCTTATGCATAAATATTCGGGTCAGGAAGATCTGATCGTGGGAACGCCGATTGCCGGAAGAACGCAGGAAGAAGTGCAGCCGATCGTAGGGATGTTTATCAACACGCTGGCTATTCGTAGCCGTCCGGAGCGTTCCAAGCCGTACCTTTCGTATCTGGAAGAAATCAAGGACATCACGCTCGGGGCTTTTGAACACCAAAATTATTTGTTCGAAGATTTGGTGGAAAGTCTTCACATTCCGCGCGCGACCGGCCGGAATCCGCTCTTTGATACGTTCTTCTCTCTGCAAAATACGGAGAATGAGCAAATTGTCATCGAGGGGCTGGAGCAATCGTTTTATCCGTTGGAAAATCGAACGTCCAAGTTCGAGCTGCTTCTGGATATTTCAGAGCTGGATGGTCAGCTCGAATGCCGGTTGGAATACGCTGCGGCTTTGTATAAACAGGAGACTGCGGAGCGGTTCGCCAGACATTATGACAAGCTACTCGAAACTATCGCAACAGCGCCGGAAGGGGATATTGCTTCGCTGGAAATGCTAACGGAGCAGGAAATCCGTGAACTGGTGTGCGGTTTCAATGATTCGGAGGCAGACTACCCGCAGCAGACGATTCATGGCTTGTTCGAAGAGCAGGCGAAGCTTTACCCGGATAACGTGGCCGCCGTCATGAATGAGTGGCAGTTGACTTACCGCGAACTGAACGAGCGATCCAACCGCCTTGCACGTAAGCTGCGGGAGACAGGAGTCGAAGGGGATCAGTTGGTAGCGATTCTGGCCGAACGTTCGCTTGATATGGTCGTCGGCATTCTGGCGATTCTCAAAGCGGGTGGAGCCTACGTGCCTGTCGATCCCGACTACCCGGAGGAGCGCATCCGCTTCATGATCGAAGATTCGGGCGCACCGTTATTGCTGATTCAAAAGCACTTGCATGAGAAGACCAACTTCGCAGGAACGCGCCTTGAATTGGACGATTTCGTTTGGAGCAACAAAGGGGCGGACTCCGCTGGTGAGCTGGACGCTTCGAATCTGGAGCCGATTTCCGGGCCGGGTAACCTGGCTTATGTCATCTACACATCGGGAACGACTGGCAAACCCAAAGGCACGTTGATTGAGCATAAAAACGTCGTGCGCCTTTTGTTCAACGACAAGAACCTGTTTGACTTTGGGACGTCCGACACATGGACGTTATTCCACTCGTTCTGCTTCGATTTCTCCGTCTGGGAGATGTACGGAGCACTTCTGAATGGAGGAAGGCTGGTTATCGTACCGCCGCTCACGGCGAAAAATCCGGCCGAATTCCTGGCACTGTTGAGCCGCGAACGGGTCACGATTTTGAACCAGACGCCAACATATTTCTATCAACTGCTGCGTGAGGTTTTAGCGGACCATCCGTACGATCTGCGGATTCGCAACGTCATCTTCGGCGGCGAAGCGCTCAGCCCGCTGTTGCTCAAGGGTTTCAAGACAAAGTACCCGGAGACAAAGCTGATCAATATGTACGGAATTACCGAAACGACGGTTCACGTGACGTATAAGGAAATTACATGGATCGAGATGGAGGCGGCGAAGAGTAATATCGGCAAGCCGATCCCGACGCTGAGCGTGTACGTCCTGGATGAAAACCGTCGTCCTGTTCCGATCGGCGTAGCAGGTGAAATGTACGTAGCCGGAGAGGGCCTGGCGAGAGGATACTTGAATCGCCCGGATTTGACGGCGGAAAAGTTCGTTGATTCCCCGTTTGCGGAGGGGGGAAAACTGTATCGCTCAGGCGACTTGGCGGCCTGGCTGCCGGACGGCAACATTGAATACCTCGGCCGGATCGATCATCAGGTCAAAATCCGCGGGTACCGGATCGAGCTGGACGAAATTGAGACGCAGCTTCTGAACGTGGAGGGTGTGGAAGAAGCGGTGGTGCTCGCCCGTCAGGACAGTGGGGGCGAGAAGGCGCTTGTTGCCTACTTTGTGGCGGACCGGACGCTGACGGTTAGCGAAATGAGAACCTCGCTGGCCCAGGGAATGCCGGGATATATGATCCCGTCGTACTTCGTGCAGCTGGAACGCATGCCGCTGACGTCCAACGGCAAAGTGGACCGCAAAGCACTGCCGGAGCCGCAAGACGGCCTGCAAACGGGAGTCGAATACGTAGCCCCTCGTAACCTTACGGAGTCCCAGCTTGTGAAAATCTGGGAGGAAGTGCTGGGTTACTCCGGCATTGGAATTCTGGACAATTTCTTCGAGCTCGGAGGACATTCCTTGCGGGCAACAAACCTTGTCAGCAAGATTCGGAAGGAAATGAACGTTGAACTTCCGCTACGCGATGTGTTCCGCTATATGACGGTAGAATCGATGGCTGGGGCTATTGCCAGCTTGGAAGAATCAGAGCACAGCTCGATTCCAAAAGCGGAAGAGAGAGCGTACTATCCGGTTTCCTCTGCACAAAAAAGGCTGTACGTCCTGCATCAGCTGGATAGCTTGGAGCTGAATTATAACCTTCCAAGCGCCTTGCAATTGGAAGGGGCTTTGAACGAGGCCAAAGTAGAAGATGTGCTGACTACTTTGATGGCCCGGCACGATATGCTGCGCACCGGTTTTGAAATCGTAAATGGGGAGCCGATTCAGCGTATTCATCCGCTCGTCGCTCTCAAGGTCGAGAAGATTCAAGCAAGCGAAAATCAGGTTGCAGCCATTCTTGAAGGCTTCATTCAGCCTTTTGACTTGAACCTGCCGCCTTTGCTGCGCGCCCTGTTGATTGAATTGGAGAAAGAAAAATTCCTGCTCGCGCTGGATATGCATCACATTGCTTCCGACGGCCTTTCCATGGATGTGCTGCTGCGTGAATTCGTGCGGCTATACAATGGGGAAGAGCTGCCGGAGCTGCGGATTCAATACAAAGATTACGCTGTTTGGCAGCAATCCGAGGAACAGCGTCAACGCATCAAACGACAGGAGGAATATTGGCGCGGGGTATTCAGCTCCGAGCTTCCGGTTCTTGAGCTACCTCTTGACTACTCCCGTCCAGCTGTTCAGCAGTTTGACGGTCAAACGCTCACGTTTACGCTAGATGCTGAGAAAGGCGAAGCTCTCAAACAGCTTGCCAGCGATTCGGGGGCAACGTTGTACATGCTTCTGCTGGCTGCGTACTCCGTATTGCTTCATAAATACGCGGGACAGGAAGATATAGTAGTCGGCACTCCGATTGCCGCTCGTTCTCACGCCGACTTGCAGCCGATTATCGGCATGTTTGTCAATACGCTGGCCCTTCGCTTGGGTCCGACGGCAGAGCGGACGTTCATGGATTACTTGCAGGAAGTGAAGGAAACGACACTTGGAGCCTACGAGCACCAGGATTATCCGTTTGAGGAACTGGTAGAAGCTCTTCAGGTGAGCCGGGATTTAAGCCGGAATCCACTGTTTGACACCATGTTCTCTTTGCAAAAGCACGAAAGCCTGGATTTAATTCTTGAAGGCTTGCAATGGTCACTGTTTGACATCGAGGAAAAGACGGCAAAGTTTGATCTTAGCTTGGATATCGTGGAAGAAGGTAACGAGTTGGTTTGCAAGATCGAGTACGTTACCTCGTTGTTTAGACAGGACACGATGGTACGGCTGGCGGGTCATTACGAGCAGCTTTTGGCGTCGATCCTGGCTCAGCCGGGTGCGCGGATTTCGGATTTGGATATATTGACGGACAGCGAAAAGGATAATTTATTGGTCGGGTTTGACGTGTCGTCTTCGGCTCTTGTGAAGCAACCCGCCGTAGAGGGTACAGGTCTGGAAGCGGATGAGTCATGGAGAGAGAGAACGTTCCACGAGCTGTTCGAGGAGCAGGCGAAACGCGCTCCGGGAGCGCTAGCGGTTGTATACGAAGACAGCAAATTGACATATGCGGAGCTGAATGCCAAAGCGAATCGTCTGGCGTATGTACTGCGGGCACGTGGGGTGAAACCGGAACAGGTGGTCGGCATTCTGGCCGGCCGTTCAGCCGAGCTGTTGATCGGGGTGCTCGCCGTATGGAAAGCTGGCGGTGCTTATGTACCGCTTGACCCCGACTATCCAGCGGAGCGGATCGAATATATGCTCGCGGATAGCGGGGCGTCAGTGCTGCTTACTCAGACCTGCCTGTTGGAGCAGGCGGAAACTTGGCGCTGCAACGGAGCTTTAACGCTGCAAACGGTGCTTGCACTTGATGACGCCGCGGCGTACAGCCTCGGAGAGGCGGAAACGGCTGTAGGCGTACAAGCTTTGGGCGAAGCGGGCGCAGAGGCGGAGGCGGCTTTGGCGCAAGAGGCAACGGCTGCAGCTGAAACGTCCGTCACGGCAGAAGCTGAGCAGAACGTACAAGCGGCGGATCTCGCATCAAATCCGGCAAATGTAAACAAGCCGGGTGATCTGGCTTATGTCATCTACACCTCCGGTACGACGGGCCGTCCGAAGGGCGTGGCAGTGGAACA
Source organism: Paenibacillus sp. UASWS1643 (assembly GCF_008693195.1). NCBI lineage: Bacteria > Bacillati > Bacillota > Bacilli > Caryophanales > Paenibacillaceae > Paenibacillus > Paenibacillus sp. UASWS1643. The sequence continues at coordinate 46,221 of NZ_VXKZ01000101.1, forward strand.
CGGCAGCTTGGTGAACACGGCGGCGGGCTACCGGCGGGACTACCGTCTGGATCAGTTTCCGATCCGGCTGCTGCAACTTGCCAGTTTCTCGTTTGACGTGTTCGTTGGTGACATTGCACGGACGCTGTACAACGGTGGAACTATGGTCATCGTGCCGAAGGAAGACCGGATTGATCCAACCCGCCTCTATGGCTGGATTCGCGACTACGCCGTGACAGTGTTCGAATCAACTCCTGCGCTGGTTGTGCCGTTCATGGAGCATGTGTATACCGAGGGTCTGGACCTCAGCTCGATGCAGCTGCTGATCACAAGCTCGGATGCCTGCAGTGTAGCGGATTACCGCACCTTGCAGGAGCGCTTTGGCTCGCAGTTCCGTATTATTAACAGCTACGGCGTAACGGAAGCAGCGATTGACTCCAGCTTCTATGACGAGCCGCTGGAGAAGTTGCCGAAAACGGGTAGCGTGCCAATCGGGAAAGCGTGGCTGAACGCCAAGTTCTACATCGTGGATACAAATCTGAAGCCGGTGCCGATCGGGGTGCTCGGCGAGCTGGTTATCGGCGGAGTGGGTGTGGCCCGCGGTTACTTGAATCGCCCGGATTTAACGGCTGAGAAATTCGTAGATAGCCCGTTCACCGCTGGGGAGCGGTTGTACCGGACGGGTGATCTGGCACGCTGGATGCCGGACGGAAACGTAGATTTCATCGGCCGAATCGACAATCAGGTGAAAATTCGCGGTTACCGGATTGAGCTTGGTGAGATTGAAGCGGCCATGAAAAATGTTGCCGAGGTGCGGCAAGCGCTAGTCATCGACCGGACGGACGAGCAGGGGCAGAAATATCTGTGCGGATATGTCGTAGTGGATTCCAGCTTCAATCTGGAAGGGCTTGTGGCCCATCTGGACGCCGTACTGCCTTCTCATATGGTGCCTTCGCGCATCATGCTTCTCGATCAATTGCCGCTTACACCGAACGGCAAGATCGACCGTAAAGCGTTGCCTGTGCCAGAAGGAAGCATTCGTGCCGAGGCTGCATACACGGCGCCGCGTACTCCTGCTGAGAAAGCACTCGCTTTGGTCTGGCAGTCAGTGTTAGGCGTGGATCAGGTTGGCACCATGGATAATTTCTTTGCGCTTGGTGGCGATTCAATTAAAGCTTTACAGGTATCTTCTCGTCTTTTGCAAACGGGGTATAAGCTGGTCATGAAAGATTTGTTCCATTACCCGACAATTTCCGCCCTTAGTTTGCGGTTGCAAACAGCGGAGAGAACGGCAAGCCAGGCCGAAGTGACGGGAGAGGTTATCCTGACCCCGATTCAGCGCTGGTTCTTTGAACAAAATCCGGTCGATGTACATCACAGCAATCAGGCGATCATGCAGTTCTCCAAGCAAGGCTTTGATGAAAAAGCTTTACGCCAAGTGGTGCGTCAGCTTATCGTGCATCACGATGCTCTTCGTACGGTTTATCGTCAAACCGAGAATGGATATACCGCTTGGAACCATGGCGCCGGGAAGAGCGAAGTGCTGTTCGATCTGGAGGTTGTTGATTTCAAGGGAGCCCGCGACGTGAAAGAAGCGGTAGAGGCTAAGGCAAATGATATTCAAGCGAGCATTGATCTGGAAAACGGTCCGCTGGTGAAGCTCGGTTTGTTCCGCTGCAACGATGGCGACCATCTGCTCATCGCAATCCATCACTTGGTCGTAGACGGGGTATCCTGGCGGATTCTGCTTGAGGATTTTGCTGCCGCCTATGAGCAGACGCTGCAAGGGCAGCCGATCCGTCTGCCGCTCAAAACGGATTCATTCCAAACATGGGCGAAACAGCTCGCTGATTATGCGAACAGTCCTGCGATGGAAAGTGAGAGAGCGTATTGGCAGCATATCGAGCAATTGTCCTATGAGCCGATTCCAAAAGATTTTGATCAAGGCAGATCCAAACTGAAGGACAGCGGGCTGGTAACCGTTCGATGGACAGCGGACGAAACTGAACAGTTGCTGAAGCAGGCTCATCGTGCTTACCATACGGAAATGAACGATTTGCTGCTTGTTGCGCTGGGCCTCTCAGTACAAGCTTGGAGCGGTCAGGAACGTGTGCTGGTGAATCTCGAAGGCCACGGCCGGGAGGAACTTTTGCCAGATGTGGACATTACGCGCACGGTAGGCTGGTTTACAAGCCAATTCCCTGTTGTTCTGGAGCTAGGTCATGCTCAGGCACTCGGTCATCAGGTGAAACAGGTGAAAGAAAACTTGCGCCGCATTCCGAACAAAGGAATCGGCTACGGCATCCAGCGTTATTTGTCGGCGCCGAGTGACGGAGAACGCTTCGTTTTGGAGCCGGAGATCAGTTTTAACTATTTGGGCCAGTTCGACCAGGATTACGAAAGCAGCGGCTCGCAGCCTTCTCCGTTCAGCCCGGGCTCCGATTCAAGCCCGAATGCATTGATGGATTTTGTCCTCGATATCAACGGTATGGTGTCAGAAGGAGCGCTGGAACTCACGATCCGTTACGGGGAAACTCAGTATAAACGAGAAACGGTAGAGCGCTTGGGCACCCTGCTTCAATCGAGTTTGCGTGAAGTCATCAGCCATTGCGTATCGAAAGAGCGGCCGGAGCTTACGCCTAGTGATGTACTGCTTCAAGATGTGACGGTGGAGGAACTGGAGCGACTGTCCGAACATACTGCGGCACTCGGCGAACTGGAGAATGTATACACCCTGACTCCGCTGCAAAAAGGGATGTTGTTCCACAGCTTGCTGGATGCCGATTCGGAAGCCTACTTCGAACAGGTGACCTTCGATCTGTATGGAAGTCTGAATGTGGAAGCCTTCACCCGTGGATTGGATACGCTGGTACAGCGAAATGAGGCGCTGCGTACCAACTTTATTACCGGCTGGAGAGACGAGCCGATTCAAGTGGTATTCCGCGAGCGGAAGTGTGAAGTGTACTTTGAAGATATTCGCTCGGCAAGAGATGAACACCCGGAAAAGACGATAGCCGATTTTGTCAGCGCAGATAAAGCGAACAAGTTTGATTTGGCCCAAGACTCTCTTATGCGTGTGACCGTTTTGCGCACAGGCGACGAGTCTTACCATGTGATTTGGAGTCATCATCACATTTTGATGGATGGCTGGTGCATGTCCTTCATGATCAAGGAAGTGTTCGACACTTACTTTGCGTTTCAGGAGAAGCGAGAGCCAGAGCTCCCTCTGGTTACCTCGTACTCCCGATATATCGAATGGCTGGAAGCTCAAGATGCAGCGAAAGCCTCGGGTTACTGGTCTGAGTATTTGGCGGGTTACGATCAACAGACCAAGCTGCCGCAGGAGAGAACGCAGCTGAAACAGCATGCTTTTGAAATGGCTGAAATCGATGTGGAACTCAGCAAAGGACTGACTGGGCAGATTGAGCGTGTGGCACGCCAGCAGCAGGTGACACTCAACACATTTATGCAGACTGTATGGGGACTGGTCTTACAGATATACAACAACAGCGAGGATGTTGTATTCGGCTCTGTTGTATCCGGCCGTCCGGCGGAAATTCCGGGCATTGAAAGCATGATTGGCCTGTTTATTAATACGATCCCGGTCCGTATTCAAGGTAAAGCCGAGGAGACGGTAGCCGATATTTTGAGAAAAACCCAGGATCAAGCGCTGGCATCGGGAGCTTACGAAACGTTCCCGCTGTTCGAAATTCAGTCGCTGAGTGAACAAAAGCGCGACTTGATCAACCATATTATGGTCTTTGAAAATTATCCGATGGAAGAACAGATTGAGCAGGTTGTCAGCGGAGGACAAGAAGCGCTGAAAATCGCTAATATCCAATCGCCGGAACAAACGAACTACGAACTGGACATTACCGTCATTCCGGAAGAGCATATTTTGCTGCGGTTTACGTACAATGCACAGACATTCAGAGAGCATGACATCAGGCAGATCCACGGTCATTTTGCCCGTGCATTGGAGCAGGTTGCGGCTAATCCGAATGTTCGTGTAAATGAGTTAGAGCTTTTGACGGCAGTGGAAAAAGAAGAAATTATCGGCGCGTTTAACCCGGGGCAGCCGGAAGTGGCTCCTGTGGCAGCGTTCCATCGCCTGTTCGAGGAACAGGCGGAATACACACCAGAAGCGGAAGCTGTCGTCTACGAGAACGATCGGCTGACGTATGCGGAGCTGAACGTGCGGGCGAACCGACTGTCGGCAACGCTGCGAGCAAGTGGAATCGGCCGGGAGGAGATTGTGGGCATTCTCGCCGAGCGTTCGGTCGATTTGTTGGTGGCCGTGATGGCCGTCTGGAAAGCGGGAGGGGCGTATGTACCGCTTGATCCGGATTATCCGGCGGACCGCGTGCGGTTTATGCTCGAAGACAGCGCAGCGAAGGTGCTACTGACACAAACGCTGCTGCGAGAGCGTGCCGAATCCTGGCTCGGGGAAGAGGAATTGGCACTGGAGACGGTGCTGTATCTCGACGACGAAACGTCATACAGCGAAGATCGGGTAAATGCCCCGATGGGCTCCAGCATGGTTTCAGGTCTGGTCTCCGGCGAGCTGACGGGTGCTGTGAACGACCGTAATGAGAGTCACCCAAATGATGTTGTCGGTATGGGCAGCTTCCATGAAGCCCGTCCGGACGATCTGGCGTACGTCATCTACACGTCGGGAACGACGGGTAAGCCAAAAGGCGTGATGATCGAGCACCGCAGCCTGGTGAACACGGCAGCGGGATACCGACGGGAATACCGGTTGGATCAGTTCCCGGTAAGGCTGTTGCAGCTTGCCAGCTTTTCGTTTGACGTGTTCGTGGGCGACATTGCGCGGACGTTATACAACGGTGGTACCATGGTCATTGTACCGAAGGACGACCGGGTCGATCCGTCTCGTCTGCACTACTGGATAGAGCGGGAGCAAGTGACGATCTTTGAATCAACGCCGGCGTTGATCGTGCCGTTTATGGAAAACGTGCATGAGCAGGGGCTAGAGTTAGGCGGTATGGAGCTGTTGATTACAAGCTCGGACAGTTGCAGCGTGGCGGATTACCGTACCTTGCAGGAACGGTTTGGCCCATCGTTCCGCATTATTAACGCCTACGGTGTGACGGAAGCGGCGATCGACTCCAGTTTCTATGACGAGGAGTTGGCGAAGCTGCCGCAAACAGGCCATGTGCCGATTGGCAAAGCGTGGTTAAATGCGAAGTTTTACATCGTGGATGCACATCTGAATTCCGTACCCGTCGGTGTGCTGGGCGAATTGGTTATCGGCGGAATCGGTGTGGCGCGCGGGTACTTGAACCGTCCAGAGCTGACGGAAGAGAAGTTTGTAGACAGCCCTTTCACCGCGGGTGAGCGGTTGTATCGCACGGGAGATTTGGCGCGGTGGATGGAGGACGGAAACGTGGACTTCATCGGCCGGATCGATAACCAGGCGAAAATCCGGGGTTACCGGATCGAGACGGGCGAAGTCGAAGCGAAGCTGCTGAGTGTAGATGGCGTGAAGGAAACGGTCGTTGTTGTCAGGGAAGATCAAGAGGGGCAGAAAGCGTTGTGCGCTTATTATACATTGGAAAAAGGCTTGACGGCGGCAGATTTGAAACGGGCGATCTCCAGCGAGCTACCGGGATACATGATTCCGTCGTATTTCGTCGAACTGGAGCAATTGCCTCTAACGCCGAATGGGAAAATTGACCGGAAGGCGCTGCCAGCGCCGGAAGGGGGAGCAGGCAGAGGCCGCGAATACGTGGCGCCCCGCACCAAACTGGAGGGAAAACTGGCCGCCATTTGGCAGGAAGTGCTTGCTCGGGAGAAGGCGGTAGGCGTAACGGACAACTTCTTCGATCTCGGTGGACACTCCCTGCGGGCGACAACACTTGTCAGCAAAATGCATAAGGAGCTGGGCATTGAATTCCCGCTTCGCGACGTATTCCGCTACTCGACAGTTGAGGAAATGACTGTAGCTATGGAGCGGTTAGGGGTCGGCTCGTTTACGGCTATTCCGGCTGCGGAACCTAGCGAGTACTATCCGCTCTCTTCTGCTCAGAAACGTCTCTACATCTTGAACCAGCTGGAAGGAGGCGAGCTGAGCTACAACATATCGGGAGCTATGTTACTCGAAGGGCAGCTCGACCGGCAGCGGTTTGAAGAAGCATTCCGCGGGCTTGTAGCTCGTCATGAAACGCTGCGTACCGGCTTTGAGATGGTTGAAGGCGAAGCGGTTCAGCGAATTTACGAAGAAGTCACCTTCCAGGTGGAATATGTGCAGATCAATGGTGAGCAGGCGGAAGAAACGGTGAGCCAATTCGTTCGTGCGTTTGATCTGGCAAAGCCGCCACTTCTGCGGGTGGGCATTGCCGAACTCGCGCCGGACCGACACATTCTGATGTTTGATACACATCATATCGTATCGGACGGCGTTTCAATGGACGTACTGATCGAAGAGTTTGTGCACTTGTACAGCGGGGGGATGCTCAAGCCACTCCGCATTCAGTACAAAGATTATGCAGTATGGCAGCAATCGGACAACCAGAAAGCTCAGCTAGCCAAGCAGGAAGCCTACTGGCACGACATGTTCCGCGGAGAACTGCCAGTTCTCGAAATGCCGACGGACTATCCGCGCCCGGCTATGCAGAGCTATGAGGGCCGCACGCTGCAATTGTTTATGAATATTGAGAAAAGCGAAGGTCTGAAACGGCTTGCAGCTGAGAACGGCGCAACGCTTTACATGGTTCTGCTTGCAGCGTATAACGTGCTTCTGCATAAATATTCAGGTCAGGAAGACGTGGTGGTAGGTACGCCGATTGCGGGCAGAAATCACAGCGACGTTCAACCGCTGATCGGGATGTTCGTTAATACATTGGCCATTCGCAGTTACCCGGCTGCCGGTAAGACGTTCCTTGACTACTTGAAGGAAATCAAGGAGACAACGCTGGGTGCTTTTGAACATCAGAATTATCCGTTTGAGGAACTGGTGGATAAGGTAAACGTAGCTCGTGATTTAAGCCGAAATCCCCTGTTTGATACGATGTTTGCTTTGCAGAATACAGAAAATGTCGAAATCCAGCTTCCGGGACTGCATTTGTCGACGTATGCCAGCGAAGAAATTGTTTCCAAATTTGATCTCAGCTTGGACGTCACGGAGATTGAGGATGGCTTGGAATATCTGTTTGAATACGCCACGGCTCTATATAAAACCGAAACGGTGGAGAAGTTGGCTGCACACTACTTGCAGTTGCTTGAATCCATTCTCTCCAACCCGTCAGCGACGATTTCCGAGTTGGATATTTTAACGGCGGCGGAAAAAGAAGAAATTGTCGGCGCGTTTAACCCGGGGCAGCCGGAAGTGGCTCCTGTGGCAGCGTTCCATCGCCTGTTCGAGGAACAGGCGGAATACACACCAGAAGCGGAAGCCATCGTATACGAGAACGATCGGATGACGTATGCGGAGTTGAACGAGAGGGCGAATCGCCTGTCGGCCACGCTGCGCGCAAGTGGAGTCGGCCGGGAGGAGATTGTGGGCATTCTCGCCGAGCGCTCGGTGGACCTGCTGGTAGCCGTTCTGGCCGTCTGGAAAGCGGGAGGGGCGTATGTACCGCTTGACCCGGATTATCCGGCCGACCGCGTGCGGTTTATGCTGGAAGACAGCGGAGCAAAGGTGCTCCTGACACAAACGCTGCTGCGAGAGCGTGCCGAAGCCTGGCTCGGTGAAGAGGAACTGGCACTGGCGAAGGTGCTGTATCTCGACGACGAAACGTCATACAGCGAGGAACGAAGCAATGTGCCAATGGACTTTGGCCAAGGCTCCAACAGTGCTCCCGATCGAGTTAACGGCAAGCTAACGGGGGCTGTGAACGGTGGTGGCGAGATTCATCCAAATGATGTTGTCGGTATGGACAGCTTCCATGAAGCCCGTCCGGAGGATTTGGCGTATGTCATCTACACGTCCGGAACGACGGGCAAGCCCAAGGGTGTGATGATTGAGCACCGCAACCTGGTAAACACGGCAGCGGGTTACCGACGAGAATATCGGTTGGATCAGTTCCAGGTGCGCCTGCTGCAGCTCGCCAGCTTCTCGTTTGACGTGTTCGTGGGCGATATCGCGCGGACATTGTACAACGGAGGCAGCATGGTCATTGTACCGAAAGACGACCGGATCGATCCGTCTCGTCTGCACTACTGGATAGAGCGGGAGCAAGTGACGATCTTTGAATCAACGCCGGCGCTGATCGTGCCGTTTATGGAATACGTGCATGAGCAAGGGCTGGAGTTGAGCAGGATGGAGCTGTTGATCACAAGCTCGGACAGCTGCAGTGTGGCAGATTACCGGACCTTGCAGGAACGGTTTGGCTCATCGTTCCGCATTATTAACGCCTACGGTGTGACGGAAGCGGCAATTGACTCCAGTTTCTATGACGAGGAGTTGGCGAAACTGCCGCAGACTGGCCATGTGCCAATTGGCAAAGCGTGGTTGAATGCGAAGTTCTATATCGTGGATGCACATCTGAATCCTGTTCCAGTCGGCGTGCTGGGCGAATTGGTTATCGGCGGAGTCGGTGTGGCGCGCGGGTACTTGAACCGTCCGGAGCTGACGGAAGAGAAGTTTGTAGACAGCCCTTTCACCGCGGGTGAGCGGTTGTATCGCACGGGAGATTTGGCACGGTGGATGGTGGACGGCAACGTGGATTTCATCGGCCGGATCGACAATCAAGCGAAAATCCGGGGCTACCGGATCGAGACGGGTGAGATTGAGTCACAGCTACTGCGGGTGGTAGGTATACGAGAAGCGGTGGTGCTGGTTCGAAGTGATGCGAACGGGCAAAAGGCGTTGTGCGCGTACTACACAACGGAAAGCGAACTGACGGTGGCCGACCTGAAACGAGCGATCTCCAGCGAGCTGCCGGGTTACATGATCCCATCGTACTTCGTGGAGCTGGAGCATTTACCTCTGACACCAAACGGGAAAATCGACCGGAAAGCGCTGCCGGCGCCGGAAGAGGGAGCAAGTGCAGGGCGCGAATACGTGGGGCCGCGCACGGATCTGGAGACGAAACTGGTCTCCATCTGGCAGGACGTGCTTGGGTCAGTTACGATTGGTGTGACAGACAACTTCTTCGACCTCGGCGGTCACTCGCTGCGGGCGACAACGCTGGTCAGTAAGGTGCACAAGGAGCTGCACGTGGACCTGCCACTGCGCGATGTATTCCGGTACTCGACTATTGAAGCGATGGCAGAAGTGATTAGCCGATTGGAGCAGCAGGAATTCTTCTCCATTCCGGTTCTGGATAAAAGGGAGTATTATCCGCTTTCCTCTGTGCAAAAACGGCTGTACATCCAGCAGCAGATGGAAGGTGCCGAGCTTAGCTACAACATGTCCGGCATGACGGTTCTCGCCGGGCGCTTGGAGCGGAATCAATTCGAGGCGGCGCTCCAAGGATTAATCGCTCGTCACGAAGTTTTGCGAACTGGCTTCGAGATGGTCGACGGCGAACCGGTACAACGGGTTTATTCGGACTTGGAGTTTTCCGTCGAGTATAAAAAAGCGCCGGAAAGTGAAACAAAAAGCATTGCAGATGCCTTTGTACGTGTCTTTGATTTGGAGCGGCCGCCGCTGCTGCGTGTGGGCTTAGTTGAATGGGAAGCGGAACGTCATCTGCTTATGCTGGACATTCATCATATCGTCACGGATGGCATGTCGATGGGTATCTTCATCGAAGAGCTGCTGCGCCTGTATAACGGTGAGACGCTGGAACCGCTTCGGATTCAATACAAGGAATTCGCTGCTTGGCAGCAGTCCGAACCTGTAAAAGAACGGCTGAAAAGTCAGGAAGCTTACTGGCTGGACATGCTAGAAGGTGAACTGCCAACGCTTGAGCTGCCTACGGACTTTGTCAGACCTGCCGCTCGCAGCTTTGAGGGAGATGTGCTGCCTTTCAGTATCGACAAGCAGAAGACCGACAGCTTGCAGCGTATTGCCGATGAGAACGGTGCTACCCTATATATGGTGTTATCGGCGGCCTATTCAATCCTGCTCAGCAAGTACTCGGGACAAGAAGACTTCATTGTAGGCACACCGGTTTCGGGCCGCACACATGCCGACCTGGAGCCACTCATCGGAATGTTTGTCAACACGTTGGCGATCCGCCATTATCCATCCGGGGAGAAGACGTTCCTCGCTTACTTGAACGAAGTCAAAGAAACGATGCTGGGGGCCTACGACCACCAGGATTATCCGTTTGAAGAACTTGTGAAAAAGCTGCAGGTACCGCGCGATCAAAGCCGCAATCCTGTATTTGATGTCATGTTTGCAGTGGAAACGAAGGAAGATAACGTTCAAAACTTCGGGGATATCCAGATCGAATCTTATCCGGAAACGCATACGGTTTCCCAATTTGATCTTACCTTGATCATTTCGTTGCTGGATGAGGGTATGAATGGGCAGTTTGAATATGCCACCAAGTTGTTTACGCGCAATCTGATCGACAATTTCGCTCAGGACCTGCTCGTGATCATCACCCAAATTGGCGAACAGCCTTCGGTGCTGCTCAAGGATATTTCCCTGAACGGGCAATCCGAACAGGAGCAAGATATGCTAGAAGCCATTGATATTATTTTCTAATCCCTTCCCCGGCTTGGGTGAAAATGGATCATTTAAGCACGTTATATGCGACATTCGGTATATTGAGGAAGTGGTAATGAAAATTTGTGGTGGTTTCACGACTTTTTTATCACCTGACAAAAGTATTTAAGTTATGTAACAAAGGGTCCTGATGACAGTTGTCATCAGGACCCTTTGTTTATGAACGTTAATGTTTCTATGTCCAAATCAGTATGAGGCTATTATAATGAAAGCCTTTAACTGATATAGGATGAGTACTCTGGTATTATGGGACGCACAGTGACTTTCATCTATTTTACAGACTTAGTGTTTACTTATAGTTGTTATATTCACTTAACTATTTAATACAAGAGATATTACTTCATTATGTCTAATACTCAAGAATAGCATCATCCATAGTCATTTTAGTCTTGAGAGTAGCTGTTGATTATGCCCAAGTTGTAATCGTTTCAACCGGGAGACGATAGGAAGGATAGCCATCTTTGGCTGCTTTACCTATGGAGATCAACATCACGGGTTGGAACCGTTCTTTATCCAGGCCGAACGCTTCGGCGATCTGACCTTTGTCATAACCAGCCATAGGGTTCGTATCATAGCCATGAGCACGGGCAACGAGCATGAGTTGCATGGATATGAGGCCTGAATCAATGAGGTTCATATCACGAAGTTCGGATGGATTTATGTTCGCATAATAAGGTTGTACCTGCTGCATCTGCGTATCCATGATGTCTTGTGGCATGTATCCAAGTTCCACTGATTTTCTGAAGATCTCTTCCATGTATTCAACGTTGTTAGCATCGTAAAATACGGCAATGACAGCGGAAGACGTTAGTGCCTGTGTCTGGTTAAAAGAGGCCAGTGGTGCAAGTTTCTCTTTTCCTTCAGGACTGTCGATAACAAGAAAACGCCAAGGTTGCATGTTAATGGCCGAAGGGGCACGTGAAGCTTTCGCCAGTATTTCGGTCAGCTCCTCGCGACTGATTTTCACTTCAGGGTCGTAGACTTTAACGGAATGGCGCTCCAAGACGATGGTATCAAAATCATTTGTTTTGTTGAATTGGCCGGTAATTGTATTCATATCGATTTCTCTCCTCATATCTATATTGGTGAGAGTGGGTATAGGTTATATCTCCATCTGTCTCACTATGAGGATTGTAAACTATGAAGTATACTTTATAGCAAGAAGAGGAAACGGGGGAAATCCATATGAAGATTAGTGAAGTAGCGAACCATGTAAACCTTCCGATATCCACGATTCGTTACTACGAGAAAATAGGTATTATCCCGGATGAACATATGCTGAGAGATCATAATAACTATCGAATATATGCGCAGAGCATTATTCAGCATCTGGAAGTGGTCAAGCAATGTTTAGCTGTTGGTTTTACGATCCATGAGATCCAATCTATGATCTCTAAACATGGATTTTCAAGTAATGATCAAGCAAGCATTATCCAAGCGAAAATATCAGAAATTGAAGAAACACAAAATAAATTAGAGAATTCCAAACAAAATCTGTACGAAATTCTTAAATCGGATATCACGTGTGAGGATGGTTTTGGTAAGTATTAAGCCGGAAGTCCCTCTTGAGGTTTTCATTCAGTACGTTCTTACATCATATCGATTCAATCGAGTACATATCGTCCTGTATACGCAGACTACCGGGCAGCCCAGTTTCAACTTTTACCTCCGTGGCAAATACACCAGGCATACGTCCGTCTGGGAACCAGGGCTTCTGTTTATCAATGACAATAAACATGCCTTCTGCATCACCCGTGGGGGAGAATTGTTTTCCGTCTCCGGCAAATGGTTCAAGTTGATAATTATTATTCAATGTGTTTGTCGTCTCAGGGACATCATCGACAGGCAGACCGATTTCACTAATACATAACAGATGCTTCGCTTCAAAAGCTTCATCAACTGCATTATCAAGTGAATGGTGAGCGATAAATTCCATCAAGTTGCCGCTTGGATCATAAAAATAGAAGGCTGTTGCATCCCAGTAGTGTACCGTAAAACCCTTTTATGGCCTCGACCTGATGTGTCGACAAACCAACTTCTCTTATTTTCATTTCAAAATCCTCCTTTTCATCTCACCTTTGATTGAAATACTCGATTGTTTTCTCAATAAATGCCTTGGCGGATTGCGTCAGGTAACGGTCGGACCGATGGATGATCTCAAAGTGCCGGTATGGCGGATCGTCTGTAATTCGGATGCAACGTAGTGTAGGCTCATTCATGGCTTTGATCAGAGGATAAGGCAGCAGTGTTCCTCCGACGTTGGCTTTGACCAGGCTAATGATGGAGGTTGCAGAACTGGTCTCCATGATGGTATTTAAGGTGAATCCATATTTACGGCAATAGCCATCGACCAATTCTCTGCCCGTAAATCCTTCGGGGAACATCACCGTTTGAATATCACGTAACTCCTGAATTTCAATCGTGCTTCGTTCAGCCCAATCATGATTCTCGGAAACGACAAGTACGTATTCTTCACTGCACAAAGGAATGCGAACAAGCAGATCATCAGGGGCAGATGTAATCTCTATACCGATGTCGACTTCATTCTCCAACACTTGATTTACGACATAGATCGAAGAGATAACCTTCAATTGCACCTTGGGAAATCGGGCATGAAAATCAACGAGCAGCGGAGTGATACGGTAATCCAAATCGGATGGAAGAACACCAATAACCAATCGTCCCCGCTGATCATTCCGAAATTCAGCCAACGCATCTTGGGTATTCTGTAAATGCCGGATCATCTGTACACAGTGCTCCAGAAACAGAGTGCCTGCCTGGGTCATCACAATCTTTTTGCCGACACGGTCAAACAAAGGAACACCAAGTTCATCCTCCAATCCACGTATCTGTTGACTCAACGTAGGTTGAGATATGCCAAGTTTCTCAGCTGCCCGCGTAAAATGAAGCTCCTCGCACACTGTAATAAAGTTTTCCATTTGACGAATCTCCATGAGTTCACCTCTAATCATTGGTTTTAGTAATCATTTTAATAGAAATGATAGTATTGTTCAATCATTCTAATGATTCTATACTTAATCGTGCACCACCCGAAGATCTTGTCATTAACAAATGGGATCTTTGGTGAAGGCAACGATACTACTACCATGAGGTGATCCATAATGAAATTTTTTTATATTGTATTGGCGCTTATTCTGGCTTCACTGAACTTAAGACCACCGATTACTTCCATTTCACCTCTGATGAGTACCATACAGAATGATCTGGGTTTGAGCGGCATGACCGCCAGTCTGTTAACTACACTACCGGTATTATGTATGGGCATATTCGCTCCATTCTCTGTAAGACTAAGTAGAAGGTGGGGGAACGAAGGTGCCATTGTGCTGGCTTTAATCCTTATTGGGATAGGTACGGGATTACGATTGTTCGTAATCGCAACTCCGTTGATGATGTTCACTTCTTTTCTGTCAGGTGTAGGGATTGCATTGGCAGGGCCGCTGTTGTCCAGCTTCATTAAGCAGTATTTCCCTAACCGAGTGGCAGCCATGGTCGGCATCTACTCTACAGCAATGGTGATGGGGGCCAGCATTAGTGTGGGATTATCGGTTCCATTTCAGCATACGTTGGGGGGATCTTGGAGAGGTCCTTTGGCTACATGGGCATTACTTGCTGCCATTGCATTACCGATCTGGTTTAAATTAGCTTGGTCTGCGCGTACAGAGCGACAATCCGGACAAACCTCGGCTGCCATTCATGCACCACTTCCGGTGAAGAACAGGCGTGCATGGGTGCTGACACTGTTCTTCGGACTGATGGCCGCGATCTTCTATTCATTAACCGCTTGGCTTGCGCCAGCCATTCAAAGCCATGGATATAGCCAAGAGACTGCTGGCAACATCCAAACGTTATTTACATTGATATCACTGCCCTCAACGTTATTCATACCCATGCTTGTACACCGATACCAAAGACGTGTCTTCTGGCTTGTTGGATGTGCGATGTTGGAGTTAACAGGTGTCCTGATGCTGAATCTCTCTGTCAGTCCGTGGCTCGCGGCAATCCCGCTCGGTATTGGTGCAGGCGGACTGTTCCCGATTGCACTCATGTTGCCGATTGATGAGACAAACAATGCTCAGGAAGCTAGCAGCTGGTCGGCGATGACTCAATCTGGTGGCTACATTCTGGGAGCACTTGGGCCGCTGGCGATTGGTTGGCTCCGCGATCTAACAGGCAGCTTCGTGCAAGCATTTTATGGCTTGGCTATCATCATCGTGTTGCAGATTATCGTTCAATTGGCTATTGGCAATAAAAAAAGGTTAAAAGTTAGCCAGGAGCAGAGCTAAAAGGCATGTGAAGTAAAATGGATATAGAAATATGATCTTTATACATGATCCAACAAGTCCAGATAGTACTGCCTTAATGCTTTCTGTAAGATGACGGGCTCTATAATCTTAATCGATTTACCATAGCCCGCAAGATATCTCACTATGAAATCAAGCTCGTGAGGTTCATACGAACCGACAAGATACATGTATCCCAGCTTCTCGATGATCTGCATAGATGGGAAATGTTCTTGCTGGAATAGCTCCATCCCGGCTTCATCAATCCGACATTGAAATGGAATAGCATCTGGTGATGGTTTCCATAATGAATGGGTATCCTGTGCATGAAGTTCAATAACATGAGCCAAAGGTTCAATGTCGGACACTTCGGCTGAAGTGATACGGTCGCAGCGGAATACACGATACGCTTGTTTATGCAGATCATAGGCCTGGCAATACCAATAGCCTTTCCAGGCATAAAGCGTGATGGGTTGAATGATGCGGATATTGGTGTTTGCAGAAGATGGCTTTTGATCAGAGGATCTACGTTGATTAGCGTACGTAAGCTGAATCACTATATTCTGCACAGCAGCCATCAACAGAAATTCCAAATGTGCACTATCGCGGATCTGCTCCGTATGTCGGAAGGAAACCCGGTGTTGCATGTTCTCAATATCCTGTCGTTGCTTGTCGGATAACGCGCTCATAAATTTCTCATGAATGGTACGGAAAGAGACATGAAAGGGTAAGCTGGAGAAGCTGCGGAGAGCCTGCATCGCAAAATAAAGGGCATGAAGCTCACCCGTATTAAACGAAATGGGAGGCAGTTGCATCTGTTGGAGCAGTCGATATCCGCCGTAGCGTCCATATTCGACATAGATGGGCGCACCTAACTCTTCCAATGAGGTGATATCTCTTAACGCGGTTCGTTTGGAGATCTGGAACTCCTGCATGAGATCTTGCAGGGTGAACCGTTGTTTTTGATTAATGAAGCGTAACATCTGATTCATACGTTCTGATTTTTTCATATCAAACCCTCTTAATGGTGCCATGGATTGGCACCTTTCTTTGTTACAGTGATAAGTGTAATCCAATAGGAACAAGGAGGCAATATAATGAATTTTGAAGTGATACCATTTTTGTCGATGAACGGGGATGCGGCGGCAGCCATTGCTTTTTATGAGGAGTTTCTGGGCGCCAAGGTGATATTCAAGAAAAGTTATAAAGAGATGAAGGAGATGAACCCGGGTTTTGAGTACCCTGCCGGTCAAGATGAGTATATTACACATTCGGTGCTGGAGATTGGGGTTAACAAAGTCATGATTGCGGAAGAAGCAATGGACACGGAGAGAGCATGGCAGCTGGGGAACAGCATGTCACTATGCATTCAATCCAAGGATAAACATACAATTGATCAACTGTATCATTCTCTGATGCAACATGAGGGCGTGAAGGTACTGGTAGCTTACGAGCAAAATGAATTCAGCCCGGGTTATGGCATTGTGCGGGATCCATTCGGTATTGCGATTCAGCTGTGTGTCACTGTGCACGATTTTTAATCGAGGTGAGGGGCCCAATCATTTCTTCATGCCTCAAGTGAATATTCGTCACTAAAGCCCACTTCAGTAGTCTGATAGAGTATGCAATACAAGGGATAAACCCGTCGCTAATGTGCAGGGTTGAAATAGGAGTGAATAATCACAAGGCTACGAATGACGTTGGAATACAAAAGAGACATGCTCTTGGTGAGCATGTCTTTGTGCATGACAACTTTCATTCAGGCATTTGGTGATTCTGAATGTGGCTCCTCGTTCTAAACCTCCTGCAGACTAGTGGCCTCCAGCTTGGCAAGACGTTTCATTACTTTCTTGAGCATTACTGAGGCTTTGACGCGTAAGGGAAGATCGGCAGAGATTTCGATGGTGTACGCTCCGGTGAGAATCTGCTCTTTGAGATCAGCGACCGATGCACATGGACGATCCAACACGTTGCATACACTGCCGTATTGCAGACATTGGTGTGTATCACTTCCGGCGGTAACCGGCTTGCCAAGAGATTGGGCAAATGGTTCGAC
Source organism: Paenibacillus sp. UASWS1643 (assembly GCF_008693195.1). Taxonomy (NCBI): domain Bacteria; kingdom Bacillati; phylum Bacillota; class Bacilli; order Caryophanales; family Paenibacillaceae; genus Paenibacillus; species Paenibacillus sp. UASWS1643. The sequence goes on from NZ_VXKZ01000101.1 coordinate 63,199, forward strand.
CTGACTGCGGCAGGTCTGGATACCGACTTTGTACATGTCCTTGGCGTTCAGGTCGAATGCATCCAGACGCCCAAGCAGGTTGCGGTCCAACTGATGCAGCGGAGTGGAGTCGCGGTAAGGGTGTGCACCGATTTTGAGTAAAGGCCATGCTTCGGCCAGATCCAGCAGGTCGGCAAAGGGAATGAAAGACCCCTTGGCTGTATAATTTTCCAGGCCGGCACGGACGGCGAGGATATGTTCTTTTTGACCAATCAGCAAAATATGCCCTGTTTCTCGAATATCCACTTCCATCCCGGGGAAAATGCGAAGTCCGTCTGCATCGTAGTACTCTCCATTATAGGGGTAAAGACGATCGAGCGTCTCATAGACATCGTAAAAGTGACGGGTGTTAAAGTGCTCTGTAAGTGCGAGGGCATCCAGCCCGCTGGCTTTCGCTTCCGTGACCATTTCGGTGAAGTAATCGATTGAGAAATCAGAGTTTTTGGATAATTTGCCGTGAGTATGAAGATCAATACGCATAATGACACTCCTTTTATTCCATGAATGGTTAAGTATATGAATTATAAAATTTCAAAATGTGCACCGAACCAGAATAGCAGCGCAACATAGATTGCCGATCCGGCGAGAAATCCGATGTCACGTGAGGTGATTCTTAGATGAGCCAGCTTCAGACGTTTGGATTCTGGATGTTTCATGCCGTAAGAGAAACCTCGCGTCTCAAGTGCTTCCACGGTTGTGCGTGAGCGTTTGGCTGTAGCCAGCATGAGCGGGAAGAAGGACACAATGAACAGTTTCATATAATAAACGACAAGCCGCCAATAGAGCCATCCATGCCGGGAAGGAAGAAGACCCCGAAGTCGGTAGGACAACATGATATTCCGGAATTCACCGAACAGCACTGGCAAGATCCGATAAGCGTAAGAGAGGCTGAACGAGAATGTTGCAGGCATACCGAGTGCTAGTAATCCATCGCCAATCCGTTCCGGGTCCATACCCGAGAAAACGCTGATACTCGCCAGCGAAACGATGGACAGCTTCAGGGTAAGCAGCAACAGGGGGAATGCAGATTCCCAATTGCCCCCGAAGAACAGCGAGATGATAAACATCCAGCCTACTTGACCGATTAACCCCATGCAGAGAATGATGATAATAAACGGAGCAGCCCGAGATAAAATTGTGGTGGTGACCATGAGCAGGAACATGCCAAGCAACACGGTACCGTTATGAATAAACCAGGGTACAATGGCAAAAAAGAGATACCAAATCAGCATTGCACGCGGGTCAATCCGTGACAGGCTGGCATGACCACTGCCATAAACGGTATTCATTAGCTCCAGCTGTATGCGTTCAATCGAAAGTTTGTCAAACCAGTTGCGGACAAGCTGCATGACGGGCATCCTCCTTGGTGAATGATTGCTTCAACAGACCTGCAACAAAGTCATCGGTTGTAGGGCAGAGTGCATTTAATCCGATACGGTGCGAGAGCTCCATGATCTGCGTAAGGGCAAGTCCTGATCGGCGCAGAAGGGGTTCGTCGGCGAATACCTCGGCAGGCGTGCCGTCGGCTTCTACCCGACCATTGTGGAGTACGATGACCCGACTGGCCCACTGGGTAACCAGTTGCATATCATGCGTAGCAATGACAGTTGTTCGCACATACTGATCCAGCTCATCCAGTACACCAATCAACTCTTCCCTTGTAGCAAGATCCAGATTGGCAGTAGGTTCATCGAGCAACATGAGAGAAGGCTTCATCGCTGCACCGATAGCGAGGGTAACCCTCCGTTGTTGTCCACCGCTCAGGAGTCGGGCATCCCGCTCTTGTAGCGGCGTCAGCCGGAAGCGATCCAGCACATGAGCGACCTGATTGTCAGCGTCCTGAATGCGACGGGTTTTCAGGAAGTACGCCACTTCTTTGCGTACACTGTCTTCGATGAACATCTCGGAGGAGTTCTGAAAAATATACGCGACTCTGCCCGCAAGCTGTTCCAATGAAGACCGATGGGTCACTTCGCCTAAAACGCTGACGCTGCCTTCCTGAGGCAAGCTGATTCCAGCCATGAGTCTGAGCAGTGAAGACTTGCCGGCTCCGTTGTTGCCCACCAAGGCAATCCGTTCTCCTTCATGCAGTGAAAAGTTAATGCCACGAATAACCTCATGCTCTTTTTTGCCCAGTCCTCTGTACCGTAACCGCGTATTTCTGAATTCGACAATGGGAACAGGCTGCGCAGTAGAATCTGTCAGTATGCCCCTCGATATCCGCGAAACGGCTGAATCGTTCTGCTCCATGGCAGACTGGATCGTATTCTTAGTTTTCATCTGCAACGCATGTTCTGCAGCATCCCTCGGTTTGTCTGAAGCATGTAAGTCCTGCTGGTAGTGTCGTTGTACAAAGTAAACCACGGCTTCCTCCACCGTAATGGGGAACCAATATCGAGTAGCAGAATCCTGGGTATTGCTGGGTAATTCATCTTCCCTGTAATGCTCAACCGCTTGAATAGCTGCACGAGTCACCTCGGGTGGTTGAATGCCAAGCCGCTCCAGATCGGCAATTCGATTCAAGCCTTCCTTGACGGGAAGATTCCAGAGCACACGACCTTTATCCATCAGCACCACGTCTTCGCAGAAGTCGGCGATAAATTCGGTATGGTGCTCAATGACGATAATCGTCTTGCCATATTCCGTATTTAATCGGGACAGACATTCGTAGATCAGTCTCGCATGCTGCGGATCGAGCTGGGAAACCGGCTCGTCGACGATCAGAATATCCGGGTCGAGTGACAGCGCACCGGCAAGAGCGAGCAGATGTTTCTGCCCACCACTCAATTCCCAGATGTATCGGTTGTGAATGGTATCCAGTCCGCACATGGCAAGCGCCTGTTCACCCAGCTCCCGATAGTTGGGTAACCCATAGTTCAGAGGTGCAAAGCAGGCTTCATCGAGAACAGTTGGACGGACCAGTTGATTATCAAAGTCCTGGTATACATAACCGATTTTTTTGGACAGTTCTGCAACACTTCGGCCCTTGGCAGGTACACCAAGTACATGGACTTCACCAGAGAAGTCTCCCGTGTAGAATTGGGGGATGAGACCATTGAACAATTTGCACATCGTTGATTTGCCACAACCGTTGCTCCCGATGATTGCAGTGAAACTGCCCTGTGGAAGTTCAAGTGAAGCCCCGTTCAGAACAGGCTCCTCCGAGCCGGGATAGGTAAAGGTCACATTTTGAATGGAGATAGCGGACTCCGGTGTGGAAATAGAAACAGGTTGGGACATCGCATTATGCATAAGGACCGCTCTCCGAATCTGCAATGGAGTTGTTCTTGTTACGTCTGACCCGCATGAAGATCAGTGTCACCACAGCGATGAATGCCGCAGTACCAATACTGATCCAGATGGAGGCAGAACCGTATTGATCCGCATAATCCGTCTCCCACACCGCGAAGTTAATGTCCAGCTCGGAGAGGGATTCGGCGCTGAAAGCCAACGCGAGCAGTAACACACCGATCAGGATGAGCTTTGGACGGAAGAAGCCAACGCCTTCATACTTCATGCCAGGATTGCGAGGTTTGATTCCGAGCAGTGGTTCAATTTTGCCATAGAGCAGGGGAACCAGATACATCGTTGGCAGTAGAGCGAAGAGGATGCCCGAGAACAGTACGTCATTAAGGAAACCAACCCCTTCGATCAGAACTACACTTTCAGCGAGTCCCGGAACTGCTTCAAGCTGTTCCACACCGATCCATACTTTGCCGATATCGACCAGCGAACTGAGAAATTGATGAATAATGACTCCGGTCATGGCTGCAATACCGACCTGCCGGCGATTGCGGGGATCACGTACCATACGCCCGGCGACGTACATGCCGAAGGAAAAAGTAATGAATTTCTCCAGCTCGCCAAGTCCGCCAAATTGCCCCAGCATCAACTCACCGAAAATGACTTCGCCAAGGGCAGCACCAAGCGCGGCAATCATGGGATGAAACAGAATACAGAGGGTCAGCGGAATAAAAGCAAAATATTCAACGGACAATTCAATGGGTCCAAGCTGTAGCTTGGGAATAAGCTCTGTGAACATGTTGGACAAGCCATACAGTGACATGGAAAGCACAAAAACCATCATTTTCTGTGAAGACGTCAGCGTATAACGCTCAGTCATCTTCTTCATCGATACATACCTCCCTGAAAGTTGGTGATCATAGCCACAGTCTAGGGGCAGAGTATTAACGGGAAAGAAGACATTTGTAAATCAATTGTAATTTTTATTACATAAATTTATTTTAATGAAAAAATTGTTACATAGATAACCCCCTTCTTTCCCAGTCCACTGATATACTAATTGGAGAGCGAGAAAGGGAGTGTGTCCTGAATGAATTTGTTTACGCAAAAAGAACAGCTATCGCCAGGCCATCTGAAAATTGCCGACTTTGTTGAACGTAATCCCGAAGAGGTTTTATTCCTGACGGAACAGGAGATCGCCGACAGGCTGGGGGTCAGCATTGCGACGGTATCCCGTTTCTGGCGTGCAGTTGGATATGACAATGCCAAGGCATTCAAAATCCGGCTCCGCACGTCTGAAGACACAACACCCGCGTTGAAGTTAAATAAAACCATGTCCCGAATGGATACGGCGAGCTTGCCCATTCAATTATTGGAAGCCTCCGTCAGCCATTTGCAGGAGACGTTATCTCATATGAAGCAAGGGGATCTGGAGCAGGCAGCAGCCATCCTAGCTGAAGCGCGAAGAGTATACATCTATGCACCTGGACCATCTGCAGGTCTGGCTGAGCTGTTATCATTTCGCTTGTCCAGATTTGGATTGACCGTTATTCACCTTGCAGGAGGTGGACATGAGTTGTTGGAATCGCTGATGCATATGCAGCAAGAGGATATGGTCATGCTCATGTGTTTCACCCGCTTGTTGCCTGAAGCAGAGGTCATTCTAGATTATGCCCGTGATACGGGAAGCAAAGCCATACTTGTAACAGATCGGGAAGACTTGTTATATGGACTGGCAACGGAGTTGTCTTTTTACGTCAGCAGAGGAGAACTGGGAGAATTTCATTCCATGGTGACTCCACTTCTGTTAATGGAGCAGATGGTGCTGGCTGTGGGATTAAAGCAGAAAGAGCGTGCGCTGTCCAAGTTGGAGCGGCTTGCTGAACTTCGCAGTCGATATGGAGACAAGCTGCCGCGAGGCTGATGAATGGGAAGACTGTAGAAAAGCTAGAACGATTAATAGATGTCGAAAAAGAAACAGGGCGATGATCATGACGAATCGGCCTGTTTTCTTGTGTCACAGAGGACAGCTGGTGACTAGAAACAGACGAAATGCGAGTCATGTATAAGTGTGTGTTTCTTTGCTTTGTGTTACGATACGTACAAGTAGATAGAGAGACGATTTTACTGTGGGGATAAGCTATTGCATCTCTTTTCTGGAAGGCGAACATGCTCCGAGAGCACGATGATGAATGCGACGGCTTCAATTAAATTCTGATCATTCTGGACGATGTTGGGGACAGCTTAAAGTTCATTGAGTTACTAAAAATGTACACGCATTCACTAATGAAATGAAATAAAAAAATAAATGACAACAGATGATCCAAAATGCTGCAAATCGGGTATCAATAGTAGAGCCATCTAGAACCTGATGATTACATATGTTGTTATGATCGTTTTTTGCTAGTAAAGGCTGTCTATTATGGAATGAATTGTGGGGGTTATCAAGTGTCTATATTAGATATGGAAAAGAAAGATGTTGTCACCGATGCAATGGTCATCAAGGCGATGGAGAAAAATCTTGCTATCATTCGATTCAATCTGGATCGCCGGGTAACCTACGTGAATGAAGTCTTTGCCCAGACGATGGGATATACGGTAGATGAGATGTATGGCATGAAACATCAGCAACTATGCTTTGGTCAATTTGCAAACACCCCGGACTATGATGCTTTTTGGAACAGCATATTTAATGGTGTCAGCTTCCAGGACAAGGTTGAACGCAAGGATGCAAAGGGGAATTCCGTATGGCTTGAGGCGACATATATGCCGGTGTACGATGAGACGAATCAGAAGATACTGGGTGTCTCCAAAATCGCCACCAACATTACCAACCGTCAGAACAACATTTCGGTCGTAGTGAACGAGCTGAAAACGATGTCCCATGAACTGAATGGGCAGGCAGATGTAGGCATTGAACGGAGCCAGGAATTAATGTCCAGTATCTCCTATATCTCAGAGGTGTCGGCTACTAACCGTGCAACGTTGACTCATTTGCAGGAACAAGCCGGATCAATTCAGGGCGTGGTACGAACGATACGTGAGATTTCGTCTCAGACGCAACTGCTCGCGTTGAATGCTGCCATTGAGGCTGCACATGCAGGAGAATTTGGACGAGGATTCGATATCGTGGCCAAGGAAGTTAAGAAACTATCCGCAATGGTGGAGAGTTCGATTAATGAGATTCGTGATAGCGTTACCGGAATAACGAAGGAGATTGGTAATATCACAGGCGGTACCAAAAAGGTAGAAGAATATGTGGAGCAGAGCCAGAAGCAGATTGAGATTGCACTGAATGATTTTACAGCAATTGCTGCTTCAGCTCACTTGTTGGATGCCAAAGCGGAGCATGTGACCAGAATCGTATAATATAGAGCGAATAGTGGTTCCTAATACAGGAACCGCTTTTTTTGTCGTTCAGTACACAAAAAACGGGAATTATTGTGATCAAACGGGGACACAATACTTGGGAATACCTGCAGCTTTGTCATGCAGAGAAATGTTGGGGTGGGAACATGTGGTCAACAATTGTATCCTACGTGCCGGATTGGTCCATATGGATCCAGGCATTCTTGGTCTTCATCATTCCAATTGGTATTACATTGAGCACGCGCTGGATCAATGCTGCCATTAAGCGCGGAAGCTTCTCTCGTTCGAAGCGATCGTCCGTATCCTCGAAGGATATCTCACCAGCAGCCAAAGGGCAGGGTGAAGGGACCGAAACAGGCCAATATGCGAATATTAAATTAACCGGCAAGTACACTACGGATCTGACCAGTGTAAGAGAAAGCTTTGGTCAAAATGCTGACGTGCATATTCGGGAATTTACGATTAGGGGAACGAATACACGGGCAGCCGTCATATATACCGAAGGCCTGGTAGATCAAGATTTAATCGATGATCACCTGATTACACCATTAATGTTGGAGGGCGTTCCAGAGCTTAAGCGGGAGGGTTTCCTCCATCCGGATAATGCACATTTACTGTCGGCCTACCTGCAAGATCAGCTACTACCTGTCAGTCTGATTGAGGAGACCCAGTCCCTACAAAAGGTCTCAGTTGGCGTGCTTTTTGGCAAGAATGCACTGTTGGTCGATGGATTGCCGGGAGCTCTATTAATTGGAGCTCATAAGATCAAAACACGTGGTGTAAATGAACCATTGTCTGAGGGATTGCTTCGTGGCCCCCGAATTGGTTTTACAGAACAGTTAAGTGATAACACAGGTATTTTACGTCGATATGGAAGTGATCAGAGCCTCTTTATTCAGAAGTTTGAAGTAGGTTCACGGATCAAGAAAGAGTTGGCTGTTGCCTATATTCAGGATATTGCTGACCCTAATCTCGTGGCGGAAGTCCAAAAGCGAATTGAAGAGATGGATATGGATTCCATGTTGGAATCAGGGTATGTTGAACAGCTTATCGAAGACAATACGCTTAGTCCGTTTCAACAAGTGTTAAATACGGAAAGGCCAGACCGGGTGATGGGTGCTTTGCTGGAAGGGCGAGTGGCTATTTTATTGGATGGGACGCCATTTGTCTTAATTGTGCCAGTGACTTTTAGCATGTTGCTCCAATCTCCCGAGGATTATTATGAACGCTGGATTCCTGGAACATTCCTGCGAATGCTGCGCTTTATGGCTGCCATGCTGGCACTGCTGGCACCTGCGCTCTATATCTCGTTTATCTCCTTCCATCCGGGTCTTATTCCAACGAAGCTGGTACTGACGATTATTGAAACGCGGACAGGCGTGCCGTTTCCTTCGATCATTGAAGTACTGATCATGGAACTTTCGATTGAAATTCTGAGGGAGGCAGGGATACGGCTGCCTAAACCAATTGCGCCAGCGATGGGTATCGTAGGAGGTCTGATTATTGGCCAAGCAGCAGTGCAGGCGGGAATTATAAGCCAATTTCTGGTCATTGTCGTAGCAGTTACGGCTATTTCTTCCTTTACGATTCCAGTCTATAGTGCGGGATTAACACTACGGATTCTGCGATTTGCCGCTATGTTCAGCGCAGCCGTACTCGGATTGTTTGGCGTGGTTATGTTCTTTCTGCTTGTGTGTACGCATCTGGCACGACTCTCAAGCTTTGGCGTGTCTTATGTTGCACCGGCTGTCCCTTATCAATTTGGGGAATGGAAGGATTTCATTATTCGTGCTCCGCTAAATATGATGAGGAAGCGTCCGGAGATGTCTAGTCCAATAGATAAAGACCGAAAAAAATAAATGAAGTAAATCACGAGGTATGAGGTGGGATGAAGTGAACGGTTCCGAAGGAAATATTAGCACAAGGCAGGCCGTCGTAGTTATTGTTAATTACATGCTTGGCGCTGGGATCCTAACACTCCCTCGAACGACGAGTAAAGCTGTCGGAACGCCGGATGTCTGGATCTCCATCATTCTGTCTGGACTGATTATCACGGGTGTCGGAATTATTCTGGTTACCCTGTGTCGCAGATTTCCTGAGAAAACAGTGTTCCAGTTCACTCGTGAGATTACGGGGAGCTGGATTGCTTACATATTGGGATTCGCCATGATTATGTATTTTATGGTGATTGCCGCATTCGAAATTAAGGTCATGGCTGATGTGACAGGAATGTACTTGCTCGAGCGCACACCAAAATGGGCTATCGTGATGGTGTTTATGTGGATTGGCATATATTTGATCTCTGGCGGACTTGCTGTCATTGTGCGCGTATTTGAGATTATTTTGCCGATTACACTGATTATATTTGTGATTGAGATCTTGCTTAGTAATCAGTTGTTTGAGATCGGCAATCTGAGACCGGTACTCGGCGAGGGTATCATGCCAGTCCTCAAAGGGTTGAAACCTTCGCTGCTGGCTTACACGGGGTACGAAGTCATGTTTGTCATGACTGCTTATATGAAAAACCCCAAAAAGAGCAATGTAGCCATGAGTTGGGGCATCATCATATCGACTATGATTTATCTGATTACTGTAGTGATGGTTGTAGGCAGTCTGTCACTCGACGGCATCAAAACACGTACTTGGCCCACGCTGGATCTCGTAAGAAGCTTCGAGATTCAAGGTTTGATCTTTGAACGGTTTGAATCCTTGCTACTGGTCATCTGGATTATGCAGATCTTCTCGAGTTTCACGATCACACACTATTGTGCTTCGGTAGGGATTCGGGATTTATTTCGTACGAAGAAGATCAAGGTCATTATGTACGCCCTTCTGCCAGTAATATATCTAACAGCATTAATGCCGAAAACCGTGGATGAAACTTTTGCTCTGGGTGATATGTTGGGCAATCTATCCGTGCTTCTATTTGCCATTTTACCTCTGTTACTGCTGATAATAAGTCTGATTCGCAAAAAGGGAGGCAAACATGCATGATTCGTTTTTTTATGCTTTTACGTGTAGCCTTTGCTTTGTCCGTCCTTCTGGTGATATCCGGATGCTGGAGCAGTAGAGAGATCGAGGAACTAAGTGTCTATGTTGGTCTCGGGATCGATATCGCTAAAGAAACAGAATTTGAGAAGGACATCGCTGCTCAGGGAGGAAGGTATCCAAAGAATAATTATATAACGGCTACTGTGCAGATTGCTCCTGGCACGGGCGGTTCCAACAGTAAACAGAGCGGACAATCCGGTTCACCTGCTTCGGGAAAGACGTCCTATTCCAATGAACAGCTTACTGGAGATTCCTTGCTGCAAATCTTTCGTCAGTTTGCACTAAGGCGAGATCGTCCACTTATCGGACATCATCTGAAGGTTATCGTTGTCTCCAAGGATATTGCCAAAAAGTATGGTCTGGACCAGCTACTGGATTTTGTACTTCGGGATAACGATATTCGTCCAAATTGTCTGGTGCTGATAAGTCATCATCGTGCCGTGGATGTCCTGACTTCGGATGATCCCTCCCGGATTCCAGCATTTTATCTAACAGGAATTACCGGTAATTCGTACTTGTCCAACAAAATCCTGGACCCTGTTTTGCTCTCCAAATTAGATGCCCAAATGCAATCTGGTTCCAGTTTCTTGCTCCAGAATGTACTGTACTCCAATGGAGAGGGCAAGTTCTCAGGTGGCAGCATATTCGATGGGAAAACAACTAAGTTTATTGGAGAACTAAGTCAAACGGATCTGGAAGGTTTATCGTGGCTGAAGCCTAAGGAAAGAGGAGGCGTCTTGAAGACTTACAACAAAGAGGGATTTACTGTTGTATATGAAATGAAAAAGAAGAAAACAAAAATAATTCCCAAGGTTGTTGGCAATGATATTTCATTCCATGTAAAGACCGAATCCGAAGGCTGGTTAATGGAGGATTGGCGTGCTCCCGAACGAGAGGAAAAAGGGGCTTATCGCAGGGAACTGGAAAAAGAATTCTCAGATCTGGCGGAACAACAGATTCGTCAGGTGTTATACAAGCTACAGCATACTTACAAAGTTGATGTTGCGGATTTTCGGGACAGCTTGCGTATTAAAGAGCCCAAAACATGGAAGAAAGTCAAAGATGATTGGGACAACATTTTTAGTACCGTGCCAATTACGTACGATGTGAAGATTACCATCACCAATCCGGGGTCTTCCACCGAATAGCGAGGTGTGCCATTTATTATTTTAATGTTGACACATTCATGATAGATCGCTATATTAGTAAAAAATCATTTTCTTATCCAGAGAGGTGGAGGGACTGGCCCTTAGAAACCTCAGCAACAGATCTGAAGGATACTGTGCTAATTCCAGCGGGTGAAAGCCTGATAGATAGGAGCGTTTGTTTTTATTTGTCAGTAACGGCGCACTCTTTAGGCAGAGTGGGTCTTTTTTGTTTTTTCTGGATGAAGAATTAGGGGAGCAGCAGGTATGGAGAACAACAACGACAAAGGGCATTTTCAGCGGAAAATGCAGGCACGGCATGTGGTCATGCTCTCTCTCGGAGGAGTCATTGGAACGGGATTATTCCTCAGCTCAGGTTACACCATTCAGCAGGCGGGACCACTGGGAACCATTCTGTCCTATCTGATCGGAGCCATCGTTGTATATCTGGTGATGCTCTGTCTTGGTGAACTGTCTGTTCATATGCCAGAGACGGGAGCATTTCATAGTTATGCAGCCAAATATATCGGACCGGCAACAGGCTACACGGTGGCTTGGTTATACTGGTTAACCTGGACTGTTGCGCTTGGCTCCGAATTCACAGCCGCCGGATTGCTGATGCAGCGCTGGTTCCCATCGGTGAACGTATGGATATGGAGTGCGCTCTTTGCACTGATGATCTTTCTGTTTAATGCATTAACGGTGAAATTATTTGCGGAATCCGAGTTCTGGTTCTCATCTGTAAAAGTAGTGACTATCGTAATCTTCATTATTATCGGTGGCGCAGCCATGTTTGGGTTCATTCCCATGGCGGATTCTGAACCGGCTCCATTTCTATCGAATATTACCGCATCCGGGTGGTTCCCTCATGGGGCTACAGCGATATTGATGACCATGCTTGCTGTAAACTTTGCCTTCTCAGGCACGGAGTTAATCGGTATTGCCGCCGGTGAGACGGAGAATCCGGAAAAGACGATACCGAAGGCTATTCATACGACACTGTGGCGCCTGGTTATTTTCTTCATCGGAACGATTATTATCTTGTCGGCCTTGTTGCCCATGTCGGATGCCAGTGTACTGGAAAGTCCGTTTGTAGCGGTAATGGAACGGGTTGGTGTACCCTATGCAGCAGACATTATGAACTTTGTTATTCTGACGGCGATTCTTTCTGCTGCCAATTCAGGCCTGTATGCATCTTCACGGATGCTCTGGTCTCTGGCTGATAAAAGAACGATCTCACCGTGGTTTGCCAAATTGACCAAACACGGGGTGCCATTGAATGCACTTCTGATCAGTATGGTTGGTGGTGCGCTGGCCCTACTGTCCAGTATCATTGCTCCAGGTACCGTGTATATAACACTGGTTTCCATTTCGGGTCTGGCTGTTGTTGTGGTATGGATGAGCATCAGTGCTTCCCAGTACATGTTCCGCAGACAATATATCCGGGAAGGCCATGCGGTCAAAGATCTGGTCTACCGCACACCACTGTACCCGGTGGTACCGATTATTTCATTTATATTATGCCTGGCTTCATGCATAGGTATTGCGTTTGATCCTACACAGCGAATTGCGCTGTATTGTGGGGTTCCATTTATCGCATTGTGTTACGCAGCTTATTATCTGACAGAACGTGTGAATAAGAAAAGAGGACAAGTACATGACGCAAGCACAACAGACTAACCCCTTAGAACGGATCCTGCGTGAACATCCGGTCATGATTCTGGATGGAGCGCTGGCAACGGAACTCGAACAGCATGGATGTGATCTCGATGATCCACTATGGTCTGCTCGTGTGTTACTTGAGAATCCGGATGTTATCGTTCAGGTCCATGCAGATTATTTTCGAGCAAGAGCCGACTGTGCGATTACATCCAGTTATCAGGCGACGGTGGATGGTTTCCGCAAGAGAGGGATCGATGAACAGGAAGCACTGGAGCTGATCCGCAAGACGGTGGAACTGGCTGCACAGGCGAGAGATGACGTGTGGGCAGAAGTGCAGAGTAGACTAGTAGGGAGAGAAAGCTCGACAAGTCAGCTTGTAGAAGCTTCTTCGGTACGTGCTGAGACGGTGGAGAATGAGGAGTATATAACAGATCGTACAGGGGAGCGCGAAGGAAATTGTCTTCGTCCACGTCCAATTATTGCCGGGTCCGTTGGTCCGTACGGCGCTTATCTGGCGGACGGTTCAGAGTATGTCGGTCATTACGGCGTGTCGGATGAGACGCTTGCCGCATTTCACCGTCCGCGTATGGCGGCGCTGATTGAAGCGGGTGCTGATATTCTGGCGTTTGAGACGATTCCTTCCTTGCAGGAAGCACAGGTGCTGGTTGATTTACTGAAGGAGTTTCCTCATGCGTATGCCTGGTTATCTTTTTCTTTAAAAGACGGGACAAGTATCAGCGAGGGCACACCGCTTGAGGTATGTGCACAGACGTTTGGCTTCGAGCCGCAGATTGCGGCGATTGGCCTGAACTGTGCTCCGATGGAAGTGGTGACGGAAGCAGTGGGTATTTTGAGCCGTACCAGCGATAAACCTGTTATTGTGTATCCGAACTCGGGAGAAGTATACGATGCAGCAACGAAGACGTGGAGTGGACAGGGTACATGTGGCAGTATGCGTGATGCTTCGGAACAGTGGGTTGCTGCGGGCGCACGGATTATTGGCGGCTGTTGCCGTACAACACCGCATCAGATTGAGGAACTTGCGAAGAAGTGGCGGAAATAGTCCATATCATGATAAGAAGCCCTTCCACATCCTATAGGGGTATGGAAGGGCTTGTTTTATTGTGTTAAGGCATCCTTATTGCACTATTCGATAACCAGCATACGTGGCGATGCTTCCCGAATGATTCGCGAAGAGAACCATGAGCCAAGACTGGCTGCAATGATGCTTAGACAGGTGAACAGTACCATTCCACCCCAATGCAGGATCAGTGGAAGTTGTACGATACCATAACCGGAAAGGACCATTTCGAGTAGAATAGGCAGCAGATATACGCCGGCGAAAATACCCAGTATGGCTCCCATGGAGGACAGTATGAACATTCCCATGGTGAGCGACAACCGGATTTGGCGGGATGTCATTCCCAGCGATTTGTATATCCCGTACGTTCTGCTTTCTTTACGAATATTGATTCTACAGGTACTGAAAATAATGATGAACGTCACAATGATAAACAGTAATCCAATCAGACTCATCGGATAGATCAGGATATTAGCGGCTTCTGCGTAAACCGAATCAAGCAATGTCTTCTGAGTAACTACCGAAGCAAAATCTTTAAATTGCTCATTTAATTCCGAGGCAACCTTACCCGCTTGTGCCATATCGTTCACATTGATGAATATAACATCAAATTCACTATAACCGGGGTTCACACTTCTCATGGCATCAATGGTGATTCTGCCTGAAACAGACATGTTGGCGATCGCCTGATAGATGCCTGTAATGAGGAATGTACGCTTTTCTCCTTCAATATAGATATCGATAAGATCACCGAGATCTTTATTTGATGTTTTGGCTACACTTACACCAATGGCAATTTCATTTGCATGTTGTGGGTTAACCCCTTTTAACGTTTCGAATCCAAGTTCCTGATAACTCCCGTCCAGTACACTCAAGTTGAGACTGATGGATTGGCCCTTCACTGTTGCAGAAGACTCCGGACTAATTACACCCGTTGTGTTCCCTTGCCAGCCTGCATTGCTAATCCTTGAATCCTCTTCTAACGTTTGTTTTAATTCAGTCTTTGGAAAGTTACCTTTGTTCACGACTACTGCTGCAATATTGGCATTGTCATACCCCCATTTGGCTGCTGTCTGTTCAATTCCGGTTATACTGGTCAACAGAACATAACCCAGAACAAGTACGGAGGAAGCCATGGTGGTTAGCAGGAGTGTTAGAACAGAACTTTTGATGTTTTTGAACACATGTCGGAATCCAAGCACAGCGGTCACAGGCAGTCGTGTGAACCCGATCCAGTGCGCCAATGGCGAATTCATTCTGCCAGCCATCCGGCTATAATCTGTCTCCGACATACCATAACGAATAGCCTGCACGGGCTGTATGCTGCGTGCCTTTTTGGCATATAGCACAGTGAACAGAATCACTAGAGCAAATAGAAGTACGCCGGCCAGTATAGCCGCATCCAATCCTTGGACTGGAATGTTCTGATTCCCCACTCGAAGAGAGGATACAGAAATATCAATGATCCATTTGGATATCCATATACTGAGTGCAAGTCCTGGGATAATGGCTACGATGGATAACAATGCATACTGAATAACATAGGTGCCTATCGTTTTTTGGGAAGTCAGACCTAGTGATTTGAGGATTCCTATCGTTCTGTAATTGGCCAAGATGGCATCCGCAATCGTAAACCCGATGGTCATCAGGGCGATAGAGAGCATGACAACACCCATGAATATCATGATAAATCCAATAACCTGATTGATGATCAGATAGAAAGAGGCAATGGCCTCGAACTCCATTTTGGATTCCAGAAACGGAATACCTGTCTCACGATTGTATCGTTCCCAATACACCGAATTCATGCTGTAATCGTTAAAATGGATGCCCATCATACGATTCTCGTTGCCAGCAAGTGTCGCGAGATCATGTTGATAATCAGTAGGATTCATCCAGACCCGTGCTGTATTGGAGAAAGGTGCCCCGTATGGTACATCGATGACAATGCCCGAAACATTCAATTCGAGTGTGCTTGAGCCGGTTTTGAAGCCAACGGTATCACCTACTGAAATATGATAGGCATTTGCCATGGATGTTGGGATCCATACGCTTCCTTGTTCAGGAGCCGAATGCTGTGTACCACTTGCAAATACAAGTTCATCTACACTCCATGGCGGAGGCGGGGTATTCATCATGTACAGATACAGGTTAGGAATGTCAGCGCCGCCAAAGGTGATGCCCGACAAGATGCGGTAAGTTAGCAAAGGTGAGACTTGAACACCGTTCTGGGCAGCCCACCAGTCATGCACAGCTTGGGGATCGTTCAGTCCTTTGTCGAACGTCAAGATCTGATGGGACCCGTTGGTCCGACTATGCATTTCCTTGAACTGGTTACCCGTATTGGCCAGTATGACAATAGCTGTAGATACAAGAAGTGTCGAGAGTAGCAGGAGCAGCGCAATTAACGTATTTTGTATTTTATTTTTACTCAGATACGACAAACTAAGTTTAAACATGACTGCCATAGGTTACTCCTTCCCCGTAACCAAAGCGAAGATGATCGCTTCACGATCCTGAATTTGATGTTGGTCATAAGTGTCAAACTCAAGGATTCCGCCTATCTTGCCGTCCTGAATATAGATCAGACGATCTGCCCGGCAGGCTGCCTTAATATCATGTGTGACCATAACAACAGACTGTCCCTCGCGATGGATTTCCGTGAGGATATCCAGAACTGCGGTGCCGTGTTCCAGGTTCAAACTTCCGGTCGGTTCATCCGCAAAAATGATATCCGGCGAATTGATCAAAGCTCGTGCAATGGCTGCTCGTTGCTGCTGTCCTCCAGACGTCTGGGAGGGGAGGCGGTTACGCTGTCCATCAATATCCATGTCATTCATCAGCTCAGTAGCCCTGGATTGGATGTCTTTCTTTTTGTTTCCAGCGATATATCCCGGTAAAGCAATGTTCTCTTTGATGGAAAGGTCCGGGACCAAATTTATACTTTGATAGATATAACCGATTCGGCGCGTGCGGAAGTCGGACATTTCTCGTTCACCATAAGCGTCGATCCGCTGGTCACGAAAATAAACCTCACCAGCTGTAATCTGATCCAGTCCACTAAGCAGATATAAGAGGGTTGATTTGCCAGAGCCAGAGTTACCCATGATGACCGTGAATTCCCCTTCATAGATTTCGAGATCGACATTACGGATGGCATGATGTTGCTCACTTCCGCTGTTGTACGTCTTGCACAGATTCTGTGCACGGATAATCACTTTCTTAGACAAGTCGAATCACTCCCGAGTGCAGTATAGGATTCATTCTAGAGGAGGGATGTTGAGGAAGCCTTATCAAATTATGAATAAAGTATTACAGCCAAATGGGGTGAAGCTGGAGTTAAAGGCGTTTGGTGAATTAACCAGGCCAAAATGGGTCAGCAGATAGGCAGATAGAATTGGAAGTTCGTACCTTGTCCTTCTTTGCTAGTGAAGGAAATACGGCCTCCATGTGCTTCAATAATGCTTTGGCAGATGGAAAGCCCCAGTCCAGTACCCTCCTGCACACGTTGGTCTGCCTGACTAACCTGGCCTCTAAAATAACGCTGGAAAACAAACGGCATATCCTGCACACGTATGCCCTGACCCGAATCGGCGATGGTCACTTTCAAGTGCCCGGATTCCAGTTCCGTGGCTATACGTATCGTGTCTCCCGGAGCCGTATGCTTGAGAGCATTGGCGACAAGATTGGAGATCACCTGTTCAATTCGGATAGGGTCGATAGCGATTAACGCATTGGGAATGTGGTTGGACTTGGGCCCGTCATAGACGAGACCTCTTGTAAGTATTACATGTTCAATCGGTTCAACATGGCATCGAGTATAGGCCCACTGTACATTTCACGGGTTTCCACCGAAATTTGCCCCAATTCCTGAAGTGCATGAACCAGCAGATCCTCCACAAGGCGTGCCGTTTTATCCGTATGGGTCCGCATGACTCCCATATATTCCATCAGCGTCTCCTGATCGTTGCATAGTCCTTCCTCAATAGCTTCTATGTATGCTTTTATCGTGGTAATTGGTGTTTTAATATCATGAGATATATTGGTGATGAGTTCTTTTTGTGCTTGTTCCTGCTGAATACGCTGCTCGCTCATATGTTTAATCTCCGTGCGCATTAGATCAAACATGGCATATACTTCGAGCAATTCATCGTTCCGGTTGTACTGGATTTTTTCTTCATAATTGCCTTTAAGCATGGATTCCGCATGTTGCTTCAATTGATGGATGGGAGAGAGCAGATGTTTGTCCAGTTTTCGTTTCATCCAGAATAGAAATAAGCTCAGAATCAGTGACAGGAGCATGAGTGCGCTAATCAATATAACCGGAAAAGTCATCGGTTGCTGAATCGTAACCATCGCTTGGGGGATGGAAAAGATGGCATTGCCGATCTGACTTCCCATCGGTCCGTCCATCACGGGAAACGCAATATCAAGCGTATCGTTACCGTCCGCGGCCTGCGTGGCATGATGCAGATCATAATGGAGAGCTGAACGCAGATTAACTTGCGTCCCTTCAGAGGTGGGGTCGGAGGACAGAATGACTTTTCCATCCAAGTTTAGATAGGTAAGCAGAACCCCGGTCTCTCTGGCGGTGGAACGCATGACTTCACGAATATTTTGTTCATTAAGATGCTGATGATTTTGCTCCAAAGCGAGTAAGATCGGATTGACCTTGAGTCGAACCTGATTCAGGGACAGATTGGATTCGCCTGAATTTCGATCTTGTAACAGCATCATCGACAGTGCAAGGATACTTGAAACGATAATAATGAGAAGCCCAAGTGTTGTTAACAACCAGCGTTTGGACCACCTGTTCAATGACATGTGGGTGCCTCCAATCTCACTTATTCGTAATTGAATTTGTAACCGACACCCCATACCGTCTTCAGAACGGTCGGATGCGAGGCATCTGCCTCAATTTTTTCACGCAGTCTGCGAATGTATACGGTTACGGTATTTTCATCGCCATAGGTTGCATATCCCCAGATGGCGTCGAGCAACTGGGCTTTGGAGAATACCTGATTCTTGTGGCTTGCCAAGTAATGAAGTAGTTCAAATTCCTTGGCAGACAGAGAAACTTCCGATCCGTTTAATGTAATTTTATAGGCTTTTTTATCAATCACCAGGTTTCCAAGATGCAGTAGTTCTGTTCTATCTCCAACGGAAGTCATGCTGTCATAACGCCTGAAGTGGGCATTAATCCGTGCTAACAGTTCGCTCAGTGAGAAGGGCTTGGTCATATAGTCGTCTGCTCCAAAGCCAAGTCCAAGTACCTTGTCGGTATCACTGCCTCTGGCACTTAGAATGAGGATGGGGATATTATTGCGCCTTCGGATCTCTCGACAGACCTCGATCCCGTCCATGTCCGGAAGCATAATATCCAGAATGATGTAGTCTGGTTGAATAAGCTCCATAATCTGAAGTCCATCTTGTCCAGTGGCTGCCACGGCGGCTTCATATTGATTTTTGGTTAAATAATCTCGCAGAATGCGCGAAATATCTGATTCATCCTCGATGATGAGGACTTTGCGCTGGTGGTTTAGCATATGTATCGCTCCATTATGATAGATGTGAATGGGTAAGATGACAGTCTTTATAATTGTACAGTCTTGTTCTGTGGGAGTCACATGAAAAAATATTGAAGTGAACTTCATTCATATAAAAAACGTTCTGACTTCCAGTCGTCCTGAGAGCTGGTCACAGTTCAATGTATCAAAATAACCCATGGACCTCTTTAAGGTCATGGGTTTCTGATACTGAACATCATACATGCTCCAGATCATCGATAGGCTCATGCTGTCTGGATTTGAGATACTCCGCCGGAGACACACCGAAGTGCGCCCGGAATACCCGGTGGAAATAGGAGTAGCTCGCAAAACCACAGGATTCCGCAATATGCTCCAGTGTCATTTCACTGTATTTCATTCGTTCCAGCGCCGCATTCAGACGGATCTCAATCGCATATTGAATCATGGTCTGATTGTAGTGCTCCTTAAATAAACGGACGGCACGTGACAGGCTGAGGCCCGCATAACGAGCCGCTTCATCAAGCTTGAACGTAACCGTGGCATGCTCCTCAATAAAACGTTTTAACTTCAGCGCAGAGGAAACTGCCCGATCGGTCTGAATATTCTCTTTAATTGCCCGGTCGATATACAGACATAATCCGCGCAGTAACGCATCCTTTAGCTCTGCATTTTCCTCAAGAGGTCCGCGACGTTTCTCAAGTAACATATTTCTCCACAGGCTGATGAGTTTATCATCAAGTCCAATCCGGCTCACGGTAGAACGTTGCTGCCTTTTCCACCATTTCTCGATCCAACTGCCCTCGCAGAACAGATAATAATCTCCGCTGGACAAGCGTCCTTCCTTATGTGGTTCATCCACCACGAGATGATAGTCGTCGCCAGGTTTGAGCAGCAGCAAATCCCCGCTAGTCATCCTGAACTCTTCATCCTGTACATACACTTTGCACGAACCTTCTGTCTGCAGACGGAACAGATAGGTTTGCAGCTCACCCCTCATATTATGTGTGAACGCCTTATAGTGGTATGAGTAGTCACAGATCAGTACAGATGTCTCTAATGTATCCAAAGATAAAATCCCCCAATATGTACATCCTTTTACATCATAAGTTTAACTTAACATTTACACGAAAACGGAGAGGACAGAAAGAACCTGAAGAAACGAAGTTAAAAGCTTTCTGAAAGAAAGCTGCATCGGAAGCATAAACTCGCCTTTATCTCCGGATTTTATCCTTTTGAAAAGGAAATCAAAAAAATCTGGGGATAACAGCGATCGGAAGGTTGCTCTGTCATCGGAGTGCCAGTGTAAATATCTTCAGTTGAAATGGGCTACATTCAATTGATGCAAAATGATGGAAATAAAATTTGATCAGATAGTTCATGTTCTGACTATATTGTATATGTTCATTCTAGCCTGTTTTGCGTTAGGATGATACCAGATAGAGCAATGAAAGCAAATTTGAGAACAGAGGTGTATCCTACATGAAAAAACTTAATATTGGTTTGCAATTGTTTACACTCCGTGATGAAACTGCAGCAGATTTTCGTGGTACGTTGCGTAAGGTAGCGGCCCTTGGATATGAAGGTGTGGAGTTTGCCGGATATGGCGATATTCCAGCTGAGGAAATGAAAGCGCTACTAGATGAACTTGGACTGAAAGGTTTCAGCAGCCACGTTTCACTACATGCGATGCGCGAAGACTTACAAAAACAAATCGATTACCTGAAAACAATTGGTGCACAATATATCATTTGCCCTTACCTGATGCCAGAAGATCGTCCTGAGAATGCAGAAGGTTGGACCAAGCTATTCGCTGAGTTACAACAATATGGAGCTGAAGCAGCGAAACAAGGATTGATCTTCGGTTACCATAATCATGACTTTGAATTCCACGGCCAGGTTGGCGATGCCAATGCCTTTGATGCCATGTTCGCTCAAACATCACCGGAAGCGGTAAAAGTGGAAATGGACGTATGTTGGGTACAATTTGCGGGACAAAATCCGATCGAGTATATTAATAAATATGCGGGTCGCTTGCCGCTGCTTCATCTGAAGGACTTCAGCAAAGACGAACAGGGCCAGATGAAAACACTGGAATTGGGACAAGGTTCAGTTGACCTGCCAGCTGTTATTGAAGGCGCTACGAATGCAGGCGTGGAATGGCTGATCGTGGAACAAGACGTATGTCAGAACCCTCCGCTTGAGAGCGTATCCAACAGCTATAACTGGTTGAAAGAAAACTACCTGAATCAATTCTAATGGACCATCGAACCATGAAAAATGCTAATCTATTTGTCAAAGGAGACTTATGTACATGAGTAAAATTAAAGTTGCTGTATTCGGCTGTGGAGCCATTGCCGAGCGCAGACATATTCCAGAGTACGCTGCCAATGAGAACGTAGAACTTGTCGCTTTTGCCGATCCGATTGTGGAGCGTGCGGAGAAGATGGCCGAGACTTACGGCGGTAAAGCGTATTCCAGTTACGAAGAATTGCTTGCAAACGAAACGGTGGATGCCGTTAGTGTGTGTACACCAAACTATCTGCATGCGCCAATGGCGATTGCTGCTGCAAATGCAGGCAAGCATGTGTTGGTTGAGAAACCAATGGCAGTATCCACTGAAGAAGGCGAGCAAATGATCGAAGCTGCCAAGAAAAATGGCGTGTATCTGATGGTTGGACACAACCAGCGTCTGATGCCTCCTCACGTAAAAGCAAAAGAAATTCTCGACTCCGGCAAACTCGGTAAAGTCCTTAATTTCCGTACATCATTTGGTCACCCGGGTCCGGAAGGATGGAGTGTGGACGGAGCTGAAAGCTGGTTCTTCCGTAAAGAAGAAGCGATTATGGGCGCAATGGGCGACCTGGGCGTGCACAAATCCGACTTCATCCGTTATCTGCTGAATGATGAAGTATCTGAAGTGGCTGGTTTCATCAGCACACTGCACAAGGAAGGTACTAAAGTTGACGATAACGCAACTTGTTTGCTGCGTATGAAGAGCGGAGCGATCGGAACGCTCGTAGCGAGCTGGACACAATACAGAGCTGGAGACAACAGTACAGTGCTGTGGTGCGAGAATGGTGTTATGAAGATCGGAACAGTGGAAGGCGATGAAGTGATCGTTGAGCTGACCAATGGTACAGTTGAGACGTACAAAGTTGGTGCCATGGCTACCAACGAGAAACAAGTGCCGAGTGGTGTAATTGACGCATTTGTAGAGTCCATTGTAACGCAAACACCTCCAGCGATTTCCGGGGAAGAGGGCTTACGTTCCCTGCAAGTGATCCTGGCAGCATTCGAATCCGAGAAAACAGGTCAGATCGTTAAACTGTAATCCATACGAATGACAGTGCAATTTCTAACATTCTATATGTCTTAATCCATGATATAAGGGACTTACCTTCAGAGATCTGTTCTGGGGTAAGTCCTTCTATATTTGTCTCCAACCGACCGAGTGGGGGAAAGAGAACAATGATACATTAATTGTGCAATAGGGTTTACAGTATTGGATCGCTTTTACACAGCAGAAAGGCTGATATTCCGCGCTATCGCGGATAATCAGCCCTTTAGAGTCATTATTTTTAAATGATAGAATGATTAACTTTCTTTAGATGCCAGCAGGTACATCACTGCCCAGATCCAGCCATGCGATTTCAGCAGGAGTCAGCGTGATGCGGGACCCTTCGTCACAGGACAGCAGTTCCGCCTGATTCTGAGCACCGATCAGGGCACAGGTTGGAAACGCCTGATTCAATACATAAGCGAGTGCAATCTGAATAGGTGATGTTTTCTTCGAATTAGCCAATTGTTCAGCCCGGCGTAACCGTTCCCAGTTGCCATCACTGTAGAATACACGCACCAGATCTTCGTTATCGCGAACTTCAGGTGTGAATCTTCCCGTGAAGAAACCGCGCGCTTGGGAGGACCAGGATAGCAATGGCAGCTTGGTTTGCTCATGCCATGCCAGTGTCTCTGCATCTGCTGACACACAGCCTTCCCAGAACGGTTCGTTTGCTTTGGCGAGACTGAGATTTGGACTACTGAAGGTGAAGCCTTTCAGGCCATTTGCCGCAGCGTACGCATTGGCTTCCTCGAGCCGCTGCCAAGTCCAGTTGGAGGCGCCAATTGCGCCGATTTTACCGGATTCAATATGTTCGTTCAGTGCTTCAAGAATGACACTGACAGGGGTATTAGGATCATCCCGGTGCAAGGCATACATCTCTACGTGATCTGTCTGAAGACGCTCCAGACTTTCCGTCAGGTCACTGCGGATGGCATCAGCGTTCACACGTGGTCCATTCTGGTCATGATGCGCGCCTTTGGTGAGAATGACGATCTGGTCGCGGTTACCACGTTCCTTCATGTAACGACCAAGGACTTCTTCACTCTGTCCACCACAATAGATATGTGCTGTATCTACAGTGTTACCGCCAATCGATAGAAAAGCATCCATGTTCGTAGCTGCTTTATCGTAAGCACTATGCACGAAATAATCGGTTCCTTTAATCAATCGGGAGACGCGTTTGCCTGCACCAGCAATTTCGATATATTCCATAAGTCAGTTCATCCTCTCAATTATAGTGTAATTCGTGTACGTTCTTCCGCTGAACGAAGGCAAGCTTCCAGCACTTTCATATTAGCTACTGCATCGGAAGGGGCGAACCGCAGGTCCTTGCCCTGAAGTACGGCACGTGCTATGTCATCTCCCTGTAGAGCGTAGTGGTTCACTTGCGGAACTTCAATCTCTTTGCGTTCACCGCCAGCCGTTACATAGAAGTTGGAACTGCGGTCCTGACGACCGATAAAGGCCGACGGCACCTCAATGATGCCATCAGAACCTAGAACTTCGAGCGTGTTGCGGAAGGATGCCCACATGCTGCTGTCAAACGTCACGCCAACGTGATTGTCGAATTCCAGCAGTCCGGAAGCCATCATATCGACCTGATCATGCTGTGGGGAGAACATGCCAATAACGGTAACTGCACTTGGTTCCTGACCAAGTAGCAGACGTGCTACGCTGATGGAATAACATCCGATATCATACAGTGCACCTCCACCCCACTCCTTCCGAAAGCGGACATTGCCGGATGCATTGGAGTTATTAAATGAAAATGTGCTGTGCATACCACGGATCTCACCGATCTCACCGCTGGCGATGATATCCCTGATCTGCTCATAACGTGGATGATGACGGTACATGAATGCTTCCGCGAGATGCACACCTGCATCTGCACAAGCTTGAACCATCTCCTGAGCTTCCTGTTCTGTCAGAGCCAGTGGTTTTTCGCATAAAATATGTTTGCCTGCTTCAGCAGCCCGGATCGTCCATTCCCGATGCAGATGATTCGGCAGTGGGATATATACGGCATCAATGGAATCATCAGCGAGCAAAGCTTCATAACTGCCATAAGCCTTGTCGATCCCAAGTTGTTCGGCCGTCTGTTTGGCTTTATCTTCGTCTCGACTGGCAATCGCGGTTACTTCATTCAACTCGGATTGCTGCAGGCCTGGAATGACGGATTCCACAGCAATGCTAGCGCTACCAAGAATGCCCCAACGCAATTTTTGAACTGAATTCATGTGTTGTATCCTCCTGTGGATGAATGTATATTGTGATTATAAAGAATAGACCAATGAATTAAAATGATAATATATTGAGGTTAGTTAACACATTATTGTTGATCAAGGAGAACCGGCTATGATGAGACAAACCGTATTGCTTACTCTGCAGGATATTCCATATTTTTGTTATCCCGAGTCCGTTGGACATTATATGGACCACGTCCAGCATTCCGTGTTGCGTGAGGCTGGCGCACTGAACAACTTTAATATTCACTATGTCGCTGCGGGCAAGGGATATGTGGAAGTGGACGGGGTGGTGCATGAGCTTCGCGCAGGTCAGGCTGTACTCTATTTCCCGCAGCAGCGACAGCATTATTATAGTAGTGAAGATGATCCATGGGATGTACGATGGGTTCATTTTTACGGTGAACGTCTGCATGATTATATGATCGAGCGGGGGTTACACCGCAATCTATTGTGGACACTGCGGCAACGCAACTCTTGGGAAGAGGCTCATCTGGCCTTGCTCACTGAAGCGGAACAGAACACAATGCTGCGTCCGGCTCAGCTATCCACACTGACCTATGCCGTACTCGCCGAGTTCGTGCAACATGCAGTACCTTTAAAGAGCACACGTACCACAAGTAAGGCGGAGAGTCGGGTTCTTGCACTTCTTCCACAGATGCAGCAAGAGGCCTGTCAACCTTTCCTGTTACAGGACTGGGCGGATCTCGCAGGTGTGAGTTCGTATTACTTTTGCAAAATGTTCAAGAGTGCTGTGGAGATGACGCCTATGGAATTTATCACTCGTTCACGACTACAGATGGCGAAGCAATGGTTACTCGAACGGCCTACGGCCAACATTGGACAAATCGCGGAGGAAGCGGGGTATCCCAATGCCAGTTATTTTAACCGCCAGTTCATGGCCCATGAGGGGATGACACCTACGGATTACCGCGGATTGTATCACAATTAACCCGTATCCTTTCAATGTGGCCAGCGCTTTAGGCATAGTGGTTTGACAGAGAGCTCAATCAAGTCTATTATGGATAAATTAAATCCGTGTATAATGAGGTGCCCTCATGAAATATTCAAAAGCAACAAATTATGCTTTGCATACCATGCTTCATCTTGTAAGTACTGCCCCCGAACAGCTGGTTAGTGTCCACCAACTTGCAGAATTGCAGAAGGTATCACCAACCTATCTGTCCAAAATATTGACCAAATTGGTTAAGGCGGGCATGATCGAATCGACTTCTGGCGCCAATGGTGGCTACCGGCTTAGTCGTAAAAATCCGGATCCTTCCTTCTTGGAGATCATTCATGCGATTGAAGGTCAGGCATCCTTGTTCGAATGTTCCCAGAATCATAACGCAGGCTGTTTGATCCAGCAGGTGATGGTGCAGGCGGAAGAAGAGATGGAAAGTTTTTTGAACAATAAAAAAATGTCAGAACTGGCTTCCCAGATGAAGAGTTGGAGTGCACAGCAGTAGCTTGGGGCTAGAAGTGAGGCTTGAATTGATGGGATTAACTCGTCTACCATAGGTATATCCAGATCTTTCCCCAACCTCGCGAGAGGTAAGGAAAGATTTTTTGTTTCGTTGTGCCTAATAGAAGTCGAATGGTACAATAAGGAAGGTATAGGTGCATACATACTTGATTCAATCTTACATCACATTTTACATCTCTGGAGGGACAACACATGAGCCAATCAACATCAACGATCACAGGACTGGAACAATTGCTTGCGCTGGAAAACATTCGGAACACTAAGGCGCGTTATTGCCGCTATATTGATACGAAACAATGGGACACCTTGGGTGATGTGTTTGCTCCCGATGCAGTGGCCGATTTCAGCACAGAAGGCAATCCAATTCCGGTACTAACCGGCCGTGACACCATCGTACAAGTATTCCGTGATCTAGTGGATGTTGCCGTAACCGTACATCATGTTCATAGCGCCGAAGTTGAATTTGTATCTGAGAATGAAGCGAAGGTCATCTCCCCAATGGAAGATTGGGTAACGTTCCCGGAGGGCAATGAAAACAAATCCTTCCACGGATTTGGGCACTACCACGAAACTTTTGTCAAAATCGACGGTAAGTGGTACATCAAACATACAAGTCTGAAACGTCTTCGTTTGGACCTGTTTGAATAGTATAATCAGTGTAGAAGAATATAGAAGTTGATCAACCGTAAAATAATAGCCCCGAGGAGCGTGATGAACGCGTCCTTGGGGCTGTTTTGTGTTAGTGGGATAGGGCAGCTGACACATGCACAGAAAAAATGGGATTGAAAAAAGCCAGCTTCAGAACCCGAGAGTCCCTTCCTGACTTCTTTTGGTTAAATATAATGTTAGATCCGTTTACTTGTTTTCGTGACTTTCCGTGACTGCATTCTTAGATACACCTGAGAGAAAATAACCGATGCGACTGCGACCACAGTCATGCCCCAGAAAATATTGGTGTACGCTGAGGATAGCGGCATGTTTTGCATCGCCGTTAATGCTACGCCAGTAACAGCAACGCTGAAGGCACCACTGAAGAACTGACTAAGTTGGAACAGTCCCATACCTGCGCCCACCTGATCCATGGTCAGATTGCCAGACAATTCGTTGGAGACGCTGGTGGTCAGGGAAGAGAAGCCAACGCTGAGCAGGACATAGACAGCCATAATGGCGTAGATGTTATTGTCTGCAAATAAGGCGAATAGCCCGGCAGCTGCCAGTAGCAGCCATGGTGCAAACTTCAGCAGCAACGTATTGCCATGTCGGTCAATCATGCGGCCGATCCGGTTGGACAGCAGCATGGACACGACTGCGCCCGGGAAGATGACGAGTCCTGATTGAGCAGGGGTCAGTCCATACAGATGTGCCAAAATTTGCGGTAACAGGAACAACGTTGAGAAGTTATTAATGTACGATACAATCCCCAGCGAGCTGAGCATCATATATTTTTTGTCTTTGAACAAAGCAGGTTGAACAAACGGATCTGCCGCGCGCCGAATTCGGAGCCAGAATAGAAGCAGTGCCGCAGCACCGATAACAAGCGTGAACCACTGACGGGAAGTCAGGAATAACAGTACACCCGTAGTACCAATGGCAAGAAGCACAGCACCCAACAGGTCAAATGAACCTTTTTGCGGTGTTTCTCGCGGAAGCAGTTTGAAGAATACAGGAATCAGGAATAACGTTAATCCCGTAACGATAAACAGATCATGCCATCCCAGAAACTGAGTAATACTTCCGCCGATGACGGGACCAAGTCCAAGCCCCAGTGAACTCGCGGACATGATGACAGCCATCGATTTACCCCGGCGATCATTTGGAATGTACCGGGTAATTAGCACAATGGCGAGCCCCGGAACCGAAGCAGCACCTGCAGCCTGAATCAGGCGTGCAATGAGCAAAATGATGAAATGATTACTGAAGAACCCGAGAACGGATGCCGCACCAAGTAACGTAAGCCCGGTCGTGAATAATGTACGAATAGGTATGAAATCCGATAGACGTGAGAACGTAATCGAGGAGATGGCAAATACAATGGAATACCCTGTAACAATCCATGAGGAAGCGACGGAAGTAAGCATGAATTCGGCTGCAATTTTGGGCAGCGCCAGATTAAACATCATTGTATTCATAACAACGAGTACAACCGTGAAGCCAAGCAAGCTTACAATTAATCCTTCCTGTATTCCGGTCCGTTCCCCTGATGATGCGGTTGCGGTGTTGTTCATAAAAACCTCCTAAAGTGATGTGTATTTCGCAACATTTCAGAAACGGTGTGTAACATTTGCAAAATGTAGTATGATGTCAATCCCGTGCCTGACAGCAGGGGTTTCATAACGAAATCATTAAAGTTCGATTGGTGTCGAACATTAGAAATATATCATGGATCTGTGTTAGAATACAATGCATAGTCTGAAAAAAGGAGACTACCGTATGAAAATTTTACATCATCCACAGGTGTCAGATATTGAACTTTCCTCCGTACTGTATGCGCTGAGTGACCCGACTCGCCTTGGGATTGTTGCGGAAGCAGCCAGAAGCGGAGAGCAACCGTGCAGTCATTTTCATGCACCTGTTGTGAAGTCAACGATGTCACACCACATTCGAACCCTGCGGGAAGCCGGAGTTATTCGGGTCAGAGTGCAGGGTACACAGCATTTTCTCACCCTGCGATCCGATGATTTGGAAACGCGCTTTCCAGGACTCCTGCAACCGTTATTGCAGGCCGCAGCTCAGTCGAGCACAGATCTTTCCTAAATGTTGTCCTTTCTTCAGGTCGAAGAGGGGACATTTTTTATTTTCTAATACGGCATGTTCAAAAAATCAACGATTCAGCATCGAGAAGGTGAACGCAAGGTTCGATGTCGAGTTCGCTTCTTGGGCTACTTCGTGATCAATTGGGGACTTTTTGAACAATCTTTAAAACTGATGCGACATTCTGTGTCGTACCATGCCATATATAATAACGGTGAACACACAAACCATATCGAAAAGAGGTTCACTACCATTGGCAAAAACCAAAAGAGGACGCATCTTGTGGAGTCTTCCTTCCAGGGGCCGGGGAACATGCCCGGTGTGCAACAGTACCCGAATTAAATTGTTGTATACGCGAACGAAAACAGACGGTACAAGTTTGAAGGTATGCAAGAAATGCTTCAAAGCTGTGCAATCCAGAGTGGATATGGCACACGTCTGACATATCAGGCCTGTTCTTCGGAACAGGCCATGTCTTTTGATATAATAAGTGAATTAGGACCGGAAGAGATCGGGGGCGGGAAGATGAGTAATATGCATCGGATTCACTGGTTTGACGAACAGATTCGGGGTGGACGTTTTCCTAACAGCAGCTGGCTTGCTCGTGAATTTGAGATTTCTCGTCGTCAGGCTCAGCGTGATATTGAATATATGGCAAACTCCCTGCGCGCCCCCTTGGTATATATGGCGAAATATCGGGGCTATTGTTACGAGGATCAGACCTTTCGATTGCCCCATTTATATATGACAGAAGAAGAGCAGCGTGTGCTGAAATATTTGGCACACCGCTATCGACATTACGATTATGATCAATCGGACGCGGTGAAACGTGTAGCGCATTTACTGGAGCGTTTTACGCTGGAGGAACAACAGATGGGAAGTAATGAACTTCCAGTGTTTTCGGCGCAACCGAAGCAGCTGCAATCCTTTGAACTATTGTCCCATGCCATAACTGACTTGCGCAGAGTACATATTCATTACAGGGATCATGATGGAGAACGGCAGTTTTCCTTGTGTCCATTAAAGATGATATCCCAGTTCAATGCCGATTACGTGGTGGGTTATGAAGCAGATCCTGTGCAGCAAGTGGCGATTCGCTTGGAGGGCATTGTTCATGTATCGATTTTGGATGAGAGATTTGAGTACAGGTCAGATGCCCTCCTAGGTGGATGGGAAGAACCACTGCCTGTGCCTAAACCGTTTGTAGCTGAGATTCGCTTGAAGGAATTGCAGCAAATGGACCTCTGGCAAGGGTATCGTATCCAGGCTAGGCGAGATCAGATTTATTCAATTGAATTTTATGACACGGACGCTTTCTTGCAGCATTTGTTTATTAGCGAATGGGAGGAACTTTTATCTCCTGGGTGGCTTAGACGCAAGCTTCAGCAAAGCGCAGAAGGATTAATTGGCAGGCTCTCGATACAACGTAAGCAAAACGTGGAATAAAGCAGCATAGAGAGGAGAAGATCCGTCCTTGGCTGAGAATATTTTAGATAACCTCATCATGAAGCGGGAGTCCAAATCGTACGTGGATAGTCTGCATGCGATACTAACCCATACAGGCCAGTTTCAAGGTTCCAAGGTTGTACTTGCCGGATATACGGGCATGGCTTTCAAGCTGTCGGTGCATCGCAGACTACTTCCCATGTCGGTTACAGCGTATGGACAATGGGGGGAAGCGCATCGTCCCGGAGTTGATAACTTGGGGATATTCACGATCTGGGATGGGGGACGTACACGTCATTCCACGTTTGGTTATTACCAGCAGGATGCAGTGAATTGGGTGAGACGGAGTATTGATGAAGGCGCTGGTGTGATTTACTGGATTCCTGAGTTCGGTGTTATTCATGGATATGATGACAGTGACCGTATCTTTTATGTGCAGGACGGATGGAGCAAGGAACCGCAGATTTTGTTGTATGACAATTTCGGCCTGAATTTTACCGGATTTTGGTATTGTCAGGTATTCGGTGATCAGGTCCGCATCCCGGAACAACAGATGCTGCTGGAATCCCTGCGACTGGCGATTGAGGATTGGGATATTCCCTATCGTCTGTTACCTGATCAGAATATTGCTTCAGGTAGAAAGGCATATGACGTTTGGGTACTGGCCCTGCGGAGTGGGGATTTTGATGAGTCGGGTGCGGGTTATATTTTGGAATCCTTCTGCCATTCGCGAACCGAAATTAGAATGTATTTGCAGGATGTTCGAGGGATATGGAACGAACTGGACCAGGCTTGTACCTGTTATGAACAGCTTGGGACGTTAATTGACCAAATGAAAGGATACATGGTTCAGCAGGAGAATAGACGTGTCTTGCGACCAGACATTACAGAAGATCTAGTACAGTTACTAGTGAAGGCAAAAGCATTGGAAGAGCAGGCTATTGATTATTTTCGAATGATATCCAGAAAGTATCCTGACCTTAAACGGTCCACGATACCACGGTGGGGAGCACATTCCGCGCGATAGAATGAGAGAGGAAGGGAGAGAAGGAGGATGGCCGCAAGAGTAGTACTGCAGGACTGGATTCAATCCCCGCCTGTGAATTCTGCTGATGAATATAGGTCATTGAGCGGTGTGAGCACGTATACAGATGCGATGTATCGTATTTTATTACATAAACTGTGGACGGATTTCCCGCGATATATGATTGCAGGTATGACAGCAAGTGCTTTCCGATTAGTGGTGAATCGGCGTCTGACGTCAGAATCAATTTCGGCTTACAACTGGATGGCAGAGAACTTTGTCGCAGCTGACTTCATTGGTGTGACGGCGAGCCAGGCAGCTGGCTTTTCGTTCGAACCAACCTTCCCCCTATATCAGAAGCAGGCTCTGCTGGATATTAAAGCTTCCATTGACCGAGGCATAGGTGCAATTCTCTGGCACGATCAATTTGTCATTGTTACTGGATATGATGATGTGGAGCGGGTGCTATTCATCTGTGAAAGTAAGGGGAATGAAGTCATTCGTCTGCCCTATGATTCGTTGGGGAGAAACAGTACACCCTACTGGTACTATCAGGTGCTGGAAGCTTGTGCACCGATAGATCAATGGGAAGTCTGCAAGGAATCGTTAATCCAGGCCGTGTACAAATGGGAAACCCATGACTATATGCTGCCACCCCAAGATTACGCCTGTGGGGCGGCTGCGTATGCCGCTATTGCTTTTGTTTTGCAGACAGAAACCTATGACACAGAACAAGCGGCAGCTGTACTTCGCTATTATGCCAAATCAAGATTGGATATTGCCTCTTATGTTGCAGGACTTAAGCATCTGTCCATTCAAATGGATCAGGTAATAAACGAGTATGAGCTGCTCGCAAACCTGTATGCAATGATCGTTGAGGTGATAGATGACTCCATCTCTTGGGATTCGAGAGAACCAGACTGTGTGCAAAACGTGATTAAGCTTATCCGAAAGGCAGGGGCGACGGAACAACGTGCCATTAATGCCATTAAACGTGCCTTTCCAGAGACGATAGGCAATCGTTTTAAGGATGTTGGATTAAGATGAATGGAGCATGATAGAGAAAATTGAAAAACTCAGCAGAAATATAACCGGACAGGCTACAGCCGATCCGGTTTATTTGTATTGAACATATATGCACATCAACTCATGTGATCCACGCTAATAATAACTTTTACAAGAAAAATAACCAAAATTTTAATTTTGGGGTAATCCAAATCCCCTCTTGTTCCGAATATTATATTAGATGGTCATTTTTGGATGATGATATTCAAGGACAACAGGGGGCGGGAGTATGGTACATAATCCGGAAACCATTCAGGAATGTATCGAACATGCACGGCAAAGGCTCTACCAGATTGCAGCTCAATACCCGGAACTATGGCATCCAGAGGTTATTCGCCAATCCATGGTGCTGGATGAGTTAATTAATGAATATAACAACGCAACTCGCGGGAGAGCGAACTCGAAACAACTGAAATCATGATCTTTCTGAACAAAGAATTCCAAGAAGGGATTCCGTGTGTTTGCCTTACTCTTTTACCGCCCCGAGCACAATTCCCTTTACGAAGAAACGTTGCAAGAACGGATACACGAGCAGAATCGGCAGAGCGCCAATAAAGATCTGAGCCGCGTTCACCGTACGTTGAGACATGTTCTGGAGCTGCGTCGCGTCCACGTTCATGTTGGAGAAATCCTGCTGTACGATTATGGTCTGCATTAACGTGGCGAGTGGATATTTGGAAGCATCATTCATATAGATCAGCCCGTCGAACCAGGAATTCCACTGACCTACCATCGTGAATAAAGAAATCGTCGCAATAGCGGGCATGGATACAGGCAGATAAATTCTGAACAGGGTCGTGATATGATTGGCTCCATCGATGAATGCAGCTTCTTCCAGTTCTTTCGGTACGTTGCGAAAAAAGTTCATCATGAGAATCAGGTTCCAGACAGCCACTGCCCCCGGCAAAATGAGAGCCCACATTGTATTAATCAGTCCAAGCTTCTGGATCAAGATATAAGACGGAATTAATCCCCCGCTAAACAGCATCGTGAAGATGAAAAACCACGCATATAATGAACGTCCCTTGAAGTGCAGACTTTCCTTGGATAACGGATAAGCCGTCAGGAAGACAAGTGTCATACTGAGCAGTGTGCCCAGAACCGTACGCTGGACTGAAATCCAGAGTGCACTGAGAAAGTTACTGTTACCAAATGTTTTGGTATAGGCGTCCACCGTAAAATCAATCGGCCAAAGTGTCACCAGATTGGCGGATGTTGCCGCCTTACCACTGAAGGAAACAGCCAGAATATGGACCAGCGGCAGGATGCACAGGATGGAGACGGCCGCGATGAATATCAGGTTGAAACCATTGAATATACGGTACCCGGTTGTTTTGTGATACACCTTGATTCCTCCTTAATGCATTATGCTAACCCTTTTAGAAAATACGATAATTGGCGATTTTGTACGCCATCCGGTACGCAGAGATGACCAGGAACATCGCGACAAATGATTTGAATAGTCCAACAGCGGTCGCAAAGCTCATTTTGCCATTCAAAATCCCCATCCGGTAGACAAAGGTATCGATAATATCGCCTTTCTCATATACCAGCGGATTGTACAGGTTAAAGATCTGGTCAAAGCCTGCATTCAGGATATTGCCCAGTGATAACGTACCCACCACGATAATCATCGGCACAAGGGCAGGCAGGGTAATGTGCAATGTCTGTCTAAGTCGTGTTGCCCCATCTACCTCCGAAGCCTCGTACAATGCCGGGTTAATGCCCGCAAGTGCTGCCAGAAATACAATTGTCCCGAATCCAAATTCCTTCCATACATCACTGACAACCACCGTTACACGGAACCAGTCGCCATCCCCCAGAAAGAAAATCGGTTCAACGCCAGCCGCCGCCAGCACCTGGTTTACCAGCCCACCTTCCGGTGATAACATATCGAGCAAAATGCCGCCCAGGACAACCCAGGACAGGAAATGGGGCAGATACACCAAGGTCTGTGAGAAACGTTTGAACGTGGAGTTCCGAACCTCATTCAGTAAAATGGCGAACACCACAGGGGCGATAAGTCCGGCCACAATTTTCATTGAAGCGATCAGTACCGTGTTCCAGATGACTTGAACGCTGTCGGGATATTCGAACATGAACCGGAAGTTGTCCCAGCCCACCCATTTGGAGCCAGTGAACCCCAGCCACGGTTTGAAATCCTGAAAAGCAATAATAATGCCGCCCATGGGCACATAGGCGAACAGCAATGTGAGCAGTACAGCAGGCAGCAGCATCAGATGCAGCGGCCACGTGCGTTTGAAATTCCAGCGGGTACGTTTGCTTGGATGGGGTGTCATTTTTCGCACCGGCGTATGGGTTGTTAACGGTTGTTCGATAGCCATCAGGGTCCCTCCTTTATCTCGTCCAACCCTGACAACATGAGGCGAGAAAGCCTCTGCACAGAGTGGAGCAACTGAATTATAGCAACGGAAAAGGGCGGACTATAGAACAACATTTCAATGCGGATGTTGAAATATTAACTTGTTGATGGAAACATAGAATTACAAGTTGCAGGAAAGCGGGCGAATATAAAATCAACTAGAAATGTAAGGGTTTTCAATATAAAATAGGACTTCGGTATAGAACGACTTCAAATTCAGGGACAGGGTGAAACGATGAAATTCACAGTATTTGCGAAAACGGTCATTCTCTTAATCTGCCTGCTCGTACCCATTCTGCTGCTCTATACGTATGCGAACCAGGCAAATGTGGATATGGTCGTTGAAGAGAAACAACAGTCGAGTCTGAACCAGTTCAATTATTTCAGTTCTCAGGTGGATAAAAATATCGAGCAGCTCTCGCTGTATGGCCTGACATTGCTGCGAGATCCGAGTATCCTGCACTACCGGTACATGACGGACTCAACCAGCCAATATGAGAAAAACAGCATCTATCTGGATATTCTCGACAAATTATCATTGTACCAGTCCACCAGCCGCTGGAAGAACGATATTACCATTGTGCTGCCACAAGCGGAACTTGTGTTATCCACCATGTCCAGCCGGACGGTCTATGATGAAAAGATGTTGACGTTCCCGCAACCTGGCCAATGGCAGCTGGAGCAGGGGAGTTTCACCTACTTTTTCACGGATAACTACGAGTGGAATGAAAAGCCGGTGAACACAGGCGTGCGAACGGTGATGGAGATTAATTTTGACCCGATGAACGTGGTTGCCATGCTGGATGATTTCAAAGAAACGCAGGGAGGAGATCCTTTCTTGCTCGTACCAGGTAATGATCCGTTGCTGAACCGTACGGCGGACCCCGAACTGGTCGAAGCGATCATGCGAGATATCCCCTTTAACGGACCGGAGAGGGAAGGCAATCATCAGCTGGAGGTGGGCGGTAAACAGTATCTGGTCAGTTACGTGCACTCCAAACAACTGCAAGCAGTATACGTGAACCCGGTGGTATTGGATGATTTGTTAACCCCGATGGACAAGAGCCGAAATATGTTTATTACCTCCATATTGTTACTGCTCGTGCTCAGTATCGGGGCCGCACTGCTTTTGTATCGAAAAGTTCAGGTGCCCATCCATCGTTTGATGAGAGGGTTGCAACAGATTCGCAAAGGGCAGCTGTCCACACGGATTCCAGTCGATCACTCCCGTGACGAATTCGCGTATCTCACCCAGAGTTTCAACCATATGGCGGAGCAGATTCAGGAATTGATCGAGAAGGTATACGAGGAACGTATTCGCTCACGGGAAGCGACATTGAAACATCTGCAATCACAGATCAACCCGCATTTCCTGTACAACTGCCTGTTTTATATCAAAAATATGACCCAGCTTGGCAACCGTGAAGCGGTTATTGCCATGTCGCTAAGTCTGGGAGACTACTATCGCTACATTACGCGGGGCGAAAATGACATGACAACAGTTGAAGAAGAGATCCGGCTGCTGGACCATTATCTGTCCATTCAACAGATGCGGACCAACCGTCTGACTTACGAGATTGCCGTACCGCAGCAACTGATGCAGCTCCACATTCCGCGGCTGCTCATTCAGCCTATTGTAGAGAATGCAGTGATCCACGGCATCGAACCGATGGAAGGCAGTGGGCATGTCGTCGTAACGGGGATGGCGGTACCCGAACATATTGAGGGACGCAAATATACAAGATATAGCCTGTTTGTTGACAATGACGGTGTCACGCTAACAGCGGAAGAGATTGCCGAATTGGAACGGGAGATCAATGAACCGATGGGTGAGGAAATTGGAACAGGCACGTGGAATGTGCACCAGCGTCTCGTTACGCGATATGGGCTGTCGTCCGGGCTTCATTTTGGAGCGATTCCCTATGGTGGACTTAGTGTAGAAATTCGATGGTTTGAGGAGGAACATATGTATGATGAATCTGATGGTCGTGGATGATGAACATTCGGCAGTAGAGTCGATCGCTGTCTCGATACCGTGGAGAGAACACGGGATTGGTCAGGTATTCAAAGCTTATTCAGTCAAAGAGGCACTGGAACATATGGCAACACATTCAATTCATATTATTATCACGGATATCCGCATGCCGGGTCTGTCCGGTCTGGATCTGGTCAGTCACATTCGGCAAAAGTGGGAACAGACCAAATGTATTATTTTATCGGGGCATGCATCCTTCGATTATGCGAAGCAGGCGCTCAAACATGGGACAGTCAGTTATCTGCTCAAACCGGTCCGGGATGAGGAACTGATCGAATCCGTGCAGCAGGCCGCAGTACAGATTCGCCTGGAGGGTGAGAAACAAATGCTGCATCAGCGGGCCATGTATTCGGTAAGGGAACATCTGCCCGAGAGGCGTGCGGAGCTGATGAAGGATGTACTGTTAGGACATAAATTTGCGGATGCTGAACTCGAAGGCAAGCTGGAGCAATTGGAGATCGGGTTCCGCCCACAGGATAAAATGCAACTGCTGCTCATTCGTTATGATGACCATCAACCCACACATAGAGCATTTCGACTGATGAAGTACGCCATCTCCAATGTGGTGGAAGAGATCTACGGCAGCACCTATCATCTCTGCCATACGGATGACGCCTATGATGATCTGGTCTTTATGGCCAGCCCCAAACAAACCCAAGCCGAACCGGAAGTGCTAATGGGCCGACTTGGAGAACGGTTGCTTCACAGTGTGAGGCAGTATCTGAACGCGACCATTTCCCTGTCCGTTAGTCGTATGGGACGTTTCCCAGATCAGGTGCCTCAGCTATATCATCAAGCCGTCAGTGCGCTTCGCAAGCAGGCCGATGCGGGCAAAGGATTACATCTGAATGCGGCGGCAGGAACCAATGGGGCCACGTTGAAGTCTCTTGCAGCGCTGTATGAACCGCCGGGTCTGACGACGTTACTGGAAGCCGGACGCATGGAGGATGCACACCGTAAGATTGATCAGATCTTTGCCGAACTTTCGAACAGTGTGTTTCCCGAACATGTGTATGTGGCTTTTCATTATTTGGCGGCGGCATTCTCCTATATGGCTCACCGGGAAGGAAGACAGTTAGCCGAAGTGCTTGGCGAGCAGTACCAGCAGCTGCTCAAGGATGGTTATGGCATCTCGCTGCGTAGTCTGGAAACGTGGACTCGGTCTGTGATGCAGCAGTGGGCCGAGAGCACCAGCGATGCGGGACAGGATGCCGGATCCACGCTGATCAGGCAGGTGCAGCAATGGATTGACCATCATCTGGGGGAGGATTTATCGTTGCAGGTCATTGCCGGAGAGGTGCATCTGCACCCGGTATATCTGTCGAAAATGTATAAACAATCCACAGGGGAAGGCATTAGTGATTACATTATCCGTTCCAGAATGGAACGTGCGGTTCATTTGCTCAAACATACAGCCATGAAGATCTATGAAGTTGGTCAGGAAGTGGGGTACAACAACACCCCTTATTTCATTCAAGTGTTCCGCAAACATTATGGACTGACCCCGCAGGATTTTCGGAACGGTTAACAAATCGATATGAACATTGAAATTGTGATATATGTTTGCCTCCCCGGCTGCACTATCCTTTTCATGTAAGGTGCATTTGGCACATAAGGGTATCCAAGTTACCTGAGGAGGGGTTAGTTCATGTATAGAAAAATGATGACGGCATTGCTTGCAATAACGATGGTTGCTGTAACAGCATGCAGTTCGGGGGCCAAGGAAGAACCGGCCAAGGAAGCCGCTGCACCACTTGCTCTGCAAGACGGGAAGTATGAACCTGCGGTACAGATGAGTTATCTGCGGGCCTGGAATGATGATACGAAGTTCAAGAATGGGGAAACGGCACAGAACAATGTGCATACGAAATGGGCCAAGGAACGACTCGGCATCGATCTGACCACACCGTGGGCTGTATCGGTAACGAATGATGCATTTTACACGAAATTGCGCTTGTCGCTGTCCGCTAACGAAGAACTGCCGGATATCGTATCCATTCGGGGAGACTACAATCTGGTCCGGGAATTAATTGAGTCCGGCAAATTTGCGAATGCAGGCGAGCTATTTGACAAGTATGCTTCGGACACATGGAAACAGGCATCCGAATCTGCACCGGAAGAATGGTATCCATACATGTATGAGGGCGAGCGTTATGGCATTCCAATCTTCGATTATGCGTACAACGGCGATTCGGTCATGTTCATTCGGGAAGACTGGCTGAAGAAGCTGGGACTGGAAGAACCAAAAACCATGGATGAGCTGGTTACGGTCATGGATGCTTTTACAAATCAGGACCCGGATGGAAACGGCAAGAAAGATACCTATGGTCTGACCGTGGGCATGAAAAATGCGCTCAATACCTGGATGACGGAATCCGGCTGGATCTTCGGCATGTACAACACGATGCCTGGACAGTGGAATGATGCTGGAGACGGAACACTGCAATATGGCTCCATTCAGCCAGGCGTGAAGGAAGGCCTCGCGACAATGAAGGATTGGTTGTCCAAAGGTTACCTGCCCAAAGAAGCGGGTGTCTATGACGAGATTAAAGCAGCAGAATTGTTCACCGCAGGTAAAGCGGGCATTATCGTGGGGCCACACTGGATGCCGAACTGGCCGATTGATGATGTGAAGAAAAATGTGGATGGTGCCACGTACAAAGCCATTGCACTCCTTACAGGGCCAACAGGTGAGAGCCACCAGCATGGATCTGGTGCAAGTAACGGCGTTGTGCTGATTAACAAAGACATGGCGAACCCGGAGATTTTCTTCACATATCAGAATTATTTGTTCGACAATTTTGCCAACCCGAAAGTGGGCAGCGAGTTCGAGCATGGATTTGCGCAAGGATATGACTATGACATCGTGGATGGCAAAGTTGTTGGTGAAGCTGAAGTGAAGGACGGCGTATCACCACTCAAATATACGATTACGTATGATGGTGCACGGATTCCGAATCTGATGATGGATACGTTGGCGGAACTTGCGAAGGGTAAAGAACCGGAGACGCCTTTTGAGAAAAATACGAAAATTGCCAACAAACCCGAAGTATTTGCAGCCGCTGAAGTGGTCGTTGCGAATAAAGATAATGCGATCAAGAACAAGTTCACGGGAGCACCAACCGAGACGATGAAAATGAAGAAGGATGCAATCGACAAGCTGGAGAAGGATACGTTCAGCAAGATCATCTATGGTCAGGTGGGCATTGAGGAATTTGATGCGTTTGTGACGAAGTGGAAATCCATGGGCGGGGATGATATTACCGCCGAAGTGAACGAGTGGTATAAAACAGTTAATTAAAATATCAAAGCAGGGTAAATTGATGAAATCATCAGTCTACCCTGCTTTTTTTGTCTCGAATAACATTTATGGAACAATAGAGCCTTTGGAGTTATAACTAACAATTTATATCATACATAATCAATTAGGACTCGTAGCGCACAAAAGTTACTTGTTTACCTAAAATCACATTCTCCACCTTCCATCCGGCATTTAACCAGGATAGTGCCTGTGTATGATTCATGGAATTATTCACCCACCATTGTTCGCGATTATACGCTGTAGGGGGTAATGTAAATCCGAGAATCTCCTCAAGCTCTGCATATGTAAGGGTGATTGAAACTTGATTCAAATAGTTTTCCAAGGGGAAGTATTTGCTGTAGCTCATTTCGTCTGACCTCCTGAAAAGGAATACAATGATTATACAACGTGGGGATGATGATAGCGAGGGCATACCGAGAGCCTACATAGATGTGAAAAAAAAGGAATCCGTAGATCTCTCTTACTATCGAACAACCGTGCGTAAGCCTTATTGTTCCGATTGTACTTGAGAGAGTAAAATAATAGGTAATATACGAACATCAATACGTATTTATAACATAGATGTCCCGGATTGATCCGGGATTCATAGAGGTTCAAGTCGGTTCAAGTGTGGTTGATGAACACATAAGATGCATGGGAAGGCAGGAGATTAGATGAGCACACTTTATGACCAGGCGATGGAAGAGATGATTACGACGATTCATGAATGGTTTGATGAACAGGAAAAACGGGATGACTTGGAAAGTGTTGTGAAGCGAACTACACTGCAAATGGGTATTTTTAATGATATTGTACTGGATTACAAACCTGGACGGACCACGATAGACAGCCTGGATCTGGGTTTGGATGATGATGTGAAATCAAAGCGGGCAGGAGCCTTTACCGAGGAACAGGTACGGAACGAGATCGGGCCTAAGCTTGCAGAGGTAGTGCAGGGAAGAGTGGACAAGCTGGCAAATTCCCCTTTGATTGACTACCGCTTTACCTTCCGCGGGAAATTCCCAACAACCGAAGGCAAGTTGCAACTGACTTTATTTGAATGGATAAACGAAGAGAAAAGACAGCTGCTCCTTGAGTGTATTCATACCTATGTAGACAAGAAGCTGGAGTACAGTACATATCCAACGAAGCCATTGGAATCCTTTTTTTTGACGAGTCATCTGCTCGATCCAAAGCTGTTCCCGGAGTTGGATGTAGCATGGACCATCAGGCAGTATGACCGGATTCAAGAGTTGAATCAGGGTCGTCCGGATGCACTTGCGGAACATCGTGGTGAGATTACTCGTGCAGTGACGTCATGGGCGGAGAACCAGTTTTTGCCACAGTATTATGATGTACAGTCTTCGCCCTATCGTACCAATGAATATTCACTTAAGCCCGGAGTAACGCTTCAATCGAATATTGAAACACAGACAGGTCAACATTTGGACGAGCATGGGGAGCAGCAAACATCCGGGACTCAACCAATCGATCTGCTGTTATACGCGGCGGTCATGATTCTACGTTTTGAGCCGAGTTATAGCAAACCCAAAGGTGTGACCTTTCTGGAACTCGCGAAGCAGCTTGGTAGCAAACGTGCGGTACGTATGATGACAGAAGGTAGCGGTACGTATGCGAAGGACGTTATTTATGTGAAGACGGAAGAAGTAGAATGCAAAGCAAATGATGTATTTGCTCTAATGACCATTCACGTTCGGAAGGAAGAGCCCGGCGCCTATCAGCAGGCACTTACCTTTATCACTCATTTATTGAAACAGGGCTTTCCGAAAAGTTATAAGATCAAGCTCAAGTCCAGCGTAAAACAGTATTTGCCGATCAAGGGACTCGCGAAGTCGGATACGCACCGATTCTTTGCCAATGCACTGGAGTACCCGGAGTTGCATCCACTTCTGGAAGAGTATGCGCGTGAGGCGATCCAGGAGTTCGAGTTTTATGAGGATACCGAGGGAGAGAAAAGCTGTATGCCAGGCAGTTATGCAACCTTTGGGCTGGGGCTCGTGGATGAGCGGTATTTCCCGCTGGTTGAATATTACATGGGTGAAGTGGATGATGAGCATCAGTTAATTCAAGATAAGTTTATTGCGGCATTTGTGGAAAAACAGGGTGTAACGGCTCAATCCATACCTGCGTTAGTCACCAGCTTGCGTCGTTCGACCGATAGTCTGAAGCTGAAGATTCAGCCCGAGCTGGAGAATGAAGAAATACTCGAACTGTTGGTTAGACAGATTCAAGAACTTGAGTATTATGAAGCGGAACGTGTACTCTATCCGATCTTTGGCAAGGTGGAGAAGCTCTCAACGCTCGCTCGCAAAGCGGAGGGAAGACGGAAGGAATTATTGCTGGAACTGTTGCAGGCCGCAGGGAAATAAAAATGTAAACAAGACAAGTGAGAATGTGCTGTGCCAGCCAGTAAAGCATTTTAGAGAAGTGAAAGTGTATAAGGGAAGGTGGGGGGGGAGTTATGGAAACATTGAGAAGAGACATGTGGCAGGAGTTGAATACTCAGGACAAAGAGGCATGGATGCATAAGCTTGTTCGTCAGTTACCAGTTGGTATGGTATATGAGGGTCTCGAGACATTTGAACGATTCGGTCAGCGGATGGAGACAGGTGTATTTACGGAGGAGGGGCTGAGATTTGTGTTTGTGCCTGGGGATCAGGTAACGCTTGGCTGGGATCGTTGGCAGCATGGTATGAACGAAGAGACCTCATCCGACCTGCATGAAACGGTCAGTGAGTATGGTGTGGAGGACGTGG
Organism: Paenibacillus sp. UASWS1643; assembly: GCF_008693195.1. Classification (NCBI taxonomy): domain Bacteria; kingdom Bacillati; phylum Bacillota; class Bacilli; order Caryophanales; family Paenibacillaceae; genus Paenibacillus; species Paenibacillus sp. UASWS1643. Next base: position 106,168 of record NZ_VXKZ01000101.1, read on the forward strand.
ATTCGTTTCTGGCGAGTCAAATGTCACCTGTGAGAGAAGTTACTATTGCGCCGATGCTTGTTGAATGCGAACTGATCTCGCTTGGCTGGATTGAAGTGTCCGAGGAGGAAGCATTTGCACAGGAAAATCCTGATTTCCCGTCAGCACTGGAGCAGTTTAAGCAATCGGAAATACGTGAATATGAATTGCATCAACAATTTCGTCTGATTCGCCACAGTGAGAATGAAGTCCGAATCCTGTGGTTCAACGAAGGAATAGAGTTGGAAGACGTTGTGAGGGAGGAAGCTGCGGCGGGGTTTGGTTTGCTGACCGAAGACGAATGGGAGTACATCTATGGCGGCGGTTGTCGCACATTATTTCCCTGGGGAGATAGCTTCGACTATACAATGAGATTGAAGCACTTTGGCAGTCTGGAAGGCGTGGATGAGCTTATGGATGAATCGACAGAACCGGACTCTTCACGGGTGGAAGAAAAGGATGATCGTCCTTATGATCTGGAACTTCCAAATTTCTTCGGAGCGAAATTTGCCGGAGACCCCTACAAGTATGAGCTTACGATCGATTCGGGTGGGGATGTGATGCCCAAAGGCGGGGACGGCGGTAGCCTGATATGTGGTGGTACAGGACCGCTGGTTGGTTTCTTGCCTGCTGCTGCGGTCTATTATCGAGACGTTAATGCCAGGGAACTCGATTGGGAGGATTTGATGGATGCGATGGTCTATCGCAGGGTTGTTCGTTTAACGGAACTGGCATTGTAGTCATGACGAAACGTATCTATCAAGGAAGATCTATAATGGCGAACAATAAACGTTCAAAACCGTATGATGATTCACCTTATGTTATCTATGCGGTAGATGGTATTCGGCTGAGTGCAGGCATACTTGTCCTGTTTTTTCTTAACGTATTTCTGCTTATTCCCGTGTTCAGTGTCCCGTTCCAATCGTTGTATGCGTATATTCTCGTGCCACCGCTAGCCTTTATGAATATATGGGCGATTGCCCTGATTGCTGCCCCACGCAGACTCCAACTGAATTATGTATTGTTCCGAGGCGTATTTGGCATCGTTTGTTCTGTGGGATTTATGGTGATTATACAGAAGTTTGCCTACGGGACACTTGGTCTGTCGACACCTTGGTACGCCATTGGATCATTTGCCGTATATGGTTTTGCCTTGTTCCAGTACGTGAAGTTTCGTTTGCGTAAGCTGCAGCACCCCCCTCAGCGTAAAAAAGGGGATAAGAGCACGGGTGTGCCTGTTGCGACATTAACGATGATTACGGGCGGAGCATATCTTCTGGCCAATATTTCACTGGCCTTTGTTACACAGCAGACTGTGGCTGTTGTGCTAATGTCTGTATACATTATGCTGGCTTTTGTGGTGTTCCATTTTATCATGGACTTGCATCGGTATTACTGGCTTCGCCAGGTCATGAACAAGGCAGAGAGTTAATTGCAGATTAGGGACAGACGAACAGGAAGAGGTCTTTGCAGCAGAGCTTGAGCATACGTAACACACACCAAATCAGCCCCAGCTCATAGAGCGGGACCGAAATGATGTGTGTTTATTTTTGTTTATTTCAATTTTTTTACGGATACCGCCATTTGCTCCAGTTGAGTGTGAGTCAATTGGTTATTCGGTGAGCTGAGGGTTACATAACGATCATCCAGCTTGAACGTGAGCATATCCGTTTGGTCTGGTGTGTACCATTTGGCTGATACGCCATTAGGCAGTTTTACCGTTTTGCCATCATAGCTGAACGAGTAGTCTTTAGGGGATACCGTTACATTCATACGATTGAAAACAAAGTTTACACCATCGCCGCCTGCACCTACGCTTTTGAACGTATCTCCCGCAACCATATGTTGTGGGGCATAAGCAGTGGTGAATCCGTCAAACTTCGCAAATGCCTTACGCATGTTATCCAATTGTTGTTTGCTATAGTTCACATCAGCGAATGCAGTGGTCCCTTGATCGTTGCTGCCAGTTGCCTTTTGAACAGAGACAGCGACTTGTTGCAACTGAGTTTGGCTCAGCTTATGATTCGGGGAGCTAAGGGTAACGTAGCGATCATCCAGTTGGAAGGTGAGCATGCCCGTTTGATCGGGTGTGTACCACTTGGCGATAACACCATTGGACAGTTTAACGTCTTTGCTCGTATAACCGTCCGAATAATCTCTTGGAGATACATCCACTTTCATATGGTTGAAAACAAAGCTGACGCCGTCGCCACCTGCACCTACACTTTTAAACGTGTCACCTGCGATCATCTGCTGAGGGGCATAAGCTGTTTCAAACCCATCGAATTGTGCAAAAGCTTTTTGAATCGCCTCTTTTTGTGCTGCGCTATACGTTACATTCGTCAGGGCTGATGGATTGGTTGTTGCTTGGCCAATAATGACCTGTCCTTTTTTGCTGTCATAGGATACAGGTACATGCAGGGCATCGGCAAGCGCACGTACAGGCAGATAAGTAGAGTTGTTATAGGTAATTGGAGCCAGTTTTTTGCCATTGCCATCGGTTGGTGAGTAAGCCGCGCCATCAACATTAAAGCTGATTCCATGGTTAAGGTATGCAGAGATTTTCTCCAGCTGCGTTCCGGCAAATACGCCCGTTGCTCCTGTTAATGTCATGCCGAGTACCATCATCGTTGCTACGGATTTCTTCATGTTTTTTTTCATCATATATCTCTCCTTCAAGTTGGGGTTTGGTTTTGTTTAATGGGCTCGCTGTCCCTTATGGCTTTATATTAAACCCCGAACATATCCAGAATAATTCTGAATTATCTCCAACTTGTAAACATGTGTGTATATACAGGAGAATGTTGAATGAAAACGGAAGCTGCTAGGCGTGTTCGAACGTGCCGAATTGAATAACTTTAATTGAAGAGATAGAGGACTAGTCCGCCAAAGCCAAGTACAATCGCACCAACATATACATAGGAAAGTTTACTGAGGTTTTGCTTTGTGCGGCGATCATATTCGGGGTTGCTGGTCTGATTGGCTTTGGAATTTCCGATAATCATGGTAGCAATACCTCCAAACAAGGCGATACCGACAATTAAAACATAAGGCAACCAGGTCATGAATGGACCTCCTTCGCGAATAAGTTGATATGTCTTCATTGTACTTCAGGATAACCTTTGATGTAAGCTTTAGTTGAGAAAATAAGGTAAATGAAGTATCTGTCTTACAGTATGTAGGTAGTCTTGGATCGGAAAGATCACTACAATTTTAAATTTTTTTAATTCAAAAAAACCTTGATACATCAGGCATTTGCAGCTTTCTTCACTGAAGGCTGTAATTTTTTTTGCCCACAGAGTGATCCAGATTAGAGAACCCTGCGTTACACCCTATGAAGACGACGACAAGGAAAGAAATTATACACAAAACATAATCGAGGAGTGAACACGTAATGAAAATGAAAATGAAGAAGTTTATCGCACCTGTACTTAGCTTGACACTGTTGATGCCGGGAATCGCTGGAGCAGCTTCCGCCCCACAGACACCAATGACAATGATGAAAGCATCCGTAAATACACCTGCGGCTGACTTGAGAGCAAACCTGGACCACCTGCTGTCCGAGCACTTTGCACTCGCAGTAACGGCAATGGCAAAAGCATATGACGGAGCAAAAGATGCAGATGCAGCCTACAAAGCACTCGACCAGAATGCACTGGATATGCAACCAGCGATTGCTTCCCTATATGGTGAGGCAGGTGCCAAAGAATTCGAACGTATCTTCCGCGCTCATAACAAATACACAGATGATCTGGTGAAAGCAACCAAAATGGGCAACCAGGCTGGGATCAAACAAGCACAGGCCAACATCAACGGTTTTGTGGATGAGTTCTCCACGTTCCTGAGCACAGCTACCGAAGGCAAATTGCCAAAAGCAGCAGCCAAACAGGCGCTGCAAGTACATGAAGATCTCGTACAAAAAGTATTTGATGAGTATGTAGCTGGAGATTACGCTGATGCATACAAGGCTTACCGTGAAGGGTTCAAAGAAATGTTCGACGTAAGTAAGGCACTTTCCACAGCAATTACTACACAAATGCCTGAGAAATTTGAAAATACCAAAGCGGATACAAAAGCAGCTGATCTGAGATCTGCACTCAACCATTTGGCTTCTGAGCACTTTGCGCTTTCGGCTCTGCAAATGCAAGAGGAATATGATGGTCGTACATCCGCTTCCAACGCACTGATTACAGCTGAAGCTGGAAACACAGCTGACTTCAAAGCAGCGATTGCTTCCGTTTACGGTAACGATGGTGCAAATGCTTTCGAGAAAATTTGGGTAACGAATCACGTTAATGCGCAAAGCGACTATGTAAAAGCCGTTAAAAACAACGATGCTACCGCTCGTGCAGCAGTAGAGAAACGTATTGATGGTTTTACAACAGAGTTCGCTACATTCCTGGATTCCGCAACAGCTGGCAATCTGCCCAAAGCAGCAGGACAACATGCGCTGACAACACATGAAAATCAAGTGCAAAACGTATTGGATCAATATGCAGCAGGCAACTATGATGCTTCCTACACAACCAATCGTGAAGGCTTCAAAGTGATGTTTGGTGTAGGTCAAGCCTTGGGTAACGCCATCGTGACTCAATTTAACGACAAATTCCAAGAGCCAGCAACACCTGCACCAGCGCCAGAAATGACAACGGTGTGGATGCAACTGAACAGCAAAATGCTGAAAATTAACGACAAAACGACCAACATGGACACCACACCAGTGCTTTGGAAAAACACAACCTATATTCCACTGCGTTTCTTGAGTGAAGGTATCGGTGCAACGGTGAAATGGGACAAAAAAGCACAACAAGTAACGGTAATGGCTGGCGATGATACCCTTGAATTCTGGGTGAACAACAACGTTATGGAAGTGAACGGCGTGAAGAAAAACGTGGGTGCAACGGTATTTGTAAATAAAGATGGACGTACGCAAGTACCTCTGCGTTTCATTGCTGAACTTCTGAACTGGGACGTGAAATGGGCACAAAAAGATGGTTCCATTACGTTGACCAAATCCATGTAATAAGAAGAGTTTAATACGAATGAATTAAAAAGAAGCTGCCCCATACGGCAGCTTCTTTTTGTTATCCTAAGGAAGTTATTGTATTGCGATACATAATTTGATGAACAGGATGACGTACCGTTCGATGTCCATTTTTAATACCTTTGCCAACAGCGATCAGCATGACATCCAAGTATCTATCGGAAATATTCAGGCTGGCTTTTAATTGAGCGGAATCATAACCTGACATAGTTATGGTTTCGAAACCGGCTTCATTGGCGAGCAGAATGAATGACATCGATGCCAGGCTTACATCTCGGGTTAACTCCAACTTCAGCTCTTCATCGGATTTGTTGGCATAGTATTGTATTGCCGCATTCGCCAGATAATCTCGGAGTGATGCATCAAAATAGCCCGACTGAAAACCTTCTTCGTGAATGTTGATGATGTTATCTTGCTCAAATGCCTGATAATCCCCCAACATGACGATCAATGCTGAAGCATCCATCACCTGTTGTTGATTAAAAGCTATAGGCAGCAATGTGCTCCGCAAGTCGGGATCATCAATAATTAGGTACCGGGTGGCTTGAATATTATTCCCATTCGGTGACTTGCTTGCAGATTCAATGAGCGATGTCAGAATCACTGGGCTTATCGTATAATTTGAATCAAAATGACGAACGGAACGTCGTTTTTCCAAAATGGTTTGTACACTCACAAAATCATCTCCATCGTTGTTATTTTGAGCTCCCTTGAATTATAGTAGGCAATAACAAATACGAAAATAACGCACAAAAAGGTGGTATAACCACTTTAAAGTATCTATTGGGGAGTGACGGGACATTGGTTAAATATAATACTGGAATAAATATTTTCATGGATATCGCTGGAGGGAAGTGGAAGTGTCTTATCCTTTTTTTTCTGAGTCAACAATCGGTACGAACCAAGGAATTCTATGAATTGATACCTGGAATCACACAAAAGGTCTTAACCGACCAATTGAAACAGTTGGAGAGCGATGGACTTGTTCACAGGGAAATATTCAAGGAGGTCCCGCCAAAAGTAGAATATAGTTTAACTGATCTTGGACGATCTTTTGTTCCGGTATTGAACACGATGTGCGACTGGGGAAATACGTATGCAAGGAAAAAAGGAATGGAAAAGGATGAGTACATTCAATGTGACCATGAATGAACCCATAAGTTCAAATATTTGGTATAATCATTGGGTAATGACCTACATAACAGCTTGAATAGCCGATGGAGTCTATAATGATGTATGATCATTTGGTATAAGCAAAATGAAGAGGGGGGACAGAGGAATGAGTACATCATCAAAATCGGAGCGCCCAGCGAGAAATGTGGATACCCGGTTATTTGTTGCTTGGGCCGTTTCGGTTATCGCAACAGGGGGGAGTCTCTATTTCAGTGAGATCAAGGGATATCTACCATGTGATCTGTGCTGGTACCAGCGTATATTCATGTATCCACTAACCATTTTGCTGGGCATTGCCTACTTTAAGGATGACGTGGGCATCACCAAATACGTACTCCCACTTAGTTTTGTCGGGGGTAGCATTTCGCTATATCATGTAACGATCCAGCGTATTTTTTCGGCTACAGGTAATGCCGTAGCGTGTGGCAAGGTTCCGTGTTATACCGACTATTTGAACTGGTTTGGTTTCATCACCATTCCACTACTGGCACTGATCGCCTTTATTATCATCATTGTGATGCTGTGGGGTATCGGCAAAACACCCAAATCTTCTTGATAAGAAAGGATAGATGGTGATGAGCGGACAAGCTCGTTGGTTCATGCCCTTTTTGGTGCTCATGTTTTTGGTCGCTGGCTGCTCCTATGAGGAGCAGTCTGCTTCCGGGGAGATGCCAGAGATGGTCCGGGTGAAACTTGACGTTCCGGAGAAGGCTACTCTTCATAAACCAACACGGTTGCAGGTGAAGCTTACACAGGGAGATGCACCGTTAAGTCATGCCGACAATGTGCAATTCCAGATCTGGAATGAGCTTGATGATCCGCCTTCTGTATCTCCGGAGCAAGGTATGATGACAGCTGAAGAACTGGAGAATCAGGGGGCTATTACTGCCAATGAGACAGAGGAAGGGCTGTATGAAATCCAGCATACCTTTGAAGAACCAGGTACGTATGTGGTACAGGTCCATGTTACGCACGGAGCAATGCATAGCATGCCGAGATCGAGAATTGTAGCGGAATGAAAGAGCGGGCAGATACCGCGGATTGGTTCAGGGTTAGCAATAGGTTTATAATAATATCTGTATGAAGAATGTTGTAGGAAAAGAGGCTGTTATGGCAACAATTCATGATGTTGCACTCAGGGCAGGAGTTTCTGTAACTACCGTCTCGCGTGTATTAAACAACCGGGGATATATCAGTCAGAAGACTCGGGACAAAGTGTATCAAACCATGGACGAACTGAACTATCGACCCAACGAAATTGCCCGTTCTCTTCTGCGTAAACAATCCAATGTTATAGGCTTGATTATTCCCGATGTATCCCATCCGTTTTTTGGAGAACTGGCTAACTATGTTGAGTACCATGCATACCAGAATGGATTTAAAATTATGTTATGCAATTCCCACATGGACCCTTCCAAAGAGCGTGAATATGTGGAAATGCTCAAGGGTAATCGCGTAGATGGCATTATTATGGGAAGTCATACACTTGAAGTCGATGAGTATATGAACCTGCATTCCCCAATCGTGACCTTTGATCGTAAGATCGGTGAAGACATCCCGTTTATCTCATCTGATAACTATCAGGGAGGGGTTATGGCTGCTGAATTGCTGCTCTCGAAGAACAGACGGAATCTGGCACATATCTGCGGTAATTTGGAATTGCAAATGCTGTCCAATCGCCGGACGACAGGTTTCGTTGATACATTGCAGGCTCATGGAGTCAAGCCGGTCATGATTCATGAAACCGATCTGAATGTGTTTGATCAGCATCAGTATACGGAATTGGTGGATAAGCTGCTTGCACAACACCCGGAGGTGGATGGGCTCTTTGTAACGAGTGATCTGATGGCGGTGCATGCGCTGAAGCAGATCATGTTAGGGGGGCGCAGGGTACCTGACGATATCGCTATTGTAGGTTATGATGACAGTCGTGCGGCAGCGTATACGGTACCTGGCATAACAACGATCAGGCAGCCGGTGGAGGCCATGGCTAAGCTGGCGATTGATCTGATTCGGCGCCAGCTCGCGGAAGAGAAGATCGGAATGGAGCATATTTTGCCAGTTACCTTAGTGGAGAGAGAGACGACCTGATACAGGTCGTTTTTTCCTGTTTGTCCTTTTGCCACGAAAAAAACAAGGCGCAAAATTTTTTTAAAATAATATGTCAAACGATTGACATGTCAAACCTTTGACATTATAATTCGATTTGTAAGCGTTTCCTTTTAAACTACTGATCGGGGGCCATAACAAGATGAAAAGAGAACAGAGATGGATGATGAAATTATCGGTATTGTCTTTGATTATGATGCTTGTATTGTCGGCATGTGGAAGTAAAGCAGCGACGGAGTCCAAACCCTCCTCAGAGGAGAGCAGCAGTGAGAGTGTCAAAATCACCTTGCTCAATTCCAAGTCGGAAATTAACAGTCAGCTGGAGCAAGCGGCTAAAGACTTCCATGCCGAAAATCCAAATGTCACACTTGAAATTGTACCTGTAGGCAGTGGACAGTCTCCGTTTGAAAAAGCGTCTGCTTTGTATGCTTCCGGCGGCCCTACAACGATGATGATGCTGGATACAGGGGATGTCGAGAAATTCAAGGATCGTGTTCTGGATCTCACATCCGAGTCTTGGATGAAGGACGCTGTGGAGAACAGCACAGCGGCTACAACGTTTGATGGCAAAAATTATGCCTTCCCGTTCTCTATTGAAGGATATGGATTCATCTATAACCAGAATGTCTTGGATCAGGCGGTAGGTGGGACATTCGATCCAAAGTCTGTACAGACCACTGCACAGCTTGATGAGCTGTTCCAAAAGATCGCTGCTACTGGAAAATCACCTTTGATTGTATCTCCGATGGATTGGTCGCTTGGTGCGCATTATCTTGGGCTTGCATATGGTGGGCAGTCGCCGGATCGTGCGAAGGTGGATCAATTCATTACTGATCTGAAGGCAGGTCAAGTGGACCTTGCTTCCAACGCCGTGTTTAATGGCTTGTTAAATACATTTGATCTGATGAAAACCTACAATATTGACAAGGCTTCTCCCCTGTCCGGAACTTATGAGCGTGGACCTGAGGTGCTTGGCAAGGGTGAGGTTGGCATCTGGTTCCAGGGCAACTGGGCATGGCCGCAAATTTCAAGCTTTGATACAGCAGATGGGAAATACGGCTTCCTGCCAGTACCTGTGAGCAATAATGCGGATGATTTCGGTAATACGCAAATCTCTGCTGCCGTATCCAAACGAATATTGTTGGATAAGGAAAAGAGCACACCAGCGCAGCAGGAAGCTGCGAAGAAATTCTTGGAGTGGATTGTTTATAACGAAAAGGGTCAGGATTTCCTGGTAAATCAAGCCAGTATTATTCCGGCATTCAGCAACATCACACTGGAGCCAACCGATCCGCTTGGCAAGTCCATTAGTGAATACATCAAGGCAGGCAAAATCGAGGAATCAATGAGTACACTTCCTGCGGATCACTGGTCCAAACTGGGAGCATCCATGCAGAAATACTTGGCTGACGTCATTGACCGTGCCGGACTTGCCAGCGAAATTCAGGCATACTGGAGCAACGTGAAATAAAGGAATTAATTTTAGCCCTGAGCAGCACATAGAGAGAGACTTGCGGTACGCCGGAGATGATGAATGTACAGCTTCCACACGAGGTCTGTTCGACTTGTTTCCGGCATAACCGTTAGGCTAATTATTTGGAAATAGAGTGGAGGTTGACAATGCTGACCGAAAAAGGATTATGGACACGTCTGCGAACCCGCCTGATCTTTACTGGCCCGACATTATTTGCGTTTGCTACAGTGATGATTATTCCATTTCTGTATGGTATTTATTTGACGTTTACGAACTGGGATGGCATTGCCATCGATCAAAACTTTGTTGGCTGGGATAATTATATTGGTGTGTTCAAGGACACCGTGTTCTGGAAATCATTCGGGATGACGCTGGAGTACGTATTTATTACCGTTGTGCTCACCAATGCGGTTGCTTTCCTGCTCGCTTACGCTGTAACCCGGGGAATGAAGGCGCAGGGCTGGTTTCGGGCCGGATTTTTCCTGCCGAATCTGGTGGGTGGAATCGTGCTTGGTTTCATCTGGCAGTTTATTTTTAATCAGGTACTCGTCTTTGCAGGACAAAAAATGAACCTCACTCTGTTTTCCACCTCCTGGCTGGCTGACCCGGACAAAGCGTTCTGGGCACTCATTGTGGTGACCGTTTGGCAGTATGCCGGCTATATGATGGTTATCTACATTGCAGGACTGATGAATGTGCCGAAGGATGTTATGGAAGCAGCCAGCATAGATGGGGCAAGTAATCGGAAAATGCTGGCGCGCATTGTATTGCCGCTGATGGTTCCTTCATTTATTGTCTGCATCTTTTTGTCACTGCAACGGGGTTTCATGGTGTATGATCTGAACGTCTCCCTGACCAGTGGCGGGCCCTTCAAGAGCACCGAGATGGTATCCATGCATGTCTATGAGCAGGCCTTTCTTGCTCGTGACTACGGATTGGGGCAGGCAGAAGCCTTTGTGCTGTTTATCCTTGTAGCCGCCATTACACTGCTCCAGGTTTATTTCAGCAAAAAACTGGAGGTCGAGGCATGATGGCTGGACAATCGCGCATTTTCAACTGGATAAAGTTTAGTGCATTAATCGTTGTGATGATTTTGTTTGTATTTCCGTTTGTACTTCTCATCGTCAATTCGTTCAAGGCTAACCAGTCAATTACTTCCGATCCGCTAGGGTTACCAAGCTCCTTTCAATTCGATAATTATGTCAATGCGTTTGACAAAATGGGATATGTATCCGCCTTCAGCAATTCGTTGCTCATAACCATTGCAGGTGTATTACTGATTGCTCTTTTTGCGGCGATGACAGCACATTACTTTGTTCGTCACAAAAGCAAGGTGAATCAGTATCTCTTTTTCCTGATGGTAGCTGCGATGATTATTCCGTTTCAGGCTATTATGATTCCGCTGGTTAAAATATACGGCTCGCTCAGCCTGCTGGATAACAAGTGGTCGCTGATCTACATGTATATTGGCTTTGGCAGTCCGCTCGCCGTATTTATCTATCATGGCTTTATCAAAAGTATACCCCTGGAGCTTGAAGAAGCGGCTCTAATGGATGGCTGCGGCAGAGTGCAAACCTTTTTTCGCATCGTATTGCCGGTGTTACTGCCAACAACCGTAACGATTAGCGTGCTGAATGTATTGTGGATATGGAATGATTTTCTGCTGCCTTCCCTGGTGCTGACATCATCCGAGCAGCGTACGCTGCCGCTGTCCACATTTTATTTTTATGGGACATACACAGTTGATTACGGTCCATTGATGGCTGGTCTGGTCTTGACCTTGCTGCCAGTACTGATCGTGTATCTGTTTGCGCAGAAGTACATTATTCAGGGGGTCATGCAAGGGGCTATCAAATAAGTTCAGTTGGGTGATATAGAGAGAGACAGGAGTGAAGGACATATGAACCAGGAACGACACGAGAAACAGGAAATAGACACAAGGCAAGAGACAGACACAAGGCAAGAGACAGACCTTGGACTGACGAGTTCTTCGGCTCAAACGAAGGAGAGTTATACACTCGCCCGGGCCAACACATATATCAAGGAGCATCGACATCAGGTTGATCCAACCTATCGAATGGCCTATCATTTGATGCCCGAGGTGGGCTGGATGAATGATCCCAACGGCTTCATATACTTCGGTGGGATGTACCATATGTTCTATCAGCATTATCCCTACGAGCCGGTATGGGGGCCGATGCACTGGGGACATGCGGTGAGCCGTGATTTGGTTATGTGGTCCTATCTGCCTGTTGCACTGGCACCCGATCAGAGCTACGACAGTGGAGGCTGTTTCTCCGGAAGTGCAATCGTTCAGGATGGCAAGTTGGTGCTGATGTACACGGGGCATGTTGTGACTGGACCCGACAAGGATAACGATTACTTGCAGACACAGAATATCGCTGTCTCGGACAATGGAATTGATTTTGTCAAAAGCGCGATGAATCCGGTCATTCGACTGGATCAAATCCCAGCGCATACCAGTCACAAGGACTTCCGTGATCCAAAAGTGTTTGAACGAAACGGTGTGTACTATTGTGTCCTTGGATCGAATGATGCTACGGGCAAAGGTGTCATTCTGTTATACCGTTCAACGGACTTGCAGGATTGGAGTTATGTTAACATTATGGCCCAGAGTGACGGGACGCTTGGCGACAATTGGGAATGTCCCGATCTGTTCACACTGGATGGCCGAGATGTGCTGATCATGTCTCCGCAGCGCATGCCTGCTCAGGGAGATAACTATCGCAACTTGCATTCAACCGTTTATATGATGGGAACGCTGGATGAAGACCAAGGTGTACTGAAATACGAGGAGTACGTTCCGCTGGACTGTGGCTTCGACTTTTACGCACCTCAGACGATGGAGGATGCACAGGGACGACGAATCATGGTGGCCTGGATGGATACGTGGGAAACGGAAATTCCGACACAAAAGTCTCATGCCTGGGCTGGAGCGATGACTCTGCCGAGACAGCTAATTCGTAGGGGAGACCGATTGATATTCCAGCCGCTTCCCGAACTTATACAGTACAGGTTGGATGGCAACGAACAGTACGGTATACATCTAAAAGGTGATGAACAAGATCTTGATCTTGGAATCAGCGGAGACCGTTACGAAATGTATGCTGTATTCGAAGCGGAACAGGCACGACAATTCGGGTTGAAGCTGCGCACGGGTGAAGATGAAGAAACCGTGATTTCCTATGATGTGCAGCAGCGTCGTCTATGCTTAAATCGCGAGCGGGCCGGACAAGGGCCGGGGGGAGAACGTGCTGCGACCGTGGAGCTGCTTGACGGGAAACTGGAACTTCATATTTTTATGGATGTCAGCTCCATTGAGGTGTTCATTCAGCAGGGAGAGCAGGTGATGACAGGGCGGATATATCCTGGGCCGAACTCAACAGGTATTAAGGCTTTTTCGTCCGGAACGTGTACGTTGACCGAACTTAGCAAATGGGATATACGAATTCCTCGGTAAAATTTTTTTCTGAAATTCAGCCTTGACCTTGAAGTATACTTCAAGGTTTATTCTTGTTTCATCAACCATGTTTGGAGGATGAATGATGAAACTAATGGAATGGATACTGGTACTTGTAACGATTGGCGCAGCGTTGTGTATACCTATGTACTCAAAGCGTCGGAAACTTGCGGCAGGGATGTCGGCTGCCTTGATATTAGCATTGCTGCTTCACGGTATATTAGATTCGTTTCGCGTGATGCTGCTGCCAACGTATCTTGTTGCAGGCATAATCTTCATTGTATTAATCATTAAGTTAGTGAAAGAGTATCGTAACAGAGTCACTGGGCATTTTGCAGAGAAGCAGAAACCGAAATGGCGTTCTTGGCTTCAACTCACGCTGGTTGCGATGCTGGCGCTGGTCTCTGGCGCTGGCTCAGGACTGCTCACTTGGTATTTTCCAGCATTTACGATACCTGATCCTACGGGGCAGTTTGCAATCGGTACATTTTCGCAACAATTGGTGGATGAAACCCGTGAAGAGACGTTTACACCGGAAAGCGGGGACAAACGGGAACTGATGATTAACGTATGGTATCCAGTGAACCCGGAGGATGCCAAGGGGATAACTCCTGAGTCTTACCCGTCTGAACTTGGAGAAGCCATCAGTCTGGTATTTGGTATCCCGCCCAAGGTGTTCAGCTACCTTGATACCATTCCGACACATGTGGTTAAAGGCGCAGCCATATCAGAAGCAAGCCCTTCTTATCCGGTGGTGCTGTTCTCTCCCGGTGTCCGTTCTGCCCGTTTCCAGAGCATGACTGCTGTCGAGGAGCTGGTCAGCCATGGCTATATTGTTGTAGGTATGGATCATCCGTATACCTCAGCTCGCGTTACCTTCCCCGATGGGCGTAAAGTGTCTTATGAAGCCGGGCCTGAATTTGCAACGTCAGAAGAACTGTATCAATATAATGTGGAGGGGGTAGGCATTCGTGCAGCAGATGCACGTTTTGTACTCGACACGCTTGAACAGTGGAACCGGAATGATCCAAATCAGTTGCTGGAGGGCAGGCTTGACCTGAATCATACAGGCATTATGGGGCACTCTTATGGCGGGGCTACAACAGCCGAAGCACTCGCACAGGATGAACGTTTACGTGCAGGACTCAGTCTGGAAGGCGGCTTCTGGGGCAGCGTCTCCAAGACGTCATTAAAACAACCTTTTATGTACATCATGTCTGGTGAAACGGCTAAAAGCTTCGATCCGAATGCTACATCCAAAGATAACGTGTTCTACCCTGAGTTTGAGCCGGATCTGGACCATGTGATGACGAGCAGTCTGAATGATACCTATTATCTGACGGTGGAGAATTTCTTCCATCAAAGCTTTACGGATATTTCATTAATTTCACCGAAACTATTTGCCAGAGGCATGACGCCAGAACATAATGTGGATATAACTAGATCCTATGCGCTCGCATTCTTTGACCGTTATCTCAAAGGAGAGGAGCAGCCGTTATTGCAAGGCCCTGCATCTCAGTTTTCTGAGGTTACTTATGATGCCACGTATACCAAGATACGCAACAAACAAACACAATAAATTCGCAGAAGGGGTGGAGGAGTAGGCATGGAAACCATGACAAGAGGAATGTTGGCCAAGCGTACCGGTGTGAGTATGGCAACTCTCCGTTACTACGAGGATAGTGGAATTCTGCCTGCTCCCCGTCGTTCCTCCAACGGATATCGGGTGTATACCGAGGATTATCTGGTCAAAATTAAGTTCATTAAGGATGCCCAGTTGCTGGGTTACTCCTTAAAAGAGATACAAGAGACCCTGCAACTGCTCAGCCAGGAAGACATGGAAAAGGATACGTTAAAAACCCTTGTACGTGAACGCATCGCTGACATTCAGACACATATTGACCATCTGGAACAGATGCAGATTCATCTGGCACGACTGTTGCATACACCGGAGGACGATATCGACAATTATATTCAATCGTTCAGGGTACAAAAGAAAGAGTTATAAACTGTAAAATCTCGAACAAAGAGCGCCTTAAGATGTACTTCGGGGTCTCTCTGTTCGAGGTTTCTTTTAGTTCTATCTTATGGTCTTGATCATGACATACCCGCTTCACGCAGAAAATGATGCACAATCTTCGTCTGATACTTGATACGGGTCGAGCGTTTAAGACTCCAACAGGTCTCCACTGTGACGGAACGGGCTTGTAATAGTCTTGAAGCCGCTGTACGGGCAGATCCCGGCAATTCATGTTGCTTGAGGTTAAAATGACGATCACGAATGGCAATCGACCGATTCATCCGTTCGATAACTCTTCTGCAAGCTGGAATCGTCCGACTGCCGGGATTGGTGATCAACGTCTGTCCAAGCACTCGTGAACTCAGTTGAGACAGGCCGTTGGCTTCATGCAGATCGAGCCACCAGTCGACCCGATGTTCACGCGCCAGCTGAAAAACTGCCGCAGCGAGCGGATGCTTGGCCTTGCCTGACATACGATGTGGAAACGTACGATTCAGATCTGGCTTGCCTCTGATTTTCTTTGCGTAGGCTTGTTGGTTCACGCGTGGCACGATAATTAACAGCCCTCGCTGAATGGCGTGACGACCTGTCGCAATATCATCTGCGAGTTTTTGCGCAGCGGCCATACTCGCTGTTTCATTCCCGTGAACCCCGGATGTAATGAACATCACGGGTCCCGGCATCATGCCACGTACGATGAAGTAGGGAGTAGCGTGTAGGCTGGATGTTAGAAGGACATGTTTGGTCACACGCATGACGCTTCACCTCCATTATTACAGTACGCCATGTCCCTCTTTCATGTAACGGCGTAAGAACAGGTCTTCATCCTATTTCCTTACAAAATGGGCCGACTAATACACCCGATGAATGATATCTTCGAAATCGGGTTCTTTCATCTCTACATCTTCAATCTCACCCCAGTGCTCCAACTGTTTCAGAATGTCCATTGTGCTCCATTCCTTCCGGTTCACTTCGACGGTGACAATCTGCCCTTCCACTCCTGTGATCTGAATGGCGGACGGTATGGTATCAGGCATAAGAAATGAACCCCGATACGTAACTCGGATAAGTGTCGGCAGACCGATAGTGTCACGCAGAGAAGGGATCGAGCCGTCATATGTAAGTTGACCGTGATTGATCACCATCACCCGACTGCATAGCTGCTCAATGTCGTCCATGTCATGGGTGGTCAGTAAAATCGTTTTTCCAAACGTTTCATTTAGTGTACGTAGAAATTGACGAATATTCCGCTTTGCGTTCACATCCAGTCCGATCGTTGGTTCATCGAGAAAAAGCAGTTCGGGATCATGCAGCATGGAAGCTGCGAGATCCGCACGCATGCGTTGTCCAAGCGAGAGCTTCCGGACAGGCGTGGCCCAGAACGATTCAAGGTCCAGAAGCTCGGCGAACTGGGACAGCCGTTTCTTTTTATCCTCGGCACGGACGCCGTACATCTCGGCTAGAATATCATATGAATCTTTCACGGGCAGATCCCACCAGAGCTGACTGCGCTGTCCAAACACAACGCCCAGTCGACCAACGGTCCTGCGCCTGTCCTGATGCGGGTTCATACCGTCAAGCCTTACCTCACCCGAGGTTGGGTGCAGGATACCTGTCAGCATTTTGATCGTGGTAGACTTGCCAGCCCCGTTCGGACCGATGTAACCCACAAACTCACCTGGGCCGATATCAAAACTGATATCGCGTACCGCTTCCTTGGACACATATTCACGTGAAAATAACGTACGTAGACCTGAGAAATGTCCTTCGCGAATAACAGGAGTTTTGAATTCCTTTTGCAGATGCCGTGCTGTGATCATGTTCATGATTCGGTACGCCTCCTTAGCTACCTGTACTTTGATATTTGGTCATGCCGAATTGCCAGAAACGCAGACTTGCAGCCAAGCTCAGTACGGCGACCGCAGCAACAGCAACAAGAATCCACGCTCCTCCTTCACCCCGTAGCAGGTAAAGTGACGGAATGTAGTTGACGAATCCTACCGGAATCACCGTTAAAAGAATGCCAGACATCCATTTGGGATATAACGTTAGCGGATATTGGGCAGCCGTTCGTGCTGCATCTTCAGTGATCGTCTGTAGTTCCTCGATGCGCGTGGTCCAGAATCCGAGTGTGGCGGTAGCAAGTCCGATCGAAAAGAGAATGACTGCCCCCGTGAGGATAATGAACAGGGAGAAAGGGATGGCTATCCAGCCGATCTGTCCGCTGTGCATCATGCCTGCCAACGACCAGCAGAGAATGAACCCGCCTTGCAGGACTTCCCCAGCCATGATGCGGAAGTTTTGCGGCAGCAGTGCCAGCAATACAGGCATGGGACGTGTTAACAATTGATCAAGCTCACCATTAACCAGATATTTTTCCAGATGATGAACTTCGTTTCCGAATGTCCGATACAGTGTTTTGGATAACGTCATGATGGCGAAGAGATAACCGATCTCATGGAGGGACCAGCCTTTAATTGCTCCGAATTTGTGCAGCACCAGAGCAACCATCAGAAACTCGGAGATCTGAATTAAAGCGGCCAGTACGGACGCCATGATGAAATTGAACTTGTATTGCATCCGGCTGCGGATGCTTGTTCGAATCAGCATTTTATATAAATTGAACCAGGAAGTTCGCTTCATCCGCCTTGTACCTCCACTTTACGACGTAACACTTGGGTAATCGCAAGACAGATCAACGTCATGAAGATACACCAAAGCAAGGTTCCCCATAACAAGAAGCCATCTTCGAAACCAAGATAGATTCGGGTAGGTACATAGAGCAGGAAAGGGTAGGGTGATATCCAGGCAAGTTGTTCAAGCCAGTCCGGTAGCCATTCCAGCGGAATGAAAAAACCAGCCAGCAGATTCATCATCGCGTGATTGCACCAGTGAAGCCAAGAGGACTCCGTGGTCCACATCGACGTGGCACCAATAATGTAGTTCATGCAGATGGACAAGTATGCGGCGCCGGCAAGACCAAGTGCGGCATAGAATAGTGTTGAAACGTCTGAGGGCCAATGCAGGGAAAAGACAATGGAGAAGAGCAGGTAGATCGGAATACTTTTGTACACGAACTGGTAGGCAATCTGCCCCCATTCGCGTGCCATCAGGTGGGTGAACAGATGAACAGGCCTCATCAGATCCAGTGCGATCTGCCCTGTCCTGACGGATAAGGGGATACCCAATCCATTCGTGAGAAAACCCGAGATCCAGAGTGAGGATTGCGTGAACGCAATGTAACTGATCATCCCCTGTGTCCCGTATTCTCCGAGATTATGGTCGGCCCCGATGCCGATCCAGAGGCAGGCATACATGTAACCAAACATGGCGCTTGCCAAGTTATGTACCATGTGTGCCCCGCGGTATTGCAGATTCCGGGAATAGGCTTTGGAAGCCAGAGTGAAATAAAGCATGTGACACCTCCGATAAGTGGATTGAACGGCGTTTCCGTTCACTTCAGTCAAGGCGAAAAAGAGAGAAGGACAACAGCATACCAATTTATTCCTTCACAGGCAAGACATTTTTTTAGCTAATAATGGTATTAACAGGGGTGTTCATGATTGCGCCACAAGACAACGGTCTGTCCGTTCATTTATAATTGAGAGGTAGTATCGCAAACGTTTACAATGTGAAATATTCAAATTTTAAATAAACCGCCGGGCTTGTGCCTGACGATTGAGGATACAGAACGAACAATCCGGCAAGAGAGAAGGATGTCATGAAGAAAATTGCATGGGTCACCGATAGTACCAGTACACTGGATCCCGTTTTTGCGGAGCAAAATCATATCTACATCGTACCGCTGCGCATCGTATTTGGAGAGGAATGTTACCGGGAAACCGATGACATTACATCTGAAATGTTCTATGAGAAACTTGCAGAGGCTTCACGTGCGAGCAGTTCGCAGCCACCCATTGGCGAGTTCATTGAACTGTATGAGTCGCTCAAGGACAAGTACGATGAGATTATTACGATTCATTGCTCTACAGCGCTTAGCGGAACGCTGCATACGTCCATGCAGGCTGCAGAGATTGCAGGAGTGACGGTGACCGCAATTGATTCAAAGGCAGGTGCCTATCCTCACCGTGAGATGATTATGCAAGGACTGGAATGGCAGAAGCAGGGATGTTCAGCTGCCGAGATCAAAGTAAACATTGAACAGATGATTGATAACATGTCCTTTTACCTCATACCTGCCAGTCTTCAGCATCTTCATCGCAGTGGACGGGTGTCGGGCACACAGCTGATCATCAGTCAACTGCTCAAGATCCATCTGCTGCTTCGATTTGAAGAGGGCAAAGTGGTTGTGAATGAGAAGATTCGCACGTTCAAGCGGACAAAAGAGCGCATGCTGGATATGCTCAAGCTGGATATGGAGAAAGTAAAGCATGTGTGCATTATGCATGCGAACAATCAGGAAGAAGCCGTTACAATCAAAAAACAGATTGCAGCTCTGCTGCCTAGATTAAAGACCGAAATCATGCCGTTTATCCCTGTGGTGAGTATCCATGCAGGTGCAGGAACCATTGGACTGTGCTGGATACACAGTGAGAACGGATATAGGGATTAGAAGCACCAGTATTTATCTACAGACACTCATAGACCTGGCAGGAAACACACTTGATGTCAAAGTGGTGCTCCTGTCAGGTTTTTTCGTATGTCATTGCCAATTCAAACAAACTGTGAGGTAATAAAAGAAAAAATGTTCATGTTGGAGGGGAAATCGTGTCAAGTTACCGCTTGTTGCTTGTTGAAGATGATCGTTCAATTAGTGAAATGGTCGGACCTTATCTGGAAAAAGAGGGCTACGACGTCACTTATGCATATGACGGCTTAGAGGCAGAACGTCAGTTCAGCCAGTCACAACCCGGGTATGATCTGGTTATTCTGGACCTGATGCTCCCTCGCAAGAGTGGGATGGATGTGCTGCAAAGCATTCGGGCAGTCAGTCTGGTACCTGTGCTCATTCTGTCTGCGAAGGATGGGGAGGTGGACAAAGCGTTAGGTCTGGGCTTCGGTGCAGATGATTACTTGAGCAAACCGTTCTCGTTAATCGAACTGACTGCCCGCATCAAAGCTGCGATTCGCCGCGCCAATTATACGACTCCGCCCGTGGCTGAAGTGGCTAAAGATCAGCGTATTCACATTGGAGGACTCGTAGTTGACATGGAGACGTACGAGGTAGAACGTGAAGGCACACCCGTCAAGCTGACATCCAAGGAATTTGGAATTCTGAAGCTGTTGGTTACCCATCCTGGCAAAGTGTTCACCAAGGCTCAGATCTACGCCTCCGTCTGGAACGATCATTATTATGGAGACGAAAATATCATTAACGTACATATGCGTCGTCTGCGTGAGAAACTGGAGGCAGATCCTTCGGCTCCCCAGTATATCAAGACACTCTGGGGCATCGGATATAAGCTGGAGGCAGAGCAGGGATGACACTGATTTTTGCCATCACGACAGGTATTCTGGCCATGGCCTTCATTGTATTGTGGTTGAAATACCGGAAAAGAAACCAACAGCTGTCCTATATTCATCAGAAAATATCCACAATTCTCGACCAAGGCACCTTTGAGCGCTTGCTTGTATTCGATAGTGATGACCAAGTCAGTCAGCTTCTGAAAGACATGAACCAGCTGCTGGATCATGCGCACCGCGCTAAGGCCGGTTATGCGAATCAGGAGAAGGAGATGCGTAATATGCTCTCCAACATTTCACATGATCTGAAAACACCGCTCACGGTTGTGCTGGGTTATAGTGAGACCTTGCTGCACAGCCCATCACTGACCGATCAGGAACGGAAGATTATGACGGAGAAAATACAAGATAAGGCGCAGGAAGTGCTGCGTTTGATCCATTCCTTTTTTGACTTGGCAAAGCTGGAATCTGGAGACACGGAGCTAGTGCTTAGTCGAGTGAATATAAGCGAATTATGCCGGTTGAAGATGCTTTCCTTTTATGAAATGTTGACGAATCTGGGGTTGCACGTGGAGCTAGAGATACCTGAAGGTGATATCTTCGTGCAAGCGAATGAAGAAGCATTGGACCGTGTGCTGGATAATCTCATTACCAATGGAATGAAATACGGGGCAGAGGGTAAGGTACTGGGACTTTCACTTGATCATTCGATAGGTGCACCTGTGACGCTACAGATCTGGGACCAGGGAAAAGGGATTCCTGAAAGCGAGCATAGTCGTGTGTTTGAACGAATGTATACACTGGAGGATTCCCGCAATCGACTCTATCAAGGCAGCGGCCTGGGTCTGACCATTACGAAACGGCTAGTTGAGCGGATGGGTGGAAGTATTCACTTGCATAGTGTGCCACATCAACGGACTGTATTCTCGGTTACCCTAAAGGCTTGGTAGACCCTGAGTTTGGCGTGTCCGGTCAGACTTAAGGTTTTTGTAAGATTTGATTAATAAAAAAGAAGACTTTTCTCTTTACAATATAGATATAGGAACCCGGACAGGGGACGTAAAGGAGAACAAGGACGATGAATTATATCGCACGAACAATAGATGTGACCAAAGTATATGAAGGGGTGGAGGTTGTATCCAACGTCAATATGAATATTAAGCAAGGTGAGATCTATGGATTCCTCGGTCCAAATGGTGCTGGTAAAACAACCATCATGAAGATGCTCACCAATCTCGTCAAACCAACCACAGGGGAGATAGAACTGTTTGGGGAGAAGCTTACGCCGACCTCCTATGAAGTGCTGAAGCGAATGGGCAGTATTATTGAATATCCTTTTTTCTACGATAGGCTGTCTGCTCGCGAGAATCTGGAACTTCACTGTGAATACATGGGATTCTACAACAAAAAGATCATCGACAACACGATGGAAATGGTAGGGCTGAAGGATACGGGCAAGAAAGCGGTCAAAGACTTCTCCTTGGGCATGAAGCAGAGGCTGGGACTGGCTCGTGCACTTATAACCACACCTGAGCTGCTCATTCTGGATGAACCGATCAACGGATTGGACCCTGTAGGGATCCGGGAGATGCGAGATTTGTTCAAGCGCCTTAGTAATGAGTATCGCATTACCCTGTTGGTCTCCAGTCACATTCTTGGCGAGATAGAGCAGATTGCGGACACAGTTGGTGTCATTCGCGGCGGTCGTTTGGTGGAAGAAGTATCAATGGAGAGCATTCGTGGAAGTCAAAATGAGTACATTGAGTTACAGGCGATGGATATCCGCAAAGCGACCTATGTCATTGAACACCAGCTTGGTTTGAGTAATTATAAACTGGTTGATGACCAAACGTTACGCATCTATGATCCGGGAATCATTCCATCGGAACTGAACACCAAGCTGATTCAGCATGGCATTGAGATTGAATCGATATCCAAACGGGCTCATTCCCTGGAAGAACACTTCATGAAGCTTGTGAAAGGGGATGAAGACGTTGCTTAAACTAATCAGACTTGAGATGCGGAAGCACCGTTTTGCACGTAATTTTGCAGGTGCAGGTATTGCCAACATAGCCATTCTTCTTTTCCTGATCATGATTGGATTCGTGGATGTGGGAGCAGAAGATTATGCCTATGCCGATTACCAGACCGCCTTTATGATTATCGATACGTTTGTGAGAGCGACCTTTATCATATTTGCAGGAGCTTTATTATCCAAGCTGGTGATCAGTGAGTATAGAAATAAAACGATGAACGTCATGTTCACCTATCCCATCCAGCGTCATAAAATCATTGCTGCCAAATTGATTATCGTGTTTGGTTTTACATTTGTGATGATTATGGTTACCGACCTGTTGATGGGTTCACTGCTGTTGATTGTTAATCATTTCTACTCCTTCATTCCCGGATCATTGACAAATCAGGATATATTGGGACTTCTGGTGAAGTACAGTATGAGTTCTTTATCGGCTGCGTGTATGGCACTCATTCCCCTATTCTTCGGTATGCGTAAGCATTCTGTTACAACTACAATGGTCTCGTCCATTTTGTTGGTTTTGATTGTCTGCTCCGGATTCAACGGGTCGGAAGTTTCCATTCATTCGCTTATTATTATCCCTCTGACCCTTGGAGCAATAGGGATATGGATTGCTTCGATGTCCATGGTTCGTTTGGAGACAAAAGATGTGAACTGAATCATTCGGAAAACCATGCTCTGTATGGCTTCAGATGCCATTGACATCCGCTCGTACAAGGGATAGGATAATGTCAACTGAGACACGAAGGAGAATGCAACTACCATGACGATTCCAAAAACATTAACAATAGCTGGTTCGGACACGAGCGGCGGAGCAGGTATTCAAGCTGATTTGAAAACTTTTCAGGAGCTGGGTGTGTATGGCATGACCGTACTGACTACGGTTGTGGCAATGGAGCCCGAAACATGGGATCACCAGGTCTTTCCTGTTGAATTAAATGTAGTTGAAGCACAGCTTCGCACTGTTCTGGACGGTATCGGTTTTGATGCCATGAAGACAGGTATGCTCGGTTCTGTAGATATTATTGAACTGGTAGCAAAACATATTCGCCGTAGCGGTCTGCCACAGATCGTTATCGATCCGGTAATGGTCTGCAAAGGTACAGACGAAGTACTGCAACCGGAAAATACGGAAGCGATGATCGAATTCCTGTTGCCAGGTGCTGATCTGGTTACACCTAATCTGTTTGAAGCATCCCAACTGGCGAAGAGTGGACCGATTCGTTCCAAGGAACAGATGGAAGCAGCGGCAGCAGCAATTCATGCCCATGGCTCGAAACATGTCCTGATCAAGGACAGAGGTGTCATTAGCCCGGGTAAAGCAATGGATCTACTCTATGATGGAACCAACTACGAATGGTTTGAAGCCGATGTTGTCGGCTCCGGATATACGCATGGTGCGGGCTGCACAACGTCTGCGGCGATTACCGCAGGATTGGCTCGTGGTCTTTCAGTGAAAGAGGCTGTTCGTGAAGGTAAAGCCTTCGTGACCAAAGCGATTGCTGGCGGATTCCCGCTGAACCGTTTTGTTGGCCCGACACTGCATGTGGCACACCGTCTGGAGCAACAACGCTAAGTGTTGCCAGGGAGCGCGCAGTAGCGCATCAATTCTGGATAACACACTTCGATTTCATTCAAGTAGCTGTCAATGAGCAGGAGCTTGCTCGTTGATGGCTTCTTTTTTTATGCGAATTTTTATAAAAATTAGTAACTTTTGGCTTATATTAATCGTATATATCATGGGAGCATTCCAAAACATGTATGGACACATGAACGACACATGGAATAGGTATGTTATCATCAGAAATCTAAAAAGGAGAGTCGGCCATGATCAGAACAGTGCTTCTGGTGGAAGATGAAAGCCGCATTCGTGAGATTGTGGCCGATTATTTCATAAAAGAACAATGGAACGTCATAGAAGCAGAACATGGAGTACAGGCACTGGAACTGTTGGCTCTGCATGAGGTGGATTTGGTTATTCTGGATGTTTTGATGCCTGAAATGGATGGATGGACGTTATGTGGGCATATTCGATCCCAATCCACCGTACCTATTATCATGCTGACTGCACGGTCCGAGGATGACGATAAAATTCATGGATTTCAGCTGGGCGTAGACGATTACGTTACCAAGCCGTTTAGTCCACGTGTGCTGGTTGCACGTGCGGAGACATTAATGAAGCGTGTTGAAGGTGCATTTGGACGAGAGCAGGGTATGATTCGCTTCGGACAGGTAACCCTTGATCCATGGGCCAGACGTCTGGAGAAGGACGGAATTGAAGTGGAACTTGCACCAAAAGAATATGATCTGTTGCTTTACTTGGTACGTAATGCAGGCATTGTGTTGTCCCGGGATGCCATTTTGAATCGGATCTGGGGATTTGATTTTGAAGGGGACTCACGTGTTGTGGATACTCACATCAAGAAGTTGCGCAGCAAATTGGGTGATGAAGCCAAGTATATCCGGACGGTCATTGGCACTGGATATCGTTTCGAGGCAGAAGCATGAGAAGAAATGGCGTAACGATGAAGCTTTTCCTGGTCATGGCAGGATGTCTGGTTCTTCTATATGGGACGACGGTTTTTGCCCAGTTGGTCTGGTTCCCCGACTTCTATCAGCATCAAAAGGTCAGCAGTATGAAGAAAAAGCTGTCCAAGTTCGAACAGCAATATTCCAATGGACATTGGAGTGATTTACAGCTGGCTAAGGAGACCGGGAAGTTCATGCGTCAGAATCAATCACATCTGGTCATTCTGACGAATACCGGAAGACTGGTTAATGACCCGTTCCACATTACGTTGCTTCAAGAGGATGGAAGTCACGTGAAAGTGTCCTTGTCCTTGTTTATCAATAGTGAGAATGCTGGCTGGATTACATCCCATCTGAAATATGGGCAAGAACTGACGGTGAAAGGTCCGGCCAGCGAATCCATGGTCTATCCATTCAAAATCCAGGATGCCACTTCTGCAGCATGGGGAACTGAAAGCTTTCAGGAATCAATTGAACCGGTAAAGGAATGGTCAGGTGTATTGACCGAGGTCGTTCTTCCCAATCTGGCAACGTGGAGTCAGAGGCAGGGACTGCTGGTGCAAGCACTGGATAGCCGGTTCCCTTTGTCCACCGAAGACCAACTGGCCTTGGCGAATGGTAAAATGCTCAATGAAGAATGGATGGATAGCTGGAGCGGTGTTCGCAATGTCATCACCATTGCTCCAGTGCATCGTTCCGGACCCGAGCAACAACTGATCTTCTCGCTCACCTCTCTACAGGAGATGAGGGAAGCGAATGAGGCAACACGTTTGTTCTATGCGTATTTTGGCATAGGGGCATTTATATTGATTCTGTTGCTGGCGTTACTCCTGTCCCGAATTGTAACGAAGCCGCTCTTGGCCTTGAACCATGTCGCCAAGAAAATGTCTACACTGGATTTCACGGTGAAATCACCCATCCGGCGTAATGATGAAATCGGCAGTCTGTCTAACAGCCTCAATGCCTTATCGGGAACCTTGGGTCAGACACTGGAAGAGCTGAGGCAGGCCAACACGCAGATGCGTACAGATATGGAAATGAAGCAGGAGATTGAACAGCGTCAGCGCAAGTTTTTTGCCGATGCATCACATGAACTTAAGACACCAATCAGCATTATTAAGGGATATTCTGAAGGGCTGAAGGATGGCGTGAGTGAGAGCAAACGGGAACGTTACATTGAGATCATTGCCGATGAGGCGATCAAAATGGAAACGATGGTTGAAGAGATGCTGGATCTGGTGCGACTGGAATCTTCAGCGGTTCAATTGAATACGGATGCGGTTGCACTGGCTGACATGATTGAAGATATCGCCGGCCGTTTGGGTCCGCAACTGAAGGACAAAGGATTGGATGTGGTGCTTGTATCCACAACAGAACAGACGGTGGAGGGTGACCGAAGCAAGCTGGAGCAAGTTATTTTCAATATCATGATGAATGCTATACGTCATGCAATACCACATACCGATATAACTATTGAGATCAGCAGGCGTGAAGGTTTTGTCCATATTTCCATTGAAAACAAGGGCGAGCACATTGCTGAAGCTGAGCGGCAGTATATATGGGAGAGGTTCTATCGGGTAGAACGCTCACGTAATCGTAAAATGGGGGGGACCGGGCTCGGTCTGGCCATTGCGAAGCAGATTCTTGATCTGCATGGGTGCAGTTATGGAGTGGAGAATACACCGGATGGAGTCCGTTTTTATATTATTTTTCCTAAAGCCTAGTACGAAAGGGAGTCAACTCTTATGAAGTCTTTACCATCGATTTTAACCTTGGGGAATCTGAGTTCAGGCATGCTGGCAGTCATTATGGCTATTCATGGTGAATTTGCCCTGGCTGTGATGATGATATGGGTAGCGATGTTCTTTGATCTGTTTGACGGATTTGCGGCTCGTAAATTGCATTGTGAGGGTGAGTTCGGCAAGTCCCTGGACTCGCTTGCGGATGTAGTTTCATTCGGAACAGCACCCGTGCTGATTCTGTACCTGAATTCCATGCTTGAAGTGAGTGTGCTGGGGATGGCCCTGACTGCATTGTTTCCGGTATGTGGTGCTTTGCGTCTGGCCCGTTATAACTGTCAGAAGACAGCAAGCAGTGGTTTTGTCGGGATGCCGATTACATTTGCCGGAGGTCTGATGTCCTTTTTCGCGCTCTGGAGTCCTTATTTCACACATGGTGTAGCTTATCTTGTCATTATTGTATTATCCGGTCTCATGGTGAGCCAAATCCGATTCCCGTCTCTAAAACAAGTGCTAGCCTCACATGAGAAGGATATTGTGGAACCGAAATAAGGAGCGAGTCAGTATGGAATTTGCAAAAGAATTTATTGGTCAATATGGTTATTTCGCAATATACGGACTACTGGCTCTTGGCGTTATTGGCATGCCGATTCCGGATGAGGTGATGATGACGTTTGTCGGTTATCTCGCCTCCATCTCGGTATTGAATTACTCCGTATCCATCGCCGTCAGTTTCGGTGGCGCATTTACCGGAGGGCTGCTCAGCTACATGATTGGCAAGAAGGCAGGCAGGCCGCTGTTCGATAAGTATGGCAAGTGGATTGGCGTGAATGCCAAACGATTTAGCAGGGTGGAGTCGTGGTTTCTGAAATATGGATACTGGTCAATCATCCTCGGTTACTTCATTCCGGGCATTCGTCATCTGATGTGTTGTTTCTCAGGGATGAGCCGCATGGCAATTGGCAGATACGTAGTTGTATCGGGCATTGGTGCATTCGTCTGGTGTGTTGTCTTTATCTCGATTGGTTTTTATGTTGGTGTGTTAACTTAAAATGGGACAGCCTGTTGTAACAACGGGCAAAGATGGAAGACCTCTTGAGTGTAAGGTGGTCTTTTTTTGTTATCTACGATATAGCGAACTTGAGTGAGTGACGAATACGTATGACTTGTAAAAATACAAAAAAAACCGCTCTGACCACCTCTAACCTTCATGTTGAAGGGGAAGAATGGATCAAAGCGGCGTGTGCTTCACGACCGTATTGAATCTTTTAAAGAAGATATAGCCAATATCTCCCAAAATAAAAATATTTCACAAAGCCATCAGGTAAGCTAAACGTAGATATTCTTTTACAGTTACCCACTTAAATGTGATTCTTCAATTCCTCTTTCGACTTGCTTTTCACCCTTTTTGCGTGCAAAGGTAATTTTGAGCAGAGGAGGCGTAACAAGTGTAGTGATTATGACCATGATTACTACGCTCGTAAAGTACTCCGGATCAAGTAAGCCGGAAGCAAGTCCGGTTGACGCGATAATGAGAGCAACCTCACCTCTAGAAATCATTCCTGAGCCAATGGCCATTGAAGATGACATATTAAATCCAGTCAGTCGTGCACCAGCTCCGCCACCAAGAAGTTTGGTTAATATGGCGATTATACTGATGACAACAATAAACCAAATCTGTGAACCCACACCGTCAAAGGTGACATTTAAGCCGATACTGACAAAGAACACCGGAACAAAAATTCCGTAGGCGATCGGTTCCAGTTTGGTTTCAACTTCATGTTTGAAGTTGGTTTGGGAGATGGCGATCCCAGCGGCAAAAGCACCAATGATTCCGGCAACACCCATCCACTCCGCAAAGTAGGAGAATCCAAAACAAATAATCAGCCCCGCAGTAATGACGGTCTCGGTTACTTTTAACGGTGCCATCCACTTCATGATGCGTGGTACAAGGAACCAGCTGGCAGCGATAATAATAACAAAGAATAACAGCTTCTTGCCAATAAGCAGAGAAATCGAAGTGTCTCCTCCGCCTGTACCCAGCAAGCTCATCATAACAGCAAGAATGACAACGACCAGAACATCATCGACAACAGCTGCACCAAGGATTGTTGTACCCTCACGAGAGCTGAGTTGATCCATGTCCTTTAGTGTCTGAACGGAAATGCTGACGGACGTGGCACAGAATAAAAGTCCAAAGAACAATGCGTGTGTCTGTGACATACCGAACGCCATGGCTGAACCGTATCCACCGATGAATGGTAAAATAATACCACCCACAGCAACGGCAAAGGCTGCTTTCCAGTTTTTCTTCAATTGTTCCAGATCGGTCTCCAGTCCAGCGATGAACATCAACAATAGTACCCCGATTTCGGCCATATAATGGACGAAATCACTTTGCTGAACCCAACCGAGAATTGCAGGCCCGAGGATGACACCCACAATCAGCTTCCCCAGTACCGAAGGCTGACCCAATCTGACGGATAGATCACCGGCAAGTTTGGTAAAGATTAAAATAAGTGCAAGAACCAAAATAAATTCCATAGGTGTGCTCCTCTCCAGCAGTAGCGTTTTATAGGTTTACCTGCCCAAGGGGGAATCATTCCAAGCCTTTAGAACAAAAAAAAGGCATAAAAACAGCACTTGTTAAGAGTGCCGCTTTTATGCCTAAAAAGACAAAGAGGGGCCCTTGGTGACAGGCTCCTCCAGTTTTAACGCGTATGTGATTAATTGCATTAATTATACCACAAATAAAGACTTGGGTAAATGGGAGCTGGTGTGGATTTGATTGAAAATAGCCGCTAAGGGGCATTTTATAGGGGAGTGCTACGGTTTTTGTTCAGAGTGTTGTCACTTAACAGCCCGGAATTGCCGAGATATAATGATATAGAACATAGAAGTTAGGATATGAGGAGGATTTTGCATTGGGCAAAAATAACAAAGGGGAACCGAATATTCCATCCCCGACGAGCAATAAAAATTTCGCAGGCATCATTATTACGATTTCCATTCTCGCTAATGTCATTATTTTATTATTGTTCTTCGCACCGTCCATTGGTTACAAAGGTGATGTGACCTTTGATATTACGGTGTTGCCACGGTTTAATGCCGTGTTTAACAGCTTTACCTTCATCTTCCTGCTTGCAGCGCTTATTGCTATTATCAAGCGGAATGTGAAGCTGCACAAACGATTTATTCTTGCTGCATTCTCAACAACACTGTTATTCCTCGTGACCTATCTGACATTTCATTACCTCTCACCAGAGACGTCCAAATATGGTGGCGAGGGCATCATTCGTTCCATCTATTTCTTCATTCTGATTACCCATAGTATACTGGCAGCCCTCATTGTTCCATTGGCGTTGTTCACACTGGTATGGGGTTGGACGAATCAATTGAAGAAACACCGCAAAATTGCACGTTGGACTATGCCAATCTGGCTGTATGTAAGTTCTACAGGTGTTGTAGTATACCTGATGATGGCACCATATTATTAATGTGATGAACGTTTCACTGTGCTAATTAGTTTGACTTGCGGGTAATGTTTCCATGGAAGGAGGGTTCAAGTTTATGTACAGAGTTGTTTTGATTCGCCATGGACAGAGCATGTGGAATGTAGAGAATCGTTTTACCGGATGGACAGATGTGGATCTGACGAGGGATGGTTACGCAGAAGCTCGTAAAGCAGGGAAGATCATGAAGGAACAGGGATTTGATTTTGATTACGCCTATGCATCCGTGCTGAAACGTTCTATCCGAACACTCGATATTGCGCTGGATGAAATGGACCTCATGTGGATTCCCATTACGAAGACTTGGAAGCTGAATGAACGCCATTATGGTGCGCTGCAAGGACTGAACAAACAGCAGACTGCTCTGAAGTATGGGGAAGACCAAGTAAAGGAATGGAGACGATCCGTGAACGTATCTCCCCCTGCACTGGACGAAACCGATGACCGATATGTGCAGGATCTGGACAAGTACAAACGGCTCGGATGTACCATCCCTTTTACGGAGAACCTGATGGATACATCGAAGCGTGTACTGGAGTACTGGAATGCGGAGATTAAACCGATGGTGTCTGCTGGCAAAAGAGTGCTGATCTCTGCGCATGGTAACACGCTCCGTTCACTCGTCATGCATCTGGACCAATTGTCCGAAGCAGACGTGATGGCGCTCAATATCCCGACAGGCATTCCGCTTGTCTACGAATTGGATGAAGATCTGCATCCCATCGGACACTTTTATCTGACCGCTGATGGTTCGACCTACAAACATGAAGAAATGACCCATGTGGCAACGCCATCTGATTAACGGGTGTGAGCGTTTATGCTTCAAAAGAGCAAGTGAAAGATGACCGCTGAATTTTAATTCGGAGGTCATCTTTTTTTCTGCGATCAAGCCTGCACTTCGTTTCGTTTTGCTCCCACAGGGTAATTGTCAAACAAGACACGATGTACATTTATCCTGAAGGAGGAGAAGCACATGTCTAAAAGAAGAGGAATACTCATGACGGCTATCGGCGCAGGTGTGACTTATCTGATGAGGAACAAACAAGCAAGAGATAAGCTGTTTAGCACGGTCTCGGGTATGATGAAAAGCTCCAATTCGTCCAACGGAACAAGTAAAGCCAGACCACGCGTGGAAGTGAAATAGATTGCGATAGCTCGTTTATCGATTGAATTCAAATGATGATCATGAGAAACCTGGAGATGAAGTCATTCCAGGTTTTTTTTGTGCAATCAAAAGCAATCCCTTGCTTTTGGGTGTAATGCGATTTTTGCCAGCAAGAATGATACAATGGATACTTGCAGAACGTATGGAGGGAGAGGCACATATGAAGAAAAATCGTCTGGGTACATCCGAACTGATGGTATCTGAGATTGGGCTGGGATGTATGTCACTTGGAACTGAAATGGAGCACGCTGTGGGCCTGGTTCATGAGGCTCTGGATCATGGGGTCAATCTGCTTGATACAGCCGATCTGTACGACGCAGGGCGTAATGAAGAGATTGTAGGACAAGCTATTAAGGGTCGTCGGGACCAAGTCATTGTGGCGACCAAAGTAGGTAATCGTCGTATGCCGGGTAAAGAGGGCTGGTCATGGGACCCGTCCAAAGCCTACATTAAGCAGGCTGTACATGAAAGTCTGAAGCGGTTGCAGACCGATTACATCGATCTGTATCAGCTGCATGGCGGGACCTTGGACGACCCCATCGAAGAGACGATCGAAGCGTTTGAGGAACTGAAGAAGGAAGGACTTATCCGATATTACGGAATTTCCTCCATTCGTCCCAATGTGATTCGGGAGTATGTAAAGAGGGCATCCATCGTCAGTGTGATGAACCAGTACAGCATTGCTGACCGCAGAGCGGAAGAAGAAGTGCTGCCTTTATTGGAACAAAAGGGGATCAGCGTAATTGCCCGTGGGCCCGTAGCTAGCGGAGTGCTTGCCGATTCCGGATCTGCCAAGGCAGACAAAGGTTATCTGGACTATACGCCAGAGCAACTATATACCATTCGGCAAGGGCTAAGTCGTCTTGTTACAGACCAACGCAGTATGGCTCAGACAGCTATTCGCTACGCGTTATCCCATCCTGCCGTAGCAGCAGTTGTCCCTGGTGCCAGTTCAAGAGAACAGTTACTGCACAATATTGCTGCTTCGAATTCGCCTGAACTCACCGCTGCTGAAATTCAGGAAATACGAGAACTCA
The DNA here is from genome assembly GCF_008693195.1 of Paenibacillus sp. UASWS1643. Lineage (NCBI taxonomy): Bacteria > Bacillati > Bacillota > Bacilli > Caryophanales > Paenibacillaceae > Paenibacillus > Paenibacillus sp. UASWS1643. Next base: position 138,928 of record NZ_VXKZ01000101.1, read on the forward strand.
GTCCCGCTAATCTGTACAAGCAGCATCGTTAACTCTATTAAGCCTATTTTCAATTGTAACCATACGAGGTACAATGAAGATCAGCCAAAAAAGGAACATATAAGGGAGAGAAGACATATGGAAAGAATTCAAAGTGAACAGCAATATTTGGATACAATTAACTCTGATGGTTTTACCGTCATTAAATTTGATACAACCTGGTGTCCGGACTGCAAAAACCTGGATCGTTTTATCGGGGATGTTATCGACCAACATACGGACAAAACCTTCTATGCCCTGGATGCAGAGAAGTTCCAGCCGTTTGCCGAAGAGAATGGTGTACGCGGCATTCCGAGCCTGCTCGTCTTCCAGAACGGCAAGAAAATCGCACATCTGCATAGCAAATGGGCTAAAACACCTGCTCAAATCTCCGAGTATCTGGAGACGCTTGAATCCAAAGTTTAAGCGTACGAAGGCATCAGCAGTTTGTTTAATTAACTTAGCTAAAGAGACCTCTTCTTGTCCTGCGACAGGAAGGGGTTTTTCTGTTTCATTCCAGTCCGCATGATGTGCATTTGAATAACAGAAGTTGAGAAACAACGCTTGTTTAGAATTTGTTCAGTGCTCCCATGTATACTGTGAGAACAAACTGAATATTTGGAGTGAACAAGATCCGTATGAAGAATGAAATTTTTGAAGAAATGCACCAATTAAGTCACAATGATGACCGAAGATACCGATTGTTGATGATCGGGGTGAAGCAATTGCTGCAGGAACAAAAGGAGAATAGATATAATCTGCGTGAGAGATTAAAGAATCGAAAGAAACACCGGAACTTTCAAGTAAAAGAGTGGTATTAGACAGGCTGCTTTTCAGAAGTGAACATAAATATGGTTGTCCATGATACATAGTAAACCTAGTCGGCATCACCAATGATCCAACCCACTAAAGAAGGAAGGAATGAAGAATCAGGCTTCTTCTAATTACGGATATTCCTGTCTTTGGAGCAGCAACAGAATCGTGAAGCAACAGAAACATAATTCAGAATATAAAATATGGCGGCCTCGCTTCCCAAGGGAACGTGAGGCCGCCATTGATTTTGCCTGTCTAATTACTTGAATTGTAATGCTTACATCAAAATAATAAAGAACACGGCTGCCAAGACAAAGCGATACACAGCAAAGACGGTCAGGCTCAATTTTTTCAAAATGGACAGGAACGTCTTGATCGCAAGCATGGCGACGATGAAAGCAGCGATGAATCCAATCGCAAAGATTGGGAAATCACTGCCGTTCAGGTGATCGATACTTTTGTACAGGTCATATCCCGTAGCACCAATCATAATTGGCACAGACACGAGGAATGTGAACTCCGCAGCGGCTACACGGCTTACCCCTGCAAAGAGACCGCCTGAGATCGTTGACCCGGAACGGGAGAAGCCTGGCCACAATGCCAAGATCTGAAATATACCCACCGCGAATGCCTGTTTGTAGGAAATATCATCGACATCATGGGTAGTAATCCGTCCACTCTTCCGGCTCCAGCGTTCGGCCACGATCATCAATATACCACCTATAACGAGACTGTACAGCACTGTTTCCGGACCAAACAAATGTGCTTTGATCCAGTCGCGGAATACAAGTCCGATGACTACGGCAGGAACCATCGCCAGGAAGATATGTCCCAGATTGAGGCGACGGGAGTAAGGTCTGCTCCCTCCGGTGAAGCGGAACATATCAATGAATTTGTTCCAATACAGTACAACAACAGCAAGTACAGCCCCGAGTTGAACAACCACCTCAAACGTTTTGACTGACTCGTTGTCCTCCGATAAACCCAGCAAGTGGGCAGTCAGAATCATGTGTCCAGTAGAGGACACGGGCAAAAACTCAGTCAAACCTTCGATGATGCCCATAATAATGGATGATATAATGTCCAATTCTCTTCCTCCTTGAAATGCAGGTGACAGCACAGGCTGTCCTGCTTGACCATGCCTGTTCATTTGAACAAGGCTATCACCTATTATGATCACAAATGCACTCAACTTCAACTTATGCTTGTAACCATTTGTTTAAAACTATATTGACAAAAACCTAGTTATCCCATAGGATATAACTTAACTGACTGACTGATCAATCGGGAGGGTTACATGAATGACCAAAATTAACGGTTTGGAACCCGGTGAAGAACGCCGGGACCAAATAATACGCATAGCGATGGAGCGTTTTGCAACCCAAGGTTACCATCAGACGAAAATTTCCGATATCGTCCGCGAGGCTGGTGTGGCGCAAGGGACGTTCTACTGGCACTTCAAGAGTAAAGAAGCCATTGCTTCGGAGATTGTTTTAACGGGCAAGGAGGAGTTGCTTGAGGCGATCGGACAAGGGTACCGCAAGGATGCAGGATCGGTAGAAGATATGGTGAAAGCATCGGAAAGGCTGTTCACTGACTTGTTCTTGTTTGCCGCGCAGAATCGCTATTTTATGGAACTGTTGCTCAAAGGCATCGTGACGGAAGAATCCGTACAACGCCTGGTTGAGGAGACACGTAATGCTGTCGAAACTGCGTTTCGTCACAATATGGAACGAGCCATCGAACTCGGCATGTTGCCTAAGGGCATGGATGTACCTCTTCGAGCAGCGTTATTGGTAAGCATGATTGAAGGCATGATATCACGCTGGTTGTTCGGTTCCGATGAGTTGCACAGCAAATTCTCAGCCATGACAGCTTCATCGCTGGCAGTTGAGGCAGCAAGCTTTGAGTTTTACGGACTGTTAGGCACATAAGATTCACATGATTAAACAAATAGCAGGGAATAATGGGTACAACTGCGGTTTAGTCACAATAAAGCAACCAAATGTACACCAGATTAATACACGACTGAGAGGAAGTTAACGTAATGAACAAAACATATGGATCGAAAACTCGTAAAGGCTGGTCTTTGACAGCAATTCTGCTGATGACCGTGCTGGTACTTAGTGCTTGTGGAAGTAAAGCAACAGATGGTGGAAGCACAAATGGTGCACAGGCAAGCAATGAACTGGAGCAGATCAAGTCTGCTGGCGTTATCAAAGTGGGCATGATGGGCACATACGCCCCGTACAACTTCCTGAACGATAAGAAAGAAATGGACGGCTATGATGCCGATATCGCACGTGAAGTTGCGAAGCGTCTGGGTGTAGAGGTTGAATTTGTATCCCAAGAGTTCTCCGGTCTGACACCAAGTCTGCAAGCGAAGAAGCTTGATGCCATTATCAGCCAAATGACGATTACTGATGATCGTAAGAAAGTACTGGATTTCAGTGACCCGTATATCACGAACCAAGTCAAAATCATTGTGAAAAGTGACAATAACGATATTACCAAACTGGAAGATTTCAAAGGGAAAACGATTGGCGTAGGTCTGGGTACAAATGATGAATCATATCTGCGTAATGAAGTGTTGCCAAAAGTGGGAGACTTCACCATTAAAACCTATGACGATGTCATCTCTTCACTCAAAGATCTGAATGCTGGGCGGATTGACGCAACAATCAACAATATGTACGCTCTGAAACCAATTGTGGATGCCAATGGCTTTAATATCAAAGCTGTAGGTGAAGCTATTAAGAGTGACCAGGCAGGTATTGCTGTTCGCAAAGATAATCCGGAACTCGTAGCAGCACTGAATGATGCTCTCAAAGGCATGAAAGATGATGGCACGTACAATACCATTTTCAAAAAATGGTTTGGTGAAGAGCCTGCGCAATAATGAACCTGCAAGGCGAAGGGAAGATTTGACCCATGGAACTGGTATTTGAGAATATCCCCTTCTTTCTGAAGGGGGCTTACTATACGCTGTATGTAACTGTGATCTCCATGTTTTTTGCGTTCATCATCGGGGTGCTTGTTGCGATTGCTCGTCTGAAGGGACCGATGTGGCTTAGGTTGATCGCAAGGTTTTATGTATCCATCATGCGGGGAACCCCGCTGCTGGTGCAATTATTCGTTATTTATTACGGATTGGTCGATTATGGAGTGACCTTGGGATCACTCACGGCTGCCTGTCTGGGACTGAGTCTGAATGCAGGTGCGTTTCTCTCAGAGACCTTCCGTGGAGCCATTCAGGCTGTACCAAAAGGACAGACCGAAGCTGCATATGCAACGGGAATGACCCCGGCTCAAGCAATGAGACGGATTATCTTTCCGCAGGCGGTGCGCATTGCGATTCCGCCGATGGGGAACACCTTTATTGGCATGTTGAAGGAAACATCACTTGTGGCGGCCATCGGTGTTACCGAGTTGTTGCGTTCAGCACAGCTGCTGGTATCACAATATGCATTGAATATGCCTTTTTATCTGGCCATCGGTGTGATCTACTGGATTATGAGTATCGGCTTCTCGGCCATTCTGGAACAAGTGGAGCGCCGGTTAGCCCGCGCTTACTGATGGGAGGAGAGAACCGATGATTACAACAACCGGACTTACCAAACGTTTTGGACAAAATGAAGTGCTCACGAACATCGATCTTCATGTCGATGCCAAAGATATTGTTGTATTGCTCGGCCCAAGTGGTTCAGGCAAAAGTACCTTGTTGCGCTGTCTGAATGGGCTGGAAGAGTTGTCTGGAGGACAGATTGAAGTAAACGGCATTGTGGTTAACAGTGCAGATCCGCTGCGAGTCCAGCGTGCCCGGGTACTGGAGATTCGTCGCCAGACCGGCATGGTATTCCAACAGTTCAATCTGTATCCGCACAAGACAGTGCTGGGTAATGTGATGGAAGGTCTCGTTACGGTGAAAAAAATCAAGCGTGACGAAGCGGCTGAACGCGGCCGGATTCTTCTGGATCGGGTCGGCTTGTCGGACAAGCAGGATGCGTATCCATCCCGATTGTCTGGTGGACAACAGCAGCGGGTCGCCATTGCACGTGCACTCGCAATGGAGCCGGAAGTGATGCTGTTTGATGAACCAACTTCTGCCCTTGATCCTGAGCTGGTCGGAGAGGTACTTTCCGTCATGAAGGAGCTGGCAGAGGAAGGCATGACGATGCTGGTCGTGACACATGAATTGAAGTTTGCCCGTAATGTGGCGAACAAAATCGTCTTTATGGCGGATGGATCGATCGTGGAAGAAGCAAGTCCACAAGCATTCTTTGAACATCCGACGCAAGAACGCACCCGCCGGTTCTTGCAGCAAATTACTGAATTTTGATGAAGATAACAGCGATCGGAAGAACGAACGTATCCTAATCGGGTATTTAAGGTCGTGAACGATATCAGTTCAACTAAACCTTTTGCACAAGAACGGAGAGGACAGAAGAAACCTGAAGAAGCGGAGCGTGCGCCTTTATCCCCTGATTTTCCCCTTGAAGAAGGGAATCAAAAAAATCTGGGGATAACAGCGATCGGAAGGTTATTCTGTCATCGGAGTGGCAAGTGCAAACCATTTTCGCTTGAACTTAACCTATTTTAAGAAAGAAGGATAACATCATGAATGTAACAACCGTATGGAAAGGCAAACGCGCGTTTACTTCCGAAGGACCCTCTGGCTACGCTGTTGGCATGGATGCCACTGCTGCTTATGGTGGTGACAGCAAGGGTGCAACCCCGATGGAATTGTTACTGGCTGGTCTCGGCGGCTGTATGGGAATCGATATCACAATGATTCTGGACGCTTTTCTGGACAAAATTGAGTCGATTGAGATTGAAGCGCAAGGCACACGCAGCGAAGAGATGCCTAAAGGGTTCACATCCATTGATCTGATCTTCAAAGTCGATGGGGATATCCCGGATTATCGCATCTGGAAAGCCATCCAGATGGCTGAGGAAAAATATTGTGCAGTTTCCGCTTCGCTGAACGCCGATATTCATCCTAAACTGATCCTCAATGGGGTAAGTACACCGCGTCCTTAATAACACACGAGCAGATTCTATACTGAGAGGCACTTCCAATCGTGGGAGTGCCTTTTTTTGCGTTTCTAACCTATCAACAGTTCGTAGGTAAAGTCAGGCTGAATGTTGGGGAAGGTTCCAGATGCCCATGAATTCCGTGATAGCCTGATCAATCGTTGCATGAGGAACACCGTCGCGGGCTTGTGTAGAGATACCTTGCATAAAGGTATCAAATACGGTGGTCAGCATGGCTACATTCGTGGAAGCAGGAATTTCACCGACATCCACAGCACGTTGGATGCAATCCTCCAGACGGTTGCGAGTCAGCTTTCTTTTCTCAGCGGCAATGTCACGGATATGATTGTTTTTGGAAGAACATGTGCTGGCTGACAGCACAATTAAACAGCCAGATGGATGTGTGCTGTCTGTTTGCATTTTTGCGGTACTTCTTAAGGTTGTTTCAATTGCTTCTCTTGGTGACAGCGTGAGATCCGAGAAACTTTCCGTCACACGTCCAAACGTATCCATATATCGTTCTACTGCTTCTTTATACAGCGCTTCTTTGGATTCAAAGGCTGCATAGAAGCTGGCTGCTGAAATATCCCCCATGGCTGCTCGAAGCTGAAGTAGTGAAGTAGCCTCGAAACCTTGCTCCCAAAAGAGCATCATCGCTTGTAATAGGGCCTCATCCCGGTCGAAAATGCGCGGACGTCCCGTTCTTGCCATAAGAGTTCCTCCCTCCTTTTTCTTAATTATATACTAATCGATCCAAAAGTCATTGACAAGGTGAGACGGTCTGAATAATATAAGGAATGATCGATCCATAATTCCATTACCTGTTCTACACTATCTTAAAAGGAGCTGTACAGATGTCGGATATATCTTCTCATCGTTTTCCGTGGCTGGGGTTGCTGGCCCTGGCCATGGCGGGTTTCATAGCCATTATGACCGAAACACTTCCTGCGGGGTTGCTACCGCAAATTAAAGAAGGGCTGCAAATCTCTGAGGCAGGGGCGGGGCAGCTTGTCACCTTTTATGCTGTTGGGTCGCTGGTTGCTGCCATACCTGTAGCGGTGCTGACAAAGGGTTGGCGGCGGCGTCCGCTTTTACTTCTGTCTATTATGGGTTTTCTTGTCTTCAACACCATTACTGCTCTCTCATCAAACTATGTACTGACACTATTCGCTCGTTTCTTGGCCGGTGTTGCAGCAGGTGTCTCCTGGGGCCTAATTGGTGGTTATGCATTACGCATGGTACCTGATCATCTCAAGGGAAGAGGCATGGCTGTGGCTATGATTGGAACGCCGATTGCCTTATCGTTTGGTGTTCCGGCAGGTACACTGCTTGGTTCATTTATGGGCTGGCGCTCAGTGTTCTGGCTGATGTCGTTGCTGGCGTTTGTACTGATTTTCTGGGTGCTCTGGAAAGTACCCGACTTTCCTGGGCAGTCAGCGGATAAGCGAATCTCTGTCAAGCAAGTACTGTTCACACCTGGTGTAATACCCATTTTAACTGTCGTTTTGGCCTGGATGTTGGCTCATAATATTTTATACACGTATATTGCTCCTTTTCTCACCGATGTCGGTTTGGAATCCAAGGTTGGACTCATTTTACTTGTATTTGGTCTGATGGCATTGGTGGGCATCTGGATTACAGGTATTTTCATTGATCGGTGGTTGCGTATGCTGGTTCTCATGAGTCTTGCGGGCTTTGCTTTGATTTCCCTTGTATTAGGTCTTTGGAGTGAGCACGTTGTTGTCGTCTTTGGTTCTGTTGCGCTATGGGGTCTGACATTTGGCGGTGCGGCTACCCTGTTACAGACTGCACTTGCTCAAGCTACTGGGGAACAGGGTGTGGATCTCGTAATGCCGATTAATACAACCGTTTGGAATCTGGCTATTGCCCTTGGGGGAATGGCGGGAGGTGTTCTTCTGAATCAATGGGGAGCTGCATCATTTAACTGGGCCATCTTGGCTTTAACATTGGTGGCATTGATTGTTGCATGGCGTGCCAAAGGATATGGATTTCGCCCATCCAGGAGTCACTAAACTTCTGTCAGCATTAATGATTCGGTAAGCCCGGTCGCCATGTTAATGGCGGCCTCTTTTGTTAGAGGTTAGGCTGGCTTGTTGCCTGGCAATATATTACCCATTGCAATGACAATCCGAATTCTGGCGGTTATGTGGTATGATTAATTCTGAGGACAGTACATCCTGATCCTGCTGTTTATATGTAAGCGCTTATACAGATGACGGAAGGTGCAGACATGTTTAAAAGACTGATACGAACCACCAATAATCTCAAATTAAAGCATAAATTGCTCATTTCCTATGTACTGGTTGTCATGATTCCGGTCCTGATTGTTGGTCTTGCTGTGACCAGTTATTTTCGCCAGCAAGCCCTGGACAATGCAATAGGACAGACGATCATCAATGTGGACAAGATCAAGAGCCAGACGGCAACCATGTTACGTGTACCAACCGATATATCCAATCTTTTAATGTTTAATGCGGATCTCAAGGAGATCGTGAATAAGCGGTACAAGAGCGTTGTGGAGTTAACCTCAGCGTATCTTGCATACAAAGACTTTCAGGAGTACAGGCGTTTGTACCGTGAGATAGCCGGCATTCGTTTTTACTCAACTAACCCAACATTGATCAACAACCTCGAATTCATCCCGGTAGACAAGCAGACTGAAGAGAGTTATTGGTACCAACAGGCACTGAAAACAACCAGCATCGGGTGGTTCTACATTCCGGACAAGGAAGATAATCCTGTACACAAGCTCAGCCTGGTGCGCAAAGTACCTTTTGCCGAGTATCGGACAGAGGGCGTGTTGATGATTGTGATCAATCAGGATGAGCTGAATGGATTGTTGCGTCAGGAACAGTTTGAGACGATGATTACGGACGAGCAGGGTTATGTGGTTGCAGCCAAGAATACCGAGCTCGTAGGTAAAACGCTGGATGAGCTTGATTTTGGTGTCGATCTGCAGAATCAGGCGAAAGGTACCATAGAGGGTGATTTCCGGGGGGAACCATCTAATATTGTTATTGATGAGTTGGGCCCTGGATCAAGTATGAACAGCCTGAAGGTGATTTCGGTTTTTGCCACCAAAAATATCGTCAAAGACGCCAACACCGTCAGCATGATCGGCATGATTTTCATTATCCTTGTGCTGGTTATCGCCCTATTATTTGTATATATCATCTCGTTCCTCACTTCGAACCGATTGCTCCGGCTGAGTAAACATCTCAACAAGCTGGCATTAGGTGACCTGAACGTGACTTCGCGGATTGATGGAAACGATGAGATTGGGCAACTATCACGACAGTTCAACTATATGGTGAAAAGTATCAATGAACTCATGACACAGGTGGTAGAAGCGACAGAACAGAACAATCAATTGGAAATCGCTCAAAAAGAGATTAAACTGAAAATGATGGCGAGCCAGATCAATCCACATTTCTTGTTTAATGCACTGGAGTCCATTCGGATGAAAGCGCATATTAAGGGAGAAGCAGAAATTGCCAACATCGTCAGACTACTGGGCAAGCTGATGCGCAAGAGTCTGGAGATTGGCAGTGGAAAAACAACCTTCCGGGCTGAACTTGAAATGGTACGTTCCTATTTGGAAATTCAAAAATTCCGTTACGGCGACCGCCTTGCATTCCAGATTCATATCGATCCCGAGGTGGAGAAGATGTACATTCCGCCTCTCATTATTCAACCCTTGGTTGAGAATGCGATTGTCCATGGTCTGGAGAACAAAGAGGGTACAGTCCGTGTTCATATAAGTATTCGTTTAGTAGAGAACATTGTGCAGATTCGTGTGGATGACAATGGTGCAGGCATAACGCCAGAACGACTGGCTGAGGTGATGCAGTTTATCTGTGGACCCGAGGAACAGGAGAAGAGCCGGATCGGCATGCGTAATGTACATCAACGCTTAACATTGACGTACGGGGAGCCATATGGATTACAGATTAAGAGTGTATATGGGGAAGGAACAGAGGTTTCTTTCACTTTGCCAGCAGGAGGGGACCAACATGTATAAAGTGTTTTTGGTGGATGACGAACCGAGCATACGTGAGGGACTGACAACCATTATTGATTGGGAAAAATACGGATTCCAGGTCATCGCTACAGCTGCCAGCGGGCGTGAGGCTATCTCCCGGTTTGAGGATTTGGAGCCTGACCTGACGATTATTGATATTCGCATGCCCGGTATGACCGGGCTGGATGTGATTGAAGAAGTGCGCCGGAATCATCCGGATTCGCACTTTTTGATATTGAGCGGTTATGCAGATTTTGATTATGCCAAGAAAGCCATCAGTTTTGGTGTAGATGGTTATCTGCTCAAACCGGTGGATGAAGATGAGATTATTAGTGAACTGGAGAGGATTGCTACGATCCTGACCCGTGAACGGGAGACAATGGCACGTCAAGCTGGTGAAGATACTGTCTATCTGGAGCACCAGATCGAGGCTTTACTCTTTGACAGTCTGGAGGGTGCAGGCAGTATGGAAGAAGACAGCCTGGGTCTGCACTGGCCTCACTATCAGATCGTGCTGCTTGAGATGCATGCGGCCCCCGATCTGCAACGGGGAAGTGTTATGAAACGCAAACTGATTGAAGCATTTGACCAGAAAGACCGAGGCATCGTATTCTCGTTCCATTCCGGTCTGGGGTTGTTAAGCAAGGAAACAATCACATCCGAGTCATCTGCACGCATTCTTTATGATGAGCTGGAAGGACTGCTGGGAGAATGGGAGGTTCACATGTATGGTGCTGCAGGTGAACCCGTACATTCCACTTCTGAAATTGCGCGGTCATACACGCAGGCGAATCGTACACTCGGTGAACGCTTCTTGTTCACGGAGAAACGCATCATTCTGTGGACTGAAGATAGCGAAGGTAAAGGCGTTGTTAAGCCGGGAGCTGAAGCTGTGGACGGAACACATGAACCAGTTGAGGACGAACTCGCGGACAAGCTGTATTATGCGTTAGACATCCGTAGCAGTGAGTCGGTTATGCGGGTACTGGGTGAGATGGAAGATCGATTGGTCCCGTATCACCGAACAGAGCAAGCGATCAAAACTGCCTTCTCACAGGTGTTCTCTCTTGCGTTCAACAAGCTTGCAGCCACGAATCAACATATGCACTCCATTATGCAGGAACATTCGGTTTTGATTAATGAAGTCTATCATCAATTTACGATGTCAGATCTCAAAGTCATGGCATCGGAACACTTTAATCGACTTATTCAACGTATGGGTGGGGGAAGCAAGGATACTGTATTGAAACAGATGATTGAATTTATCCAGCGTAACCCTGGCGAAAATCTCAAACTCGAAGTACTGGCAGAAGTGTTTAACTATAACAGCAGTTACTTGGGTAAATTGTTCAAGAATCATACTGGAGAGTATTTCAATGCATTTCTGGACAAGGTTCGTATGGAAAAGGCCAAGGAATTGCTGGACGAAGGACTAAAGGTCCATCAGGTTGCGGCGAGAGTGGGGTATGCAAATGTGGACTACTTCCACGGTAAGTTCAAGAAATATGTAGGTGAATCCCCTTCCGCTTACAAACAGGCCAGAACCCAATCATCAATTAAAGGAACGGCTACGGATATAAACGAGGAATAAGTTGGAGTGCTGGGCCTTGCCCTTGCCTATTGTGTAAAACGTTTTCGGTATTCCTGAGAAATTTCCAGATTCATCATATTGTCCATGCACTTCCCATGATAAGCAATGGTCACGGAATGCTTTTCATTTTAGACTGGATTTACAAGAATCCAGATGAAGGGATGGCTATACGAGATGAAATTGTCTGATATAGGCGCTGTACGTCATACATTGAACTTAAATGGAACATGGCAGTTTTGTTTGGATCTGGAGTCCGATAAACTCGTAGAACAAGAGATATCACCCCCTTTACAGTGTGAAAATACATCATGGGAGACCATTCAGATTCCCGGTTCATGGGAAGAGCAAGGATACGGAGATGAGCCTGAATACGAAAGGCTCGATACCTGGACCAAGGTACGCGAATATGAAGGCTCAGCCTGGTATGCTCAGGATGTTCATGTTCCATCAGACGATCCTGGATGCCACTATGTATTCAGATTGGAAGGTGTTCGATGGACAACGAATCTCTGGATCAATGGACAGTATGCCGGGCAGCAGGATAGTCTGGTGAATCAACAGAAGTGGGATGTTACCTCTCTGGTGAAGCAGGGAGAAGTGAATCGTGTGGAGATCCGCGTGGATAATACGATGAAACTTCCGCTGGCGGGTAGCCATATTCATTCATTGCATACGGCCACAGCCTGGGGTGGAATCACGGGTGGTGTTTATCTGGACAGTCTGCCCCCATGCCGATTACAGACGTTACGTATTCAACCAGATGCTGAGAATGGAACCATTCTCGTTGATTGTACTGTAAGCGCTCCCGCAAAAGAATCTGCTAGACCGATGCAATTACATGTGGATATCCAGCATCCGGACGGCACATGGCTTGATCGATATAGTTGTAATGTGAATCTGAGTGATCCATCACATGTGGATATAAGCTTAACAGGTTTAACTGAAAGTAACGCTGTAATAGATCAGTGGCGATTGGAACTTGGAACAGAAAAGTCTATCGCAAGATGGTCGGATGAATCCCCTGAATTATACAAGGCTGTGATCCGTCTGCATGACGGTGAACAGGAACTGGATCGGCTGGAGCAATCATTTGGTGTACGCTCCTTTGCAGCAAACGGGAAGCAGCTTGAGTTGAATGGAACACCGGTGTATCTGCGCGGGTACGTCGATTGCTGTATTTTTCCACTGACGGGTTATCCCGTATGGGACAAGGAGCACTATCTTCAGCAGTTTCGAGTCGCCAGATCGTATGGCTTCAATCATGTCCGACTGCATGGGTGGAGCGCGCCGGAGCCTTTCTGGGATGCTGCTGATGAAGCGGGCATGCTGGTACAGGCAGAACTTCCCCATTGGTCTCGTTTCTTTGAGCAATCGGATCAGTCTGCGCCAGCTGAAGTATTGTCCTATCTGACACAAGAACTGGACGGGTTGCTTCAGTCGCTGCATAGACATCCTTCATTCGTCATGTTCTCCATGGGGAATGAGCTTATTGGTCCGAATTGCCATCCTGAACTCAATGCATGGGTATCAAGGGCAAGGGAATCAGACCCGACCCGCTTATATACGGACAATACAGGTTTTGGACAGCTTCCGGCGCAAGGGCGGGAAGGTGATTATTATATTCAGTCGTTGAACTGGCATCCCCCGTTGGAATCCGCGTATTCTGCTGTGCCGGATACCACGCTGGACTATGGTGCAGTCACCCGGCTTGCGGAGCTTCCCGTCATTGGGCACGAACATGCACAGTATACCATGTATGTGCGGCCCCAAGAGCGAGCCAAGTATACTGGCGTATTGCGTCCTAGCTGGTTACGACCGATCGAAGAATCGTTAACAAACAAAGGAATGATGGAGGACCTCGAGCATTTTCAACAGGTCAGTGGTACCCATCTGGTACGTTCTTTAAAAGAAGCCATGGAGCGAATTCGGCGAACATCGGACGCTGCGGGCGTACAGCTTCTGGACATTCGTGATTTTCCAGGGCAGGGACATGCTACGACGGGCATTCTGGATGTATTTTGGGATGACAAAGGCATTACAACATCAGAAGAAATCATGCGTTTCAACGCAGATCTGGTGCTGTTGTTAAGCTGCAAGGAGCGTACATTTTACGCCGGAGAACCCATTCATGTTGATGTACGCATCTCTCACTACGGTAAGGAGCCGCTTGAGGACGCGGTCATTCAGTGGAGGTTAATAAGCGATGATGTGATACTTACTGAAGGGGCATGGAAGACCGGAGATATCCAATGTGGATCTGTCATGTCACTGGGAAGCATCGTCGCTACCGCTCCTCATGAAGGGGCAGCAGCTTTTCGGATCGAAGCGGAGCTGATATCAGGCGATTTGGACAGAACTGTAGCGAATGAATGGCATGGCTGGTCGTTTCCTTTTTATCAGTCTCATCCGGGTTCGAATCGGTTCTGGAATACCGTGGCAGAGTTGAAGCCATTCCTGGGTGAAGCGCATGATGATTGCGTAGATCGAATCGATGGATTTCAGTTGTTGAAAAATCGGGAGATTGACTTGGTTATCGTTCAGTCGTTAACACCCAATGTCGTTGATTATGTGGTCAACGGGGGGAGTGTTTGGCTACAGCCAACCGCAGAAGGGTTATATGATTCAGTGGAGACCAAGTATCTGCCTGTATTCTGGAATTACCTGATGTTTGCTACACAGCCTGGTGCAACGATGGGTATGTATCTGAGAGATCGGCTAGCACTACTAGGCTCCTTCCCGCATGATGGAGCTTCGGACTGGCATTGGTATCACTTGGTGAACGGTACACCAGCGATATGTTTGGATACGTTGCCCGGGGTGGAACCGCTGATCGAAGTGGTGGACCATTTCCATCGGGCCAAACGACTCGCTTATGCCTTTGAGGCAAAAGTAGGGAAGGGCAAGATTTTGGTATCCTCACTTCCGTTTGCCAATCTGGCTTTAATGAAGCGTCCGGAAGCCGCCTACTTATTTCAGGAGATACTTGCGTATCTGAATGGAGATCAATTCCGTCCAGCAACCTCGATATCCGTAGCGCAACTACTCGGGATCGTTAAACTGCAAACTATTCAATTTACATTGTAATCAGAGGGACCCGAAAGGGTCCTTTTTGTATGCCATATAATTAAAGTAAACGATTTCTATAAAACGTTTTCGATATTCACCACTTTAGATACATTTTTACCTTGATATTACTTTTATATCATTTAAATGTAGAATTTATCACTGATTTTAACGAATTAATGTCTGATTATATATGTCTATATCTAATTTTTATATGATTTTCTCTAAAATCCAGATGGTATTTTGAAAACGCTCTATCGAGTATGATTATTTTATAAAACAGAGGAGGGGGAACGGAGATGGAAACGCTAACAAAAAAATCCGCTTCCGCGAACAGAAGCAGTGACCCCAAACCGCCTTTAAAGAATCGGCGGAACGGAATTTGGGACAGAATGAAACAGCAGAAATATCTCTATCTCATGTCATTGCCATTCGTAGCTTGGGTTTTCGTATTTAACTATCTGCCACTATGGGGATGGACGATGGCTTTCCAAAATTATAAACCTGCCAGATCGTTTGGTGATCAAGAGTGGGTTGGTTTTAAACACTTTGTAGAGCTGTTCAGTGATGATCGTTTCTATCTGGTACTTCGTAATACGCTTGCAATGAGCTTGATGGGACTAGTTGTCGGTTTTATCGTACCGATATTCTTCGCTATTCTCCTGAATGAAATGAGAGGCATGTTCTTCAAGCGTGCCGTGCAAACGGTATCATATCTGCCTCACTTTGTATCCTGGGTTGTTGTAGCCGGGATCATTACGAAGATGCTCTCCACCGATGGAGGGATTATCAATGATCTATTGGTAGGACTGAACATTATCGACCAGCCGATCCAATTCATGGCCAAGGGGAACTTGTTCTGGTACATTGTAACCGCTTCAGATATGTGGAAGGAAACCGGCTGGAATGCCATCATCTATCTGGCGGCGATTACAGGTATCGACAATGAGCTGTATGAAGCTTCCCGTGTAGATGGAGCCAACCGCTGGAGACAGATGTGGCATATTACGCTGCCTGGCATACGGACCACGATTTCCGTACTTTTCATCATGTCAATTGGACATCTTATCAGTATCGGTTTCGAGAAGCAGTTCTTGCTTGGCAACAGTCTGGTCACAGACTACTCGGAAGTACTTGATCTATACGCGCTCAATTATGGTTTGAATATGGGACGATTCTCGTATGGTACAGCCATAGGTATATTCAACTCCGTTGTCAGTATCATCCTTCTGTTTACTGCGAACGGCTTGTTCAAAAAATTCACTAAAGAAAGCATCATGTAGGGAGGGGACGACATTATGGCGAACAAAGCATTCAATGCTACTCGGGGCGATAAACTGTTCGATATATTCAACATCCTCGCGATGACCATGGTGCTGGTTGTAACACTTTATCCATTCCTTAACGTACTAGCCATCTCACTCAATAACTCGACAGATACAGTACGTGGCGGAATTTACTTGTGGCCTCGCGAATTCACATTACAGAACTACAAAACGATTTTCCAATATGATGGATTGTTACAAGGTTTGCAGATCTCCATTCTGCGTACACTTGTAGGTACCGTGCTCGGATTGATCAGTTCATCCATGATCGCATTTACACTGAGCAGACCTGATTTTGGACTTAGAAAATTTGTTTCCACAACGCTCGCGCTCACGATGTATTTCTCCGGTGGTCTGATTCCGGTGTACATTCTGATGCGTGACTTGAACCTGATCGGTACATTCTGGGTATATGTATTGCCTGGCATGATCAGTGCATTTAACGTGTTCATCATCCGTTCATTCATTGATGGCCTGCCATACTCATTGCAGGAATCCGCGAAGCTGGACGGAGCGAATGACTTTACAATCTATTACAGAATCATCTTGCCACTGTGTAAACCAGTGCTTGCTACCATCGCATTGTTCCTAGCTGTAGGTCAATGGAATGCGTGGTTCGATACGTACCTGTATAATGGTTCAAAGGCACATTTGACCACGCTCCAATATGAGCTGATGAAAGTATTGCAAAGTACACAGCAGGGCTCAGGTGCTGGACGAAATGCCAATGATATGGCGCAGCAAATGACACAGATTTCACCGGAATCGATCAAAATGGCGATTACAATCGTTGTAACGGTTCCAATCCTCATTGTATATCCATTCCTTCAGAAGTACTTTGTTGGTGGTATGACACTGGGCGCAGTAAAAGGTTAAACAATTGGGTACAGGCTGCCAAATAGAGCGGCCGTACATCTACAAATGAAGCATCAGGATACCCGAAGCGCAGCCATTTGGTCTGCGCTTCACCGTATAGGGCTGCGGTGTGGTATTCATGAAGCTATAGACAGGGACAAAAAAGTCCCGGACAAACAGACATATGAAACAGGGAGGATTACCATTATGGCAAGTTCCAAAATGAAGATTGCACTGGCACCAGTGCTTGCAATGTCTTTACTCGCAGGATGCGGTGGAGGAAGCGGCAGTGATACGTCGTTCAAGGATACAAGCGCAGAGACAACTCCACTTACTTTTGATTTCTTCAGCGTTGACCCCAGTCCGAACTGGAATGGCATGAAGGATGAAGTAGGTAAAGTCCTTACGGAAAAAACAGGGATAACCCTTAACGGTGAATTTGCCGTTAGTGGTGGTCAAGATAAAATATCCTTAATGGCGGCGAGTGGAGACTATCCGGATATCGTCTCCCCCAAAGGAGAACTCAGCAAACTGGTGGATGCCGGAGCAATGCTCGATCTGACAGATCTGATCGACCAATATGCTCCCAATCTGAAGAAGCTGTATGGTAATTACATGGATCGGTTGAAATACAGTAATGAGGATCAGGCTATTTATGTGCTGCCAACGTATTATGCGGTAGACCAAAAATACTTTGATGCAGGTGGTGGATTTGGCATTCAGCACCGTGTACTGAAAGAACTCGGATACCCGGAAGTGCGTACACTTGAGGATTACGAGAATGTATTGAAGGCGTACAAAGAGAAACACCCAACAATTGATGGTCAGCCAACGATCCCGTTAACTCTGGACGCGGATGATTGGAGAATCATGATTACCGTAACGAACCCTGCCTTCCAGGCAACAGGAGCTCCGGATGACGGTGAATACTACATCGATCCAGAGACATATGAAGCAAGTCTGCATTACAAACGTCCAGAGGAAAAAGAGTACTTCCGCTGGTTGAACCATATGTACAATGAGGGACTGCTTGATCAGGACAGCTTCATCCAGAAGACAGACCAATACAAATCCAAAATTGCAAGTGGACGTGTTCTGGGTGTCATTGACCAGGATTGGGGTTATTCCGATGCAGAAAATGCACTGAAATCTGCGGGCAAGGATGAAGCAACGTATTCACACTTCCCGGTAACCCTGTCCGAGGACATCAAGGATCATGCCTACCAAGACCCTGGTTTTGTATCCGGTTGGGGTGTAGGGATTACAACATCGAATCCTGACCCGGTTCGTACCATCAAATTCTTCGATTACCTGGCTTCTGAAGAAGGGCAAGTGCTGATGAACTGGGGAATTGAGGGCAAACAGTATGAAGTGAAGGACGGCAAACGTGTCATTCCTGCCGACATTCTGGATCAGAAAACCAATAATGCAGCCGTATTCCAGAAAGAAACGGGTATTGGACTGTACACCAATATGTCCGGTCACTATGGAGACGGTGTGAAGGATTCAACGGATAACTACTACACTACGAATTTCCCTGAACAGATCGTGGCAGCATATTCCGATGCAGAGAAAGAAACACTCAAAGCTTACGGTGCTACGACGTGGAAAGATCTGTTCCCGAGTGAAGACGAGTTCCCAATCAAACCATGGGGAGCAGCATACAATCTGCCAACACCAGGTGACTCCAACTACAACGTTATCTTCAAGAAAACACAGGATATCATCCGGAAACGTATCCCGGAAGCCATTCTGAGTACTCCTGAACAGTTTGATGCGATCTATGACGGCATGATTGCAGAAGTGAACCAAGCAGGAGCAGAGGATATGGAGAAACAATATACAGAACTCGTTCAAAACCGTGTTCAATTGTGGAGCGGTGAAGAGGCTAAATAAACGATTAGCAATTCAAATCTAAAACGAAAAAGAACCCAGAATATCTGGGTTCTTTTTTTATCTAAAACGTTTTCTAAAAAACGTTTTCAATTTTATAAATTCACTATTGACAAGGGATATAGGAGAGATTATTATTCAAGTATGAAAGCACTTACATTTGTTTGTACAACACGTGGCATACACCTGAATCTCGAAGTAAAAACTTGCAGGAATGAAGAGGAAAAGGTAAGAGAAGAACATTTTTTTATTTTAAGAAAACGCTTCTAATGTTATAAAAACAAGAAAATTACATTTGTTTCATCTGGTCACGGTATGTGCAGGTCAGCCTGTTATACAAATATACAGCTTCATTAATATCCATAAGGGGGATTACACATGAAGGGCAAAACACCAAAAACATTCGCAATGCTTCTGTTAGCCAGTGCACTTGCAATTACAGCAGGATGCAGTGGCAGTGGAGGAGGAACTAACGCTTCAGAGAAACCGGTTGATTCCGGAGATACAACCAGTCCAGTGACCTTTACATTCTTTGGTGCAGACGCAAGTCCGAACTGGAATAACATGAAGGATGCTGTCGGTCAAGAGATTACTAAGGCAACGGGAGTTACAATTGAAGCTGAGTATGATGTGAATAATGGTGGTGACCAAAAGATTCCTTTGATGGCTGCCAGTGGTGATTACCCTGATATTATCTATCCTAAAGGCAACTTGTCTAAGCTTGTGGATGCAGGCGCGATGCTGGACCTGACCGATCTAATTGAGGAGCATGCTCCCAATTTGAAAAAAATCTATGGTGATCAGATGAACCGTCTGAAATACAGTTTGGAAGATCAAGCCATTTACACGATCCCGACTAATATGGGTGTAGATAATGTTGCGTTTGATGCTACGGGCGGATTCGAAATTCAACAAAGAGTATTGAAAGAGCTCGGCTACCCTGAAGTAAAAACGCTTGAGGACTACGAGAACGTACTGAGAACGTATTATGAAAAACATCCAACAATTGATGGGCAACCGACTATTCCGTTAACATTGAATGCAGATGACTGGAAAATTATGATTACGGTAACGAACCCTGCATTCCAAGCTACGGGTGGACCGGATGACGGTGAGTATTATATCAACCCAGAGACATATGAAGCCGTTCTACACTACAAACGTCCTGAAGAAAAGGAATATTTCCGTTGGTTGAACAAAATGTACAATGAGGGTCTGCTTGATAAAGATACATTTGTTCAAAAGGATGACCAATACAAATCCAAGATTGCCAGTGGCCGTGTACTTGGTCTAATTGACCAGGAGTGGAACTATGGTGAGGCGGAGAATGCTTTGAAATCATCTAACGGTGGCGACAAAACATATGCCCACTTCTCCGTATCCCTGAACAAGGATATTGTGGATCATACGTTCCAACCGACAGGATTTGACGGTTATGGTATCGGAATCACAACTTCGGCCAAAGATCCGGTACGTATTATCAAATTCATGGATTGGCTTGCTTCCGATGAAGGTCAGGTCCTGAGAAACTGGGGTGTTGAAGGCCAACATTACCAAGTCGAGAATGGGAAACGCATCATTCCGGCTGACGTACAAGATCGCAAAACCAATGATAACTCTGCTTTTACCAAAGAATCAGGCGTAGGCATGTATAACGTATTTAGCGCCAGATACGGTGATGGTGTGAAAGATGCCACAGATAACTATTACACAACGAATTTCCCTGAACAGATTCAAGCAGGTTACACTGCAGCTGAGAAGGAAACGTTGAAAGCCTATGGTATTACAACTTGGAAAGATTTCTATCCTTCCGAAGATGATCTGAAGCTGAAAGATTGGGGCGCAGCATACAACATGCCTGTACCATCTGACACGGATTACAACGTAACGTTCCAGAAAACACAGGATATCGTACGTAAACGTATTCCAGAGGCGATCCTTGCCAAACCTGAGAACTTCGACAGCGTATATGATGGTCTTCTTGCTGAACTCGATAAAGCGGGTGCAGTAGAGATGGAGAAACAATACACGGTTTGGATCAAGGAACGTGTAGCTCTCTGGACTGGAAAAGATGTGAAATAAGCTTGAAAACCAAGCAAGAATGCTATTGATTTTCATAGCGAAAAAAGCCCTTGAGAAAGGGCTTTTTTTATTGTTGACGTGAGGTGATGGATAGCCTATAATCTATCATGTAAGCACTTTCAGTAAGCGGTTTATTCCATTTCCGAAAACGTTTTACGTCTGTTAGAAGAAGAATCTTTCTTTTTGCAGAATCGAAACGTCAGCTTTAGTAAACACGTCGGAATGAACGATACCGAAAGCGCATTCAAAAAAAAGTGGTATCCTCAGGCATAAAGCCTGTTATACAGATAAAACCTTCATAAATAATAGGGGGAACTAGACAATGAGAGGCAAAATGAAAGGCAATACACCCAAGACGTTTGCAATGTTGATGCTTGCAAGTGCAATGTTGGTTACAGCTGGCTGCGGAAATTCGGGAACCAAAGAGACTTCGGAGTCCAGCGGAACCGAACCGATCACAGTTACATTCTTCGGGGCGGATGCTAGTCCAACCTGGAATAAGATGCAAGATGCTGTTGGTAAAAAGATCACGGAGCAAACAGGCGTTACAATTGAAGCAGAGTATGATGTAAACGATGGTGGTAACCAGAAGATTGCGCTAATGGCTGCCAGTGGTGACTTTCCTGATATGATCTACCCTAAAGGTAACTTATCTAAGCTTGTGGATGCAGGCGCGATGCTGGATCTCACGGATCTGATTGAAGAGCATGCTCCCAATCTGAAAAAAATCTATGGGGAACAGATGAACCGTTTGAAATACAGTTTGGAAGATCAAGCGATCTATACCATTCCAACCAATATGGGCGTTGATAATGTTACGTTTGACGCTACAGGTGGATTTGAAATTCAGCAAAGAGTATTGAAAGAGCTTGGATACCCTGAAGTGAAGACACTTGAGGATTACGAGAATGTACTCAGAGCCTATTATGAAAAACATCCAACCATTGATGGTCAACCAACCATTCCATTAACATTGAATGCAGATGATTGGAAAATCATGATCACGGTAACGAACCCGGCTTTCCAGGCAACAGGTGCACCGGATGATGGTGAATATTACATTGACCCTGAAACGTATGAAGCAAAATTGCACTACAAACGTCCAGAGGAAAGAGAATATTTCCGCTGGTTGAATAAAATGTACAATGAAGGCCTACTGGACAAAGATGCCTTTGTTCAAAAGGATGACCAATACAAGTCCAAAATTGCCAGTGGCCGTGTCCTCGGTCTGATTGACCAAGAGTGGAACTATCAAGAAGCGGAGAACGCGCTTAAATCATCGGGCAAGGATGATGCCACATATGCTCACTTCTCTGTATCACTTAACGACGATATTGTGGATCACACGTTCCAACCAGCCGGCTTTGACGGTTATGGCATCGGGATTACAACTTCGGCCAAAGATCCAGTACGTATCATCAAATTCATGGATTGGCTTGCTTCCGATGAAGGACAAGTTCTGAGAAACTGGGGTATCGAAGGTGAACATTACAACGTAGAAGATGGTAAACGCGTGATTCCAGATGACGTTCAGGACCGCAAAACGAATGACAACTCTAATTTCAGTAAGGAAACAGGAATTGGGATGTACAACGTATTTAGTGCAAGATACGGTGATGGTGTAAAAGATTCAACGGATAACTACTACACAACCAACTTCCCTGAGCAGATTGTAGCTGGTTACACGGCTGCAGAGAAAGAAACGCTGAAAGCTTACGGTATTACGACTTGGAAAGAGTTCTATCCGGCTGAAGAAGATCTGCCAGTTAAGGATTGGGGCGCAGCGTATAACATGTCCGTACCTTCCGGTACAGATTATGAAGTAACTTTCCAGAAAACGCAGGATATCATTCGTAAACGGATTCCGGAAGCTGTTCTGACTACACCAGCAAACTTTGATGCAACCTATGATGCTTTACTGGCTGATTTGGACAAAGCGGGTGCAGTTGAAATGGAGAAACAATTTACGGTTTGGGTTAAAGAACGTGTCTCTCTGTGGACAGGAAAAGATGTAAAATAATATGGATTGTCTGTGATCTATGGTTACACAAGGAAAGGGCCCTATATGGGGCCTTTTTTTGTGGAATGATGTGATGATTTGCATTGACGCAAATTTTGAAATCACATATAATTTTATTATTGTAAGCACTTACCGAAAACGTTTTATGTCATAAGAAATATACAGCTGATTTAGGAACAGGAGCTAATCATGTCCCAACACAATAACCAAACTAAAATCAATCGTCTATGGTATCGACAACCGGCAAAACGCTGGGAAGAAGCATTGCCCATCGGAAACGGCCGTCTTGGAGGCATGGTGTACGGTGGCGCAGCAGATGAACGAATTCAGCTCAATGAAGATACATTATGGTCAGGGTTTCCACGGGATACGATTCAATACAGCAGTCAGCGGTATTTGAAACAGACGCGAGAGTTGATCATGTCTGGGCAGTATGGTGAAGCTGAGGATTTGTTGAACCGTGAAATGCTTGGTCGTGATGTAGAGGCCTACCAGCCGATGGGTCATTTTCTATTGCACCATGAGGGTCTGGATAATCTTTCATATGATGCATTTGAACGGGAGCTTGATCTGGAATCGGGTATTGCAACCACAACCTACTCATTGGAAGGAACTCAATACGTACGTGAAGTGTATTCTAGTGCTTCGGATGATCTAATGGTCTGCACATTGACTGCTGATCAGAAGGGCGCTGTGAGTGTAAGTGTTACGCTAGACAGTCCCCATCCTTATCGCGTTGAGACTTCGGGAGATGCTCTAACCATGTTCAGTCGGTGCCCAAGTCATGTGGAGTCCAATTACTTCAGGGATCACCCGGAATCCGTCCTCTATGAAGAGGATCGGGGGACGGCATATGCTGTCCGTGTAGCGTTTACGGCATCTGGCGATCAGGTGAAGGTTTCCAAACTGGAAGGCAAGTTACATATTCAGGGTGCTGATCAGGTTGTGTTTTATCTGGCAGCAGCTACGTCCTTTGAAAGTTATGATGTTTTGCCTGTGAAGGATCATCTTGTATTGGAAGAGGAATGCAAGGAGATGATCTCCAAAGCGACCACACATGGCGCGGAAGCGCTTCGTAAACGACATATTCAGGATCATAGCGAGTTGTTTAACAGAGTCTCTATTGATCTAGGGGTATCGGCTAACGCCGAATTACCTACAGATGAGCGGTTGCAGGCTTATCAGGCAGGGCAACAAGACCCTGGACTGGAGGCACTGTATTTTCAATATGGAAGATATCTGTTAATGGCTAGTTCACGTCCGGGCAGCCAGCCTGCCAATCTGCAGGGAATCTGGAACCATCAGGTAGAGCCGCCATGGCATAGTGATTACACAATCAATATCAACACGGAAATGAATTACTGGCCAGCGGAAGTCTGCAATCTCAGTGAATGTCATGAGCCGCTGTTTGATATGCTGACCGATCTCAGTGATACAGGACGAAGAACGGCGCGGATTCTGTATGGAGCCCGTGGATGGACTGCCCATCATAACGTGGATATCTGGAGAACCTCTACACCGACAGGTGGAGATGCAAGCTGGGCTTTCTGGCCGATGGGCGGCGTCTGGTTGACCTCGCATCTATGGGAGCATTACCAATTTACCGGGGATCAGCGTTTTCTTGAGGAACGTGCGTATCCCATCATGAAAGAGGCGGCGCTGTTCTGTCTCGATTGGCTGGTGGAAGGACCCGATGGTTATCTGGTTACGATTCCATCCACTTCACCAGAGAACAAGTTTCTCACAGATGCTGGGGAGGCACGCAGTATATCCATGGCTTCAACGATGGATATGACGTTAATTCGTGAACTGTTCAGCTGCTGTATTGAGGCCTCGAAGCAATTGAATCTAGATGAGTCATTGGCGAGCGAGTGGGGTGAGGCTCTGGAGAAACTCTATCCATTCCGAATTGGAAGCGAAGGACAATTGCTGGAGTGGTTTAAAGATTTTGCTGAATCTGAACCAGGGCATCGTCACGTCTCCCATCTGTATGGGCTGTATCCAGGGGAGCAGATCAATCGAGTGCACACACCGGAATTGGTAGAAGCAGCACGGGTATCGCTTGAACGTCGTATCTCACAAGGTGGCGGGCATACAGGATGGAGCTGTGCATGGTTGATCAATCTGTATGCACGACTGCTGGATAGCAGCCAGGCACATCAGTTTGTGCGCACGTTGCTGGCCCGGTCCACACATCCGAATCTGTTTGATGACCATCCACCTTTCCAGATCGATGGTAATTTTGGAGGCACGGCTGGAATCGCAGAGATGTTATTGCAGAGCCACTTGAACGAGTTACATTTACTGCCTGCACTGCCTGAACTCTGGACTCAAGGTCGTATTGAAGGGCTTCGTGCAAGAGGTGGTTACACGGTAGCAATAACGTGGACGGACAACAAGCTTGTGTCAGCGGTTATTAAGGCAGATCGAAATGAGTCGCTGACCCTTCGCAGTGCTTATCCGCTGCATTTGGAAGGAAACGAACAAGTCAAGGCAGAGCTTACGCCTCAGGGCGATTATGTAATTATTTTAACCATGGCCGCAGGACAGACGATCCGCGTGTCATCATGAGACGGAGGAGCCAACCATGACCATTTTTAAATTTCCGCAAGATTTTCGCTGGGGTACAGCAACAGCTTCCTATCAAATAGAAGGAGCGGCACAGGAAGGTGGACGCGGGGTATCCATCTGGGATACGTTTGCGCGCACACCTGGCAAAGTATATAACGGAGATAATGGAGATGTCGCGTGTGATAGTTACCATCGGTATGAGGAAGACATCGAACTGATGAAGAAACTCGGGATTAATACATACCGGTTCTCCATTGCCTGGCCGCGTATTATTCCTGACGGAGATGGGGAGATCAATCGGGAAGGTCTGGACTTTTACCACCGCTTCGTGGATGCATTGATCGAGGCTGGAATTGAACCGTTCCTCACACTGTATCACTGGGATCTTCCGCAAACGCTGGAGAATGACGGAGGCTGGGGCAACCGCAGAACTGTGGATGCTTTTGTGAAATATGCCGAAGTGATTTTCAAAGAATTCTCTGGCAAAATCAACTTCTGGCTGACATTCAACGAACCATGGTGCATCGCGTTCCTGTCAAACCTTCTCGGGATTCATGCGCCAGGAAACAAAGACCTGCAGACGTCAATCAATGTTGCTCATGGATTGCTGGTCGCTCACGGTAAAGCCGTTCAATCCTTCCGTCGTTTGGGTACAACTGGGCAGATCGGTATTGCTCCGAACGTATGCTGGGCCGAGCCGTACAGCAAATCTCCTGAGGACCAAGCTGCGTGTGACCGATCGATTGCGCTTAATACCGATTGGTTCCTTGATCCAATCTACAAAGGTTCATATCCGCAGTTTATGGTGGATTGGTTTGCAGAAGCGGGGGCTACCGTACCCATTCAGGAAGGCGATATGGAGATTATCTCGCAACCAATCGATCTGCTCGGCATTAACTATTACACGATGGGGATTAATCGCTTCAATCCGGAGGCAGGTGCTCTGCAATCGGAAGAAGTTGATATGGGCCTCACCAAAACCGATATTGGCTGGCCCGTGGAATCACGTGGTTTGTATGAATTTATGCATTACTTGCAAAAATACGGCAATGTGGATGTATATATCACAGAGAATGGTGCTTGCATCAACGATGACCTGGAGAACGGAAAAATTAACGATGATCGCCGGATTTCATATTATGAGCAGCATTTGGCTCAAATTCACCGCATCATTAATGACGGCATTAACCTGAAAGGGTACATGGCATGGTCACTGATGGATAATTTCGAGTGGGCAGAAGGCTACCGTATGCGTTTTGGTCTTGTTCATGTGGACTATCGTTCACTCGTGAGAACACCGAAGGAGAGTTATTACTGGTATCAGAACGTCATGAAGAATAATTGGTTGGAGACACGGAACGAACATAATCCCCAATAGTTTAGGTGGCAGGTTTAAGGGAAAAGCAGGTCCTATTATATATGGTTCCCTTATTGAAGATGAAAAAGACGGTAACATTGGAGCATTCCAATGTGCCGTCTTTTTTTTGTATTTTTACCGTTGGAAATGAGTAGTTCATAAAGGTTTCATAAGGTCAAGTGCAGTTCCTGTTATGAAGAGACGTTTTTTGGGTTATAAGAAGTAAGGAAGAAATGAATAATGTTTTGTCAACAGTTGAAATTAAAATAAAGTGTCCAAATTGCGAATAAAATTTGAACATTTGTTGACTAAAAATCATACTGATGTGGTATATTGGTATAAGGAAAGCACTTACAAAAAGGGAAAAGGAAGTGTTTACTATGGCATCGAAGACAGCAATGGTCAGCCAATTGGAGCGCAAAGACAAAAATATGCGGCGCGCCGTCTTGACGATGACAGTTCTGGCATGGATCGCACTCATTACGGGAGTGGTCATGTGTCTGATCAATCTGAATGACTTTAATGATCGTAATCTTGGCTTGATGGTCGGTATTGGATTCCTTGTAGGTAGTGTGTTTATTTACGTTATTGCCAAAGCGATTGGCCTTGTTCATACACGCCGGGAAGACGAAGGCGCCGATTGATTATAATCCTGCGTTAATTCGTTCATAATAAGACTGGATGAGTACCCGGAATCCAGTCAATAAAGCCCTTTGCGGATTCGTTGACACTGTTCAACGGGACTGCAAAGGGTTTTATTTTGTGACTTGATGTGTAAAGATTACTATGTGCAAATATCAACCATGCAAGCGATTTGTGAGAAAAAATTCACACATTTAAGGTGTAAAATCGACAAATTTGTTAACAAGATCAAAAAAGTTGTTCATTTCTGATATCTTTAGTAGGAAGAGAGTAGTATACTGATTTTTCAGTATGAGCGAATTTAAGGAGAGGGGATCAAAATGAACAAGAAACCTAGGTCGCTAATCCGGATTATCATTCCGGTTGTCCTGACGTTGGTTACAATTGCATTGATTGTCTGGCCAATGCTGGCAGGCGGGCAGTACGTTGTTCTGGATCCGAAGGGGCCAATTGGCGCTTCGCAGAGAGATTTGATTGTCATCTCGACAATTTTGTGTGCTGTCATCATTGTGCCAGTACTCATTTTGTCTGCCGTAATCGTATGGCGTTACCGCGACAAGCCGGATAACAAAGCTGCTTATGAGCCTAACTGGTCTCATAGTACGAAGGCGGAGGCAATCTGGTGGACGGTTCCAATTATCATTATTGGACTGCTTGCCATTGTTACTGTTCGTTACACGTATGATCTGGAGCCTTCGAAGCCGTTGGCTCACGAGAAAGCACCAATTACCATCCAAGTGTCTTCACTGGACTGGAAATGGTTGTTTATGTATCCTGAGCAAGGGATTGCAACGGTCAACACGCTGAATATTCCGGCAGACCGGCCCGTGAAATTTGAACTCACTGCGGATTCACCGATGAACTCATTCTGGATTCCGCAACTTGGAGGACAGATTTATACGATGTCGGGTATGGCGATGACCTTGTATCTGCAGGCAGATCATGAAGGCAAGTACTGGGGTTCAGGCGCTAACTTCACAGGTGAGCATTTTGGAGAAATGCGTTTTGATGTGAATGCTACATCGGACGAAGATTTTGACAATTGGGTAGCTGAAGTGAAACAGAGTTCTCAGGCGTTGACTACAGAAGGTTACAAAGCACTGGCTGAACCAGGAACAAGCAATGTTGCTTATTATTCTGCCTTCCCAGAAGGATTGTTCCAAAATATTGTGACCAAGTATGTTGTAGATGGTCAAAGTGCTCACAGTAAGCATGGAAGTTCAAGTGAAGCTTCTGGAGCCATTCAAAGTCCAACCGATGTGTCCAATCAAGATGAGGACAAGAGTGCTAACTAAAGATTCGAAAGGAGGCCCCCAATGTTAGAGAGACTTAAAGAGTTTGCATCGGAGTTTTTCGTAACTGGCGACCCGCTGATCTATGGAGCAGACGTGGCCATCGGTATTACGATGATTACTATCGTAACGGTGCTGACTTATTTCAAAAAATGGGGCTGGCTCTGGCGTAACTGGTTAACTACCGTCGATCATAAGAAGATCGGTATTATGTATATCATTGCTTCCATTATCATGTTGTTCCGTGGTGGTGTGGATGCATTGATGATGCGTCTGCAGCTGGCTATGCCTAACATGGATTTCTTACATCCTGAACATTATAATCAGGTCTTTACAACTCACGGCACGATCATGATCCTGTTCATGGCGATGCCATTTATGTTTGGTTTATTTAACGTTATCGTGCCATTACAGATCGGAGCAAGGGACGTTGCCTTCCCGTTTCTGAATGCATTGAGCTTCTGGTTATTCTTCCTGGGAGCAATGCTGTTTAACCTGTCCTTCGTTATCGGTGGTTCACCCGATGCGGGATGGCTGAGTTATCCACCTCTATCGGAGCTGTCACACAGTCCGGGGGTCGGACAGAACTTCTATATATGGGGTATACAGATATCGGGTATCGGTTCCCTGGCTACCGGTATCAACTTCCTGGTTACCATCATTAAAATGCGTGCGCCAGGCATGAGATGGATGAAAATGCCGATGTTTACATGGTCGGTATTCTCCACTTGTATTATTATCTTGTTTGCTTTCCCGATCTTGACCGTGACACTTGCATTGCTATTCCTCGACAGGTTTGCCGGGGCGCATTTCTTCACACTTGATCTGGGCGGTAACCCAATGATGTATATCAACTTGATCTGGATGTGGGGTCACCCTGAGGTATACATTGTCGTCTTGCCGGCATTCGGTGTGTTCTCCGAGATTGTAAGTACCTTCTCTCGGAAAAAACTGTTTGGTTACAAGTCAATGGTGTTTGCAATGTTAATCATCAGCTTCCTGTCCTTCTTCACATGGGCGCATCACTTCTTCACGATGGGTTCAGGAGCGGACGTGAATGCATTCTTCGCCGTAACTACGATGTTGATTGCCATTCCAACAGGGGTTAAGATATTTAACTGGCTGTTTACCATGTATCGAGGAAGGATTCGCATGGCGACTCCGATGATGTGGACACTTGCCTTTATCCCGTGCTTTATTGTCGGGGGTATGACAGGCGTTCTGTTATCCGTTGCTCCTGCTGACTTCCAGTTCCACAACAGTTACTTCCTGATTGCCCACTTCCACCAAGTATTGATCGGTGGCGTTGTCTTTGGATACTTCGCTGGTCTGTATTACTGGTGGCCTAAAATGTTCGGTTTCCAACTCGAAGAGAAACTGGGCAAATGGGCATTCTGGACTTGGAATATTGGTTTCTATGTCTGCTTCATGCCGCAGTACGCTGTCGGTCTGATGGGTATGACACGTCGTCTGAGCACATACGGCTGGGATACTGGCTGGTGGGAACTGAACTTCGTATCCACAATCGGGGCATTCCTGATGGGTGTCGGATTCTTGTTCCAAGTTGCACAAATTGCAGACGGTATTCGCAAATACAAAACACTTAAAGCTTCCGGCGATCCATGGGATGGTCGTACGCTCGAGTGGTCGATTCCTTCACCAGCTCCAGAGTACAACTTCGCTGTTACACCGCGCGGAGATGATATTGATGAGTGGTGGGAAGAGAAAGAACGTCGTGCGAAAGGCATTCATCCGCCTGAGCCTGTATATGAGCCAATTCATATGCCGAAGAATTCTTCGATTCCGTTCATCATGTCTGTCTTCTGGTTCGTTGCTGGTTTCGGCTTCGTATTCGGTTGGCTGTGGATGGCGATTCTCGGACTTGCTGGCGTAGGCATCTGTATGATCGCCCGTTCATTCTCTTACGATACGGATTATTACATTCCGGTCGACGAAATTAAGCGTACCGAAGCGTCGTTAAGGGGGTCGGTATAGATGGCTCAAGCAGCCGCTAAGCACGGTGAGAATCATGCGCATGGTCATGACCATGGCCACCATGATCCACAGGAAATGAAAATTCTCGGATTCTGGTTCTTCCTGATTTCCGACGTTATCTTGTTCTCCGTATTGTTCGCAACCTTCATTGTGTTGCGTGACAATTCGGCGGGCGGACCGATTTTGTCCGAATTGATCAAAATGCCTGGCGTTATCGCCGAGACATTTATCTTGCTCACGAGTTCATTTACGAGCGGACTTGCCGTTCTGGCAATGAACCAGGGTAAAGTGAAACAATTGATTAACTGGCTGATTGTTACAGCTGTTCTGGGTGCAAGCTTTATCGCCCTGGAGGTTTACGAGTTTGTTGAGATGGTTCACGAAGGTTTTAGTTACACGACGAGTGCAGCTTCTGGTGCATTCTTCACCCTCGTGGGTACTCACGGACTTCACGTATCGCTTGGTCTGATCTGGATGATCGGACTCATGTTCCAACTGAAAAAACGTGGGATTACCGACGTTACTCGTGGTAAGATCAACGTCATCAGCTTGTACTGGCACTTCTTGGACGTCGTATGGATCTTCCTCCTGTCGATCGTCTATCTCATGGGGGTGATGTAGATGGCAGAGCACAACTCACATGATTCCCACGGCCATGAACAACATGGCTCACTGAAGTCTTATGTCATCGGCTTCATTCTGTCCGTCGTACTGACAATCATTCCACTTGTGGTGGTTTTGAACGACATGATGGGCAAAACAGGTACACTCATTGTGATTCTTGGTACAGCAGCACTTCAGTTTGTGGTTCAACTCTTCTTCTTCATGCATATCCGTGAAACAGAGAAACCACGCTGGAATGTGATGGCCCTTATTTTCGGATTACTGATTATGATGACCATCGTAATTGGTTCGATCTGGATCATGCTTAACAATGCTGTTGCACATTAATAGTTAAATCAAAGGAGATCTCCCGGTCTGTGTTACAGACTGCGGAGATCTTTTTTTTTGCTCTTATACAAGAGATAAACATCATTACTGATTAATGATATGAATAATTTTAAAAATAAAGGTACACAAAAGATACATAATGAACTAAAATGAACTTATATGAACATATTCAAACTCAATCCCAACTAATTTAAATGACGAAAGGAATGGATTAATAATGGAAAATCGTTATGCTGCACATCCCAATGAAGTGAAAACGTATGATACATCTCGCCTGCGTGAGGAATTTTTGATGGAGCAACTGTTTGCAACCGATGAATTGGTAACGGTGTATTCTCATGTGGATCGTTATATTGTGGGAACGGCTGTACCTGAGAGCAAGGACATTACCCTTCAAGTGAACCTGAAAGATATCGGAACGAACTTTTTCCTGGAGCGTCGTGAAATCGGTATCATTAATGTAGGTGGACACGGAACAGTGACAGCGGACGGACAAGGTTATGAGATTGGAGCAAAGGAATGTCTCTACATCGGTAGAGGTGTGAAAGAAGTTGTGTTCACGAGCAGTGACAAGGCTCAACCTGCCCAATTCTATTTTGTATCCACACCGGCTCACCACACCTATCCAACAGTAAAAGCAACACAAGAACAAGCTCAGCCGAATCATCTGGGCAGTATCGAAACTTCCAATGAGCGTACGATCTATCGTTACATTCACCAAGGAGAAGGTGGAATTCAGAGTTGTCAGTTGGTGATGGGTATTACCGAACTTGACAAGGGTAACATGTGGAATACCATGCCTGCACATACCCATAACCGTCGTTCCGAAGTATACTTGTACTGGAATCTGCCTGAGGATGGCGTTGTATTCCACATGATGGGTGAGCCGGACGAAACGCGGCATCTGGTTGTACGCGACCGTCAAGCGATCATCTCCCCAAGCTGGTCCATTCACAGTGGTGTGGGTACGAGCAATTACACCTTCTGTTGGGCGATGGCTGGTGAGAACCAGACGTTCGAAGATATGGACGGCGTAGCGATGAAAGACCTGAAATAATAAATTACAGATGTCTGAGTTAATTTGACAGGGTAGACGCTAAAACTCATTCATTTGACTCAGATGGTATAGGAAGTTGATTGTGATGAATCCATTGAAAAGACATGAAAAAATTATGGAGGCTCTGCTGGAGCGCCAGGAAGTAACCGTCAGTGATCTGAGTGAATTGCTGCAGGTGACTGGGAAAACAGTGCGAGAGGATCTCGACAAGTTGGAGAGTATGGGACTGCTCGTACGTGTCCATGGTGGTGCTATGCTGGCTCAGAATGACCAGTATGGCATCTTGAATAGCCGCGGAGTTACCGAGAAACATCATCCGGAGAAGACGGAGATTGCTGAACGTGCCCTTGCTTACATTCGACCTGGAGATATCGTTGCCCTCGATGGTGGCAGCACCACGCTGGAGATGGCCAAACGTCTCGATAATCAACCGCTGACGGTGGTGACCAATGACCTGTTCATTATTGCGGAGTTGACCAAAAA
Organism: Paenibacillus sp. UASWS1643; assembly: GCF_008693195.1. Lineage (NCBI taxonomy): Bacteria > Bacillati > Bacillota > Bacilli > Caryophanales > Paenibacillaceae > Paenibacillus > Paenibacillus sp. UASWS1643. Next base: position 172,012 of record NZ_VXKZ01000101.1, read on the forward strand.
GGAGCAAGTGCGACTGGTTGTGCCTGGCGGGGCTCGTGTACGGAATATGTTGGTTGGGGATGATACGGCTGCATTTATATCCAGTCTTAACATTCATAAAGCCTTTATATCCACGACAGCACTTCATCCAGAATTTGGATTATCCATATACACGGGAGATCTGGTTCCTTTAAAAAAAGCAATGATATCTGCCTCGCAGCAAGTATACGGCGTTGTGGATCATTATAAATTCGGACAATTTGCACTGCGAACTTTCGCCCAGTGTTCGGAATTGGACTACATTATCAGCGATAGGCGTTTGGATGAAGAGACGGCTGCCTTATACGAGCAGAGCGGTGTCACAGTGGATTATCAAAGTTAACTTCATTCATTAATTCATGGGATTAAAGAACGGACGGCTCTAAGAATTGCATATCAAAACCATGCGGAGGAATCATTCATGAACCCATTTGATTTAAGCGGACAAGTTGCAATGGTAACAGGTACCTCGGGAGGACTTGGACAAGGGATGGCCATTGGTTTGGCAGAAGCGGGTGCTGATGTGGTGCTGGTCTCGTATTCCAAGCCTGCGGAAACGGCAAGTGCCATTGAAGCACTCGGACGCAAAGCTTATGTGATTGAAGCAGATTTAAGTCGTGAAGATGAGTTGCCGGCTGTGTTCGAACAAGCGCTTGCGTTCCAGGGCAGAATTGACATTCTCGTCAACAATGCCGGAATCATTCGTCGCACACCTGCGGTTGATCATGCAGGGCGGGACTGGCATGATGTAATTGGTCTGAACCTGAACACTGTATTTTTCCTAAGCCAATTGGCTGGCAGACATATGATTGAACGCGGAAGTGGAAAAATCATTAATATTGCATCCATGTTGTCCTATCAAGGTGGGATCAACGTGCCAGGGTATACAGCCAGTAAACATGGCGTTGCCGGTTTAACCAAAGCACTCGCCAATGAATGGGCAGGGAAGGGAATTCAGATTAACGGTATCGCACCTGGTTATATGGAAACCGATAATACTACCCAGATCCGTGCGGACGAGAATCGGTACCGGGATATTACAGCCCGTATTCCTGCTGGTCGTTGGGGAACACCTGAAGATCTGAAAGGGCCGGTTGTCTTTCTGGCATCTGCCGCTTCGGATTATCTGAATGGTCATGTGCTGAATGTCGATGGCGGCTGGATGGCACGTTAATCGTTTGATCATCGGATTAGCATAAGGAGGCAGTGAGATGAAACTTGGTATTCTGGCACATACATTTGGTAAACAGCCTACAGCACAGCTTGCGCAGACAATTGCAGATAACGGATTCAATTCTGTACAGCTGGCACTTGCCAAAGCATTATCCGATGTGGACTCATCGAATGGCAAGCTGAGCCCCGGTCTGGCGAATGAGATTGGAGATCAATTTGCACAGCGCGGAGTGAAGATTGCGGTACTGGGCTGTTATATTAATCCGATTGACCCTGATCCGGTAAGCCGCCGTGCGGATATTGATCGATTCAAGGAACATCTGCGTTATGCCCGGGATTTCGGTTGCAGCATGGTAGCAACGGAGACCGGAAGCTTGGACACCTATCAGGATACGCATCCGGATGGATATGAAGAGAAGGCGTGGAGTGTGCTGAAAGAAACGGTTGAGGAGTTGGCCGAGGAAGCGGAGAAATGGGGCGTGCATGCAGCGATTGAGCCTGTGTCCACACATACCCTTCATACCCATGAACATATGACACGTTTGTTTGAAGAGATTCCTTCATCCAATCTGGGAATGCTGTTCGACCCGTGTAATCTGATCAAACAACCACATGCAGCAGATCAAGGGGCTTTCTTGCGCAAGGTGATGGAATCGCTGTATCAGCGCATGATTGTAATCCATGCCAAGGATGTCGCCTTTGATGCACAGGGAGAGAAGTTTAATCCGGTACCTGGGGCAGGGATACTGGATTACCCATTATTTTTTGAATTGCTAAAAACGTATAAGCCACATATGGATATTTCACTTGAAGGCGTAACTGCGGAGGAAGCTGTACCTGCGGCCAAACATTTGCGTGAAGTATGGGATGCAGTTCGGGTCTAACCAAACCCAGGATGAGGTATTGCATACCGAAGCCAAAGTAGCTGAAAAACCTTTGCGAGGGCAAAGGTTTTTTTAGTACAGAAATAAATAGTGTACATATTTAATTTTTCTTATCGGAACAATCGGAAATAAGTCTTTTCAAATGCGACATCTTGTGAGAGAATATGGAAAACATACGCCACCATGCGAAGGCACCATGAACTTAAAGAACGTATATATCGAGGGAGGATTCAGATTTATGTCAAACGAACGTGAGCTTTCATTTGAAACATTGGCAATTCATGCAGGACAGGAGATTGATCCAACCACCAACGCACGAGCTGTACCCTTGTATCAGACAACATCCTATGGATTCAAGGACACCGAGCATGCAGCTAACTTGTTTGGTTTGAAAGAGTTTGGCAACATCTATACCCGTCTGATGAATCCAACAACCGACGTGTTTGAGCAACGGATTGCGGCGTTGGAAGGCGGAGCTGGAGCGCTGGCTACAGCTTCTGGTCAGGCAGCCATTACGTTTTCACTTCTGAATATTGCTGGTGCAGGCGATGAGATCGTGTCTTCGGCGAGTTTGTATGGAGGTACATACAATCTGTTCTCGACAACTTTGCCGAAACTGGGTCTGGACGTGAAATTTGTGGATTCCAGTGATCCTGAGAATTTCCGGGCAGCGATTACGGAGAAAACGAAAGCATTGTATGCCGAAACGATCGGTAATCCGAAGGGGAATGTACTTGATATTGAAGCGGTAGCAGCCATCGCTCATGAACATGGAATTCCTTTGATCGTGGATAATACGTTCCCAAGTCCGTACCTGCTTCGTCCAATCGAACATGGCGCAGATATTGTTGTTCACTCTGCAACGAAATTTATTGGGGGTCATGGTACATCCATTGGTGGCGTTATCGTGGATAGCGGGAAATTTGACTGGAAAGCAAGTGGCAAGTTCCCTGGATTGACGGAGCCGGACTCCAGTTATAACGGTGTTGTATATACGGAAGCGGTTGGACCGATTGCTTATATTATTAAAGCTCGTGTACAACTTCTGCGTGACCTGGGTGCAACGATCTCTCCATTCAACTCATGGTTGTTGCTGCAAGGACTGGAGACATTACATCTTCGCGTAGAGCGTCATAGTAGCAACGCCCTTGCGGTTGCGGAATTCCTTGAGAAACATGAGGATGTGGCTTGGGTAAGTTATGCAGGCCTGCCGAGCCATGGTTCTTACGAGCTTGCACAGAAGTATCTGCCAAGAGGGCAGGGTGCGATTCTGACCTTTGGAATCAAAGGTGGTGCGGACGCCGGTCGTAAATTGATTGAAAATGTTAAACTGTTCTCTCACCTTGCGAACGTGGGCGATTCCAAGTCACTGATCATTCACCCGGCAAGTACGACTCATGCGCAATTGACCGAAGATGAACAAACTGCCGCAGGGGTTAATCCGGAGTTGATTCGTCTGTCTATTGGCACAGAGAACATTCAAGACATTATCTATGATCTGGAGCAAGCCATCAAAGCAAGTCAGGGAGCAAGTGTAGGCGCATAGATGGCATTGGATGGATGTGTAAACAATCTCTTAAGCGATATGCCATAAACAGGTCATATGAATATCAATAGTTGGTTAAAGCCGTTGTCCACCGGGACAGCGGCTTTTGTCTTTTTGAACACGCATTTATGAGTAACCATTGAAAAATACCCATTTACAAATGCGGATCACAGGCATATACTGATTAAAAGTTGTATTGGGTAAAAATAATTGCATAAGCACAAAAATGATTATCATTCTCATTCGAGATTATTGTAAAATCATTCACAAAACCATGCTGCTGCGGGATTCCCGCAGCAGCATGTGTCATTTTTAGGGCATTAACAATGGCTCTCATTCTCAATACAACTTCATTTATGGAAGCGGAACTTGAGTACACTCCACTCACGATCCGCAAATCTAACATTCGAAAGGATCGTGATTCATGTGCAAGCGATACATCAACCTCTACACAGACAGAAACAAGCAGAACAACGCTCATCCCAAACACCCGGTCCCAATCGGGGCAAGAAGCCTGATTTTCGAGCCATGGTGGAGAATAAAGAGATGCAATCTGCATTGGGCAGCGGGCTGTTGATGCTGATTGCTTGGGGAACTGCACCGTATTTTGGTACCTTATCCATCATGCTCTACATTGTGGCGTACGCCGTTGGCGGTTGGACCAAAGCGAAGGAAGGCATCGAGACACTGGTCAAGGACCGCGATCTGGATGTAAACCTGCTGATGATTGCCGCATCCCTTGGGGCAGCAGCCATCGGTTACTGGAATGAAGGCGCGATGCTGATCTTTATTTTTGCACTCAGTGGTGCGTTAGAAAGTTATGCGACAGAGCGCAGTCATAAGGATATCTCATCTTTACTGGCGCTTAAGCCAGAAACTGCATTGCGGATTGAGGACGGACAGATGAACCTTGTGGCTATTGATGACTTGCAGCCGGGTGACTTGCTGTTGGTCAAACCGGGAGAAATTATCCCAGCAGATGGTGTCGTGTACCGGGGGAGTTCTTTTATCAATCAGTCGTCCATCACCGGAGAATCCCTGCCTGTTGACAAAGTTGCGGGGGATGAAGTCTATGCAGGTACGGTAAACGGGGAGGGTGCCTTATACGTAGAGGTTACAAAATCGGCTGAAGGGTCACTGTTTGGCAAAATCATTAAAATGGTGGAAGAAGCGCAGGCAGAAGTGCCGGATTCCCAGCGTTTTATGGAGCGGTTTGAAGGGATTTACGCGCGCATTGTTGTAGGAGTGACCTTACTTGTGATTGCAGGAACTCCACTGCTGCTTGGCTGGACATGGAATGAGGCATTTTATAAAGCAATGGTATTTCTGGTTGTTGCTTCACCCTGTGCGTTGGTGTCTTCCATCATGCCTGTCATGTTGTCCGCGATGTCCAGCAGCGCCCGCCGTGGCATTCTCTTCAAGGGAGGGGCCCATATGGAGAATATGGCTCGCACGCAGGTCGTGGCTTTTGACAAAACAGGTACATTGACCATGGGCACCCCGCAAGTCACAGATATTATTACGGCTGAACATGTAGATCGCGCCGAGCTGTTAGCTGCGGTAGCAGCAATTGAGAACATCTCCATGCACCCTTTGGCTCGTGCCATCGTAGATCAGGCGAACATGGAGAACATTACACTTCAGGAAACGGAGCACGTCCAGGCTCTAACAGGCTGGGGTATCGAAGGAACTATAAATGGTGTGGTCTGGAGCATTGGCAAAACAGATGTACTGGGATCAATGCAGTCAGAGAAGATGAAGGACGGTAACAATGATGGTTCAGATAAACAGGGTGTTAACCCTGTAAAGGTATCTTTGGAGTGGAACGATATATGCTCCCGACTTGAGGGGGAGGGGAAAACCGTATCCGTTGTTATGACTGATGGTGAATTAGTTGGGCTGATCGCCATGCGGGACACCGTACGGCCACAGGCAGCAGCTGCAGTGAGAAGACTTGAAGCGATGGGTATTAAAGTTGCGATGTTAACAGGCGATCGAGCAAGATCAGCCTCTGTAATTGCACGTGAAACGGGGGTAAGCATGGTCTATGCAGACTTGCTGCCAGAAGATAAAGTGAAGCAGGTACAAACGCTCCGCAAACAGTATGGTCCAGTGCTAATGGTGGGAGATGGTGTTAATGATGCCCCGGCACTTGCAGCAGCCACTGTGGGTATGGGGATGGGATTATCGGGTAGCGGTACTGCACTGGAGGTCGCTGATGCGGTACTGATGAACGATAACATTGAAGAGATCGCTTGGGTCATTGGGCAGGCTCGTCGAGCTCAGCGTACGGTGAAACAGAATATGTTTTTTGCCATCACCGTTATTCTGGCCTTAATTTCTGGTAACTTCCTCCAAGATGTCGCATTGCCTCTGGGTGTGGTAGGTCATGAAGGCAGTACAATTCTGGTTATTCTGAATGGGCTTAGGCTGCTACGGTAATCAGATTTGGAGATGAAAATGATTAATTGGTTTTGCTGGTTGTATACGACTGGTTGAACGGCTCACGTTTGAACCCTGGGTCAGAGTGGAACCAAATGTAAAAGTATATGTTGAAGATATTTTGGCGAAGGCACTCCGGTTGTCTTTTTGCACGGCTGGCCTGTTAATTATAAAATGTTTGAATATCAATTGAACGTACTTCCGAACCATGGCATTCGTGCCATTGCGATAGATTTTAAAGGATATGGCTTTTCGGATAAGCCTTCCACAGGATATGATTATGATCGGATGGCAGACGATGTTCGTGCCGTTATCGATGATCTGGAACTGAAAGGCCCGGTGCTCGCAGGGTTCTCCATGGCCATTCATGGATTGGTTCCACGCTCTCGGCATGGAAGCTTCATCTTATGGTACCATTCGCAGTGCAATTGCGTTGCGGGATGAGGAATTGCGAGGTGACCTGAGTTCGATTCAGGTGCCAACAGCCATTTTGCACGTGAAAAGGATGAGATATGTCCGTTCGAATTCGCGGAACAGATGCATAAAGGCATCGCTTCGTCTCAATTGATTGCTTTTGAAGAGAGTGGTCATGGTGCATTCTATGATGAATTGGAAAAATTCAATTCGGAACGGATTCGTTTCATCCAATCCTGATCAGGAGAGGGCATAATGCCTCTGACAGACGGTCCCAGTAATTTCATGGAATCTTCATTTGTGGCAAAACAAAGAACCCGGTCGACAGTCTTGGACTGTTCGCTCGGGTTCTTTAGTCTTCAATTAAAACAGTTCGGTCAGACCAATCATTGTGATGAGCCCGAGCAAAAAGGACATCGTCGCCACACGTGCATTGCCATCGCCGTGACTCTCGGGAATAAGTTCCTTATAAACAATGAACATCATCGCACCGGCTGCAAAGGCCAGACCATAAGGCACAAGACCAGCTACGAGACTGCTCAAGGTGTAACCAATCATAGCTGTAATAATCTCTACCGCTCCGGTTAGGGTGGCAATACCCAGCGCTTTGAAGCGGCCAATGTTCTGGTTCACAAGAAAGAGGGCCACCAGGAATCCTTCCGGTGCATTCTGCAATCCGATGGAAAAGGCAATGAGATTGCCCAGGTTTTCATCCGAGCTTGCATAGCTAACGCCAACGGATAACCCTTCTGGCAGGTTATGCATGGTGATGGCTGCAATAATCATGAAGGCTTTGGTTTCAATTTTAAAAGGCATTTTCTCGGGATTCTCCAGATCGACGTGTGGAATCTTCATCTCCAGCACCAGTAGAACCAGGCTACCAAGCATAATACCAAATGCGAGTACAAAGAGATTCGATTGGCCAAGGGCTTCCGGAATGAGATTATACACCGAGGCCGAGGTCATAATACCTGCGGCGTATGCCAGCAAGATATCACGCAGACGGTGCGATATTTTGCGCATAAATAGAATCGGTACGGCCCCTAGGCCGGTAGACATGGCTGATATAAAACTGCCAATGAGTGCATCGTTCATGCTTCCATTTTCCCTCCTGATGAAGACTTCTTCATAATCGCTGCCGAGCATTGACACCGTACATAAAAGAGATCATAATGAACAACAGATTAGAATGATTATAAATTAGAATTCCGTTTCTGCATAGGGCCATTGTCATTTCACAGGCAGGACTTGTGGACATGATGTAGGCTTTTCGTTCTAGTGTATGCAAAAGCCTAGGCTTTTGATGCCGGAGGGTCTAACCTTTTTGCAGAACCCGGGGGAGGAACTATACATGTATAAATCAATTATTATTGGAACAGGCCCTGCAGGGCTGACAGCAGCAATCTATCTGGCACGTGCCAACTTGAGCCCACTCGTTATTGAAGGTCCACAACCTGGTGGCCAACTGACAACAACAACTGAAGTGGAGAACTTCCCAGGTTTCCCTGATGGCATTATGGGTCCTGAACTGATGGATAACATGCGTAAACAAGCAGAACGTTTCGGTGCTGAATTCCGCACTGGCTGGGTGAACAACATCGACATGAGCGAGCGTCCATTCAAGATTCAAGTTGAAGGTATGGGGGAACTCGTATCCGAAACATTGATCCTGTCTACAGGTGCATCTGCTAAATACCTCGGTATCCCTGGTGAAGAAACAAATGTAGGGCGCGGTGTCAGCACATGTGCAACATGTGATGGATTCTTCTTCCGTAACAAAGAGATCATCGTGATCGGCGGTGGTGACTCTGCCCTTGAGGAAGCAAGCTTCCTGTCCCGTTTCGGTTCCAAAGTAACGCTGGTACACCGTCGTGAAGAACTGCGTGGCTCCAAAATCATGCAGGATCGTGCACGCAGCAACGAAAAAGTAGAAATGGCTTTGAATCGTACACCACTTGAAGTCCTTGCTGGTGACAACGGCGTAACAGGTCTGAAAGTATTGAACAACGAAACAGGTGAAGAAGAAGTGATTCCAGCAAGCGGCGTATTCGTAGCTATCGGTCACACACCAAACACTGGTTTCCTTGGCGGACAGATCACTACGGACGAACATGGTTATATCCTGACTACACCAGGTACATCCGAGACAAACATCCCAGGCGTATTCGCATGTGGTGACGTGCAGGATACACGTTACAAACAAGCAATCACAGCGGCAGGTAGCGGATGTATGGCTGCCATGGACACAGAGAAATACATTGAGAGCTTGGAACACAGCGCAGTTGTTTTGTAATAGAATGAGCTGATTCCAACCAAACTATAGATTAATATAAAACCATATGAGGTGAATTAAACATGGAAAACGTAATTGTATATACATCAACGAACTGCCCGAACTGCAAATCCGTAAAAACGTTCCTGGCTGATAAAGGTATTTCTTATGAAGAGCGCAACATCGAAACTAGCGATGAATTTGCACAACAAGTATGGGACATGGGCGTACGTGCCGTGCCATTGACTGTAATTGGTGAACACCGCATTCTGGGTATGAACAAAACTCAATTTGCTAAAGCATTGGACGCTTAAATTACGTTAAGATCTGGAACATGATATGTTGAAGAACGTTTCGATTCATATGCAATTCCGGTTTTCGCGAGCCGTTAGGATATAGAAAGAACCGTACCCGGAAGGGTACGGTTTTTTGTGCAAATGCAGATATGATCTAGAAAAAAATACTCATGAAAGTCTGAAATACAACATACACCAGCACTCCTGACAGCATGTACATGAAACCAGCCTTCTTTTTGCTCTGGAACAATCGGAGTATGCCAAGGCTGAACAAGGGCGCAAGCACAATCAGGAACAGGAGTACGGTGACAAACATTTGCGCCGAGATATCTGAAGTATCCACGTAGGTCACGCTTTTTTTCACTCCGTTTCGTTATCGGAATTAACACAGCTTGATTCACATAGCCATGACAAAAATCACATAACCCCATTATACATCTGGATTTCTTTAACAAAAAGGGAGGAAATGGGGCGAAATGATGTCAATTTTCATCTGTTATTAGACAGACACCCTGATTTTTCCTAAAAATTGGGATATCGCAGAATAAGCGGCACCAACGCGGGTGGAACGGCTGCCCAGAGCTGCCCATTCAATCTGCAAACTGCGGCGGTGATAAGGTAATGTACGTTCCTCGACAACTTGTTTTAACGCTGTTTCAATCCAGGGACCTGCTTCAGAGAGCGGACCACCAATGATAATACGTTCCGGGTTGAAACTGTTAACGATATTGGTAATGCCAATCCCCAGTTTGCGTCCAATCGTATTGTATAATTCTTGAACAGCATCGTGGCCTTGCTCCGCATGATGAATAAGCTCGCGTGTGGTATGAGCAGGTAATTTTAGCTGATGATCCGGGTGCTCGTAGGCTTTTTCCGATGCGTATAACTCCCAGCAACCACGATTACCACAGGAACAGGGAAGACCTTCTGCTTCAATGGACATATGGCCTGTTTCCCCTGCGTATCCCCACGCACCTTTGTATAATTCACCATCCACCATGATGCCTGAACCAATCCCCACGCCTGCACTGATGTAGATCATGTGACGGACACCGATACCTGCCCCAAAATTCAGCTCTCCATGGGCACCAGCATTGGCTTCATTATCGATCGTTACAGGCAGTTCAAATTCTTCTTCAAGCATCGAGCGCAGAGCTACCTTCTCCCACCCCAAGTTGGGTGCAAACAGGACCGTTCCTGCCTCATCCACCATGCCCGGCACCCCGATACCGATACCAATGACACCGTGAGGGGAAGCAGGAGCTGCTTCAATAAGCTGCTTTGCTGCCAATTTCAATTGCTCCAATACAGAGGACACGTCATGATGTTCCAAGGTCACTGCGTACTCTGTAATGATGTGTCCTTCCAGATCTGTGAGCACGCCTTTTAAATGGGTCACACTGAGTTCCAGACCGACTGCATAGCCTGATGTCCCTCGAAACAGCAGCATGAGTGGTTTACGTCCGCCACTGGATTCACCAGGGCCAATCTCCTGTACCAGGTCATCACTGATCAGATCAGCAACTAGGTTGGATACCGTTGCTTTGTTCAGCCCCGTAACCTCGGACACTCGTGCGCGAGAAAGAGGGGCATGGCGCCGGATCGTATCCAGAACGATCGACTTGTTTATTTTTTTGACCAGCATCTGGTCTCCGGTAATTTTCATATGGTTAAGGCACTCCTATTCTTCTGATAAAAGGGTTCTGACCCACATCCGAAACAAGTTATTCGACTATTATAGCGTAAACAAACCTGTAAAAAACAATTTTATTTTACTTTGTTTAACCAATAGACAAAGTATATTCGATGTGATAGGATAACGGTGTAAACGATTTCTTAAAACTATTGAGGAGGCATTTTACACATGGCCTATTTTGAATCCGTTAATAAAATTGCATTTGAAGGTAAAGATTCCAAGAATCCTTTTGCTTTTAAACATTATAATCCGGAAGAAGTGGTAGCCGGCAAATCGATGGAAGAACATTTCCGTTTCGGTATGGCTTACTGGCATACATTAACTGCAGGCGGCAGTGATCCGTTCGGTGCGGAGACAGCTGTTCGTTCGTGGGATAAATACTCGGGTCTGGACCTCGCGAAAGTACGCGTGGAAGCGGCATTTGAATTTTTGGAAAAAATGAATCTCCCGTTCTTCTGTTTCCACGATGTGGACATTGCACCAGAAGGCAACAACCTGCGCGAGTTCTACAGCAACATTGATACCATTGTTGATCTGATTGAAGATCATATGAAATCCAGCGGCAAAAAACTGCTCTGGAACACAGCAAACATGTTCTCGAACCCACGCTTCATGTTTGGTGCAGCATCCACTTGCAACGCAGACGTGTATGCTCACGCTGCAGCACAGATCAAAAAAGGTCTGGAAGTGGGTAAACGTCTGGGAGCTGAAAACTATGTCTTCTGGGGCGGTCGTGAAGGTTACGACACATTGCTGAACACAGACATGCAACTGGAGCAAGACAACATTGCTCGCATGTTCCATATGGCTGTAGACTACGCGAAGGAAATTGGTTTTGATGCACAATTCCTGATCGAGCCTAAACCAAAAGAGCCAACAAAACACCAATATGATTATGATGCAGCAACTTCCATTGCTTTCTTGCAAAAATACGGTTTGGACAAACACTTCAAACTTAACCTGGAAGCAAACCATGCTACACTGGCTGGTCATACATTTGATCACGAAATCCGTGTTGCTCGTACCAACGGCATGCTCGGTTCCCTCGATGCGAACCAAGGCGATATGTTGATCGGTTGGGATACGGATGAGTTCCCGGTTGATATGTACGATGCTACGTTGACCATGTATGAAGTATTGAAAAACGGCGGTATCGGCCGTGGCGGTGTGAACTTTGACGCGAAAGTACGTCGTGGTTCCTTCGAAGCAGACGATCTGTTCCTGGCACACATCGCAGGTATGGATACGTATGCCAAAGGTCTGAAAGTAGCTGCAAAACTGATCGAAGATCGCGTGTTCGATGACTTCATCGAAAAACGTTACAGCAGCTTCAGCGAAGGTATTGGCGCAGATGTGGTTGCAGGTAAAGCAACACTTGCTTCCCTTGCTGAGTATGCACTCAACAACGAAAGCCCACGCAAAAACCAATCCGGACGTCAGGAATTGCTGAGAGCACAACTCAACCAGTACATTCTGGCTGACTAATAGTGGATTAGGCAGGGTTGGTCACGTCGACCACCGATGGTTATTCAACTCATATGTGTTGGACATCAGTGTCCAAACTAGCCTATGCACAAGATTAGCTTGTACCATGGAACGCCTGAACAAGCATGACATTCGGACCGTCCCCGACTTTCCCTTGGGAAGACGGGGGCGGTTTTTGGGTTAAAAAATAACGCGGTTTTTAAATATTTGATATAAATGTTTGTCTAAGATGGTACATGCAAAACGAAGTGAGCAGAAAGGACCTGAGGAAGCAAAGCGGTCGCATTTATCCCCGGATTTCACCCTTGCTAAAGGGTATGAAGGAAATCCGGGGGTAACGGCGATCCGAGGGTTTTCTGATCACGAAGTGACCACATGAGCATCAAGATTTCATTTATAACCAATGACGAATCAAGGTCATTGGATCAATCTTTCTGCTAATAAAAACGAGTATGTTTTTACTGTTTTGATATAAATGTTTGTCTAAGATGGTACATGCAAAACGAAGTGAGCAGAAAGGACCTGAGGAAGCAAAGCGGTCG
>NZ_VXKZ01000102.1:0-189245 GCF_008693195.1 Paenibacillus sp. UASWS1643
GTCCAAACGTCTTGTTTTGTTGTGAAAAGTGTATTACATACCTATGCGGCAATTCGGATAAGTTGACCTCTTTTTTTCAATCAACCGCTTCGAATTTTGGCTTTCCCCTGTTCTATCAGACATCTTGTGCCTTCAGAAAAAAAAGAACGAATATGATATAATGAGGGTTCTAAATTCAGGATAACGGACAACACATGGTCAGAGACAGGCACTTCTGGAAAGGAGCACGGACGATGGCAGTGAAATACGAAACCGAATTATATTCGCCTGTGAAGGCTTTCTTCGAGCAGCGTGGCTTCGACGTCAAAGCGGAAGTCAGACATTGTGACCTCGTAGGGGTCAGATCGGACCAGGACGAACCACTCATTGTGGAGATGAAAAAAACATTTAACCTCTCCCTGTTGTTACAGGGTATGCAGCGCTTGAAGCTTAGCCCGTTCGTGTACCTGGCCGTCGAGCGCAACCGTAGCAAACGCGGAGCCGTGAACCAGCGCTGGAGCGAACTGGCTGCACTATGCAGACAACTTGGTCTGGGGCTGCTAACTGTCACATTTTACAAAACCAAAGCCCCCCTGATTGATGTACTGTGCGAACCTTCCGCCCAGACGCCCCCTACTAACGCCAATCAAGTTGCCCGCAAGAGCGGTGTTCGACGGAAACGCTTGCTTAAGGAATTCGATGAACGCAGCGGAGACTACAATACGGGAGGCAGCACACGCAGACAGCTGGTCACAGCATATCGTGAGAAGGCTTTACGTGTCGCATCCGCTCTACGAACAAACGGAGAAGCCTCTCCGGCCAACCTTGCCAGACAGACAGGTGTAGGTTCTGCAGCAGCGATTCTGCAAAAAAATTATTATGGCTGGTTTGAACGCCTCTCCCGCGGAAAGTATATTCTGACAATTAAGGGAGTACAGGCGTTAACCGAGCATGCACACATGCTTGAGGATAATGATATGATTGAACGAACCATTAATGAACTTGATGTAACGTATTCTGTATCTGGTGAAAATAAGGACGACCTTGCACACATCGCTGAAACAGCGGAGCAGTACTTGAAAAATACAGGCCATATCTGATACGGGATCACTTAAAGAAAGTGATATGAAAAATGAGAATGCAAAAACACCTGTAATCTCCAGTGGAGACTACAGGTGTTTTTATGTGTTTTATATAGAAGTTTGCTATTAGAAGCTTACTGCTACTTCGGAAGCCAATTTCAGACCTGCATCCACGATATCTTGGGAACGGTCAGGAGAAGCATTGTGACCTTCAACGATTACAAGCTCAGGGTTTTGAATGCCCCAGAAGTTCAATACGTTAGTTACATATTTAACGGACATTTCAGCAGATGCCATTGGCTCTACGGAATATACGCCACCACGAGCATTCAGCAATGCCACTTTTTTGTCGCCTACGAGACCTACAGGGCCTTCAGCTGTGTATTTAAACATTTTACCAGCTTGGCTCAGGTAGGAAATGTAGTTCACCAATGGAGCCGGAACAGTGAAGTTCCAGAGCGGGAATGCAAATACCACTTTGTCTGCTGCCAAAAATTGATCTTGCAATTGTGCAGCCAGTGCTGCAGCTTTTTGCTCTTCGGCAGTTGCTTCAATGCCGTTTGCAGCTTTGTAGCCACCAGTAATTACAGTGTTGCCATAGTAAGGAATATCTGTATTGTAGAGATCCAACTCAGTAACTGTGTCACCTGGGTGGGACTCTTTGTATGCGCTCAAGAATGCATCGTACAATTTAACGCTGACTGCTTGATCAGCAGGACGGTCATTTGCTTTAACAAATAAAATATTAGACATGTTGAATTTTCCCCCGTTAGATAAGATATATGAGTGCTTTTTCTGAACCGGCCACCATTGCAGCTTATATAAAGAAACCAACAACTCATTAATTCATATTATATATAAAAATGTTAGTGGATGCAATAACGTAATCACTTTGGTCATGAACCAATTTTAATTTTTGCTACAAAATCTATTTTTGATCTGAATTAGCTACGAGCCGTAAATTCGGAAATGGCTTCACTGATCAGGTTCATGCCAAGCAGCAATTCATCCCGGCCCGGATGGCTAAAGTTCAATCGGATGTAACGTTGATCCTGTACACCTGTTGAGCATAGTGATCCAGGAAGAAAAGATACACCTTTGGGTAAAGCCGCCTTAAGCAGAGCGCCACTATCCAGTCCTTCCGGCAACTGTACCCACAGATACATTCCGCCCTCAGGGATGTTGTACTGACACCCTTTCCAGCCAGGTCTTTTCAACAGTTCAAGCATCAGTTTGAGTCTTGTCTTATACTCCCGATTCAACATGGATAAGTGATCACTCCAACGAAAAGGGGAATGGGCAAGCAATTGATACAACAGCCGCTGATTCATCGGACTGGACTGACCATCAGCAATTCGTTTAACCGAGGCCATGGCCTGAATCAGCGCAGGATGTCCAGCAGCCCATCCGGTTCGAAGAGCGGGCGCTACCGTTTTGCTGAACGAACCAATGTAGAGAACATGTCCACCCTGATCGGCAGTATCCAGGGCAAAAAGTGAAGGATATTTACGATAGAATTCCGTTGGCTCAAGACCATCGAAATGGAGCTCTCCGTAAGAATCATCTTCCACAAGCAGTACACCATAGCGCGAACACAGCTCAAGGACAGCCTCCCGCCGCTCCATACTCCACAAAGCACCGGTCGGATTCGAAAAACTGGGTGCAGCAAAAAGCAGCTTCGGTCTAACCTGCTGCATGTGATGCTCCAAAAGGTCTGGCAGTATGCCGTCCCGATCACCCATTACGGGCACAATCTTGGCTCCTTGCATCTCCAATACCTCAAGACAGCCTGGAGATGTGGGATGTTCAACCAGTACAGAATCTCCTGGCTCAAGCAATAGACGCATCACCAGATCAATGGCCTGCTGGGTACCAGTGGTCAACAGAATCTGCTCGGGTACCGTTCGTATGCCTTTGCGTGCATTCCAGTCTTTGTTCAACCACTCTCTTAGGGGCGTGTAGCCTGCTGGCTCTCCATATTGCAATGCGGAGGGGCCTGAACTAAAGACAGACACGGCTGCTTCTTCCAACAATTTGAAAGGAAACAACTCCTCAGCAGGCAATTCTTCTGCCAGAGAAATGAAATAATCCCTGCCAGACATCTCACGTATATCCCTCAGTGGTGATGACAAAAGCCTGTTGGTACGGGAAGCAAAGAAATATTTCATCGATCCGTTCCCCTTTCGTCCCTATTCCGAAACTGTACTCGCAGTCCACAGCCCTACAACCTATTCCTGCTCACCATCGAATATGACCGGATGCATACAGAACTGTTGTGATCATGGGAAGAACAAAACTGTTTCGTCAGGATCCCGTCTTCACTTGTCTTGCATGCAAGGCATAACGTTCAATGGCCTGTGCTCTACTGCTTACTTCCAGCTTCACGTATATTTTACGCAGGTAATTATCAATGGAACGTCTGCTAACGTTGATCTCATTCGCTATTTTATCATAGGTTACACCCTGAACAATTCTTTCCATGATAAAAGTTTCGGTTTCTGTTAATTCAATGACACGCGCTTCTGTCGGAGACTCCACAGGTTGCGCCCACTCCGCACTGTTTAACCACGACAATGGAATGGACACATGGCCCTCACGTAACCCAGAGATCAGATGAATCAGCTGGCTAGGGGAAGCCTGTTTGGATAACATGCCACTTGCACCAAGACTCATCAGATGACGAAACAGCTTCACATTGTCTTCATCCGTCAAAATGATGATGTGACTGTGAGCTGACAGATTCTTCATCTGGGCAATATATTGATCTGCCTGGCCCTCTGGAAGACGATAATCCATGAGAATCAGATCAGGCTGGTGAATATTCACCAGATCGAGCCCTTCTGTTCCGGTCGAAGTCATGCCACGTACCGTCAGATCTTGCTGCTCTTCCAAAATCAATTTTGTACCGAGCATGCTGGTGGGGTGGATATCTATGATGACCACCTGCCATACTTTTTTCATTGTTGTTCCCCCTGTTATGTATTGGACAAATAACTTCTAGCTTCTGTCATGATAATTCCATTGTCTATGCGACAGTCCGAGTATAGAAGAAGCATAGGTCGGATTATGTCGAAAAACAGAAAAATACAGGAGGTAGCCGATAAAAAAGCTCTATTTTCACTGTATTTTGTTATAAAAACACCATGACGTCCATCTTCCCATCCCCGGAAAGGTCAAAATATAGTATAAATTTCCTGCATTTCTATCTAAAAAAGTCGAAAAACCTGCCCAAAGTTCCTACTTATTGCATCTATAAGAAATTGTATCCTAGGACTTCCTTCCGATGCAATCTCTTTTTGCTCTATTAAGTAAAGAATTTCATTTTTGCGTAATCAATAGGGGCATGATAGAATGAGGACTGGAAATTTTTTTGTACCTATTAATGACCAGGAGTGATGATATGAAACCATCTGCCCCGTCCTCTGACATCCATCACACCCGGAGCGCCAAAGGCAAGGCTGGATCTTCAATCAAGCTGTTTCTGGTAATGTGGATTGTTCTCATTGCACTAGGAGTCGTTGGAACCTACTATTATAGTAACCATCTCCAGCAACAGATGATTAACCAGCTTCAAGCCCATAATCAGCAGCAGATTGCAGCGCTAAAAACCGACTACGAAAATCAGCTAACAACGATATCAAAGGAAGTAGAAGACCTGCAGGGCCAGGTTCAATCCTTCAATGAATTGCTGACTTTCACCAAGGATAATGCAAGTGACAAAACGGATAACAGCAACAAACTGTATACCCAGCTGAGCGAAGTCAAAAAACAACTGGAGACACTCCAGAAAAAGATGGACCTGCTCAAATGATTACACCCGTCAAACAGGTTAATCGTTTTTTTATGCTTGCACTCGCTCCTTTTGTTGGATTGATATTATGCCTGCTGCTGCTTCGTCCTCCACTTGAACCCGGAGGTTTGATGCCTACCGAACTGTCAGAGGATACGATTACACCCCGGACCCAAGCAATTAGCCAAGAGCTTGCAGGGGCAAAAGATGCTGCTGTCCAGACTTCTTCTTCTATTAAAAGAACGACACAGCTCTATAATAAAACAACAAGTACGATGTCTACACTTGTGCAGAAGGCTTCCGCCCAAGCGGATCGTCCGGAAACGATCTACAACAAACGGATTTCATCCAAGCTTGGCGTTCCATTTGAACGGGTAAACAGTGACCGGCTAACGATTGAAATGTACAGAGTGAATCCTGGCAGCTATAAGGGCTATGCCATGAAGATCAAGCTAAAAGACCCTACGGCCATGCAGATGGCTCTAGACAGTGAACCTGGGCGTTCTGAGACGACCATGCAGGCCGTGAAGCGTAACGGCGCAATTGCCGGAATCAACGCAGGTGGATTTGCTGACAGTGGCGGCAAACGTTATCCACTTAGCACAACCGTCATGGACGGGAAATACGTGAACGGTTTCCAGGCCAGTTTCAAAGATCTGTTTTTTGTAGGACTTAACGATGCCGGCAAACTGGTTGGAGGCAAGTTCTTCGACAAAAACTCACTGGATCGCCTGCAACCACAATTTGGGGCTACGTTTGTACCCGTGCTGCTACAGAATGGACGTAAAACCGCAATTCCCGAAAAATGGAAAGTATCACCCAAACGAGCACCACGAACAGTCATTGGCAATTATAAGGATGATCAGTTATTGATTATTGTAGTTGACGGATATAATGAGGGCGGAAGTTCCGGTGCTACCCTTGAAGAGTTGCAAGGGCGGTTGTACAAGCTTGGGGTGATCGACGCCTATAATCTGGATGGAGGTGGATCATCATCGCTTATTCTGAATAATCGGGTCGTGAATAACCCTTCAGATGGCAGCCTCAGACCGGTCCCCACACACTTTTTATTTTACAAATAATAGGGTGAAGCATTTCTTTTCTACCTATAATGGTTATAATAGAAGAAAATGAGCTTGTGCAGGAGGTGCGAAGGGTATGTCATTTTCACTGACATTCTGGATTATTGCAATCGTATTGACTCTCTTCATTACAGGCATTCTCACTTCATCCTACAACAATGACAAAACAAAAGGCTTGTAAAGGCCAAGCCTCTCTCCGGAGAGGCTTTTTCTATTGCTTCATCCTCGAAATAGCAAGAGACAAGGCTTAAAAGAATGATTCGATTCTTCTAAGCCTTGTCTCTTGCTGTATTCGGGATCAATAGCTAACCGCCTGGTCATTCCGCATAGCTATAACCGAATCAGACGGAATAGGCCCACTCACCGACCCACCCTCAACTAATGTCACATAAATTCGCTCATGATCGACGGGTTCTCCAGCAATAATTTTGATCAATTGTTCAGCAGCGAGCGATCCCCACTTGCGTTTGGAATAATCAATGCTTGCCAATCTAGGCTGCACGTATTTGCTCAATTCAATATTGTCGAATCCGATGACATCAATCTCCTGACCAACACCAAGTGCACTGTCTGCCAGACGATCACACAAGCCAATAGCCATCTCATCATTAAGGCAGAATACCGCTGCGGGTCCATCATACACCTGCACAATCTGATCTGCTGCTTGTTCTCCACCACTCTTCTCAAAATCTCCCGTGATCTCAATCCATTCCACATCAGCTTCACGTTCGGCTACCTGTCTCACAGCCTTTAACCGCTGCACAGAGTCAAACGAACCTTCCGGTCCTGTCACCACGTAGATTTTCTTATGTCCCTGATCAATAAGATGTTCCATCGCAAGTGTTGCCCCGGCCTTATTATCCAGCAGAACCTGATTAATGTTGGGATGATCCATCTCACGGTCCAATACAACGATTTTGTGCCCACGATCGGCATACTGCATTAGTTCCTCACTTGCAAACGTATGATCCAGAATGATCGCACCATCAATCATCCTCTCTGGAAGCATGCGATGGGATTGTTTTCCACTGCACACGATCAGGTCATAGCCTTGAGCATTACATACGGCTTTCATGCCACTCAGCAAGTCTCCATACACATCTCCTCTAAAATCGGTCAAGAATACTCCTAGAATTTTGGATTCCCTCTTCTTCAGTGTTCTTGCTGCGGCATTTGGAACATAGTTCAGTTCTTTGGCAATGGCCAAAATTTTGGAACTCGTCTCATCGGTCACTTTGTTGCTGCCATTCAGCGCATATGACACAGTAGAGATGGAAACTCCCGCCTGTTTGGCGATATCCTTGATACTGACCACATTCTTCGCTCCCCTGTTATGTTCATCAGGCCTTCCATAACAAAAGGCCTGACACATTACTCTTTCCATTCACCGGATTAAACAAGTCTGAATGATTTCATCTGAGTATCCCGACTGTTTGCACCCACAAGAATATGGAACTCGCCCCGATCACTGCGGTGGCTTAAGTCGGAATGGTGATAACGAAGCTGTTCTTCATTTAACGTAAACGTGGCTGTACCACTCTCGCCTGGCGCCAGTGCAAGCTTCACATATCCTTTCAGCTCACGCATAGGACGAACGACTTCACCCGTTACATCACGAACGTACAACTGAACGGTCTCCACGCCTGCGCGCTCACCCGTGTTCGTTACACGTACTTGAATGCTCAGGGACTCTTCGGCAGTCATCTCATTACTTGACACTTCTAGATCACCATAAGAGAACGAAGTGTATGAGAGACCATAACCGAACGGAAGCAAAGGTTCATTCGGGCTGTCAATGTATTTGGATACGTAACGTTCTTCCGTCTTCTCCGGGTTCAGTGGACGACCTGTATTGAAATGGTTGTAATAGACCGGAATCTGACCTACGGACTGCGGGAAGGACATCGTCAGACGTGCGGATGGATTCACTACACCTGTCAGAACATCTGCGATCGCTGCCCCGCCTTCACTACCTGGGAACCAGGCTTCAAGAACAGCATCCGATTCATCGATTACACCATGCAGATCCAATGGACGGCCGTTAAAAATAACGCTGGCAATAGGTTTTCCCGCTGCTTTGAGCTGTTTAACCAATTCCAATTGGGCTGCTGGCAGACGAATATCCGTGCGCGAGCCACCTTCCCCACTCATCTCGGAGTCTTCACCAAGAGCAAGGACAATCAGATCTGCTTTGCTTGCCACTTCCAGGGCTTCAGCAATCTGCTCAGCTGTAATCGTATGAACATTACTGCCTTGAGCAAATTGAACTTTCCCACCTGTCAGGCGTTCTTGCAGAGCTGTTCCCAACTTAACTGCATCTTCCTTAACTCCTTCACAGGACCACCAGCCCAGAATATCAGGACTCTGTGCAAAAGGACCAATGAGGGCTACATTAGCGTCAGGTTGAAGTGGAAGCACGCTGTCATCATTCTTCAACAGGACAGCCGATTTGGTTGCCAGTTCATACGATACCTGACGGTGCTCTTTGGAGAATACAATCTCACGTTCACGTTCCGGATCAGCTGCACGAAGTGGGTTATCAAACAATCCCAGCTTTTCTTTCAGTTGCAGAATTCGCAGAACGGCTTCATCAATGAGCTTCTCTTCCACTTCACCACTCTCAATCAGTTCAGGCAAATGATGCACATAACAAGGTGTCATCATCTCCATATCTACTCCTGCGCGAATGGCACGATATGCCGCTTCACGATCATCTTCCGCAGCACCATGCGCAATCATCTCGCGAATGGAAGCCCAATCCGAGATTAATACACCATCAAAGCCCCACTCGTCACGCAAAATGCCGCGCATTAACTTCTCATTGCCACTTGCCGGAATACCGTCAACCGTATTGAACGAAGTCATAACCATCTCCACGCCCGCATCCAATGCTGCCTTGTACGCTGGCAAATAATACTCACGCAGGTTACGCTCAGACATGTCCACCGTATTGTAATCCCGACCACCCTCAGCCGCTCCATATGCCGCAAAGTGTTTAACACAGGCTGCAAGACGATCTGGCTCATCCTTCAAGCTATCGCCCTGATATCCACGTACAAACGCAGCCGCAAACAAACTGTTCAGATAAGGATCTTCTCCTGTCGTTTCCATCACACGGCCCCAGCGCGGGTCACGAACCAGATCCACCATCGGTGCAAAGGTAACATGCAAACCGGATACAGCTGATTCACGTGCTGCAATTTCAGCACTTTTCTCCGCCAGTTCTGTGTCCCATGAACAACCGATCGCCAATGGAATCGGGAAAATGGTTTTGAATCCATGAACTACGTCAGCCATGAACAAAAGCGGAATGCCCAAACGGCTTTTTTTCATATAAGCTTGCTGTACATCAATGATTGCCTGCGCACCGGACAACCCCAAAATGGACCCACTGGCATCCACGGACTGCTCCGTAATTCCCATCTCTTCCATAGGCCCTGTGATCTGACCTTCAACATTTGTTCCTTCATAAAAGTTGGCAGTCAACTGAAGAAGCTGAGCTGTTTTTTCCTCCAACGTCATCTGTTTTACCAGTTCTAACAACTGCTCGTTATTCATCTTATCGTATCCTCCACTACAAGTTGTTGAAATAAAGAACCCGGCTGCGTTCGGGGAGAGACCGCGCACCGGGTTCAAAATTAATTCCTGAATGATTACTAGAATTTATCGTTTAGCTCATCCAGATAAGGTTGAACCAGGGACATTTTACTGTTTACCCATTCTTTCCAGTTTGCCTCCAGATCTCCGTTTTTGAGGATCAAGTTGGCATATTCATTCTGGTAGTCGAATGAAGCCTGACTCTTAGCTTTGGAATCGTACAGGTTGACATCCCAATCGTATGGTGCAAGCGATTTGCCTTCTGTACCGAGTTTTGCTTTTTCTTCGAACAATTTCACGGCTCTATCACGGTAATCTTTTTTGATTGCAGGGTTTACAACACTGAAGTCGTCACCAAGCAGATACAGACCTTCGAAACGTGCTGGATATTTATCTTCCAATACCGTTCCTTCCGGCAACAAGCTAACGAGTTCGTTGTTTTCATCATATTTCCAATCTTTTCCTTCAAAGCCCATGTTGATGAGCAACTGTCCTTCTTTTGTTGCGGAGTAATCGATCAGATCCATGATCCGTTCGAATTTTTCGTCACTAATGTCCGGATTGAAGATCAATGCCGACCAGAAGTTGGCTTGCTCCATGTTACGGTATTTACCGTCATCGCCTACTACGATTGCTGTGTGTACCAGTTCATCACTATCTACACCCAGATTTTTTTTCATATCGGAATCCAGACCTTGTCTGTACGAAGCCAGTCCGCCCAGACTTGTTACAGCAGCTGTACCTGTTACTTTGAAGTTGTTTTGACCTTCATTGTTTTTCCATGTGTAGAACTCAGGATTGAGCAGTCCATCTTTATAGGCTTTTTGCATCAATTTAAGTCCTGTCAGCGTTTCAGGATCTGCTGGTCCCCAGTGAAACTTACCATCTTCACCTTTGTAGAACGGAGAGTCAGTCATGGCATGCACACTGTTTGGCATAATCATGTTTGTCATGGCATCTGCCGCATTGTAGGACAGTGGTACAAGTTTGTTACCCACTTTGCCTGGATCTTTTTCTTTCACTAGCGCAGCATATTCATTCAATTCGGTTGTTGTATAAGCATCTTTCAGTTCAAAACCAACCGCTTCAGCCCAGTCTTTACGAAGCGCAATGACACCAATTTGGTTCGTCAGTGGGTCAGCTGGTTTGTTCTCGAAGTAGATTGGTCTAGGCAGGACATATGTTCCACCCGTCAATTCTTCCAACTTGTCTCCAAGACCCGTCAAATTGTAAGCTGCTGCCACGTTAGGCCAGCGTTCTTTCCAGTCATCCGGGAATTTGTAGAACAAACCTTGTTCAATGCTGTTAATGGCATCGCCATGTACGTAGTTCCATACCGCTACATCCGGCAAGTCGCCAGAGTTGATCCACAGACGAAGCTTCTCGCCCCATGAATCCCAATCGATATAGTTGTAGTCCCAAGTTACATTGAATTTGTCTGTCCAGAACTTGTGGAAGTCATTATCCAGGTTCCCGTTTTTGATTTCTGTCAGGTTAGCTACAGAGATGGTCAGATTGTCTTTGTAATTTCCCTCTGCATCTTTTTCGTTACCACCTGAAGCTCCTTGGCTGGAACAAGCGGTCACCATCAGCATAACTACACTAAGCGTGATGGCAAAGAGAGCTCTTACTGACAACTTTTTGTTCGTTTTCATGTTTTACCCCCATGTTTTTTAGTAGAATTTTATTGCAAAATCCTATACGTATATCAGGTCTTGATTGCCCCTGTTAATACCCCTTTGGCAAAGTGTTTTTGCAGCATTGGGAAGAAACACATAATTGGTACCATGGTGACAAATACGGCTGCCATCTTCATGCCCATTGAGAAGTTGCTTGCCTGGGCAGCATCCACACTGGATGCATTGGATGCATTCGTTGTAGATGTCACGATAATATTTCGGAGTACATTCTGGAGCGGTAACTGATCCGCTTTTCGAAGGAATATCATCGCATCATACCAACTGTTCCAGTAAGCCACACCGTAGAACAACGTGATTGTAGCCATAATTGGTGTAGCCAGCGGAAGAACAACGGAGAACAAAATTCTCCACTCGCCTGCTCCATCCAGTCTCGCCGATTCCATGAGTGATTCAGGCAAGGTGTAGAAGTAGTTCATCATCAGAATCATGTTAAAAGCACTGAAGCTTCCCGCCAGGATAACAGACCACAGCGTACCTGTAAGATGGAGAGATTTCATGATCAGATACAGCGGTACGATACCACCATTAAAGATCATGGTGAACAGTACCAGGAAAAAGAGAAATTTCTTAAACGGAAATTTGTTGCGACTAAGGCCATATGCCATGCTTGTTGTCAGGAACAAGCTGAGTGGCAAGCCGATGACTAGCAATATAATTGTATTTTTGTACCCCGACAGAATCGTTCCGTCAGCGAACAATGCCTTGTAGGAATCCAATGTCCATTGTTTAGGGAACATCAAAAATGGATTGTCAGCATATTCTTTTTGTGTTGC
This sequence comes from Paenibacillus sp. UASWS1643, assembly GCF_008693195.1. Classification (NCBI taxonomy): domain Bacteria; kingdom Bacillati; phylum Bacillota; class Bacilli; order Caryophanales; family Paenibacillaceae; genus Paenibacillus; species Paenibacillus sp. UASWS1643. The sequence goes on from NZ_VXKZ01000102.1 coordinate 12,004, forward strand.
AAACGAGATCATGATGACATTCCAGAACGGAATCAGGATCATCAGGGCAAGCACGAGTAATACGGTAAAAATAATGTAATCGAGAAGTGTCATTTTTTCTGTACCAATTCTCGGTTTTTTGTTGGCTTTCTTGCTCATCTCATTTTTCCTCCTCTCTTATCGGAACAAACCGTCTCCGCCAAGCCACTTGGCAAATCTGTCAGCAAGAAGCAGCAAGGCCATATTCACCAGGGAACGGAACAAGCTGACCGCTGTCGAGAATGAGAAATCGGTTGATGACTGGAACGTAATCCGATAGATATATACATCGAGTACTTCCGATACATTTTTGGTAGCGGCATTTGCCAAGTTGAAGATCTGGTCAAACCCGGAAGACATCAATCCACCAACCGACAGAATAAACATGATTGTGATGGTTGGAAGGATGTTCGGTAACGTAATTTTGAACATCTGTTGCATACGGGAAGCCCCGTCAATCTGTGCTGATTCATACTGATCCTGGTCAATACCGGAAATGGCAGCCAGGAATATAATCGCGCCCCATCCACTTGATTTCCAAATATCAGTCAACAGCAACATTGGTACAAAGTTGGATTCGGACCCCAGGAAGTTAATCGTTGGCAATCCGAGTAATCCGAGCGCACTGTTAACCAGTCCGTCATAAGCCAGCACATTGATGACTACCCCGGATACGATGATCCAGGACAGGAAGTGTGGGAATGTAAGAACGGTTTGGAATAATTTTTTCCCTCTGCGCATCCGCAATTCATTCAGCAACAGGGCCAGAATGATCGGGAATGGGAACTGAATAATCAGTTTCAGAATATTGATGTACAGCGTACGCCATACTGCGTCGATAAAGGTTGGATCACGGAAAACATATTTGAAGTTCTCGAATCCGCTCCATGGACTTCCCCAGATGCCCAAGTTGGCCTTGTAATCTTTGAATGCCAGAGACAGGCCACCCATCGGCATGTAGGCAAACAGAATTAGCCAGACAAGCCCCGGAATAAGCAGGGTGTATGTCATTCGGTGCTTCCAGATTTCAGTCCAGAGCGAATTGCCCTTCACGTTTCCCTTCAGCTTTTTGCTAGGTCCTTCGGCTGCAGGTTTCACATTGCATCTCCTCACTCTACTATGGTCTTGTCGTTGTACAGAAAATCAAACATCGTTCTCAGGTGGTGCTCCCAAAATCTCCATTCATGAGCCCCCGGCGTCTCCACATACCGAAAATCAAAGGCAGTCCCCTGCATGTATTTCGCATAGTCGCGATTCATCTCTACGAAGGGGTCACTATCGCCACAACAACTGAGGATATCCGGTAAAGGAACACCCTGTTCCAGCAGCTTGGCCGACAGTGCGTAAATATCCTGATCGGCTTTCACCTGTAAACGTTCTCCAAAAACCGCTTTCATTTCCTTGATCATGGTCGCTGGCATATGGGGATCATGAAGTCGTGTCTGGATATCCGTTACGCCGGATAGAGACACTACTTTGCGATATCGCTCTGGATAAGTTAGTCCACATTTCAGTGCACCATATCCACCCATGGATAAACCGGCGACGTATGTTTTCTCCGGATCAGGATTCAGATTGAGCAGACGCTTGCATATTTCAGGTAACTCCTGAGTGATGTAGTGGAAGTAATTCAGGCCGTATTCCATATCGGTGTAATAGCTTCGATTCGCTTCCGGCATAATGATAGTACAGCCATATTGCGCTGCATACATCTCAATTGTGGTTAACCGCTGCCAGGTACTCGCATTATCGCCTGCCCCGTGCAACAGATATAGTGTACCGCCTGAAGTCTCTCCGGAGTCACTGGACACAACATGTATGCTGGTGTTCATGCATAAGGTTGGCGATCCAGTTTCGATCGTTATATGTGCCATAATGTAACCCCTCTCATCATCGCCTGCTGTCTTTACTCATTCGTTTCTCTGGCGTTGGATTGCAGGCTGTTGTAGATTCCCTTGTATTACGATGGGTTATCGAAACGATTTTCTCGAATCGTTTCAAAACATAGCCAACGTTGATTCACATGGACTTCATTACAACACTTTTTATGTGGAAGCGATTTATTCGAATCGTTTCGAATAAATCATAAGCCCGATGAGTAAATCCTGTCAATAACCTTTTTACAAATTTCGCGTTTTTTTCTCGAAAAAATGCTTTTTTAAGTCTAAATTTGCATCGAAAGACACTATTATTACGAAAAAATGAAAATTTAGTCAGTGCTATTACAACTTTAATTGACACCAAACCAGGTTTATACTAACATGAGTTCTGATTTTGCATTCGAATTACGGAAACGTTTCACCAACCGATTTTACTCAGGTTTCACCTGATATTAGGGAGGTTAATATGTCTGAGCAACTCAAAGGTTTCATTCATACGATTACTGAGCAGCAATTGAATGTTTTTTCCATTCGCATATTACAAAAAGGGCATCTGCTTGCCCATTGGGACCGGGATAAGGATCAGCGCAGGGTACAACATTCCATCAGTAAATCCTTCATGTGTATGGCCGTTGGTCTTGCGCTTGAAGAAAGTCTGTTACATCTGGATGCGACACTTGGTGATTATTTCTCTTATGATCATGTACCCGTTGCACAACGTAATCTCCCATCGCCGCAGGAATTGAAGCTGCGTGATCTTCTCCGAATGTCTTCGGGCCATGACTCTCCCCCTCTTTGGGCTGATGAACGAGCTTCATTGACCGAAAAGGACTGGGCGAAATATTACTTGTCGCTGCCTCTGGATCGGGCACCTGGAGTACAATTTACATATAGCAGTGGGGATACATTTATGATCTCAGCCATGCTACAGGCTGCTACCGGCCAAACCGTGAAAGATTACCTGACTCCACGGTTATTTGATCCACTTGGCATTCATGATGTAGAGTGGGAAACCTCTCCATTGGGGGTAACACTTGGCTGTGCAGGTCTTTGGATAAGCAATGAGGAATTGAGTCGATTTGGACAGTTACTGCTGCAGGAGGGGCATTGGGAAGGCACACAGCTTGTACCTGCCGATTGGATCAGACAGGCTACGTCCCAGCAGATCGAAACGACTGGAGGCGGAGATTGGGGAAAAGGTTACGGGTATCAGTTCTGGATGTGTTCTCATGGCGCTTATCGCGCCGATGGAGCCTATGGTCAATTGTGTATCGTAATACCCTCAAAGGAAGCTGTCATATGTATTAATAGTGAGGAAGAAAATATGCAGGGCATCCTGAATGCCGTCTGGAATGAGGTTTTACCCCTTTACACCCAGCGTTAGTATACCTATTTTATCTTTTTTTTCAAATTGCAATTTATGCCGTCCGATTGAGAATAAAACAAAAAAACGCCACGGGGTCATAAACCCCATGGCGTTACTTCTTATCCGTGTTGTGGAAGCTGAGTCATTTCATCTAAACATTGTGCGCATATGTAACGCTCTTTGAACTCGTTGACTTCCTCGATGGATCCGCAGAAAATACATTTTGGACGATATCTCTCCAAGATAATATGGTCCCCTTGTACTAAGATTTCTACAGGATCTCCCTCATTCATTTGATACCTTTTACGCAAAGATTTAGGCAATACGATCCTACCTAATTGGTCAACTTTGCGAACTACTCCAGCTGGCTTCATAGCTACGGCACACCTCTCCTATCTTACTCTAAATTTCTAGGTACATTTGTACTATGTTTATAGATTCGCCAAGATTTTGTCGAATCCTGCTGGAAATAAACATTTTTTGTCCTTTTTTTTGAAAAATGTTTTTTTACCGAATTCTAGCCGTCATTTATAATCTCAATTTATCCTTCTAACCCCGGGAAATTGAGCTGGCGCAACGCTTCATATACAATAATTGCTGCCGAATTGGACAGATTTAATGATCTAACGTCACCAGTCATTGGCATTTTCATGCATGTATCGGGATTCGCAGCAATTAATTCAGGTGGCAGGCCTTTAGTCTCTTTACCAAACACGAGGAAATCTCCATCCTGAAAATTAAAATCACTGTATCGGTTCTTGGCCTTCGTAGTTGCGTAGAAGAAACGACCTTCCGGATATTTTTCCTGAACCTCAGCAAATGAGTCGTGGTATTCAATATGAACAGCATGCCAGTAGTCCAGCCCTGCACGTTTCAATGTAGCATCATCTGTTCGAAATCCAAGTGGACGTACGAGATGCAGATGGGTACCGGTTGCCGCACAAGTACGCGAAATATTGCCTGTGTTCGCCGGAATCTCTGGTTCAACCAGAACGATGTGTAAAGCCATATGTGTTCAATCTCCTTTTCATTTTCATGTTGACGACAACCCTCTAATCTTAAAGAAAAGCCCTCCACACGTCAATGTGGAAGGCTCTGGTAAGGCACAGGATTAGACACGAAGGTCCATTACACCGTACCTATACTTAATTATCCATTTATCTTCTGGAAGTGGTTCATAAAGTCTGTCAGTGCCTTAACACTCTCATAAGGAGCAGCATTATAAATGGAGGCACGGAGACCACCCACACTGCGATGTCCTTTCAGACCTACAAATCCTTCTTCCTCTGATGCCTTGATGAACTTTTTCTCCAGTTCCTCAGAAGCAAGACGGAAGGTTACATTCATCAGGGAACGATCTTCCGTTTCCACACAACCACGGTAGAAATCGCCGGAAGCGTCAATTGTGTTATAGAGCAATTCCGCTTTTTTCGTATTTTTTTGCTCAATACCAGCCAGTCCGCCCTGTTCTTCAATCCATTTCAATACTTCATTCACCATATATACCGAGAAGGATGGCGGCGTATTGTACAGGGAGTTGTTATCTACATGTGTGCTGTAACGAAGCATGGTTGGAATCGTTTTAGGCGATTCGCTCACCAGTTCCTCACGAGCAATTACAACCGTAATTCCGGATGGACCCAGGTTCTTCTGTGCACCCGCGTAGATCATGCCGAACTGATTAAGATCAAATGGTTTACAGAAAATATCACTCGACATGTCCGCAATCAGAGGTACTGAACCGGTATCCGGGAACGACTTGAATTGCGTACCTTCAATTGTTTCGTTGGAAGTCAGATGTACATAAGCCGTACGTTCTGGCAAACTCAGATTCGAAACGTCCGGCAATTTCATAAACTTCTCTGCTTCTGAAGATGCAGCAACATGTGTCTCGCCCATCAACTTCGCCTCAGACAGAGCCTTTTTGGCCCAGCTGCCAGTCATCACGTAACTTGCAGTCTGCCCTGCACCGAGCAGGTTCATTGGCAACATCGCGAACTGAGTGCTTGCACCGCCCTGCAGAAAGAGAACCTTGTATCCTTTTGGATTGCCTAGAAGCGCCAACAACCGCTCCTGAGCTTCATTATGTACAGACTCATACACCGCTCCACGATGAGACATCTCCATAATCGACATGCCTGTATTACGAAAATCTACAAATTCCGCCTGTGCACGCTCCAGTACCTCAAGTGGTAACGCCGCAGGTCCTGCATTAAAGTTATACGCTCTTTTTGTCACAAAATCCCCCGCCCTTTCCATCCGTAACTCTGTCATACAAACGGCATTTTGCAAAATTCGATTAGAATCGCTCACGGGTATAAGATATAGACAAATTGAATCATTTTGATCTATATCTTACTTATTGAAAGTCGCTCTATGGATTTGTGCAAAATGCACTCAAAGTGAATATTATCGCTATGATATCAGTATTCTCTATCTGCTTCAAGGGCAATATGCACTGAAGTGTTCAATTCAGGTCATCAAATTCCTTTATCACCCTGCAAAGTTAAAGCACTACATTGTTTAATTCAAGGAAAAGCCCCCGAGAATGTGTCCCGGAGGCTTTAAGTTGGAACAAGTTCTGTTCCGACCCCGACCGATTAGCAGTCGAAGTAGAGGCTGTACTCGTGCGGATGAATGCGGATCGCTACTGCTTTCGCTTCATCGCGCTTGAGGTTGATGTAGTTTTCAATGAATTCTTTTGTGAATACGCCGCCTTCAGTCAAGAACTCGTTATCCGCTGCCAATGCATCCAGTGCTTCTTCGAGGGACGCTGGCACACTGCGGATGTTTTCTTTATCTGCATCAGACAGGTCATAGATGTTTTTGTCGAGCGGACCATATCCAAGCTCAGTTGGGTTGATTTTGCGTTTGATTCCATCCAGACCAGCCATCAACATTGCGGAGAATGCCAAGTATGGGTTAGCTGTGGAGTCTGGTGTACGGAACTCGATACGACAACCTTTTGGTGTCACAGCTGCAACCGGAATACGAACTGCTGCGGAACGGTTACCTTTGGAGTAAACCAGGTTAACTGGTGCTTCGTAACCAGGTACAAGACGTTTGAACGAGTTTGTACTCGGGTTAGTCAAAGCGATCAGTGCCGGAGCATGGTACAGGATACCTCCGATGTAGTGCAGAGCCATTTCACTCAGGTTAGCATATCCCGCTTTGTCATAGAACAATGGGGAATCGCCATCAAAGATGGATTGGTGAACGTGCATTCCGCTACCATTATCACCGAACAATGGTTTTGGCATGAATGTTGCTACTTTACCATATTGACGTGCAGTGTTGTGCACGATGTATTTGTATGCAAGCAGGTTATCTGCTGTTTTCTTCAGTGTATCAAAACGGAAGTTGATTTCAGCTTGACCCGCTGTCGCCACTTCATGGTGATGACGCTCGATCGACAGGCCCGCTTCTTCCAAAAGGCGACACATTTCGCTACGAATATCTTGTTGTGTATCCACTGGTGCTACTGGAACATATCCACCTTTAGTGCGTACTTTGAAGCCCAGGTTTCCGCCTTCTTCTTTGCGGTTCGTGTTCCATGAAGCTTCTTCGGAATCTACGTAGTAGGAAGAGCTGTTCGTGCCGCTCTCATAACGTACATCGTCGAAGATGAAGAACTCGGATTCAGGTGCGAAGAATGCCGCTGTACCTACACCGCTCTCTTGCAAATAAGCTTCTGCTTTAACAGCGATGCTACGTGGGTCACGCTCATAACGCTCGCCATCCGGAGTGAAGATATCACACATAACATTCAATGTAGGGTGTGCAGTGAACGGATCGACATAAGTCGCTTCAGGGTCTGGCATCATAACCATATCGGACTCTTCAATTCCGCGGAAACCTTGGATAGAAGAACCGTCAAAAGCTACTCCATTTACGAACGTGTCTGCATCAACAGCCGAAGCTGGCAACGAGATGTGATGTGCACGACCAGCTAAATCTACAAAACGAAAATCTACCCACTCGATGTTGTTCTCTTGAATTGATTTCAATACGTTTTCAACCGACATGTATTCGTCCTCCCAAATATTCCGAACATTAAACAACCCCACTAAGAAAATGTCTAAATTCGAATTTTTTTCTGTCGTCATTATAAATTTTAAAACCTGACATCGTCAATACTTATGTAAGGTATTTTTTGCGAGTATGTTAGCTATACTCACATTTTATAAATAACATAAATTCACATAACAACAAATTTGATACGCATTTAACTGGTTTAATGCGGTAAAGCGACCCCTTTTTTATCCTAAATCATGGAAAAAACTTCACATCATAAATGTTTCTTATCACTATTGATTAATAAATACGTTCAAAACTGCAAAATATGCAAAAAACCGAGCATCTATCTGATTCCGTCGCAATAAACGAGACCAGATGAGATGCCCGGATGATGTTCCAGACCTTGACTATGAAATTCTTATTACACGCCTACACGTGCCGGGAAGAATGCTGCTGGTTGTTTAGCTGTACTGAATGATTTACCCACGATTGGTGCCAATTTCTCCAGATCCTGCAACAGGTTCGCGAATTGATCAGGGAACAAGGATTGCACACCATCTCCTGTCATGGAGTTATCCGGATCGGTATGCATTTCAATGATCAGGCCATTGGCACCCGCAGCAACGGAAGCTTTTGTCATCGGCTCCACCAGTTCACGTCGTCCAGTACCATGGCTCGGGTCAGAAATAACCGGCAAATGGCTCAGAGACTGCAGAACAGGGATCGCTGACAGGTCAAGCGTATTACGTGTGTAAGATTCAAACGTACGAATACCACGTTCACACAGCATGACATTTGGATTACCACCCGCAAGAATGTATTCTGCCGCATTCAACAACTCATCGTATGTCGCACTGAAGCCACGTTTCAACAATACCGGTTTACCACACTCGCCCAATTTGCGGAGCAGGTCAAAGTTCTGCATGTTACGTGTACCTACTTGCAGAATATCTGCGTATTCGGCGCAAATATCCACATACTCAGGTGTCATGACTTCTGTAATGGTCAGCAGATCATGTTTCTTGCCTGCTTCCGCCATCATGATCAATCCCTCTACGCCCGTTCCCTGGAAACTGTAAGGACCCGTACGAGGCTTAAATGCCCCTCCACGTAACACTTGCCCACCAGCAGCTTTCACAAGCCCGGCAATCTCATCAATCTGTGCAGCGGATTCAACCGCACATGGTCCGCCCATAACAACAAGTTCTTTTCCGCCGATATCTACACCTTTGATGGAGATCACCGTATCTTCCGGATGGAAGTCGCGGCTTGCCAACTTGTAGGACTTCGAGATTTTAACGACATTCTCGACACCTTTCATTTGGCGAAGATGCTCTTGCATTTTAGGTTCAACTTTGCCAATCAACCCAATAATAGTACGATCCTCTCCGCGAGAGATATGCACCTGAAGCCCTTCTTTTTCAATAACTGCTACGATATCCTGAATCTGTTCCTCCGGTGTGGCTTTGCCTGCAATAACGATCATATTAATTCCCATCCTTCCCTGTATGAGAGCACAATAAGTTCTTAGTGTGCGTCTGATTAAATATATAAACTCTGTCGCGCTTAAACGCTTGTTCGCTTTTAAGCTTTTATCCGTTAAAGTGAATATACCATAGATCTCCTGTTGCGTCAAGGTACACATTCCTTATCCATATACAAGAAGAACCCTGCTCCACAGGCTCCGACATTCGGATCTGTGTAACAGGATTCTTCTCATTCACGTCTCGTTTGCAATTCACATACACTTAGACTTACTTTTACATTAGCTGTGCCCTAAGGTGTACGTGTTTTTTCTCTAACTGGAGGCAGCAGTTTGCTCATGTTCACGGTACGTTTGATCTCCCACGTCTCCGGCTTGTCATGTTCATACTGCTCCAGGTAAAGGATGACTTCCTTCGTAATCGGTGTTGGTGTTGATGCACCCGAAGTAACCGCCACTTTATTTACACCTTTCAGCCATTCTTGCTGAATCTCGGAAACATCGGATACACGGTAGGCCGTAACACCCGCAATCTCCTCCGACACTTGTGCCAGACGGTTAGAGTTATTGCTGCGAGGGTCACCCACCACGATAACCAGGTCCGCTTGACCTGCCTGTTCAGCAACAGCTTCCTGACGAACCTGAGTTGCGAGGCAAATTTCATTATGAATCTCAGCTCCCGGAAACTTCTCTAGCAGACGGCTCATAATGTGTTTGATATCCCACTGGCTCATCGTTGTCTGATTCGTAATAAGGATTTTGCCTGGAGGTACGTTCAGTTCTTCGATCTCTTCTTCCTTCTCGATCAGATGAACGAGATCTGGTGCAACCCCTACGGCACCTTCTGGTTCAGGGTGATTCTTTTTGCCGATATAGATGATCTGATAACCTTCTGCCGTCTTCTCCCGAATGAGATCATGGGTCTTGGTGACATCAGGGCATGTTGCATCCACTGTTGTCAATCCTTTGTCCCGTGCCAACTTGCGCACTTCAGGAGATACACCATGAGCTGTGAAAATAATCGTGCCACTCTCCACTTGGCTTAAAATATCCATCCGGTTCGGACCATCCAATGTAATAATACCTTCATCTTCAAAGGAATCCGTCACATGTTGGTTATGCACAATCATACCCAATATATAAATAGGTCGTGGTAAATCCAGATTGCGTGCCGCTTGACGCGCGAGCACCATCGCATCCACAACGCCGTAACAATATCCCCGCGGCGAAATTCGCAGTACTTCCACTTGGTTGCCACCCGCTTTCTTTCTCGGCAACGTTGCCGATGTAATTGCAGTCCTGTCTATTATACCTTTATTCGATAGGCGGAGCAAAGACAACCGGCAACCAGATAATAAAGGTGGTTCCTTCTCCACGTCTGGTCACAACCTCAACCGATCCGTGATGTTCTTCAATAATCCACTTCGCAATCGAAAGTCCCAGACCGATGCCCGGTGTAGCCCCGCGGGATTCATCTGCCCGATAGAAGCGATCAAAGATGAACGGCACTTCGTCCCGATCCATGCCAATACCGGTGTCGCTGATGCGTAGTCCCACCTGGCCCTTGTATAATACGGCATCCAGCGTCACAGAGCCTTCAGGTGTGTATTTAAACGCATTTTCGATGAAAATAAATAACATCTGTTGCAGATAGTCCTTGCTACCGTTCACATAAATACCATTAAGAATGGCAAAGTCTCCTGGTAGCCATTCTGCCTCACGGTCCAGAAATTGTGCTCTGCGTGCCACTTCCTGTACGAGAATTTGCAGCGGGATCGGATTTAGTTCAATTTTCTGCCCCGTATCCGCTCTCGCCAGCGATAACATGTCGCTGATCAGCCTGCTCATACGTTTTCCCTCGTCCGCCATATCTTCAATGGCTTCCAACGACATTTGCTTGACGGTCTCCTCATCCAGATTCGGTCGGTCGGTACCCTCTTGATCCCACAGCTTCTTCAGGAAGTCTACGTTCCCGCGAATGGTGGTCAGCGGTGTACGCAGTTCATGCGATGCATCGGATACAAAGCGGCGCTGGGCAGCATTTGTCTCCTCCAAACCGCGGAATGACAATTCTGTACGCTCAAGCATATTATTCACCGTTTCGATCAGACGACCAATCTCATCCTTAGGCCCCGCATATTGAATACGTACACTTAAGTCATCTCCCGATTGGATCTGATTCGCAGCATCAATGACATTCACGAGCGGACGCATCGACTTGCGGGCCAGCACAAGGCCTGAGGTTATAGCCAATGCCATCGCTACCAGCCAGCCAAAAACCAAAATATTAAGCAACGCTTCCAGCAAGCGCTCCTGTGAACTTACATTGGCTCCTACCTGAAGGATCCCACGTACTTCATTGGTACCCTGAAGAGAAAGCGGAAGCTGATTCACCAGAAACGGTGTCCCATCCACATAGATCTTGGATATGCCACGCTTTTCAAGAATTTCATTGGATTTCAATACCGGAAACTGAATCTGCAATTTCTTCATATTGCCGGAAATTATGCCCGAACGGCTCTGATAATCCCAGAGTTGAATATAGATTTGAGCCTCCTGAAGCTGGCTCTCTGTAAATGGGTCCAGATCCAACGACTGTGAAAGAGGATTAACACCAATTTGCTCCGTAATCCGTGCACTCTTCACCTTCAATTGCTGTTCGACTTCCTGGTAGGAGTTAAAATACACAAAGGCATAGATGACAACGCCCCAAAAGATAAGAACAGCCGCCAAAATGCCAGAATACCATGCGGTTAGTCTTAACCGGATGGACATATCAGGAGTCACCTCTCAGGATATAGCCGGCTCCCCGGATGGTCTGAATTAGACGCTTGCCACCGTATTCTTCGGTCTTCTGTCTGAGCATGGCAATGTACACTTCAAGCACGTTAGACTCACCGCTGTAATCATAACCCCAGATTTTATCCATAATCAGATCACGGGACAGTACCCGTCTTGGATTTTGCATGAACAGATTCAACAGTTCGAATTCTTTGGCAGTCAGCTCCAGACGCTGCCCATCTCGCAAAACTTCACGTGAGTCATTGTCCAAAATGATATCTTCATACATTAAGCGGTTGTCCGGCGTACCCCCACTATCAGACTTGCGGCGCAGCAATGCGCGGACACGTGCCAATAATTCTTCCAGCGCAAAAGGTTTTACAAGATAGTCATCGGCTCCTGTGTCCAGTCCGGTCACCCGGCTCTGTACTTCATCCTTGGCCGTCAGCATTAGCACAGGCACTTTGCTGCCTGCCTCTCTCAATCTGCGACATACCTCAAATCCATCAATCTGCGGCATCATCACATCCAGCACAACGATGTCCGGCTCTTTGTCCATCAGTTTGCTGAGGCCTTCGGCTCCGTTGGAAGCCGTCTGTACCTCATATCCTTCAAAAGCCAGCCCCCGGCGGAGCATGGATACAATTTTTTCGTCATCATCCACAATCAAAATAGTTGAGCGCATGGTCTTTCTCCTTATCCTAACGTTTTATCCCATTGTAACAGGCAGAAGCACAATCTGCATCTTCAAGTAGGCGGTCTCCAATCCGTACAGGTCCATTGTAACCTTACTCAATCAGGGCAAAAAAACGGAAGGGCCTTCAATCCCTTCCGTTACGTCAATCCTTACCTGATATTTATGGTTGCTGCTGTTGTGTATCTGTGGTTTGTGAAGTATCAAAATCATTTTTGTTGCCGATTTTGATTTTCAGATCCATTTTCTTACCATCACGCACCACATTCAGTGTAACTTCACTGCCGATTTCCTGTTTCTTGATAAAATCAATCAGATCCTGACTTGTGGCGTACGGCGTACCGTTGGCACCCGTGATGATGTCATATGCACGAAGATCTGCTTGGTAAGCCGGTGATTGGAAGATCGTGCTGGCTACCACTGAACCTTCAGTAACATCCGTTCCCATTTGTTTAGCAACTTCAGGCGTAAGAGCCATCAGAGACGCACCGATAAATGGTACTGGCTCTTTGGGAACTTCTTTGTTCTCTTTGAGATATTTAACGGCTTCAGAGATGACGCTCGATGGGATTGCAAAACCAATTCCCTGCGCATCTGCGCTTACTGCAACGTTCATTCCGATAACTTCCCCATTCAGGTTAAGCAACGGACCACCGGAGTTACCCGGATTAATCGAAGCATCGGTTTGCAGCAAATGGCTGTACTCACGTGTTTTTCCTGTTTCTTCATCTGGAATACTGATTGTACGTTCTTTGGCACTCAGTACACCTGCTGTAACGGTGTGTTCAAATCCTTCCGGGTTACCAATAGCTACAAGCCATTCACCGACTTGAGTACTGTTCGAATCACCCAGTGGAGCTACAGGGAACGCATCGTCACCACTGTTTTTCTCAATTTTCAATACAGCCAAATCAAGATCAAAGCTGCTTCCCAGCAGTTTAGCTTCATAAGGCTTGCTGTTGTTCTCCAGGGTTACCTGGATTACGTCTGCACCCTGAACAACGTGTTGATTCGTCAGGATATATCCTTCTTTGTCAAAAATGAACCCGGAACCAATGCCCATAGGTACAAGCTGATTACTACTTTGTGGTAGCTGGCTTTGGCCTTGATTGCCTTCCGTTCCGCCCCCATTACCAAAGAAGTATTGGTAAAGCGGATCACTTGTGTTTGATCCACCCTGACCCAATCCTGTACGTGAGGACTGCTTTGCGAGTGTTTCGATTTTGACGACTGCTGGACTTGTACTCGTCACGACGGAAGAAACATCTTCTTTGCCTGTTGGCAGTAACGACGCTGTCACATTGTTGCCTCCGCCTGTGTTTGTGGACGCTTCCTGTCCTGAACTTTGATTGTCCGTGTTCGTAAGGGCCGTCTCCGGTGTGAACATGTTTGTTCTGTCAGCTGTGTACATGAGAACGGTGATGACCAGCATACCGGCAATAAAGGAAAATAGAAGTGATCTTACGGAAGAACGCGGCTTGCGGTTATTATAGTTCCAGTTGCCTTTGCCGCCATTCCCTTGATCTCCACCGTTACCTGAGCCGTTTCCACCGCCCCCTGATGATCTTTTAGCTTGTTCAGATGATTCGCTATTATAGTAAGTAGGTACGGGTCTCACCGGATCAGGTTTTGTAATCTCTACATTTCCTTCTTCACGCTGATTATTGCTTCCCATGTGATTTGCTGTATCTTCCTGATTCACGGACTGAAAAGGTCCATAAGAATAATAATAGGAGGATTCGTCCGTTCCGGAAGAATTGCGGTTCTCCGTTTGTTTGGTTTCGTTTTCCTCGTCTTGACGGTTCGATCTATAGTTGCGTTCGTCCATGCCTCTCTACCTCCCAATCTCTTATTCCCAAGAGATATTCTTTAACTGTCCTTATTTTGTACTTTAAACCTTAACCGTACCTTAAAAACAATTAAAAAGGAGATAAAAGCACGTAAGAATAGACTCTTTTCCCCGTCATGACAGCATTTTACCCTTTCGTTTTCACCCAACCCTGACGATGCGCATAGATGGCCAATTGTGTACGATCGTCCATCTCACATTTCATAAGCAGGTTGCTCACATGTGTTTTGACGGTTTTGATACTGATATGTAATTCTTCTCCAATGTCTTTGTTGGTCTTTCCCTCTGCAATAAGCAGCAACACTTCCTTCTCCCGTTCAGTTAGACCCGATTCACTCTCTCTAGCTGTACGTTGTCTGATTCCCCGGGTTAACGCCTGCGACACATCACCTGTCATAACAGGCATGCCTCTATAGGCCCCTTGCAGAGCATAGATCAGTTCTTCAGCAGAGACTGTCTTCAGTACATAACTTACCGCACCCGCTTCAATCGCTTGCACAACAAGATCATCCTCCAGGAAACTGGTGAGCATCACAATTTTCATCCCTGGAAATTCATTCATGATGGCTTTTGTTGCTTCAGCGCCATTCATTATCGGCATCATCAGATCCATCAGGATCAGGTCCGGCATATCACTGTCATTTAACTTACGCAACTGATCAAGCGCATCCTGCCCGTGGCCCGCTTCTCCCATCACATGAAAAGTAGGTTCCAGCATCAGATACGTTTTCAACCCCATGCGCACCATATCATGGTCATCCACAATCATAACGTTTACTTTCCCACTCATTCCGTCTCCCCCTCTAGTTCATTCAGATACATTCGGAAATTTCGGGATCAATACCCGTACCGTCGTTCCCGCTCCCGGCTTCGATATAATCTGAACTTGCCCCCCAAGCTTCTCCGCCCGTTCACGCATAGTAGATAACCCGTATGAACCCGGACGTTCCGCTTGCTGCAAAAATCCCTGACCATCATCGCTGATGCTCATGCTGATCTGATGTTCACTCTCCCGTATGGACAGACTAACCACTCCCGCCTCTGCATGCTTCACAACATTGGCAACCGCCTCCTGAATAACAAGAAACAGCTGGTGCTCAATGGCATCCGAGATTCCGCCATCCAGTTCCAGCTCTTTCACACCTTTAAGACCATTCTGCCTGCAATAATCAGGAAACCAACTATCCAGTGCTGCGGTGAGGTCACGCCCTTCCAGCTCCACCGGTCGAAGTTGGGCAATAAGTCCTCGCATCTGACGCTGTGCAATATGTGACATCTGGATTAACTGTTCCAGTACTTTACCGCCATGTTCCGGATTCATCTCCAGCAGACGCGGTAAGGACGAAGCCGACATATGCATGGCAAACAGCTGCTGGCTAACCGTGTCATGGAGGTCCCTTGCCATTCGTTTGCGCTCTTCAAGAACAGCTCGCTCCGAGGCTTGCTCCTTCTCAATGACTTCCTGCTCACCGAGGCGCTGAAGCAGTCTCATCTTTTTCTCAATTGAATCCATCATGACATTGAATTCCTGATAGACACGACCAAACGAAGCGTCATCCGCTTCAGGCATGCGCACCGCCAGATTACCCTTGGATACTTTCAACATGTTGAGATCTAGCAGGTCGATCTTACGCTGAAGTCGTAATGCAGCGATATATCCGGTGATAACGGTGGCCAGCACAACAACGGCAACATAGGTCCATGCCCGCTGACGACCAGCCCCCATCAATACCTCTCCATACAATAGATAGAAGCCGCCCAGCGTAATCAGACCAGTTAGCGCAAAATACATCATCAGTTCCCACTTATTTGCTTTGAGAATTGTTCGAATCATGCATTAACCCACCTTATTCACTTTGACGTCTCCGATAAACACACTTACAATGATCCGTACCTTTTTACTTGCTTCACGGTAATGGGCAGTTTCAGCCTGGGCACTACTCAGGAATCCGCCGCGTTTCTGGTTCAACAGTGACATATCTCCAATGAAGGAATTTGTCGTCACTGTCACACCCAGATCCATATCTTCTGGTACAAATACTTTCACATCCCCAATAAATGAAGAAATGACAATCTTCGTCTCCCCATATGGAATCTGTGCCTTGGTCAAATCAATTACGGTATCTCCGATAAAAGCCGAGATGTTCATTGGTTTCAACGAGAACACTTCCTGCCCCATGTACAGATCACCGATGAACGCCGATTTGTTAATGGTATTGCCACTGCCATAATCCCCATAACCATTTCCGTAGCCATCACCATAATGTTCTCCATATCCGGTATCGTTAGAGTTAAACGATTGATGTTTCTTCTTATATTGATGCCCTTGTGATGATGAATCCGTTGACCCTGTGAAATGAGGGCCATGTGCATCGTTCTTCTGTTCCTGTTTTGGTTTGCCAAATGTTTTCTCGAACTGTTCGTCAAACGACGACGGCATCTCCAGATCCTCCGGAGCTAACGGTTTGTAAGGTTGCTCAGGTGCGGGAGGTGGCTGCATCTTGTCATGATGTTTCCGATCACGACGTCGTGGTCCAATCAGTACAAACAATCCTCCGCCAATCAGCATAACCGGGATCAGATAACGAATGAACTCCCCCATGGAGTAATCAATCCATCCCAGGTTACGGGCAAGAAAGTAACCACCGATCGCCAGTACAATTACGGGTCCAATAAAGGCGTAACCCCCGTTGCGACGAATCTCGGAGATTCCTTTGACCCCCCACCAGATTAGAAATAACGGCCAATATGTTCTGAAAATATATCCTACATCAATGTCATATCCCAATTGTCTGAACAAGATCATCGCACCAATAGCAATAAGAGGTATGCCAACCCACCAGCGGTCACGCGTCGATCGTTTCATCGCTCATGTCTCCTTTGTCTGTATTATGTATCCAGTGTAACTCAGACAAGACAATGAGAACAGCGGCGGCAGATGGAATTCATCTCGGTCTCGAGACTGAGATGGGAGGATATTAATGTAAAAAACTTCGCATATGTAAAACACCCCGGAGCTGCTGCTCCAGGGTGCTGAATCATCATTAGATTAATGAATCTTCAATTATTTTTTGAATTTTCCTGCTTTGCCTTGCGCTTGGCCAGTTTGGCCTGTGTTTTCTACACCGAACTCGGCATTGAATTTTTCATCAGGTGTTTGGAAATTATCTTGAACTTTGTTTTGAGCGGATTGCTTCACTTTTGCTGCTGCATTCTCTTCTCCAAACTCTGCATTGTACTTCTCGTTTGGCGTTTGGAACCCTTGTGATTTTTTAGCCACAACGAATCACCTCTCTCTTCATATTTACGATGCATTGCTGCACCGCGGGGTTCGTCCCCAGTCAGTATTATGTGGAGAGAGCACTTCAGTTATTCATTTGACCATGTGAAATTAAATGGCCTTGTCCAGCCAAGAATCCGGTACAGATTTGTACACATCGATCGCATCAGCCAACTCGCTGAGCATCTTTTCTGTACACTTTCCAGCGCCTTGCCTGATCACCTGTACCTCCACATCCTTTTTGCCCCACTCTTTGTACACTTGCTTGGTTGTCGGGAAATACAGATCGATTTTATTACCTTTGATCGCTGAACCGGTATCTGCAACAATTCCGTATCCATAGCCCGGAATATACAGAATGGAACCCATTGGGAACAACTTCGGATCAGCTGCAATCGTGGAAACTGTTTCTTTATCACGACGTACTTTGACACCGGAATAGGTAATTCCGTATTGAGGATGTTTGGGTCCTTTTCCTGTAGACTCCACACCGGCCGTATATCCCGTTGCTGTGACCTTTTGTGTACCCAGAATTTGTTCTGAACGCGGAGCAAGCACCGGCATAGACGGATCTGCCACTTGTTTTTCTGGAAGTTCAGGTCTTGGAATGACCATTGGTTGTGGTGACCACAATAAAGCCATATACACCATGGTCGTCAGCTGGGCTTCATCGCTGTATTGATGGCTGACCTGTTCTGGAAATTCTTGATCAGACATGCTCGAAGTTTCAATAATCGGACCTTCACTGCTGCTGCTCTGATTCTCGACATGCAATACTGTACTTTCCTCTTCAAATGTATAGGCGTCCGCCTGATTCAGGTTAATCATCATCCCGGCGAACATCGCACAGCCAACCAATAAACCCCGTATATGTTTCTTTTGAATTGAGAATTGCTTTTTCATTGTATAACCTCCCCCTCACTGCAAAGGTTTTCCAAAAAGCAATTAATCTATACTTTTTACTGCAAACACTACGAAAAAACGCCTGAATAACACAGGTCAATCCCATGTTATTCAGGCGTTATGCAGAGTGATCAGCGCAACTTATACACTGGTTATCTGATAGTTGATATGTTCATTTATACCAAACGTGTAGCAATTTCTTCTTTCAATTGAGCGATAATCTCATGGATCGGTTTCATGCCCAGATCGCCTTCTCCACGCTTACGCACAGATACTGCTTCTGCATTACGCTCATTCTCACCGACAACAAACATATAAGGCATTTTCTCAAGCTGCGCCTCACGGATTTTATATCCAAGCTTCTCATTCCGCAGATCGGCTTCAGCAGAGATTCCCGCACGTTTCAGTTTCGCTTCCACTTCACGCGCATAATCGTCAAAGTTTCCGGATACCGGGATCACTTTTGCCTGAACTGGAGACAACCACAGCGGGAAAGCTCCTGCAAAGTTCTCCAGCAAGAATGCTGTGAAACGTTCCATTGTACTAATTACACCGCGGTGAATAACGACCGGACGATGTTTCTGTCCGTCATCTCCCACATATTCAAGTTCAAAGCGCTCAGGCAACAGGAAGTCCAGTTGAACCGTAGACAATGTCTCTTCTTTGCCCAGAGCTGTTTTGATCTGAACATCCAGTTTCGGACCGTAGAACGCTGCTTCACCTTCTGCTTCATAGAATGGAAGGTCAAGCTCTTCCACAACTTCACGCAGCATGCGTTGGGACATCTCCCACATCTCGTCGTTCTGGAAGTATTTCTCGGTATCCTTCGGATCGCGATAGGACAGACGGAAACGGTATTCGTTGATACCGAAATCCTTGTACACGGTTTGAATCAACTCGATAACACGAGCGAACTCTTCTTTGATCTGATCCGGCCGTGCAAAAATGTGTGAGTCATTCAGTGTCATTGCACGTACACGGTGCAGACCTGTTAATGCCCCCGACATTTCATAACGGTGCATCATACCAAGCTCTGCAATACGGATTGGCAAATCACGGTAGCTGTGCATGCTGGACTTGTACACCATCATATGGTGAGGACAGTTCATTGGACGGAGAACGAGTTCCTCATTATCCATAACCATTTTCGGGAACATATCTTCCTGGTAGTGCTCCCAGTGTCCAGATGTTTTGTACAATTCCACGTTACCCAGAACCGGTGTGTATACATGTTGGTATCCAAGGCTTTCTTCCAGATCCACAATATAACGCTCCAGAGTACGGCGCAGCTTCGCACCGTTAGGCAACCAGATTGGCAAGCCTTGGCCGACCAGTTGGGAGAATGTGAACATTTCCAACTCTTTACCCAGCTTACGGTGATCCCGTTTGCGAGCTTCTTCGAGGAAGTGCAGATGCTCGTCCAGCTGTGCTTTTTTCACAAAAGCCGTACCATAGATGCGTTGAAGCATTTTGTTTTTGCTATCTCCACGCCAGTAAGCACCCGCGACATTCATCAGTTTGAACACTTTGATTTTGCTAGTTGATGGTACGTGAGGACCACGACACAAGTCGAAGAATTCACCTTGCTCATAAATCGTGATCACGCTGTCCGCTGGCAAATCACGAATCAACTCAAGTTTGTAAGGATCGCCCACTTCTTCGAACGTTTTGATCGCGTCCTCGCGGCTAACTTCCTTACGTACAATTGGCAAGTTCTCGTTCACAATACGTTCCATTTCCTTCTCGATCTTTTGCAGATCTTCAGGATTGAGCGCATGTTCGAGGTCCATATCATAGTAGAAACCATCCTCGATGACAGGGCCGATACCGAGGCGTACCTCTTTATTACCATATAAACGTTTCACTGCTTGAGCCATCAAGTGAGCTGTACTATGACGCATCACTTCAAGTCCTTCTGGTGAATCCAGAGTTACGATCTCCACCAATGCTCCCTCATGAAGTGTTGTGGACAAGTCCACCACGATACCATCAAGCTTGCCGGCTACGGCATTTTTGCGTAATCCGCTGCTAATTGAAGCGGCTACGTCCTCAATGCTGCTGCCCTCCGCGTACTCACGTACCGAACCATCCGGTAATTTAATGTTCACTGCCATTTGTCTCATTCCTCCTGTTAATGTAACCTCGTGTCCAGATATTTATGGACTGATTATCTATTGCTATTCCAGTCATTTTGCAAAGGAACGCAAAAAACACCCGTCCCGGCAAAGGGACGAGTGATATATACTCGTGGTTCCACCCTAATTCAGCTGATTCATCCATATTCGGAAATACAGCCCTCATTGGCATGACGATAACGGGCATGACCCGGCAGATCCTTACTCGCGGATAATCCCCAATAAAGGCGATATTCTAACTCCACTTTCAAAATTGCAGCTACAAAGGGGTAAACCATACGTGATATCCGGAGGAAATTTCAGCCTAGTTTCCTCTCTCTGCACCGATCTTTCGTGTGGTTGTTGTCTTTGTCAACGCTTTTGTTTCAATGGTTCACATGAAAAATTCATGGATCAACAGTTATTATAATTGCCGAGATCACTTGCGTCAAGACCTGTCAACAATCCTGAGCGCAGCACTTCGCATTCCGGGCAATGATGACATATTTGCACTTTGTCTTCAAAGATCTGGCATATGGTCGAGATGATTGGCAGATCCGGGGTGCGTGTATGGAGCATGACCTTCTCAGGAGAGATCGAGATGAGTGTACTTACAATCATATCTTCAATATCCATCTCCAGTTCCAGACCCGGCATTTCCACAACAACCTGTTCATCCTTTTGCACGGGTAACAGATTAAGTCCAGCATCCAGGACCTGAAATTCATGCATTCCCTTGTGTACAAGATGAACCAGAGGTACTTTGGCTTCTTGAAAAAACACAAAATATTTTAACAGCCCCATAAACTCTTCATACTGCCGATCCATCCAAAATTCATCCAACGCATACTCCACTAATTCCTGAAGTTCCTGCTTATATGGCCGTATACGGAAATTGATAATGCCTTCAAGGTGAAAAAAGTGAACATCCTCCAGGTCCTGCCGTAGGCCACTGGCTAACGTAGTACGGCGGCGCTCCCGAAGTCCGGGCTGATCCAGATCACCATTTAATAGAAGTGGCATGCAGATTCGATTGACCTTTTCCACCTCATGCTCATCCATGACAGAACACGCCTTGGCGATCATATCCTCCACCATGCTCCGTTCTTGTGTCTCCATAATGAAGTCGGCGAGTCCAAGGGAGAGCAGATCACTAATCCGGGGAAGCCATTGCTGGAAGTCTTCGTGATTCTCATTCCCTCTGCACACCCAGGTTGCTCTTCCATCATTATGTTTGAAGGTGAGCCGGAATCCTCTTTTACTTATATGTAAACCTTTGGTTTTTTCCTTGACACAACGATAAAATTGATCCGCTTCCTCTTGCCCCGATACATCAGTCCATACAGCAAACAGTTCCACAAGAATCACTCCTTTCCTTCCTGTTCAAAGTATATGGCAAGGCCGATGGGGATATACGAAGCGGATTGATGGAAAGCGTGTCATGATTTCTCAGTATATTATGAAGAGGTTTGGAGTTAAGACAAAAATGTGTTATTATTTTAATAACAGTATGTTTCACGGAAAAGGAGGGAAGCCAAAATGAGACAACAACCTAGAATACTCCACTACACTATCATTATCATTTTGTGCGTTTTCCAAGCCTTGTGCTTCCCTATTCCGATGCAGACCGAATCTGCCGTTGGGGTGTCTGTAGAAGCAACTTCCAACAAGGAAGTGCTGTTGCAAATACCCGAATCCCAGCAGAAACCTGTCATTCGCAAATACCCACAAGTCATGTCCAAGCTGATTGCGGTTACGCATAATAAGCCTGTCTTTCTTGTCCTCGCATTGTTATTGATGCTGCGAATCCCTACAACGGGTCTGTCCTTTAAACCGTGGTATTGTCTGTTTAAACGCAGATTATTTCTGCTACCTATTAAGTTTACCAGCATGTATGTGTCCCTCACCCCTATAGCACCAAAATACGTGAACGCTCTTCACTAGCCGTTACGTCGTATTTACAGGTTGCTTTGCATGGAGACACCTCTGTATTTAAAGACGGTGTGCTTGTGCATAACTTATAACCCTTTTAGCAAACGTTAGATAAACCCATGTTTATGAAAGTACCTATTTTTGTTATACCCACACCGACAAATTCAAATCATATGGCTGTGTCAGGAATTTCTGGCTCTGTTTACCCGCATCTTTTGATGTTCCTTTGAGCAGCAGATTAATAATTTTCGGGAAATAAGCCTGTCTTCTGTGGCCAGCCCCTAATTATAAGGAGGCAACAATCCATGGATGTACGCGAAACAGACTTGCCGGGAATCGGCAAAAAATTTCAGATTGAAACAAGCAGCGGTGATAAAATTGTCATTATTATTCACGATGACGGTCGCCGGGAAATGTACCACTTCGAGTATGATGATCCCGATCAAAGCATCTCGATGATCACACTTGACGATTACGAAGCACGACAGATTGCTGCTATTGTTGGCGGATTAACTTACAAACCAAAGCAGCTTGAAAATATTGAAGTAACGTTTGACGACCTGATTATCGAGTGGTACAAAATCGAACCATCCTTTGGGAGTATCGGCAAATCCATCGGTGAATTGGACGTACGTCAAAACTCTGGGGCAACGGTTATCGCCGTTGTAGAGAAAAATCACAAAAAACATATCAGCCCAGGTCCGGAGGTAGTTATCAGTGCAGAATCCACGGTGGTAGCCGTTGGCGAACGCAATCAGCAGAAACTGTTTAAATCCCTCCTCCTGACTGGAAGGGGGTAAATAGATGGATCATTTGATATTCGAAGTAGGTCTGGCCCTTGTGCTCATTGCGGCAGCCGGCCTTTTATCGGCAAAACTAAGATTTTCGGTCGTTCCGTTTTATATTCTGATCGGGATGGCCGTTGGGCCACATGCCATGAAAATCTGGCATCTGGACTTCCGTTTTATTGAGAGTCAGCCTTTTATTGAATTTATGGGTCGGATCGGTATTCTGTTCCTTCTTTTCTACCTTGGACTTGAATTCTCGGTAGGTCGTTTAATTAAATCGGGTCGCTCTATTGCAGTTGGCGGCTCGATCTACATCGGCATTAACTTTACGCTGGGATTAATATTTGGTTTTATGTCCGGTTTCCCAGTTGCAGAAGCACTTATTATCGCAGGTATAACTACCATCTCTTCCAGTGCCATTGTGGCCAAGGTACTCGTTGATTTGAAACGAACGGCCAACCCGGAAACAGAGATGATATTGGGTATTATTATGTTCGAAGATGTATTCCTCGCTGTATATATATCGATCTTATCCGGACTTGTGCTTAGTGATTCATCCTCCATCGGAGGCGTCATCATGTCCGCACTTATTGCCCTCGGATTCATGCTTATCGTGATTATCCTTGGACGCAAAGCAACACCGCTACTAAACAAATTGCTTAAAATTCGATCGAATGAGCTATTCTCTCTCGTTGTATTCGGAGCCTTGTTCCTGGTAGCTGGTTTCTCTGAAACCATTCATGTTGCCGAAGCAATTGGTGCATTACTGGTTGGTCTGGTGCTTGCTGAAACAGAACACGCGAAACGGATTGAGCACTTGATTCTACCGTTCCGTGACTTCTTCGGAGCAATCTTCTTCTTCAGCTTTGGATTGTCCATTGATCCGTTGTCCTTGGGTGGCGAAGCCGTATGGTTAGCTCTGATTGCAGTTGTTATTACATTGTTCGGTAACTTCCTGGCGGGTATGATGGCCGGACGCAGTGCAGGACTATCGCCCAAAGCATCGGCCAATATTGGATTAACCATTGTGTCACGGGGGGAATTTTCCATCATCTTGGCCAACATGGGTAAAGCCGGGGGACTGTTGCCAATGATTCAACCGTTTGCCGCGCTGTATGTCCTAATTCTGGCCATTCTGGGTCCTTTATTAACCAAAGAGTCCAAACATGTATTCCGTTTATTGGATAAAATATTCAAGTTCAAAGATCCTCGGAAAAAGAAAGAAGAACCAAAGGTTCTGCAGAAAGAAGGATAATCCCTATGTCTGTACAGAACAGACATACTAACGTACTTCGCGGCTGTTAAGCCGATCTTTCTGTGACTAACCCAGGGAGAATGGCTCGAAAGCCGCACTAAGGAGGATGACCTATGAAAGCACCTCTGATATCGGCTAATCCGGTGCCAAACACCGCCAAGACCAGGATATCGTCTACCCGCCGCTGGTTAAACCTGTTTCTCGTTATTGCGGGCGGAATTCTGGCCTCCGTGGGACTTGAATTGTTCTTACACCCCAATAAGATTATTATTGGAGGCATTACAGGCATTTCCTCACTCTTCGCCCACTGGACCGAAATGAGGATTGGATTGTTCCTATTTTTATTCAATGTTCCGTTTATATTTCTGTCTTACAAGATTGTGCAGAAGAAATTTGTACTGGTTACTGTTCTGGGTCTGGTTGTCTTTTCGATCGGTGCCATTGTGCTTCATCCCATGCCGCCACTTGTAGAGCATCCGCTGGCTGCCGCCATGTTTGGGGGACTATGCCTCGGACTCGGAATTGGGCTCGTTGTGCGATATGGTGGGACACTGGATACGCTGGAAATCGGTGATCCGTCTTCCCGCCCACCTGAACGTGTATTTAGCGGAAAACGGATGCTTATCGAAAAAATAATCATGCTGCTTAACTTGTTGATACTGACAGCCGCTGGTGTTGTCTTTGGCTGGGACCAAGCGATGTATTCCGTAATCGCCTATCTTATTGCTTATGAAATGGTGTACATTGCGTTCAGGGGCTTCTCTTCCAAACGCAAAGTATGCATTTTGACCACACAAAGCTCTCAAGTTGAAAAAGCTGTACGCAAACGGCTGCGCCGTGAACCTGGAACGCTGGAAGCCACTTCTGACTCAACACAACTTGTGATGGCTGAAGGATGGATCAGGCAGATCCCAGGTGCACTTTATTATGAGGTACATGTGCTGGAGATGATCTGGTTGAAGTCCATTGTGCGTCACATTGATCCACATGCGGGTATTGTGACAAATCCGGAAAAATAAAAAAACGCTCTCTTCCCCTATGGATGGATGGTATTGTCCACCAAGGTCAGAGAGCGTTTTTTTGTTATCCGATTTACTTGTGATTATAGTTCAACGATGGCTTTGACTACATGTGAATTTGGCAATAACCATTGGTCTATTGCAGTAGGTAACTCATCAAACTCCACTCGATGTGTGATATACCCATCCATGCTTAATTTCTTTTGACGCAAGGTCGACAAGACTTGTTCAAAATCTTCACGGGTTGCGTTTCGACTGCCCAGGATGCTCATCTCCCGCTTGTGAAACTCAGGATCATGAAAGGTAATATCCGCTTTCACCAGTCCAACAAAAATGAGTTGACCACTATGCGCAACATATTGAATGGCCTCATTCATCGAATTCACGTTACCTGTTGCATCGAAGACAGCCGTAGCATAGTCGCCTCCCGTGATTTCAGCCACTTGTTGTACAGTATGTTCATTAGCCTGAACCAAGTCATCCGCTCCAGCCCAAGTCCGGCTAAGCTCCAGCCTGTCCAGATTACGATCAACGGCAATAACACGCGCCCCCGCCTGTTTGGCAAATGCCATCACACCCAATCCAATAGGGCCAGCTCCAATCACAACCACATGCTCACCAGGTTTAATTCCTGCTCTTCTGACGGCATGGGCTCCAATGCTTAATGGTTCTAACATTGCCGTCTCATCCAGCGTCAAACCTTCTGCTGAGAGCAAATGTGAGACAGGCACGCTGATTTTTTCTCTCATGCCTCCGTCTACGTGCACACCCATGACTTGCATGGACGCACAACAATTGGTTTTTCCACTGCGACATGCAATACAGTGACCACAGTGCAGATACGGAATAATACTTACCTGATCCCCAGGCTGTAACCCAGCCTCGTTCGGACCGATTTCTTCAATAACAGCTGCCAGTTCATGACCCAGAACACGAGGATAGGTAAAGAAAGGTTGGTTGCCTTTGTATGCATGCAGATCCGTTCCACAGATTCCAATCCGCCGAATGGCAACCAACGCCTCTCCTTCTGCTCGTTCCGGTTGAGGCAGGTCCTGGAGCTTCAATTGATCTATTTCTTCACATACAATGGCTCTCATTGTTGTTCCCCCTTGGATGCTTCTGCTGTCGTGTTGCTTGGCTTCGTATTATATTCAGGTCGTCCGCTTGACCACGTCTCGTTATGCAATGGAGCCAGAATGCGCAGCACTTTATCCAGCAGGCTCTGATCGATCGGTTCCTCTATCCAGGCTGCATTATTTAGGATATTGCGCTGGCTGGCACTGCTCACCAGTGTTGTCGGAATTCGTTCATTCGACGTGGAGAATTGCACAGCCAGCTTGGCAATGTCACTGCCTTGTTCTGCACAGAAGCGGGCAGCCTTCAGGCAGAGCTCTTTCACCCGATCATCTGCTGGATGCCAGGCAGGAGCCCCTCGGGTACTCAACAAACCCATAGAAAGAGGCGAAGCATTGACGAGGCCAATTTCTTTCTTTTCCAACAGCGGTAATAAAGATAACAATGAGGTATCATTCAATGAATAATGACAATACGAGATGATTGCATCCGCATTGATCTGTGGCAGAACCTTCTCGAACAATGGCAAGGGTAAGCCACAAATGCCCGCATGTCGTATAACTCCCTGCTCTTTCAGACGCAGCAACGTTGGAAAAGCTTCTTCGATAATAATCTCTGCTGGCACAAATTCAATATCATGCAGGAACAGAATGTCGATATAGTCTGTATGCAGTCGATCCAGGCTCTCTTGCACACTATTCAGAATTCGCTGACGTGAAAAATCAAACTCATTTTCCCCATACCGTCCGGCTTTGGTTGATAACATATATGAACTGCGCGGCAAGCTGCGAATGGCCTCACCCAACACTGTCTCCGCCTTTGTCAGCCCGTAGTAAGGCGAAACGTCTATGTAATTCATCCCCGCATCTACGGCCGCATGTACAGTGCGAATCCCTTCGTCCCGGTCAATGTCACGAAATACAGAACCGAGTGAGGATGCTCCAAAGCTCAATACAGGTACGTTCAGTTCCGTCTTGCCAAGTATTCTTCTCTTCATCGGTTTACCCCTTCCAGCGTGTCTGACTACACAAGTTCCCTTTCATTGTAACAGTTCAATTTCAATATAAAATATCGCCAATTGCGTAACATGTACTGTTTGATGACC
Organism: Paenibacillus sp. UASWS1643; assembly: GCF_008693195.1. Classification (NCBI taxonomy): domain Bacteria; kingdom Bacillati; phylum Bacillota; class Bacilli; order Caryophanales; family Paenibacillaceae; genus Paenibacillus; species Paenibacillus sp. UASWS1643. The sequence continues at coordinate 39,562 of NZ_VXKZ01000102.1, forward strand.
TCGAACCGCTAGAAAGAAATCAAAAAGCCCGCCGTCTCTCCAAACGGAGTAGTCAGCGGGCTTGGCTTCATAAATACTATCTAACGATCAGCATTTATGGGAGTAGTATTCAAATAATCAGGATTAGTTCTGCATTACGAAATCTTCATGCACGGAATTCTCTTCGTCGAACATACGCACGATGTCATATCGGGTATTACGTTGTGCCGGGATATAACCGGACTCCCGAATTAAACGCAGAATCGATTCGATGTTAACTTTGTAAGTTGCACCAGCAGCAGATACAACGTTCTCTTCAATCATCGTGCTACCGAAGTCATTACAGCCAAATTCAAGCGACTTCTTACCGATCTCAGGACCCATCGTTACCCAAGAGGATTGAATGTTCTTGATATTATCCAGCACCAGTCGGCTAATAGCTACAGTCTTCAAGTACTCTTCCGGAGTCTGACGCTCCAGCTTAAGGTTGGTATTGTCTGGCTGGAAAGTCCAAGGAATGAATGCCAAGAAACCTTCGGAGTCATACTTGTTCGCAATACATTCATCCTGAGCCTCACGTACACGGAGCAAGTGTAATGCACGCTCTTCCATCGATTCACCAAGTCCGATAACCATCGTTGCCGTAGTGTTCATACCGATGCGGTGTGCAGTTTGCATAACGTCCATCCAATCCCGCCATGAACCTTTCAAACGGCTGATCTTCCGACGTGTGCGGTCATCGAGAATTTCAGCGCCGCCGCCAGGCAAGGAATCCAGTCCAGCTTCGTGAATGGCACGAACAACTTCTTCCAATGTAAGGCCATCGGATACTTCAACCATTTTCATAATCTCAGCGGGTGAGAAAGAGTGCATCGTGATGTTTGGGAAACGCTCTTTGATGGCTTTCAACAGGTCTGTATAATAACTGAAAGGCAAGTTTGGATTCGTTCCACCTTGCATCAAAATCTCGGTACCATTCACATCTTCCGTTTCCTGAATCTTCTGGAAAATAACTTCGTCTGGAAGCACATAACCTTCATCCGAACCAGGTCTGCGGTAGAAAGCACAAAAACGGCAGTACACATCACACACGTTTGTGTAGTTGACGTTACGCCCAATTACAAATGTTCTGTATGGTTCAGGGTGCATGCGTTTCATAATGACATTAGCAGCTGCCCCGATTTTGTCCACTTCATTGGATTCAAATAACTGAATCGTGTCTTCCAAGTCCAAACGTTCGCCCCGAAGGGCTTTATCTAAGATACGGTCTACCGTACTCATCGTAAAAAAGCCTCCCTCATGAAGAGAAATTATATAACGATCCGTCCCAACTTGTTCAAGAGAAGCAAGTTCTGGTGGCAACATCGTATTTCTGTACTCCACATATCGTAACACAGGTTACATGTGAAAAAAAGCACCTTATGTACAGGTGCTTTAAAAATAAGTAAAAATTTTTACATATGGAATGGAATTTATTCGAGATTAAGTGATACGCATGGGGGTATTCGGTCATCCACTTTTACTAGGATTCCTGAAGTGCTTGCTCCAAATCTACAATGAGATCTTCGATATCTTCCAGACCTACGGAGAAACGCAGCAGCCCATCTGTAATGCCACGGTCACGGCGGACCTCAGCTGGCATTGCCGCATGAGACATCATCGCTGGGTAGGACAGAATACTCTCGACAGCTCCCAGGCTTACAGCAACAATGGGGAGCTTCACCCGGTTAAGAACTGCTTTTGCACGATCACCTGAACCGACGTCAAAAGAAACGACAGCTCCATATCCTGTGGACTGGCGCTCATGTGCCTCACGGCCCGGATGATCCTCCAGTCCAGGGTAAAAGACAGCAGTAATATCACTGCGCTCATTAAGCCATGCCGCCAGTTTGGCTGTGCTCCGTTCACTATGAGCCATGCGAGCCCCCAAGGTTTTCATCCCGCGCATCAGAAGCCAGGATTCTTGTGCCCCGAGTACAGTTCCGAGTCCATTTTGCAACTGTTTCAGTTGTACGCCAAGTGATTCCGTGCGAGCAACAGCTAACCCTGCAAGTACATCACTGTGACCTCCAAGAAACTTCGTAGCACTATGTACGACGATGTCCACACCAAGCTCAATCGGACGCTGATAGTAAGGTGTCATAAAGGTGTTATCCAGAATCGTGATCAGGTCATGTTCCTTCGACCAGTCAGTTACAGCAGCGATATCCGTAATTCGCAGTGTAGGGTTGGACGGTGTCTCCATATAAACTGCCTTGGTGTTTGGCTTGAGTGCCGCTTTTACTTCATCTATATTGGTCATGTCTACAAAGGTTGTCTCGATCTGCATACGGCTTAATATGGAAGTAAGCAAACGATACGTACCTCCATATACGTCTTCTGTTACAATCATGTGATCCCCTGCGGAGAACATCATGAACACGCTTGATATCGCAGCCATCCCCGAAGAATAGGCGAAGCCTCGTGCACCGCCCTCCAGCAATGTGATGTAATCTTCCAAAGCCTGACGCGTCGGATTACCCGAACGACTGTAATCATGCTGAGGCGGATTGAAGATATCAAAATGATGGAATGTTGATGCTTGGTAGATTGGTACACTGGAGGCTCCGGTCGTTTTGTCAATCTCATCGCCAAAATGGAGCAATTTGGTATCAAATTTCAACTCGGAATTGGGCTTGTTGTTGGACTCACTCATGAGTGCACGCCTCCTTCCACTTCCTGCTGTGCAGCTGTCAGAGCATTGCCGAGATCTGCAATCAGATCATCCGCATGTTCAATGCCTACAGAAAACCGGAGCAAACGGTCATCCACACCTACGGCTTCACGAATTTCAAGCGGAATATCCGCATGAGTCTGTACTGCCGGATAAGTCATGAGTGATTCGACTCCGCCGAGACTTTCGGCAAAAGCAATGAGTTTGATATGACGCAGCAACGGTTCAACATAACGTGCATCCTTCACTTTGAAAGAGAAGATACCTGTGTTACCGGTGGATTGTTTATTCTGTATTTCATACCCCGGATGATCGGATAGGCCTGGATGATACACTTCAACCACCGCTGGGTGCTCAAGCAAGTATTTGGCAATAGTAAGTGCATTGTGCTCATGACGCTCCATGCGAAGAGCCAGCGTCTTCATGCCTTTCATCAACTGGTAGGAGTCACTTGGAGACAATACCGCTCCAATGGAATTATGCAAGAACGCCATCTCTGCAGATAACGCTTCACCTTTGGTAATAATTAGTCCAGCGAGCACATCATTGTGTCCACCCAGATATTTGGTAGCGCTATGAATGATGATATCGGCACCCAGTTCAATCGGACGTTGGAAAAATGGAGTCAACAACGTGTTGTCAACAATGGTCAACAGGTTGTAACTTTTCGCCCAGGAAGCAACGGCTTCCACATCTGTGATCATCATCAGTGGATTGGTTGGTGTCTCAATAAATACAGCTTTGGTATTCGGCTGACGAACCTTCTCCAGTGCTACAAGGTCATTCGTGTCCACATAACTTGCAGTTACGCCGAAACGGGACAGAATACGTTCCAGCAGACGATAGGTTCCACCATACAGATCCAGCGATACAATCAGATGATCCCCTTGACCAAACATGGCAAAAATCGTTTGCAGCGCGGCCATTCCCGAGCTACAGGCAAACCCTGCATCACCGGACTCCAACGCTGCGGCGGCTTCTTCCAATACTTTACGGGTTGGATTAGTCGTACGGATATAATCAAACCCCGTGCTTTGTCCAAGCTTCGGGTGGCGAAACGCAGTGGATTGATAGATCGGAAAGTTAATGGCGCCTGTTACCGGTTCATTGATGGACCCAATTTGTGCTAAGCGGCTTTCGATTTTCAACTTGTTGTTGTCTTCCATTGCTGCATCCTCCTGTAATCTCGATTAGATTTGCGGACCAATATCATAAGGTGTTTCTTGATACACATAGTAATTGAGCCAGTTAGAGAATAATAAGTTGGCATGAGCGCGCCAAGTAGCCGGTGGCACACGGGAAGGGTCGTCATTCGGATAATAATGTCTAGGCAATGCGATATCCAACCCTTTGGCTGCATCCCGGTCATACTCCCACTTTAATGAGAACGGGTCATACTCGGCATGTCCTGTGGCAAAAATCTGTTTGCCGTCTTTGGTAGCAACCAGGAAGATCCCCGCTTCCTCGGATTCAGCCAAAATCTCTAAATTCTCATTCTTTTCAATATCTTCGCGTCTCACTTCCGTATGACGGGAATGTGGAACGTTGAATACTTCATCGAATCCACGCAACAACGGAACATGTGGTTTATTAATGGTATGTGGGAAAACGCCAAAACACTTTTCATCAAGTGCAACCTTGGGTACGTCAAAATGATGGTATAAACCTGCCTGGGAAGCCCAACATATGTGGAGGGTTGAAGTCACATTGGTTTTGGTCCATTCGAAGATCTCCTGGATTTCATTCCAATAGTTCACGTCTTCGAAATCCATCTGTTCCACCGGGGCACCCGTAATAATCATTCCATCGAAACGGCGGTGCTCAATCTCATCGAAGGTTTTATAGAACAAATCCAAATACTCCTGAGACGTATTCTTTGACGTATGGGATTTGGGATGTACGAGAACGACATCCACCTGAATAGGCGTGTTTCCCACCAGACGAAGCAATTGTGTTTCGGTCGTTTCCTTTGTGGGCATCAGGTTTAATATAGCGATACGGAGTGGACGAATATCCTGCTGATATGCAGAAGTTTCATCCATGACGAAGATATTCTCTCCTTCAAGTACTTCTTTTGCTGGTAGAGTATCGGGTATTTTGATTGGCATAGTAAGTCTAACTCCTCCTTGTGCATAGATAGATGCAGCCGTCCCTGGCTTGATGTCTTCACATCAATACAGTTATAGACTGCCTTGAGCTTGTAAAAACATTGAATTGCTCTTTCATTCAACGTTACAAACAACCTCAAGTTCCTTAGCGAAAATCACTGCTGAGAAGTCGGGGCATATGACAAAGACCTTCCTCGGATTTCGAGAAAGGTCATATGTAAAATAGATATGCGCCTCTCTCATCTCTCAGTTACAACAGTGCCACTTGACACTTAGTCGCTGCAAGAATTAGCACCGTGCGGTATACCGCCGGTTGCCGGGTTTCATCGGGCCAGTCCCTCCACCTACTCTTGATAAGATTTCGCTGTATTAGATTGTAATTTAATATGGTTCACCGTCTACTTTATTACATTAATGCCCTCACGTCAAGATGCAGTTCGATGTCGCTTCCCAGATCGGAACCGTTCATCATCCGTTGTCATACACTGCCTCAGGGCGCGAAATAGACACATTTTTGCGCTTGAAAGCACCTTGTACCAGCGGTATACTAAACAAGGTGTTATAAACCCTTATGTGAGAGGTGACATATTAAATGGATGGCGACCCGAGGCCTGACTGGCAGCCGAATTCCGACAAACTGCATAGAGAATTGACATCAGCATGCCGGCAGCGGGACGTGACTTCCGTTTGATTATATAGTGTACGCAGCCCTGATCTCCAGGCTCCGCTGCCGACCGGCTGATTTGTTCTTTTTGCGCCCATAATGATAATATCCGCCAAGTTGGCGGGTGCAGAAGGAGTAGATTAACGATGAAAATCCGGTTGGTAAACAACGGTGTATTTATTCCGGTGGACGACATTCAGCAAGCGCTGACTCCACCAGCGGAAGGATTCTACTGGATTGATGCAGACGTAGACGATTTGGCGGTACTTCAGCCGCTGTTCTTGATGCATGATCTGGCTGTGGAAGACTGTCTTAGTGACGAAGAACAACGTCCGAAGATTGAAATTTATGAGAACCATTATTTTATTGTGATTAATAGCATCCGTTTCGATGATGAAGAGATATTTCTACGTGCGGTGAACTTATTCCTCGGCAGACATTTCATTATTAGTGTTACCAAGCAAAAGGTCAGCGAATTGCGCACACTGAAACCAATCCTGTGGGAACAGGAAATCAGTACACCGGATCGTCTGCTGTATTTGCTGGTTGACTTGATTGTTGATAATTATTTCACCGTAGGTGACCGAATTGAAGCACGGATCGAGAAGCTTGAGGAAGACATTCTGATGCACACCAAAAAGTCACATCTGAATGAAATTATCGGGCTACGCAGTGAGATTCTGTGGCTGAAAAAAGTGCTCGGACCTCAGAAAGAGGTCATTAACACCTTGAACAAAAAAGATCTGCGTCTCATTGATGATCAACTGCAAAAGTATTTCAGTGACATCTATGAGAATGCTGTAAAAATATCTGAAACCTTTGAGACTTATCGCGACCTGATGGGCAACTTGCGAGAAGCCTACCAATCCAGTATTGCGAACCGGGCGAATGAGATCATGCGTGTATTTACCGCCATTACCACGGTCTTCATGCCGCTGACGGTCATTACCGGCATATACGGTATGAACTTTACGAATATGCCAGAGCTTAACTGGAAATACAGCTATTTTGTTGTGATTGGCCTAATGGTTACACTGGGCCTGAGCATGTTCTTCATTTTCCGCAAGAAAGACTGGGTATGAACTCGTATGAAATAACAAAGACGAAGCGCTCCTCCGGGAGAAACGCCTCGTCTTTTTTCATTTCTGATCATTAACCAACATTCTTCTCTGTCTCTGCGTGCCGACGAAAGCGGATTCGAATCATGCGCAGTCTTTCATAGACCTGCTCCAGACTTCCTCCATCGGGTTTCTCTCCTCCATACACCTTATGTAATACTGGCTTCAGGAACGTATCTCCCAGCTCCTCATACGCACTCCATACGGCCTCTTGCTCGTTCTCTGGCATCACTGCCAGCTCCACATCAAGAAGACAATCGGTGTCATAACCTTCATGATCCAGTGCCTCTAACAGCTCAACCAACTCACGTCGGGATAATCCGGATCGATTAACAATCTCCTCTAACGTATACCCTTCTTTCATGCCTTCAAGCACCTGCTTACGCGTGGTGAACTTATCAAGTTCCTGCTTATACTTCTGCTCTCTCTGCTTGTATAACCAACTCTCATACTCTTCTTCCTTCAGCGCCGTGTATACCCAGTCCAGCGGGAATGTCGTTGAACGCTCCAACCCGTTTGTAATCTCCATCCATTCCGTACCATACTCAGTTGCTTTGCTCTCTCCTACGCCCGGCAGTTGCATCAGTTCATCCAGCGATTGCGGAACAAAGGCACTGATCAAACGCAGCAAACGATTTGTTGCAATAAAATACGGTGCCTTCCGGTCAGACACAGCTCTCTTCCTGCGCCATGTGCACAGATCCGTATATAATTGCTCATTGCCGTATAACTCACTGTAACAATGGAGCCGCTGTCCACCATAACTGCGGGACTTCAGGTCATCATTCTCATGAAATAACCCCTGCAACTGCGGTCGGTACCCCTCACTCATCTGTATGGCAAGCTGATGACGGTAGATATGAAGCAGCTCCTCCCAAGAAGTCCCTTCATACCAGATGCTGTCCTCACGCTCTCCTTCCTCGTAGCGACTCCATCCCAGCTGCCAACTATCTTCCTCTTCCCCAATCCATAACTGTGCATACTCTGCATTCTGATCTGACATTCTGGACAATCTGTTCATGAAAATGACTTCCATTTTCGTTCCCTCCCTTTGAATATTCAGCTTATACGAGTTAGAGATACTACCTATAGGCAGCACAAAAAAAACACCCCTCCTGCAAAATCCATGCAAGAGAGGTGCTTCCTCATTAACCGTACTATGCTGTTGCCCATATCATACCACAATGGTAAAATTCGTCAATCCCTTAATGACCTACTTATTCAATGCCAACTTGGCAAGCGCCAGCGAACCACACAGCCCTGCATTGTCGCCAAGTCCTGGTGAAACAACATACTGGTCAATGTCGGATTGAAGTGCCGGATGCTGAACGTATCCCGCCAGCAACTCCTGCAGTTTGCTACGAACCATCGGGAACAGATGCTCCTGCTTCATTACTCCGCCACCCATGACAATTTTCTGCGGAGAGAGAATCAGAACATAGTTCATCAGTGCATGTGCCAGGTAATGCGCTTCGATCTCCCAAGCTTTATGATCTGCAGGCAGTTCATAAGCCGGTTGCTCCCAACGTTTGTTAATGGCCGGTCCTGCTGCAAGGCCTTCGAGGCAGTCACCATGATACGGACAGAAACCCTCGTATGTATCCTCAGGATGTCTGCGTACAATGATATGTCCCATCTCTGGATGTGACAATCCATGGACCATTTTACCGCCAACCACAGCACCTGCACCAATACCTGTACCCACAGTGATATACAGACAGCTCTCAAGACCTTGTGCAGCGCCCCAGGTTGCTTCTCCAAGTGCCGCACCATTCACATCCGTATCAAATGTCATCGGCACATCAAAATGCTCCTTGAGCTTGCCAATCACGTTATACTGTCCCCAATGTGGTTTTGGTGTTGTTGTGATATATCCATATGTCGGGCTTCCTTCAATCGGATCAATCGGACCGAATGAACCTACACCCAGAGCTTCAATGCCTTTGCCTTCAAAAAATGAAATCACTTGAGCCATTGTCTCTTCCGGTGTTGTTGTTGGAAAACTTACGCGTTCCAAAACTTCTCCGTTTTCTGTGCCAATACCACATACAAATTTGGTTCCGCCTGCTTCAATTGCGCCTAAGATCGTCATGTTAGTCACACTCCCAAGTTAGTTTAAAAAGGAATTCGGATTACTTTACTTGATGACACTATAATTACCCTGCTACTTGTTCTCCAGCTTGGACAATCGTTTCATTAACGTTTGCCTCCAGCTGTCTGACAGCGCAGGAATGGCCAGCAACGCCTGAATACCTTCGACATTTTCTTTCTCCTGATGCATGATTCGATTGGCTTCAAGAACCGTCATTGATGCAGGATCGGTGCTGATCCGTCGAAATATCGATGAAGGGCCTACCTCACCTTCTTGCAGTACACGAAAGTAAAAGCCGGTATATCCACTCTCCTGAAAATAAACAGGCAGCTCCTTATAGTCATACCTCGCACCCAGCTTGAAGCAAGGTTGTCTGGGCTGACTGACCTGCACTGTGGCTTCGCCCAACTCGTAAACATCACCAATCCGGACGTCTTCTTCGGCACAGCCTTCAACCGTCAGATTTTCTCCACAAGCTCCCCAATCCAGCTTGCGATCCATCAGTTGTTCCAGCGCCGGATAACGACTGTAATCGTATACACAAACGGCTTTGTCAGGCCCACCATGATGCACCAGATCCGCCTGCGCATCCCCTGTCATTCCAGTGAATGACAGGAAAACCGCGTCGGATACAGGATGTTTCACAATGCCGCTCAGCACTTCACGCTTCTGCCCAGGGAGCGGCTGCGGCAGTCCTACATTAATGGCCAGAACAGCTGTATTGCCCTCCCCTGGCTTTCGATCAGATGTGAGTGTCATTTGCGTCATACCTCCCATAATCACTTTCTTTTAACGCACAGAGCCGCCAAATACGAGTGTATTACTCAAAAGCCGGCCTGGAGAAGTCAGCATTTTGCCCCCGGCATACATACCCGAGGAAGCACCGCCATCCAGATTCATGGCCTGTTTGGCACCAAGCTTCTGCATCACCGCTGCCCACTCCTTGATTGTTGCTCCGGAAACAGTAGCCAGCATTACGGAACCATCCGCCATGATGGCGATACCACTTCTGGCTCCGGAAGCATTAAGAATCTTGGCATCCTTGAAACCTTCGCTCGTCGGATTGACAGCTACCTTGCCGTCTTTCACCAGACGGGGTCCTGCTCCCACGGCAGTCACTACATCTTGCCAAGGGATCTCTTTGCCTGCTGCATTCGTATACTTATAATTCATTTCTACGGTTGAACCAACGGTGAAACGATCCGAAGAGGACTTTTGGTTACCTGTGAAAACCAGTACCGAGCCATTCTTAGGAATCGCTACATTGGTATTGGGCACTTTTTTGGTCACGATACCTTTCTCCATGACAACCGCAGTGCCACCTTTGAACCCGACTGTGGCACCTCGTTCAGGGGTATACAGCATCGTAATGCTTGCGTTCGCTGAAGGTGTTCGATTAATAAAGGTTGCATACCAACTCCGTGATTTACCTTTTGTATCCGTTACTTTACCTGTCAAACTCACCTGAAGTGAATCCATGATCGCCGAGCCGTCTTCCTTAAATCCGATGGATGTCCCGTATCTTCCAATATGTATGACCTTACCATTTGCTATTAACATGCCATATGGATCTGGTGCTCCGTTGTATGCTTCAAAAAATGCTCCGTTAATGGCTGCTTGTGCACCATAGGCTTTCACAATCGATGGCAATGTTGCCGTCTGGCCAACTTGCTTCTTCGCGAGTCCCACGGTAACCGGTGTTCCCTTCGGAATCGAAACGGTCTGTACGGTAAAATTACGCCCTGCTGCTTTTACTTTCTGTACTTTGGTGCTAATTGCTGCTTTGGCATCCACTGTCTGTGGTGCACTTACTGCTCCCGAAAGAATTACGGGCAAGGCCAGGACGAGGGCCATAGCCCCTGTCCACCACTTTTTGCCTGTTCGTACGTTCTTCATGTTGCTCACCCTATTGCCACTCCCATCCAAGAGCCAAGGCTCTTCATCTCAAGTTGTTCAAACTTGTCCATCACCATATCCGGATCAAGACGCAATTCACAGATATCCAGCGCACAGGCAACCGGAACAGCACAATGAATCTCTGCCAGTTTGCGGGACAGATGAAGCATGTCCAGATCGTTCTCAATCTTGTTACGCACCGAAGGGGTCAGTTTATCCATGTTGCTCAAAATCCCTTCAATGGAGCCGTATTCCTGTACAAGCTTCAACGCTGTTTTCTCACCAATTCCCCGCACTCCGGGATAATTGTCGCTGGCATCTCCCATCAGACCCTTCATGTCAATCACTTGACGAGGTGTAAGTTGTTTCTCTGCCATGAGCGTTTCAGGATTATACACCATGTAGTTGCCATGGCCTTTTTTCATAATAATGATACTCGTGCGGTCATTGATCAGTTGCAACATGTCGTGGTCACCCGTCAGTACCATAACATTCATATCTGTCTCTTCGGTATAATACTTCGCAAGCGTCCCGATACAATCGTCGGCTTCGAATCCTTGTGCACCTATATTCGGAATACCCAGGCTATCCATCACTTCACGAATCAGGGCAAACTGGGGAATCAGGTCATCCGGAGCTTCGGCCCGGTTGCCTTTGTAGGCTGCATATTCTTCACCGCGGAACGTCTTACCGCCCATATCCCAACAACACACGACATGACTTGGTCCAAAAGTCTGAACCGCATCCCAGAAATAACGGATAAATCCGTAGACTGCGTTGGTAGGCAATCCTGCCTTTGTACGTCTGATATATCCGCTTGCAGATGTCGCATAAAAAGCACGGAACAACACCGCCATACCGTCTACCAGCAACAAAGTAGGTTCATTACGTTGATTCACTTGAATTTGTTCTCTCCTATCTAAATCTAGCATATAAAATACGAAACTAATTCTATCATTATAGCATAGTTCCGCCAACCATCGTTCAGCCAAAAAAGCCCTGAATTTTGAACAATTCAAGGCTGATATTCAGCGTGTTTATGCGTTGTTCCATTCCTGCTCGTACGTTTCTTCCTTGAATCCAACCGTCACCTTTTCTCCATCCGTAACGATCGGACGTTTGATCAGCCGACCATTGGAAGCCAACAAACAAATCTGTTCATCAGCGGACATGCCCGGAAGCTTGTCCTTCAATTGTTGTTCTTTGTACACTTCCCCGCTCGTATTAAAGAACTTTTTCACTTCCAGTCCACTCTTTTGGATGAGTTCTGTTAGTTCAGATTCTGATGGCGGTGAGTCAAAAATAGGGATTAACTCCAGCTCATGTCCTTGCGCTTCAAGCCATTTTACAGCTTTGCGGCATGTGCCGCATTTGGCATACTGATATACTTTTAAGTTGCTCATTTATTTACCTCCAAATGCTCCGGTTTCGTGTGGCTCCGGTCTCGACTTCTCGCTTCCCTTGGTTTGCTTCGCAAATCCAAAAGTCGCTCCAAATCGATACCATCGCCATGTAATTTTACTGATTTTTTGCGAATATGTTCAAAACACACATTCGCTATATTTTTTGGGTCAAAGTCTTACAGCTTTTATATCCTTAAAAGCTTTTGGGATTTGAATTCATGAAATATTTAACATGAAATGGGTAAACATCAATACATTAAACCATAAAGATTAGCCTACGGCATACTGTTCGGGTGCAGGAAGCATCCCTCACAATGGAATAGCTTACTAGCGTTGAAACTTAAGCAGAACGGGCCTAGCAGGATGGACCGTACAAAAAACTACGACACCTACTACACAGAGGGCGTATCTAAGGAAATCTAAGAGCCTCGTTGCAGGCTTCCTACAGTTCTTCTCTTGGAGCTGCCTCATCATTCAAACGATTCTCTAGCGCGGCCATATCTGCTGGCAAAGGGGCATGGAACGTCATGCGTTCCTGTAGAATTGGATGCTCAAACGTCAATTCGCAGGCGTGTAAGGCTTGACGTTCGATCCAGCTGTCCCGTACTTCCCGGACAGCCATGGTCTGCTCATCGATCTCGTGGACAGGTAGTGTCTTGTACATTCGATCACCGATTAATGGACAGCCGATGGACGTCATATGTACCCTGATCTGATGGGTTCTGCCACTTTCCAGCTTGAGACTTATCGCACTGGCGCTGCCTTCTGCCCAGCGTGTTAAGGTTGTGTACAGCGTTCTTGCAGCGTAGCCATCAGGTGTAACGATTCGGCGGTGTGGCTCTTCAGGATCGCGATCAATCGGGCCATCTACTGACCCCTGTTCGGGGACAGGGCTGCCGTGCACAAGTGCAATATATTTCTTATCCACTGTTCCTGCAATCATCTGTTCGGACACATGCTGATGCACATAAGGGTTCTTGGCTATGGCCAGCACACCTGACGTTTCCTGATCAAGTCGATGAATCGGTCTGAACCGGAAGCGCTCGCCCTTGGATTTCCAGTAATGGACAACGCCATTTGCCAAAGTACCCGTGTAATGTCCATGTGTCGGATGAACGATGATGCCCGCATCCTTGTTGACAATAAGCAAGTGCTCATCTTCATACAGAACGGTAAAGGGAATAGGTTCAGGCAAAATATCATCCGATTCCTCTTGCTCCATCCGAACTTCAACGACATCACCCGCAGCTACCTTGACGCTAATGCACACGCGCTCTCCATTAAGCATGACACCTTGCTCAGTCAGCTTAATTTTAGACAAAAGCTTACGCGACACCAGCAACCGGCGCTGAAGCACGGTCTTCAGCAGCCAGCCATCTTCTTGTTCGGTCACCGTGTAGACAATCGGCGAATAATATTGGCTCATTCTTTGCGGCGGAAGACTTTTTTGCTCCGCACATATTCAATATCCGCCACCTGTTGTCTCGCGTTGGCCGTCCGTGCGACCACGAAGAAGTAATCAGACAGTCGGTTTAGATACCGTCGTACAGACGGATTAATATCTGTATGTTGTCCAAGTGTTACCGTGCGACGCTCTGCGCGACGACATACAGTACGGCACACATGAAGAGCAGAAGACAGCTGACTGCCACCTGGAATAAGGAATCGTTCCACTTTTGGATTCTCTGCATCATACTGGTCGATCCATTGTTCCAAACGTGTGACCATTTCATCTCTCACCTTATATTTGGTCTCACTTATCTTCACAAAGGCCAGATCCGACCCGCAATCAAACAGTTCCTGCTGAACTTCCAGCAGATGCTCACGCAGATCTTCAAATTTCCCTTGAGCAGAGTCAATAAGGCTGATCGCCTGGCCTACAAAACAGTTTAACTCATCAATCGTGCCATAAGCCTCAACTCGGTCATCATCCTTGATGACGCGTCCACCGATGACCGAAGTCTGTCCTTCGTCACCTGTTCGTGTATATATGCCCATCGTTATCCCTCCAATTGGTAATATAATAATGAATACGGGAATGCCATTTTTTCAGAAACCCGTCTATCGCTTTACACGTATATAAGAATTGGTGTGCTCTGCCGAGTATACGACAAATCGAAGGAAACCAAAAGTAAAGGAGACGATTATGCAAAACTGGATAACCGATTTCATGGAACAATACGGCTACATAGGCATTGCACTCATTATTGCTCTTGAGAACGTATTTCCCCCGATTCCATCCGAAATCATCTTGCCGTTTGGCGGATTCATGACCACCTATACCAGTCTCACTCTTCCAGGAGTTATTATCGCCGCAACTATTGGCTCCGTCCTTGGTGCTGTTCTCCTGTATGGTATTGGACTACTCATTGACGTCGAACGCCTTGAGAAAATTGTGGAACGCTGGGGACATGTTCTGCGCATTAAAAAAGAGGATATCCACCGTGTCGATGCATGGTTTGACAAATATGGCATGTGGACCGTATTATTCTGCCGAATGGTTCCCCTCGTCCGTAGTCTTATCTCCATTCCCGCAGGCATGTCCAATATGAAATTTGGTTTATTCCTTCTCTTTACAACCATTGGTACATTGATCTGGAATGTCATTCTGGTCTGCGTTGGTGCTGCGCTTGGCGCATCATGGGAGAGTATTTTGCACTTTATGGACGTCTATTCCATTGTAGTGTATGTCATTCTCGCCATCATTGTCATCGGATGTATCATCTGGTGGATCAGACGTAGCAAAAAGCAGAAATCAAAAGAATAAATAAATAAATAAATAAAGCCTCCTCGCCACCAATTCGTGGTTAAGGAGGCTTCTTTATGTCACCCGTTTATGTCATCTCGCTATCGTTCATCTTCATTTCGCATGCCCTGACTCTTAAGATCGATAGCCAGACCAGATACAAGCATGTACATCTTTTCAGCATGTATCTGCAGCATCCGGTTAACCGAAGCCATTCTCGCTGTAAATATTCGTTCTTCTTCGGTAGGATGCAATGTGCCATGCATTTCATTGGTAATCACAAGCAACTTCCCCTGATAAGACAATAAAGCATCAAGCAAAAGCTGTGTCTCTGAACGCTGATGATCCAGATCCTCTGTTGCCCTGAAACCGGCAGCCATCCAGGAGGTCAGACTGTCTACAATTACAATTCGCTGATCCGCCAAAAACAGATTGGATTCCCGATTAATCTGGGTGATCACCTCTGTCAGATGCTGACCGTTCCCGGCATGAATGGCACGATAATGAGCGGATGGCAATTCGGGAATAACGGGATCATGATCACCGGTGGATAAATATACACCCTCCCGGCTAATTCCGGCTGCGTACTTGAGGGCAAACCGGGTTTTACCACTACCTATGCCGCCTGTGACCGTAATCAGCAATCCGCTTCCCTCCTTCCATAGCCATTCTGAATTTTCTTTACTCTGTCAGCGCCTTCAGCACTTTTTTGGATTCTTCGACATTGGAAGATGACACTGGAATGGTGGCGAACAAATTGCTCGCAGCATATTCTACATCTTTAAACATTTTCATATCCTCGAGTGGAATGCCGTAAAGATGTGATTCTTGCTTGAGATCTGAACCTCCATCTCCTTCACCTTGCTCCACTAAGACCCCACCTTCAAACACACCACGTTCATACTTCTTGGGATCAAAGGTATCATCCAGCGGAACATTGGAACCATTACTTCCGTATTGTTTCATGTCGGATTCAGGCAATATGAAGATATCATGTCCCCCAGCCGCGTACTCTACCATAATTTTCTGAACATCATACATCGCACTGGTGATCACTTCCACCTTGGGCTCCTCGCCAAGTTTCTGTTGCAGATTGGCCTGCAACTGCTCCGAGATCACAGATGGATTTCCTTGGTTATCAATGATAAAAACGGAAAATCCATCCTTACCCCCACAACCAGCCAACAAAAAAATAACAGAAATGATCGCAGTAAGCCCCCAAAATCTCTTCATTCCAGTTCCCCCTTTAGTCTCCTATGTCCAATATATCACAATTGTTCCACGCAAAAAAAGAAGACCCTCTCAGGTCTCCCTTTCGAATTCGATTAATGAAACGTTTCACTCCAGCATAAACGTTATTTTCCTTTAATCGGGTTAGCCTTCATATATTCATTAATCTTTAAATCCAGCAAACTGCTGATTTCAATTACAATATCGGATGTGAATGATTTCTCTTCGAGGAAGATCTGTTCCATCTTGAGACGAAGCATATGAATTTCATCTTCCAAGGAAATGTCATGCAAAGATGCGTTATCGGGTTTCACCGACCATCGGTCGCCATGATCGCCTTCTGCCAGATAGTGCCCACGATTCGTCGGTAAATCATATTCAACACAAAACAAAGCTAACCCCTCCTTGGAAAAATGGTTTCCAAATTTATGAAAACTTATTTCAAATTGAAATTATATCACATTATTTTGTAAAAGAAAGTTATTTTTTCCCAATAATAAAAATGTCACATTTGTAAAAAGATTCTACTTTAGTATTAACCCTCTTTTTGCAGTTTGTAAACAAAGTTTCCGATTCGTTCCAAAGCTTCATTTAATTGGGTTACAGAAGTAGCATAAGAACAACGCAAGAAGCCTTCACCCTGAGGACCAAAAACATTGCCCGGAACAGCAGCCACTTTATTCTCCGTTAACAATCGCTCAGCAAACAGGTCGGAACTCATGCCTGTCTTTTGAATACTCGGGAATGCATAGAATGCTCCCTGAGGTTCGTGACAGTCAAGTCCAATATCTCGGAATCCCTGCACAATCAAACGTCTGCGTTGATTATACGATTCTACCATCCGGTCTTTCTCACCCAATCCATTCGTCAATGCCTCAAGTGCAGCAACCTGGCCCATGGCCGGCGCACACATTACCGTATACTGATGGATTTTAAGCATGGCTGCAATAAGTTCAGGGTGACCACACATATACCCAATCCGCCAGCCTGTCATTGCAAAAGCTTTGGAAAATCCGCTTACGAGAATGGTCCGCTCCTTCATATCAGGAGTAGCAGCAAAGCTGACATGCTTTTGCGTATAGGTCAATTCAGCATATATTTCATCCGCAATCACGATCAGATCATGCTTTTTGATCACTTCAGCAATCGGCAGCCACTCTTCATAGGTCATGATGGCCCCTGTTGGATTACTCGGATAACACAGAATAACCACTTTCGACTTCGGTGTGATGCCAGCTTCAAGAGCTTCGGCCGTTAACTTGAACTGATCTTTCGCGTAGGTTTCAACACCAACCGGTATACCGCCACCGATTGAAGCAATTGGTGAATAGGCCACGTACGAAGGTTCAGGAATGAGAATCTCGTCGCCAGGTACGATTAATGCTCGCAAAGCCAAGTCAATCGCTTCACTGCCCCCCACGGTAACAATAATCTCATCCTTGGGATCGTATTTGGTATCAAACTGAGTATCCAGATATTCACTGATGGCTTCTCTCAACTTCGGCATACCTGCGTTGGATGTGTAGCTGGTCATACCTCTTTCCAGCGAGTATACACAAGCTTCACGCATATGCCAAGGTGTAACAAAATCAGGTTCACCCACACCCAATGTGATAATATCCTTGTTGTCTCCAACCAGATCAAAAAATTTGCGAATTCCGGATGGAGGTATCTGCTGCACGAGGGGTGCCAGATAAGATGTCATTTTCTTGTTGTTCCCGGTTGTCTGTTCATTCACTATCATGACACATCTTCCTTTACGGCGAGATCATGAGACGGTTGTCTTCCTGATGGTCTTCAAAGATAATCCCGTCCTGTTTATATTTTTTAAGAATAAAATTCGTTTTGGTTGAAAGTACAGAGTCTATCGGAGAAAGTTTCTCCGACACAAAATTAGCGACTTCACGCAGGTTGCCACCTTCCACTTCAACGAGCAGATCGTATGCACCAGACATGAGATATACGGACTTCACTTGCGGATAGAGATAAATGCGTTCGGCAATCCCTTCAAAACCACGACCACGCTCCGGCGTGATCTGCACCTCAATCAGGGCCGTTACTTTCTCATCATCTATTTTACTCCAGTTCACGACGGTTGCGTATTTTACGATGACGTGGTCTTGTTCTAGCTGTGCCACGGCGTTCTTAATCTTGTCTTCCGACTCCCCCAGCAGCGTCGACAGCAGTGCGGGAGTCCTTCTCGCGTCTTCCTTCAGCAGATCCAGAACTTTTAATTGCAGATCGTTCAAATCTTTCATGGTTTTCCCTCCAGCATCATCCAGGTTCCTGAAAATGAATTAATACTTATATTACATGAATTTGACGTTGATGCATAGACAAAAGACCGCCTGCCCTGAATTCAGGCAAGCGGTGGTATGGTCCTTTACCGTTAGTGCTTCAAACCTCTTTTGCAAAGGTTACATGTAATAAGGGTTACCGTAATTCGGTTGATGCTGAGGCACATTGGGAGCTTGGCTATATGAACTGTTCTGCGTGTTCTTTTCTTGAATGAATTGCTGACACTTCTGTTGGGTCTGGTGTGCAGACTGGATTTGTTTGTCCACATCCTGACGAAGTGCCTTGGATGAAGCGGAATACATGTTGTTTTGTTGCATCAGGTTGAACAGTTCACCTTGCAGTCTTAATGTATCGTTCGTTAAATCATTGAACATTCTCCGGGTCGTGGGGCAGGAAGATTCAGTAGTTGCCGTTGTATATTCACGTGATGTTCGTCTTAAATCTGCAAGAATCGACTTCAACAAATCTTGCTCTTGCATAAAATTCCCACCAGATGACAAAGATTGAGTGTACACTTATTTTCCTCCTATGCTTTGAAATAACTTGTCATGTTTTGAGCTTTACTGTGATTGCGCCGGTGCAAGAGATTGATGTTGCTGTAACGTATTGACAAGAGTATTCAGATGCTGTTCATGTGAGCGAACATAATGATTCAGCGCCTGTTGAATTTGCGGATTATGTGTGATGGAGGCTGTAGCTGCACATTGTTTGATTAACATTTCCTCATTGGAAATTGAATCCGCAATATAGTTCAGTTCCTTGGGGCTCAGTGCTTGCATTTGTGAGTTTTGCATGTATGTCTGACCTCCTTAATCTAAAGTTATTGCGAATTTATTGTTACCCTAACCTGAAAAAGTATACTTCAACTACATCCAACAGAGGTGATCAATTATGGAACTTATTAACGGAGAAACATTTTGGCCAACTACCTTTGCTTCCCCTCCCCATTATCCTGTTTTACAAGAAAACCTGTCCTGTGAATGTCTAATCATCGGTGGTGGAATGGGAGGCGCGTTGTCTGCGAAGCTTTTGACGGATCAGGGAATTGACACCGTTGTTATTGACAAAAGAGATATCGGTCATGGCAGCAGCATGGCAAATACGGGCCTGCTCCAATATGCAAATGACAAAACGCTCACCTCTTGTATCCAGACATTTGGGGAAGAAACCGGTGTTCGATTCTACGAATTATGCCGGGATGCCATGCACCATCTTGAAAGAATTTCATCGAAGCTTGAGATTGATCCTTGGTTTGTGCCTCGCACAAGTCTGTATTGTGCGAGTCATGAGGAAGATGTAACGTTGCTGGAGGAAGAATATCGTAACCTGAAACATTATGGATTTGATGTGGAGCTGTGGGATCAGGAAAAAATAAGTGCACTGTTCCCGTTCAGCAAACTTGCTGCACTATACACAAGCGGGGATGCTGAGGTTAATCCATATCGATTGGTTCACTCGCTATTCCACTCAGCCTCACGTCAAGGAGCAAGAGTCTATGCTCATAGTGAATTCACCCATTGTGATTATGATGAAAATGGCGTCCTATGTTACACACCTCATGGCACTGTACGTGCCAAACATGTTATTTTCTCAACAGGCTATGAAACACAAGAAATTAAAAAGGACAGAGGAGCATACCTTCAAAGCACATATGCTATCGCTACCAAGCCACTACAGGATCTGAGCAGCTGGCATAAACAATGCATGATATGGGAGACCGAACGACCTTATCTATATATGCGCACAACTCCAGACGGAAGAATTATTGCAGGTGGACTTGATGAGAATCGTCCTCGAGAAGAACAACGGGCTATCAAGGCGGTTCATAAAGGTGAGATTTTGCTTCATAAGATTGCTGAGTATTTCCCATTACCAGATCTCGAAATCGATTACGCTTGGGAAGCTGTCTTTGGAAGCACCCATGATGGTCTTCCGTTAATCGGTCCACACCCAGACTATCCGAATTCTTACTTTGTTGAAGGGTATGGAGGCAACGGTACCGTATATAGTATGATTGCTGCCTCCCTGATTGTGGATGCCATTACGGGCAACCCAAACCCCGATATGGATCTGTTCTCACTCACACGTACAAGTAAGCCATCTCCTGTATAACCAACAACTGAACCAATAAAACTACAAACAGGGTACAGCACACGGAAAGTTCTCTTTCCCGCCGCTGTACCCTGTTTGTATATTGGGAAACCTGCTAAGCCGAAGGCTCTTGCCCCTCCGTTCGGTTCAATAACTTGCGCATAAAGATCCATCCAATTAGCGGAGAAGCACCTAGGACAATAATAAGCCAGGTTAACATGCGTAGAGACGGAGCATTTAAGACAGTCACAATAAATATGACCAACCCACATAGTCTGCCAAGCATCAGGCATAACTCTCTCAAAACGACAAGTTCAACCCTTTTCTCCACATTTTCGCCACTTGTGCCCATCATGTCGAATCCCGCTGATATCATCGGCAGTACATATAACGGCATCGCAACAGCACTCCCAATCCCCATGATTAACAGCGTTCCATAGGTCACTTTCCAGAGGAGAGGAAGAAGCACAACGAGCAGAATGAGGGCTCCGATGAACATGCCTCTTGATCTATACTGTGGTTTGAACCATTTCCCGGCTGCCCAATAACTTACTAGTGCCACAGCTGAAGTGATGAGTGAGAACTGCCCCAATTTGTACTCCTGTGCGGTAGCCAAATATACAAGCAGTGCAATCAGGAAGGCAAAGACTCCTTCACGGGCACCCTGAGCGAATAAACCCAAGCCTAAGGTCCTCCAGGGACTATCCCGCTTGGATAGCTGAATCCAAGGTTCTGACCAGCGGTATGTACCGCTCACCTTTCTTTTTTTCAGAAAAAAACTGAAAACTACCGCTATGACATAAATAACGAGTGATACCGTGAAGATGAGCCGATATCCTGTGTTGTCTGTCATGCGAGTAATAATCAGACCGGAGAACCACGGACCTATAATTCCGGTCATCGAACCAAGTAACCCAACCCAGCCATTGAATAGATCCCTGTTTTCCCGATCTGTTATTTCAAAATACACAACATTAAATGCAATCCAGAATAGCCCCAGGGAACAACCCAGTAGTATACCCAGAGGCCATATCCAGTCTACAGCTCTGGAACCAGCCCAGAGGACTATCATATAAAATATGCCGGACAGCGCAGTACCTAATCGTAGTGCACTCATTTTATTATGTTCCTTGACCCATTTGCCAGCAAGCCAGAATGTCAGTCCAATGGCCAGTTGCTGGCTGAGAATGAACCACCCCAACATGGCATAATCCGGACGGCTTTTCCACAGAAACACATTCAAAAAGGTTCCCGACAGCGCTCCGGCTAACGCAAACAATCCATTCACGCCCAAAAGCAGAATGGATTGTCGGCCTAAAGTAATCTTCATCTGCTCCTCCTTCATCCACCTGAAGTGAACTGTGCACAGGTAGGTCTTAGGGTTAACGTGCCCTAAGCAAGAGGAAAACATGATAAATCTTCAGGATTGTTATGAAATTGGTTAGAATCTCCGAAATGTTTATTCCTGCGAACTCAGGTTCTTAATCAGACGCAGACGATCTTCCTCAGACAGACTGTATTGAACTTGGAAACATCCGGAGCATACATAGGTCAATACTTTAAACGGTGGTGACAGTAGTGATCCTTCGCCTGAAGCTGCGTTAGCTACTGGCATGAAGTTATCCTGCGTTGCAGCTTGCGTACCTGCGAGAATCATGAATTCCCGGCAATTCGGGCACTCCGGCACTTCTTCCTGATGATCAAGCTGCTTCTGGACACCTTGTTCATACTGAATGAGGTCATTACCTTCATCCGCATATTTGGTCAACGTTCGCAACTCCGGCAATTTGAGTTCAACTTCATCCCCCCACAGATCTGAAAGATCCGTAGTCTGCTCCTCATCCTTTACATCATCCACATCATAGATGTCGTCCTCAGCTTCATCGTTCTCTTCGTCACCGATGTTAATGTTGAGCGTTCGATATCCCTTTAATTCATTGTGGCAGTATGGACACTCTTCTTCAGGACCGAGTTCCTCATCCCATACAATTTCCGTGTGACACCAAGGGCATATTGTTGTTTCCATATTGAATCAACCTCTCTCTTCAAATCATCATGTATTCATTATATAGATCACACCGATGGCAAAAAACACGATCGATGCCGCAAACAGAATCCGTATCAATATCTTCATGACCGGTCCCCCTAGATAATGCTCGCGCCAATAACAAATGACAGCGAGACTGAAATAATCATGGATATCAATCCGACAGCTCGGTTATCCGCTTCGATCTCCTTGTCAATGGAGAACACGGGTGTCAGGAATTCGAACAAAAAATAGGCAATGAGCAGAAGGATAAACCCTACAAATGACCACGTCATGGCTTCATACACCGAAGATTTCGCTTGTATGCAGAACCGCAATACGTTGCAGATCCCGAAGATCTTGCCTCCTGTAGCCATCGCAACAGCCACATTGCCCTTCTTGATCTCCGTCCAGCATTTATACTTGGTCACCAGTTCGAAGCAAGCCAGAAATACAAGCAGCTCCATAATCGCTACCGAGAAAAAACCGAGTACCATCCCCAAGGGATGAGACAGCAATTGGTCAATGCTTTCTATCACGCACCGTTCCCCTCTCCCCATCTGCGACCTTCATGAATAAGGTCGCAGAATATCATTGATTCATGGACCGGCTATTCCAATTCTGCAACGGTCACACCGTTCCCGCCTTCTCCGTAATTGCCCAGCCGGTAGCTTTTAATATGTTTATGCTTACGCAGGTAATCCTGAATACCGGAACGTAAAATTCCTGTACCTTTACCATGAATAATATAAACTTGGCCCAGGTTGGCAAGGAAAGCTTCATCAATGAACCGATCTGTCTCCATCAGGGCTTCTTCCAGGTTGGTACCACGCAGATCCAATTCACTTTTCACATTGTCATCACGTGTACGTTTCATACCCGTTACCGGTTTTTGTTTCGGTTTGGCTGCGGGAGCCGATTGCTGCAGTTCCAGGTCATCCAGGGATACTTTCATTTTCATAATCCCCAGTTGTACCATAGCGTCTTTGCTGCCCGACATCTCTACAACATGGCCTTTTTGATTCAAACTGTAGACAAGCACTTCATCACCAGGACCGATGGCACGAGTCTTCGGCGCGGTTGCCGTCTTCTTGACCGTTTTTCTGCGTTTCTCCGGTTCAGCCTCGTCCAGCTGTTTGCGGGCAGCAATGAGTTTGTGCTCCTTCACGGAAGCACCTTCTTCCATAGCCAACAGGCGAAGATCTGCTATAATCTTCTCCGCTTCAGCGCGAGCCTTGTCCACAATGCTGCGTGCATCTTCTTCTGCTTTTTCAATCCGGCGATCACGCTGCTGTTCCAGCTTCTCCAGTTCGGTCTGATGACGACTGCGTAATTTTTCCATATCCTGGCGCAAGCTCTCTGCCTTCTCACGCTCTTGTTCAGCCGTAAGACGGTTCTCTTCAAGAGAAGCAATCATGTGCTCAATCCGTTGATCCTCTTCCTTCACTTCGCCACGGGCGTAGTCGAGAATGTAACCCGGCAGTCCAAGTCGCTCTGCAATGGCAAATGCATTACTTCGTCCAGGTACACCCACCAGAAGGCGATAGGTTGGACTCAGTGTATTGATGTCAAATTCCATGCTGGCATTAATGACACCTTTACGCTCATATGCGTATGCTTTCAGTTCACTGTAGTGAGTGGTTGCAACCATGCGACATCCCGTCCGGTGCATATGCTCCAGCATGGAGATCGCCAGTGCAGAACCTTCAGCCGGGTCTGTCCCTGCTCCAAGTTCATCGAGCAATACCAAACTTTTCGGCGTCATGTTTTTCAGAATGCGAATGATGTTGGTCATATGACTGGAGAATGTACTCAGATTCTGCTCGATACTCTGCTCGTCCCCAATGTCTGCATAGATCGCATCAAATACACATAACTGACTGCCATCCTCAGCCGGAACAAATAAACCAGACATTGCCATCAGGCTCAGCAATCCAATCGTTTTGAGCGTTACCGTTTTACCACCCGTATTCGGACCTGTCACGATAATGGATGTGTAATCATTGCCCAGCTCGATGTCGATTGGAACCACGTTTTCGATCGCAATTAGTGGATGCCGACCTTTCTTGAGCTTCAGGAACCCGCGGTCATTCATGCGAGGCAATGTTGCTTTCAGTTCACGAGCCAAACGTGCTTTGGCAAAGATAAAATCGAGTGATCCCAGCAAGTCGACATCATACAACAACCACTCTCCCTGCTCACTGACAAGTGCCGTCAATTTCTGCAAAATAATTTCTATTTCGCGTTCTTCCCGAATCCGGGTTTCACGTAATTTGTTGTTCATGGCAACAATGGATTCCGGCTCAATGAACAATGTCGCACCCGAACCGGATTGATCGTGCACAATCCCGCCAAAGTACGAACGATATTCAGCTTTCACTGGGATAACAAAACGGTCTCCTCTGATGGTGATGAGCTGATCCTGAAGCATCTTGGATACGGTAGAGGATCGAATCATGGAATCGAGTTTTTCGCGAATCCGCGCTTCTCCGCCTCGCAGTTCACGACGAATCTGCGCCAACGTTACGCTTGCACTGTCGGCAACCTCTGCATTATCGTCAATACAGATTTTGATGGCATCCTCAAGCGTTTTTTGCTCTGACAGTTGATCACTGATATAGAACAAAGATTCGATGGGCTCATCTTCATGTAAAGTACCAATCTGACGTTTCAATCGCCGCGCCGCAAAGGTTGTATTGGATATTCCCAAAAGTTCGTGAGGGTTAAGTGTGCCTCCAATTTCAGCACGTTTGATGGAAGCCGTAATATCTACAATCCCCCCAAACGACGGTGAGCCTTTCAGGCGATCAAATGTGAAGGCTTCATCGGTTTGCTGCAGCAACCGCTTCACTTCTTCAAGTTCACTGCTTGGTTCAAGTTGCTCCGCTTTCTTTTTTCCCATGGTGGTCTGAGCAAAGCTAAGCAATGTATTTAAAATTTTGCGATATTCCAGTGTGTGTAAAATTTTCGTATCCAAGTGTACAACTCCTTCCAAACTATATCTGTATTATAACGAAAGAAACTTTCTTACGCTATTTAACGAATCCTTCCACACATAACTTCAACCATAGCACCACAAACTACAGGTGTCAGGATTGTGCAACCTCTCCATCCCCTTGGAGTTGCCCTGCTCAGTTCAATCCGAATAAAAGGAGGTAAACACCATGAATTTTCTGGGACATGTCGTGCGATTTATCATCGCTGCAATTGTATTAATGGTGGTTAGCTGGATCGTTCCCGGATTCGCCGTTGGTGGCTTCTGGAGCGCCCTGCTGCTTGCTCTCGTCATTGCCCTGCTCGGCTGGATCGTTGAAGGTATCTTCGGCAAAAGAGTCAACCCGTTTGGTCGCGGTATTGTCGGATTTATCGTTAGCGCACTGGTGATTTGGCTTGGGCAATATGTTGTAGATCATGTTGAAGTCAGCCTGCTCGGTGCCATTCTCGCTGCGTTGGTCATCGGGATTATCGATCTCTTCATCCCGGTATCCACCCCTTTTGATGCCGGACGAAGCTCCAAAAGTTAATCTCCACTTCAACTTAACGTCCCCATGAATTCTCCTAAACCTCTGAAGGCCCTGTGCCGGAAGGGGTTTATTTCATTCGGGCAGTACGCACGCTCTGCCGTACACGTTCAATTTTCAAAAAAACGACATACGTAGCGTGTACAGGCATCCACATATTGCGGTATGATGACTGGAGCAATCATTCAAATTTTATCCATATCACGCTTTAAGGAGGCACATGATGAAGAAAGGCATAACATGGCTTGCTGCCTGTATGTTAATTCTGGTCCTCACTGCATGTGGAGGGACGAAACAGTCCGCAGAATCTGGCAGCAATGGATCCGATGCTGATGCTGGAGTTACAGCCAGTGAAGAATTGGTCATCAAGGCGAGTAACTATGAATTCGATCAACCTGAGTACCATCTTAAAAAAGGCGTTCCAGTTAACATTGTTTATGAAAATGAAAACGGAAATCACGGTATCCTTGTGCCTGAGCTGAATCTTCAACTGGATACCAGAAATAGCTCCAAAGTCATAACCCCGGACAAGGTTGGTGAGTTTGAAATGTCCTGTTCCGTCTTCTGTGGTTCAGGACACAGCAGCATGATCTCCAAAATTATCGTTGAAGAATAGTATTCAAGACAAGGAGCCCCCGCAGCGACGGGAGCTCCTTCTTTAGTATAACAAATTGTACCAGAGTACGTTGCCCACGAGCCAGTTCTGCTACATTCATTCCGCTAGGTCTGGTCCTGTTCAATCAATTCAATCCATTCGTTATATTCCGTCTGCAATTTCGTATATTCATCATGCAACTGACGATATTCCGTGTTCAGCTGCTCTGCCTTCTCCTGCTCCATTTCACGTTCAACCTGTAACAAACGTAATTGATTGGCCGCTAGTTCGTAACGCTCCCCCATCTCAAGCAGTTCAGTTTCCATGATCTCTTTCTCTTGGGTCGCTTCTGTACGTAATTTGTCCAGCTGCTGTCGTTCTTGCTCCAGTCCCTCCAGCAACTCACTACTTGCCGCACTTTCTCTCTTCCAAACCGTTAGTTCATTCTCAAGTGCAGCCCAGCGTTC
Source organism: Paenibacillus sp. UASWS1643 (assembly GCF_008693195.1). Classification (NCBI taxonomy): domain Bacteria; kingdom Bacillati; phylum Bacillota; class Bacilli; order Caryophanales; family Paenibacillaceae; genus Paenibacillus; species Paenibacillus sp. UASWS1643. The sequence continues at coordinate 66,509 of NZ_VXKZ01000102.1, forward strand.
CTGCCAGGATTGTTCCTGAGCCGCCCATTCATCTGCACGGCGTTGCCATACCTGGTCGTTCTGCTCTGCTTGTTCAACGCTTGAGCGAAGTTCTTCTTCACGTCTTGTCAACTGCTCCAGACGGGATGCCAACTCAGTCTGTTTGGCTGACAGTTCTTCGTATTTGATCTGCCACTCCAACGCTTCTTCCTCAGTCTGGGCTAGCCGGCTCTCTTGCTCCGAGTAGCGCTCGGAAAGTTTAGCTGAAGACTGTCTCGCTTCTTCAAGCACGCTCACAATCTCTTGTTTCTCCTTGCTCAATTCATCCAGCTTGGAACTGTAATTCTCTTCCCGTTGTAATGCATCACTGTAATCATTACGAATTTGTTTATAGTTATCCTGAAGTCGGTTCAGCTCTTCCCGAACAACATTTAGCTCAACTTCAAGCTGATTGCGTTTCTCTTCCAAAAGCTCTGCATCCTTCTGGTATTGCACAGCCTCTTCATGGTTGAAGCGAGACTCTTCCTTCACCACGGACAATTCATCATGAAGGGATTGCACACCAGACTCCAACGTTTCATTTTGTTCAGCAACTTCAAGAATCTGATTCTCCAGGTCTCCAATCTCAGCCAATCGCTGCTCAGCAAGGTCCTTCCAGGACTGCTCACGTTCCGTAAGCGTGCCGATCTCATTCTGCAATGTACGCACCGCAGCATGAGCCTGTTCAAGCACTTTTTGCAGTCTGCGCTGTTCCTCTTCCGACTTCACTTCAGCCTCACGAAGCTTTTTGGCTTCCTGTTCAAGCTGTGCATGTTGCTCCTGAAGTTTGCGTAGCTGTGCTGTGAGAGAGGTTTCTCTATCCACAGTTTCATTATACTTCTGCTTCCATTGTTCCTGTGAATCACGGGATTGCTGGGCAGCCTGTTCCGTTTCACGCAGAAGCTCCTGCAACTGGGAACGGTCCTCTTTCAACTGCTCAAGTTGTTGCTCCAGTTCCGTAATTCGGCGAGTCTGAACTTCCTGCTCCTGTTTACGGACCCCATGCTCATGACGTAACGATTCCAATTGACCACGCTCGTGCTGAAGCTGCTGTTCTTGCTCTGCAACCATGTCCTGTGCACTGATGAGTTGGGTCATTACTTCTTCTAATTGCTCTTCGACATCTAATAGTCGAGTCTCCGCCTGTTTACGTTGTTCCTCAAGTTGCAGCTTGAGCTTGCCCCGTTCTTCTTGCAATAAGGCCTCTGCCGCCGCTTCGGCTGCTTTCGCCTGGGACGCTGCTGCTTCCTTGGCTTGCTGCAATTGTTCCTCGAGGGCTGCTTCTTTCTCCATCCATTCGAGTTCCAACTGCTCGGATAACGCCTTGAACTCCGCATTCAACTGATTTATCTCAGTCAGGCGCTTCTGCTCCGCTTGTTCCTGCAAGTCAGCCCGCTCCTGATTCGCTCGATCCGTCAGAGCCTGAGTCTGTTCCAGCGCTTTTTCTTCAGCCTGCTGGAGCCGAAGTTCCATCTGTTGCTTAAGTTCGTTATATTGCAGCGCTGCTTCTTCCTGAGCTTTCTTCAGGTTGTTCTCAGCCTGTTCCAATTCTAACAGAATAGCAGACTCGGCTTCTTCCTTGGCTGTCTGAACCTGCTGCGCAGCTTTGGCTTCAATCTGTTGACGTTCTGCAACGGCACGGCTTTCGGCTTCTTTTAATTGAGCTGCAGTCTTGTCCTGCAACTCTTTATATTGCGCCGCAGCTTTGGCCTGCGCCTGCTGCAATTCGGCTGCAGAACGGTTCTGAGCTTCTTTGAGCTGGGAAGCAGCCTGTGCCTGTGCATTTTTAAGCTGGTTAGACGCTTTCTCTTCCATTTCCTTCAACTGTTTCGTTCCCTTGGCTTCTGCTTCCTTCAGTTGTGCCGTCGCTTGAGCCTGCAATTTCTGCAATCGCTCCGTTGCTTGAGCGCGTTCTTGCTCCAGCAGCTTATTCAACTTGGCTATCTCTGAATTTTTGTCCGATTCGGACTTTTGCAACGCCTGCTCTGCTTCAATCTTCAGCTGTTTCAAATCAGCAAGAGCCTGGTCACGCCGTTCCAATTCTTGTTGATGTTCATTTTGTATGGCGTTTAACCGATTCAATTCGTTTCTCAGTTCTGTACGTTCTCCAGTGAGCATCTTCAGTTCATTACGGATTTCCTGAGTCTGAAGAGACTGTTCAGCCATATGTACAGCCGCCAGTACCGCAATACGCGGAGTATCCAGACGGGAATTTTGCTTGGAGATTGCGCCCATACGCTCATCTACCAGGTTAGCTACTTGTTTCATATAGTCGGCACTGCTGCCAACCAGTTTATAGGAAGTCCCGTAGATCTCTACGGTGACGCGTGTACGATCAGGTGTAGTCACAGTTGTGCCCTCCTTCAAGTCTGTATGTTGATTCTAAGCTGTAATCACAAAAAAGTCACATCGATCCTCTAATGCTAAGGATTCGATGTGACTTCAAACAATTCCTGCTAATCTTTGTTCAAAAAATCTTCTTTTGTCCTATTTACGCAATTCCGCTCCGAATTGCTCTTCCAGACGAGCCACTACACGGGCATGAACTTCAGTAACTTCCTCATCGGTCAGTGTACGTTCACGATTCCGGTATACCAGTGCCATCGCCACGCTCTTCTTGTTTTCACCCAGTTTACTTCCAGTAAACACATCGAATACCTGTACGTTTTGTAACAATTCACCCGCCGATTCACGAATGGCGCGCAGCATATCTCCAGCTTCAACATCCTCATTCACAACAACCGCGATATCACGTTCCATGGCTGGGAAACGCGGAAGCTCACGATAACGAATGTCAGCGTCTGCTTCGCTGTAGATCGATTCAAGTGCAATCTCTGCGATGTACACATCATTCAGATCATACTGCTGTTGCAGTTCCGGATGCAATTGACCCAATGTACCGATCAATGTGCCTTCCCCGCCATCCTTGCCTTCCAGATAAACCGATGCGGAACGTCCCGGATGGAATCCTTCAGGGCTGTTTGCTACCAAGCGAATGCGTTGTTCAAGACCCACATAGGCGAACAGATGCTCAAGAGCACCTTTCAGATCGAAGAAGTCTACTTTCTCCGCTCCAACATTCCACTGCTGGCTTGCACGATTCCCGGTGAGCAGCAGCCCCAGTACTGGGATTTCATGCGGTTGTTTGGTCAACTGATCTTCTTCGGTGAAGAACACATTGCCCACTTCAAATACAGCCAGTGAATCCTGTTTACGGTTCATGTTATACACCGCTGCATCCAGCATTTGCGGCAAAATACTCGTACGAAGCACACTGCGGTCCTCACTCATAGGCATCGCGAGTTTCACGGCTTTACTTCCTTGTGTCAACGCCGGGAACAGGGTCGCTTTATCCGGGTGTACAAAGGAGTAACTGATCATTTCCTGCCAGCCACTGCCTGAGAGCAATCCACGAATCGTGCGACGCATCGCTTGAGAGCGTGTATATGCCCCTGGAGTCGTCGGTCCTTCAATCCATGTGGTTGGAATGTTGTCGTATCCGTACAGGCGTGCAATCTCTTCAAACAAGTCTACATCGAGCGTAATATCCCCTCTGCGTGTTGGCACTTCCACATCCAGCAATCCTTGATCAGCATCACCACATGCAAAGTGCAAGCGAGCGAAGATAGTTTTTACCTCAAGCAAAGACAGATCGGTTCCCAGATAACGATTCAGTCGGTCCAGCGACAATTGAATTACACGTTTCTCCACAGCTTCTGCTCCAGCTTCCACGATTCCTTGGTGCACTTCACCTTCAGCATAACGCTGAATCAGTTCAGCCGCACGATCCAAAGCCGTAATCACCGCACCCGGGTCTACTTCCTTCTCAAAACGCATGCTTGCTTCGGAACGCAGCCCCAGTTGGCGCGACGTTTTCCGAACGGTTCCGCCGTCGAACTTGGCGGATTCCAGCAACAGATTCACTGTGCCTTCCGATACCTCGGAATTCTCGCCACCCATAACCCCAGCGATGGCTACTGGTTTCACGCCATCTGTGATAAGCAACATATGTGGCTCCAGCTTACGCTCTTGGCCATCCAACGTAACAATCGTTTCGCCTTCGTTGGCCATCCGCACTTCAATATGGCCTTTTTCCAGCTTATCCGCATCAAATGCATGTAGCGGTTGGCCGTATTCCAGCATGACATAGTTCGTGATATCAACGATGTTATTGATCGGACGAACACCAGCAGCCATCAGACGGTTTTGCATCCACAGCGGGGAAGCACCCAGCTTAATGCCAGTTACATAACGAGCTGCATAGTGACTGCATTGCTCCTGTGCCTTAATCTCTACAGAGATATGATTCGCAGCTGCATCTCCAACTTCAACCAGTTGGTCTTTGGGACTCGGCAGCTTCACTTCACGACCCAAGATAGCACCCACCTCATAGGCAGCACCACGCATGCTGAGACAGTCGGAACGGTTCGGTGTCAGGTCCAGTTCAAGTACATGATCGTCGAGACCAAGAACCTGGCTAATTGGCGTGCCCACCTCTGTTTGTTCCGGTAGAACAAGAATACCTTCCTGCTGATCTTTGGGCAGCAATTTGTCGTTCATACCCAGCTCTTTCGCAGAACAGATCATGCCAAGGGAGACAACACCGCGCAATTTGGCTTTTTTGATATCCAATCCACCAGGGAGCTTCGCTCCAACCAGGGCTACGACTACTTTTTGGCCTGCATCCACATTTTTCGCACCACACACGATCTGCAGATCTTCTTCCTGGCCGGCATCGATGACACATACATTCAGTTTATCTGCATCCGGGTGTTTCTCCTTGCTCTTCACATATCCCACAACAACTTTATTTACGCCCTTGTTGCGGTTCTCCACTACATCAATTTCGACACCCGCACGGGTGATTTTCTCCGCCAATTCCTGTGGCGTCACACCTTCAAGGGAAATATAATCAGACAGCCAATCTGTCGATACTCTCATGGACGTTCACTTCCTTCATCTATAAATTGGTGTTCCCGGTTTATAACGCTTGCTCTATATCGTTGATCTATTTATTGTAAAGTTACAGCCGTCCGAATTGCTTCAGGAAGGTCAGATCACTGTTGTAGAAGTGACGGATATCATCGACTCCATACTTCAGCATGGCGATACGTTCTACGCCCATTCCGAATGCAAAACCACTGTATTTCTCCGGATCATAACCACCCATTTCCAGTACTTTCGGGTGAACCATACCGCCGCCCAAAATTTCGAGCCAGCCTGTTTGTTTACATACCCGACAGCCGCTACCGCCACATTGTACACAAGTTACATCCACTTCCGCACTTGGCTCTGTGAACGGGAAGAAACTTGGACGCAGACGAATTTCCGTGTGGGAACCGAACATTTCGCGCACGAATTGCAGCAGAGTCCCTTTCAGATCGCTCATACGAATGTTTTCGCTAATGACCAATCCTTCAACCTGGTTGAATTGGAAAGAGTGCGTCGCATCGTCGTCATCACGGCGGTATACTTTACCTGGGCAGATGACTTTGACAGGCACTTCGCCCTTCATGCTCTGCATGGTACGTACTTGAACCGGCGATGTATGGGTACGCATCAACAAGTCTTCGGTAACATAGAAGGAATCCTGCATATCGCGCGCCGGGTGATTCTTCGGCAGATTCAATGCTTCAAAGTTGTAATAATCCATTTCGACTTCAGGACCTTCCGCAATGCGGTATCCCATACCGATGAAAATATCTTCGATCTCCTGTACCACTTTGGTCAGTGGGTGCAGTCCGCCTTGACGTCCACGACGTCCTGGCAGGGTCACATCAATTTTCTCGGATTGCAGACGCTTCGCTGTCTCTTCCTTCTGGAACTGATCCTGCTTGCTGTCGATGACTTCCTCAATGGCAGCCCGAACATCGTTGGCTACTTGACCAATAACTGGACGCTCCTCCGCACTAAGCGCACCCATACCACGCAAAATCTCAGTTAATGCACCTTTTTTCCCCAAATACTTTACACGCAGATCACCGAGCGTCTGCGGATCATTCACACCAGACAACTGCTCCAGCGCTTCGATCTTCAATGCCTCTAAACGTTCTTTCATGTGTAATTGCCCCCTTTTTGTGGTGTTTTTGCAACAAAAAAAGGCCTTCTCTCCCCTGAAGGGACGAAAAGACCGTGGTACCACCCTTGTTAGACATCCATTGCTGCGTGGCCTTCTGGCCTGCAACTTGTTCTGTCTCACTTTGTACGGAATAACGACCGTTAACCGTTTGCCCCTACTGTTGCCTCTGTGTCTGCACACAAACAGGTTCAGGGAACCGCTTCGGAGTGAATTTCGGCAGCCTTGTTCTACAGAAACGCTCTCAATCTACGGCGCTTCCTCCCTGTCCAGAGGCACTGCTTACTTATCTCCATCATCACGTTTGCTTAGTTTACCTATATCGATGTAATCATCGATGATCGTTCATAATTATATGCAAAATAGATCGAAATAGCAAGCCGTCCATGTTCTAATTTATGCTTGCACCCTTATCTTTCAATTGTTTTAGGCGCTGCTGGATTTCGCGAATCTCAGCTGCCTCGACTGCTCGCTCATTCGATTGCTCGCGCTGTGTCAGAATGTCTTTTCCAGCATTGCTCACAGGAGACAGCAACTCCGACAGGCGCATCTCCAATCGCAACCTTTCGTCATCGGATTCCCGAGTCTCCAGCGCATGCTCCCGAAGTTTGCTTGACTGCTCCCAATCCGACACGCCTCCTTCAAACAAAGTTGCTGTGCCTCCAGCCTCCAGATCGCACAATCGATTCGCGAGTGTCTTTGTCAGCATCCGGTCATGGGATACAAGCACCAAAGCACCTGAAGCCTGTTTTAATACATTCTCCATGACTTCCTGGGTATCAATGTCCAGATAGTTCGTCGGTTCGTCCAGCACTAGCAGATTTGCTCCGCCAAAATACAATCTCAAAAATGCCACTCTGCACTTTTCCCCCATGCTCAAATCCCCAATGCGCTTGAACACATCATCTCTGGAAAACAGAAAACATCCCAGAATGGTCCGTGCCGCACTTTGTGTCATGGATGGAAGGGTAAGCAAGCTGTCCAGCAGGGTCTGATTCTCGGGAAGTCCCTCCAGTTCCTGTGAAAAGTAACCGATTCTCAGCTGTGGATGCCGTGTGACCTTGCCTTGCGAAGGCTCCAGCTCACCAATCATCAGCTTCAACAGTGTAGTTTTTCCTGTTCCATTGGGGCCTCTTACGGCAAGACGGTCTCCACGTTCAACCGTGATTCGAAGGTCGCGAAGCAACAGCTCTTTACCGGTATACGAGAAAGTAACCTCTTCTAGTGCAAGAAGCTGGCGTGCAGCCAGTGGATTCATCTGTAATTCCATGTTCAACTTTGCAGCTTCACGAGGTTTATCCACCCGTTCCCGCTCTAAACGCTCCAGCTGTTTTTGTTTCGCATGGTATCGTGAAATATTTTTGTTGGCTTTGGCCTTGTAGAAGCTCTGGGTGATCTTCACCTCCACATCGGTTGCCGAATTATGCGCTTTATGGAACCATTCCTGATAATTTCGAATCGTTTCTTCCAGCGCCTTACGTTCCAATACCTGCCTGCGGTAGATCGTTTCCTGTTCACGTAATTCACGCTCTTTGTGGAGCTTGTAGTCGGAATATCCGCCCTTGTATTTGGCCAGTGCATCTGGACTGAACTCAATGACTCCTGTTGCTACCTGATCAATAAACGTACGATCGTGTGATACAAATAACAGTGTACCTTCATATGAGGATAACCACTCTTCAAGCCAGCGCATGCTTCCCTCATCCAGATGATTCGTCGGTTCATCTAGAATCAGGAATTTGGGTTTGCTGACAAGCAGTCCCGCCAAACGAGCCTTTGTTTTTTGTCCACCGCTCAAGGAATGATAGGGTCTATTCCAATGCTCTGCGGATAATCCAAGGCGAGTCAGTACTTTCTCTACCTCAGTCTCCCACATATAACCGTTCAACTGTTCATATTGCTCCATCACTTGTGTATAAGCTGCAAGCAGCTCTTCATCCGCTTCAGTGCTGATGCTCAGACGTTGTTCCAGTTCTTCCAAGTTCCGTTTTACTTCATAGATCTGACCACTCTCACGCCGGACCGCATCCAGTACATTCATCCCGGCCTCAATATCCGAGCGCTGGCGCATGAACCCCCATTCCTGCTGAGGGATATGACGTTCAATCCGTCCGCCACCATGCTCCTCACCCAAAATGATGCGTAACAACGTTGTCTTGCCGCATCCGTTTCGACCCAGAATGGCGAGTCGTTCGCCCTCATTAATCTCCAAATTCAATCCTGTAAACAATTCATTACCGTTCCACTCTTTTGATACTTCATGTAAGCGTACCAATGTCATCATGAGGCCTCATCCTTCCTGCATCCTTTTTGCTGAACAAAAAAAACCGCTGGCATCAGCCGGCGGTTTGGCAATTCAGGGTTGGATCAAGCATTCAAAGACAGATCTAAGGTAAGCTACGGCATGAACAAAGAAACCCCAAACACAGGGTACACGTAAACCTTCAAGGCTCACTTGCTCCATACCTTTTCCCATAGCTGAATTTGGACACACGAATCCCCTCATTGCTCAGCCGCTCTGGCTGACTGCGTCATAAAACCGTCTGCAGTTAACTGGGGTTCAATTCATGTGTTTTACTTCATGGGACGTATGGTTACCTCTCATTCATGTGTAGTATCAATTTCTCCGTTATTGTACCAGATCATTGTAAAAAAGCAAAGGTTATATAAATTAAACTAAAGAATACTTACTTACTCGCCACTCCGATGACAAAACAACCTTCTGATTACTTTTATTCTCAATTTTCTTTTAAGACAGAAAAAAAGTCCTTGCATCGCAAGGACTCCGGTACTGCTTCGTTAAGCGGGTGATGGGAATCGAACCCACGCTATTAGCTTGGAAGGCTAAAGTTCTACCATTGAACTACACCCGCATGATTGAAGATTTAAATGTTAAGTTCCTTAGGAATTTAACATTGATTTTACAAATAATAATATACCATGATCCTCTATAGCATGCAAGTCATATTTCCCATTTTTTTTCATTACGCATGCATCAAAAAAAGCAGGAGCACCCTCGCGCCCCCGCTGTTCCCTATCCTGTAGGCTTATCCACATCTCTCAAAAACTGCTTTTCAAATTCAGCGGCTTTAATCGGTTTGCTAAAGAAATAACCCTGTGCCTCGTGACAGTGTTGATTGCGAAGAAAGACCATCTGATCTTCGTTTTCCACGCCCTCAGCTGTAACTTTCAGTTGTAAATGATGCGCCATTGAAGTGATGGTAGATACGATCGCGGCGTTATTGCTGTCCTCCATGACTTCATTAACGAATGAACGGTCGATCTTGAGCCGATCAATCGGCAGATCCTTCAGATAGTGCAACGAGCTGTATCCCGTTCCAAAATCATCAATACTGATATGCACACCAATTTCTTTGATTTTGCGCAACTGTTCGAAGGATCGGTCTTTATCAAATGTCATGCTCTCTGTAATCTCCAGCTCAAGCCATACAGGCTCTAGTCCCGTCTCTTTGAGAATGCCATTGATATTGTCCAACAAATGGGAGTGCCTGAATTGTCTCATCGACAGATTCACCGAAACACACAGTTTACGATAACCGGCTTCCTGCCACTGTTTGTTCTGTGCACACGCTTCACGAAGCACCCATTCGCCAAGTGGCACAATGAGCCCACTCTCTTCTGCCAGAGGAATAAATTCCGCCGGAGATACCGAGCCTCGCTGCGGATGCTGCCAACGCACCAAGGCTTCCATGCCAACGATTAGCCCACTTTGCAGATTAACCTGCGGCTGGTAGACTAGGTAGAACTGACCTCGATCCAACGCCTTGCGCAGATCATTCTCAAGCTGCAAACGCTCCTGTGCCTTCATCTGCATCGCATGGGCAAAACGATTCAGTTCCATTCCTTGTTCCTTAGCACTGTGCAAAGCCGTATCTGCATTCTGAATAATCTCCAGTGGTGACTCCCCATCATGTGGGAAAATGGCCATCCCGATCCCAAGTGTAAGATGATACTCATTGCCATCAACCAAGACGGGCTTCTCAAAAAGTTGCAAAATGGATCTTGTCCGGCGCAGCGCCGTATCGGTTGAACTGAAATCTGTCATCGTTAATGCAAACTCATCTCTTCCCAATCCAAAGACTTCTTCTCCTGGAAGTGACAAATGTTTCAGTCGTTGACCTACCTGACGCAAAACCCGGTTAGCTGCTTGCTGTCCAAGCGAATCATTAATGGTTTTGAACCGATTAATATTCAGGACCAATACACCAACAAGCTGTTCTTGCACCACGGCATCATCCATCATCTTTTTCAACCGCTGTGAAAGGCGACGACGGTTTGGAAGTCCCGTTACATCATCATGATGAGCAATATAGTTCATCTTGGCTTCCGCGACCTGCTGTTGCAGGAAAGGCGTGTCCACTACGGACGTATACAACCCTTTTTGAATAAAAAAATATGCCATACAATTACTCAGCAATCCTAATAATAGATTGAGATCGTTGACCCCAGTTGCTGAAACAAAATAACATTCACCAAAAAAGAAACACAGAATGCCACATAGAATGGTTGGTAAATCACCGTCTTTGGTTTTTTTCCATTGAACAAACAAAAGAACTGCAATAATGCCATAGAGCAATCCGACCATAAAATGAACTCGGGTGAAGATTCCACCAAGCACTTCCCCATCAAGCATACTTGGTAACATGCTCCATTCCTGAATAGCCAGTATGTACAAAATAACAAAGGTACCCAATGTCCCACTGAACAGTAAGAATTTGCGTGGTAATGCAATTTCTTTCTCATTTAAGGTATACACGAGCAGTAAACCTACGGAACATACCAAAGATCCCATGGTTGACATCATTAAGGAGAACTCCGATTCCATCATGGCTCCATTTGGAATCTCTTCTGCAAATGAAACAATATGAACCAGTTCAAACAGACCAATCAATAAAAAGAGTGTTGTCAATAATGTCCTCCGAAGAGTTAGCTTCTGTGTCCGAAACAACCAGCTTTGATTGTAGATGCCGATACAAGCCGCTGCCGCAGCGAATCCACCCAAGAGTGTCAAAACCGGGTAACCCGATATGATCAGATCAGAGCTTGAAGAAGAACGAAACCATTGACTTGCGAGGAAACACAATAAGCCGCACACAGCGACCCAACTTATTTTTCTCTGATCTTGCAGATTAACCTTCATGCCGTGTTTTCCTTCCCGGGATCACCTATCCTGAATTACATTAACCAAACTTAACAGCTTACTACACGATTCGACAAAAAACATATTAACCAACGTTCAATTCACATGCATACACATGCTATCTGGTACATAATAACATTTAATTTTGTATACGTGAACTAAAAAATAGTTACTCCTAGGAATATTTATTCATAAATATAGAGAAAAACAAGGCATTAAGAACTAAAAAAACATGGATCTCCAGTTAGAGTCCATGTTTTCCTATTTTACAACTGTATTTCAGACTATATTACTTATCAAAATTCACTTCTGGTGTTGTTAATTTATCATAAAAATCAACAACCTTATCCTTGTCTTCCGATGAGCGAATCGCCATCGCTGAACGTGGATGCTCGTCCAACGCACCTGTAATCATGTAAGGCAGAATGTAACCCCATTCTTCTTTTTCTCTCAGTGGAACCATCAACTGTTCCAATACACCAAGTACTGGACGCAGATTGTATTTCGTTCCTTTCAGATGAGCTACGAGCAATTCGGTTGGACAGTTTCCTGCCGCACGTCCCATACCATACACAGAAGCATCAAGCAGCTCAACGCCAAGTTCTGCCGCAACCAATGTGTTAGAAAACGCAAGTTGCATATTATTATGTGTGTGAACACCAAGACGCTTGTTAGGCAAGTGAGTCTTGAACTTCTCTACCAGATATTTCACATCATTATGGTCCAGACTACCGTAAGAATCTACAATGTAGACAACATCCACAGCGCTTTCTTTGATCAATTCAAATGCTTCCAGCAATTCATTCTCCATAACATTGGAGAGTGCCATAATATTCAGTGTAGTTTCATATCCACGATCATGGAATGTTTGAACCAGTGCAAGTGCCTTGTCCACATCTTTGCTGTAGCAGGCAACCCGGATCAGATCCAGCATGCTCTCACTGCGAGGCAAGATATCATTTTCGTCCACACGTCCAACGTCAACCAGTGCAGACAGTTTAGTATTTCCTTTTTGAGGAATAACTTTGCGCAGGAAATCATCGTTCAGGAAACGCCATGGTCCTGCTTCCTCGGCACCTTTAAGCAACTTCGGAGAGTTCTTATATCCAATTTCCATATAATCAACGCCAGCTTCATTCAATCCAGCATATAGCTGTTGAACAAAGTCCACGCTAAAGTCCCAATTATTCACCAATCCGCCATCACGGATCGTACAATCTACAATTTTGCAATGATTTGTCTTCATTAATGTCTGCTCCTTTTCTGACCAACTTGTGTATTCCTCTCATGATACTTGAACGTGACAAGAAAAGTAAAGGGATTCCGGACTTATTTACTTCGATAAGATCTCCAGATTCGGTCAATCTCAACCATATCGGAACGATCGGGAGCTTTCGCTCCATAACGAACGGCATTATACGTATCTGGCAGTCTCGCAGACAGCTCATCTTCTTCTAACTTCACACCATTCTGAATAATGGTCTGTGCAGCCTCCAGCGGAGTGTGCTTCCCCTGTATTTCCACGCCTCGATGAGCGGCTCTTTCAATCCAAGTCCGATAGTAATACCGAACACGTTCAGCATCTTGTGCAGGTGGCGCTTCTTTCTTCCGAAACCAATTCTTTCGGACTTTTGCTGGCGCATCAAGCGTCTCACTGACATCGATATACTCCGTCCGTGGTTCTGCCTTCTTTTCACCTGGTTGTAACATCCCCTTGAATCGATCCATAAGTCTGTTTATCGTTTTTTGTCCCAACCTCATAAGTAGCCACAGGATAGCTCCTGCTACAGCACACATCACTACCCACCCGAGGATGTTCCAGAAGACTGAGGGCTCGGATGGCGGCTCTCTCCAGTCATTCGGTATATTTAGCGGCTGATTGGGATTGTCCATTGGTAATCGTGGCTCCTCGCCAGAAATCGGACCAAACCATCCCCTGATCCATGCGAGCAAGCGGTCACGCAGCGGCCCCAGCCAGGCAGCCAGACTTGGGAAAGCACCGATCACGACAATAACAATAAACATCCACATGAACCGCTGATGATTCGCACGTGCAAAATCTCTTAATACCAATCTTCTCTTGCCATCATTGAGTATTGCCTGATCCAGTTGCAGCATATATCGTCCAACCAGCCAAAAGGCAAAGCTGATCACTCCCGCAATGTAAATCCATAGGGTATAGGTTTGTATCGGCTGCATGAATTCTAACGAATTCGAAGCAATCATAAGCACGATTGCACTGATTACACCCATAATCTGCAAGCGCCATAACAACACAGAATGAAAGACTGGCTGGAAGGTCAGACCTGCATAAGCCGAGATGACTCCACACAGTACCAATGTGATGATATCCGGTAACGGGAGAATAAGGCTCATCCCAACAACGAGTGCGAAGAGAATTCCTATAACGAGTGCCGTTACTCCACGAATGAATGTATTCTTCTCGCTAAAACCTGGAATTTTATGCTGAATGAACTGTCCTAACCAACCTACAAAAATGACCAGGATGAATAATGTGAACGGCAAATGTTCCATTGCGTAGAATGAAGCAAGCGTAAATATCGGAAAAAGGTATATGCCAGCCATCAAGACGGCAAGCATTGCTATGAGTCCTTTGGTCGTCGCTACCGGTCTGTTCCTCATGCACTCACCGCCTTTGTATTACCCTTCACGTCCTCTACCGGGAGAATCGTTACACGATGTCCTTGTTCGTGCAGACGTGCAATCTCGTGCTCCATAGCGGCAGATACATAGGATGTAATCAGCAGATAGCTGCGGATTTGCTGTGCTTCTTCATTCAGTCGTACTTCATCGTTCAGAAATTGCTCCATGGGCACCATGCATTTCAACTCTGTCTCAGCCATGGCTTCCAGTAACCGTTCCAGATGGGGCGTGCCATAATCCGGCTCAATCCGAAGTGTATCTCGGCCTCCACCCACATGATAGCCATTATGGGCGAAGCCTGCCGGCAACCCTCTACCGATGGCATCCACTGCAGCCGTGGCAGCGTAACGTAGTGCACGTTCAATCTTTTCCGGTCGAGTGACAACACTCCACATATCTGCAGATTCCTGAATGTTGACTACAATCCAGGATTGCGGATCAGCTGTCCATCCCTGCTTGTAGACTTGTAATTCACCTGTACGTGCACTCGCTTTCCAGTGAATACGATTCATGGGGTCGCCTGCACCATAAGGCCGAACACCCAGAATCAAGAAAGGATCTTCAACGATCCATCGTGATACTTCCACTTCTCCCTGCCATACCTGATAAATTGCAGGAAGATCCTCTACATTCACTAATGAAGGATACACGACCATAGACATTTGCAAAGGAATCGGTTTGGTGGAACGCCACACGCCAAAGAGATCCCCACCTGTCATCGTCGCTGTATTTAATGGATAAATTCCACGCTGAGTACATGTAAAAGGATGCTTACGCGTAATACGAGTAAACGGTTTTAACGTAAAAATACTCTTATGGTTCTGATAGATTTCGCCTTGACTAATATCCATACCTGAACCGGAACGAAATACAAACGACACTGGCATCATCGATTCAAGTCTGAGCCACGGAACGGAGACTCGTTTCTCATTTGATATCGTCTCCACCATCTCAAGTTCATCTCCAGCGTAACAACGCAGCTTGCTGAATTGTCTGCTGTACTTGAGCTTTCGCAGTGCAGGTCGTCCAAACCACACACCATGTATAACTACGACAATGCCTCCAACAAGGACAAGCCATAATAATGCCATAAGATTAACGCCCGCTTGTAGCGAGATTCTCCGTAGGCACTTCTGTCTGATTCAGAAGTTCCTGGATGATACGCTCAGCCAAGCCCTCTTGTTGTCTGATCCGGTTACGGAATACAAGTCGGTGGGCCAGCACAGGTTCCGCCAGTACTTTAATATCATCAGGCAAAACAAAGTCTCTGCCATGCAGTGCAGCCCATGCCTGACTTGCCTTGAGCAATGCCTGAGCCCCTCGTGGACTTACACCAAGCGAGAGCTCGGGATGTTGCCTTGTCGCTTCGGTTAACTGAATGATATATCGCAGCAAATCTTCGTTGATTTGCACTGTTTTATACGTATCCTGCGCCTTCAAAAGTTCTTCACGACTGATCACCGCCGAGAGATCATCAACTGAACGACTGGCTACCGTACGTCTCAAAATTTCTACACTCTCTTCACTGCTTGGATAACCCATGCGAATTTTCATCATAAAACGATCCATCTGTGCTTCAGGTAGCGGAAAAGTTCCCTGGTTATCTATAGGGTTCTGGGTGGCGATAACGATAAATGGCCGTTCCAGCTGTCTCGTTGAACCATCGATACTAATCTGGCGCTCTTCCATGCACTCCAGCAAGCTTGATTGTGTACGCGGTGTAGCACGGTTAATCTCATCAGCTAGTACGAGATTAGCAAACAAGGGGCCTGGTCGGAATTCAAAATCCCCTTCTTTTTGATTAAAAAAATGAATTCCTGTTAAGTCAGAGGGCAGCAAGTCCGGTGTAAACTGTATCCGCTGGAATGTGCAGTCCAATGTAGAGGCTACCGATTTGGCAAGCATCGTTTTCCCGGTACCTGGTACATCCTCCAGCAGCACATGTCCTGACGCTATGATCGCTGTCATCACCAGCTCTATGGTATGCTCTTTTCCCACAATCACTTTTCCCACGTGATCCATCAATTGTTGATTCATTTGTTCCATTCCTTGGATTTCCATCTGCATCTC
Source organism: Paenibacillus sp. UASWS1643 (assembly GCF_008693195.1). Lineage (NCBI taxonomy): Bacteria > Bacillati > Bacillota > Bacilli > Caryophanales > Paenibacillaceae > Paenibacillus > Paenibacillus sp. UASWS1643. The sequence continues at coordinate 82,498 of NZ_VXKZ01000102.1, forward strand.
ATCCTTCCGTTATGGAGCTTATGTATTCGCATTCATTACTAACTATAACCCTAATTGGCAACATAAAACAAAGGAGTCGGCGAATGGCCGACTCCTTGACTCCCCGCTCTTCTCAAAATACCAAAGGTAACATAATCATAAACCGCGTACCTTCGCCTTTTTTGCTATCCACAGAGATGGTACCTCCATGGTTTTTGATGATTCGGTAACTCACCGAAAGTCCAAGCCCCGTTCCGCTCTCCTTGGTCGTGAAGAATGGATCAAACAGACGTACAAGCGTGTTATGGTCCATTCCATGACCGTTATCCGCGATGGAGATCTGCACGAACTTGTTTTCGGTGGCGGTAGATATTCGAATTAGACCCGTATGTTCTTCGCCGACTTCCTCAATGGCATCCATTGCGTTTTTCACCATATTCAAAATAACCTGCTTAATCTGTTTGACATCAATGGACACATTCAACGGGGCATCCCCTTCATCCAGTACGATCTCGCATCCCTTCATCAAACCTTCGCTTTCGGTCAGCAAGACCACCTCTTTGAGCAAAGAGTCGACGGACATCACGGTCTTCTGTGGAGCTGACGGTTTGGAAGAATTCAAAAATTCGTAGATGATGTCATTCGCCCGATCAATCTCCGTCAGTATGATTCGAGCGTACTCGTCTTTGCCGAGCTGCAGCAAATGGGGCCTGAGCAATTGGATGAACCCACGGATTGCAGTCAACGGATTACGAATTTCATGAGCAATAGATGCTGAAATTCGCCCCAGCATCGCAAGTTTGTCATTTTGATAAGCGGTCTGTTCAATTTGTTTATAATCAGATACATCTTTGACGCTGAACAAGAAGTCGCCATCCATCTGATCACCGTACGTCACAGTAACCAGCCAATGCCTTCCGTATTCATCAATCAACTCATGATAGCGCTTACGGTGAAAAATAGTTTCCCGATAGATACGTAAAATTTTCTTTTTCTTGAATCGGCTCATCTGCGGATGATGCAGCATTTGCATCAGGGTGCAGCCGCTCAACAGACTTCTTGGAAGTTCCAACAACTTTGCCATCTGAACGTTAATAAACGTCAATACACCGTGACTGTCAAACAACATAATACCGCTATCCAGATGTTCCAGTACATTCTCGTACTTGTTGTTATCCAGATGCACAGGCGGGAAACCATCCGTTGGTTGAGGCACTGTATCCTGAAATTCACTAATCATGTCAGGTTCCTCCTTTTCACGTAAATGATAAACTTGCCATTCGGACATCATATCATCACAGAAACAGGAAGGGCCGATTTTATTTTTCATTACCGGTGCCCTTTCGTTGGGGGGCTGAGCCGAAAATATGGATGGCATGGCCGGAACTCAAGCTGGTCTATTCCCGGTAACCAACAGTCGATCCGGAAAATCATATACGTTTGTCCCATTCTGACCTTCTCCTATTCCCAAACACGAACATTTTTTTGCTCCGCCTCTTTTGCAAGTCTGTTTTTATCATAGACAAGTTTATAGAAGAGAGTCAATCGGAGAAAGTGTCGAATGGAAATTATTTTTAAAAAAACCTCGAATTAGTTCCAGAATACAGCACAAAAACGAAGCCGTTTCACCCAATAGGCAAATCAGCTTCGTTTTTAATATCTTTAATTTGTGATATATCCGAGATCATCTATAGTCCGGTCTTATTATGCTGAATTTTCAGTCTGCGCTGACTCATCACAGCTAATCGACGTTTAAGTTCGCTTTCCCACTTCTCGTCTTTGGTTTCCTTGGCGAGCCTGAGCAAATCCAGAGCCATATCAATCTGGCGCTGCACAATGACCATGGCATCCTCGCTCTCACGGTTTACACAGTTTTCGAAAATGGCATCCTCATCTTCTGTAACATAATCTTGAAAGTCGATCTCGGATGCACCGTCTCCATGCGCATATTCAGCCAGAATTTCGTATTCGTTTTCCACTTTATAATGCACCTCAACCCGATGACACACCGGGCAAAACAGCAGGGGAACATTATGAACCTGGGTGCGGTAATGCTTCAGCGTGCCCTTCGTTCCAACCATACTTGCCCCACAACAGTAACTCATTTTTGTTCACCCTCCTTATTACGTGCCGGGACTTTTTGTTTAAAACGCCATCCCGTACACTTCCAGCACTTCCGAAAAGGAATAGTTCCATCAGTGTATCACATTCATGTACAGATTATAAATGCAGAGCACCGGAATATTTACCGGGTTTCCATACCCTATTCGCCTTAAAGGCCATCAATTCCTCTTTCAACAGATAAAAAGAAGACTTTCTTCTAATATATTATTAACACGCTTAGCTGCTTGTTCAAACACTTTTAATTAACTTCGTGATAACTACCGGCAAAAGGGTGCAAAAAGCCCTCAATCCCTAACGGGATGAGGGCTTGAACAAAAACCGTTCAAGTTAACCTGGCTTACAGGTTAGTGTCGCCTGGTTTCCAGTTCATTGCACACAATCCGCCGGATTGCAGTGCTTGCAGTACGCGAAGTGTTTCTTCAACACTACGGCCTACATCGTTGTGGTTAACCACTTGATATTTCAATTCGCCTTCTGGATCGATGATGAACAGACCGCGCAATGCTACGCCTTCTTCTTCGATCAGAACGCCGTAATCTTTAGCCACTTGCTTCGTGATGTCAGAAGCCAGCGGGAAGTTCAATTGACCCAGACCATTGCTGTCTACAGGTGTGTTGATCCATGCTTTGTGGCTGTGTACGGAGTCTACGCTCACGCCAAGGATTTCTGTATCCAAAGCTTTGAATTGCTCGGAAGCAACGCTCAAAGCTGTAATTTCAGTTGGGCACACAAATGTGAAGTCCAAAGGATAAAAGAAGAATACAAGCCATTTGCCACGATAATCGGACAGTTTAACGGAACCGAAATCTTGTCCGTCTCCCGATACTGTTTCCATTGCGAAATCCGGTGCTGGTCTACCTACCAAACGTTCTGCCATAACTAAAAATTCCTCCTTTGGGATTATGTAAGCATCCTTGCGGATTGCTCATCATCAAGAAAAACGCGTACGCTTTTCCTGTAATTAAAATGATTTGATACTTGATAACAAGTACAAGTAAAATGTTATCATCCGGACTTCCCAAAGTCAAGATTATAAACATTATTTTTTTATAATCATTATAAATAAGGATTTTTCGTGGCAAAAATAATAAAGGAACAGCCCTCTGTACATTCCATAACTGGAAACAAAGGGCTGCCTGTAGTTGGTAATAAAATTACGCTTGTTTCTGAATAGCCGCCACGATCAAATCGCCCATTTCGGTCGTGCTGATCGCTGTGCTCTTGTCTACAGCAATATCACTTGTGCGGTGTCCTGCGTTCAATACATCCGACACAGCTGCTTCAATGGCATCCGCACCTTCTGCATAACCAAAGGTTGTGCGGAACATCAACGCCAAAGAGAGAATGGTTGCAATCGGATTAGCGAGGCCTTGACCTGCGATATCCGGCGCAGAACCGTGTACCGGCTCATAGAGTCCGAAGCTGCCCTCTCCCAGTGATGCAGATGCGAGCATACCGATGGAACCTGTCAACATCGCTGCTTCATCACTCAAGATATCTCCAAACATGTTTTCCGTTACGATGACATCGAAGCTGGACGGACGACGTAGCAATTGCATCGCGCAGTTGTCTACCAGTACATGCTCCAGTTCAACATCCGGATAATCTGGTGCTACCCGGTTCACGACTTCACGCCAGAGACGGGAAGTTTCCAATACGTTGGCTTTGTCTACAGAAGCCAGCTTTTTGCGACGACCTTGCGCAATTTCGAATGCCTGACGAACGATCCGCTCCACTTCTGTTACATTATATGCACATGTATCTACTGCCTCTTCGCCCTGTGCACTTTCACGTCTGAATTTCTCTCCAAAGTAGATACCACCTGTCAATTCACGTACCACCATCAGATCTGTACCTTCAAGTACTTCCGGCTTCAGAGTTGAAGCATCCTTCAGGCAATCAAATACAACAGCCGGACGCAGGTTGGAGAATAATCCAAGTGCTTTGCGAATACCCAGCAAACCCGTTTCCGGACGAAGCTCCTTGCTGTTATTATCCCATTTTGGACCGCCAACCGCTCCAAGCAGGACTGCATCTGCACTTTTACATACGCTCAGTGTTTCTTCAGGAAGAGGTGTTCCCTTCTCATCAATTGCAATTCCGCCAAACAACGCATGCTCTGTCTCAAAACGATAACCGAATACTTCCTCCGTACGTTTAAGAACTTTCTCAGCCTCAGCTACGACTTCAGGGCCGATTCCGTCACCTGCAATAACTGCAATTTTTTTCACGTCTGCCATTGGGTTGTCCACTCCTTATATTTCATTCATTAATTATTCATAAAGTAACGTCTCATATTAACTCTCTCTTTTGTATCATATTCCAAGGTCATTTGACCAAGATATACAATCTATGACTTTAATAGATTTTACCTATAAGCCAGTAGAGATTAGCCTTTCCAAGTTGTTCTGACCTCCCGGCTGGGTTAAAATATAGCTGAATTCAAATTAGGTACGCAGGAGGGATAAGCAACATGCAATATTCGTATTTGGGTAAATCAGGCCTCAAGGTCAGCCGAATCTGTCTCGGTACCATGAATTTCGGGCCTGCTACAGATGAAAAAGAAGCTTTTCGCATTATGGACGCAGCACTCGATGCAGGAGTGAACTTTTTTGATACCGCTAACATCTACGGTTGGGGTGAGAATTCCGGTCTTACCGAAGAAATTATCGGACGCTGGTTCAACCAGGGTGGGGGCAGACGTGAAAAAGTAGTTCTGGCCACCAAAGTCTATGGCTCCATGCATGATGATACAGATGGCCCCAACAACGAAGCTGGCCTCTCCGCTTACAAAATCAGACGGCATCTCGAGGGTTCCCTCCGCCGCTTACAGACCGATCATATCGAGCTATACCAGATGCATCATGTAGACCCTGCCATATCGTGGGACGAGCTGTGGGGTTCGTTCGAGAATGCCGTTCATCAGGGTAAAATCGGTTATGTAGGATCAAGTAACTTTGCTGCATGGCAGATTGCAATCGCTCAAAGCGAAGCCAAGAATCGTCATTTCCTCGGCCTGGTTTCCGAACAACATAAATATAGTCTCAACTGTCGTTTGCCCGAGTTGGAAGTACTGCCCGCTGCCAAAGAGCTGGGCCTCGGCGTCATTCCATGGAGTCCACTGGATGGTGGTTTATTGGGACGTAACGCTCTGCAGAAGCTGGAAGGAACACGCAGCGGGGGCATCGCTGGACGGATCGAGCAGCAGCAAACTCAGCTTGAAGACTTTGCCGCACTGTGTCGTGATCTCGGTGAACCACAGGATACAGTGGCTTTGGCATGGGTTGCAGCCAATCCGGCAGTGACCGCCCCGATTATCGGACCGCGTACGCTGGAGCAGTTTGAGACCGCACTCAAATGTCTGGACGTGACTTTGGATGAAGCGGTGCTCAAACGTCTGGATGAGATTTTCCCAGGTCCAGGTGGACATGCACCTAATGCTTATGCGTGGTAACAGCTTGATAGCTTAAGCCGATACAATAGGTAAGCTTAGAAAATGTAATGTGTTTTACTGCCATAATTATATAATTACAAGCAAAAGAGTCTGACCCTCCACAGGAGAGTCAGACTCTTTACGTACCTCACTAAACGTAACAATGCAAGCCGAAACGATCTACTAAATCAATTAAATTAAAGATTGATTATTCTAGCAGCATACATGTGTCTCGGCTTATAGTTCAGTTCAATGAAGGGTTGTGCTTGCTGCACTGGAATGGAGCCTACAGATTCACATTTACACGATTTGTGTATGTCTTGCGTTTCTCAATTAATTGATTCAGACCGTCCACATAGGCACGTGCACTTGCACCCAATATATCTGTGCTTACACCACGTCCTTGTACCGAAACCTGATTTTGAGTCAGCACAACATGTACTTCACCCAATGCATCCTTACCATGTGTTACCGATTTGATCGAATAGTCAGACAACGTTACGTCTTCCCCACTCACTTGGTCAATCGCATTGTAGATTGCATCTACCGATCCATTACCCTCTGCTTGCTTCTCAACCGTATCCCCGTCAAGCGTCGCAATGCGGACTTTGGCTGTGGGTACCGATTCATCTCCGTACGTAACAAAGATCGATTCCAGTTTATACACCTCAGGTGCATCCTGCAATTTCTCTTCAATCACGGCAAGCAGATCTTCGTCAGTAACTTCTTTCTTCTTATCAGCCAGTTCTTTGAACTGGGCAAAAGCCCGATTCAATGCTTCTTCGTCCAGCTCATATCCCAGATCAATCAACCGCTCACGGAAGGCATGACGACCAGAATGTTTACCCAGTACAAGCTTGCTTTCCTTCAGACCGATAGACTCTGGCGTCATAATCTCATACGTTGTTTTTTCCTTCAGCATGCCGTCCTGGTGAATTCCGGATTCATGTGCGAAGGCGTTTGCCCCAACAATGGCTTTGTTTCCTGGCACAACCATACCTGTCAAACGGCTAACCAAACGACTGGTCCGTGCAATCTCAGACAACTGCAGTGAAGTTTTCGCCTGGAAAAACTCCTGACGTGTCTCCAGCGCCATAGCAATTTCCTCGATCGCCGTGTTGCCTGCACGTTCACCAATGCCATTGATCGTACCTTCGATCTGATCGGCTCCGTTGAGAATAGCTGCAAGTGTATTGGCGGTCGCCATACCCAGGTCATTATGACAGTGGGCACTCAGCTGTACCTTTTCAATACCGTGCACATTCTCCTTGAGATGTTTGAAAATGTTTCCGTATTCATATGGGCTCAGGTAACCAACCGTATCCGGAATATTCACAACGGCTGCACCTTCTTCAACAGCCATATTCACCATTTCCACGAGGAAATCATACTCGGTACGACCTGCATCCTCAAGTGAGAATTCAATCTTCGAGAATGTTTTCTTTGCATAACGAATCGCGGAACGAGCTGTATCCAGTACCTGCGCTTTGTCCATGCGCAATTTATGTTGGCGGTGAATAGGCGAAGTTGCCAGAAAAACGTGTATGCACGGGTCCTGCGCACCTTTAAGTGCTTCCTTAACCGCATCAATGTCTTGCTCTCTGGAACGGGACAGGCCAATTACGGTCACATTTTTGACCGCATTTGCTACTGCATTGACAGCTGCCAGATCACCTGGAGATGCCGCCGGGAAACCCGCTTCCATCCGGTCAATGCCAAGCCGCTCGAGCTGATGGGCAATTTCCACCTTTTCACGAGTGTTCAGATTGACTCCCGGGGATTGCTCTCCATCACGCAGCGTTGTGTCAAATACATAGATTTTACGCACGCTTCGCACCTCCTGTACTTGTTATTATATGTTTCTCTGAACCAGCAATAGCGGCTCACGCATAAGCACGGCCGCTATTCCCAGTTAAAGCTCTAAGTTTACTTGAATACCTAAAAGTGCATGTTCTAGAAGTTAATGCTTACTTCTTGATCCAGTGCATCATCTCACGCAATTGTCCGCCAACCACTTCGATTGGGTGTTCAGCTTCGTTACGACGAGTTGCTGTCAAGAATGCACGTCCGGATTGGTTTTCCAGAATGAAGTCGCGTGCAAATTTACCTTGTTGGATATCTGTCAGGACTTCTTTCATTGCTTTCTTCGTATCTTCAGTTACAACGCGAGGTCCAGTTACATAGTCACCGTACTCAGCTGTGTTACTGATGGAATCACGCATGCTTGAAAGTCCGCCTTCATACATCATGTCAACGATCAGCTTCAGTTCGTGCAGACATTCGAAGTATGCCATTTCAGGAGCGTAACCCGCTTCTGTCAATGTTTCGAATCCAGCTTTTACCAATGCACTCACACCACCACACAGAACAGCTTGCTCACCGAACAGATCTGTTTCTGTTTCTTCACGGAAGGAAGTTTCGATAACCCCTGCGCGTGTACAACCGATACCTTTAGCATAAGCCAAACCGATTTCTTTAGCTTTACCCGTTGCATCTTGCTCAATCGCGATCAGGCCCGGTACACCAAAACCTTCCACATAAGTACGACGTACCATGTGACCAGGGGACTTAGGAGCTACCAGCAATACATCGCTGTTTTTTGGAGCAACGATTTGACCGAAATGAACGTTGAAACCGTGTGAGAAGAGCAATGCAGCGCCTTCTTTCAGGTTTGGTTCGATTTCATTTTTGTATACAGAAGCTTGAGTTTCGTCTGGCAACAAGATTTGAACTACATCTGCGCGGCTTGTTGCTTCTGCCGGGGACAGAACTTCAAATCCGTCATTTTTTGCAGTGTCGAAGGATTTACCTTCACGAAGTCCGATGACTACGTTCAATCCGCTATCACGAAGGTTTTGAGCTTGGGCGTGGCCCTGGCTACCATAACCGATTACCGCGATCGTTTTTCCTTTCAATACGTTAAGCTCTGCATCTTGTTCATAATAAGTAGTTACTGGCATGTTTATAAGTCCTCCTTTGTATTGTAAAGAACCCTTCATTAATGAGCGGGTGTCTCAAGGGACCGACTCGCTTGGAGTGTCAAAAGCCTCTCTGGTCTGAACCGATCCGTTCAGACACCCGCCCATTAATGCGGGAATGTAGCTATATTTTCAAGCGTTACATCACTAAAATGTTAAATTACAACTGTTAAGGGACTGACACTCACATAAGATCAACTGTATATGTTAGCTAACCGTCGTCCCTCTTCATTCATTATAGCTTTATACGTTGCCGCGTACCAATGCAGTTATGCCTGTACGGGACAATTCGCGAATGCCATATGGCTTGAGCAATTCAATCATAGCATCAATTTTGTCCGTATCTCCGACTACCTGCACAATCAGGCTGCCTGGACCAACATCTACAACAGATGCGCGGAATGTTTCTACCACACCCAGAATTTCAGGACGCTCGGAAGGCTCTGCTTTCACTTTAATCAGGGCGAGTTCACGGGCTACCATCGGTTTCAGGCTGAAATCAACCACTTTAATGACATCGATGATTTTGTATAATTGTTTCTCAATCTGCTCCAGCGTTTTATCGTCACCAATGGTGACAATAACCATCCGGGAGAGTCCAGGTTCTTCCGATTGACCTACTGTAATACTCTCAATGTTAAATCCGCGTCGACCGAACAACCCTGATACCCGCTGAAGGACGCCAGGCTGATCGTTTACCAGTATCGAGATCGTATGTCTTATCATTCGTCAGCATCCCCCATCAGCATTTGATCAATTGTCGCTCCTTGCGGAACCATTGGATATACATTTTCTTCCTTGCGTACTACGAATTCAACAACGACCGGTCCTGGTGTATCCAAGGCTTCCTGCCAAGCACGCTGGGCTTCTTCCTTGTTGGTTGCACGCAAACCTTTTACGCCATAAGCTTCAGCCAGTTTTACAAAATCCGGACTTCCTGCCAGATCAATATGGCTGTAACGGTTCTCATAGATGATCTCTTGCCATTGGCGAACCATTCCGAGTACCTGATTGTTAATGATCACAATTTTTACCGGTATATTGTTAATGGCACAGATCGCGAGTTCTTGGGAACACATCTGCATTCCGCCGTCACCGTTAATGGAGATAACGAGTCTGTCCGGATTGGCCATCTGAGCACCTATGGCAGAAGGGAATCCAAAGCCCATCGTTCCAAGACCACCCGAAGTTACCCATGAACGCGGTTGATTAAATTTATAATATTGTGCTGCCCACATCTGATGTTGTCCCACATCCGTAGTTACAATTGCTTCACCTTTGGTTGTATCATTCAGCATTTCAACAACCCACTGGGGTTTCAGCACTTCGTCTGAATCCGTATAGCTGTAAGGTTTCTCTTGTTTCCACTGTTTGATCTGGTCTCTCCATGCATCTGCACGCTCTGCACGTCCAACTTCTTTGTTGGCTATTTCCAGTACGGTCTTCACATCACCAACGATTGGAATATCGGTTGCAATGTTTTTACCAATCTCAGCCGGATCAATATCGATATGAACGATTTTGGCATGTGGAGCGAATCCATCCAGCTTGCCTGTTACCCGATCATCGAATCGAGCGCCGATATTAATCAGCAGGTCCGCTTTTTGAATAGCCTGATTGGAAGTGTACGTTCCGTGCATACCTGGCATACCCGTCCATAATTCATGACCGCTTGGGAAAGCGCCTAGACCAAGGAGAGTAGTCGTAATTGGAATGCCTGTCTTCTCAACAAACTCGAACAGTTCTTCATGTCCTCCCGAGTATACCACACCGCCACCAGCGAGAATCATAGGACGTTCTGCTTCCTGAATGGCTTGGGCCAAACGGTCAACCTGCAGTTTGTTTGGTACTGTCCGTGGATTGTACCCTCTCAATATAACAGGTTCAGTTGTTGGTTCAAACAATGTTTTGTTCGCTGATACATCTTTCGGGATGTCGATCAGTACAGGACCTTTACGACCGGTATTGGCAATATGGAATGCCTCATGAATTACGCTGGACAGATCTTTTACATCTTTCACCAGGTAACTGTGTTTAGTGATTGGCATTGTAATCCCGGTAATATCCGCTTCCTGGAAAGCATCTGAACCGATCAGGCTCGAAATAACGTTCCCCGTAATGACTACGAGTGGTACTGAATCCATATACGCGGTTGCAATACCCGTAACCAGATTCGTTGCTCCTGGACCGGAAGTAGCGATGCAGACACCAACTTTGCCGCTGGCACGTGCATATCCGTCAGCTGCATGTATTGCACCTTGTTCGTGACGAGTGAGAACGTGTTTGAAATCCTCGAAACCATACATCGCATCGTAAATGTACAACACTGCGCCGCCCGGGTAACCAAATACGCACTCGACACCTTCAAGTAACAAACTTCTCAGCAGAATTTCGGATCCGCTAATGACCTCCGGCTTCATCCATTTTTCACGTAATTCATCTGTTGACCGTACTTCTGGAATTTGAGCTCCCATCAGTCATCCTCCTCTCGAAATTTACACCATTCTGACATTTAAAGTTACAAAAAAAACCTTCCATCCCTGCAAACAAGTTCATGCTTGCGAGGGACGAAAGGTTATCGCTTCCGTGGTACCACCCAACTTTGCCCGAAATTTCGCAATAACGGACCTTACCAGGTACAACAAAACGAATAGCTCAAACGAACATAGTCGTTTCCCATACCTGTTGTCTGTAACGCAGACATACGATTTTCCCTAATACGCGAAAGGAGTGACATCCAGTGCTTTTCAGGAAAACAGCTCCGAGGTGAGCTCGTATATAAGGGATAATGGTGGTGGTTTCAGCAATTCCAGCCACTCTCTGAGCAAAAGAGCCCTTAAAACTTCGTCCTCTTCATAGCCGATGAAATATTCTCGTTAAATGTTAGGAACATTATATGATTCCTCCAACCGATAAGTCAATACCTGTTTTGCATAAAAATTCAGAGAACCTTCCTTCCTCCCTCTTCAGCCTATAAGGTTGCCCTAATCCCAGCGCTTCATTCAGTCACCTTTTATCTTGCTTCGGGCATAGGATATACGAGCAGCACGACTGGTCCTGAAAGGAGGCTCCGCATGGTGATTCGGCAACGCACATCCAAGCTGGATGATGGCGCCATCATGAAGCTGATTGACACTCAACTTGTTCCTTTATCCCATATGAGCGAAAAGGAAATTAATAAAATCCGCAAAGAAATACCCCTGCGAATGAACAGGGGCATGACCTTTGTTGTCTCGCCGGAGCCAGACAAAGCTGCTGTGGCATTCATCCATTTTCTCATGCATGGGGAATTGCTCTATGTCGATATGATGGCCGTTAGTCCGAAAGAACAACGCAAACGTTACGGGCAAACTTTGTTGCTCAAAGCAGAAAGCTTTGCGGCATCTCGAGGTTGTCGAAGATCTAAAGTGATGGTGGATGAGGGCAACACCAAAGGGCTTCAATTTTATCAAAAAAATGGATACAGCGCGATTCGATACATCATGATCAGCCGCTGCTACGAATTGGAAAAGACATTATAGAATGTCCTAGAAAAATCCTGGCGGACGTGGACCTGGACCATAAGGGCCGAATCCAGGACCAGGTCCATATCCCCCACCAGGTCCTCCAGATCCATATCCCGGTCCGTAGCCTGGACCATATCCAGGGCCTGGTTTTGGTCCAGGTCCATATCCGGGACCGAAGCCGGGACCACCTCCATAAGCATAAGGCAGTGTGGCAATAGCGAGCAGATCAAACAATACCAGTGGCAGAATCGCTTTTGTACGTACTTTTTTGCCATTCAGACGCTTCAGTACCAGTTTGTTGCCCGAGACTTTCAACAGCTTTCCCGTAACCCGAGTGCCGTCTTTTTTGATTGCAACAATATTTTTGCCTATTAATTTCATCGCTTCATCACGCGTAACTTGTTGTTTCATACTTTCCCCTCCTCCTCGGATCGTTCAAAACAGTGTATTCGTCCATCACTGAATTCGCCTGTTTCTTTGTCCCTACCTGAAAATATGGGTATCTGCATGAGAACCAAAGTAAACGTTAAAAAGTAGCTTGGCAACGCTCAAGAAAACAAAAAAGGCCCGCACAAGGCGGACCCTTTTATCAAGCTTTGGGATAGTAAATTGAATTGCAAGTTTACCTTTTACCCGGATCATACGCTTCACCGAGTGCAGACGGAGCCGAAGAACGTCCAACCGCTGCAACGAGAACGATGATGGTAAGCAGGTAAGGCAACATAAAAATAATTTCCTGGGGAATACTTTGTGACCATTCAAACAACTGCACATAGTTTCGGATTGCTTGTGAGAATCCAAAGAAGACAGCCGCACCAAACGCACCAATCGGATTCCACTTACCAAAGATCATAGCTGCAATGGCAATATAACCTTGACCGGAAACCGTATTGTGTGAGAATGTACCCGTAGTCGTCAACGTGATTGCAGCACCACCAATGGCCGCAAGCGCACCACTGATCATAACGCCAACGTAGCGATAACGACGTACTTTAACACCAACTGTATCAGCCGCGCTTGGATGTTCACCTACAGAACGAAGGCGCAGACCAAATGGCGTTTTAAACATAATGTAATACGTCAGGAATACAAACAGAATGGCCAGATATGTCGTTGGATATACGTTCTTGAAGAAGGCTTCTCCAAGCAAAGGAATGTCTTTCAAGAATGGCACATCAAACTTGTTGAAGCCTTGAACCAACGGTGAATCACCAGAACCTTCGAACAACAGTTTAACCAAGTACAACGTACTTCCTGCTGCCAAAAAGTTAATGACAATACCACTGATAATCTGGTCTGCCTTAAATGTGATAGACGCAACGGCATGAATCAACGATACCAGTATGCCCAATACAATCGCAAGCAGAACCCCCATCCAGGCCGACGTCGTTCCGCCCATACCCGCTTCTTGAGCATAATGCGCCCCGATACCAGCTGCAAAGGCACCGAAGACCATAAAACCTTCAAGTCCAAGATTCGTTACCCCTGATTTTTCCGAAAAAATTCCGCCGAGTGATGCAAAAATCAATGCCGTAGCAAAGACAAGCGTCGTATTGATAATTTGCCCAATTGTCAACAAGTCCATCTACAACACCTTCTCTTTCTTACGCTTCGAATAGAACGGTTTAAGTATCCAGCGCACGATGCCTTGTGCCGCAATGAAGAAGATAATCGAACCGATCACAATCCGAATAATCTCAGGCGGAACATCCGCAGCAAAACTCATACCTGCAGATCCGTACGTGAGGGTACCAAACAACACTGCCCCCAATAACACCCCAAACGGATGATTCAAACCAATCAGGGCAACCGCAATTCCGTCAAAGCCTGTTCCCGGTGAACCCGACATTACGGTTTGGTATTGGAACACACCAAGAACCTGGAAGGCACCACCAAGACCGGCAAGCATACCACTGATAAACATCGCTTTTACGATATTCCGGTTAACATGCATACCTGCATATTCAGCCGCATTAGGGTTGTAACCTACCGCGCGGATTTCATAACCTTGTTTTGTTTTCCACATATAGATATAAAAGAGCACAGCCATCACAAGGGCAATTAACGTCCCCATGTGTACACGGGAATTGCCCATCAGTTCAGAGAGCCATGTCAAACTAATCGAAGCCGATTCGCTGATATCCACGGAACGATTCTCGCCCTTCAACAGTAAGAATTGGCGTACGATAAGGTTCGCCAGATACAGACCAATCCAGTTCAACATGATACTACTGATAACTTCATTGACCCCACGTGCCGCCTTCAGATAACCAGCAATAGCGGCCCACAGACCACCAAATAATGCACCGGCAATCAAAGCCAGTGGCGCATGAAGGTAGATCGGCAAACCTGCAAACTTAACACCAACAAATGTTGCAGCGGTCATACCAACGAGAAATTGACCTTCTCCCCCGATGTTAAACAACCCTGCACGTGATGCAAATGCAAATGCAAGTCCAGTCATAATTAGTGGTGTCATTTCCCGTACGGCTTCACCAAAGTTGTACATGTCGCCAAATACCTTGGTGAACAATGCACCATAGGCTTCGATTGGATTGTAACCACCGATCAGCATGACAACCCCACCGAGAATCAGACCCATAATAATCGCGACTACAGGCAAAATAAATGAATCTCGGGTAAACCATTTCAATACGTTATTCATGCGCAGTACCTCTCTTTTGGGTGCTGCCCGCCATCATCAAGCCGAGCTCCCTGTCATTGGTTTCTTCCGGCAGCACCTCGCCAACGATCTGTCCTTCATAAATAACAGCAATTCGGTCAGATACATTGATAATCTCATCAAGCTCAAATGAAATTAGCAGAACAGCCTTCCCTTGATCGCGCTGTGCAATCAGTTGCTTTTGCACGAACTCAATAGCCCCTACATCCAAACCACGTGTTGGTTGCGCAGCGATAAGCAGTTCAGGGTTTTTATCTACCTCACGGGCGATAATGGCCTTTTGCTGGTTTCCTCCGGACAAGGACCGAGCTTTGGTCTCAATGCTTGGTGTACGCACGTCAAAAGCCTCAACAAGCCGCTTCGCCTGCTGTTTGATGGCATCGAAGTTAAGGAACCCTTTACGGGTGTATGGTGCTTTATAATACGATTCCAGAACGATATTTTCACTCACTGAAAAATCAAGTACAAGTCCGTGTTTATGTCGATCTTCCGGGATGTGGGCTACACCCGACTCCGAGATATGGCGCGGAGAATGATTGGACAGCTCCTTGCCCTCCAAAAGAATCGAACCGCTCTCTACTTTACGAAGTCCGGTAAGAGCTTCAATCAGTTCACTTTGACCGTTACCATCCACGCCTGCAATTCCAACAATTTCTCCAGCACGTACGTTCAGGTTAAGTTGGTTCAGTACTGCAATACCTTCTTTATTCTTGGCGGTTAATTTGCTGACTTCAAGCACATTCGCTCCTGGTGTAGCCGGCTTTTTATCTACTTTGAACGTGACATTCCGCCCCACCATTTTCTCTGCCAGCTCATTTGGATTGGTTTCCGATGTTTTAACCGAATCAATGACTTTACCCCGACGGATAATCGTTACCGTATCGGAAATTTCCATGATCTCTTTAAGTTTGTGCGTGATCAAAATAATGGACTTTCCTTCAGCTACAAGTTTCTTCATGATGATCATCAGTTCTTTGATTTCTTGAGGAGTCAATACGGCTGTAGGCTCGTCAAAAATAAGAATGTCCGCACCGCGATACAAGGTCTTAACAATCTCCACGCGCTGCTGCATTCCGACAGAGATATCATGAATCTTGGCATGAGGATTCACTTTCAGTCCATACTGTTCGGATAGACGCTGTACTTCAGCGGCTGCTTTTTTATAATTAATATTGAGACCCTTCGTTGGTTCAGATCCCAAAATAATGTTCTCTGTTACCGTGAACGGCTGTACAAGCTTAAAGTGCTGATGCACCATGCCGATGCCAAGATCGATCGCTCGGTTAGGGCTGTCGATGATGACAGGCTTGCCATTCACTTCAATGGAACCTTCATCTGGCTGATAGAGACCAAATACAATATTCATCAACGTTGACTTACCAGCGCCGTTTTCGCCCAGTAGCGCATGGATCTCGCCTTTACGAAGCTGAAGGCTGATGGCGTCGTTGGCAACAATGCCTGGGAAACGCTTCGTAATTTGTTTTAACTCAACGACGGGGGTTGCTGCACCCATGTAATCACCCTTATAACTGATATAGTGTGGTTCCGCAAACGTAAAAAAAACGTCTATCGACGTACTTTCAAAGAAGACAGACCGCGCTTAGCTGAAGTTTTTCTTGCGATAATCGAATGGTTCAGCTATTAAGAACATATCAATTCCATTATCTTAAGAAAAGCTCCTACCGGAGCGTTGGTGCACAGTGACCTTGTACAATTGTTATGATGACTTGATCAAATGTTCCTGTTCTTGCAATCATAAGGCCGGTCAAGACCGGCCCCAATGATTATTCATTTGTGTCTAAGATCAAAATTACTCTGTAGGAACTTTGATTTCGCCGCTGATGATTTTTTCTTTGTACTCTTCCACTTTTGCGAGTGTATCAGCAGATACATTGGCTGTAGAGGTATCAGCAATACCTACGCCGTTTTCTTTCAAAGTCAGGTTCTCGGAACCGCCAGCGAATGTACCATCAACTACTTCTTTGTTAACGCGCTTAACTGCTTCGTCAACTTTTTTGATCATGGAAGTCAAAGTAATCTCGTCACCAAACTCAAGAGATTGGTCTTTGTCAACACCGATAACCCATACATCTTGACCTTGGTTCTTACGAGCACTTGCTTCTTTAAACACACCGTTACCTGTTGCGCCAGAAGCGTGGAAGATAATATCTACGCCTTCATTGTAAAGTGTTGCTGCTGCTGCTTTACCCAAGTCAGGTTTATCAAATGCACCTGTGTAGTTAGAAATGAATTGAGCATCAGGGTTCACTGCTTTAACACCTTCTCTGAATCCTACTTCAAACTTTTTGATCAGTGGGCTTTCCATACCGCCTACAAAACCAATTTTGTTTGTTTTTGTTGTCAGACCGGCAACAACACCAACCAAGAAGGATCCTTCTTCTTCAGCAAAAGTTACGGACTTAACATTAGGAGAATCCACTACACTGTCAATGATCGCGAGTTTGGAATCTGGGTTTTGGTCAGCAACCGTTTTGATTGCATCAGCCAATTGGAAACCGATACCCCAAGTCAAATCATATCCACCTTTGACGAATTCGTTCAAGTTCGGAATGTACTCTTCATCGGATTTACTTTGCAGGTATTTAACAGCTACACCTGTTTCTGTTTCAGTCGCTTGCAGAGCTTCCCAAGCGGATTGGTTAAAGGATTTGTCATTAACTCCACCTACGTCAGTAACCATGCCGATTTTGAGATCGGATTTCGCTTCAGTGGATGTGCCACCTGTATCTCCTCCGGCATTTGTTTCTTCTTTCGGTTTGCTACCGCAACCTGCGAGCATAACCGATACCGCCAGCAACATTACCAAAGACAAGCTGAGCATCTTTTTCATTTCTCTTTTTCCCCCTTAATGATATATCCTTCATTCCAATCCAGCCCACAATTGAACGGTTAACAGATAGCAGAAATGACTTTTATGCAGAATGTATGGTTTCTCCGACATTAAAAGCGCATTTTCACCCTTGTGGCATCCTATCATCTGTCGAAAAACCGAACATTATGACATGGAGAGAAAAATCTAGGACTAGCCTACTAGAGGTGATTATACAATCAACCAGTGTTAAAATCCAGATGTTTCATCACCAAATATCACATATTTTTGTTCTTTTTTTATTGAAAACGCTTAATAATTTAGCGTTTTAACACACTAACGTTACAACGATGTGATGTTATATCACAAAAACATATCGCGAACTTTAGTGATGAGTGGGATTTACCTGTTTTTATTTGTATTATTTCACCGTTCGTATTTTATGTATTCTCATGGACGGTTATTCAACCAGTTATCTGGTTTCATTGTTCCCCTCCAGACTACAGCCTATTCGCTCTACTCATTCAGAGATTCATCTTCGAATTTCTCCCAAGCCGTAAAAAAAGCCGCCATATAGGTACGGCGGCTTGTATCATACAATTTAAGCGTTGATTTTGCCTTTAGCTACAGTAGCCAAAGAGTTGAACGCATTGATGTCGTTAACGGCCAGATCAGCCAACATTTTGCGGTTCATGTCTACACCAGCAAGTTTCAAACCATGGATCAGTTTGTTGTAAGACAAACCATTCATACGTGCTGCTGCATTGATACGAACGATCCACAGTCTGCGGAAGTTACGTTTCGTGTTGCGACGGTCACGGTATGCGTATACCAAGGATTTCATTACTTGCTCGTTAGCTGTTTTAAAAATACGGTGTTTGGAACCGAAATAACCTCTTGCCAGTTTCAAAACCTTTTTATGACGACGACGTACTACAAAACCGCCTTTTACTCTTGCCATATTAAAGAACCTCCCAAATAAATATAAATGTATCCGTGGTATGTGTACGGCCGTAGCCGATCCCCCATACGGAATGTACTAATTAGAATTAGCCTTTCAAGTTAGCCAAACCTTGTTTCAAACGTCTAACATCCCCGGCAGCCATAACTGGGTTACCGTTCAGAACGCGCTTAGCACGTTTGGATTTGTGGGAAAGCAAGTGGTTTTTGTGAGCTTTGTAACGAAGGACCTTACCGGAACCGGTAATTTTGAAGCGTCCTTTCAAACTGCTGTGTGTTTTCATTTTAGGCATTTTGTGTTTCCTCCTCCAATGTTATCAGGCTTTAGGAGCCAAGATCATGATCATACTGCGGCCTTCCAATTTTGGTTGACGTTCAACAGTACAAAGTTCTGCAACTTCTACCTTAACGCGCTCCAAAATCCGTTGACCAATCGCGGCATGTGCAATTTCACGTCCGCGATAACGAACAGAACATTTCACTTTGTCGCCTTCGTTCAAAAACTTAACTACATTACGAAGCTTCGTTTGATAATCGTGCTCCTCAATATTGGAACGGAACCATACTTCTTTAATATCAACAATTTTCTGGTTCTTACGGGCTTCTTTATCTTTCTTTTGTTGCTCATAGCGGAATTTGCCATAGTCCATAATACGACACACCGGCGGTTTAGCCTGTGGTGCCACATTGACCAGATCCAAATTCAGGTCAATCGCCATTTGCAGTGCTTCGCGAATGGGCGTAATCCCAATTTGTTCTCCTTCAGCTCCGACAAGGCGTACTTCCTTCGCCCGAATCTCATCATTAATCATGTGATCTTTACTAATAATCGTCCACCTCCAGGTCATTTTGAATATCCAGTTAAACAAAAATAAAAGGGATGCCGGTCAAGCTACCGACATCCCTGTAATCAACACAATTCTTCATGAGTATACACTTCATAAATTATTGGGATCGTTGACCAGCCAACATGTTTGTTGATCAGGTGAGAAGTCGGACTTCTGCTTGTGATTCCATTGCTATTCGTTTTAAGGCACTTGAATACTATATCACCCACAAAACACATTGTCAACATTCTTCACAACTTATTTTTGTGAATTATACATTTGTGATATCAGATGTCAACAAGGTATCGCATGCAAGTTCCTTACCCTTGCTTGCTTTGCACCTCATCCAACCGTACAACACGTGTATGTTGAGTGTGGCTCCACTGTTTGTTGTTCTGCGTAAAGAAAGCGTAGAACGTAATCGGGTACCAAGACAGCAGGTAGATCGGGAACAAAATCAGATATAGATAAACTTTGGCAAAGGTAACCTTCTCCAGCGCCATGGACAACAGGAACGTCAGAATATTCAAACCAATAGCCACGAACCCAACCCATAACGGGAAGTATCCATAAATATTAGCAATGTGCGGACCACTGAATATAGCCATGTCTACCCACATCACAGCCGTCATCAGGAACGTAAGCAATACCACATAGACATTGGCTCCATAGATAGCAAGGTCAAATTTCACCAGGCTTCTTTCCTTAATGGACTGCCAGAGCAGTGGGAAGAAATATCTACGCGCAACTGTAAAGTGACCTTGCATCCAGCGCAGACGTTGTCTCGCTGAAGCTTTGAATGTTAATGGCTTCTCATCAAATACTTTGGCGTCATAGTTGAAAACAGGATACACATTACGTTGCACACTGCGCATCGTAAACTCCAGATCCTCAACCAGACTTGTTGCGCCCCAGCCAATTTCCTTCAACAGGTTGGTCTCGAAGCACATTCCGGTTCCACCGAGGAAATTCGCCATATTCAAGTTATGACGAGACAACTGCCACAAACGGTTGATGTACCAGTAAGATACGCCGTAAGCTGCAGTGATCCAGGAATCCTCCGGATTTTTCGTATCAATGTATCCTTGGATAACACGCGAACCATTGTTCAAGTCATCATTCATCTCAAGCAAGAAGTTACGGTCAACCAGGTTATCTGCGTCAAACATAACAACTGCGTCATACTGACGTGGCAATTTCCACAGGTACTTAAGCATCCATTCGATGGCATACCCTTTACCTCTCAGATCGGCGTTGGTACGTACACAGGCGTTTAATCCATGCTCTCTGACAATTTGAGCCGTTCCATCCGTACAGTTGTCACAGATGACAAACACATCGTACAGATCTTCCGGATAATCAAGTTGTTTCAAGTTCTCCATCAAGGCACCAATGACTTGTTCCTCATTGTGTGCTGCAACGAGTACAGCGAATGATTTTGTCGCCGGATAATGTTTCTTTTTCTTTTTCTTAATCAGACCGAACAGCGAAAACGTGAATTGGTACACGGCTAGCAGTGCCAGAATGACCTGCATCGTGACGAATATAGCGTCCAACATCGTTCTCTGTTACCCCCTTTTTTTCAAAACCCAGTTTACTCAAGCATTTCTCTTCCTGATTCTGCAATTTATTTTTTTTTTGATCTGCAGAATATGACCCTGTTCTTTTGTGTACTACGTGAATATATCAGGCAATGTTTCAAAGCTTGGTTGCTATCAGTTGGCTGCTTTATCGATTCTGTATCCTTTTCAGTCATTTGTCAAAACCCCAATTCCACTTTCTGAAGCAGAAATGTGATCTTTAAACGCTGAATAGACACTTCGTGATACCACAACCTCGCATTCATGCCTGTTATATCTTATTTTCAGCCGTTTACTTGATTTTTATTTCTAAAGTCCCTGCTTTTTTCATCAGCATGTTATTCTTCATCAGAGGCTCTATAACAAATAACGCAAACAGACCTCAAAAAGTTTGAAACAGAACTCACATTTTTTTACCTCATTTCAGCCATGTTGAATCATTGTATCTTTTTTGGCTGACCCAAGTCAAAAAGTTAAGATGGGTATATATCCACTCTTTAACATGAATTTCACTTTCTTTACATGGGTTCTTCTTGAAAAGGACAACATTTAAAAATATGATAAACATATACCTGAAATAACCTCAAGTTCATGAAAAACGGTTATATACTAATCAGGACGAAACCGGATGCAGAAAATCACCGGAAATAATGCCGCCATTACGGGCGGCCTGACTGGCAGGAGGCCAATATGAGCCGTTTATTCTTAAAGTTTCAAGATTATGATCGAAATGTTTTTATGTGGATCAACGGCCGACTTCATAATCGTTTTATGAATTTTTGGCTGTATTATTTCACCCATCTAGGTGGAGCAACATCTTCTATTGCAATATCCTTGTTAATCTGGCTGCTTGCTCCAGCCCCATGGAGCACAACAGGACTCCAGGCTTGTATCGCTCTTGCGGTCAGCCACATTCCTGTAGCCATCGCGAAAAAATTGTATCCCCGCATTCGACCTTATCTGGCCTTGCCGGATACAATTACGTTCCGTAATCCCCTGACGGATCACTCGTTTCCTTCAGGGCACACAACTGCCATTTTTTCGGTCACGGTTCCCTTTATGACCACTGATCCGATCTTATTGCTAATTTTGTTGCCTGTGGCCCTTATTGTCGGATTCTCTCGAATTTATCTGGGATTACACTATCCTTCCGATGTTCTGGCAGGTGCCACAATAGGTACTTTAGTCGCACTTGCAACAGTTGCATTCTGGTCTTAAAGCCGATATGTTAGACTCAGAAAAACCTAGCAGGAACAGGTGAAGCAAGCGTGGAGAAAAAAAGAGTATTACTATTATCTGAAGGCTTTGGTACGGGTCATACTCAAGCCGCCTATGCACTGTCCAGCAATTTGCGAAAGCTCTCGCCAGACGTGCAGACAAAAGTGCTTGAACTGGGAAGTTTCTTAAATCCCAAGGTTGCACCTCTGATTATAACAGCATACAAAAAAACGGTTACCAACCAACCCAAACTTGTCGGATACGTATACAGACACCAATATAAAAAATCATTAAACAGGCTGACAACACTGGCGCTGCATAAACTGTTCTATACACATACACGCAGCGTTGTGCGCCAGTTACGTCCCGATGCAATCGTCTGTACACATCCGATTCCAAGTGCTGTCATATCCAGACTGAAGCGTCTGGGTGTACAGGTTCCCCTATGCACAGTCATCACCGACTATGATGCACATGGGACGTGGATTAACCGTGAAGTAGACCTTTATCTGGTTTCTTCAGATGAGGTTAAGTCCAAACTAATGCTACGCGGCGTACCTACAGACAACATTCGAGTCACGGGCATTCCGGTGCATCCTAATTTCTGGGAGCATCCCGGGCGAGAAGAGATTCGAAGCAGATTCAACCTCAAGAACATGCCTACTGTATTGGTGATGGGTGGCGGCTGGGGAATGCTCAGCGACAAGCTGGTCCATCCGCTGCTGACACGCTGGCATGAAGATATTCAGATCATTTTTTGTCTGGGTCGCAATGATAAAGCACGGATCAGCATGGAACAGAACCCCATGTATCGCAAAGAAAACATTCATATTATGGGTTACACCAACGAAGTGGACAAATTGATGGAAGTATCCGACCTCCTGATCACCAAACCTGGGGGAATGACATGCAGCGAAGGCTTGGC
Organism: Paenibacillus sp. UASWS1643; assembly: GCF_008693195.1. Taxonomy (NCBI): domain Bacteria; kingdom Bacillati; phylum Bacillota; class Bacilli; order Caryophanales; family Paenibacillaceae; genus Paenibacillus; species Paenibacillus sp. UASWS1643. The sequence goes on from NZ_VXKZ01000102.1 coordinate 105,541, forward strand.
CAAAGGAATTCCAATGTTGTTCCACAACCCTATACCTGGTCAGGAAGAAGAAAACGTCCATTATTTTACGGCAAGAGGGTTGGGAGAACCCATAACTTCGCTCGACGTAGTGGTCAAATGGATGAACAAGCTGTTGCATCACTACCCGGATGTTGTACGTAAACGCAAACGTCATCTGGCGGAAATCGCCAAGGTTCATCCCATGCAGAGCGCTCAAAGTATTATCGATCTGCTGGAGGACGTTCGTCCTTCATCCGCAGAAGAGGCCCGTTTATGAATTTATCCAAATAAGGTGCTGCTTCCCGCATTCTTCGTCCAATCATGCCTCTAACCAACGGCTTCAAACAAGCCTGCAACCACATTGAAAAGGTGCCTTCGGATTTGAAGGCACCTTTTCTTTATGAAGGAAAGTACAAATTATTGAATGCCTGTTGACTTCAAGTACTCCTGCCACTGCTTGGTGTATTCCGCCTGAATTTTTTCCAATCCTGCTTGCTTCGCCTTCTCCATAAATGTGTTCAATCCAGCCTCTACGTCTGCCACCAAACCTACATTAAGCGGATACAAATATTGTTTTTCCACTTGTTCCAATGCAGCCTTCTCTGCTTGGTACGGAGTCCAGTCTTCAGCAAATCCTGTAAAGATATCCGGCTTTTTGATTTTGTCGAGATCTTCAAACATGGTCAGCACGTCATCAAAGGTTTTATCATAGAGCATGAATTCCGGATTACGCCAAGCCCAGCCATTCATGCCTTCACGCGGGAAGCCGTTAGTTTGTGCATCTCCGACCATTTTGTAGTATCCATTATCTACCTCGAAGTTTTTGCCTTCAACGCCGTATTCAGTCAACCAGTTATATCGTTTATCTGTAACCAGTTTCTCATAAAATGCCAAGGCTTTTTCCGGGTTTTTACTGCTACGCGGAATCGCAAATCCGTTGTGGATCGGGTGAACCGGTTGTGCAAACCCTTTTGCATTCGGGTAAGGGAAATAAGCCAGTTTCCAATCTGGATGCGTAGACTGCACCTTGATTACATCTGCATTAAATTTGTTAGGGTTTTCCCCGGACAGAACAACAGCCGCTTTTCCATTTTGCAGCAACGAGTTGGATGTATCTTTTACATTCAGTACGTTTTTCGGGAAAAATCCTTTATCCATCCAACGTTTGTATGTTTTCAGGTCTTCCAGGTGTTGCGCGGATCCCCAGTAGGACGTCACGCTTGATGGTGTGTCATACATAATATCCAGTCCATATGGAAGTTGACCTGCTGTATTAACCAGCTTGGATGTCAATTGACGAATACCATGGGTATGGTTGGCATTGCTATCCGCAATCGGAATCATATTGGGTTCGTTGGCTTTGATGCCCCCCAGATACGCTTCGAGCGTCTCCAATGATTCCGGTTTTGGAAGATTGTACTTCTCGCGCAAGTCCTCACGGTACGCAATCCCCTCGGTTACATACTCAATCCAAGTTGATGGAACAGTATAGATTTTGTCATTGATTTTGACAGCATTCCACATGTCATCAGGTACATGAGCTTTCAGTGCTGGCGCTGCTGTAGGCAACATTTCATCCAGTGGCAGGAACGCGCCCTTCTTGGCATAGGACTGGTAGAATGTCCAATCCGCTGTGAAGATCAGATCGATCGGCTGTCCGGAAGACAGCAGAAGTTTATATTTTTGATCCCAGTCGGTCCATGAGGTGTAGTTAAATTTCACATTGACGTTCAGATCAGCCTCCGCCAGCTTATTGATCTCGGATTCAATGACAGGCAGATCTTTAGGAGCATCCCCAAGCATGTAAAATTGGAGCGTGACTTTCTCGCCTTTGTTCCCGGATGTCCCACCCTGCTCGCTTCCTTGTGTCGATCCCCCCGAACCGTTATTACATGCGGCAAGTACCCCGGCGAACAACATCAGAGCAAGTACCAGAGACAGGTGCCGAATTGTTTTGTTACGCATACGCATCCTCCCTTTTTGTGGTGAACCTTTATATGTTAGCGCAGACTCGCCATGTTTCAGACCGGAAATGATGTCAATGGCCTGACACTCACAGCGTGTTCACGTTCTAACCTTTCACTGCACCAATGGTGAGTCCTTTGACAAAGTAACGTTGTACAAACGGATACAGGAACAAAATCGGTCCCGTTACAACGATAGCCATTGCCATCTTGGTTGATTCCGTAGGCACATCCTGACTGAGTGTGATCCCTGTGCCAATCGCCATCTGGTCAATGAATGTAATCGTGTTCATCGTGTTGTAGAGATAAAATTGCAGTTGGTACATATCCGGGTTGTTAATGAAGAGGGATGAGGTAAACCAGTCATTCCAGTAACCCAGTGCCAGAAACAGACCTACGGTGGCGATACCAGGCATCGCCAGTTTCAACACAATGCTGAAATAGATGCGGAAGTCATTCGCTCCATCAATTTTGGCGGACTCAATCAATTCATCCGGCACTGCTGAGCGAATGAAGTTTTTCATCAGGATAATGAGGAATGGCGTCATCAACCCCGGGAAAATAAGTACGGTGTACGTATCTGTGAGATTGAAGTAGTTCGCCAGCATAATGTACCAAGGCACAAGTCCCCCACCAAACAGGGTTGTGAAGTAGATAAAAAACGAGAACGTGTTCCGATATTTAAAGTCCTTACGCTGGAGCACAAATCCGGCCATCGTGATGAGGAACAGCCCTAGCGTAGTCCCCACCACCGTTGTAAAGACCGTTACCCCATAAGCCTTGAGTACCTGAGTCGGGAATTTGAACACCATTTTGTAACCTTCCAGGGAAAAGTCCGTTGGAAAGAGGTGATAACCATCCCTCACAATGGACTCGTTGCTGCTGAATGAACCGGATAGGATCAGCAGAAACGGTAGCAAGCACATGATTGATAAAATGATGATGAAGCTGTAGGAAATCAGTTGAAACATGAAAGTGAATTCCGAATCTCTGAGACGCGTATTCGTACGAGTGTGAGTATTCATTGGCGTGTTCATGATTGTTCTCCCTCCTGCCCTGCGGGCGCTCTAGAACAAGGCGTAGTCCTCATTTACTTTGCGAATAATATAGTTGACCGTCATGATCAAAATGAATCCAAACAACGATTGATACAGACCAGCTGCCGTTGCCATCCCGATATCAAATGTGACTTTGAGCGAACGATATACATACGTATCAATAATATCTGTAGCGTTGTACAACACCCCGTTGTTGCCGATCAGTTGATAGAACAGGTCAAACTGCCCCTTCATAATGCTGCCGAGCGAGAACAACAACAGGATGACAAAGGTTGGCTTCAGCATCGGTACCGTAATGTACCAGATCCGCTGAAATATATTGGCTCCGTCGATTCGGGCAGCCTCATAATACTCGTCACTGATCCCCGTTATGGCGGCCAGATAGATGACCATGCTGTATCCAAGATTTTTCCACAGATAAAAGATGATGATCAGGAACACCCAGATCCAGGGTGTGTTATAAATGTCGACCGGGCCGGCCTCAAAACGTTTGAGCACCGTGTTCACAAAACCCGACTCGTAGTTAAACATGTTGTAAGCGATTACACTTAATAGTACAAATGAGATGAAATACGGCAAGAACATGACGGATTGCGTAATTTTTTTGAATAACCTGCCTCGGATTTCGCTAAGCATGATCGCACAGAAGATCGCCAGACCGTTTCCTAATATAATGAAGGCGAGATTGTATCCCACGGTATTGGTTGTGAGCTTCAGTAGCATTCCGGATTGCCATAGGAACTTAAAGTTCTCCAGACCGACAAATGGACTGCCAAATAATCCGCCTTCAAAATCATACCGGGTGAACGCATAATAGATGCCGACCATCGGAAAATACGAGTTAATCAGAAAAAAGATCAGCGTGGGCAACAGCATCAGAAACATGATTTTGTTTTTGTTCAATTCTTTGAGCATGGCTCGATCCCTCCCGAATTTCTTGCGGTGCTGCGTGGTGGAGCTCTTTTTATTGTAGATGCTCTCTTCACTCACGAATACTGAAGCTTCCAATCAGAAAATGAACGATTCTGCGAAATGAATTATGAACAAAATGAACGAACCATGAAATGAACAGACATCCACACACATCCGTTCACAAATGTTGATATCGTGCATAGGCTACACCTAGTGAACAATCCAGCGAAAGTTGAACTTTATGTAGAGAAAACAGGCAAAATGGCCTGTCCAGCATTGATGTAAACGCATACATAATATATAATTCAAGTTACTCTTGCTCTTCTGCTCATCCATATATGAAGCCTCACTTATGTATATGAAATTCTATGTTGTTCACCCAAAACAGGAGGTTCGAGGGGGAAGATGAATGCGTAAACGTTCAGAGGACAGTCAGAAGGTCTTCACACGGATTCTGATCGGCATTATTATCAGTACCGTCGCTACCTTACTTGTGGCTTCTACTATTTTGTACGTCAACTATAATCGGATTGCTCTTCGCCAGGTGTATCGTACAGATATGAACAGTCTTACACAAACCAGCCGTGAAGTGGCGAAAATGACCGAGACTGCAAAATCATTGTCATATCAGATCTATCAGGACTACACCATCTCTTCATTGCTGCTTTATCCCAAACCAAATATCTATGAGATCACATCGGCGATGGAGCAGCTAGACAACTACCGTATGTCCCTACCCTTTATCGAATCCATCTATGTATATAACTCCAAAAGTAATGAATTCTATATCAGTTCCAACGTGCGCAATGGGCAGCAGTCCATCTCGGAGATCGATGATCAGGGGATTACAAGCATCCTCCAACGCTTCCATGACTATAAACCTTTTGTGCCCATCCCGCGTACATATCAGGTCGGCTCTACCGAAGCAACAGAGGTTAACAGCTACACCTATCTCTGTTACGACACAATCAATGACAACGCGAAATTAAACTATGCTGTCATCGTGAATATCAAGGATGATTGGCTCAGTCCGAATATGAATGCTGTGGATCAACCAGGCAAAACCTTTATCGTAAATGAGAATGGAGACCTTTTATCTGACTTTGGCGACCGTGCATTGATGAAAAATCTCTCCAGCGAAGCTTTTATAAAGCCAATTATGCAGGATACGGAGCAGTCAGCTTACTTTACCGAGAAGGTCGACGGAGAAAAATCTCTCATCACCTATACCGCTCCCGATGATCTGGGTTGGCGTTATGTGAGAATAACACCTTATGATCTGATTACCTCAGATATACGGAGTATGCGCACACATACCGTTCTGTTTTGTGTTGGACTTCTCTTCGCAGGGTTACTGCTCTCTTACCTTGTGTCCCGAAAACTATATCACCCTATTGATAAGGTGCTTGTTCGTTTACGTGTGATGGAAGCAGAGCGACGTGGCAGTCTTCATTTGTTACGGCAGGATTTTCTACGAGGGGCCCTACAGGGCCGCGAAACAGTAACTGGAGGTATGCTGGAAGAACGGATGAAGTTCTACGGCTCCTCCATTGATGTTCACCATGCATCCAGACTGGTATTGCTGCGTATTGACCATTTTACCGAATTCTGCGAAACGTACCGTGATGAGACCCAGCTTGTAAAATACGCCATGATGAACATATGCACCGAGACAGCCGATCTCCACTACAATGCGGAAGCTGTGGACATGGGCGGTGATCTGATCACACTCATCTTCAATGAAAAAGCGGAAAGCCATGAACCTGGGCAACCTGCTCATAACCGGATCGAAGAGCTGCTACGTATGATGCAGGCAGCTGTAATGACCCATTTGAAATGCTCCATCTCCTGTACTATAGGTACTGAAGAAGATTCATTGGAAGACAGTATTGCATCCTACACCAGATCAGCCGAAGCCTCACTGCATCGTTTGTTCATGGGACCGGGTTGTCTGATCTATACCGCTGACATCATGGCTTATCACGCCAAGGAGTACGCATTTCCAGCAGGTAAGGAAAGACAACTTGTTGATCATCTAATGACAGGTAAGACGCGAGAAGCAAAACAAGTCTATGCAGACATCGTCGGCGAAACAGCCGCATATCCATTTACCGTCTTCCAGCTAGCCTTATCCCATCTGACGATGACACTGAACCATGTACGAAATACCCTCAAGAAGAATAATCAACTCACGCTTGATTCAGTCTCGGATGGTCTAATGCTGCCTGTCAAAGACGCTGAAGACATCAGTGAAGTACATGAACACTTCTATCGGATGTTTGATGAGCTTGGCTCCAAAGTCGAGGAGAAACGTACACTTAAGCACGAAGAGTTGATTCGTAAAATCAATGGCATTATTGAGCGAGACTATGCGGACCCCAATCTATGTCTAACTTCTATCGCAGATGAGTTGGGCATGTCACCCATCTATGTAAGCAGGCTCTACAAACAGCTCACCCTGAAAGGGCTCACGGACGTGATTAACGAAACCCGCATAGCCAAGGCCCAGCATCTGCTGGTGGAGACGGAGAACTCCGTTGCCGACATTGCCGAGAGAACCGGATTCACCAACAGTTCATACTTCTATCGCATGTTCAAAAAGTTTAATGGTGTTACACCAAACGATTATCGTCGCAAAGAGTTTCATTCAGAGAACTTTTGAAATCATACCAGACTTGAGTTTATGGAGCATTGCACATTGTTGTTAATGCAAAAAAAGAGCGACCTATGAGAATGAATCATTCACCTCATGTGTCGCTCTTCTTTAACAAGTTTAAGTTAGATTTGATTTATTCCGGTTCCTGATCTTCGCCGGACTCATCAGAAGCTTCACGAACTTTATACTTGTCCAGACGTGTCTGCTGATACTCACGCAGGGCCTCTTCACCAACAATCACTTCAACCCGGTGAATGTTCATACCTTTACCCATGAATTTCTGCTCGTACTCCGTCATCACATGTTCTTCATTCAAACCATCACGATGCAGATTCAAAGAAATATTGGTCATTTGCAGGCCGAAGTCGGCAATGGCATTGAGTGAGAAATCAAACAGCGTCTCCGAATCGGTTTTGAAATGAATCTGACCTTTGGGATTAAGCAATTCCGTGTATTTCTTCAGGAAGCGCGGATGCGTCAAACGACGACGTGCATGCTTTGCTTTTGGCCAAGGATCACTGAAGTTCAAATAAATGCGCTCCAGTTCTTCCGGTTCAAAAACTTCCTCGATCTGTTCGATATTTGCCAGCGCAAGCTTCAGGTTAGGGGGTGTCTCCACATCAGCCTGACTCCACGCATTACGAGCTTTCTCACTGGCACGACGCACCAGTTCATCATACATATCAATACCGATGAAATTAAATTCCGGATATTTATAACTCATTTGGCTGATAAATTGACCTTTACCCATTCCAAATTCCACGAAGATCGGGTGGTCATTGCCAAACAGTTCAGACCATTTTCCTTTATGTTGCTTGGGGTCCAGTACAACAAGATCAACTTGTTGCTCCAGATTTTCTCTTATCCCTTTTCTGCCACGTAAACGCATTTTATTCCTCCGTTTGTCCCATACTTGTCTCAGACTTATTTTGCCGAAGAACTGGCAAATTGTAAAGAGCAATGAAAAGGGAATCTTCGGATCTGCCACTTTGGGCAAATCTCAAAGATTCCCTCTTCGATTTATTTGGAATTGGGGTCCAACTACTTTAGTAGTTCATAGTCTACCTTATCTTGGTGTGAAAAATCAAATGTCTTTTCGAAAGCATCGCGAACTTTTTGTCTTGCAGCCGCTTTCACTTTCGGATTTCCATTAAAACGAACACCTGTTAAAGCCAGTGCTTCTTCTGCCGTCAATTCAACAGACACACGATTCAATTCATTGTTTTTAACTTGGGAATTCATTCATATCACCTCACGGTATAGTATGGTCCATGACGTCAATCTTGATTCAAATGCTATGATGAATAATACCCACTAGATGGTGTCTGACGCTGATTTAAATATAACATAAGGTGTAAACTATAGCAAGGAGAAAACCTTGATTTTACGGCCTATTTTTGCGTTTCGATTCCCTTTTTTTTTAGTTTTTTGATACAATGATAAAGTGAGCATTTTGCAAAAATCCCATAAGCGTCTTCCAATCAGCAAGATATGGATCAGGATGCTTTTTCCTGTCCATATCTTGTACCCGTGAGCGATTCAAATCGAATAATGCAAAATGCTAAAGTTCATGAAGACACCTATAATCGCAATCCATCGTCTATGACGGAAATCGCATAGCGCTTCTTCTTTTGTTCACGTATGATTACTGTAATTCGACAGCCAAAGGAGTACCCTGAAGATGAATGCACCTGCATTACAGTCCCCTCTGTTGTGGGGAGATAAACGATTCCATACCTGGAATTATGAGATGCGTGATCAATTTAACAATAAGGTTTTCAAGGTGATGCTGGATGCTGGATTCACCTGTCCCAACCGCGACGGTTCCATTGCCAAAGGTGGTTGCACCTTCTGCAGTGCGCGTGGATCAGGTGATTTTGCTGGCAGCAGACGTGAAGATCTGGTCACCCAATTCAATACAATTCGAGATAAACAGCACCTCAAGTGGCCTACAGCACATTATATTGGCTATTTCCAAGCCTATACGAATACGTATGCTCCGGTTGAGGAGCTGCGCGAATATTTTGAAGAAATTCTTGAGCAACCCGGTGTTGTTGGTTTGTCCATCGCCACTCGCCCGGATTGTTTGCCAGATGACGTTGTTGATTATTTGGCTGAACTGAACGAACGCACCTATCTGTGGGTTGAGATGGGACTTCAAACGATCCATGATTCCACATCAACATTGATTAATCGGGCGCACGACACGAAGTGTTACGAAGAAGCGGTTGAGAAACTGCGCAAACGGAATATACGAGTGTGTACACATATCATATATGGTTTGCCTCAAGAGACACATGAGATGATGCTGGACACCGGACGGGCAGTTGCCAATATGGATGTACAGGGAATCAAGATTCACCTGTTACATCTCATGCGCAAAACACCGATGGTGAAGCAATACGAAGCCGGACTTTTACGTTTTCTGGAACAGGATGAGTACATCAAACTGATCGTAGATACATTGGAGATGCTCCCGCCAGAAATGATCGTACACCGTCTTACAGGCGATGCACCGCGTAATCTGCTGATTGGACCGATGTGGTCCCTCAACAAATGGGAAGTGTTAAACTCCATTGATCGTGAGCTGCGAGAGCGGGATTCATGGCAAGGTAAGTATTGGAGGCGAGCATAGATGGGCTTTCTTTCGGTTCTCAGCTGTGCTCATCAGTGGATTGCTTCCCGTCTGCAGCCAGGTGATCTGGCCATAGATGCAACGGTTGGTACTGGAGCAGACACACTATTTTTGGCACAACAAGTAGGCAAACGTGGTCAAGTCATTGGATTCGATATTCAAAGTGAAGCCCTTACGCTTGCACAGGCCCGGATTCGAAAACAAAACGACGAAACCAAGCTTGGCTCCATCTCCATGCTTCAACTAAGTCATGATCGAATGGCAGAAGCCGTGCCGGAGTCATGGCTTGGTGCGGTTGGCGCAGTCATGTTTAATCTGGGGTATCTGCCTTCGGAAAATGCAGATTCCTCCATCATAACCAAGACTGACAGTACGATTGCTGCACTCGAGGCTGCACTCGCTTTACTACGTCCTCGCGGAATTATTACAGTTGTGCTCTACCCCGGTCATGACGGAGGCGCACAGGAAGCATCAGCCGTGCTGGAATGGTCCTCTTCCCTGCCGGTAGAACAAGCACAGGTTGTGCTGTATCGCCAATTACAGCGAGAAACTTCTCCTTTTCTGATCGGAATTGAGAAAAAATAATTTCCTTTGTTCACCAAATACAATAAACTAGACACAATCGCAAGGTGAGCTATTAACGGCTTTTTCTTACTGCGATCTGTGTTCTACATCTACATATGCAAACGTATTCACTTGTTTGCTCATGGCGACTACATGCCCATGACTGATTAAAGCGATCCACCACTTCATATACTAGAGGAGAGATTACTGATGTCTATGCCATACCCATTACAATTCCAACCTGAATTCAAAGAACGTGTGTGGGGCGGTCGTGCGCTGGAGCAATTTGGCCTTACGCCCCCTGAAGGACATATCGGAGAAGGATGGATGATTGCGGATCATCCAAACGGTACAACCAAGGTATTAAATGGAGCCCTTGCTGGCAAGGGTCTGGATGAAGTTCGTGAACAACTGGGCACCGAATGGCTTGGAACCAAAGGCGTTTCCGAAAAAGGCGGCCGTTTCCCCCTTCTGATTAAGCTGCTTGACTGCAACGATGACCTGTCCGTTCAGGTTCATCCAACAGACGAGTATGAGGCACTGCCTCCTGGCGAGCTTGGCAAAACAGAAATGTGGTATGTACTCGACGCAAAACCGGGCGCACACATCATCTACGGCTTAAATGAAGGCGTTGATCGGGCAACATTAAAAGAAGCATTGGAAAACGGCACGGTGATGGATACCCTTCGTCAGGTGCCTGTAGAAGCTGGTGATACGTTCTTTATCCCTGCTGGAACAGTGCATGCGCTCTGTGCAGGTGTCGTTGTCGCTGAGATTCAGCAAAACTCGGATACGACGTACCGGATATACGATTACAATCGTCCAGGGCTGGATGGCAAACCACGTGAGTTGCATGTTGAAGATTCATTAAATGTCACCGCCTATGAGGGCGCAGGTGCCTCAACGATGAAAACAAATAACGCTACTCCTGGTGAATGGCTCAAGCTTGCGGAATGCCCTTATTTTGTAGTTGAAAAAGGTGTTGTGAATACACGTTGGGAACTCTCCACCAATCCTGACAGCTTCACGATTCTCGTTGTCTGTGAAGGAGAAGGAACTTTGGAGTGGGCACATGCTGAATCAGACAGCATTGAATTGAAAGCTGGACAATGTTATCTCTTGCCAGCCAATCTGGGTTCTTATACATTAGATGGAAATACCACTGTTCTTCGCTCTTATCTGCCATAAATCAAGCTTATATGTAACCTGTGAAGGAGGAATTACACGAGATGCAGGAATCTACCTTTGCCTTGGTCGCTAGTGAAGGTACCCGTATTCATGTGTACCGCTGGCTTCCCGATCCGGAATGCAACGTTAAGGGTGTAGTGCAAATTGCACACGGCATGGGCGAGACCGCAGCCCGATACGCGGAATTTGCCAACGTTCTTACTGAAAATGGCTATGCGGTCTATGCCAATGACCATCGGGGTCATGGCAAAACTGTAGAGCATGCCAAGTTGCTTGGTAATGCTGGTATCGATGCCTTCCGCTGGATGGCGAGTGATATGATCAATCTGGGCGAAGTAGCCGCCAAGGAGAATCCTGGGGTGCCCCTGTTTCTCATGGGACATAGCATGGGCTCATTCTTGGTACAACATCTCATGTACGCTGATCATGAGCAGTACCATGCCTTTATTTTATCCGGGACAAACGGCAGACGCGGTCTGCTCCGGTTTGGAGAGAAGCTGGCCTTCTTGCAATGCGGCATTCAGGGGGATACTCATCCCAGCATGCTGCTCAACGCGATTGTGTTTGGTGGATTTAACCGCTCTTTCCGCCCTGCCGCGACACCGTTTGATTGGTTGTCCCGGGACTCACAAGAGGTTCAGCGATTCATTGATGATCCCCTGTGCGGAGCAGTCTGTACAGCAGGCTTTTTCCGCGACTTCTTCAAATTACTGCTTGAAGTCCATCTTCCACACAATATGGAGCGCATACCCAAACACAAACCCGTATACCTGTTCTCAGGTGAAAAGGACCCTGTCGGACTTCATGGCAAAGGCGTTCTTAATCTGGTCTCGCAGTATAAGAAGCTTCAGTTGGAGAATATTGAGTATCGCCTGTATCCGGATGGACGCCATGAAATGCTGCATGAGATCAACCGAACAGAAGTGGCTCAGCATGTTGTGAACTGGCTAGAGCGGAATACCCCTGGATCGAATACACACCCTAGCCCGGTGAACCCTACTGAGACGGCTGACTCTATCTAATAGAGTCGAAGGCAACATACCATGAGCAACAGCAAAAGAAACCCCTGGATCGGATGTGCAGCTCACGCTGCGCTCCAGTTCAGGGGTTTTCTTGTTGAACGATATGAATAATAGCTATAAACAAGCTTTATGGATTAACCTTCAATTAACAGAGATTCCGGGTCTTCAAGCAGTTCTTTCACGGTCACGAGGAAACGAACAGCCTCACTACCGTCGATAATCCGGTGATCGTAGGACAGCGCGATGTACATCATTGGACGGTTCTCCATCCGCTCTGCATCAATCGCGACTGGACGAAGCTGGATCTTATGCATCCCCAGAATACCCACTTGAGGTGTATTCAGAATTGGCGTAGACAACAAGGAACCAAATGTTCCACCATTGGTGATGGTGAACGTTCCACCTTGCAGATCAGATAACGCCAGCGTGTTGGAACGAGCTTTGGATGCCAGGTCCGCAATGCTCTTCTCGATCTCGGCAAAGCCCAGACGATCGGCATCACGTACAACCGGTACAACCAGTCCTTCCTTCGCAGATACGGCGATGCCGATATCATAATACTTTTTGAGCACAACATCTTCGCCATCAATCTCTGCGTTAATTGTAGGGAATTTTTTCAGAGCCCCCACAACCGCTTTGGTGAAGAAGGACATGAAGCCCAGGTTAATCTCATGTTTCTCTTTGAACTTGTCCTTACGGCGTTTACGTACATCCATGATCGCAGTCATATCAACTTCATTAAACGTAGTCAACATGGCTGCTGTCTGCTGAGCCTCTACCAGACGTTTGGCAATGGTCGCACGGCGGCGAGACATCCGCTGACGCTCCACTGGTTTGGTATAGGTAGAACTTCCAGCTGCCGGAGCACTTGGTGCTGCTTGAGCTTTACTCGCAGGTGGAGCAGCAGGAGCAGGCACCTGATTGTTATGGCTCTTCACATCATCTTGGTATACCCGTCCAATCGGATCTTTGCTCTGAACCTGATCTAACTCGATACCACGTTCACGTGCAAGCTTACGAGCAGACGGTGAAGCCGTCTTGGCACTATCGGATGACTCCGGTGCTGCCGCAACAGGTGCTAGTGGTGGTGTTGGAGCTTCAGGTGCAGGAGTAACGGCCTTTTTCTCTTCAGCTGCTGGTTCGGAAGCGGGTGCACCGCTTCCTCCTCCAGAACCAGCTGAGAGTGTACCGATCGTTTCACCGATCTCGACCGTCTCTCCTTCCTGACGTATGATCTTCTCCAGCACGCCACTTTCTTCTGCGCTGATCTCAATATTTACTTTATCCGTTTCCAGTTCAAGAAGCACATCACCCTGATTAACGGTATCCCCTTCTTTAACCATCCATCTGGATACAGTTCCCTCAGTTATTGACTCACCCATTGCAGGTACTTTAATTTCACTCACAGCTGTTACCTCCCCAGTGGAATATTATTCTTCGTCGTTTGTTTCAACGCAGATGTAATAATCTGTTGCTGTTCCATACTATGCACAAGCTGATAACCGCTGGAAGGACTTGCGTGTTCCGGGCGACCTTCGTATCTAACGGTTGTGCCTTCCGGGGCAACTTCACGAAGACGAGGCTCCATGTATGTCCAGGCACCCATGTTTTTGTTTTCTTCCTGCACCCATACCAGTTCTTTTACATTGCTGAAACGTGCAAGTATACGTTTGATCTCTTCTGCCGGGAACGGATAAAGTTGTTCCACTCGAATGATGTGAAGCCATGACCAATCTGCTTTATCTTTTTCAAAAGCATCTTCCAGGTCGATGGCAATCTTGCCACTGCACAAAATAATGCGCTCTACGCGATCCGGCTGTGTCCCCAGTCCAGCTTGTTCCAGCACAAGCTCAAACTTGCCTTCACTAAATTCGACTGCCGGTGAAGCAACACGCGGATTCCGAATGAGACTTTTTGGTGACATCATCACAAGTGGACGAGCATCTTCCGTTTCAGTCAACGAAGCTTGACGACGCAACAAGTGGAAGTACTGAGATGCACTCGACAAGTTGGCAACCGTCATGTTGTCTTCTGCACAAAGCTGCAGGAAGCGTTCAAGACGAGCACTTGTATGCTCAGGTCCCTGACCTTCATTCGCATGTGGAAGCAACATAACCAGACTGGATTTTTGTGACCATTTGGCGCGACCCGCTGATACAAACTGGTCAAAAATAACTTGTGCACAGTTGGCAAAGTCACCGAATTGAGCTTCCCAGATGACCAGTGTATCGGGTGAATATACGTTATATCCGTATTCAAATCCAACAACGGATTCTTCAGACAACGGACTGTTATAGATTGCAAAGGATGCTCTTGCCTGTGGCAAGTGATGTAATGGGCAGAACTTTGCTCCATTCTCTGAATCATGCAATACCAGATTCCGATGAGCAAATGTAGCACGCTCGGCATCCTGTCCACTAATCCGAATTGGCTTGCCATCTGCCAGAATGGTTGCAAATGCGAGTGTCTCCGCAAGGCTCCAATCCACTTTTTCCCCTTCGTTCAGGGAAGTGCTCCGGCGTTGCAAAATCCGCTGTAACTTCGGATACACATTGAAGTTCTCAGGCCATTTCAGCAGGTCCGCATTAATGCTGCGCAGATTCTCCAATGGTACGGCAGTAGGCGTAATCGTAACAGCTTCCGGCTCACTGATTTTCCGTTGGTAATATTCATGTACTTCATTTTTCTTCATCTGGTCATAAGCTTCTTTTAATTTGTTCGTTACTCCATCGCGAATGCTCGTAATGGATGCATCATCGATAATCGATTCCTTTTTCAACTGATCCTGATACAAGTGGCTTACCGTTGGATGGTTTTTCACCTTGTCATAAACGATAGGTTGAGTTGTTTCGGGATCATCGGTTTCGTTATGGCCGTAGCGACGGTAACCGATCAAGTCGATCAGGAAATCCTTTTTGAAACGATTGCGATACTCTGCTGCCATACGAATGGCTGCAATACAAGCTTCCGGATTGTCCGCATTCACGTGTACAATCGGAATTTCGTACCCTTTAGCAAGGTCACTTGCGTAATACGTTGAACGGGAATCACCGCTATCTGTAGTGAAACCCAGACGATTGTTGACGATAATATGGATGGTTCCGCCATTCTGATATCCTGGCAAAGCTTTGAAGTTAAGCGTCTCTGCAACAATCCCTTCTCCAGGGAATGCTGCATCACCATGCATCAAAATGGTAGCTGCCTTCGTTACGTCCTGCTTCGGATATCCAGGGTCACGACGGTCATCCTGAGCCGCACGTGCAAACCCTTGTACAACCGGATTAACGTATTCCAGATGGCTCGGGTTATTTGCCAGAGTAAGGCGAGCCTGCACAGTTTCTCCGTCTTTTACAAAACGGTTGGCACCCATATGATATTTGACATCCCCCGTCCAACCGTAGTTGATTCCAGTCGAACCTTCCGATGGAACCAAATCTTTGTTCGGAGCATGATGAAATTCAGAGAAAATTTTGCTGTACGGTTTGCCCAAAACATGAGCCAGTACATTTAACCGTCCACGGTGAGCCATCCCCATCAGAATGTGGCTTGATCCGGCTTCTGCCATGATGCGAACAGCTTCATCCAGCATCGGCACAAGCACATCGTTACCTTCGATGGAGAAACGCTTCTGCCCAACAAATGTTTTGTGAAGATAATCTTCAAATTGCTCGACTTCAACCAAACGTTCCAGCAAAGCCTTACGTTCTTTCGACGTAAGCGGAGCCGGTGATGTCCGAGATTCCGCGCGACGATTCAGCCACTCACGCTCTTGAACTTCGTGCACATGACTGAATTCGTAGGCCATGGGCCCAGTGTATATCTGACGCAAACGTTGGATTGCATCCCATCCGGTTGCTGTCTGTCCATCTGCACCTTCCCAGATCAGGGAAGCAGGCAAAGCTTTCAGATCTTCTTCGTTTAATTCAAAATGCTGAGGTTCCAGCAAAGATGTGTCTGTATCTTCACTGATTCCAAGCGGATCTATATCTGCAGCAAGATGACCATAGGTACGGATGTTCCATACCAGTTTACCCGCTGTAACCGCTTTCTGTAATAATTGAATATCTACGCTTCCGGAAGCAGATTGGGCGTTGCCGGAATTCAAGGTTGTGCGTGCATCCCTGCCAGACATCGGCGGTGCACCCCATTGTTCAAATAGTTCCCGATAGGCCGGTGTAACCGAACCAGGATCTTGAGCAAATAATTCATATTGTTCCTGTACGTATCCCATATTGGGGCCATAGTAACTTTCCCAGGGCTTCTTGTTGCCTTCCACGATCGTCATCGACGTTCCCTCCGTCTTGATTTAGTCATAAGTTTTTGACGGAAATCATTGACTAAGCCGTAATTTGCGTTCGTTCAACATTTTAAGCGAAATTTTTCATGAAGTCCAATAATCGTGCTGTTGGTGGTAGTAACGTTAGTCCGACGCTCCCGTCAAGGTTTGTCTGCGTTTTCAAAATCAAAGTAAAACAATGATTGTATATACCGTCGCACAGATGTCGAATACTGTCCTGATCCGTTCGAAGGTTACACTTTCTCCTCTTCTTCAAGTGAAGTCCATGTTCTAATATCTATTCTATAAACTTTTACGCTCAGGAGCATTTCCTATTTTTAGTTCAATTGATGCATAAATTAGATGAATCGAATAAATCGATCAATTTGAGCAGAACAACGAACGCTTAATTACAACAAAATAGGCATACGATCTCCCATTTACCTCCTTAATTGAATTGTGGTCCATTATGTTCAAAAACAAACCGTCAAGTTAAACATTAACCATTTGACGTTACATTCAACAAATAATTGGGGTTTTCTTCAGGAGACCCACAGCAAAAAGCTGGCCCAGACATAAATTATCCAAGCAGCTTCTTTGAATTCAGCAAATTTAAAAGTTGAGGATGCGCATCAAGCCGTACTTTGACTAATCATATACTCTGCAAACGGCGTTAGGGAAAGATCTCTAACCTGCTCCAGTGTAAACCAGTCCGCGCCCAGCGAATCTTCACCATCGGGTTCTTTTTTGATATGATTCGGCTGACTGGCTGCGGTCAAAACAACATCATACAACATCCCGATATGGTGCAGCTCTTCCGGCTCACCTTGATGCACCCATTCCACAACCGTAGACTCCGCAGAACAAATCATTAATTGTAGATGGGTCAGGCCCGTCTCTTCTTCAATCTCACGATGAAGAGCGGCCTCTGGCTGCTCACCAAACTCCAGCCTTCCGCCTGGTAAATCCCATTGCCCCTGATATGCCCCGCGTGCCTTATGAATCAACAGGAATTTGTGCTCCCAAGTGACCAAACCATATACGCCAATATGTGTATGCCGATTCACTTAAGTACCCTTCCTTTCGTCTTCATCCTCGATAACAGCATCCAGATCTATGGCCATACGGATCATATCCACACAGCGGATACCATCCTCTATAATCTCTTCCTCATAATGTCTCACAAAGAAATCACGATCAACCCCGATAATGCGGAAACCGCAACGTTGGTATAACTTCAATTGATGAAAGCTGGAGTTGCCCGTCCCAATCTCGAGAATCCGGCAGCCCAATCTCCGTGCAGCTTCCATCGCTTCCTTAATCATGTGTTTGCCTACACCTTGTCCCTGCAGTTCTTCCTGTACGGCAATATTAACAATCTCCGCAGTCTCTGGGCGAGTCTTCAACAATACGAACTCACCAACCATCTCTCCTTCATACTCGGCAATAAAACAAACACCCCGACTCAGGTACTCATCCACAATTGCTTTTGAAGGATCAGCCATTAATAAAAGTTCGTAGGGTCTCTCTTCTTCCCAGTCCAAAATCCGGAACGACAATTTCATGCCAATCTCCACCTTTTCATCGTACAATATTCATTTACGTCCTGTTTGCAGAAGCCTATGTATGGCAAATCCACAAATATATCATTCTACATTTCGCCAAACTAGTTTACTCAATCTATTAATCACACACTATTACCCACACACTATTACCCACAGACTAGTCATCTCCTATAAAAATAGTAAACTTCATTATATCATAATATTTGGATATAAATATATAGATATGGATGATACATTATGAGGCATTATTTTATCCTAACCCAAGCTTAAATGCTCATGGATTAATTTCCATTCCCCATCAAACCCAGCAACAAATACATTCGTGGCCCGACCCTTGCCATAAGCCGGCTCTCCCTGATAAATTCCCTTCCAGTGGTAGGTATAAATACAAACGGCCTGATCTTTGCTAGTCGTAATCCACTTAACATCTTCAGCACGATACACTTCTTCCTTGACTGTCTTCCAAGCGTTCTCAAAATAAGCCCGAATTTCGTTAGGGGTAGTACAGGACGTTCCCGTAAACCAATATACAGCTTGTGGCGATAACCATTTACTGACTTCATCAAACTGATGTGTATTCGTCGCCGCAATGTATCCTTGCAAGGCATGCTGGTATCCCATGATTTTTCCTCCTTCTGACGTTTTAACTTTATCTGGTCCCACTCTGTTCAAGTACCGAATCGCTGTACACCATAAATGTCTCTTGCAGCGTACGTCCGGATGACTTCTCCCAGATCACGCTCCGCTCAAAAGTGCCTTTTTGGAAAAAACGCGGGAGACGTTCAGCAAACCAATCCTGCATAGGCAGCTCAAAAACCCGCTTCATAGGTACCCATAACAGTTCGCCTTCGGGCGGATCTTGCAATAACTGACCCTCGAATGAAGTCGCCAAATAGTTAAATACCATGTACCGCAATCCTTGTTCGGGATCACAGAACTCATCAAGCCCTTTATACGTAATCTCATTGACCGCTAGCCCCGTCTCCTCCAGAACCTCCCGCACGGCACCATCCACGATACTCTCCGGAAAGTCTACCTTCCCTCCAGGAGCGATGTATCCCGGAAATCCTTTGCGATCCGGCCGATTCATTAACAACACCTGATCATTCATTTTGTCCCATACCATACACATCGTTAATATCTCTATTCTAGTATCCATATTCGTCCTCCTGCTAACGTGCGCTTCTCTGCTGTACACTAACATTTCTGGGAATAACCTATGTTTTCCTTCTTTATTCCCACTCTGATTCATTGGTGTTTTCACCGGTCTCATACTATAGTCTATGATGATATATATGCATACGAAAGGCGGACGCCCTGTACACCTGTACATCAGAAGCCCGCCTGTTTTGTGATATTCTATGCTGCTCTTTCCTCAAACCTGGAGTTTCCTGTTCTCAGTTCAATTCCGTAATCAACACCCGGCGTTCCTTCCATTCAGCCCGGCGATAAGCCTGTTGCATACCAAATTTGCGGATACTTGCCTTTGGCACCGATTTATAAGGCAAAACGATCGTAAAGTCCTCATCAAACGGGAAAAAAGACAGGCCTACTTTTTCATTGGATAACCACTCTGCCTGAATCGGTTGTCTGGAACAGGCATCAAACGTACAACTGAGCCCTTCTGCAAAAAAATCATAACGCGCAGCAGGTGTTCCAGGTTCCTCCATACAGAGAAACAGACTGAGCTGATCACAGAAAAGCATGATCTCCACATTACTTTGCAACCTCTGTTTCAGTGCTTCAGCATCACCACCAAGCTGTTTCTCCCAATCCAGCTGACGTTCGTGTTCTTGCTGCAGATAATCTCGGATTTCATCATCATCCTGAGCATTGGCCCCCAGATTTTTCTGAAATAGCTCCGTGTACATCAAGCTACACAATAATCCGGCGTAGAGGTTTTTCTGACGAACTTCTTCAATCCCTTTATGGTAGAATACAAAACGCGGACGCAATGGAAAGTCACGAAACGAATACGGCGATTGACTGTAATCATTCCAGAACGGAGACGAATCCAGTTCAATCCAGCCACGGTCATGTTCCTTGGCCGCTAGAATCAATTCATCCCGATGCGCAGCATCGGCTAGTAATTCATTTTTCCAGTGGGAAGCCATCTCTCCGGCTACTAATCCATGCTCATGCTGTGCGGTCAAAACAAAATCATGCTCTCTCTCATATACGATCATGTGCTGTCACCCTTCCGCATGGTATACGTTGACTTTAACATAAATTGGGTTAAACTTTCCTATAAGTTGTTTTTCGCTCCATTTTGACGAAAGGCATTATGAAATGCACAATGTAAAGGTGTTGTCAGTTTCCTGAAATTTGATACACTAAAGATTGTGTCCACAATTATATTACATACAGAAAGCGGGATCTCATGAATTTATACTCTCCTTACATCGAGTTTAACCGCAAGGAATGGGCTGAACTTAAAGAACATCAGACCACTCTTCCACTGACGGAAGCCGAATTAGAACAGTTAAAGGGATTGAATGAAGAGGTATCCATTCAAGAAGTCGAAGATATATATTTGCCTCTTACCCACTTTATTGACCTATATGCAAGAGTTTCACGAGAGCTGAATCGACTGACGGCCTCCTTTATGAAAAAAGAAGCTCTCCCCACCCCCTACATCATTGGAATCGGGGGAAGTGTTGCCGTGGGCAAAAGTACAGCGGCCCGCTTACTACAGGCACTGCTCGCCAGAGGTAAGAATAGCCCGAAGGTTGACCTTGTCACAACCGACGGTTTCTTATATCCCAATGCGGTGCTGCAAGAGAAGGGCATCATGAACCGCAAGGGATTCCCGGAAAGCTATGATATCAAATCCCTGATTCAGTTCATGGGTGATGTGAAGTCAGGCAAACCCGAAGTGAAAGCACCCGTCTACTCTCACCTCGCCTACGATGTCATTCAAGGGGAAGAGAAGCAGATCTGTCAACCGGATATTCTCATTATTGAAGGCATCAATGTACTTCAGATCAAAAAGGAAACGCCTTTGCTGGTTAGTGATTTCTTCGATTTTTCCATCTACATTGATGCGGAAGAAGAGCATATACGACACTGGTACGTTGAGCGTTTCAAGCTGCTCCGCAATACAGCTTTCCAGAACACGGATTCCTTTTTCCATCAACGATTCGCCAATATCGATGAAGAAGAAACCGTGCGTACGGCCAACCAGATCTGGCGGGATATCAATGCCAAAAATCTGCATGAAAACATTTTGCCAACCAAAGGCCGTGCCAGACTGATTCTGAAAAAGGAAGCCGATCACTCCATTGGGCAGATTCAATTGCGTAAACTGTAGACAACACTCGTGCAGTACACTTTGATGTTATAACTAATTACCCTTAAAAGGAGAGAAAAACACATTGCAAACCCTGATTATACTCGGCAGTATTATGATGTTCCTGGCTGTTGCTTTGGGTGCTTTTGGCGCACACGCGCTCAAGCGCAAACTATCCGCTGACATGATCAAAATCTATGAAACCGGTGTTCAATATCACCTCATCCACGGACTAGGGATCATCCTGATCGGACTGCTGACAGACCGTCTCGAATCCTCTTCACTCGTCATGCTTGCCGGATGGCTGATGTTCGCCGGGATCATCCTGTTCTCTGGCAGCCTGTACGCTTTAAGTGTAACGGGTGTTCGCAAATTGGGAGCCATTACCCCACTTGGCGGAGTCGCATTTTTGGCTGGATGGGTTATGATCATGATTGCCGCATTGTAAATATGCCCCATGGATAAACAGTAAAAGAGTGTTCTGGCTGATATAATATCGCTGGAGCACTCTTTTACTGTTTAATCTGTCCAAATTCTCCGAATGGTGGACATCCCTGCATCCGGTCGTTGTCTCTCCAGCACATACACATCCGGGTTAGACAGTTTGGCCCACTCTTCATAACCAAAGGATGGTTCATACTCACGAATAAGCAGTGATAACAAGTTCCCATGTGTAACTACGGCTCCGTGCTGTTCCGGTCTGCTCCATAACTCTTCCAGTAGTGCCAGCCCCCTTGCAGCCGCGTTTCTCGAAGATTCCCCGCCTTCTTCCACCCAATCCAAATCATCATATGTACGTTTCAGTACGTCCATCCAGTTAGGCAGATCAAGAGAGCTAAGTATCCTCTCCTGGAGACGTTCATCCGTATGTATACGTTGCAGCGTTGCTATGCCCAGTGGCATAGCCGTCTGAACGGCCCTTTTCCATGGACTGGAGACAATATACGTTATGGAATGATGAGCCAAGATATCTGCAAGTTTTTCGGACTGCCTGATCCCTTCATCTGTAAGCTCTGCATGGGGTTCCTGCCCTGTGGCCTTGGCGTGACGGATAAGGTAAATGGACTGCATAGCAATCACCTCCTATGGTGTAACCTACATGGAGTTCTTCTCAAGATATTGGAGTGCACTGTACATCTTCTCCTGCTCTTCCGGTCGGCCTGATGAACTGAGGAAAGTGACTTGTTTCCCTGTTCTGTCTCCATGTTGAGCCACCAGTCCAAGCCGCTGCTTGAGATGGTTCACCGTACCTGTACTGCCATCAATAATCTGTATATGATCGGGCAGAACCGTGCGCAGAATGGACGTATAGAATGGATAATGCGTGCAACCAAGCACCACTGTGCCATACCCATGAAGATCGAGATCTGCCAGCTTGAAGCGGAAATAATCAGCGATTTTGCCCGGATCAAAATCCAGCTGTTCACACCATTCCACAAGTTCCGGCAGCGCAATGGAATCCACACTGTGGTGATCATCAACACGTGATACCAGTTCGTTATACTTGGTTTGGCTCAAGGTGAGGGCCGTGGCAAATACAAGCACTCTCTTCCCACTATCACGATTCATCTCCACGGCTGGTTTCACCGCAGGCTCCATGCCAATGATCGGGATATCGTACTTGGCGCGCAGATCCTTCACAGCCAGACTTGTTGCTGTATTACAAGCAATCACGATTGCTTGAACATCCTCCTGAACGATGGCTTCCACACAATCAAAAATATGTCCTCTAACCTGATCCGCAGACTTGGTTCCATACGGGACATGCAGGGTATCCGCGTAGTACAGAAATTTTTCTTCCGGAAACTGTTGTAATGCCTGATGCAAAACGGTTAAACCACCAATGCCTGAATCAAAAAAAGCAATTTTCTTATTCAAGGATTTCACCTCTATAATGTATTCTTTCGGGTTCCAAGAACCTCTCAATGCTGCTCATGCTGACTGGAGGTGAGGTTTGTACTTCCGGCTCATCACACACTAGGATGATGACCCATTATTCTACGTTCATTTTATACTGCCTGAGCCAGTCCTTGCCACTATGCCATGCCTCTACGGGGTTATGCTCTCCAAGAAGTTCAGTACTGGCCTGAGCCATGATCCATTCCTTAAGACCATTATCCGGACTGGATTCGAGCTGCTGCAGCAGGAAAAGCAGTCCGGCCTCCCCCGTATTCAAAATGTCGTCGTAAGCCTCACGGTTACCACCAATATAATCATTGGGATTACTGCTGGTCACGAGGACAGGGTCGCTAACCATCTGCTGCAACTTGCTTTCAATGGTTGCTGATAATGCTTGGTCTTCTGTCCGAGTCGAACATGCTACTACCGTCAAGGCTGTGCATACGGATAACAAACCCAGAATCAGTCTTCTGCGATTCACTGTGCCACTCCTTTCAACAATGAGTTAAGACAACAGATTCGGCTTTCATGCTCAAGCCCCCGGCCAACTACAGAACAAGTTCCCATTGTTCTTCGGTAAGCTCCTGACCTGACAACATCTGCTTGCGGACTTCCTTCACTTCAAAGCCCGCAGATTGATATAATCTACGCGCGCCGATCAAAGACTCATTCGTCCACAGGATCACGGATGTGTAGTCCTTTTCTTTTGCAAAAAGAACTGCCTGTTCGATAAGCTTCCCGCCCCATCCTGCACCACGCGCTTCCGGTTCGATCAAAAACCAGCGAAGTTGAGCCGTATTTTCATTCACCTGAGTAAGTCCTATGGAGCCAGAAGCTGTCTGATCTAACTCGGGCAATCCATAACATCTCCCTCGAATGATTGCCTTTAAGTCCAAATGAATTCACCGCGTTGGTGATAAATTCAGCAAAGCTATGATCATAATTATACTCGTTTCGATAGATTCGGATATGCGCTTCAATGACATACTGCAGATCCTTTTGTACGAAAATGCGGATCATCAGACATCACAGTCCTTCCTCAAATCTACAGTTGTGATACTGAAATCCACACCGAACTGAATTAATCCCAGTTTACGGGCAACTTGCTGTGAAGCGAGATTATCCCAAGATGTACTGTAGATTGGCATGCGTCCACGCTCCTTGACATAATACTGCCAGCACTTTACCGTCTCCGCTGCATATCCATGTCCTCTATGACCGGGTGCCGTATATAGACTCGCTTCCGCCCCATGATCGGAGAGTCTTGCGGAGCAGCACACTGCCACAGCAGAATCCCCAATAACATAAGCGGCAACAGGGCTTTTTTCATGCAAGTGGTCTGTTAATTCAGGGAAATGCTCTGCCAGCAAATAATGCTGCTCCTGACCAATCAACTGAACCTTATGATTCCACTCGTCAGATGACTCAGGAAAAGCATAGGCGGGTCCCATCCATACATGGTTAACTGGCTCAAAGGTTTCCACCTTTCGAATCAGTTTCGGAATATCCAACGGAAGCTCGCAATCCTTACCCAACTCATCCATTAGATTAGGCGGTAACTGCTCATGATAATAGATCAGTGAACCGGCAGAAGTCATGCCAATAAAAATGGCTGGAGCCTGCCCACCACCCGGCTCGTTAATGCTTAATAGACGCTGCTGCTCATTGATTGTATACAACGTGCTCACCTGTATTTTCAACATTTCCATAGACGACAGGTTGGATTTTGGAACCATAACTATGAAGTTAACCTTTGCAATAATCGTTTGCCTTCACTGCTTTTACCAGCTTCTTGCTGATCCAGAAAATCGGATAATTCACGTAAATCAGCCGGGCGATATCCAGCCCCGCACCCGCAATTATGATAGGTATAACCATGACGATACAGTATCATCACTTTGGTCCATTGTTTGGTATCATTTTGCTTGGGTGCCTGGAAATCCTGTCCCATGCTAACCATAGACGTGGCACATTGCGGGCATTTATATTCAAGTTGTGCCACCACCTCAGGGCTCAGGTCATGTCTGGAAACTTGTTTAAAAGATTTGCGACAAATGAAACAAACATAGATGTCTTTATATGGTCCTGACATGGCATATCTGCACATCGTCTGCACCCCCTTAATAATTTCCATTATACGGGATTTCGAACACACATACGAATGGATTATGCATATTTGCGAAAATTACACCGCTCCACTCATTGCCCTTGCACGGCAGCTTGTTCCCAGGCCTCACCAAGTTCCGCAATCGTTGCGTACCGCTGGGACCGATCAGCACTGACTGCACGTATCACAACCTGATACAATGCTTCTCCGGCATCCCATCTCTCATAGGAACGATCTTTCTCCCCGCCGAGCAACGCAAAAGCCGTTGCCCCCATGTTGAATACATTGGTAACCACATCTATGGGCGCGCCTAGCTCAAACTCTTCGGGAGACATAAAGCGGGAAGATCCCCACATACGCCCCATGGTATTGGTAAAAGAGCCCTTCCGATACAAGTCGATATCACAAATTTTCATAAAGTTTCTGTCAAAATCATAGATCAGACTGCCATCATACAGATCTACAGCCACATAACCTCTTCGTTCCACCTCGATATGAAAATCCAGAATCTCCTCCGTCGCCCGAATGCGTGTCTCCACTGGAAGCTGTCTGAACCGATAATAGGGCGAACGCGGATCTTCATACTTGGCCGGAGGTGGGAAATACCAATGGGAGTGCAGACACTCCCCATCCACCCAGTCGAAGACACAGGCATAGCCCTCATCCGTTGCAAAATGATCCGTTAGTCGAATCAACGTGTCATGCGCCAAATCTTCGTATACGGAAACAGATGATTTCAGATTACGAATGGCTTCCGGGGGACTTCCCGTATGATTCGCATGAATCGTATGTGCTCCCGCATATTTAACGAACAATCGCTTTCCATCCCTTTGCACAATACCAAAAGAGAGATTCCCTGAATCTTGCTGATCGAATACGCGAAAAACCTTACCCAAGGGCTGTAACCAATCGAAAGAATGAGACTCTTTTAAGACAAAGGAAACACCGTCGATCTCAAGTTCAATATGATCTGTCATAGAACCCCTCCTGCTGTGATATTTTCATTCAATGTTGAATGCTCCGTATAAAAGTAATTCATATGCGCCTCATCATATCCCTGACCATTGACTTCCAGTGCGTTACGCTCGATGCCATAAACTTCAAACCCATATCGCTCGTATAAACGTCGGGCTGATTCATTTGTTGTCACTACACTCAGATTAATCTGCTTGATACCTTCCAGATGTCTTCCCCGATCCAGCACTTCGCGGAGCAACCGTGAAGCCAGCCCACTCCCCCGATATGGCGGAGCAACATAGACGCCCCAGATCATGCCTTTGTGCCTGAGCTTTAGGCCGTACTCTCTTTTGAAACCCATCATTCCCGCCAAGGTTCCTTCTTCTGTGTATGCTCCCAGAATATAATCATCCGGTTCATTATGTATTCGCTCATGCACTTGACTCATGGGGAGTTGAATGGACAACTCAAACGAAGCCCCGAAGGCTTCAGGATGGGTTTTCAGTGCTTCCAGTCGCAAAGGCCAGTAAATGTCTGCTTCATCCCGCTGAATATTGCGAATGGTATAGGTCTCTTGCTTTCGGCCTTCATTCATTCTTCGACCACTCCCTGCAACTCATAAGGATAATCGATCTGAAGTTTTACATTCGCTGCCGCTTCCTGTCCTGCAAGCAACCCAACAACATAAATCCCCAGATCAATGGACGTGGCTACTCCACCAGCTGTAATTACATTTCCATCTTTTACAATCCGCTTCTGAATCACCGCGGTGACATACGGCTCAAGCAAATTATATGCATGTGGATGTGTTGTTGCTTTTTTACCGGATAAAAAACCAGCTGCACCCAGCAGCAGAGAGCCTGTACACACGGAAACCTTCAAAGGCACAGACTCAGCCTGTTTCAGCCAACCTACGAAGGCTTCGTCATATCGAAGCTTGCGCGTTCCCATGCCTCCAGGGATAAACACGAGATCATATTCCGACAGGTCAGGCTTCACTCGATCCACCTTCAACGTTAGACCAGACTCATCCGTGACCTGATCTGTCATGGCACAGGTTTCCCACGTCGTTCCTTTGGTAGGTTCAAAGAAATTCAACCGATTGATCACATCATAAAACCCTGCAAAATCAAGGAAAGTCAGTCCATCAAACAAAACGAATGCAATTTTCATTGGTAACCTCCGCGTTTTAATTTGGAGCATCCTGATTATGTTTCTGATTCCGATCATGTTCCATCGCTTCCTTCACCCGGTCACGCGCTGGCAGCTTGCTATTGATATGAAAGAGCAGACCCACAATCGCAAGAAGTAAAATAATGACGATGAATTCGAATATGGCTAACCCCTCCCATTCGCAAACTGTACAATTTTGGCTCCTGCCTAATCTCTATTTTAAACCACGGGCGATAATCCGCTCCAGCCACTTCCACGGTAGCAGTGCTTTACCTATGATGAGCATACGCGAACCTTTTCCGAGAGCATATCGAAGTCTTGGTGCACGCATCCGGGCAATTCGGCCAATCAGATCAGCTACCTCCTGTGGATCGGGTGCCGTCTCGCTCGCATATTTGGAATAACGAAGAACCGCATCCAGCTTATGCTTATATGGAGAGTTTTCGCTCCGGTGAATCTCACCCAAACCTTTATTCCAGATTGGCGTACGATAAGCGCCTGGTTCAACCAATACCACCCGAACGCCAAACGAAGACATCTCATGCCGCAGACTTTCGGTGAATCCCTCCACAGCGAATTTGGAGGCTGCATAGGGCGCATACCCCGGAAAACCGGACAAGCCACTTACGCTGGACAAGTTAATAATCAACCCCTGCTTCTGTTCACGCATTACAGGCAGGACCGCACGTGTCACGGCGATTAATCCAAATAGATTCGTTTCCATCTGGCGTCGCCAATCCTCCATCGATACTTCCTCAATGAACCCGCCAACCGCAAATCCTGCATTGTTCACCAGTATGTCGATGCGCCCATAATCCTGAACGACTTTGGTTATAGCTGCTTGCACCGATTCAGAATCCGTAACGTCCAGCTGCTCATACACCAAACGTTCTGTTATGCCTGCCTCTCCTGCAAGTCTGACCAACTCTTCTCTTCGATTCAGGTCGCGCATTGTGGCAACAACAAGGTATCCCTGCTTGGCAAGAGTAATGGCCGTTAACATACCGAAGCCACTGGATGTGCCTGTAATGAGAGCCACGGGATCATATGCACCGGATGTTGATATTCTTTTTTCCTTCGTTTCTTCATTTCTATGATTCTCTGTCTGCATCCGTTGCTGTCCATCTCCTATCTTGTATGTCACCACTGTCATTCAGCCACCTGCTCTCCCGCAATATTTTCTCACCAGCTCAATCAAGCTGTCTCTCCACCCTGCGTAGCTTGGTGACCCCTGGTTTGAACGCATACGGAACGAACCTCACCTCTGGCAAAGTACAATCCATCCTGTCTGCCAACTTGTTCAATTCCTGCAACACATCAGCCTTTACTTGCCCCAGTGCTGCATTTCCACCAAGTACTAGCGACACTTCCATCGTCCCGTCCTCTTGCTGCACCACACGATAATGTTCAATCTCTGGCGATCCCGCTATGACAGAACGGGTGACGAAATCCGGAAAGATCGGTACCGCCTCACCCGTATGTAGTTGTGTAAAATAAAGTGTGTCATCACAGCGGCCTTCAATCCGCTCAATGGTGGTAAACGGGGAACCACAGGCACATGGCAGCGCCGCCTCGGTCAGAATATCATTCAGCCGATACCGGATGATCGGCTGTGATGTTCTGGAGAAGTCTGTGATAATGGGCACGAACCGTCGGGTGGAGGGATCAATGAACTCTTTTTCAATATGCACGATGTCTTCATTCAAATGCAGCGTGCCATAACGACAGGTCGCACCCAGGAACCCTTCTGTACACTGATAGACTTGATGAACGGTCTGTCCGAAGACCTGCTCCAGCACCTTGCGATCCAGGGGGTCCAGCACCTCGCCAACAGAGATGATTTTATCCGGTACAGCAGTCAGGTGGCCTGCCACATAGGCGTCCGCCAACAGACGCAGCATGGATGGAGGAGCCACCCACACGGTAGGTTGGTAGGTTTCTAACCGCTTCACCAAATTCTCCACACGCTCCAGCAGATCAAAGTACTGAAACTGCAACTTGCCGCGCTGCACCGATTCATACAGATTACTGTTGGCCCGCAGGAAAAACGCAATCTTGGCAGGTTTCCACAGTCCACCAGGCAGCAACTTGGCCAGCACCGTACCCGTCCACGCATCCTGCTCCCGATCACTCACCAGAAATATCCCCCGGTTCCCTGACGTGCCCGAAGACAGTCCAACCGTCACGCCTTGAATGGAGGGTTTGAAGTCACGCGTTTCTTCACTTTCACCTGCTAGAGCCAACGCTTCATCTTTGGTAATGCCTACCGTATTCAGTGTATCAAAGTTCTCCATCATGATTGATTTGTCAATCAACGGAAAGCTTCTCCAGTTGGATACGTCCACGCCACCCCACCACTTTCGGTAAAACGGTGATCGGGCACGGATCTGATGGACATGCCGAATAATCCGGCGCTCTTGCCAGCGCTCCAGTTGTTCTCGCGTTTTCCATGTTCGCAGCCCGCGTGCAAGCGCATAATGTACCACAATACGAAGGGTATTGCTCATCGTTTCAGCCCTCCTGTACCCCAAGCGTCCAGTACCTCTCGGCAGTGACTCGGCACAATCCGAATGTGGGGAAACTGCTGATGCAGCTGGACAAGCTTGTCAAAGTTACGGTGGTATTCCTGTCGATCAGACATAATGATACCCGCGAGCGCATGAGGTCTGCGCTGTTCACGAAAAGCCCGACTCGACCACACCGCGTCCGCGCACAGGAAATAATCATGTTCTTCTGTACGCAACAGAAGTCCCATCATGCCTTCCGCATGACCGGATACATCCACCCCCAGCAGGCTGCCATCGCCAAAGATATCGTAGACTTCATCAAAAGGGAACTCCTCCCCCGCTCTCGTCCACCGCTCAGGCTGACGCGTAACTGGCAATGATCTGGCCGCAAAATCCTCAGGCAGCAGCCCGGACAGATAACCTGCCTTCACAGCCGCAATTGGACCAAGTGAGCGCACAGCATCATAAGCCCTTGGCAGATAGATGAATTGTGCCTCCGGGAAATCTCGTACACCCGCGATGTGATCGCCGTGAAAATGAGAGAGGATGATATACCGGATATCCGAAGCTTTCAGCCCAATTCGAGCCAAAAAATGAACGGCACTATCCTCTTCACGATAGACCACCGGTGTAATATGACGATACAGTGCATTGGGCAGATGAGCCGTTTCCTTGAAAAAGCGGGAGCTATATCCCGTATCCAGCAGGATCGGTCCATGTACGGGATGAATGATGCAGGCAAAACCTGCCGGGAAAGGCACCGATCTCAACCGACCACCGCGCAGCGTCAGAAACTCTGGATGTGTACAGTAACCTGCCGCACCCAGATATAGTTCTACCGGAGTTGTCGTCAGCATGATTCAGCCCTCCACCAGTCTGCAAATTGTTGTAAACCCTCTTTAATAGACACCCGAGGGACGTATCCCAATTGCTCCCGTGCATCCGTAATATCCAACGTCTGCGGGATGGACAACGAGCCGACTGTATACCGTGTCAGCGCGGGTTCACCCAACCGAGGAATATAGCCATGGACTCGCTCCAGCAACGCTGCCACACCATATGCCATCCGATAAGGAATGTTAAGGCGACGCAGCGGCATATCCAGCATGCCAAACAGGCTGCTTACCAACTCATTAAACGCCCTTGGATCGCCATTGGAGATATTGTAGGCTCTGCCGAGTGCTGTGGCACCAACATCACGGCACAACAACAACGCGTCCACCACATTATCCACACATGTCAGATCGATGAATGCCTGTCCCCCGCCAATCATCGGCACGCCTGATTTCGCGTTGGCCGCGACAATTCTGGGAAACAACGTCTGGTCATATGGACCAAAGATGGCTCGCGGTCGAATCATGATCGACGGAAGTCCCTTCGCATGCCCCTCCATCACAACCTGCTCCGCAAGAAGCTTCGTGGCTGCGTAATGATTGGCTGGTTTGGATGGCAACGGGTCATTCTCATGTACGTTAAATCGCGGTATGTAGTTAAAATAGATACTTGGAGTCGAGACATGTATGAATCGCTGTACATCATTTTTCAGGCAGCCATCCATGAGTTTCTGTGTCCCTTCCACATTACTGCTATAAAAGTCCCTATACTTGCCCCATGGTGAGGACAGCGCCGCACAGTGAAAGGCCACATCCTGCCCCGTACACGCTTCATTTACTGCCGCCTCATCCCGTATATCTCCGTTCAGAAATCGGATTCCTGCCGACTCAAGTTCTGCACCAACCTTGGGCTGTCGGCCCATGCCCGTGACTTCCCATCCTTCTTTTGCAAGTCGTATCGCGAGATGCCTGCCCAGACATCCCGTAGCTCCTGTAACCAATGCTCTGTTCATTGTTGTTCACCGTTCCATTCTATGTCGTGAGTCAAAGCTTCAGTCAACGAGAATTTCTGTGATCTTGCCAGACGCCAGGCGGACAGCACCACTGCAAATTGTTCAAATAAAGGCTGGATATCCTTACGCATATAGACCACATCCCGGGCTCCACGCCAGGCAGCTACCCATGCCCGGAACTTTTCTTTGCCGAAGATCTGCTGCAGCCCGCTTCCCAACATGGGAAGCAAGAGCATGGCTTTACTGCCCCGTGCGGGCGTGATCATCCTTCCTTCCTTGACCAACGTCTCCGGTTCAGTTAGTGCACGCACCAAGTCATCTCCGGGGTGAAACAGATGAATCCCACTCGTTGCCCTCGGATTACACTCAATCGCGTATACTTGCCCATCCTGACCTTCTATAAAATCAAACCCAATCTGTCCACTAAAACCTGTTGCCTGCACAAATTGTCTCACCCATGCAAGGGCACCCTCATGTTCCACCTGTTCAAAAAACACACTGGCCCCCACGCTTCCTGTGCGGTAGCGGCTGTCGTAAGTGGCGTGCGCAACCAGTTGCCCTTCGTGGGCTATGCTGTATGTACATAACATCTGACCAGGAATGTAGGCCTGTGCAACCCAAGGCGAAGCAGGGGATAATTCTCCTTCTTCCGGAGGATTGTTACGTAAATGTCGATGCTTCTTTTTGCTTGTGTGTCCTTCCTGGGCAGTCCCTGCCCCAGCGTCATCGATCAAACGTGTGGGCATGCGAACTTTGGCTGCGAAGCGGGAATACACCGGTTTCCAAACCCAATCTCCTGCTTCTCCCAGAACAGACTGAACTTCCATCCATTCCTGCTGATTGTTGATCAAGCGCGTATCGGGAACGGGAAGACCGAGTGAACCTGCAAGCCGGATAAAATCGTATTTATGGTGCAGCTCATGTAATTGCTCCATAGTTGTAACCAGAACACGACAATATGCACGCAGTCTATCTGCCCCTTGAGCAACATAGAAGACTTCTTCACACATGGGGATCAGCAGGTCAATCTGCCAATCCTGTACCAACCGTTCCAGTTCCGCCAGATAATTACGTGTGTCATGACGCGGCGATGGAACCACAGCGCACTGTTTCACTGCACGGGATGATCTGGTCAGATGCCGTACGGCGCTCTCCGCAACATAGACCCGATGGCCTGCCCGATGAAGCATACGTGCCAGATCGAGCGTCACGGGAGCCCTTCCGCCTGTAAGCAGCACACGAAGAGAAGCAGCTGTACGATGTCCGGTTTCCCCAGATCTAGTAGTCAAAAATGAGTCCTCCCAATGATAATCCGGCAGCCGTGCCAATCATCAACACCCGATCTCCCCGCTGAATCCGCTGTTGTCTAATCGCTTCATGCAGACCCATCGGGATCGATGCCGCAATTGTATTGCCGTGATTTCGTGTGATGTCCATAAACCGATCTTCAGCAATGCCTAGCTTTTTGCGGATCAGTCTCATCGCCATGGCACTCCCCTGGTGGGGAATCACCAATTGGAAATCCTCCATCCGATTCCCGGTAGCCTGCAACATACCACCAATGAATCCGGGTAAAAGTCTGGAAGCCATGCGGAAGATGGCCTGTCCATCCATATGAAATAGGTAAGGTTCAGGCTGATCTGCATTATAATTCGAAGCATGCAGCCGTGTACCGCCACCTGCTATCTCCGAGAAGCGAGCACCTCGGCTGTAGGTTTGAAGGGAAGCATGTACAATCTGTGAGGATGACCCTTCAGGCGAACGCTCAATAATAACGGCGGCTGCTCCATCTCCGAACAGGGCCGCACTCTCTTTATCCGACCAATTTAGTCCCGCTGAGGCAATCTCGGTGGCTACGAGCAGTACTCGCCGGTAACGTCCGGCATCTACCATATAGGAGATCACATCCAGTCCGTTCAGGAAACTCAGGCAGGTTGCATCCATATCAAAAGCAGGTACGCCCGAATCTTGCTGCCCCATGGCCTGCTGGATAAACACCGCCGTACTTGGCAACGGTTGTTCCTTCGTGCCACTGGTACACACCAGACAGTCGATATCACTGAATTGTAATCCTGCATCCGCCAGTGCAGCTTCCGCAGCCCGCGCACCCATGAAAGAGGAGGTTTCTTCACCCGAAGCATAATGTCGCACACCTACGCCTGTGGCTTTGCTAACCCAGCCCGCAGGCACGCCCAAGCGGCGATCCAGTTCCTCATCGGTGACTTTCTGTTCAGGCAGGTACTTCCCTGTTCCTGCGATCCTTACTCTTCTAAGTTGCATTTCCCCAACCTCTTTCTGTTCGTCTGACTGATTTAAATGAAATTTACACACTACCTCAAATGGCGAAACGCCATGAAGTAAATCTTAAAATATATAATAAAGGGCAGATGCCTCTGCCCTTCCTGTTGTGTTTTCTTTTTTATGAAGTGTCATTTCTTCTTATTCAAAATCTCGGCAAGAGCGGTATCTAACGTTCCATATGTGAAAGTGAAGCCTTCCCTCTCCAGTCGTTCGGGAATGACCCATCGACTTTTGAGAACCAATTCCGTCTCGGTCTGAATGAAGCGTGCGCCCAGTTCAAGCATCCAGCGAGGAGAAGGCAGCCCGATCCGAACGCCCATCTGTTCTCTCAGACGTGCCATGAGCTCCCGATTTGTAACCGGATGCGGAGAGGACGCATTGAACACACCATTTAAGTGCGGATGCTCTTGCAAATAGATCACCATGCGGAACAGATCCTCGATATGAATCCAGCTGAATTGCTGTGTTCCTGCCCCTTGAGATCCTCCCAGGCCAAAACGGACCAGGTTCGTCATGGGCACCATCACGCCGCCCTCGCCCAGCACAATCGCAATTCGCAGTGCAATTTGAC
This sequence comes from Paenibacillus sp. UASWS1643, assembly GCF_008693195.1. NCBI lineage: Bacteria > Bacillati > Bacillota > Bacilli > Caryophanales > Paenibacillaceae > Paenibacillus > Paenibacillus sp. UASWS1643. Next base: position 140,031 of record NZ_VXKZ01000102.1, read on the forward strand.
GTGTAGATGGCAAACTGAATTCAAAGAAAGCCTGTTCCCAAGCTTTGGCAACGTCGACCGAGAAGCCAGAGCCAATCTCGCCCTCTTTTTCCGTCATGGGACGATCTTCAGCATGTCTGTATATGGTCGCCGTACTCGAATTAATCCATAGTTCGGGAGGATGATTACAAGCCAGGACGGCATCGCCGAGAATACGTGTTGTACGCGTTCTGGATTCCAGAATGACTTTGCGATTCTCATCCGTATAACGGCAGTTCACCGATTTACCTGCCAGGTTAATCAGCATCTCTGCTTCTTCCAGTGCCTCTATGATCCCTGTACGATCCTCCCAGGCAATATGACCGGGCTGACGCGAGATAATCAGCACCTCATAACCCAGCTTCCTGAACCTTTGGGCAAAATCCTGTCCAACAAAACCCGTTCCACCAGCCAATACAACCTTTTTCACGATATCCCCTCATTTCCCATACTGGGTAAAGATTTCGCAAGAAATAGATCAACCTGTTTCTATACGTGCAAAATACAGATATTAGATTAAACACCGCTGGTGGCCCGTTGGTTTGATTTAATTCGCACCGAGCGCCGTGTACAAGCGATTCCGCTCTTCGATAGCCCATGTGTTTGCAGGGTTTTGTTGCAGTTGATATCGGAGTTCATCATAAAAGTCATGGATCATGAATCCGTCCGGCAAAGTCCCAAGCATGGCTGTAAAATTGTAATCGGGCAGTGTTCTTTTTCCTTCACTGATCTGTTTCAGCCAGTCCATCCACTTCGCAAGAGTAAGCACTTCCTCCTGCCATAACTCAGCCTGTAACCCAAGCACATCTTGAAGTTGTTCGTACGCCAATGGATCGGCGAAGGCGCGGCAGGCCTGAACAGCCAGTGCATACAATTCAGTCACAGCAAGGCGTACCTCATGCTCATGCTCAAGTTCAACCTCCAATCCTCCCAGATAGTCCTGAACCTGAATGCTCTGTCCATCATCATATAGTAGCGGGGCTTGGGCCAACAGGCGTACAATCTCTTCCATCTCTTGCATTGAAACTCGCTTCTGCTCATAGAGAGCAGGTAATTGATATGCTGTAATGATCATTCACTCCTACATCGTTCTTCTATTAATGACCTATATTATAACATGGTTTGGCAATCATCTATCAGGATAACTTGACTATCCACTACAAGTTGTAGTAGTTTATACGTACTACGTAGTGTAGTAATACGCTCGTTATGGACGCATAACGATGTTAAGGAGTGTTCACTGTGAACCAGATTCAAAAATTATCCGAAACAGAAATGGAGTTAATGGTCGTTATATGGTCATGCGATCCACCCGTCACCTCGACAGAGCTTTTAGACATATTCGCTGAGAAAGGGAAAGCGTGGAAAGCGCAGACCATGTCTACCTTTCTGTCCAGATTGGTGGATAAAGGCGCTCTTACCGTGACGAGGCGTGGAAGAATCAATGATTATAAGCCTCTCCTACAACCAGATGACTACAAACTACAGGAAACACAGCACGTGCTTGATGGACTTTATCAAGGTTCAGTTAAGAATTTGGTTTCGGCCATGTATGACGGTGATAAGCTTTCAGACGATGACATTTCAGAACTGAAAAAATGGCTTTCGGAAAAGTAGGTGCAGATCATGAACATCTTTTTTGAAATTCTGTGCAGCCTGACCGTGGCTGGAAGTATCGTTGCTATATGTATGTTGGCACTGCGACTCATACCTGTATCTGTTTTTCCGACCAAGTGGCTCTACAGACTCGGTAAAATGGCTCTCTTGTTCTATCTGCTCCCGGTATCTCTTGGCCTTTCATGGCTTTTGGGTTTTGCATTCCCTCCTACATCAACTGTACCGAGTATGGAGCATGCAACATCTACAAGCTTACTTGCAGGGACATTTATCTCGGCACAAATCATCTCTGTAAGCACAGCCTGGTTCCTGTTATGCATATGGAGCATTGGCGTCATCGGTTTTTCTGCATGGCAGGTGTACTGTTATCGGAGATTTTTGAATGAACTATCACGCACACGTACACCAGTTCTCTATGATAGTGAAGCCGCTATACAGCTGCCATTAATCAAAGAGGCTTTGGGGCTCCAACGCAATATCACGCTTGCTCACAGCACGGCAGTACGGAGCCCTATACTGGTCGGCTTGTTTAAACCAACAATATATCTTCCACCCGAAAATACGGTAAAGATGGACATCAAGATGGTGATTCATCATGAGCTAGTACATCTGAAACATCAAGATCTGTGGGTCAAGGCTCTGACCTTGGGGGTTAGTGCCCTGCACTGGTTCAATCCCCTGATTCATATGATTCGCCGGGACATTCATACCTGGAGCGAATTAGCCTGTGATGAAGATGTGGTGAAAGAGATGTCCCACGAAGAACGAAGACGATATGGTGAGACAATTTTAAATGTGATGGCGGGAACCAAGAAAATGCCTGCTCAATTTTGTTCGTCCCTATCGGGTGAAGGCAAACAATTAAAAAGGAGATTGATGAACATGTTTAATGTGAAGAAACTGAACAAGAAACACTGGATGTTAAGTATGGGGGCCCTATTGCTTATTACAGGAGTAAGTACATCTACCGCAGTATGGGCATCAAACCATACGGTTAAAGTAGAGGCCAAGGCTACTGAAGCCGTGCCTGTTCCTTCCGTATCTGAAACTCCTGAAATCGCAGCTTCTCCATCTAAATCCGGAATTTCTGAAGCTGTAACTGCTCCCGCTGCTTCCGAAACGCCTGAAATCGTGGCTCTCCCTGAGGATGAAGTTTCAGAAAATGTACCAGCTCCTTCGACTACTGAACCTTCTGAAGCTCAAGTTGTAGAATCAGCCACAGTTCCTTCTCCTGCTGGATCTTCTGAGATGGTAGCCCTCCCTTCCGAGGCCGCAACCGTTCCTTCTCCTGCCTCATCTTCTGAAATGGTAGCTCTCCCTGGGGATAAGGTTTCAGTAACTGTACCTGCTCCTTCAGAAAAATAACCTATTGTTAAGGAGTAATAACCATCCTTATATGCAAACAGGACGAAGCATAGATCATAGATCTCCGCTTCGTCCTGTTTCCGTTTTTCTGTCATGTGCATTAGATAAACGTTTTGATCGTAGCAAAATATTCACGGATCATGTTGACCGGCTTCAAATATCCCGGTGACGGGGCCGATATGCCGTATTCTGCCGCGTACCCGTTCTTGGCAGCGATATATTTGGAACGGAACATATGATAGTCACTGGTGACAATCATGATCTCAGGGTGCTCCAATCCGGATTCATGAATGATTTTTTTGGAAAAGGCCAGATTCTCCTGTGTACTCGTCGAGCGATCTTCCATAATGACTTGGGCGGGGTTAATTCCCTGTTTAATCAGATAGTTTTTCATGGCAAGCGCTTCGGGAATCGATTCTCCGGGTCCCTGTCCACCCGATACAATGACCGGCGTCTGAGGGTGACTTCGAATGTAATCCAGACTGGCATCTAACCTTTGCTTGAGGGTCAATGACAATTCCGTTCCCCGAATGCCTGAACCCAGAATAATGACATAGTCCGCTTCTTCCGGATCATTCGCACCAAGCTGTGTGAATACAAGTGCTTCAATAATGACAAAGGAGACGGCAACCACGCCAAATCCGGTAAGGATAATCCTTTTCAGAATAACATGCTTCTGATAGTCAATCCGTCTTAGCACGATAAAAGCCACCGTGATCATTCCGAAAAACATGACCGCAAACCTTTGGCCCCAAAAGACCAGAAAAGCTACAAAACATGCCAACAGGACAAGATCAATGATCAGTCCATTTTTCTGTAAGAACTTTTTCATCAATTCCGTAGACACTCCTTCTTGTACCTGCACTTCCGCAAATCACTTATCTTTCAGTCTGTTATTATCGTTAGTTTGGGCCACTGTTGTTGCCAGCACTTCTTCTGTACGCGTTGATTATAATAATCAGCATCCGTGAAGAACGGGCTTCGACGAACCATTAACGCATACAGATCATACAGACCATGAGGAGCGCAGATGTTAACCCGATCTTCTTCATCCAACTGTACGCCTATGGCAGTCACAATCTCTGGCCAATAGCGAAGAGCATCTTCAGTAGAAAGATAAGGATCTGTGCCATTGCGCAGATGCATTCTGGCCTGATTTTTGACAGACCACTTGGCATTGCCTGTCAACTCACGAAGCTGACACTCCAACTGTATGTCTCGTTCCTCTCGCAGATCTTGCGCATCGTAATAGACAACATCAATATCACTATGCAGCTCTCGAACAGCATATCCATGAAGAACATCCCAGATATAATTGCGAATATATCCTGCACCTATGTAACATTGTGGCAGATGGAGACCTCGGACTCTCCGCAGGTCATGCATTAATTGCTCGTGCTCCGCAATTGCCCGGATGAATTTCTCCTCATGCAACAAGTGATCCTTCTCCTTACTCCCGATGCTTTACTCACTCCCTCAATCTATTCTACCTGCTTACTGTGCCTCCATCCAATATATCATGTTTGGGTGTCTCCGATAAAATGAACAAATCCCCTCAGGCGGTCACCCTAAGTGTCATCTGAACAGATGCATCTTAAGGTCATTCACCTGAGGGGATTGCATGAAGAAATCTGATTCATTTTTTTAAGTCAGCCCCACATCCCAATCAGTAAAATGCCGGCAAAAATAACGATGGAACAGAGAATACGCTTTTTCCCCTGCTGTTCTTTCAGCAGCAAAATACCAAGGAATGCGGCAAATATCGTGCCTACTTCCCGGAGGGGACCCAATCTTGCCATCGGTGCCTGCTGTAACGCAAACAGAAACAACAGGTACGAGCCCGGATTCAGTAACGCGCCAAGCATAATGGTCGATCGATTCACCTTCCACTCCTGACGCAATTGACGAGAAGCCAGCAACGCAGGCGTTAATCCGGCGACAAAACCAATGTTGGTCACTTCAAGTAATGATAAGGGTGAGATATGTTCCAGATTCAGTTTATCCACGAACACGTAACTGGTTGTACATAAACCCACACATAAAGCCATAAGAACGGGCTTCAGTCCCGTTCTACGCGAGCCCATCGTAACATCTCTGCTTCCGACGCCACTGAGCACCGTAAATCCGCCCAGCATACACGCAATGCCGATCCAGCCGTACAAGGATAAGGTTTCCCCAAGAAAAGTAACTCCAATTAGAGGCACCAATAAGGTGCTCGTTCCCCGCATAATCGGATAGATCTGAGATAGGTCGCCGAGTTCGTAGGTCTGAGACAACAACCAAGAGTACAACGCCTGCAAGCCCATAGACAGAATTAACAGCGCATAGGCTGCAATGGATAAGGGTTCACGTGCCAACTCCATAATAAGTACAGGAAGCAATATAACTGTCGGAATCATCATAATGGACCACAAAAACACACTTTTGTTCAGACTGCGCTTGGTAAACATGCTCCAGACGGCATGAGCCATCCCGGAAGCCAGTACCAGCATTGTAGGTAAAATCATAATCAAAACGTTCCTCTCTACTCCATTACTCTTTTATATAATCTATTGTGCTGAAGCGCTCTCAGGTTGATGTTCTGGCTGTTCCTTCACGACAGAGCCGTCTTCCAGACGAAGCCATGTATCAAAGCTGCGTTGTCCCGCCTTCAACTGAATGACACGTCCTCCGCGCAGCATGCCTTCCCTTCCATATGTACTGTGCCCACTCGAACGCCCGTAGGAGAGACGAATGCCGTGGTAATTCCCGTGAAAATCATTCACATGATCATGTCCGCAAAAGGTTCCCATCACATCGCCCATCTCCAGCAGTGCAGAGAACAGCCCCGAGTTCACTTGGGCAGAACAGACAGGCTCGTACTTGCTGCCATAACAGATCTGCGTGTCCCACATGGACTGGTATTCAGGAATCGGGATATGGAAAAACGCCAAGGCGGGTAGCTTATCCCCGCGGCTGCGGCCGGGATTGACGCGTATGGATTCAGACATCAGCCACTGGATCTGATTGGGCTGAATCCAGTCATAGCCGGGAATAGACTCAACTGTGGAATAACTCCCTGAATCGAGGAAGTATAACACTGCAGCCGGACTCCCATCCGAATCGGCTACCTCCAGCGTGTAATTGCTCATACCTGCAATCTCGCTTGGACCAGGCTCTGTCACGTTATACTCATGTTCCTGAATGACATCCATTAATCCATTGGGAGTAATTCGATTTTCCGTATCGTGATTGCCGTACACAAATGCCCACGGAATGCCACACTCTTCCACAACTGCTACGGCCTCGCGGAAAGCCTGCTCCGGATGCTCACATGCCTTTTTCCCCTGATCCACCGGCCCCGTATAGATCACATCCCCTGTAAACACAACCAGATCGGGTTGTTCCGCCTGAACAACGGTATTCATTAACTGCCGGGTTCTGATATCCTCAGGACGACCGTCTTTCCAGTGCAGATCTGTAAACTGCACGATTTTAAACGTTCCATTTTTTTGAAAAGTCAGCTGTCGCTTCACTCTTTTGACCCCCTCATTAGTAGTAAGTAAAAATACATGTTATATAATTCTGATCTCGTTACACTCTGTATGTTGTTTCTTGTGATATTATGTTGTTTTATATGATCTTATCTTCACATGATAGTACTGTCAATACATCATTAACTTCATCATCACATCTCTGTCCCATGTTCTTGGATAACAAAATAATCAAGATTTTAGATGGTGCAGATTTATTTTATTTAAAGTAAACTTTCGGCAAATTGACAAGCTTTGCTTGACCTTTTAAACTATATAAATCAACATAAATCCACAAGACTACACGAATTATAAATTTAAAATACATATGTATACGCAATACAGGAGGTTCGACAACGTATGTCTCTAACGTATGAGGAGCGCAAAAATACTATTCTTACCCGTCTGGCTACCCAAGGAAAAGTTCAGGTTCAGGCTTTGGCAGATCTGTTTCAGGTATCTACAGAAACCATACGGCGTGATCTGGATCGACTTGAAAAGGAAGGCGAATTGCGTAAAGTCTATGGCGGAGCTGTTCGTGTACGTTCAGGAATGATCGAAGCCCCTTTTCAAAAGCGTGCGCAGCTTCAGATGAATGAGAAACAGCGCATCGGCCTAGCAGCTGCCGCTCTGATTGAAGATGGTGAAACCGTGATGTTGGACAATGGCACAACAACACTGGAGATCATGCGTCAACTAAGAAATCGTTCACAGGTGACTGTCATCACCAACTCAGTTCCAATCCTCACCTGTGCGCTGGAAGGTTTTGCAGGTAAAATCATTTTTGCCGGAGGTGAAATCAATTCAGCGGTACAAGCTTCCACGGGGCCAGTCACACATGAATTGCTGAGTCAGTTCAAAGTAAACAAAGCATTCATCTCTGCCGGCGGTGTTTCGTTAATGGATGGTGTAACGGACTATTTACTGGAAGAAGCACTTGTTTCCCGCAGAATGATGGAACGAGCAGAAGAGTCCATTTTGGTAGCCGATCACACCAAATTTGGTCGATCCACGTTTGCACAGATCTCCCCCATGAATCACGTATCAATGGTCATTACAGACTCCGGATGTTCGACAGAATGGGTAGAGGCCCTGCATCAAATGGAGATTGAAACGGTTCACACGATTTGACAGTGTGAGCCATTTTTTATACCTTTATAAGGTATAATGATCGTTCTATCTTATTTTAAAGGAGGACATGCCTGATTATGAGCAGCAAAAAAGAAATGCTTTTGAACGTGGCTGAAGAATTGTTCTATCTGCACGGCTTCCATTCCATTGGCTTGAAACGAATTATAACGGATGCCGGGATCGCCATCATGACGTTATACAATCACTTTGAGTCCAAGGATGATCTTATTGTCCAGGTGCTCCTGCGACGCGAACAGCGTTATTTGGAACAGCTTCGGCAATATGCTGACAATAAAGCACAACCCATGTTCCTCAATTTGGCTGAAGGACATGCAAAATGGCTGAAGGAGCACGAATCAAGAGGGTGCTTATTTTTACGCGCCAAGGAAGAATTTGGAGGTCATGCAGATCATATCATCGTCCAGACTGTCAATGCGCATAAAAGACATATGCGAACTTTAATTCATACATTGGCGCCTGCTGCGAGTGAACGTGATCTATTGAGATTCTCCATATTGCTGGAGGGTTCCACCGCACTCGCTGAGACAGAAAATGTAAATGACGTCTGCCGTGAACTGATCCATATGACGCTAACCAGTTTCAAGTAAGACCATTCCGGGTGAGTTAGTAGTTCAACTCACTTTTTTATTTCATAAGAAATATAATGATCGTTCTATCTAAAAAGGCGGTGGATTAAATGAAAAAAATTATCTTTCCAGGCATTGCACTAATCGCTGTATGTTATGCATTCGGGCGATTCAGTTATGGGTTGTTTATGCCGGAAATTTCGGAAGCCTTACAATTAAATGATGCAGCCTCAGGCGCAATTAACTCAGGCACGTATATTGCCTACTGTCTGTCCCTTCTAACTGCCCCCCTGTTGATTAATCGCAAGGGACATCATTATGTCATCCAACTGGCCGGAATCAGCGCAGTGCTAGGTTTAACCGGCATTGCCCTATCTCAGAATGCATGGATGCTTACTTTCAGCATATTTCTCGCTGGTCTGAGCACAGGCTGGGCTTCCCCGGCCCTTGGCAATGCAGTGAATGCCGAACTGGCTCCTAATCTACAAGCAAGAGGCAACAGCTGGATTAATACAGGGACCAGCTTCGGGATTGTTGTATCTGGCCCGCTCTACTTGCTGTTTACGGATTACTGGCGTCTAACCTATATCCTGTTTGCTGCAATCGGTGTTGTCGTTCTTTTGTGGAACAGACGTGTCATTCCAGCAACCAAGACACTGCCTTGTACCAAATCTCTCTGGACATGCATGAAACCAACCAGACCTGGGTCTGCTCTGCTCATGGCATGTCTGTTGACAGGTTTCAGTTCTGCAATCTACTGGACCTTTGCCCGAAATTTCCTTACAGACGAGAAAGGGGCCTCCGATTCGGAAGCCGTGTTGTTCTGGATTGTGATGGGGGTTATGGGCATACTCGGCGGATGCGCTGGCCGCATTATTGAACGGATCCAGATTGGGTGGTCCTACCGAATTGGCATAATGTTATTGGCTATTTCGCTTGGGGTTATCCTTCTGCCATCCATGACTGCCAGCATAATTTCTGCCATCATGTTTGGGAGCACCTACATTTTCCTGACCAGTGTATTTATCGTTTGGGCGACGAGACTGTTCAGTCCAAATGTGTCCATCGGAATTAGCCTTGCCTTTCTCGCGCTGGGTGTTGGGCAATTCCTTGGCTCATCCATGGCAGGTTACACGATCGAAGTGTTTTCCAATACAACGGCATTTCTGGCCTTTGCTGTACTCGGCCTGTTTGGATTGTTAATTCGGGTGAAATAAATGACAGAACAACCTTCTGATCCCTGTTATTTTACCCGGCGAACACTTCCGGTCACTCCATGTTGAAGCTGTACGTCTGTAAAAGCAACCGTGGTCCCTTGCCCAATGGGGGATTGGGCCACAATACCAACTTTGATCTCTTCCGGGCAGTCGAGGCCGAAATAACGAACCAGCTTCCACTTCTCTCCATCCTGAGAATAATGGAATGCAAAGCTGTTGCCTGCCCGGGCTACACGTAAATAAGGCTTGCTGACGTCTACAGATGCTGATACACAATCATCCGAGTTACCACGAGTAACGACACTAAGAATAGACGGCTGTTCTTCAAAATACTCAAAGCAGACTTTAGCCCAATTCGTATCGTCCACCCTCACCATCAGGCAGCCCGAATCATACTGTTCTTTCATGTCCACCTGTACTTGAGTGACGATGCTGAAATCTCCCTTGACTATTGTATGTAAAAATGGAGCTGAAGCTTTCACCGGCTCACCTCCCGGATCAATGAAAAAGTCACTGATCGGCGAAACGGTTATCGTTACTTTGCCGTCTTCAATGGACCAATCTGTTGGCTCGTTCAGCCATCCCAGATTGGCAGATAATGTTTGACCTGAACATTGTTCGAATAGATTCGTCATGTGGCACACCCTTTGTGTTGGAGTATAAGTTCTTCTTGCTCAATTGTTCTATTTGTATTCGGTATATGTCGTGGTTAATCCTGTATGTTTTACTTAAATATTCCATCCCCGATATCGTACACCGATCGGTACCGTTGGATGATACGCTCGTCCCATACTTGTACTTCAATATATCGTTCCGGACCTTGATCGCCTTTACGGTTCCATTCTTGAGGCCAACCATAGGCCTGAATAACTTCCAGGATTTCATCCTTGGTGTAGATCTGCTTACGGTAAGGTCTATCATCTGTATAACGCATGGTTGGAAAGAGGTCTCCATACGTGAAGCTCACAACTTCGGCAGACAGATCTTCCCACGGAATCCACACTTGATCCGGTTCGGTATACCAGGATGACAGCCATTCACATTCACCGAGGGTCAGATAGTGGGGATATGGCTTGGTGGGGGTTCCGCCCTTGGCCTTAAACTGCTCGTACGCTTTATGTTCAAGTGCTCTGCGGATGGTCATATAATCTGCTGATCGCTGACTGGCAAAATTCCGGCCTTCATGCCGGATTTGTCGGGTAACTGTTTCGGCTTCTTCATTAGACAGGCTGGAGAGATTTCGGAAAGGACCAAGACTTTTTTCAAAATAATGATACGCGTTCAAGTCTGTCATATGAATCTCACCTCCAACAAATCGCTCCGTATCCATATTCGTTAGTCATAGTGTACATCATGCCAACATTTATGGAAATATCTGTAGCAAAATATTACCCGTGGATAAAGTTACACTTGGGCATTTCAATTCCACGGAGGAAATTCACTATTATCAAGGAAGTATTAACCAATAAGTGGTAGACTAATAAAAAGTATTTATCTTCAGCAGGCTTAAAGGGAGGTCTTATTATGTTTGGTGTTAACGTCAAAAAAATAGAAGATCAACTGGTCATCCGCTGGCAGTTCTCCAAAATCGAAATTCCAATTGTACATATCACATCGGTCACTCTGGATGATACATACGGTGGCAGCGAACCATCCGCCATTCGAATCGGTCCGGTTAATGGCACAAGCGAGAGGATTCTGATCCGTACGGTTGATCAATCATATATCTTATTCACGAACAGTGTGAATTTATATCCCAATATCCGAGATATGCTACAACCGGCAAACTAGATTGTGGTTCGAAACGGATTTTTATGTTTCTCCAAGGAATAGCTCCATTTACATATGTACGCCACCAGAAAGAAGCGTGAGTATTCGCCTGAATTCTTACAGCGAATAACTAACGCTTCATTGATTCCAATTCAAGTTGGAAGTGGGGTTCTTATAACCAACTCCACTTCGGTAACTGATCGAGCGTAATGACCTCGTTGTTATGGTACAATTCCTTCAAAAACGTTAGTTCATTATGCGTCCCGTCTCTCAGGAATCCACCTGTCCAGGTACAGAACCAACTCCAGTGTACATCCTGTTCCTTCATTTGCTTGGGGTCAGGGATGGAGCCGTTCTCGGCCAGTGCAATAATTTTGCGGTCCTTCACAAGCTCACACAGATTAGTGTAACGTGCAGCCAATGGGCTGTGATCTCCTGCTTCCGGGTATACATCCACACTCACAATGTCCACGACATCATCCCCTGGATACCATTCCTGTTTTTCCGAGTTCCAGACCCAGATGAGATTGTGCAGCTCGTGCTCGTGCACTAATCGATCATACAACAACCGATACAACTGTATGGCAGGTTCGGGGCCTTTCGCTCCCCACCAGAACCACCCACCTTCTGCTTCATGAAGTGGTCGGAATAATACAGGTACACCAGCATCCTTCAACTCTTGCAAATGTGTAGCAATAACATCGATATCCCGAATCAATAACTGATATGTTTCCGATTCAGTATCAGCTAGCGCGGAGGCAAGATCATAGGTTGTTGCGTCCGTATAGAACCCCCGCCACCACTCTTTACCCGGTTCATCGATCAGATCCGTCGGTGCGTTCCAGTGCCAGCATAGCGTCACGATCCCGCCTTGTTTGTGCCAGTCTATCGCATCCCGAATCTCCTGGGAGACCGCACCGCGCTCTGTTCTTGATGGCGAATATTCCATGAGATCAAAGCCAATCACAGCTGGCTTTCGGCCTGTATTTTCATTAATCCAGTTTAGATTGCTGTAGTCCTGCTGACCTGACAACATCCCTATCCCATAACGCTCGACCAGGAACGCCATTAGTTCTCTCGCTTCGGATGTCGCTGCTTCATTCACCGGAGCACTGTTGATCATACGTACCGTCATCGCTAACACCTCCAACTAGGTTTACCATGTTTATCGCTTCAAACAACAACAACAACAACAACAACAACAACAACAACACAGGATCACATCATCAAATCACAAATGTACTGCAACCCTTATAAAAGACCTGCTTAACCCACAACGCCCGAGCGCTCAATGCTCTCCACAAAATAACGCTGTACAAACAAGTACAAAATAATCAGCGGTGCAATCGCAAGCAAAATGCCTGTATCCACGATCATCGCCACATAATTCGGATCAGCCTTGATGCCCGAGTTCGAGCCAAAGCCCATCAGTTGCGGAATCAACTGGTTCGCCTGAGCAGGTAAGGAAGCCACCTTCAGCGAGATCAGTGGACTTTCACTCATGAACAATGCCGAATAGAAGGTATCATTGTACTGCCATACAAAGGAGAACAAAATGACCGTAATCAATGGCGATATTGCATTGGGTAACATGATACGGGCAAATGTCTTGAATCCACCTGCGCCGTCAATCAGTGCGGCCTCCTCGATTTCCTTCGGCATCCCCTTGAAGAACTGCCGGAAGATATAGATGAACAGCCCCGCCTTCAGCCCTCCCGCTGTAGCGGCCGTAATCATGGAAGGCCAATACGTATTCAGCAGATTGATGCCATTCTTTCCCGTGAACAACTGGATGATACCCATAAAGTCAAAGCTGCGGAAATGCAGATACATCGGCACCATGAGCGTACTTGTCGGCACCAGAATCGTAAGAATCACCAGCACGAAGAGCACATTACTACCCGGAAACGAAAACCGGGCGAAGCCATATCCGGCAAGTGCACAGGATATCGCTGTCAGAAGCGTTGTGATGGTAACAAACAATAACGTGTTCGCCAGCAGAGGCAGGTAATCCATCACTTGCGCCGCTAGCCGAATATTATCCAGCGTAAAGTGCTGAGGAATCATATAAATCGTTGGATTGTAGATATCCTGTTTGTCCTTGAACGCAACTGAAACTTTGAGAAATAACGGATATAAAATAATAAATGAAATACCAATGACCAAAGCATATCTGAATATGGAATAGAGAAGGTCCGATGTCTTGTTTCGCACCCGATGCATGTGATAATTCTGCTTCGGAACTACCACCATGCGATCTGTCCCTGATGCAGCCATAATCTGAAGCCTCCCTTAATGTTAACCGTCAGTTGTAGTGAACCCGCCGTGACAATACCCAGCCCACTACGATCAGTACAAGGCCAATCACCAGTGTATACAGCCAGGACATCGCCGAGCTTAAGCCAAAGTTCTGGGTTTTGAATGCGGTTTGGTAGATGGCCTGTGTGACTGGGCTCCCGGCAAATGAATCAATGATCGTATAGATGACATTTGTCAGAATCAACGGACTGACCATGGGAAATGTAATTTTCCAGAATGATTCATAAGCTGTCGCCCCTTCGATCTTCGCAACCTCATACATCGATCCCGGCACCGATTGCAGCGCAGCGAGGAAGATCAGAATCTGGACGCCAGAGCTGCTAATAATCTCATAGATCCGCATGATGGCTTCTACAATGTAATCCACATAGGCCATTGGCAATCCCACATCCGCCAGCATCCGCACAATGGATACCACATTGAACGAGGCACCACCATCAGCGGCCGCATCGACAGCACTTGCATCTCCCATCAGATTGATTAATCCCGCAGACTCTGCTGCTGCGACTGCACTGGAAGCCAGAATAACCGGCAGGAAGAAGATCGCACGTGCCATCGTCCTACCTCTGAACTTCTGGTTAAGCAGTGTCGCCGTGAACAGACTGAAGAACAGAATCATCGGCACATTCAGCAGCATCGCTCCAACCGAGTCGACCAGAATCCGGTTGAACGTCGCGTCAACCAGAAGCGCATCCTTGAAATTTTTAAATCCAACGAAGTCCAGAACGTACCCGCCAGGAGCAACAGACAGGTTACTCAGGCTGAACCGGATGGATTGCAGGAGTGGCGTGGCAAAGAGGAAGATGAAACCGAGCAACCACGGAGAAATAAATGCAAGTCCAAGCAGCGCTCTCCGTGACTTCAGCGATAATCGAATGGTTCTCATCGGTTCACTCCTTCCACCACATAGTCAATCCCGTCAACTGTTGTTCCATCCACGGTTACTGCGTCCGCATTGTAATTCACAAGGATGGATGTACCGCCCGTATAAGTGATCCGGACCACGCCATCCTGGATGCGTTCATGCTTCAGGATCTGCTCATTCTCCAGTTTTCCCAGCACTTCATTGGCCTGCTTATACAAGGCAACAGCGTCATCCACCCAATAGCTATACTCGGTAGCGTAGGCCGAATCATAATTCGTCAGCTTCAGCTTGGATGATGGTTCATATGTCCATTGAAAATACGGAGCTGCCCCAAGCTCCAGGCTGCGCAGTAACTGTTTGCGTAGATCCTGATCCCCCGACGTGTTCATCGGAGATGCTGCGTAGTTCATGTACCCATGAATGACCATCGCATAAAAAGGAACTTCTTCATCGGTAATATTGAACCGACTCGACCCTGCGGGTACATTCACAACATGTTGTGCACTACCCCAAGCGTAGCTATTTGCGGCGGATACCATCAGGTTCTGATAGGACTGTTCCAGCTTGCCCAGCTGCTCCTTCACAATGTGCTTCGCCGTCTCCCGATGAATCACCCGACTATCCCGATAATCTGAAGTCAGGACCTGCCCAAGATCACGAAGGGATAACCCGCCGAGATCCAATTGATTGAATTTGTCAGCAAACTCACTAACCACATAAGGAAGCTTGGCCGCTGAGAGCAAATAATAGCTGTCCCTACTCTGATCCATGCGATTAAGTGCAGGATTGTACGGATACAGTTCTGCTGTCTCCTTCGTGACAAACCGTGCTGCATCCGAGGAAGGAGCAAAGTGCATATCATCGTGATAAATGTGCTGGAAAGCCACATCCGGGAACAAAGCTCCACCCGACTGCTCAAGCTTAGCGGACAACGCTTGCAGTTCGGAACGACTGCCTACTTCACTCTCCAACTTCACCTGGGTTGGTGTATGATGGCTGATGCCACCGCCGAACCATCCCTGATACCGCATTTGCACGCGGTTTACACCTTCCTGCTGCAACTTCGCCGCCATTTCAGTAGCCTGTTCGTACGTCGTCATGGCTAAAGTGGTCCGATAGGGTACGCTCAGGAACGAAGCCTTTTTGTCCACTGCACCAAGTACATCTACATAAAACGGCAACTCTGTCTGTTCCGCGAGAGGTTTCAGTACATCCTGCCCTATTAACTGCTGTTGATACAGGCGGGCCATACCCGAGTAACTGGCATCTTCTCCATGAAGGAAATGATAGCGGACCTGAATATCTCCGCGGTAAGGCTCTTCGCCAAGCAGCTGAATCTCCTGCATTTTCTGCGAGGTGTACATCTCCAGTTCATCCTCACCCCGCAGGGAGAAGGTCGCATGCACGTGATTGTAACTGTTCTGCCTGCCTCCTATATCCGCGGAGATACTGGCTATGCCATCCCCTTTTTCAATGACTGCAAACCAGGCATTCTCCCCGTTTTTCAGACCAAACACAGGCATATGCGCGGATTCACTAACCTGAGGACGACTGAGTGAATTATCATTTGGGTCTGCGCCATAAACGCGCTGCACATACTGTTCTTCTTGGGTTTTCCCGTTATTCAGGTGGATCAGGCTGCCTGAACCGTCAGGTACAAGCATGTAGCCCTTACCCTTCGTATCCGCAGCACCAAAGTAAGCGAGCAAATCAACGTTCCGAATGCGATATTGCCCACTTTCCTGAACTTGACTCAAAGGAACGGTTACGACAAGTGCGCCCTGATCCAGCCGGTATTCCACAGAAATAACAAAGCTTGGCTTATCAGACACGCCTCCGCCTTCGACTCCATTCTCCTGATTGTCATAAGCCAGATCATCCGCGGTATAACCCGCCGTCTCAAAGGCTCCCAACATCTTGTTCAGCACAAGCTGCTTCGAAATCTGTCCATCCAGCCGTTCCAGAATATCCGGATTGTTCTTGGTTGGATAATATCGGGCAGATGTGTACCTTGCGACAGTAGCGTCCAGTTTGGAAAGTACTTTCTCCTCCAGGCGCTGTTTGCTAATCAGTTTAGGCAGCGCATCAATACCAAGTGATGTATCACCAAGCGTATAGTTCACCCGAATCCCCTGATCGATCTGACCCACTGTGAATTGTTTGTTGCTTATACTCGAACTGAAATTCGGAAAGTTCTCCAGTGTGCCCATCGAATCCCGGAAAGACACGTTCAACTGGGACGACAGCACTTCTTTCTCATATGCGGAAGCGAGGCTGTCCTCAGTCCGTTCTTTCGGGTTGCTGTACCAGATCTCTCCACTGTTACCGTCACGAACGGCAATTTCCGTTGTCTCCTCGTTATAGTACAGGGCCAAGCCCTGATCTTCGGCGACCAGCTGCATACCAGGCACACCCTGCGAAGAGTCACCAAGAAACTGCAACGGTTCCTCCGTGACGGGCATGGCTTTGGTTGTTGCATCCAGATAAGCCGCGGCTTCTACGGCAGGAATGCCCCTGTTGTTTATATACAGCAGTCCGGCTGCAATCATGATTACAGCTGCACCACCAGCCAGCACCGTATATATTCGTTGCCTTTTATTCACGGATGCCGCCTCCTTTAGGTCCGAAAAATCAACTCGCGGTAGATGTTATAACCGAATTCGTACAACTGTTGCAGCATGCTGAAGACCAGTGCGCCAAGGAATACAATAATGCCCATCACAATGAGTGTCAGCACCATTGTAACGATTGTTTTAACCACCGTGTACTGGTGTACCGTCATCATGCCAATGAACAGAAGCAGTACAAACCAGAAAAACGCAATGCTATTGAACAGATAATAAAAAGCAGTCTCCTCCTGCACCATGAACCGGCTAATCACGATCATCGGGGCATAGACCAGAATAACCGGAATGAGCGAGTAACCTGTTGCCAGAACGATTTCCCTGAACTTGCCTTCCCCTTCCATCAAGGTTGTTACTGCCCAATTGGCCGTACACCATAGAAAGAAAGGCACCGCAACTGTGGCGATCTCAATGATGCTGTTAATCGTGCGAGGGTCGATGTAATTGACGAGAAATCCTGCATACTGCTTTTGCAAAATCATCATGACAATGGTAAGCGCGAGTGCTGCAAAAGCAACAAACAGCCGTCCCCGGTTATCCGACTTGAGGTCCCAGAATGCATCAATGGGGTGAAAAATGAGATGCAGCGGAAACTTAATGAAATCCTGCTTCACGATCAACCTGCCTCCTCCGTCTCCATTTAACCGCCACACGGGTCAGGATCAGAATGACAATTAGCGCGATTGCAGCGGTCAGGAATGTACCAAAATGTTCCTTCATCATCTCCCGCCGATGCCTCTTAAACGCCACAGAATAACTCTTGCGATCCATCCCAAGTTCAAAATAACCTAGCGCTTCCTCGTTTTTCTTCTCCATTAATAAGGACTTGCCGATGCCGATATAGGCAATATCATAGTTGGCATTCAGCTTAAGCACTTCTCTCCATATATTCACGGCTTCCGTGTCCTCGCCCCGATAGTGGAGGGCCACCGCTTCATTCACACGGGCACCAAAACGGGTTGGCTCATAGACAACAAGGTTGTTCTTTCCCCGATCCAGAACCAAGTGATGCTCACCCGATTGTTCAATCGCGACAGGTGTTTTGAGCGTGCCCACCTGATTTCCTTTACCGCCGTATATGTAGAGCAGATGACCTTCATCGTCGTACGTGAACACCCGGTTCTGTGTCGCATCCAGTACACTGTACATGCCGTCGCCCAGCACTTTCACATCGATCAGTTTGGATGGACCGGGATTGTTACGGAACCGAATATCGCCTTTGACGTCGTAATAACCAAACCGCTTCAGCACATCTTCACCAGACGGATTCAGCCGTTTGATCGGTTCATTCGAGCCGGGATCAATATTCGTTGCATACACAAATCCTTTGTGGTCAATATCCGCATTGGAGAACTCCGTCGGGACAAACAGAACCATCTGTGCGCGCTGGGCTTTGGTCGATAACATGCGCCAGATATATTCTCCGTAGTCCCGCTCCACTTTGTTGGTACCGACATATCCGATAAATTTCCCACTCTCGTCAAACTGCATAATCCCTTCGTAGACCCCTTGCGCCACAACGTACACTCGGCCTACATGGTCCACCGTTAGTTTCAAAGGCTGAAACTGGAATTGGGTCGACAGGATATCCGACTCGGGCTTCGTAATGGTTTGAATCAGCGTCCCTTCTCCATCCAGGACAACCACACGACCGTTACCCGTATCGGCGACGTATATGCGTTCTTCTTCATCTACAAACAATCCACCTGGAAGGTTAAAGGTCTCCTTGCTGCCCTCCATCATGAATCCATCGATTACACTCAGCAGCTTAAAGTCTGGTTCCAATACGATGATTCGATTGTTGCCGCTATCCAAAATATAGATCAACCCAGAGGGTGAAACGTTCACATCACCGGGGTCTTTGAACTCACTAATGCCGAGGTCACGGCCTGAAATGGTGCGCTCGGGCAGATAGGCATCTGGTGAAGGAACAGCCTCTTTCCAGTAGTTGTAGTTATAGCTCTCATACGGCGCCGGGGAGGCCGCCGCAGGCACGGCATTCACCAGCAGCAGAGATACTGCCGCCAGGAGAACAAGCCATCTTTTCACTGTGCGTGCCATATCGTTCCCCCTTAATCCTTCATGCCCGAGCTCGCCATCGTCTCAATGATTCGACTCTGAGAGAAAATAAATAGCGTGATCGGCACACTCATCAAAATCAGTGCTACCGCAGCACCCGCTCCTGCCCGGGATATTCCGCCTTGAATAATCTGACCTGCTGCATAATGTAGGGTCTTAAGCTGCTCGCTGTAGATGTACCCATTACCATCACTGCCCCATAACATCTGGAACAGCAGAATGATCAACGTAAGCCAAGCTGGTTTTACATTGGGCATGACGATGGACCAGAAGATCCGGTATTCACTGGCACCATCAATCTTGGCTGCTTCCAGCAGCGCATCCGGGATCTGC
Source organism: Paenibacillus sp. UASWS1643 (assembly GCF_008693195.1). NCBI lineage: Bacteria > Bacillati > Bacillota > Bacilli > Caryophanales > Paenibacillaceae > Paenibacillus > Paenibacillus sp. UASWS1643. The sequence continues at coordinate 159,468 of NZ_VXKZ01000102.1, forward strand.
TCCATGAACTGTTTCATCAGGTACAACCCGAGTGAATAGGCAAATGCCGGGATGATAACAGCCCAGTACGTGTCAATCCATCCGAGCCAGGACATGATCATATAGTTCGGAATGGCCGTCACCGCAGGTGTGAACATCAATGACAGTACGACCACTTGGAACATGAATACTTTGCCCGGAAACTTGTGCTTGGCAAGCGGGTAGGCAGCTGCGGAAGCCAGCAGCACATGGCCTACGATACCGATGCCTGTAATAAATACCGTGTTGAATATATAACGTGAGAACGGTACCCACGAGTCACTCAGCAGATTCAGCAGATCTGAAAAGTTGCTGAACGTGGGATTTTTGACAAATAGCGTTGGTGGAAAGGTGAAAATCTCATCCAATGGTTTGAACGCATTGTTGATTGCATAGATCAGCGGCAGCACCATGAAGGCACCAAATACGAGCAGAAGGGCAAACAGGGAGAGACTTCCCGATAGCGAGCGATTTACCCGCTTTTTGCCTGTCGCAATTGCAGCCATAGCTATTCTCCCACCCTTCGAAGCAGTTTCTGTACCAGCAAGTTGGTGCCCACCATAATCATGAACAGTACGGTGGCAATTGCTGATGCATATCCCATCTCAAACCGCGTAGTACCAAAGTCGATCAAGTGGGTGACCACCGTCTCTGCCGCATAGTTCACACTCGGGAACCCGGCCAGTGCGATCGACACATCGGCCACGGCAAACGAGGTTGTCAGCTGAATGACTGCGCCGAACATCAACTGTGGACGCATCGAAGGCAGGGTAATGTACCATAGTTCCTGCCAGCGATTTTTGATCCCATCCACCGCTCCCGCTTCGTACAATGTCCGGTCCACCGTCTGCAAACCAGCGATAAACGCCAGAAATCCGGTTCCGAGACTCAGCCATAGCTGCACGAGAATGAGAATAGGCATAATGTAGGCTTCCGTCTTCAGCCATTGGATTGGCTCCAGCAGAAAACCCCATTTGATCAACAGCCCATTGGCAATACCATAACGATCTCCCGAGAAAATCATCAGCCAGATAAAATACACATTGCCCGAAATGGAGGGCGCGTAGAAGATCAGCGTCATGAACGCTCTCCATTTCGGTGTTAACTCATTAATGATCCACGCGAAGACAAAACAGGCAATATAACTGATCGGCCCGGTAATGATGGCAAACAGCAGCGTATTCTTGATTGCAATCAGGAATACATCATCCTCCAGAAACAGGCGAGTATAGTTCTGCCAGCCAATAAAACGCGGGAATTCCAGCATGTTAAAGTAGGTGAAGCTGAGTATGATCGAGATGACAACCGGAATCACGGTAAACATGAGGAACAGGAGCATATAAGGTGCAAGCAGAACATAGGAATGTTTGCTGGCCTTCATTTCCTGGAGCTTCCAGCTCCACCACGATTTCATGCCCATCCTTGACGCTTTCTCAGGAGGACTGTTTTGTCCGTCTCGGAGTGATATTTGTGGCACGATTAACCCTCCCTCTGCTTACGGAAGACCAAATTCATTACGTTTGACGCGAATCTCGTCCTGAATATATTGGGTATAATCCATGATGGATTCCCTGGCTTCCACTTGGCCAACAACGGTTTTGTAAAATGCATTGAATAGATGGCGGCCTGTAAAATAACCACCGGGTACTTCAGGAATGCCCTTCACCGTTTCGAATTGCGCCTTGAGATTGGCGTAATCCTCCGCAGGCCACGGCAGGGAATCCAGTGCCTTGATGTTGGCCGTCGGATAACGGGCAGCGGCACCCATCAGTCCTTCCATCTCCCGCCCGAATTCAGCTTGAATCGGTGTACTGGTCCACCACTTCATGAACGCCCACGCCGCATCCTGATCCTTGGCACCCTCCAGCATCATGACCGCGCTGCCTCCACCGGGTACGTCCCGATTCAAGGTTCCATCCGCCTGAACGGTTCCCGGGACAGGAACGAATCCCCACAGTCCCCGAATCTCCGGTGCAAATACGGACAACTGGTTGTACATGGTGTAATCCGTTAGTCCAATAGGCATCTGTCCTGTCCGGAAACGGTTGGCAAAATCATATTCCCGCTCCAGCTTGTAATCGGTATAGAACTCCGTCCACTGCTTGAACGTCTCGATCCCAATCCGGGAATCCAGATCCGACTCCTTGTCATCGTTCCGATAGAAGGCGCCGCCGTTCTGAAGCAGCATCGTGGCATACTGCGAGTTCGGCGGAATATTAACACCCTGCATATTCGCCTGGGTCACAATCGGCATACCAAATTCCATATGATTCTTGCTCAGAATCGCGAGCAGAGCCTCGACATCCTCCCAATTCTGAGGCACTTCAAGTCCGAGTTCTTCGAGCACGTCTTTACGATAAAACAGCATGTTAAAGGTCTGTGTTTCCGGTAGGGCATATACGCCCGAATCATAGGCATACGGAACAATTGCACTTTCCCTGAACTCCTGTTCTACGGTGCTATAGTCGCTGAATTGCGTCAGATCTACAGCCGAGTTCCGCATCGCAAAGTTCACGGGCAGGTCATTACCGATCTGCATGGCAACATCGGGCCCTTCACCGGACAACGTCGCTGGCAGCAAGGTTCCCATGTTGACCAGCTTCAGATTCACGTTAATGCCACTGTCTGGTGTGAAGGTCTTGTCAATCATCGCCTTCATCGTATTCGCCTGGTCTCGTCCGCTACCAATCCAGACCGTTACCGTGCGCTGATCTTCTGAAGTGGCTACATTGCCGATCTGGTTATAATCAATGAAGAACGAATGATAGAATATCTTGGCTTCATGACCAAGCTTCGCGAGTGGTCCCATGCCTGTTCCGGGAATATCTTGGTCAATCGAAGTGACGTACAGTGCGTCAATCTCAAGGGGTTGCTCTCGTGCCTGCTGCACCCATGTTCCGAGACCACCCGTGTTGGTTTTATAAGCCGCAAGCCGTCTTGGAATGGTATCCGGCTTGTCGATCATCTCGTCCAGTTGCAGCGCCATCGTCTTGATCAACGCTTCCTGATCACTGGACTGTCCTGACAGGAGACGAAGCTGTGCAGCCACGTCCTTGAGACGTTTACTTTCTCCGCTGAATACTTCCAGCAGGTTCGGGATCTGCTTTTCCACCCGATAATCCCGGAATTCATCAGGCTTCGTGCCTGTGATCATCAGAATGCGTCGGTACATGGAGTTCAAGTTGTACAGACTGTCCTCCACATTGCGGATAAGAGGCGCAAAATCTCCGAGGCTGTTCTCCAGCCGCAGCACATGTTTTCCTTTTTCCAATTGAAACTTGTATGCTTCCTTGCCGCCCATGACGTCAATGCGATAGTCACTTTGATAACGAAAAGGTGCTTTGGCCATCTCTGCGAACGGAACTTCACCGTCAATGGTCAGTTTGCGTGTAGAATAGATGCCTTTGACAAAATTCTGCTGTGCGGTAAAACCGATATGATAAAGGCCGCTCTCCGGCACTTCCACTTCCCATTCAATCCATTGTCCTGGCAAACGCCAGTTAAAGCCGCCAATTGTATTAATGCGTACCTGGGAAGCGCTATACGGAGATACAGCAGAACTTGACCTTTCGCTGGTCGGGTATAACGTAGGTGAAGATTTGGCAACAGCGGCTTCTCCTTCAATGCGAATAAGTACATCCTTCGGTTGCCCAGAAGAATCCGATTGTTGTGCACCCGCAGTCTCCGCGTAAGGAACGGCTGTCTTCTCATTGAAAAGGCGAATGGACCGAATCACCATGGGTTCACGCGATGATTTTAGCGTTAGCGTGTGTTCCCCTTTTTCCAAATAAAACTTGAATGGAGCCTGTTCGTACCCGTCGGAGTCCTGAAACGTTTCTTCCATCCAGCGTGGTTGCTCCACTTGTCTCGGGCGTAGGTCATTGCCTTGATTGTCCTGCTCCACGACATCTTTCTCATTGGCCCATACCCGGTCAAACTGCAAATAGGCGGCTTCCGCAAAAGGAAGTTCACCATCAATGTACAATGCACGCTCAATGGCTGAACTCTTGCCTTCAACGGGAAAATAGATCGCGGACAGGTTATACAGCCCGGTCTCCGGCACGTTAATGGTCCAATCGACTTGTCCGGTCTCTCCGGTATGGAGAGATACACCATCCATTCCCTCATAATTAGTCAGTTTGCGGACGTCTTCACCTTCGGCTTTTATGTAATCTCCTGCTTCAATGGTGATGTCCACATTCGGCTGTGTAGCCTGATCCGTTCCGGATCGATACTGTTCGTATCCCTTTTTCTGCCGGGTCTGCTGCAAAACTGCATCCACTTCAATGGCAGGCAGACTGCCAGGTGGAATGTTTGCACTCTTTCCATCAGCGCCGGAAGTTACATATAGAATGATACAGGCTGCCGCCACGATGATTACTGTGGACAATATCCATGTCTTACGTTGTAGAATTCCAGCCATCCTACGAGTCCTCCTCATCAAGGCTGATGCCAGCAATGCCGATTTGGTGGTTCAGGAAAAAGGGACTCCGTGCAACCTTGCCGACACGAGCCCCTGCCTGAATCGTTTGCTGGTGATAAGTGTTGTTATTGTTTGCCGAGTTTATCAATGGCAGCTTGTGCCTGTGCTTTGTATTTCTCGGCTGTTGCTGTCACGGAAGCATTGTTTTTGATGATATCGTTCACATAATCCCCGAAAGGGTAACCCGTGTAGGCATCATCCAGCAAGATACGGCCCGTTCCGGCGATGTGCTCGCGAATGATGGCGATATCCTTCTCATCGGTATAACGACTCTCCAGATAATCTTGACCTGGATACTCTTCAATCTGCGGGATGTCGAAGGTCTCTTCATAGATTTGGTAGACGATCTTTGGATCTTCCACACCTTTTGGAATGAACTTCGCCGATGCCGCGTTGTTTGCATACGTTACCTCTTTGCTACCCTGGGGCCCGTTCGGAATCGGTACAACACCAACAGCAAAGGTGAGATCGCCCAACTGCCATTCAGCAGCGGTGAACAGAGCTACATCTCCATCCTTGAACGTATTGCTCTCCTCCCAATTGGTTTTGTCGCCGGTTTTGACCTTCACGACATTTTCCACGTTATACAGGCGTTTGACAAATTCGGCAGCTTCAATCGTTTTCGGATCGGACAATCCTTCTTTGCTATTGGTATCATCCACGATCGTCCCACCATTGGCTGCGGTAAAATGACGAACGACATCAAGCGCCCAGCCTGAAAATCCGTATACGTCAATTTTGCCGTCGTTATTGGTATCTTTGGTTGCCTGTTTGGCGAGTTCCATGAATTTGTCCCAATCCCATTTGCCTTGGTTATACAGTTCCTGCGGGTCAGGTAATGACAGTTTTTTGAACAAGTCACGATTATAGTGAAGTCCCAGACCGATGCTGGTTGGAGATTCGAAGGCGTACTCGTTGCCCGCAATAGCAGGGAATTTAGCAATCAGGTTTGCCTCTTGATTGATGTTGTTCTCAGGTGTAGTGAATTCGGAGATGGGCAACAATTGCCCTTTGAGGATGGCAGGTAGTGCGGATTTGTATTCCATCTGAACGATGTCAGCGAATGGTTCGCCGGCTAGTGCAGACGTTGTGAATTTGTTCATGTATTCTTCGAAAGGTACGTTGACGAACTCCAGTTTTACGTTGTATTTCTTCTCTACCTCTGCAATTTTATCGAGTCTGGCCTTATCCGAGGCCGTCTCTCCCGCCGGTTTCAGATCCCACCAGGCCGCAACCTTGATGACACGTCCACCCAGATCAGGCACATCCGCCACAACTTCTTCCGCTACGTCTTCTTTCTCTGTTTCAGCGACTTCGGTGCTGTTGCCTGAATTCGTTGTTCCCTCTGCATCAGTCCCCGTCTGCGTTGTTCCCCCACCACTGCAAGCGGATACAAAAAGAATCACAGCCAATAACATCAGAGGTAGAACATTCCATCTTCTCATCATGATTTTAACAACCTCCCCGAATGTGTATGCCAATCATGGTCCACTCTAAATCATTAACCCCGCTCATCAACCAATCGAAAATAAACGACCACCACCATTTGTTATTTTCTTGTTTGTTTTTGACAAACAAAATTTAACACAGCAAAATGTAAGCGTCAACATTTTTGTTGTTAACATTTTCTATTTATTCTGATAAAATGCTGATAAAGCTACAATTTAGCTGTATTACAGCTTATTCAATATCTAGGACTCTAAGTACAAACTTATTAAACCATGATTCTAACTTTGTTTATTTTGTTATTTTTATTAAATAACAAAATAATAATTCATCAGACAAAATTCGTCATTCTATCTGAAAATATGCTTACCGTCACGTTGAACGTTCATCCTAAAATACTGTGCATCACTAACATTTTGAATTCACTGTCCGTTATTAGATTAAGAGAAATACATCATGTTATACTAGGAACAGTTGGATATCGCTCCAAATAAGGAATACGGCAGAACTACGAGTGTAAGGATGGTATGATGAAGACAAAGGTAACAATTCAGGAGATTGCACATTTTACGGGTTTGTCGAAATTCGCGGTATCACGAGCTTTGTCTGGAAAATCGGGAGTTAGCGATCAAACGAGGGATGTCATTCTCAAAGCCGCTGGCAAACTTGGATATTTCAAAGATAACAGCATGTTGTCTGGTGAACTGTATAACAGCCATGAACTTCAGGAACCGAAGAACACACGTTCAAGCGGAACGATCTTGATTTTGTTTCCCAATGTTCGATACCAAAATCAGGACTCCGTATACTGGGGACCCGTCTTTAACGGGATTTCTTCCAAGCTGAACCAAAAAGGGATTAACATTCTAACCTTGACGGAACCATCTGCAGACCAGCTGTTCACCCTGCTCAATCCGGATGCAATTCGTGGAATCATCACCGTTGGCTCGATCTCGACCCCGATTCTTCTTGAAATTAAGCGGCTCAGTATTCCGGTTGTGATGGTCGATCATCTGGACCCTGTTTTTCACAGTGACAGCATATTCACCGATAACTTTGCATCCATGCGCGAGATCATGCTCTATTTGCTCCGCAAGGGCTTCAAAACATTCCAGTTCGTTGGCAATATCGGGGATGCTCATAGCTTCTATGAACGCTGGATTGCATACACTTCTGTGCTTATGGGTCATGGGATGGAAATACATCAGATTCCCGAGTTGAGTAATCAGGCATTGGATGAGTTCCGCCAGACGTTCACTTCGGTGATCAGTGAGGATAACCTGCCTGAAGTGTTTGTATGTGCGAATGATTTCTATGGGCTATACACTATAGAAGCCCTTGAGAGTATGGGTATTCGTGTACCCGATCAGTGTGTTGTCACGGGATTTGATAATCTATACGACAATATCCCATTACTGGCTACAGTCAATGTGAACAAGGAGTTGCTCGGTGCGCGTGCAGTGGATCAGATGTTATGGCGCATTGCGAATCCAGAGAGCAACGTCGAGAAAAAGTTGATTCTTGCTGATGTCATTATTCGTGAACAGTTTGGCAGGCATAGTGGGTAATATGGCAGAATATCAAATACCCCTATAACCGTATTCGTGCGGTTATAGGGGTATTTGTATTGTTGTATGATGTGTAATTAATGTATATTGTTTATTTACAAAAGGTCGTCACATCATCCCGTTCTACGTATCTGTACGCACATCATCCCACGCCTGATCCAGATAACAGATCAGCCAGTTCAATGCACGGTGACGTTCATAAGCCACTCCGCCATTCAGGCCAGCTGGAGGTGTTCTGTCATTCACCCGACTATCCACGCATACCCAGTTGTAACGGTAGATCAGATCTGCTTCATCCAGAATCTCGCTCTTGCTGCGCAGAGATGCATCGGAGAGAAAGTCGGTAAAACTATCCTTCTGCTGCAAATAACCGACATCCTTCCCTACGTTACACAATTCCGTTGGTGCACCCAGTTCCTTCACATAACCAAGCGCCCATAACATTACGTGGTAGGCTTCATATCCCCAAGAGAAGGAAATAATCTCCTGTTGCTCTGCTCCGTGCTGGTCGATAAACCTCTTCTCTATAGGTGAGAAAAAGGATTCCGCCTCATACTTGTCGATCACTTCCTGAACCAGTGCTGCGGTATCATCCGTACTTTCGCCGGCTCCCAGACACTCACCTTTAAGCGCGGCAAGACATAGGGCAACCGCACGACGCGCAACTTCCTCTTTACTCCGAATCGTGGTGTGCTCGTCTCCGGCCCTTGCGGGCAAGTTTGCATTATACGGAATGCCTTGTTCAGTCAACAGTTGCTCTGAACGCGCTTTACGTTGAATGCCAGACTCCGACAGAGGCCTGTTAGCGTCAAGAAAACTGGTGTGCGCTGTCACCGTGTAATCCTCTACCTCAGATTCTCCATTCACATCCAGCAATAACTGGCCTTGTGCGTTCAGCAGAGATCCACCTCCCCAGAAGATAACAGCATCCAGCGCATCAGCCAACCGCAACAACTCGCCGAAGAATTCTTCCGATATGTCCTCTTCCGTCTCAATACCAACCACCATATTCAATGTGGAACATTTGATCAATACCTTTTCCTGGAGCGAAGCATTGCGCCCTTTAATCTGACTCAAAAATCCAAGCATCCCCTGAATCATTGTCGTAAATTCCTCAGGATGTGTCTGGCTGGTCATGATATTAAAGCCTTTGGTTTTCTTACTGAGCCATTTTTTCTGAGTCACTTGAATATGGGTCTTGTCTTCCCGGCGTTCAATCATACCCTCTGGATAAATGGATTGAATCACTTCAAACAGCTGATCCAGGTCAAACTGAGAGCCATATATCGCACAATTTCTCATGAAGTTCACCCTCTCTCTATATATAGTTCACTAATGAATATTTACACTGGCACTCCAATGGCAGAATAACTTTCCGATCGCTGTTATCCCCAGATTTTTTTATTCCTTTTTTTGAAAGGGGAAATCCGGTGCTAAAGGCGAACGCTCCGCTTCTTCAAGTTATTTCTGCCCTCTCCGTTATCGTGTAAATGTTCAGTTGAACATATATGACTAATCCTTGTATGGATCGAATTCATTACCTCCGGCCATGGCGACACCAACGGGACGCAGCACATGGTTGATTTTCAGCGTATTCGCATGTGCGTTCAGTACGTCTTGCAGTTTCTTATACACAAACGGACTTTCATCTGTGCCCGCTCCCCGCAGCTCGACACCATAGGCACGAATCGCCTCATGCATCTGTGCTTCGCTAATCTCGCCGCCCATGCGTGTGCGCAGCTTGTAATTCATTTTGCCAGCCGCCTGGGTCCGGCTCATTGTGCGCCCTGCCCCATGTACGGTGCTGCGGAATGACTCGGTGTTCTCCTCGCTGTGGATCCCCTCCACAATTACCGAGATATCACCCATACTGCCTCCAACAAAACCGAGTTGCCCGGGTGCCAGTGGCGTTGCACCTTTGCGGACCACAACTACCTCTTCACCCATGTGTTGTTCCTTCCAGGCAAAGTTGTGATGGTTATGAACGGCGTATTCAGCACTTGCCCCGAGAATTCCGAGTACCTGTTCAATGACATAATCACGTCCTGCATAGGCGTATCTGCCCGCCATAGTCATTCCATCCCAATACATATCACCCATCTCGCTGTTCAGGTCAAACAACGTAGGGGGTTGATCCATGGACTCGCCCGGCGCTTTGCCACTGAACTGACGCCCTGCGGCAAGGTTAAGGAACCCACTCGCCACTTTGTGACCGAACCCGCGGCTGCCAAAATGATTCGCGATCCACACCTTTCCCGTGGCCTCTTCTACAAAAATATCCACAAAATGATTGCCACTGCCTACGGTTCCGAGTTGGTTGCGTGCAAGTGTTTTCAGCTTATGTTGTAATCCCGGTTCAATGGTATCAAACAGCTTCCAGCTCGCGTCGTCGAACAGTTCATGATCCACGGGTGTTGGATTGTTACGACCCACGCCGAAAGAAATGGTCGAATTGATGTCATCCATGATCGTTACAATCTGATCCTGAATATCTTCCCACATCAGATTTGTACGCACAGCCTTGTTGCCACAGGCAATATCATATCCGACACCTGACGGACTGATCATATTCCGATAAGCGACAACACCACCGATGGGTTGCGAGTAACCTTTGTGATGGTCGGCCATCAGAGCCACACCCAATACATCTCCATATTTTGAGCAAGTCACCGCCTGACTTACGGCGTTCTCCAGCGGCTCCCCCCAGACTTTAATGTTATCTACGATACGCATAATTGTGTTAACCTCCTATGTACTTTTTGAAAATACATCTTTTATTTCTAAACTGTTGTTCTCATTAGTTTAACAAAGATCAACGTGGCTCGAAACGTCGTCTTCCTTTAGATCACCAATTATTTACGCATAAAAAAAGAGAGCTCAGCTCCCTTTTCTCACGGTTGGCTCCTATTCACTTCTTGCTAATCTTAAACTTGAACGCCCAAGTCGCTGTGTTACCAGAATATCGACCTCTGTTCTCGGTCACCACCACGGAAAGCGTCTTGTTGGTTGATTTGGAGAACGAAGATAGTTTGACGTTGGTGCTTTTGCTCCCGTAATCGGGAATTTTGTCCTGTTCTTCGGCGATGGCCTCCAGTTTCAACGTACCTGTGGGCTTCAGATTTAAGGTGACCGATGAACCCTCTTCTAGATCTTTGCCGTTCACACTTGCTCCGATGGCCCACTCATTACCGACAGAGTTATTGTCGACAAGCTCTGCGCTCACCAGCGTCACGGTTACCTTAACCGTTTTGGGAGCAGCATAGGAGGTTGGGGAACATACGGCGAATACCAGGCTCAGAACCATGAAAACATTAGCCCATTTTTTGAACACGAGAGTGCCTCCCTCTTATTCGTTTCCTTTGTTAAGACTATGCCTTATTCGCCCTGTTCCTTAAGTAATCCTTCCACTTGTGTAAGAAAATTTCATCCGCTTGGATATTTAAAGATGCTTCCGGTAACCCTGAACCTTCTCATCCTTGAAACCTAACTTCTCATAAAATATATGTGCTTCCTTACGCTGATCGCCAGACACCAGAATCATGTAAGCACAACCCAGATCTTTTGCAATTCGTTCAATCTGGAGCATTAACCTCTGCCCAATGCCCTGCCTGCGTAGCTGATCCGATACAATCACATTCTCCACAACCATGAACGGTTTGCATGGCCCCACCAGATCCATACACTCAACCCCCATGACGGACCCAACCAGTTTGCCATTGTAAAATGCCCCAAGCACATGATAATGACCATTCTGCTGTATGTAATGAAACATCTTTTTCATCTGCTGTTCATTGGTAGGCATTCCCATCAACTCATTGTATAGCTGGCTTAGTGCTGGTAAATCTTCAAGTTCGATTCCTTTAATGGTAACCATCATACCCCTCCTGATTTTGTCCTATTTCACATGCTTTGTCTTAAGTAAGATCCTTTTTAAAATAATAATGACTGTGTCCAGTCGGTGCATTCTCGATCGTTGTGATTAATTCGTAGCCATGTTTCTTATAAAATTCCGGTGCTTGATAGGAGAAAGTGTTCAACATGACAAAATCACATGATTTCTCTCGTGCAATTCGCTCAACTTCAATCAACAACTGTGAACCATATCCCCGATGCCGTTGTTCAGAGTCCACCCACAGAATATCAACCTCCAGCCAGTTCCAGCAAAGTGTACTAAGCACACCTGCAACAATCTCGCCGGTCTCATTTTTGATATTGAAATTCAATTCTTCGTAACGATGCCTTAATTCCTCGCTCACATGTGCAGCATTAAATGCGATAAGTTGCTGGCGAACATACTCTAAATCCTCTGAAGTACTTGGATTGATATTTATTCGGGACATCCTCTTCTCCCCCTATCGCCATCACTCACAGCCTCATTCATTTCTTGCATATTTTAACATAAAATTATCCCTTACAAAATAAAAACAACGCACCTTCTGTACAGGAAGGCACGTTGATGTAACTTGCATTAGTTCACATATGCTGTTTTAAAATGCGCTACTCTATTTCTCTCAGATCAACGTACACGTAACCTACACCAACTTTGCCCAGAGGGTCCGTAACCTTCACCTCAATCCGAATAGGCTCACTACTCGTCCCCAGTGCAGTAACGTATAGTTTCTGTCCATCCATTCTGACATCTGCCAATTGTGGATCAGGAGAGTCAGCCAGTAGGATGAGGGTCGACCTGGCGTCATCTTCATCCTCAAACATAAAGGACAGGTCGATCTCAATCTCATCTCCATGAACATAAGCGATATTACCCGCAGGTGCCTCCACCAGTACAGGGGGAGCATCATCAAAATCATACATATCCAAACGTTGCAGCAACGTGTGATGCAGTGTGAAGTCAGGCTCTTCTCTCAGGGTTATGGAATTGTTACTCACATCCAAGTATTGCAGACTAGACAATTCAGCAATTCCAACGGGAAAATGAACAAGCTCATTACTGTTCAGATCTAGTTCTTGTAAGGAATCTAGTCCGCTCACATCCAATAAAGCAAGTCGATTATTCGCGAGTTTCAGATACTCCAGCTGATTCAATCCTGTAACATTAATCTGCGTCAGTTCGTTACCGGATAAATCAAGCCAATTCAAGTGATCGAATCCAGAGGCATCCGCTTTGCTTATGGCGTTTCCGGACAGATCAATTTCGGTTACATTCAATCCTTTGAATATCTCGACTCCTGTCAGATCGGAAATACCCGCATTTCTCGCATACAACCCTCCATTGGTCTGAATGAGTGCTTCCACCAATTCATCTTTGGTCAGTGGATCATCCACATCCTTTTGCAACCAATAAGCAATAGCTCCAGCCAAATGTGGATCAGGGAATTGGCGACTTATCGTATTGGCCTGTACCTTAACCTTGAGTTGTGCCGTAACACTTGCGCCCTGGACGTCAACTGCTTTGATCGTCAGCGTTGTTTCTCCAGCAGCCTGTGGAACAAGTCGAATCACTTTTTCTACGACAGTAGAGGAAACAAGGGTTGCATCTCCGGCTATGACACTGAATTGCAATTCATCACCATCTGGATCACTAAAATACGTCGAGACGTTCAAGTCCAATGCGGCATGATCTAGTGTAAGTTCCTGATCAGGCAAACCGCCGCTAATAACCAGTGGCGCCCTGTTCCCCGTACCTGGATTGGACGGAGTGGAAGGATTCGTCGGAGTAGTTGGCGCAGATCCACCTCCACCACCGGTGCTTCCATTTCCATTTCCATTTCCATCTCCATTTCCATTCCCTGGTGCCGCCCCGGAATTACCGTTTGCGTTTCCTGTACCGTTCCCTGCGTTATTGCCTCCTGAAGTTGTACCCTGTACCTCGGTTACCTTTCCTGGCTCATCAGGTTTGGATTCCGAATTGGCGCCCTCTTGACTCGCAGCTTCATCAAGAGCTTGAATGACTTCAGTTGCGCGTAATGCGATCACGGCCATTTCCTGTCTGGAAGTAGAACGCTTCGGCGCAAAGTTTCCATTGTCCCCTTTCAAGATTTCCAACTCAACAGCCTGTTGTACACTTGGCAAAGCCCAGGCACTAATTTCGGAAGTATCCTTAAATGACAACTCTTTGGTCAAATTTAACGTTTCATCATATCCTTTAGCCTTCAGAGCCCGAATAATCGTTGTTGCCAGCTCTTCCCTTGTTACCAGACCAGCAGGACGAAACGTACCATCCGGATAACCATTCATAATTCCAGCCAATTGAAGTGCACGAATATAGGAACCATTCTCAGCGTTACGATCCAGATCCCTGAATAACTGATCTGGAAGCTGGACTGACGACAGCACGTTCAATTCCAATAGTTGAGCCAGTGTATACGCAAGGTCCCCTCTTGTTAACGTTGCGCTCGGGTTGAAATTCCCTGCTTCATCCGCCAGAATCATCTGTTGTTCGGCAGCCCTTTCAATGGCTTGCTTGGCCCAAGGTGCTGCCTGCTGCAAGTCACGAATGTTTACTGCATCGGTCGCTGCGTGCATTGTCCCGGGAACAGAAATGACGGATAAAGACAGAAGGGCTGCCACATAAGGCGAGACCTTACGGATCTTATTTTTCTTATGATCTTTTCGTTTGGATTCTCGTGTTGACATCTTTTAACGCTACCTCCCACATGAACATAAACCCTGGTGTCAGCAAAGACTCGTCAGAGTTATTTAATTATCTTCATTGTAGGAGAGAACTTTGCTTGAAAACAGTCTACAAAAGAGTAGACACTGTTTCACAAAATTATAATAATCCCTGCTGCTCCGCGATTTGTACAGCATGAGTACGACTGCTCGCACCCAGCTTTGCAAACACTCGGCGAATGTGTGTATTAACAGTTCCGGGTGAGATGCCAAACTCGGCAGCAATCTGTTTGCTGGTCAGGCCCTCAGCGATGTGACCAAATATTTTTTGCTCCATCGGGCTGAGTCCCACTTCTTTTGTATCCAGCTTGGCCTCTCCTGCAGATGAGAGGCCTCTCAATCGTTTGTTTCTTGCAAAAGCAGATAATAGCTGCTTCACATAAGCCATTTTCACACCATCATCATGTATCGCCTTTGTACGACGCAGATAGAGATAGTCCTGCAGCAACTGTTTCATCTGTTCACCTTCAGCAACAAATGAACGAATATATCCTTCGGGTCCTCCCAGCACCAGAGCACGGGATAACGCTACAACACCGGCATCTGTGAATCCCTGCTTGTGCAGCATGATTGACTCTAGCAGAGCACACTCTACCTGTTCAGTGAGCCAGTCCCGTTCTTCAGCCTTTTTACGGATTCGTCTCAGTTCCTCTCGTGCATGATCATACTGTTCAAGAACGATCATCGCACGTATGCGAATCATGGAAAGGAAAATCTGATCACAGCTGATCTCAGCAGCCACATCTCCTTCGTTTGCAGACTTAGCCAGAATGGTTTGGGCCGATGCCACCGGACTCATTTCAATTAAAATTCGGTATTGATGTGCTTCCAGTGCTGGCTGCCAGTACTCCATATCCTTCACAGATAATAATCCTGAGACCTGCTGAAGCAGTTTCAAGCCTTCTTCAGGTCGACCCAGTGTAAGTTCAAGTCTGGCTTTGAGTACATAAGCTGGGACAAGCAACGCAGCCACCTTGATCTGCAAAGCCACTTCAAGCGCTCGGTCCGCATATCTGACCGCTTCTGCAATTTGATTTTGCTCCATTAAAATCTCACCATATCCAACACCATAGTAGGACGTTACATAGGCATGTTCAGCATACCAACGTTCCGTAATCGCTCCGAAGCAAGCTTCCCCACGCCTCAAGTAGCCATTAACGCCATGGAAGCTGCGCAGGCGCATACTCTCTCTCCGATCATAGTCCATATACTGAAAGGCAATATCATCAGGATAGCCCTGATCAATGTAGGACACCAAATAATGAGCCAGCCCATCTAAATCTCTATTCAAATAGGCCATGTAAGCTCGCATCACACATATAACTTGCAACAAATAACCGATGATCTCAGGTTCCAGCCGCCCTTGAAGATGCACCCGGATCACTTGTTCCAGTTCATCAAGCTGCTTCACCATCTGTCCATAAGGCATTTCACGTGCAACAAGGAACAGGTAAGACATATATAATTTGGGACGTGATTTCACGATCTCCAGTGGCACAACATCAAAGTATCGCCGGAGCGTCCACCACTCTCCCATAATAAAATGGGCAAACAACTCTTCTAGCAGTCTCGCTGCATCCTGCATGTGTTGTCCGAGAATATAATGATCCAACGCTTCTGCCGGGTATCCCCGTTGTTCATACCAAAGTGCAGCAAGAGCATGTAATTCATTTACTTGTTCAGTACCACAACGATCCAGCTCACGCTTTAGAAATGCAGAGAACAAATGATGATAACGATACCAGTGCGCTTCCCGATCAAGTGGAACAAGAAAAAGATGTTCCTTCTCCAGTTGCCTTAACAATTGTGGAGCTTCCTGCATATCACTTAATACCTGACATAAACTGCTGTTCATTCTTCTCGTGATCGCTGTCCGGAGCAGAAATTGCTGCATTTCCGGTGACTGACGCTGGAATACCTCTTCAAGCAGGTAATCTGAAATCGTTCTCTCGCCAGCAGGTCCATGATCTTCACGTGAGAGAGGTGACGATACCGAATTCATAGGGCTGACCAACGCATTTCCACCCCATGCGTGAGATAAAGCGAGCAGCTTCAATCCGGCAGCCCACCCCTCCGTCTGCTGTACCCAACCACGCGCATCTCCCCCGGCAATATCCAATTGCATAATCTCTTGACAAAATTCAATGCCCTCTTCTGGCGTAAATGCCAGTTCCTGAAGTGTAAATTGCTTCAATTCACCTCTCAGACGCAGCTTTTCAAGCTTGAACGGAGGATATGTTCGACTAGACAGGACTAGATGAATGGATAGGGGGAGATTTTCAATAAAGTATTGCATCTGTTCATGAATCTCCGGCTGGGTTACTGCATGATAGTCATCCAGAATAAGCAGCGTATGTTGATTGGTCTGGGCAACACGGTTCAACAATAATATCAATGCTGACCTGGGGTCTATCGGGTACCGATGCAAAAAATGTGGCAGTACATCACCGCAGAGTTCCTTAATCACTCGATTCAGTGCATGAATAATGTAGAGCCAAAACTGAAGCGGGTCCTGATCTTTATCATCCAGGCAGACACAGGCTGCTTGAACAGCTTCACTTCTCACCCAGCTGCCCAACAGTGTTGATTTTCCTGAACCCGCCGGGGCAGTCAACAAAGTGACTTTGGATTGGAACAATTCTTTGCGTTGCAAACTTAGCCGTGGACGGTCCATTGTATCTGCTGGTAAGGGTGGAAGTTCCAGTTTGGTTGTTAAAATCATAAATTGAAGCCAGTCCCCGTGGAGACCAGCGGTATGTTCCTGTTGCATGAGATCCTCCCGAATCAGCACCATGGTGCACTTTTTTCCGATTCATTATATGTACATTCAGATAATCTAAGTATACAAGGAACCATGACTATGCCCCACATATTTTTGAACAGAAACAAACGACAAACAAACCCTGCACGTTGAATTGATTGCAGGGTACCATTTGCGTTGTGAAGCCATGATCCAATCGACGCTTTCTATCTTCCTGTCTGTAGCAACTTATAGTTTACTAGAATATAATTCAGTCCCGATAACAGCGTAACTCCTGCTGCCAGCCACAATAAAATTACATCAACTCGCACCTCAGTCAGCAAACTAAACGGAACATTGTTCAACAAAATGGCAATGATCGCTGCCACCTGAAGCACCATTTTGATTTTTCCATACCGATCGGCTGCAAGAGCAATACCCTGTTCTGTGGCTACCATTCGTAATGCAGTAATGACAATCTCACGTCCTATAATGATTACTGCAATCCATGAACTGATCATATTCTCCTGCACCATCATGACCAGCGCTACCGCAATCAACAGTTTATCCGCCAGTGGATCAAGCAACTTTCCCAGATTCGTGATCTGATTATATTTTCTTGCCACATATCCATCTAATTTATCCGTACCTGCCGCTACCGCAAAAATAACTAGTGCAATCATCACGCTTTGCTGATGGAGAAAACAGATCATGAACAATGGAATCAACGCGATTCTAGCCAACGTGATTTTATTTGCCAGGTTCATTAGATATCTCCACTCCTCTTATCCATGTTGGCTAACTGACCTTTTTTCCATTTACGAATTCGGGTCCGAAACGATTTAAACGGGGCTACCGAATTGATCTGGATCCACTTCACCATAGCCCACCCGGGCTTCGTTCCTGTCCACTGTCTCATCCCTTGTACAAATAACTCCTCTTCACTCAGGGAGTCAATCCAGTTCTGCCATTGTTGTTCTGTCTCCCGAAACAAAGAGCGCAGCTCCTCCAGCGTATAACTTGAATATTTCACGTAAAATGATTCATTTAACGACCCCAACTGGTTCCATTTATATCCTGGTGCCGGCATATGACTTTCAAGTCCCAACTGTTCATTGCGCTCCCAGTCCATCACCATGTTCATCCATCCTAACTGGTAGGCGATCATCTGGGCAGGAGTCTTATCCACACCCTCAACCCACTTATCTTTATCACTGTCATGGATGTCATTGAACTCACCCTCAAACAATACATAGGTGCGTCGAATCGTCTCACTTAATTCTTTCTTCGAGGCATATAAAATTCCAGGCACGCTACTCCACTCCCCTCGTTTCACCGTTTTACATGAATCAGAAGCAAGGACTCTATCATCATTTCGACCCGATTCCATAATCATCCTTTTTTTTCAGTTTGCTCTATTCATTTCTGCAAGAAAAAAGGGCAGTCTGTAAACAATACAGCTGCCCTTTACTCAACCTATTTTGCTATATCAGCATACTCCTGATCCCAATTCTACAAAGCTTCCTTAATCACCCGTTTATAGTACCACACGGACAACAGACCAAAGATCGAATATAACAATGTATAGACTATCATGACAATGA
This sequence comes from Paenibacillus sp. UASWS1643, assembly GCF_008693195.1. Lineage (NCBI taxonomy): Bacteria > Bacillati > Bacillota > Bacilli > Caryophanales > Paenibacillaceae > Paenibacillus > Paenibacillus sp. UASWS1643. The sequence continues at coordinate 177,957 of NZ_VXKZ01000102.1, forward strand.
CTGTAGGTGTCGCCAACTCTGTGCCAAAGAAGAACCACCCTGATTTTACGGCAAAATAACTATGGCTCAATCCTACCATGAGCGGAATACCGAAGTTAAACAACTGCTTGATCTGAATGCCACGCAACAGATTGCCTTGCGTAAATCCGAGCTTTCGCAGAATGGTATAATCGCCCTTCTCCTCTTCACTCTCATTCATTTGTTTAAAGTACAGGATACATCCCGATGTAATTAAAAACGTCAAGCCTAGGAATCCAACAATGAACATAATTAGGCCCATCGTGTTACGTTGGTTATTTCTGAACTCAATCTGGGAGAAACTTGGGGCTTCCAACTGCTGCTCCTTATATACAGCATATGCCTCTTCAGTCTGCCCCTCGTTCAGAATACGTACACCATAGTAGTCATCCCACTCGGCTTTCTGCAGCTCGGGATCGATGTCCTGCTTCAGTTGCTGATATACCGTCTCATCCACGACCGCTACAGGCGTGCCCCCAGTATAGTACGCGGGAAGGACGCCTTGTTTGGTTGTTCCGATCAGTTGTTGTGCCAGCCTATGTTTCAACCCGTGCAAGACGATTGGACCTTTCTCCTGAATGGAAATTAACTGTTGAATGGCATTTCCATATCCCATGAAGACCACTTCGCCTGGTTGTAGATCAATGTTATCTACCATCTTGTCACTCAACACACTACTGAACAGGTACTGTTCCGTCATGGACTCATCCATCACTTCATGAGCATCAATTTCAATGTAAATGGGCTGTCTGTGCTTCTCTTCATATGGAATCTGTTTGTGTTCCAACTCCGTCACAAAGCGATTTTTCACATCCGCCTGAGCAAAAGAGAAATCCTCCGGCAAACTTTCCTTGGCCTGAGTCTCTGCTGAATAATACGAAATGTAACTGAGCGACAGCATGCCAATAGCAAGCGCCGACACAGTTGTAATAATCGTGAGCAGCAATGCATTAGATTTCATGCGGAACATGATTGAAGATAAAGATAACACTTCATGAATGGATAGGTAGCCGTTTTTGCTTTTGCGAATCAGATTAAAAATAAAACTTACCGAACCCTTATAGAACAGGTATGTGCCCAGTATGACCGAGAAGAGAATCAGAATCATCGTATACATCAACTGCTGCATATCCATTGCCTCACCGCTGAACAGCCGTGCAGACATGAAGTATCCATACACAATCAGAGCAATGCCCAAGACGCCAACAATCATCTGTCCGACAGACATCTTCTGCACCTGCTGCTCCGAAGTGGCAGACACCCGAAAGAGTGAGAGAATGCTCTGTCTCTTGATAAAAGAGTAGTTCATCAGCATGATGAGCATATACATTATCGTAAAGACAATCACCGTTTGCATCAGTGCCATCGGAGAGAAGTACAGTTTCGTAATCGCGTCCACACTGAGAATTTTGAACAGTATCATCAATACCAGCTTGGACGCAAGAAACCCAATTAACACACCGATAGCCATGGAGCCAAAATAGAGAATACTGTTCTCCGCACTCAAAATGCCAAAAATTCTGCCTTTCGTCAGTCCGATCAATTGAAATAATCCAATTTCTTTGCTGCGCCGCTTGATAAAGATTGTATTGGCATAGAGCAAAAAAATACCGACAATGACGATTAACAGTACCGAAGATGCGCCTATAGCCGCCGCACCTTTCGTTGAAGCAGCTACCTCATCCATGGAAGGATCATACTGTAACGTCACAAAGGAAAAATATAAGGCCACACTGAACACAAGCGCAAAAACATAGAGATAATAATTCTTCAGATTTTTCCTGAGATTGCGGAAGATAATATAATTCAAGCTCATTGCTGCACACCACCCAATACGCCCTGGGTTTTGATAATATCGTTGAAGAACGATTGCCGTGACTCGTCTCCTTTATTCAACTGGGTGTAAATCTGACCGTCTCGAATAAAGATCACTCTGCTGCAATAACTTGCGGCAACCGGATCATGGGTAACCATAATAATAGTCGCTTTTCGTGCGCTGTTCATATCACTTAACTTGCCGAGCAGATCCGAAGCGGACTTGGAATCCAGCGCTCCTGTCGGCTCATCCGCAAAAATGATACTCGGCTCGTGGACAAATGCTCGTGCTGCCGAAGTCCGCTGCTTCTGACCTCCTGAAATCTCAGATGGATACTTATCTTTCAACTCGTAGATTCCCAGTTCACGGGCAATCTGTTCAAACTTCCGGTGTGGCTCCTGTTTTGGAATGCTCGTGATCGAGAGCGGCAATAATACATTTTCCTTTACCGTCAGTGTATCCAGCAGATTGTATTCCTGAAAAATAAAGCCCAGATGATGTTTGCGGAACTCAGCCAGCTGTTTCTCCTTCATTCCGGTGAATTCCTTGCCCTCAATATCAATCGTGCCCTGGCTCACCCGATCGATGGAGGAAAGTACGTTAAGCAGTGTCGTTTTGCCTGAACCCGAAGGCCCCATAATACCTACAAACTCTCCCTTGCTTACCCCAAGATCAATCCCCTTCAGCACTTCCTGTTTATTCAGTTTATTACCATAGACTTTATGAATTTTTTTGGCTTCCAGTATCCACATATCCCACTCACTCCTCTTAGATCTTCTGCAAAATGCTCATGTCTATATCATAGGCGGAATGTGCAGTGTTATCGTGTGATTCACCGAACAAAACCAAAAAGCATGTGACATTGTTGTCACACGCCTGCAAGATGCACCATGTCGTTTTTTCGCGGAAAAGTAAGTGTGACGGTTGTGCCCTCGCCAAGAGAAGATTCTACATGAATGTTCATATGAAGCGTCTGGACCACTTGACGAACCAAATATAGTCCCATCCCGGTAGCCGCCCCATCCATTCTGCCTCGGGTGGACGTAAATCCTTTATCAAATATACGCGGCAGATCTTGAGTCTCAATCCCTCGCCCGTGATCCTGAATCATGAGTATGATGTGTCCATCTTGTTCCCGACTTTCAATGAGGATGTCCGATGAATCGCTATATTTCACCGCATTGCTCAACAACTGCCGGAGGATGAAGCCTAACCATTTGCTGTCTGTGAGCACACGCGATACCATTAAAGACACATCAAAGCCAATGCCTTTGGAAATGCACCACGATTTCAGTGCTCGTATCTCGCTATTCAATACCGGTTCAAGTTCCGTTTCTTCGATGAACAGATCATTATGCATAAACGGAATACGCTTCTGATGAAGCTGCTGATCCAGCAACTGATGAATTCGTAACCATTCATATGTCATTTGGCTCTGCAGCTTGTCATCTGGCAAGCGCTCGATCATCAGTTGTAACGCTGTCAGTGGGGTCTTCACCTCATGAATCCAGGACAACATCTCGTCCTTCTCCTGTTCCAGAGCGATAAAATGATGTGACGACTCCTTACGATACCGCTGTGTCTGGGAACTGACGGCCTCATGTACAATCTGCTCATATGGACTTTCGGCGATATCGAGTTCTCTTAGATCATAGGTATGATCCCAGATGCTCAACTTTTTATAGAAACGGGTCTCTTTCAGGTATCTCGCCCAGATAAAAACAAGACATACCACCACATTCAGTCCTACGATATACACCACAGATTGGAATGGAATGGACGAGTCCAGGTAGGCCACCAATAAAATAATAAGTTGCATGCTTACCAGTAGCCATAACCAACTAGCCCTTTCTCGTATGTACTTTCCGATCATGCTTCTGCCTCTTCCGTTGCCATGTACCCCTGACCTACTTTGGTTTCAATGTAACGCTCCAAGCCGATGGGTTCAAGTTTCTTCCGTAACCGATTAACGTTAACCGTCAGCGTATTGTCACTCACAAAATGCTCATGATCCCACAAGCTCCGGATGAGGTCCTCACGAGTAACAATCTGATTTTTGTGCTCGACCAGCACTTTAAGGATGAACATCTCATTTTTGGTTAACAGAACAGATTCATCCCCGCAGGTCAGTGTATTTTTCACATATTCAATAGCAGCACCGCGCCAGGTTCGAAGTTCAATATGCTCTGTATTATAGTTATACACCCTCCGCAAAGTCGCTTGGATCTTGGCAATCAATACATCGAAGTGAAAAGGCTTCTGGATAAAATCGTCTGCACCCAAATGCATGGACATGACCATATCCGCAGGATGATCCCGTGAGGACAAAAAGATAATCGGCACATTAGAGTGCGAACGAATGATCCGGCACCAATGAAACCCGTCATATTGGGGTAACTGAATATCAATAATGACCAGTTGCGGCTGAATTACGCTGTACTCCTGCAATACCCTTCCAAAATCCTGCACACCATACACGTCATACGACCATTGGGACAAACGTTCCTTGATTTCATTGAATAACGATTCGTCGTCTTCAATGAGCATAATTTTAAACAAGAGACTTCACCACGTTTCTGATCTTCTAAGGTTGAATAAGGTAATTAGACTCCGTTGATGCAGGATCACCTTTACCGTTACAAATCGTACTTCCGATCGCTGATTCCAGTGTACAGGGAAGTTGGGCTTATATCAAAAGGTATCTCTACTTCGTAAAGAAATCGATCCGAAATACATATATTCCTATTAACTCTCAATGGTGTGTATAACATGGCTTGCATCACTGTGTTCGTCCATCCGCTCGATTAACTTCATCGCTACGTCTCGTGGCGATCTTAATTGTCCTGCTTCATATACTTGATTGAACATACCTGCAAGGGCGAACTCCTCTGCACTTTTGCCTCGTGCAACAGCCTGCAATTCCGTATCGACCATCCCCGGATCAAAAGCAATAATCTCAACAGGGTTCTGTTGGCCCGTTTGCTCCAGAGATACGCATTGGGTGAACATGTTCAGGCCTGCCTTGGATGTACAGTACACTGCCATTGAAGGCGCAGGATAACTTCCCGAACCCGATGAGAGATTAACAATTGTACGTCTGGCGGATAGGTGATTTGTTTGTTGAATAAAAGATGAACTCAATATCATCGGCGCTGCAAGACTGATGTTAAGACTCTGACTTACCTCTGCCGCACTGCACTGATCGATAGGTCTTAGAGGCTCCAGCATCGCTGCATTATTAATGAGTCCAATGCACTCGGCTTCCTGAGACGGAATTTCGTCCAATACACGTGTAACCAAATCATCAATCCCCGTCAGATCGGATAAATCGTAATGAACATGGCAGTAACGCCCGCTCCATTCCTCGCCTGATTCCAACAGATCCGAACCCCCGCGTGAAATACCGTAAACGTAATCCCCCTTAGCCAATAATAACTCTGCAAGTTGTAAACCGATCCCTTTGGATGTGCCTGTAATGATAAAGTGTCTTCTTCCTGTTTCTGTTCCCATTCCGATACCACTCCTCCTCTATTTTCAATGCATGTTATTCCCCTGCTCTTACGAGTTTTTCTTTCTCCACAACGTGGCCCACAGAAAAGGTACACCAAAACACGGTTCATGCTGCTCCATCGCCTTCATTGCACGGAACTCCACACATTCAAAGCCATCTTCCAGCATGTAGCGAAGCTTCTCCTCCGTGAACGCAAGACCGCCTCGCATCGACTTCTCTTGATACACCTGCCAATCATTCATAACGATCTCAGGCCCACCAATATCGCCAAAACCAGGAGCAAAACAAGTCATTCCAAAGTATCCTCCAGGCCGGAGTGCATTGTGGACCATCTCTATGTAAGGAATTCGCTGATGTGGTAACAGATGATGCAGACAACCCGAGTCGTAGACAAGATCATATTCTTGCTCTGGAGCCAGTTCGAACACGGAGCGACATTCAAAATGCACGTCCAGTTGCTCTTCTGCCGCCCTTTCCTTAGCCCAGGCTATAGCTGTCTCGGAAAGATCATAAGCATCTACCTGATATCCTTGGCGGGTCAGATACAACGCATTTCTGCCCGGGCCACAACCCAGTTCCAGTGCCTTGCCGCCTGCCAGCACACCTTCGTTCATATGCGCTACCAGATTCTCATCCGGTTTGTTTGGAAAAAAGGGGATTGGTCTATTCCGATCCTCATAGAAAGGCTCCCAAAATTGCTTGGCAGATCTGAAGTCCGCATCGAGCATATCATATAGATCCTGTACACTTTTAATCGTCTTTTCCACAACCACATTCCTCCTTAAATACTCCATTCCAACCTTCATTTCCGACGCTGTTCATTCTCAACACTTTCGTTAAATCAGCCAAACTCTATTATAACATTTTTACCCAGTAGTTCTCTATTTTTCTTGTGCTTTTCTACTCCAAAACATAAGCTTTTTCCCAACAAAAAAACGACCGACATGAATGTCGATCGCTTATAATCGTAGCGGTTTTGAGTTGTAATTTACTTCGCCCGTTCCAAGACTGCAAAGTAATTTCCTTCATTATCCGCAAAGTTGAAAACACGCCCCGTTGGCATCTCGACAATCTCTCCAACCGTTACATGTTTACTAGCCAAGTCGGCATATAATTGATCCAGATTTTCGGTGAAGAACATTAACGAAGGTGTGCCCAGATTTACACCCGCCGACATCCGCTCCACAGTATCTTTGTCATGGAGAATAATGCTCGTCTGGGAGTCTGGGGTAGGAGCGATCTCAATCCATCTCATGCCCTCGTCAAGGTTTACTTCATCCACAATGTGGAATCCAGCGACTTCAGTCCAAAAAGCCAGTGATTCATCTTGATTGTTGACATACAACATAACCTGGCCGACTTTGCTAAACATGGATCAATCACTCCTCTGATCATCTAATCTCCCAACATCCTGCTTATCATTCCTCAAATTCCAATAGAGTATAACATGCAGGACAACTTTTTTATCATCTTTCTTGGTAAGTACTAAGTAAACATTAGACTTATTGCGTGGCTTTTAACTTCTTCGTAAGATAAAGTACAACATCGTCGTCCATAATCGTTTCTTCACCCGGCTGAATGTAATGATCATGTTTGTGTACACCGTGACCGTCTGGTATGTACCCGCGATGGGCGTATAGAACTTGCGCTTTGCCATAATCGGAAAACACACCTACACCAATACCTGCTACATCCGTTCGCTCCAGAATAACTTCCTCTGCTCGGTCCATCAACCGTGAACCAACACCTTGGCGCTGGAACTTCATCAGCACGTTAAAATCGTTAATTTCGGGAATGCCTTGCTCCCTGAAAGACGGGTAGCTGGAATACCACAATACATTCACGTATCCGGCAAATTCTCCATTCAACTCGGCTACCAAGGTTACACGGTCCCCATTCTGTTGTTCAGCCAAGTAATGAAGATACTGCTCAGCGAATCTCCCCCACCCCTGCTCCTGAAACGCCTTTGATATGATTACAGGATCACTCTCATTTAATAATCTGATATGTACAGTCATTAATGAATTCTCCTTAATAATATATTTATACTAACTATATTCCCAGTCTATCCCGAAGCGATGTGATGTGAGCAACATGGTGTTTGCCATGCCAAGCATACATGCCCAGATTATAATCCAGTCTTGTCGTTTCTTCTGATGAGGGATGATAAAATTGTTTGGCATAATCTGCATCTGTCAGCGCGTTTAACAGAAACACCCAACGACGATGGAGCGCATCCAGAATCTGAAGCGAGAACTCAACATCCAGGTCCCTTGAATCACTCAATTCAGCCCAGCGCTCTTCATAATACGGTCGAATCGTAGGTGTATCCTCTGTCAGTGCCAACTTGAAACGAATCATACTGTTCATATGGCTGTCTGCCATGTGGTGAATGACCTGTTTGAGCATCCATCCACCTTCTCGATACGGCAGACTTAATTGCTCTTCACTTAGTCCCTTTACCGCTTCTCGTGCGCGTTCAGGCAACTCAGCAATGTCCCGAATCCACTTCTCCCGCTGTGCCAAAGTAACTTCACCCGTGTGTACAAATGGTCCTATCGGAAATCTTTCATCCATCCACCATTCCTCCTTGTTTGTATGATTCAAAATAACTTTATACAGGATCTAGAGAGCATATTCCATAAGCCAACAGTCTCTCATCTGTCCTTCATGCTGCTCATGTTCCTCCAACAGCTTAATCTTTTGGAAACCACATTTCTCATAACAGGATATCGCTCGCAAGTTCCAGGATTGAGGGTCCATAACCACTTTACGGGCTTGTTGTTCATTAATCAGATAAGCCAGCATGGATTGCATCAACTGTGTACCAATGCCTTTATTCCAGTAGTCTACCTCACCAATAAACTGATCCGTTCCATAGATGATCTCATCCGTATCTCCATAACCATACTCCCTTCGCTCTTCTTCCTCAAGCTCATAGAACTGAATGTATCCAATCGGATTCCCTTCGTACTCAACGATACAACGAGTAGCAGCATCATCCTGATTGTAAAAATGTTCTCTCACATGCTCCAGGTCATGCGGCCGATCACGCCCTTCATAGTATTGAAGAACTTCCGGGTCTGACAGCCACTTCACCAGATGGTTTTCATCTTCTGTTTCCAAGAAACGTACGGTGATTTCATTCGATTCATATACATTCATCATTCTGATTACTCCTTATTGATCTCCAGATTCTCACCCGTAACCCAACTCAGATCCTTTCCTAACAAATGCTCGTTGTGAACATAATACACCATGGGATTCTCAAGTGGTTGAGTCGTTCCATCATAAGAGCTGAGCGTTAACCGCAACTTGTAGCTCCCTATCTCATCAGGTATCGCAAATCCTATCAGATTATCAGCTGATTTCATGGTTTTCCCCTGTGCCTTCAGATACTTTTCCAGAATGACTTGATCAAGATAGGAGCTGCCAACAGACGAAGGCATGTACCACGCATCATCTTGTTCTTCAGCGAATGTCACCCCTTCCCATCCAGGAACAATCGGATACACCATGTGTTGATCCTTGTCTTCTCTTTTTCGCGTTATCTCTAACTCTACCTCAACTACATCCGTATCAATCTGCCTGATTGTGCCTGCCATCACAACATCCTGAGCACTCACACTTGGAATAACATAGCTGTATATGAGCAGAGTCACCAAGAGGATTATCGTTATTCCCGTAATCCAAAATATTGTACTTTTACGCATCTGTCTGATCCTCCCGTCTCGTTAATCTTACTTCTGGAGTAGCTCCTTCTCTGTTAAAGATTGAGTTAACCTATCCAACTCAGGTGATGCCGTCCAATCACTGGAGGTATTCAATCCATGCTTGATTGTATGTATCGCGCTATGTGCAGACATGTATATATTATGGTGGATTCCAGGTTGGACAATAATGTGCTCTCCTGCACGCATCACTCGAATCGAAAACATCTGATCGTCTCCATAACTGGCATACGCAATCCAGCCGGTTTGCACCACATAAAACTCCGTTAGATTGATATGTACATGACTGTTTTGCCATGCTCCCTGGGAAGAAGCAACGGTTCTACAATAATAACTGCCATCTTCTGCTATCATTTTATATTTTTGTTCCCCATTCGCCATCTGCTCGAAGCTGGTTTTGACACCCGTTTCACCATATTTCTGTTCTGAAAATTCTGTGTTCAATCGGCTTCATCTCCTGACAAAAAATCCCTTTATTTAAACATTCGACATAGGTAAGTCGATTCTCCTGTTTGGATATGCGATATATCTTTGCTAAAATATGAAACGCTTCTCTTCCAGCTTCCGTATTAAGGTCGAAGCCGTATGTATCCCATAAAATAAACCATCTGATCTGGAGGTTGAGCGCATGTCATTTTTCAAGAAAATGTTAGCCAGTGTAGGTGTTGGAGCAGCCAAAGTGAATACAGAATTGCATACACCTGAGGTCACACCTGGAGGAATCATCTCGGGGGTTGTGTACATTGAAGGTGGAGATGTGGAACAGAACGTAGATCGAATCTATCTTTCAATCAAAACCCATTACATACGGGAGCGCGATGATCGCAAAGTAAAAGAAACAGCCGTTATAGCCAAATATCTGCTCACCGAAGGTTTCACATTACAGCCTGGAGCCAAATTGGAGAAAGACTTCTCATTTGACCTGCCAGAAAATCTGCCAATTACACTGCATCGTGCAGAGGTATGGGTAGAGACGGGCCTCGATATTTCAAGTGCTGTAGACCCCTCAGACCGGGACAGACTGCATGTTGTTCCTAGCAAAGACATGAACACCGTGCTCGATGCAATTGATATCCTTGGTTTCAAACTACGTGAAGTCACCAATGACTATGCACCAAAGCTGGGCGGCAATCTGCCATTTGTACAGGAATTTGAATTTGTACCAACAAACAAATTCCGTGGGCATCTGGATGAGTTGGAAGTGCTGTTCTATCCGATGGGCGATTCGCTGGAACTGCTATTACAGATCGACCGCCGCGCTCGTGGGCTCAGTGGAATATTCTCCGAAGCCATGGGTACGGATGAAAGTTTTGTCCGCCTGCATCTATATGAAAGACATCTGGCGCGAGGGGCGCATTCTGTCGCTCAAGGACTGGAAGAAATCATTTCCAAACATATTTAATCTATAGTTTGTTTAAACGAAAAAAAACGTCCTCTATCAGATGCATCGTCTGAAGGAGGACGGTTTCTTGGTTGGTTCAGTTTCACAAGACAATACTTCAAGAACGCTGTGTCCAGCGCTGCATTCCTAATCGAAGACCGTAATATGCTACGGCGAGCAAAACAAATCCGGCAACAGCCATGATTATGGATGTTGTATCCCACCGAACAATAGTTCCAAAAGCAACCTTGGATTGCAACGGGGTACCCGAAAAAGCGGTGTTTGTCAGATCAGGTACGTAATTCATGCTCATAATCATGCCTTGGACGACATTCCAAGCTGCAAAACCGATGATGAATAACAGGGTAACCAGAACGGATTCCATCGCTAATCGTTTGTTCATGCTTGTCATTTTGCCTCCTCAATTATGGTTGTGAAGGATTGCTCTTTACGAAGTCTCTTCCCAAATCAATTAGACAAGAAGTGCTTCATCTCCTGTTTTAGACGATCTTTATTTGCATCCACATATTGATACAGCAGGTCAAAGCTTTCTTCGTTATCTGATTGCATGCTTAAATTCGCGGCTTCCAGTTCAATCTGCTGCAATACCTCATGAATCTGTTCCCCGTGTGTTTGCAGGCTTGTCGTGATGTCATCTTCGGACAGGCCATTCACATTATCTCGTAATTGACCGTGAGTTACGCCGCTTTCAGACAACATCTGCTCTATTTTCTTGAGGATCACGGCATCTGCATCATCGCCGATCCGCTCCATAGCTGTTATCGTCTCACCCAGATACTGCCCGCTGGCATTCTCAAGGAAACCGGTCATC
>NZ_VXKZ01000103.1:0-189715 GCF_008693195.1 Paenibacillus sp. UASWS1643
GTAGGTCCAATCATCAAGATATTTTTAGGCACAATGTCGTCCTGAGTGTGCTCAGGCAAAAGGCTACGCCGATATCGATTACGAAGGGCTACGGCTACCGATTTTTTAGCTTTCTTTTGACCTACAATATACTTGTCAAGCTCTGCAACAATCTGTCTCGGTGTTAACGCTTGAGTATTCATATTGCTTCCCTCCTACCAGTATGTTGAATTTATTTTACCTAACAAGGACAAAGAATCCCCTAGACGTCCTGGAGCAGATTACAGAATCATGCTCCACTACGGGAGATTTCTTTGGCTTATAACTCTTCTACAATAATATTACTATTGGTATATACACATAACTCCGATGCAATCTGAAGCGATTCACGCGCAATATCTTTCGCTTCCAGGTTTACTGCATGACGTTTCAACGCACGCGCAGCAGATAAGGCAAAGTTTCCACCTGATCCGATAGCAATAACGTCATCATCCGGTTCGATAATCTCCCCGCCGCCTGAAATGAGCAGCATACCTGATTTGTCCATCACAATCAAGAGCGCCTCAAGCTTACGCAAGATCCGATCCTGACGCCAATCCTTGGCAAGCTCTACCGCGGCACGCTGCAAGTTACCATGGTGCTCCTCCAGCTTACCTTCGAATTTCTCAAACAGGGTGATCGCATCCGCCACAGAACCAGCAAAGCCAGCAACAACCTGTCCGCGGTACAAACGTCTTACCTTCTTGGCTGTATTCTTCATCACAACACTTTGGCCCATGGTCACCTGACCATCTCCTGCGATTGCAGCCTTACCATTATGACGAACAGCACAGATCGTTGTAGCATGAAATGACATATCCATGATATCAGCATCCTCCCACGAATAATTTATACGCGTTCCGGAACAGTTAGACCTTCTGCCGCAGCAAAACTAGTGATGCCATCCAGTGCACGCTGTGCAAGAGCTTCATTTTTTTCCTTTTTGTTACGAATCTTCGTTTCAAGCTTAGGCAACAAACCAAAGTTTGCGTTCATTGGTTGGAAGTGCTTGAAGTCAGCCGTTGTAATATACTGAGCCATACTGCCAAGTGTTGTTTCTACGGGCAATACCACCAGTTCCTGCCCAAGTGCTGCTTTGGCTGCGTTCATGCCGGCAATAAGCCCTGATGCAGCAGATTCCACATATCCTTCTACACCCGTCATCTGACCTGCAAAGAACAGGTTTGGACGCTCTTTAAACTGATACGTTGGAAGAAGCAGTTTAGGAGAGTTAATAAATGTATTACGGTGCATTACGCCATAACGGACGAATTCTGCATTTTCAAGTCCAGGAATAAGAGAAAAGACACGTTTCTGTTCTCCCCACTTCAGATGCGTCTGGAAGCCCACCAAGTTATACAGGGTTCCAGCTGCATTGTCCTGTCTAAGCTGAACAACTGCATGTGGCAACTCTCCTGTATGAGGATTAACCAGACCTACCGGTTTCATTGGACCAAACAGAGCCGTCTGTTTTCCGCGTTTCATCATCACTTCGATTGGCATACAGCCTTCAAAGTAGATTTCTTTCTCAAACTCTTTTAATTGAGCGACTTCAGCAGTAATGAGAGCTTCATAGAAGACATCAAACTCTTCTTCTGTCATCGGACAGTTCAGATATGCCGCTTCACCCTTATCATAACGGGAAGCCAGATACACTTTATTCATATCAATTGAATCTTTTTCGATGATCGGTGCAGCTGCGTCATAGAAGTAGAAATACTCTTCCCCCATTAGTGCCTTAATTTGCTCAGACAATGCAGGTGAAGTTAGCGGCCCCGTTGCAACAACAACGATGCCATCTTCCGGCAGAGAAGTTAGTTCCTCATTCACTACTTCGATGAGCGGATGCTGGTGCAACGTGGATGTAATCTCACCTGAAAATCCATCCCGGTCCACAGCAAGTGCCCCACCTGCTGGAACCGCATGTTTGTCTGCTGCCGACAATACAAGAGAATTGAGCATTCTCATTTCTTCTTTTAACACACCCACTGCATTGGTCAATCCATTCGCACGCAGCGAATTGCTACATACGAGTTCTGCAAATTTATCCGTATGATGAGCTGGCGTTTTCACAACAGGTCTCATCTCGTATAATTTTACGCGTACGCCGCGACTTGCAATCTGCCAGGCCGCTTCTGTTCCTGCCAGCCCGGCACCAATAACGGTTACTTGTTGTTCATTTGTCAAAATCATTTACCCCCATAAAACAATTTCATATTTCACTATAATTGAATTGATTCACATATATACTAATCTGCTGATTCGTCATCCGGTTCATCCACCGGCTCCTGATGATCACATGAAGTACACTGCAATCGTGCTCCCTTTTTGTTCCGCTTTTCAATCATTAGCGATCCGCAACTTGGACATGGTTTGGCTGAAGGTCTGTCCCATGAGACAAAATCGCATTCAGGATATTTGTCGCAACCGTAGAAAATACGTCCTTTTTTGCTACGACGCTCAACAACATGACCTTCCTTACACTTCGGACAAGTCACGCCGATATCCTTAATAATCGGTTTGGTATTCCGGCAATCAGGGAAGCCAGAGCACGCAAGAAACTTGCCAAAACGTCCGAGTTTATAAACCAGCGGTTTGCCGCACTTCTCACAGATCTCATCCGATACTTCGTCTTCAATCTCGATTTCTTTCATTTCTTCTTCCGCAAACTCAAGGCGTTTCTCAAAAGATTCATAGAATTCTGCGAGTACTTTGACCCAATCCTCGGAACCTTCCTCCACATGGTCAAGATCACCTTCCATGTTTGCGGTAAACTCTACATTCAGGATTTCCGGGAAAAACTCTTCCATCTGTTCGATGACCAGTTCGCCAAGTTCCGTTGGCATGAATTTCTTTTCCTCTATCGCAACATATCCGCGCTTCTGAATGGTCTCCAGTGTTGGCGCATATGTACTCGGACGCCCTATACCCAATTCCTCAAGCGTCTTAACCAACCTTGCCTCCGTATATCGGGGTGGCGGTTGTGTAAAATGCTGTTTTGGCTCAATCTCCTGCTTCTCAAGCACATCTCCACTTTTCAACGGAGGCAGCAGACGATCTTCATCGGTTGTACCATCGTCGTTTCCTTCAACATATACCTTCATGAAACCTTGGAACCGTACCTTCGAACCTGCTGCACGGAAAATGGTGTCCCCCGCAGCAATATCTACAGAGAGTGTATCCAGAATAGCCGAAGACATCTGGCTCGCTACAAAACGTTCCCATACCAGTTTATACAACCGGAACTGATCGCGACTCATGAATGACTTGATTGAGTCAGGGTCACGCAGAATTGAAGTTGGACGAATCGCTTCGTGCGCATCCTGAGCATTAGCTGCTTTTTTGGAATAGTTTCGTGGAGTCTCAGGTGCAAATGGCTCACCATACTTACCAACGATATATTCTTTGGCTTCTTCTTGTGCAGATGCCGCAATTCGTGTGGAGTCCGTACGCATATACGTGATGAGACCTACTGTGCCTTCTTTTCCAAGGTCTACACCTTCATATAGTTGTTGGGCGACCGACATCGTCTTGGAAGCTCTGAAATTCAATTTACGCGCCGCTTCCTGTTGCAGAGAACTCGTCGTAAACGGGGCGGAAGGGTTACGGCTCCGTTCTTTCTCTTTAACTTCCTTGATCGTAAAGTCTGCACCTTCGATCTGTTTCAGGATCGCTTGCACTTCCGCTTCACTGCCCAGCTCTGTTTTGGCCCCGTTCAGTTTATGAAACTTGGCTTCAAACGGATTGCCGTCTGCTGTCAGTTTGGCGGTAATGCTCCAGTATTCTTCCGGCTCAAAATCATCAATTTCATTTTCACGATCTAAAATGATTTTAACAGCCACGGACTGAACCCGGCCTGCAGACAAACCTTTTTTCACTTTCTTCCATAATAACGGACTAATTTTATATCCAACAAGCCGATCCAAAATACGTCTTGCCTGCTGCGCGTTAACCAGATCCATATTGATTTTCCGCGGCGTTTTGAACGCATCTTTGACGGCCTGTTTAGTAATTTCATTAAATACAACCCGGCAATCTGCCGTATCGTCCAGTTCAAGGGCATGGGCCAAATGCCATGCGATAGCCTCACCTTCGCGATCCGGGTCAGCTGCGAGATACACTTTTTTCACTTTCTTCCGTGCATCCTTCAGTTCTTTCAAGATTGAACCTTTGCCGCGGATCGTAATATATTTCGGATTAAAATCATTCTCTACCTCAACGCCGATCTGACTCTTTGGCAAATCGCGAACATGCCCCATCGAAGCTTTTACGATGAACTTGCTGCCTAAATATTTGCCTATCGTCTTCGCCTTTGAGGGCGACTCCACGATTACGAGTGCATCCGCCATAGGTTCATCCTCCTCTCAGTCATGAAACTGTCATGAAACTGTTTCTGTAAGATTATGCATAGTTAATAACTTCTGCTAATTATATATTTCCACGCACTACGTAGGTTGTAGCTTTGTCATACCCTCGCGTATTTAGTGCCTGGTAATTGGCTAATCTGCTTTTTTATGATTAAAGATAACAGAACTGAATGCAAATGTCCAAAATCCCAACCAAGCAGCTCAACCAGTTGATCCAATGATTGTTCTCCCTGTTCCAACAGATAAATCACACGTTGTTCATCTGGAGAGAGCTTAACCTCAGGGAATATCCCTCGCCCGGAAGGCTCGGTTGTTTCAGTCGAACGTCCTCTATTGTAAGGAAGTTGTTCTGCATTTGGCAAGCCCAATCGATACTCTTCCAATACATCTGCTGCACAAGTGACCAATTTTGCCCCTTGACGGATAAGATTATGTGCTCCCCGACTTTTCGGCGATGTAATAGGTCCAGGGACTGCAAATACATCCCTGCCTGCTTCAAGCGCAGCATCTGCTGTAATGAGTGAACCACTGCGAATGTCAGCCTCAACAACCAATGTTCCCAATGTAAGACCGGCAATGATTCGATTCCGTTCCGGAAATAATCCCTGGCGCGCTCGCGTACCTGGTGGATATTCCGACAAAAGCAGACCCGTCTCCGCGATTCGCTCGGCGAGGCTTGTATTTTCGGGTGGGTATATATTATCAATCCCTGTTCCGAATACTGCAATCGTTTTTCCTTTAGCACGTAGTACTGCCTCATGACATACGCTATCAATACCGCGGGCAAGCCCGCTTACAATCGTCAGTCCTGCATTGCATAATTGCTCTGCCAGCTTTTCTCCAACTTTGCGCCCATACACGGTCGGCATACGAGTTCCCACCATGGCAATAGACGAATTGTGTAGCAAACTAACATCCCCTTGAGCATACATTACCCAGGGAGGCTGAACGGTTTCCTTCATTAATATGGGATAATTCTGATCCAGATAAGTAATAACCTCTATCCCCTGATTGTAAACGTGTTCTCTTTTACTCTCAATCCAGTCGATAGTAAATTGGCTAGTCAAACGTGCAGCTTGATCTTTGCGCAAGCCTGCTGCGACCCAGTCGCCTTCCCCATAATTCAATAGATCGGGTAATTCATGTTGTCCCAGAATCAGTTTCGAGATTGTTTTTTTTCCAATGCCCTCCATCTCATGTAATCCAAACAAGATCCATCTTTCTTCCATACCATAAACCTCCCAGAGCGGGAAGAGAATCTTCCCTCATATTGTGTGTTATGTGATCACGGAATGCAAGCGTTTACGCAGATGAGAAGTAATTTCTCTCTCTTTTTCCCGTAAATAAACGCAAAAAAGCAACCCTTCGCCCTGTTTAAGGACAAAAGGTTGCTTACCTTTTCCGTATACATAATAGTCGGTCTAGCACATTTCCGAGCCGTTTCTTCTATTATAACGAAAAAGAATTAATGTGTCGTGCACAAATTCAAAATACCGCGTTCCTCAAGTACACTCACCAAAGTCGAACCCATTTCAGCAGGAGTTGGTGCTACTTTGATTCCACATGATTCCAGCTTCGCAATCTTCTCTTTGGCTGTACCTTTACCGCCAGAGATAATAGCGCCAGCATGGCCCATCCGTTTGCCTGGAGGCGCTGTTACGCCACCGATAAAGCCAACAACCGGTTTGGTCATATTTTCACGTACCCAATCTGCAGCATCCTCTTCAGCTGTACCACCAATCTCACCAATCATGATGACCGCATGAGTCTGTGGATCTTCATTGAACCGCTTCAGGATATCAATGAACTCGGAGCCTTTTACAGGGTCTCCCCCGATTCCTACAGCAGAAGATTGTCCAATGCCACGAGTCGTCAGTTGATGAACGGCTTCATAGGTAAGTGTTCCACTACGGGAAACAACGCCTACGTGCCCTGCCATATGGATATAACCAGGCATGATACCGATTTTACATTCGCCTGGTGTAATGACACCTGGACAGTTTGGTCCGATCAGGACGGTATTTTTACCTTCCATGAAGCGGTCAACCTTGATCATGTCAAGAACCGGAATACCTTCTGTAATACAGATTACGAGGTCCAGCTCAGCATCAACAGCTTCCATAATGGAATCTGCTGCAAATGCAGGAGGAACGTAAATGACGCTCGCTGTTGCGCCTGTAGCTTCCTTCGCTTCCTGCACAGTGTTGAACACCGGCAGACTAGCTACTGTACCGTCTTCCAACGTGATATCCACATTAGTTCCGCCTTTACCCGGTGTAACTCCGCCTACCATCTGGGTTCCGTAGTCCAATGCGCCCTTCGTGTGGAACATTCCCGTTGAACCCGTAATGCCTTGCGTAATGACTTTTGTATTTTTATCGATCAAAATACTCACGTTGCTTCACATCCTTACGGTTATTTTTCAATTCCCGGACAGCTCCGGTACTAAGGAATGAACTTATTTTACGAGGGCAACAATTTTCTGTGCACCATCGGCCATGGAATCAGCAGGAACGATATTCAGGCCAGATTCACCCAGAATACGTTTGCCAAGCTCCACGTTAGTTCCTTCAAGACGAACAACCAGCGGTTTGGTCAGGCCAAGTTGCTTCGCGGCTTCAACAACACCATTGGCGATAACATCACAGCGCATGATGCCACCGAAAATGTTAACAAAGATCCCGGCTACTTTGGCATCGGACAAGATGATCTTAAATGCTTCAGTCACCTTCTCCGTTGTTGCACCGCCCCCAACGTCAAGGAAGTTGGCCGGGTCTCCACCGTAGTATTTGATAATGTCCATCGTCGCCATCGCAAGTCCCGCACCATTGACCATACAGCCGATGTTGCCATCAAGTGCTATGTAGCTGAGGTCGTATTTGGAAGCTTCGATTTCTTTTTCATCCTCTTCATCCAGGTCACGCAGTTCCAAAATGTCTTTGTGACGGAACAGGGCGTTGGAGTCAAAGTTCAATTTTGCATCTAGCGCGATAACGTTTCCATCTCCGGTAACAACGAGAGGATTGATCTCGGCAATAGAGCAATCTTTTTCGACAAATGCAGTGTACAGCGCGAGCATGAACTTAACAGCTTTGTTCACCAGTTCATTCGGAATCTTAATGCTGTAAGCCAGTTTACGGGCCTGGAACACTTGCAATCCAATGGCAGGGTCAATGATTTCTTTGAAAATTTTCTCAGGTGTAGCTTCAGCTACTTCTTCAATCTCAGTACCGCCTTCTTCGGAAGCCATCATAACTACACGGCCTGTGGCACGGTCCACAACAACACCCACATAATACTCTTTGCGGATATCGCATCCTTCTTCAATCAGAAGACGTTTCACTTCTTTGCCTTCTGGTCCAGTCTGGTGTGTTACCAATACTTTGCCCAGAATTTCGGAAGCATAGGCACGAACTTCATCCGTACTCTTCGCCACTTTTACGCCGCCGGCTTTACCCCGGCCACCTGCGTGAATTTGCGCTTTAACAACAGTCACCGGACTGCCCAGTGCCTCTGCGGCCGCAACCGCTTCATCGACTGTATAAGCAACCTTTCCGTTTGGAACGGTAACTCCATACTGTTTCAGTACTTCTTTTCCTTGATATTCATGGATATTCATTCTCGAATCCTCCTATCAACATGACTGCAACAAGGCGGGTTGGTAGACTAACAAAAGACAAATGTTGACTATTTTCACTTAAACCCAATTCATTGTAACACGTTTTTAAAACGCTTTCCTTAAAAAATTAATGGTTAATAGACAGTATTTTGATATGAGTATGATCCCATATTGTGAATGCTTGGGTATATATGGAAAAAACCTCAGCTAAAAGCTAAGGTTTCCTTGATGTAAAACTACATTTTATTTTTTGGCTGCGTTCGTGTTGGTTTCGTGAACTTTTTCCAGCAACCCTTTGAACTGACCCAGCAAAGCTTCAAACTCTGTACTGTTCAAACACGCATCTCCCTGAATGGATTCAGGTATGGACAATGCCTTGTTCCGCAGCTCACGGCCGGAGTCGGTTAATGTAATTAATACTTTTCGTTCATCCTGAGCAGAGCGTTCGCGATTAATAAGTCCTGCTGACTGCAACCGTTTGAGAAGTGGTGTCAACGTTCCCGAATCGAGATAGAGTGCCTCCCCGATCTCCTTAACCGTACATTCTTCACGTTCCCACAATACCATCAGAACCAGATACTGTGAATACGTCACGCCGAGCACCTCTAGATAGGGCTGGTACATCTTCGTAATCTCACGTGAACAAGCATATATGGCAAAGCATAATTGGTTATCCAGCTTCAAACTGTCAGTCTGCATATATCTTTCTCACCTGCCTATTGTGCATTCTATTCCTTATAAAAAAGGAACTATAAATCTATCTTATCACAAATTAGAAAAAAAACAGAATAATTGAGCACAAATGATTTTACTATTCAATTTAATTATGTTAAATTAGATTGTGTAAAATATAAATATGTATAGATGACCAGCAGTACATCCCCATGATTCAATAAAAATAATACATAAGGTCAATGGAATAAATTCGCTTTAATGATTTCCTTCCATAACTAAAATTCAGGGATCAGGAAAGATGACTACAGCAATGGTAATGACAGGTTGACTCCATGATTCCTTTTATATAAAATGCGTAGTAGAAGCTGAGGAAGCACCTTAATTCGTAGACTGGCCCGTATTATGCGGAGTCAAGAATCGAGTGAGGTGTTTCTTTGTCATGTACGGAAAATTACACAGTGCGTGTTTGTACGGAATCGATGGCGTTCTGATCGAAGTGGAAACCGATTTATCCAATGGTCTTCCACAGACATCCATCATCGGTTTACCGGATTCAGCCATTCGGGAGGCCGTTGAACGTGTTCGTGCAGCGATTAAAAACTGCGGATATCAGTATCCGTTACAGCGGATCACAATCAATCTGGCCCCCGCTGATCTGCGCAAGGAAGGATCCTCCTTTGACCTAGCTATTGCTATTGGTTTACTCATGACAAGCGGCCAGCTTGTACTTCCTTCCCAGGAACGGACACTAGTGGTTGGCGAACTCGCGCTGGACGGTTCGATCAGGTCCGTGCCCGGCATTTTATCCATGGTGGATCTGGCCAAACGACAAGGCTTTACTTCCGTGCTTTTGCCTTTGGATAACGTGGAGGAAGCGTCACTGATTCGAGGTATCCAGGTGTTTGGCATTCGTCATTTACAAGATATTGCTCCGGAAAACCCAGATGGGCCTGCTAGTTCAGTGGAAATACCAAATAAAACTAATGCGGGACCAGTCGTGTTGAGAAATTATACTCACCTCGCTGCTCCTATAACAGATAAGGCTCAGGGAGTCGCGGATAGAAGGGTGGGGCAAACGTCATTATGTCCGGATGATTATAGTGATGTTCTGGGGCAGCATCATGTAAAACGCGCGCTTATGATTGCTGCAGCCGGCATGCATAATATACTGCTCGTTGGACCGCCAGGCACGGGCAAAACGATGTTAATCAAACGGTTGCCTACCATCCTTCCACCTTTGTCAGAAGATGAAGCGTTGGAAGTAACCAAAGTATTAAGTGCCGCAGGCAAATTGAAAGAAGCGCCTCAAGGCCTGATTGCAGACAGACCTTTTCGCTCCCCTCACCATACAATATCCACCTCTGGTCTGATCGGAGGCGGTGGTATTCCAAAACCGGGTGAAGTGAGCCTTGCCCACCGTGGCATATTGTTTCTGGATGAATTACCTGAATTCCAGCGCCAAGTGCTGGAGGTATTAAGGCAGCCGTTAGAGGATCGCACAGTGACAATTAGTCGGGCTCGCGCTGCATTCACCTTTCCGGCCCAGTTCATGCTTGCATGTTCCATGAATCCCTGTCCCTGCGGATATTTGTCCGCTCATTCGGAGGAGCAACGCTGCATATGTAGTCCAGCCCGTGTTGCCTCATACCGAGCTAAGATTTCAGGACCACTGCTGGACCGTATTGATCTTCAGGTTGAGGTTCCTCCACCAGGCGAGTGGCGCAAGTCTGCTGCTTCCCCTTCCTCTGAAGAAATGCAGGCAAAAGTGATCCATGCTCATCAAATTCAGGCTACACGTTATGCCCAAAGTTCGGTTCGTTGGAATAGCCAGCTATCCGGCACGCTTTTGCGACGAACAATCCATCTCCCCCAAGAGGCAGAGCAACTGTTAGAGCAAACGCTGCAAACGTTAAACCTGAGCATGCGTGCACATGATCGGATTATCAAGATGGCACAGACAATTGCCGATCTGGATCATGAAGGTGAAATTGTGACAGCTCATGTGGCTGAAGCCATCCAATATCGTCAATTGGATCTTAATTTATTTTGAAGCTATTTTAGAAGCATATGGAGGAAAGAACAGGCCAATTTACCCAAAGGCAGTGAAATGGGCATGAAACTGCAAACAGCAGAGGAAGATCGAGAAGGATTTCTTATGCAGATTCTACAATGCGGATATACCAACATGACAAAAAACGTACAAGCCCTTCTCTTCTGTGAAGAAAGGGACTTGTACGTAGATTTCCTTGTAACGTAGGGGGATCGTATATAGCTAAAGTCTACAATAATTTATTATTCAAAAAGAGTGAGTTTGTCCTTAGCTGGTGTGCGTTCTTTGGCAGAAGGAATAACATCAGGATATCCCATATAAATCATGCCTACAATCTTCTCTCCCGCCTCTATTCCAAGCGGTTTGCGGAATTTGGGAGCGTACAAGAATGGCTTGGTCACCCAGAACGTTCCAATGTCTTCACTCCAGGCTGCAAGCATAAAGTTCTGAACCAATGCACTGACCGCAGCGAAATCTTCGTCCCAGATATTCTGTCTTGGATCTTCCTCCAGCACGACAAGCATAACGGATGGAACTTGCATAATATTGGGTGAGAATTTGTTGTCTTCTCCCATTTCTGCGTCAATAGCCTCAGCCAGTTTCTTCCGTCCATTCCCGGTAAACAATAAAAATCTCCAAGGTTCACGCAGTTTATGGTTAGGAGCCCAGACTGCGGTGTCCAGCAATTCTATAATCTGCTGTGTAGGAACAGCTTCTTTTTTGAATTTTTTCACCGTACGACGGTTTTGAATCGCATTTCTGACTTCATTTATTGTTTTCGTAGCTTTACTCATCGGCCGTACCTCCTGTTTATTATATGATTTGTAACCCTACGATGGGTTACGGTCTGGAACAATTCGTTTATGACAAATCAAAAATTAAAACTCCAGATTACATCCTTGATTATACACCCTTCTGTTCACGAGATTCAAAGGGAAGGCGTCGACTCCTAGGGCTACAGGCATTAAAAATGGTAAAGACGGCTCCGAATACTGATCTACCGAGGGCGATCATCACGTCGGAGCCGTCTAATTAAAGTAGCAGCTTAATACTATTCAAAAATCACATCAATGATGAATCAATATGAGCCTGCGCCTTCAAATGTGCCATTAACAAAATCCATTTTGTTGTACTTCTCTTGGTTACCTGCAACATCTGTACTATAGTACTCTACCACTTTGACATCGGGAGCATAAAATTTGACGGGTCCTTCATACGTGTTCCATGCTCCGCCATTGATTCGATATTGCGTTGTTTTTACGCCCGAACCTTTGACTTCGTCCGTTGCCTGAAGTCTGAATGTAAATCCTTTGATGTATACCTTCCCGTTCACAGTATCTGTAATAGGAACTAATCTGTACTTGGTTACTGGAGGTGTAATATCTGCATCTTTCTTAAGTACGATATTAAACGTATTATGATCTCCTTGTACGAGAGCAACGTTCTGAGTCGATTTTAAGTACCCTGCTGCTTCCCCCGTTATTGTTCTGGTGCCTGTTGGGACGCGCTTTATGAAATAATTTCCTTGAGCATCCGTTGTTGTAGTTGCCGAGCCTCCGGCATTCACTTTAGCTCCACTTACTGGATTGCCCGCCTCATCTACTACTTTCCCCCGTACATGTGCGGCTTCTGTCAAAACAACATCTACGATTAAGGTTTTTCCAGCCTGAACATTCAATCGATCCTGTTCATAAAGCATATAATCCTCAGAATCTACCCAAATCGCAATGTTCGGATTGTAGTCAAAATCAAGCCCAGTAACGGCATAACGGCCTTGCTGATCTGTTTTAACCGGGCGATCCAAGGCTCCTGTTACTTTGACCAAGGCATCTGGAATCGGTTTGCCTGTTTGATCGGTTACAGAGCCTACAATCGTAGAAGGTTCATATAGCTCGAAATTAACCAGAATCTGTTCCCCTTCTGACAAATAGTAGGTATTACGGTGCCTGTCTGTCACATAGCCCTCTGCTTCAATTATAAAACTAATTTCTGTATAATCCTGGACAGACTCAAGTATAGAATAACTTCCAGTGCCATCTGTCTTTACGCTTTTTTCAGTTTCTTCCCCTTGATATCTAAGGGAATACTTGATGGTTGCATCTTGGATGGGAAACCCTTCGAGATCAGTAACTTTACCTGATATTTTTGCCTGGCTAGACGGATCGGCTGCATAAGAAACTCCGGAATACATGATTCCAAACAAAATGAAACATAAAGATAGTGTACTTAGTCGAATTATCCATTTGATACTTGTCTGCATCTTCTCACTACACCTCACCATTTATTTTTTATCAAACATTCCTCTTTAACCTCTTAAATTAACTGACCATAAGTTCAAGTTTCCAGAATTCCCCATCCCAAACATATTGCCAAATCCCCTGTCCACCGTTCATGGTCTCGCTGATATCCAGCACTTCCATCCGAGGGCACTCCCAGACTCTTTTCACTGTGTTGTTCGAAGTGATCTGAAGCTCTTCCATACATCCCACCAACCTCTCTTTAATTTTCAACGCTCTTATTTTATTACAAATGATACAATTTGTATCTAAAAATTTCTGAAATAATCTGATTTTATTTTGTTGCTATATGATTAGTTTTGTGCTTTCTTTAGTTGAATCAAAAAAAGCCGCCGTTCCTGTGTAGAGAGAAACGGCGGCTTTAGATCTTTGAGAAGAGCTATAGAGTCACACCGAAAAGATACGTTTCGTAACTTACAATACAGTAAAAATTTTAGCGTACACCTCAAAATGCATTAACAATATGATTTACCGAGACAATTTCTCCAGCTTGATCAAGCATCACGGCAATTACATCAAAACGGATCTGAAGATCCGTCTCTCCTGTCATTTGCAAATACACGGATGCGGTTGAACGCACCTGCTGCATTTTACGCATATCAACCGATTCCTGAGGTGTACCGTACTGAGCGGCTCCACTTCTGCTTCTTACTTCTACAAAGACAATCAGGCCCTCACTGGAAGCAATGATATCAATCTCACCGCTACGGCAACGCCAGTTCTGTCTGATGATCCGATAATCGTTCTCTCGCAACCATTGACAGGCAGCCTCTTCACCTAATCGACCCTTCTGCTGTCGTGTGAGCTTTAGATCCGGCCCCTGGCCCAATCTACGTTCTACCATGACTCATTTTCCTCACGTCCTGAGGCCAGTCGATCTGCACGGTAGACATACGTTAGCACCTCTGCGACTAGTTGATACAGTTCTGCCGGAATCTGTTCATCCAGATCCAATTTGGAGAGCACCTCCACAAGTGCTGCATCCTCCTGAACAGCCACGCCGTTTTCTCTGGCTTTATCCAGAATGGCTTCTGCCACTTTGCCGCGCCCCTTAGCTACAACAACAGGTGCTTCACTCTCTCCAGGGACATATTTTAGGGCAACCGCCTTTTTGGAAAGCAGGTCCGGTTGTGACGACTCGTCTTTCATACCTTCAAGTCCACCCCTTTGTATCGTTCAGGACTATAGTCCGAGGCCCGCGTTTTTCGTTCCGCGCCCGGTTCCTGCCCCACAGGCCACGGTTCCGCCTTGAAGGTCAGCAGTTGATAGCCCAGCTTGTCCAATGCCTGATGGATGACCTCTCGTCCGCTCTCCAAGAGCGGTCCCATTCCTTCGCGATCATTTAATACACGCAGACTGACAATGTTATTAACCACATGGACATCTACCAGAGTAGGCCCAAGACTTTTCATGTCCAGATCGAACCATAGACGGCAGTTGGACGCATCCAGCTCTCCACGAGGTCCACGACGTGATTGAATCTGAACAGACGCCGTTTCTTCCCCGTCCGGTCCAGTGATTGGTATAAACCAGTGCATCTGCGCAAAGGTAGCACTGCGATCTGTTGTCAGCAATAACTGCTGACCTGTCAGATATTGCACGGCCTGTCCGGCGGCATCCTTAAGCGCCGCTGGTGCACCTTCGCTGCTGGCAAGTTGCAGCAGCAAGCCCTTCAGCGTGTCCGCATTCGCCGGACTCGCCGCATCCCCCACGCGCGGCTGCGCTGCCGCGCCGTGAACGGCCTGCTGCTCGTGCTCCGCACCGAGCAGCTTCAGCACGCGCCCCACCCACGGGTCCCCCTCGTGGGTGACAGGCGCGGGCACTGCCGCAGCTCCCGCAGGTGCTGCGGCACTACCGCCAGCCGGCGGCGCATCAGCGCCGGCTGGCAACGGCTGCGGCACGCCTCCGGCAGCCGCAGCCGCCTGGCCGCCCTGCGATGCAGGAGCGGCCTGTGCTGCCGCACCAGGCTGTGCCGGTGCGGCAGTGGACGCGCTGCGCAGGGCGTCCAGCAGCGCCAGCAGCTTGGGCGCCAGCTGCGCTGCCGTAGGCGCTGCTGGCGCCGCCTGGCCTGCTGCGGACGACGTCCCCGCAGCAGCAGGCGTTTCAGCACGGCCGTCAGTCCGACCGGCCGCGCCTGCTTCAGGCTGGCCCGCACTTACACGGCCAGCCACAGATTCAGCTGCCGCCCCCGGTGTACCCGGGCGGCTCCCAGCTTGCCCCGCGTCAGCCCCTCGCGGGCTCTCTCCAGGTATTCCGGTTCCAGACGGAATACCTGCGCCCCCTTTGCCAGCCGTTTCAACGTTGATGGCAACTGCCTTTGCCCCGGCTTCAGCATTTCCTGTGCCTCCACCAGTCTGCACGTTTCCTTTCACCACAGTACCTGCATCCTCTGCCCCGCCATCCGTCATGGATATAGATCCTGCCAATGCCGCTTGTCCTTGTTGCGTTGACAAAGCAGGTGTTCCGGTTCCAGTCACCTGACGACCATTGACTGATGCAGCTAATCCTTCTTCCGTCTGTGAAGCATTCGGTACAACAGGTACACCAGCCATGACTGCTGGTTTCGACGTAGCAGATTGTTCCCCAATCAGCACCGGTTTACCTGTGGTTTGAGTCAGCATCGTTTCCAGCTGATCAGCCAACCCGCTTAGCAACTGATGCAGAGGGGGACCAAACACCGTCTGGTGTAATCCTTTTACCGTTTCCGCCGTAACCGGAAGACCACGCTGAAAAGCAATCCCCGTCGCCTGCACCCATTCTTCCGCAGGGACCTGTGCAGGTTTGGCAGTCATCATATTCTGGACCATAGCCACATTATCCTTGGTGAGCGGTAAACCGCTTCGCTGCATGGCAAGTAACAGCTCCCGATTCCCTTTTGTATCCGGCAGTCCTACATCCTTAAGCAGGTTGTTCAGCGAAGCTTGTGGCAGCTCAGCAAGTGTTCCCGACATAGGTTTCATTACCGTTATGCCATTTTCACCTGGAGGCTGCACTTGAAGCAACGTGGTCTCACCCGGACGGAGTGGAGTCTCCAACTTGGCGCGCACCTGCACACCTTGAATCTGCAGAACTGCTTCTCCCCCATCATCGGATACACTAACGACGGAGCCACGAACCACCTGGCCTTCCTTTAATTCAAGCGGTTTGGCATTGCCGGGCTTACTATCTCCCATTAACCCCTTTATCATGGAACCGATATTCAAATCTCTCCCCCTCCTTTCTTTAAACCTGTGTTAAAACAAAGATTGCTGCTCTCCAAGCAGGTTGCCCAGAAAACTGCGCCGATGCATCGGGGTTGCCCCCAATGCCATAATTTGCTCCCGATGAACTTTTGTTGCATATCCTTTATGTATCGACAAACCATATTCCGGATATAACGTATCCCATTCTTCCTTACACAGCCGATCTCGCGTTACCTTAGCAATAATAGATGCCGCTGCGATCGATTGACTATTGGCATCACCTTTAATAATGGACAGTTGAGGTACATTCACATCCACCTTCTCAGCATCCACCAACATATAATCAGGAGTTTCTCCCAATGCTTCAACAGCTCGTTTCATCGCAAGTCTCGCAGCCTGCTTGATGTTAAGCCGATCAATTGTCTCTGCATCCGCGTACCCGATACCTACCGCCAACGCTTTTTCCATAATGACTTCATATAATGCATCTCGTTTTTTCTCCGTTAATTTCTTGGAGTCATTCACACCTTCCAGGATGAGATCCTTCGGTAAAATAACCGCCGCTGCGACAACATCCCCAAACAAACAGCCCCGTCCTACCTCATCAATGCCAGCAATACGTTCAAATCCACTGTCCCAATACTCCCGCTCATAGAGCAACAGATCTCGAGGTTCACTGGATTCTTTTTTCTTCTTTGCTCCAATCGGGATATCCAGTAGATTCAACCCAATCTCTTCATTATGTTCAACCATAACGCTCATCTCCTCTACCCACGCTTTTTCAGCATGCGTATCACTTACAACTTTTTATAATATAGACGTAGATCCTCTGTCTTTTGTTCTGTACAACCTGTCTCTCTCAGCAAAACTTTTCCTTGAGATTTACAATATAAAGATAGTGATGTCTTCATTTATCGGTATTTGATGGTTTAAATTGAATATATCAGACCTCGTCTAGTTTAAATTGCACCACCATTTATCATAGCACGATTCTGACCCACCTGATATATAGGCCAGCCAATTCCATTAAGCGTACTGTTCTTCAATCCTCTTCCATTTTATCGTTTTCAACGTATGCTCAAGCTCTACTTCCGCGTTTGTATACACAAAAAAACGACCGCTCCCGGTAATCCCGGTAACGGCCGCTTCTTTCGGCACTTGTATATATGAAATGAACAAATGAAGATAATGATCTTCATCGTGTAGAGTCCATTTCTTTAATAGGGAGCTTCCATAGAAAAACGTCCCATTTTACCCGCTCGAAGTTCACGGAGAAATGCTCGTGATGCCTTTTCCAGATCAATGCGTCCACCGCTTACAACACATCCACGGATACGTCCGACTTGTTCCATAATCGCAATAACACTGTCTGAATCATCTGCATCCCTGGAGAACTCCTGAAGTCCGTATCTCTCTTCCAAAGCGTCCCAGTAATAACGCATCAGGTAACTGATTCCAAAAAAAGCGATATCCTCTGCATTCAGAATTTCCTCTTTGATCGCACCAGTTACAGCAAGACGGTAACCTACATTTTGATCTTCGAACTTAGGCCACAGAATACCCGGAGTATCCAATAACTCCATTTCTTTGCCTACCTTGATCCACTGTTGCCCCTTCGTCACACCAGGACGATCTCCTGTTAACGCAATACTCCGTCCAGCCAGTCGGTTAATCAGTGTTGATTTACCTACATTGGGAATCCCTACGATCAACCCACGAACCGCACGAGGATTAATCCCTTTAGCAATTTGACGGTCAATTTTTTCTTTAAGAAGAAGCTTGGCCTGCACGGGAATATCTTTAACATTGGTTCCCGTCGAAGCATCTACAGGAAAAGCAGTAATTCCTTCTTTTTTGAAATATTCAATCCATTCTTGCGTCACTTTAGCATCTGCCAAATCCGATTTGTTCAACAGAATCATCCGGGGTTTATCCAGCAATATTTCGTCAATCATCGGATTACGGCTGGAGACAGGCAGACGGGCATCCAATAGTTCGATGACCACGTCGATGAGCTTTAACTTATCCTGAATCTGGCGTCTGGCTCGAGTCATATGACCTGGAAACCATTGTATCGTCAACTTGTCTTCACCTCATTATTTACTTCAATTTCAGTGGTTGATCCACTTAATATCACCGATCGGCCAGAAAATCACATCTGCACGACCAATAATATCTTTTAACGAAACATAACCGATCATACGGCTGTCTGTACTATTTGGACGATTGTCTCCCATGACAAACACATGACCTGCCGGCACTTTGCCATCAGGGAACTGCTCATTCGGGAAATCCTTCACGTTATAGGTTCCACCATTGGCTTCAGCTGCATCAATGGCTCCTTGAATATACGTTTCATCAACCTTTTTACCGTTAACCATCACGGTATCGTCCTGAACCTCAACTGTATCGCCTTCTACAGCAATAACACGTTTAATGAAATCTCGACCTTCGGATGGTACGTGGAAGACGATAACTTCACCGCGCTTCGGTTCTCTGATATCATATAAGATCTCGTTGACGATCACACGTTCACCCGTTTCAAAGTTCGGCTGCATGGACGGACCGTCCACAACAAACGGTTTGAAGAGCAACCACCGAATCAGAATGACGAGAACTAATGCGATAACAATGGCTTTAAGCCATTCAACAATTTCATTTTTGGCTTTTTTGGATCGACTGTTTTTCTCTTCGGCAGGATTGCCCCGGTCATGTTGAACTTCTTGTTCCATTCAAGATCTTCCTCTCTTCACAGTACATGTTTATAGCAGTACACACATCCAGCATTCTGTATCGTTCCAATAACTCAATGGATGGATACAAAACATTCACATCAGTTATGTAATCTTTCACCAAGCATTACAGTACATTTAATCCACAATTCAAATGTCTTCAAGAGGTTGTTCAAAAAGTCGGTACTAAAACCGGTCTTTTGAACACGCACTTCAATAACTGATTTTACAAGCCTCCCGGACTATTCACCGCATGTGTTGCCATACCATTTTACTCGGAAGTGTACCTCCGGTTCAACTTTTCCCGGACAAAAACGAAAAGGGCTTGTCTCCAAGCCCTTCCCGGTATCCGTTATATTAACGAATTTCTTTAATTCTCGCTGCTTTACCGCGTAGTTCACGAAGATAATAAAGCTTCGCACGACGCACTTTACCACGGCGAGCCACTTCGATTCTATCGATTTTCGGGGAATGAAGCGGGAAAGCTCTTTCCACACCTACACCGTAAGAAATTTTACGAACTGTAAAAGTCTCACTGATTCCACCACCACGGCGTTTAATCACAACACCTTCGAACAATTGGATACGCTCACGAGTTCCCTCGATTACCTTAACGTGCACTTTCAAAGTGTCACCAGGACGAAAACTCGGAATATCCTTACGAAGTTGTTCTTGTGTAATCGCTTGAACGATATTCATCTATGACTCCCTCCTTCCGTACAGGCGTTCATACTTCTTCCAGAGATCACCTTGTCTCCTTCATTATCCATAGAGGACCGCCGTATTCCACATAACAGACTTATTGTATCACGCAGCATATCAAAACACAAGAGAAATTAAACAAAATACCTATTGATCAATCAGCAATGCTGATACTCATCCATCTCATGTTGACTTCATTCTAAAATACATTCTCTCATATGGACCGTGAATCAACGCTCTCATCTGCAAGTCAACCTGATACAGGAAAAAATACTGTAACTTCCGGTGTAGAAATATCGTCTATGATATAACTTATTGACCACTTTAAAAGGAGAACGCTTAGACTATGAAATATTGGAAAAAGATCACACTTGTCTTACTCGCCACGCTCACATGCTCCATTACACTATATGCATATGCCGTAACTCATCCAACGAATGCACTGTCACACAAAGCCTGCACATCTTGGGACATAGTCAAACGCAAAGCATTCGAGCTGTCACACACTGACTTCTCTAACCAATCTGCGCTGGACCGTTCTACCTTCGAGATTGAACAAGGTACTGCTACAGAAGTTCCTGTACTGATGTATCATTACATAGAGCCCAAACTGAACAATCACGAGACAGATAATAAATCCATTATTAATCTGGAGGATTTTGAGCAAAATATGAAATACCTGCATGATGAAGGCTACCAAACAATTACACTGGATCAGCTTGAACAATATGTTAATGGAAAGTTATCCTTACCACAGAAGTCCATTGTTATTACCTTTGATGACGGATACCAGAACAATTATACATTAGCTTACCCTGTGCTTCAGAAATATAATTTTCATGCCTCGCTGTTTGTCATAGGCAGTAAAATTCAGGATAAACCTTCGGTATTTGAGCCCGCCATCAACAGTTTCATCTCCAAGCCAGAGATGCAGGCAGCAACCGACGTATTTGAATTTAACAGCCATACGTATAACCTGCATCACAAGGGATTTATGCGTTGTGGGAACAGCGTACCTGTCGGTCTGGACACCAGTCTTCTGGATGATGATATCGAGCAAATGAAGGAAACCGGAATAGACACACCTTATCTGGCCTATCCTTTTGGTTATACCAGTACACAGATGATCTACAAGTTACAGCAACATGGATATCGCATGGCCTTTACCGTAAAGTCTGGATTTGTGCATCCAGGAGATCATCCCATGAAGCTACCTCGTTTGACGGTCACGACAGGTACTGACCTAGCGTCCTTGCTTCAGCCGGAATCCAGTCCGCAGAATGGATTACCTGCATCTGAGAATGAGCAGTGAAACCTAGAGTTTAACTTCACCGCCTGGATACAGAGTCGAGCTATACAGCCTTTTAAGCTGTGGCTTGGCTTTTTTTGCATCGGTAAGTGATAATGTCATCGGAGAGCTGGAATACATCACCGCTTCCTCTGCGTCATAGATAATGATCTGTTCTTTCCCTGTCTGAACCAGATCTGCATGTACCGCATATCCCTCTTTCGGGAATTCAGTGACCGTTTTCATATCTCCATCTACCAAAGAAGGCAACACATCTCCACCTCTGCGATACGCCAAAATATAATCGAGTCCACCCTCATCCCAGTTACACACAGGCTCTATAATGGTTAACCAGCCCCGAGTCGCGCGATTTTCTTTCCAAATTTCTT
The DNA here is from genome assembly GCF_008693195.1 of Paenibacillus sp. UASWS1643. NCBI lineage: Bacteria > Bacillati > Bacillota > Bacilli > Caryophanales > Paenibacillaceae > Paenibacillus > Paenibacillus sp. UASWS1643. Next base: position 21,320 of record NZ_VXKZ01000103.1, read on the forward strand.
GCCCTGCGCTATCCAGCATGAACATTCCATCCTTACCATGCTCATCCCCTCGGACAATCCGGTCCAGGCCTGCAATCTGTAAACCTTCCATTCCAGTACAAAAATGACCCAATGCAATATGCTGTGATTCAATCGAATCTTCATAACGCCACTTCTCATTACCATAGCGGTCCATCATGACCGTGACACTGCCACCGATAACAACCTCAACTTCCCCATCACCGTCAACGTCTCCAAACCATATACAGTCAGCATGATCCTCAAGATTATGACAAGACCATAACAACGTCCCATCATGATCCAGCATGTCATATCCGGCCATCACTTCATCTTTCCCATCTCCATCGATGTCATATACCCATGGAAAATGTCCCGGATTCCCTTCATGCTTCCATAACAAATTAAAATCATGGTCGAGTGCCCATAACGTCTTATAGCGGTCTTTCAGTATAATGTCCATTTCCTGCTGGTTACCAGTCAGGTTCGCGAGAATAATGCAGTCATGTGCTTCATCCCCTGGCAGATCACGTGTTTCTTTGATCTCTCCGGTCCGGCCATCCAACACGAGAAATTGTTTGTCCATAACACACAATACTTCATTATTTCCATCTCCATCCCAATCTGCGATCTGAGCGGGATAGTCTGAACCCGGACCACCTGCATCGGGATCAGGAATTCCAACCTGCCATAGTAATGTTCCTTCGAGATCAAACGCAGTCAAACAACATACCTGATGCGGGACATACCGATCGTCTATACCCCCATCTGCCTGTACCAGCAACATCTCAAGTCTGCCATCCCCATTCAGATCTCCCAAAAGCATTTTGCAACGTTCTCCAGCTTGGCTAATATCTACTCTCGCGATTTCATAAGGCTGATGATTCATAACCTTCCTCCTCAGCTATCTTTATTATTCAATTCCAGCTGAGTTCACCATAAAGAAAATCCCTTTCTTTTACAACCCTATTTAGAATCATGCAAAAAAGTTCAAAGCTGCAAAAAAGTGCCTACGTAATTAAACGATTTAAATGAATGATTTTAAACCCACTCTAAGAACTCAAGACGATTGCCAAAAGGATCATTTATATAGAAACGTCTTACACCTTCATCTGCCCTTGCTTCGTCATCGACAATATGAATTTGGTTATGAATGAGCTGATCACGTAACTGATCCAAATGTTGTACATGAAATGCCGGATGAGCTTTTGTGGCGGGAATAAAATCTTTTTGTACTCCAATATGCACTTGGTGTCTGCCACACTCGAACCATACACCACCTCGTTTTCTCAGAATTTCAGGTTTGGGAATCTCCGCCCAGCCCAGTACTTTATGGAAAAAATGACGCGCCTCCGCTTCACAACCTTCTGGTGCTGCGAGCTGAATATGATCAAGACCAATAATATTGTAAGTCATTCATACACCGCCTTTTGTTTCACTTAATGAAACTTAGTTTCATTAATTATACTAGTATTTTATAAAATATACTAATGAAGATCCAGTATTCTTTTCAATGTACACAAAAAAAGCCAACCTTTAGTATCAAGGTAGGCCTTTTCGAACTCTGGAAAATAATATTTACATGTTTATACGATACATATCATATACTTACTCTGTGCTATGTTTACGGTTTGAGCGTATCTTTTTCAACCAAATACGTTCTTTATCCGTCAAATCGGCCGTTTCCAACATCTCCGGTCTGCGCTCCAGCGTACGAAGCAACGACTGTTCTCTGCGCCATGCCTCAATGTTCAGATGATGTCCCGACAACAGCATATCCGGTACTTTCATACCCCTAAACTCGGGTGGACGTGTGTAGTGTGGATATTCGAGGAGCCCAGTACTGAATGAATCCGTCACAGCACTTGTCTCATTGCCAAGCACACCGGGTATAAGACGTACGATACTGTCGATCGCAACCATAGCAGGTAACTCCCCACCCGTGAGTACGTAATCACCAATGGATAGTTCATCCGTCACAAGAAATTCGCGGATACGCTCATCGTAACCTTCATAATGTCCACATATAAAAATCAGATGATCTTCTTGCACAAGTTCTTCTGCTTTTTTCTGTGTAAACGTCTCACCTTGCGGACACATTAGAATGATACGTGGAGGTTTCATCGATGCCGCAGCTTCTCCGCGTTGCTCCAGAACATCTTCTACAGCAGCAAAGATCGGATCTGGTTTCAGCACCATGCCTCCACCTCCGCCGTAAGGAGCATCATCTACTGTATTGTGTTTATTGGTCGCATAATTTCGGAAGTTGGTTGCACCAAGGGATACGAGCCCCCTCGTTTGAGCTTTACCCAGAATGCTTGCTCCGAACACACCGTCAAACATCTCCGGGAATAGCGTTAATACATCCACTTTCATGTTATAGCAGCCCTTCCATCAGGTGAATCTTCACTTGCTTCTGTTCGATGTCTACATCAAGCACTACATCATCAATAACGGGAATCAGCACTTCTTTACCAGCTGGCGTTTTGACAACCCATACATCATTGGCACCCGGAGTCAAAATTTCAGAGATGGTTCCAAGCGTTTCACCCTCTTCGGTTATGACCGAACACCCAACGATTTGATGGAAGTAGTATTCACCTTCGTCCAGCTCAGCCAGGTTCTCTTTTAACACTTTGGCCATGCCGCCTTTAAACTTTTCTACTTCATTAATGTTGCCGTACTCTTTCAGACGAAGAATATACATATTTTTATGCAAACGTGAAGATTCCACGTTAACCATGACTGGATGATTATCTGGTGTAAAGAAAAACAACTCTGCATTCTTCGCGAAACGCACTTCCGGGAAATCGGTTAAAGGCATGATTCTCACCTCACCGCGAATTCCATGCGTATTAACGATTTTACCTACATTCATAAACTCTGCCATATTTCCTCCTACGAAATTAAATCAAACTAAACAGCTACTTCGACTCTCGTACGGTCGTTCCGGCGACGGTTCGTTCATTCGATCGCTGTTACCCCCTCATTTTTCGAACTTACTTTAAAAAGTGAAAATGAGGTGATAAAGGCGAACGTTAACGCTTCTCCAGAATCGATCCCGTCCCCTACACTACTCCGAAGTCACTCATACCCAAAAATATTTTAATTCAATATCTAATCCAACCTATTAAGTTCAGCATGCACGAAAAGGGGCTAGGACATGCATCCTAACCCCCTTTCGTATATCTTTAAGATATGATATCAACGGTAACCCGTTTATCCATCTTAACTGCTGCTGATGTGACGACCGTACGAAGTGATTTTGCGATTCGTCCCTGTTTACCAATTACCTTCCCGACATCGTCAGGATGAACGGTTAACTCATAAACGACAAGCCGGTCTTTCTCAACCGTCCGAACCGCCACATCTTCCGGATGATCGACTAAAGCCTTAGCAATTATGCTTACTAATTCTTCCATAGATGACCCTCCGAATCAGCACTTTATTTAGATAATTTAGACTCGTGGAACTTCTTCATCACGCCCGCTTTGCTAAGCAAGTTGCGGACAGTGTCAGATGCTTGTGCACCGTTTTGAAGCCATGCCAATGCTTTATCTTCATCGATCTTAACAACAGCCGGTTGTTCAACCGGGTTGTAGTAACCGATCTCCTCGATAAAACGACCGTCACGTGGGGAACGGGAATCCGATACCACTACGCGGTAGAAAGGAGCTTTGTGAGCACCCATACGTTTCAGACGAATACGAACTGCCATTTGAAAATTCACCTCCTTCAATGAAATCTGTATATGATCCAGCTTCGCTTAAATCAACGGAAAGGAAACTTCATTCCTTTCCCCATACCTTTAAGCTGCTTCATCGCTTTATTTTTACCGCCTTTAGGTCCCATCATATCCGAGAACTGTTTCATCATGCGGCGCATCTCATCAAATTGCTTGATCAGACGATTTACTTCAGCCAGAGATGTTCCGCTTCCGGTAGCAATACGCTTCCGGCGGCTGTGGTTGATCATGTCCGGGTTGCGTTTCTCCTCGGTCGTCATTGAGTAAACGATCGCTTCGATCCGGCCCATCTGTTTATCATCAACCTTCAGATCCTTGGCTTGTTTCATCTTGCCCATGCCGGGAATCATATCCATGATCTGATCGATTGGTCCCAGCTTTTTCACTTGATCCATCTGCTCCAGGAAATCTTCAAACGTGAATTCTGCATTACGCATCTTCCGTTCCATTTCCTTGGCTTTATCGGTATCAATGTTTAATTGTGCTTTCTCAATCAGAGATAACATATCACCCATACCGAGGATCCGTGAAGCCATACGTTCCGGGTGGAACGGCTCCAAAGCGTCAAGTTTCTCTCCAAGGGAAGCAAACTTGATTGGACAACCCGTAACTGCTTTGACAGAAAGCGCAGCACCACCACGAGTATCTCCATCCAGCTTTGTCAGGACAACCCCGGTCAGATTAAGCTGCTGGTTAAAGTGTTCTGCTACGTTAACCGCATCCTGACCAGTCATACTGTCTACGACAAGCAGCACTTCATCTGGATTCACTACGCTGTGAATCTGGCGAAGTTCTTCCATCAGTTCTTCATCAACATGCAGACGTCCAGCTGTATCGATAATAACATAGTCATTACCGTTATCTTTGGCATGTTGAAGACCTTGACGTGCGATCTCAACAGGGCTTGTCTGATCTCCCAGTGTGAATACCGGCGCTTTGATCTGCTCGCCAAGTACTTGCAACTGTTTGATCGCTGCCGGACGATAAATATCTCCTGCAACAAGCAATGGTCTGCTGTTTTGCTTTTGCAGCATTTTAGCCAGTTTACCCGATGTGGTTGTTTTACCAGCACCCTGCAAACCAACCATCATCAGCACCGTAGGCGGTTTGTTCGCTTTAGCCAATTTGGCTTGGCTTCCACCCATCAAATCCGTTAGTTCCTTGTTAACGATGTCGATGATGACCATTCCCGGCGTGAAGCTCTCCATCACTTCTTTGCCAACAGCCTTCTCTTTCACCTTGGCGATGAATTCCTTGACCACTTTGAAGTTTACATCCGCTTCGAGCAATGCCAGACGTACCTCGCGCATAGCCTCGGCTACATCTTCATCAGACACCTTGCCTTTGCCGCGCAGCTTGCTGAACACATTCTGTAATCGGGTCGTTAATCCTTCAAATGCCATGATCCCACCTCCTTAAGCTTTAATACTGTTTTCAAGACCGATACGTTCCGCTCAGCCAATTTTTCATTCACTAAGCTGAGCAACAATATCGTGTATTTGTTTGTTGTTATCAATGGATACGCCTGCGCGTTCCAATGCATTTTGCAAATCTTCAAGATTGCGATTACGCCGTTCATGCTTTTCCAGCAAGCCCAGCTTGCTTTCGTAATTTTCCAGCACTTGCTCGGCACGCTTGATATGCTCGTATACCGCCTGGCGGCTGATCTCAAACTCGGCTGCAATTTCACCAAGTGAGAAATCGTCATGAAAGTAATACTTTAGAAAAGTCTGCTGTTTCTCGGTAAGTAACAATTCATAAAAAGCAAACAGCAAGTTAATCCGGTTTGTCTTCTCAAGCCGATTTTCTTGACTCACATCGGGGCACTCCCTTCGTCAAGGAAAAACACTTTACACTCTTGCAACGTTCCTAATAATACCTAAAACAAATCAGGTTGTCAAGCAAAAATACTTGTCACAATCAAAACAGCTCTGATGGTATGTTATTTCGATGTTTAACCGGTGGTTTATGTCCTTTTTTACAACAAGGAAATCCTATCTGTAACTCTGCGATCACCTCTATGTAGAAGAAAAACGAATGCGTCTCAGTCCGTGGAGATGCATCCGTTTATGGTGTTCTAACGAAGTGGTGTCAGGTACAGCAGTACCATAAAGAAATGAAGAATACTTCCTGCTAGCACAAAGAGATGCCAAATCGCATGGTGGTACGGAAATCCACGCCACACATAAAAGAGCGTACCCAGTGTATACATCAGGCCTCCAGCAACCAGCAACACAATGCCGCCTGTAGGAATGGCAGCCATAAGAGGTTGCCAGGCAATAACGATGAGCCAGCCCATCGCAATATAGAAAATCGTGGACATGAATAGAAATTTTTTCGTAAAAAACGCCTTAAAGATCACGCCGAATAATGCGATACCCCAGATTATACCAAACAAGGTCCATCCAAGTGTACCGCGAACAGCAATAAACAAAAGCGGAGTGTACGATCCCGCAATAAACAAATAAATGGAAGAATGGTCGAAAATCTCAAATAAATCTTTCACTTTTCCATCTTTCCATGCATGCACGAGTGTAGAACTTGTATAGAGCAGCAGCATGGTGATCCCGTAAATCGTGAAACTGACCACATGCCAAGCCGTGCCTTTCATACTTGAAAATACAATCAATATCACCAGTGCAGCTACACTGAGTGCAGCGCCGATTCCATGTGTCACCGCATTGGCGACTTCTTCACGGCGAGAATAGGTATACGTATTGGCCATTTTCAACCGTCCTTTCTGACCCTTTAACATTGCCAACTTTATTCCCATTATACACGTATTGCCAGTGACATTACACGTGACACTTATCACGTATATCACTGGCAATAGGGTTAACATTATTAATTCAACCTATTATTAATGATTTTAGGAATTAGATTCCTCTTCTTCAGCACTTTCCGCTGGCTGTTCCTGGATCAATCCGGCGAACAAAGCATGCACAAATTGCTCAGAATCAAACGGCTGCAGATCATCAATCTTCTCACCAAGTCCCACGAGTTTCACAGGCAAGTCCAGCTCCTGACGGATCGCAACAACGATCCCCCCTTTTGCTGTTCCATCCAGTTTCGTCAGTACGAGGCCAGTTACACCGCTTTTCTCACCGAAAAGTTTAGCCTGGTTTAAAGCATTTTGACCTGTTGTTGCATCCAGTACCATCAGTACTTCATGCGGAGCATCCGGAATTTCACGCTGAATGACACGATAGATTTTGTTAAGCTCGTCCATCAGGTTCGATTTGTTTTGCAAACGACCTGCTGTATCACAGAGCAGAACATCCGCACCCCGTTGTTTCGCTGCCTGTACCGCATCATACATAACCGCTGCTGGATCAGAACCAGATTGCTGTTTGATAACATCGACACCGGCACGTTGTCCCCATACTTCCAGCTGTTCAATGGCTCCGGCACGGAACGTATCTCCAGCTGCCATGATGACTTTTTTACCTTGCTGTTTAAATCGATGTGCCAGCTTGCCAATCGTTGTTGTTTTACCAACACCGTTAACGCCAACGAACAAAATAACGGTAATGCCATTCGGGTTCATTTTCAATTCGTTATTCTGTTCACCGCGAAGAAGATCCGTCAGTTTCTCAGACAACACAGGCTGCAGTTCAGCCGCGTCCTCAATTTTGCGTTTTTTCACTTCAACGCGCAGATCTTCGATCAGATTCATAACGGTATTAACACCAACGTCTGCTCCAATCAGAATCTCTTCCAATTCTTCATAGAACTCTTCATCGATTTTTTTGCGGCGGATTACGAGATCCGACACTTTTTCCACTAGTCCTTTACGTGTCTTTTCCAATCCATCCTTGAACTGTTTGGTGACCGACTCCGTTTTGCTTGCAATGCTGTCTCTCAGCTTTTTAAAAAAACTCATAAAGCCCCTCCATCGTGTACATAATCTTAGCGCTTTTGCATAAATGCTCAATCTGAATGATTTTCAATGATTACAATGAGTTCATTTGTCTCGCAGGTTTGGATCAGATCAGGCAATTACTGCTTCCTCATCTTCCAGTTTAACCGAAACAAGCTTGGATACTCCGCCCTCTTCCATCGTAACACCGTACAGCACATCTGCCTCTTCCATTGTACCTTTACGATGGGTAACAACGATGAACTGTGTCTGTTCGGAGAATTCACGCAAGTACTGGGCAAAACGTACGACGTTAGCTTCGTCCAGCGCTGCCTCAACTTCATCCAGCACGCAGAATGGTACAGGTTTGACATGCAGAATAGCAAATAACAAAGCCATTGCCGTCAAAGCCCGCTCCCCACCGGATAACAGTTGCAGGTTTTGCAGTTTCTTGCCTGGTGGCTGAGCCACAATATCTATTCCCGTTTCTAGCAAACGCTCCGGGTCCATCAGAACAAGATCAGCTCGTCCCCCGCCAAACAACTTGGTAAACACGGTGCCGAACTCACGGCGGATGGCATCAAACGTGATCTTGAATCGCTTCGCCATCTCGTCTTCCATTTCCCGAATAACCTGATACAACGTTGTTTTGGCTTCCACCAAGTCATTCTTCTGTTCACTCAGGAACTCGTATCGCTCATTGACTCGCTGGAACTCCTCAATCGCTCCCAGGTTAACATCACCCAGGGCGGATATACTGCGTTTCAGCTTCTGTACTTCTGCCTGTGTATGCTCCACATCTTCCGGCACAGGATAACGCTCTTTGGCCAGTTCATAGCCCAGTTCGTATTCATCCGTCAGTTTTCGCAGTATATTTTCCAGCTCAACATCCAGCCGGTTCACGGAAATTTCAGTCTGTCGCATCTGCTCTTCCACAGCTTTTAACTGCGTGCGCTGTTCCTTCGTTTCGCTCTCGGCAAGCTCAAGCTTTTTAGACAACTCACTTCGAGCAGCACGTTTGAAGTCCAGCTCCTGGGAAGCTTCCGCTTTTTTCAGCTTGTACTGGTTCAGATCTTCAATCTGCTTGACACTCTCGGTTTGTGTTTTCTTGAGATCTGCTTCCATCGAAGCCAGCAACGTGCGATTCTGACGAAGATCCTTCACCAGCGACTCTACTTCCCGCTCCAGACGTCGCAATTGTTCTCCATTGGAGAATCGCTCCTGATCGAGCTTGCCTTCGCGCACTTTCAATTCGGTGAGTTGGCTCTGCAATTCTTCCTTCGCGGATTCATTGGCTTTCCGAGCAAACTCAGCTGCATGAATGGCACGATGAGTCGCTTTTTCTTCCTCTTCAAGCTGATCCAGCTTCTTCACAGCGACGATGCGAGCCGTATCCAGCTCTTTGATCTCTTCAGTAAAGCCGCTCTTCTCCTGCCCGGCAACGGCAACCTGTTCAAGCACATGGCGAAGCTCATGCTCTACCTGCTTCATTTCCATCGAAGCCTGCTGTTCTGCATTTCGGGTATCGTCACCGGACTGACGAAGTTCATCCAGTTTGTCCTGACACTGCTCCAGTTGAACTTTTACATCATCCACACTGCGATGCAGTTTCACGATCTGATTTTCGGTATCCAAAATATCCTGATCGAGCTGGTCCAGCTGCCGTTTCCGACTGAGCAGACTCACATTTTTCTTATGCTGGCTACCACCCGTCATGGAACCACCCGCATTGACCACGTCACCTTCAAGGGTCACAACCCGGAAACGATACTGGCAGCGCGCCGCAATTTTATTCGCAACCTCCAGCGTTTCGGCAATAATAACATTACCGAGCAAGCTGCCAATGATCGAAGCGTACTTGGATTCGAATTGAACGAGATCAGCACCGATCCCCACAAAACCCTCCATACCTTCGATCATGGAACGTTCAGCTGCTCCAATGGCACGAGGACGAATGACATCCAGTGGCAGGAACGTTGCACGCCCCAACTGGCGTTGCTTCAGGAAAGCGATTGCCTGTCTGGAAACTGATTCATTTTCCATGACCACATGCTGCAATGATGCTCCCATCGCTGTCTCTACCGCAAGTTCAATCTTTTCTGGAACTTTGACGAGTTCAGCTACAGCTCCATGAACACCGTTAAGTGTGCCTTTGCGTGAAGCCTTGAGGACCTCCTTGACACCCAGCATGAATCCGTCAAAATCATCCTGCATCTCTTTCATCGTATCGCGGCGGGAGACCTGAGCTTCACGCTTCTGTTCCCATTTACGAACTGTGCCCCGACTTTCTTCAAGCAGCTTCTGCAGCGACTGGAGTCGTTCACTTTCCGTAATGTAACCACCACGTAGATCACTGATTTCTTTGCCCAAACGAACAACTTTTTTCTCAATGTCCGCTTTGCGACTTTCCAGTGTCTCTTTTTGATCTTCCCATTTGCCTGATTCTTCAGCCGCGCGATTCATTCTGCGCTCCAGCGTTTCTTTCTGCTGATCCACATAACGGATTTCATTTCGTGTCTGAGCCATCTGATTCATCAGTTCCAGCAAGTTGCCTTTGAGGCTTTCCTCTTGCTGTTGACTAATGCCACCTGTGACACCAATGAGTTTGGCTTCTTCCTGGGACAACTGATTTCTCACATCATTCAGTTCATGCTCAAGTTTGCCAAACTTCTCACGCAGTGCAAGCAGCTCGGTTTCCCGTTCGCGATGTCTCTCTTCACTGGCTGCAAGCGTTACTTTGAGCTGCTCCTGATTTGTTTGCAGATGGTGGGAGCGCTCCTTGAGCAATTCTCCAAGCCCTTCACTTTTCTCCGTCGCTTCACTGAATTGCAATAAAGCGGCTTGCAGTTGCTCTGTCTCTGTTTCCAGGATACGCAGCGCATTCCGATCATTTTCCAGCTTGGCATCATGGGTAGAGACAATCGCTGCGAGTCCAACCTCTTCCTGCTTCAGGGATTGCAGTCGCTCATTGGCCTTACTCCAGGATGCATGAATCTGTTCGATCTGGTACACATACATGGAAATTTCCTGCGATTTGAGCTGTGAACGAAGTTCTTTATAGTGGATCGCTTTCTCTGATTGTTCCTTTAGCGGTCCAATCTGATCTTCCAGTTCAGTCACCAGATCATGAATCCGCAGCAAATTCTGCTCTGTCTCATCCAGTTTGCGCGTTGCATCCCGCTTGCGGGATTTATATTTAACGATACCTGAAGCTTCCTCAAAGATGCCTCTACGATCCTCTGAACGGGTACTCAGAATCTCTTCGATTCGCCCCTGTCCAATAATCGAGTAGGCTTCCTTACCGATGCCGGTATCCATAAACAACTCTGTGATATCCTTCAAACGACAAGATTGCTTGTTAATAAAATATTCACTATCTCCGCTGCGATGTACACGACGAGTCACCGTCACCTCACCGAAATCCAATGCAAGTGCATGATCCTCGTTATCGAGTGTTAGCGACACCTCACCGAAATTAACGGCTTTCCGTGCGTCACTGCCTGCAAAGATGATATCTTCCATCTTGCCACCACGCAGCGACTTGGCACTTTGTTCCCCCAGAACCCAGCGGATTCCGTCCGATATATTACTCTTGCCACTTCCGTTCGGACCTACAACAGCCGTAATGCCACGAACGAACTCCATCTCCGTTTTGTCGGCGAATGACTTGAATCCACCCAATTCAATCCGTTTTAAAAACATAGGGTTTCTCGTCACCTCCTCTTGCAAATTTCAAGTATTGCATTCCAGCGCCTAAGTATCAGGCTAACTCCCCCTGAACCTCTTTACAAAAAAAAGAGCAAAAAGCAGTCCGGCCGATTACTTCCGCCGGGGCGGACCCGCGGGCTGCTCTTTGCTCTTCGTTTGTCTATGCGCTATCGGTTAAGCTCCGGCTTCCGGAAGCTTCAATCGATCAAGTGCTGCAGATGCAGCCTGTTGTTCCGCTTCCTTTTTGGAACGTCCTGTACCTCTGCCAAGCCGTTCTTGACCCATATGGACCTCCGAGACAAACTCACGTTCATGGGCAGGTCCCCGTTCCTCAACGATACGGTATTCCAAAGCTCCCATATTGTGATGCTGAGTAAGTTCCTGCAGTTCCGTTTTGTAATCACTCATTTGCAGCTTGCTGCCCAATACGATTAATGGGAAGACATGCTGGTCGAGAAATGCCCGGACAGGCGCAAGCCCCTGATCCAGATACAATGCACCAATGAAAGACTCAAACACATCCGCCAGCAGAGCCGGCCGCGTCCGTCCTCCAGTTAGTTCCTCACCTTTACCAAGAAGTACATACTGCCCAAAACCCAACGCTTCAGCAAATTTGACGAGGGAAGGCTCACAGACAATGGATGCCCGCAGCTTAGTTAATTCACCTTCCGGACGGTTAGGATACAAATGATACAAGTATTCCGATACAGTCAGTTCCAGCACGGCATCGCCCAGAAACTCCAGGCGCTCGTTGTCCTGATGCTGACTGAACCGGTGTTCGTTTACATAAGAAGCATGGGTAAACGCTTGTTTTAAAAGCTGCCTGTTGTCAAATTTGATTTGAAGTTTATGTTGTAACTGCTTCAGATCTTCACTCAAACGAACTAGCCCCTTATGCTTCAAATTTTTTGAGAATAATGGTGGCATTGTGACCGCCGAATCCAAATGAATTGGACATGGCAATATTAACTTTGGTTTGACGCGGAACATTTGGTACATAATCCAGATCACATTCCGGGTCCTGATTTTCCAGGTTAATCGTTGGAGCCAGTGTCTGATGTGTCAGTGACAATCCGCAGATGACCGCTTCTACACCACCAGCAGCGCCAAGCATGTGGCCCGTCATGGATTTCGTGGAACTCACTGCGAGCTTGTACGCATGATCACCAAACGCCTTTTTGATCGCGAGCGTTTCGGATCTGTCACCTACAGGCGTCGAAGTTCCGTGTGCATTGATGTAATCCACTTCTTCAGGCTCAATACCCGCATTGCGAAGTGCCATCTTCATGCAACGTGCTGCTCCGTCTGGATCTGGTTCTGTCATGTGATGTGCATCACCTGTCAGACCGTAACCGATCACTTCACCATAAATGCGTGCACCACGTTTTTGAGCATGCTCCAGGGATTCCAGAATCAGAACACCAGCGCCTTCGCCCATAACAAAACCATCACGTTCTGTATCAAAAGGACGGCTGGACTTCGCAGGATCATCATTACGTGTAGACATTGCGCGCATCGCACAGAACCCTGCGAGACCCGTTGGTCTGATTGTTGCTTCCGCACCACCACAGATCATGGCATCTGCATCACCATTAGCAATCAACTTGAAGGAATCTCCGATGGAGTGTGTACCTGTTGCACAAGCCGTAACAACGTTAATGTTAGGACCTTTGGCACCAAGAGAAATGGACATTTGGCCTGAAGCCATGTTGGAGATCATCATGGGAATAAAAAATGGGCTTACCCGTTTTGGACCTTTTTGCAACAATGCATTATGTTGGTCCTCCCACGTACCCAATCCACCAATACCTGATCCGATGGATACACCGAAACGCTCTGCATCAATATTCTCGTTAATTTTCAGACCACTGTCTTCAACGGCTTTGAAGCCGGCTGCCACAGCGAACTGTACAAAACGGTCCATTTTGCGAGCATCCTTGCGATCCATATATTCTTCCGGGTTGAAATCCTTGATCTCGGCTGCAATCTGTGTCGTGTATTCACTAACATCAAACGCCTCAATCTGAGAAATTCCGGACTTTCCTGCCATTAAACTGCCCCAGAACGTTTCCAAATCTTTTCCGAGCGATGTCATTACGCCCATTCCGGTAATTACTACTCTTTGTTTCAAACCGAGTCACCTCTATATCGACTGCATTACGCAAGTATTTTGTGGGAATATCCGCAAACAGACATCTAATCAACCAAGATAGGCCTGTTTGAGTAGAGCTGCTTGCGGAATGAGAAAAACCAATGAATGATGAGAAGTCCCGCCTGTTCGAAAACATGTGCGGGACTAAAAATGACTTTAGGTATGAGATTGTATGTAGTTTACAACTTCACCTACGGTCGTGATTTTTTCTGCATCTTCATCAGAGATTTCCAAATCAAATTCATCTTCCAATTCCATGACCAATTCCACTACATCCAAAGAATCAGCACCCAAATCTTCTTTGAAAGATGCTTCAAGTGTAACTTCAGCTTCGTCTGCGCCCAAGCGGTCGACGACGATGCGTTTTACACGCTCCAATACATCGGACATCCGGTTCACCTCCTTCTTTGGTATTATACGAGAATCGCAGGCAAAATGCCATAGAAGACATATGCGGCTCCCGGCCGGGGAACCCGGCCTTTTTCCGGCATTTCGGATCGTCCAGCGCCTGTTCCCCGACTATTGTTCAAGTCCGGGAAGAATTACATGTACATGCCACCATCGACATGCAGCGTCTGCCCTGTCATATAAGATGAAGCCTGCGAAGCTAGGAACGTGACTACACCGGCAATTTCATCCGGGTGACCCAAACGGGACAACGGAATACCACTCAGCATACCGTCTACCAGCTCCTGGGACAACTCTTTTGTCATATCCGTCTCAATGAAACCTGGTGCTACACAGTTGACTGTGATTCCACGGGAAGCCAGTTCACGAGCAGATGCCTTCGTCAGACCAATGACTCCTGCCTTGGCAGCAACATAGTTTGCTTGTCCAGCATTACCGAGCACACCTACAACCGAGGAGATATTGATAATTCTTCCCGACCGTTGTTTCATCATTGGACGTGTAACCGCCTTAAGACAGTTAAACACTCCTTTGAGATTGGTTTCAATAACCTGATCGAATTCTTCCTCTTTCATACGCATGATCAGATTATCACGGGTAATACCGGCATTGTTCACCAGAATGTCAACGTTGCCCCATGCTTCAAGTGTAGCTTTGACCATTTGTTCAGCTTCATCCATCAGGCCAACATTGGCCTGAAGTGTAATCGCCTTGACTCCTTTGGCACGAATCGCTTCCGCCACTTCCTCAGCTGCCGCTTGGCTACCCGCATAATTCACGGCTACGTTCGCTCCAGCTTCTGCAAGTGCCAATGCAATACTGCGCCCAATTCCCCGGGATGCCCCGGTAACGAGTGCATTTTTACCTTCTAATGGTTTAGACATAATCATTCCTCCTTTCCCCAAATCTAATCCATGCTAATCACTTCAACGCACTTGCCGTTGCTTCGAGCGTTTCAAGACTGTTCACATTGTACAGTTTTACGGTTTTATCTGTTTTTTTAATCAAACCGGTCAATACACTGCCAGATCCAATCTCGATGAACGTATCCACGCCTTGCTCAATAAGCCATGTCACACTGTCTTCCCATAATACAGGAGAATAGACCTGAGCTGTCAACAAATCCTGAACCTGTCCATCCTCTGCAGGTCTTGCAGTCACATTAGCGACTACGGGGACTGCTGCCGGTGAGAACGTAACGGTTTTCAGTTTCTCTGCCAGCTTCTCGGCTGCACCCTTCATCAATGAAGAGTGGAACGGACCGCTTACTTCCAATGCAATAGCGCGTTTACCGCCTGCTTCTTTCACTCGTTCCGCGACAGCAGCTACGCCTTCCTTCACACCAGAAATGACGATTTGCCCCGGACAATTCATATTGGCAAGTTCAACCGCATGACCACTTTCAGATACGTCACGGCAAAGCACCCCCAGCGCTTCCCGATCCGCACCGAGCACAGCAGCCATCGCTCCTTGTCCACCCGGTACTGCCTGTTCCATATACTGACCACGTGCCCGCACAGTGCTCACTGCGTCAGCAAACGAAAGAACGCCCGCTGCCACCAGTGCACTGTATTCTCCCAGACTGTGTCCAGCCGTATAGTCAGGCTGAATTCCTTTTTCTTTGAAAGCTTCAAGCAAGGCAATACTTGCTGTCAACAGAGCCGGTTGTGTATTTGATGTCTGTTTCAACTCGGTCTCCGGTCCTTCAAATACAAGGTTGCTCAGCGAGAAACCCAATGTTTCATCTGCTGTGCGAAAAATCTCGGTTGCCGCAGGCACGGACTCGTACGCATCCTTGGCCATGCCTACAGCCTGTGATCCCTGTCCGGGAAATACAAATGCTATTTTACCCATTTCATTCATCTCCCAGATGTCTATTTTACCAAACGAGTACCGATGCTCCCCATGTCAAACCGCCACCGAATCCAACCATCAGGACGGTATCTCCGGCTTTCATGCGACCTTCCTCCGCAGCTTCTACCAGAGCAAGCGGGATGGAAGCAGCCGATGTGTTTGCATACTTATCCACGTTGACTACAACCTTTTCTTCAGGAAGTTCAAGTCGTTGCATCGCAGATTGGATAATCCGAATATTCGCTTGGTGAGGAACAAACAGATCCACATCCGTACGCTCCATACCAGCCTTGCGTAATACCTCAATGGTAGCCGTCCCCATGACACGTACCGCAAACTTGAACACTTCACGACCGTTCATGTAGATGTAATGTTTTTTATTTTCAACGGTCTCTGCGGAAGCAGGCAGACGGGAACCGCCGCCTTCCATCTGAAGAAGACTACCGCCAGCACCTTCGGCACCGAGATCGAACGCTTTGAATCCACGCCCTTCCGGAACTTCACCAACGACTACCGCGCCTGCTCCATCACCAAAGAGGACACAAGTGTTACGGTCTGTATAATCCGTAATGCGAGACAAGCAGTCTGCACCAATCACAAGTGCATTGTTGTACATACCGCTTTGGATGAAGCTCGTAGCACTAGCCAAACCGTATACAAATCCGGAACAAGCAGCCGAAAGATCAAATGCCGCGGCACCTTTTGCACCCAATTTATCCTGCAAAATGCAGGCTGTCGATGGGAACGAAGAATCCGGAGTAATCGTTGCAACAATGATCAGATCAAGATCACTGCCTGTCATGCCTGCAGATTCAAGGGCTTTAATGGCCGCTTCATATGCCAGATCAGAAGTTGCCTGATCGGGTGCAGCGATGTGACGCTCTTTGATTCCTGTACGACTGACGATCCACTCGTCATTGGTATCGACCATTTTCTCCAGATCGCTATTTGTCAAAATTTTCTCAGGCACATATTTCCCTGTACCAATAACCCCTACTGGGCGCAAATTATTCATATCGTCACTCACTTCCCGCTAATTTCCTTAGATATGCTCTCTACCAGCTGATTCTGCACTGCAATCCGAGCTTGGCGCACAGCATTTTTGATGGCATTGCCATCAGCAGATCCATGACTTTTCACAACCAGTCTGCTCAAACCGAGGAGTGGCGCTCCGCCATGCTCGGTATAATCCAGCTTTCGTTTCAACCCACGCAGCTCAGGCATCAGTACAGCTGCAGCCAGTTTACTTTTGAGAGAAGATGAAAATTGTTCCTTAAGCAAGGCGAAAATGGCACCTGCTGTGCCTTCCAGCGACTTCAGCAGGATATTTCCTGCAAAACCGTCACATACAAGCACATCACAAGCACCAGTCAGCACATCACGTGCCTCCACATTACCGACAAACCGAATTGGGAGTTGTTCCAGTAAAGGGTATGCATGTTTGGTTAACTCATTTCCCTTGCCTGGCTCTGTTCCTACATTGAGCAAGCCCACTCGTGGGGATTCAATGCCCTGTACTTTTTGCCGATACAAACTGCCCATCAGGCCATATTGTGCAAGGTGCTCCGGTTTGGCATCCATATTCGCTCCGAGATCCAGCGCAAGCACACCTACATCATCAATCGTTGGAATCATAGGCGCAAGCGCCGGACGTTCAATGCCTTCCATGCGACCTACAACAAGCAACCCCGCTGTCATCAACGCTCCAGTATTGCCCGCCGAGATCATCGCGTCCGCTTCGCCCTCTTTCAGCATGCGGCCTGCGACCACCATGGAGGCATCCTTCTTGCGACGAACTGCTTTGACGGGTTCATCATCCGAACCAATAACTTCGGAAGCATGCCGGACCGTAAGATTGGCAGGTCTCACACCTGACTGACTCAAAAGAGGTTCCAGCTTGGCTTCATCGCCGATCAGGACGATCTGTGTATCCGCCCATTCCGTGGCTGCGGCAATCGCACCTTCTACCGTTGATGCAGGTGCATTGTCGCCTCCCATGGCATCAATGACGATTTTCATTCCAAATGACCTCCTTCTCCGCTGTCTTCTCCACCTGAATGGTAGATTACAAAGTTGCCTTGAAACACCATTTCTTCACCTACATAAGTGAATACTTCCACTTTGGCTTTGCCCTTTTGACCCGGAATCGATCTCACATAAGCCTTTGCAATACATTTCTCTCCCAAATGAACCGAACGGACAAAGCGAATGTCTGCTGATGCAGTCAACGCGATCTCGTCATTAATAATCGCTACAGCCAAGGAGTTGGCCTGTGCAAAGACATAGTGTCCACGTGCAATGCCTGTTCTGGAAAACACGTGTTCTTCCTTAATCTCAAACAGGGAAATCCCGCTTTTATCCAGTTGTAGATCCACAATATCACCGATAATCTCATGCAAGGGCAACGAGCGTACCTGATCATACGAGAGCTCTGCCATCAGTTTCATCCGCTCCCGAAGTTCGGGTATTCCAAGTTCCAGCCTGTCAAGACGAATCGTTTGAATACTCACCTTCAATTGGCGTGTAAGTTCCTGATCCGTCACAAACGGGTTCTCTTCTATCATTTTGGTTAACTGCTGTTGCCTCTGTCTCTTCGGTACACGTTCGATGCCTGTCACCCCCCGCTGTATCGTTTACGGAACCGTCCCGTCCGGCCAGTTCAACCATTCTTTCGTGTTGCTTCTATAGTTGCATCCCTGGTCACCAGGGTCGTTCTCAAACGGATTATGGTTCATCTATATGTAACGTCAAATCTTAGAACCTGGTACTAAACTATAGTATATCTCATCCCGTGTCAAAAAGAAAGACTGGCCTAACAAAAACAATTCACCCTTGTGGAGCAAGGATTTCACGCTTGTTAGCTCACTCTACCTACACTCTCTAGTCCAAAAAAAGTAGCACCTCATCGAAATGAAGTGCTACTTAATGTCCAACTATTATTGAGAGATGATCTCTCTTGCTTTGTACGTTCCGCACACTTTGCACACGTGGTGACTAAGTTTAAGTTCGCCACATTGTTCACATTTCACCATGCCCGGTACAGCCAATTTAAAGTGAGTGCGACGTTTGTCGCGACGCGTCTTGGACGTTCTCCGTTGAGGTACTGCCATTATTCCCACCTCCTTATCAAAATCAACCTTTGCAGGTAGTCTTAAAATGTTCGATTTTCAATCCTGCTCATTTAAAAAAATCCTTGAGCCCTGCAAGCCGCGGATCGATAACCTGGTTATCACAACCGCAGTCACCTTCGTTCAGCTCATGGCCATACTTGGGGCATAACCCTTTGCATGTATCGCTACATAGCGGTATAAACGGAAGATCCAGCAGAAAAGCTTCCTCGGCATAACCCTTCAGATCAACGCTATCTCCATCCACATAGAGCGTATCATCGTCTTCGTGTAATTCCTCTGGCTGTTTTCCCTGCTTGAATTGCTCATGAAAATCAATATGAAAATGTTCATTGATCGGCTTAAGACAACGGGAGCACAACATGTCCACCCCTATGGTCAGCTTGCCATGAACATCCACAACGTCACCTTCTCTGAATTCTGCAGATAAGTCCGCAGTCAGCGGGGTAACGGCTGTGATATCTTGTCGGTTAGAAACCAGTTCCTTGATATCCCACTGTTCGTTAAACTTCAGGGGGCCATCACTGGTAGCCACTTTGCGAAATGGCATTAACATTTCCATCACTCCAAACGAAACCAATTTCATAATTCATGTCAAACGTATCACGACAGTTATACAGGTCAAGCCTGCTTTTGTAAAGCAATATATCCTGACTGTATGTATTCTGACGATTCATCGTTAAAAGTATTATGAAATTGACTTAACAAACAAAAATCATTATACCGATTTTTCAAGACGTTTGTCAACACTTTTAACTTTACACCCTTTTTAAAACCAATGGCTCAGAACCGTTTACTCCATCTGGTCTATTATAGACTCACTTCAAGATAAACCACAAGTCGTCATTTTAGTTGTAGTTCCTTGCAAACACCGGTCACATTTCGTTAACGTTTAGTGTGATCTATATCACACAGACCCGCTTGCCCCCTATCTATACTTGCTATAAACCAAAGCACGATCAGCTCCATGACCGATTTATTATCCAACTATTTCATATCATATCGGGAGGGAAAATGTATGTTAAGTGAACACACTATTAGAGTCATTAAATCTACAGTACCCGTACTTGAAGTTCACGGTGAAGCGATCACACGCCATTTTTACGAAACGATGTTCGCAGCTCATCCGGAACTACTGAATATTTTCAATCACGCAAATCAGAAACAGGGGCGACAGCAAGCCGCCCTCGCCAATATGGTATACACCGCTGCCCTGCATATTGATAATCTGTCATCCATCCTACCTGCTGTCCGGCAAGTTGCACATAAACATCGCAGCCTGGGTATCGTTCCTGAGCAATACGCGATTGTCGGCACCTATCTGCTTCAAGCCATCAAAGATGTCCTTGGAGACGCAGCAACGGATGAGATTATCACGGCGTGGGGCGAAGCCTATAATGTCATTGCAGACGCCTTTATCGGGATCGAACAGAATATGTATACAAAAGCGGAAAACCAGACGGGTGGCTGGGAAGGATTTCGTACCTTCAAGGTTGCCAAGAAAGTGCAGGAAAGTGAAATCATCACGTCCTTCTACCTTGTTCCAGACGATGGTCAGCCTATTGCCAGTTATGAACCGGGACAATACATCAGTATCAAAATCCAGCCAGAGGCACAGTCATTTACCCAGATTCGTCAGTATAGCCTTTCAGATACCCCGGGTAAACCCTACTATCGCATTTCCGTTAAGCGTGAGCGAGGTGTATTAGAGCGCCCTGATGGAGTTATATCCACGTATCTCCACGATCACATTGAAGAAGGTAGTCTGGTGGAGTTATCCGCTCCTGCTGGCGACTTCACGCTGATTGCAGACAATAAACGACCTGTTGTTCTCCTAAGCGGTGGTGTTGGCTTAACGCCCATGATCAGCATGTTAGACACGCTAGTTAACTTGAATGAGAATCGTCCCATTACATTTTTGCATGCAAGTCCCAATGGTCAATCGCACGCGTTCCGTGATCATGTGAACAGTCTGGCCAAACGTAATCAGGGTGTTAAAGCTTATTATTGTTACACTCAACCTGAGGATTCTGATCGTGAAAATAAGTATTTTCATAAGGAAGGTTATATGGAGGCTACCTGGCTTCGTCAAGTGATTGATGAACTGGATGCCACCTATTATCTGTGCGGACCCGTTTCGTTCATGCGGGCAGTGTATACGGAACTTCAGGCGCTTGGTGTTACAGCAGACAACATTCATTATG
The DNA here is from genome assembly GCF_008693195.1 of Paenibacillus sp. UASWS1643. Classification (NCBI taxonomy): domain Bacteria; kingdom Bacillati; phylum Bacillota; class Bacilli; order Caryophanales; family Paenibacillaceae; genus Paenibacillus; species Paenibacillus sp. UASWS1643. The sequence goes on from NZ_VXKZ01000103.1 coordinate 42,375, forward strand.
AATTTTTTGGGCCCAAAGCAAGTCTAACTCCCGCGCCGGAAAGTGTCTAAGCGTTCTGAGATTGTAAGATGTGATTAGCCTAACTTCTTCCTAATGTATATAAGTGTATGGGTAAGTGTCCTATTATGATGATTTATTAAGATGAAGAAGTCGTTCTCCGATTATTGAAAATCTGTAATATACAATAGATTTGCAGGCACAATCTGACATCTGTTGATGTCGGATTTGTGCCTTTTTCTTGTCTGAATTGGTGCATGATTTGATCTAATACATGACATCCCCTATGATGGAATGGATGTTATACATACTCGGTTATCCAATCGAAAGGAGTACGTCTAATCATGAAAGCCGTAGGCGTCATTGTTGAATATAACCCCTTGCACAATGGGCATGTCTATCATTTGCAAGAAGCTCGGCGGCTAAGCGGCGCAGACGCCGTTGTTGCAGTTATGAGCGGCCCTTTTCTCCAGCGTGGCGAACCCGCCATCGTTGGTAAAAGGGCACGCACCGAGATGGCGCTGCACGCAGGCGCGGATCTCGTGCTTGAACTGCCGGTGGCTTATGCTGTGCAACCGGCGGAGTGGTTTGCCTTCGGTGCGGTATCGCTGCTGCACCGCACCGGCATTGTGGACTCGCTCTGCTTCGGCAGCGAGTCCGGCGACCTGGACAGCCTGCAGCGCATTGCGCGCGTGCTGGCTGTGGAGCCCGCAGGGATGCGCGCAGACATCGCGCGCCGCCTGCGGGAAGGCGCCAGCTACCCCGCCGCGTACGCAGGAGCGGCGGCAGCGCTGGCGCCCGGCGGCGTCGATGCTCACGACGCCGCCGCACTGCTGGAGCAGCCCAACAATTCGCTTGGGCTGCACTACCTGATCGCGCTGCAACGACTTGGAAGCGCGATCCAGCCCTTTACGGCGGCGCGTACCGGTGCCGCGTATCATGAGGCGACGCCCGGGCCGGGGGCGATCGCCAGTGCCACAGCCGTCCGCCGTCTGCTGATGGCGGACGGACCCAACGCCGCCGCGCCCTACGTGCCGGCGGCAACTCTTGCCATTCTGCATCGCGAATGGCAGGAAGGGCGCGCTCCCATACACTGGGAGCGCTTTGCGCAGCCGCTGTTGCACCTTGCGGCCACCCGCCGTGCCTCCGAGCTGGAACGCATCGCCGAAGTCACGGAAGGCCTGGAACACCGACTGAGCCGTGCACTCGCTCAGCTCCCGGAGCCTTCAGTCGAAGCATTCCTGAATGCACTGAAGACCAAACGATACACACGCACCAAACTCCAGCGTATGCTCGCCCACCTGCTCCTGAATCACACCAAAGCCGAGTGTTCACCAGAGCAATTGGCTACCGGACCTGGATATCTCCGAGTCCTCGGATTTAATGCTCAAGGGCAGAGCCTGCTTAAACAAATGAAGAAGACCGCCTCACTGCCTGTTGTACTGAAACCGTCGACGTTCACACACAATCAACTTGAACTGGATATACAAGCTCAGGTTGCGTATGGGCTCGCTTGCGAGCATAAGGACACACGCAAGATGTTCAGTGACTACTATGAGTCGCCTGTGAGACTGTAATCCGCTTTGGACCACAAGGCTTCATTTTCTAAGGAGCTTTATATTCCATCATCAAACAGGTCATTCATGTCGACTACTGAAAACTAAACTATACAATTAAAAAAATCCCCTTGCTGCGCGCCGCTCAGGCACCTCGCAACAAGGGGATTTCCTTATTAATTTCTGTTGATCTTCTCAAATCTCTTGATCACACTTCATTCCAATGCAATCATTTATTCCGATTTCATCCGTTCTTTATTCATGCGGTTCAACGTTGGCTCGATCTCTTCCCGCCCGATTATAACCTATGATTTCACGGACAAGGTTTTCAAATAAGCCAGCGCATCATCCACCGTGCCCACAGGCACAAGCTTCATTTTGGTGCCGATCTGTTCAGCCTTGGCTGCTGCTTCCTTATAGTTATCCTTAGGCACAAAGAAGATCTCCGCTTCTTTTCGGTCAGCGGCTACAATCTTGTGCACTACACCACCAATGGCACCCACCACACCGTCCTTGGTAATGGTACCCGTACCCGCAATTCGATGCCCCTTGGTCAGATCTCCAGGTGTTAACTGGTTATAGATCTCCAACGTAAACATCAAGCCGGCAGACGGACCACCAACCTGAGTATCGGTGAAGGAGATCTGTTTGTCCGGATCTTCAGCTTTCACCTTCTGAACCGCACCAATCATAACGCCGAGTCCCGGGCGCGTTTCACCCGTTTTACTGTCTTTTACCTGAATCAGTTTCACGTCCCGGCTAATGGTCTCTCCACCACGTTCCAGTTGCATTTCGACTGTATCTCCGACCTTTTTATCTTTTAACTGGGAAGAAAGCACCGTATTATCCGGCGTAGCTGTTCCGTTCACTCCCAGAATGATATCTCCCGGAGCAATGTCTCCTTCCGGTTTTGGGTCTTCGGACAGTCCAAATACAAAGATATGTTCAGGTACAATAGAGTAAGCCACATCAGCCTGCTCATATGCAGCCTCCATTGCGGAGGATTGTGAGTCACTCATGAACCACACCTGTTCGGCAGAGTATTCCGCTTCGCTTTTGCCGCGCAGTCGGTCTTCCTTTTTATCCACTTGAGCATTTTTATTGAACAGAGAGGTTCCTAGCAAAAACACATTGGCATATGTTGCCGACACGGTCGTCATCATGAACACACCGCGTTCTTCCTGGTCTCCACCCTTAACGGTTACCATTGGTTTTACTTCATCTGCACTGCCAGGCATATATATGATATACGGCGTTGGCATGTACACGGCAACATAGACGACCAGAGCCACCACGACCACAAAGATCGAAGCTCTGAATCCGCCAGATTTCCGAATCCGATTCATCGCATGAGCCTCCGTTCTTTGTATCTCTATATAAGCTGAACTCTACACTAATCAGCGATAGTAATTCCATCTTGTTTAATCATTTTTTTCAAGTCTAACACTCTGGTCCTTGTGCATACAATGGTACAGGCCGGATAGGCCGCTGTATACAATAGCCTGTCCGGTCAAGGCCGAACCGCCCTTCGGGCGTCATTCGGCCGTCCATAACGATTCAGATGCCAAATCGGCGTTATCTGATATGAGGTGAAACGATGACATTACAGAGCGAGGTTAGAGATTCTGGCCCGTTACGAACGATAATCCTAAGCACCGGCGCTTTAATGTTGGTCATTGCGGTAGTTGCGTCCCCCAAAGAAGCGTTTGACGCCTCTATTCAAGGTCTGGATATATGGTGGAAAATCATCTTCCCTGCCATGCTCCCGTTCCTTATGTTATCCCAAATGCTCACTGCGTTTGGCTTCACCCATGCAATCGGGGCTTTGCTTGGACCGTTGATGCAACGGTGGTTTAGACTTCCAGGCAACGCAGGTCTGGCGATTGCTGTTGGCATGTGCGGCGGATTCCCCGCAGGAGCAGATGCGGTATCCCGTTTATTTCAGGATAGACAAATTACCGCCAAGCAGGCGGTTGTCCTTGCGGCGTCATCTCATTTTGCCAATCCAATGATGATCATACTGGTCGTCGGTGCTGCTTTTCTCCACCAGCCAGCGGCCGGATATTTTCTACTCATGGTCCACTGGATCAGCGGCTGGATTGCTGCCATTCTTGCCACGCGTCTCCTGCCTGCAGCGGGTAACCGAACAAACAGGGTTGGCTCGGCAGCCATGCAAGCAGATAACAGCTCTCTTGATTCTCAGCCTACAAGTCCTGCAAGTTGCACAAGTCGCTCATCTGCACCCCACCATGCTACGTCTAAACGACGCTCTATATGGTCCGATATGATGATTGCAGCCAGAGAAGCCCATAGTCGTGATGGAAGAGGATTTGGCAAACTGCTCGGTGACACCGTATCCCAAGCTGTACAGACCTTGATGATGACTGGAGGATACATGATCGGTTTTGCCGTGTTTATCCGGTTGGTCTCCCTTTATCTGACTCCCGGCTCCTCTGCCGCGCTTTGGCCAGCCTTCTTCGAGCTTCACCTGGGCACCTATCATTTGAGCCAGACTTCATTAACACCCATGCTGCTCATGTCTCTACTTGCAGCCGTTCTCGGATGGGGTGGTTTATGCTCCCATCTGCAAGTTTCTGCTGTCTTGAAAACAACTGGTCCCGGCACCAAATCGATGTTGTACTTTGCTGGAGTTCGCCTGACTCATGGATTAATCGCCTTTTTCATCAGTCTGTTCCTATGGATGCCGTTCAGCCGTTATAGCACAGAAGTCTGGACCACATTACAGACGAATGCAGAGCAAGACCTCTCAACACCATTCGGTTGGCTATTCATACATAGTCCAGGTAACACATACACGATCAACACCATTTGGAGTGTCTTCCCTGCTGCATGCATGGGTCTTGCGTTACTTCTTGCAGTCATGATTAGTCTATCGGGTCTTACCTTCTGGTTTAACCGCCGGTTTTCTCGCTGATTTTCTGACGGAGCGCAGCTTCCACTTCAGGTGAGACAAGATCTGTAACATCTCCATGATAATGAGCGATTTCTTTGACGATGCTGGAACTTAAATAGGAATACTTCGGATTTGTCATCATAAATATGGTTTCCGCATCCGGGTTCAACTTGCTGTTGGTCGATGCCAATTGCAACTCGTATTCAAAATCGGTTACTGAGCGTATACCACGAACGATGACCTGAGCTTCCTTTTGCCGGACGTAATTGGCCGTCAGATCGCGGAAACTGTCCACCTCCACATTTGGTAGATGACGGGTTACTTCCGTAATCAGTTCCTTGCGTTCCTCCACCGTAAACAGCGGATTTTTGCTCATATTGTTCAACACAGCCACAATGACGCGATCAAATTGCTTTGACGCTCTGGCGATGATATCCAGATGCCCCATCGTTACGGGATCAAAACTTCCAGGATATACGGCGATCCGTTCCTGTCGATGTATCATTTCAGTCATGAGGAGCCTCCTCTTCCGGTGTAATGGATTCTCCATCTTCAACTGCTTCTGGCGAATAATAATAGATGGATACTGCCGTCTCCCCATACAAAGCCTTACGCGTTTGTTCAAACGGGCCGAATTGCTCAGGGTAATCATGTTTGGATTCATATTCAAGCACGATGGTTGCTTCGGGTTCCAGAAGCTCCAGTTCGTGCATGGTTAACATCAACTCGTGCCCGTTCTTCATGCGATATGGCGGGTCGAGAAACACCAGATCAAACGTTGTGCCTCGTTTGGCGAGTGCCTTCAATGCCCGACCTGCATCATTACGATATACGGCCGCCTGGTCTTCAAGCTTGGTCGCCTTCAGATTCATGCGGATAACTTCAATACTTTTCGATTCCAAATCAACAAAAACAGCCTTGTCCATGCCGCGGCTCAGCGCCTCAATACCGAGACCTCCACTGCCTGCAAACAGATCCAATGCTGTGCCGCCCTCAAAATAAGGACCAACCATGCTAAATAACGCTTCCTTCACCTTGTCGGTGGTCGGCCGCGTACCCGTGCCAGGAACAGCCTTCAGCGGCCTGCCTTTTGCACTCCCAGATACCACTCTCACTTGACGAGTCACCTTTTCTCTATGTAAGTTTATTGATACGACTATCGTACCACACTCGGGTTCAGTTTGAAAAATGTGCGGTCTTCATTTCCCTTGGAAAATTGTTGACGCATATGTATAAAAAAGAAACAATCGGGCGATTCTATAATTATCGACATCACAAGTGTCGTAGACAACCGCGGAGAAGACTTACGTTTCCCCATAAGCTCTTCGTCCGGTTTCTCCTCTCCCATGAAAAAGAAGCTCTCGAAAGAGGGCTTCTTTTTGTTGTTTAAGTTTTCATTTATTATGTTAGTTATATTTTTCTTCAAAATCACTTATTTCGGCTTCCTCTTCGGTCTTCAACCATCCGATCTCCCTCAGCCACATGCCCATATTTGCGATAAATTCATTCACTTTTAGATGTTCAATCTTGTATTTCTTAATCTTTTCACTCAAAAAAGCATAAAACTCATGGCTTAACACATACCGTTGTTTGCTTTTGCTTAATGTCTTATACCGATCCTCACTGACCACCAGATCAAAATAGATGACCTTCTCCTTCTTCACATGCCTAACGGTGGATCTTCTATCATATTCTTCAGGAAGACATCTGAAAACAAAGAAGAGTTCAATATCAACTACTTGGTATTTGGTTTCTGCTTTATCAAACACAGACTGCAACTCATCCGATAGATGGGCAACCTGCGTTAAACCTGAAGTATCCGTTGATCGGCCCAGAATCATCCCTAAACTCCTCCTTGTTCATTTTCAACATTCGTAATGAAACTAAAAAAGGCTGACTAGGGATGTAAACTCCGTCAACCTTTCCTAATGTTTATCATTCTTGTGTATTACAAACTCAGGAAGCTATTCTAATTCAGCTCTCTATGTTTCCGATTGGAAAGTCGTAAATTGATCAATGGAATGATAAGTAGAACAACCGGCAAGAGAAAATTTTATCGAACCCATCTTAATCATCATGAAGGTAATAAACAGCACGGCGAGCCAGGTTATAATCTCCATCATTTCATATTTGGTTAACGTCAGCTTGAAAGCTTTTTTCGAAATGAAACGAATCAAGAAATAAGCGATCAAGCTATAGAACAGGATCATTCCCAAAATTGCGACAGTGATAATGAGGTACATCTCCACCATAAAAATCTCACCCGACCCTAATATCATTTCCTTAATTTTACCATAAAAGCAATAGGGTGTCATTCCAAATTCCGAACCAGCGTTCCTTCAAGAGTGGGAATCTACGCTTTACTTCTCTTCTACAACAATCGTTGCATTATAGATCACAACGCGTTTCCCATTGAGATCAAATAATACTTTATTGCCGTATTCCGTATCTTCCACGTCAATTTTGCCGTCATAGGTCTGAATCAATTCACCATTATTGCTGTACACTTTAACAACCCTCTCCAGGCCGCCCGAGTTATTGGACCTCATCGTTTTGAGTGCACGTTCACCTGAAGCGGTATTGAAATACCATATGAAACATCCAACAATGATGCCCAGAAAGACCAACACCGTCACCCATATACCTGTCTTTGCTTTTTTACTCATCTTGAACCCCCTCTTATGTTTCCTGTCTCGTACATTACGAGGTTGGAGAGAGAACGGTTTCATACAATGCCTCTCAAGCTGTTCGTTGACATAACAAAACAGAGGCCTCCGATGAGCGAAGACCTCTGTTCTTTATAGTATACGTTCTTTATTCTGTACGATTCTTTTACTTACAGTGCTCGAATGACAAATTCAAATGTCAGTTCGCCGTCTGAAGGGATCAGGTATTCCGGATGAACTGGAGCACCCCAGCTATCATCACCGCCAACACCCATTTGTTTACCTGCTACAGTCACGACCGTATAGTGCACAGGAGGCAATTCGTACGCATGCTGTGCGTTCTCCAGCTCAAATGCTGTATATGGTGATACATTCAGCTCAACCGGAGTTCCGGATGCTTCAATTTTGAAGCCACGTCCCGCGTTGTCTGTCAATTTGGCCCAACGTACGCCCGTACGGTTGCCTGATTCCTGTGGTACCAGATATGGAGCCATGGTATCAGCTACCTTGCTGCCATGGATGCCCAGACGTGCGCCAGATGCGCGGTCTGCATAATTTTCTTCTGGTCCCATCGCGAGCCATTCCACGTTTTCGAAGTCAGGTGATGTTCTGAAGGACAATGCATGAATTGGTAGGTTCGGCAATCCTGCTGTACCTTTGTACGTATTATGAACACGTACACTTCCATCTGCATGCACGGTATAAGCCACTTTTACTTGTACATCCTCTGAAATGTTGAGCTTGTACGTGAACTCGATCCGGTATTGATCCGGTTTCTGTTCCGCTTTCCACTCTAAAGAACGTGGCATCAAGCTCGCTGCATACCAGGCGCCCAGTTCGAAGCCCATCGCCATACCTTTGTCATTATCCGTCATTGCACGCCAGAAGAGCGGTGCAGGTGGTACAGCAATAGTCTCACGACCGGACAATTTCAGGGAAACCAGTGTCCCAAACTGTTTGGAGAACAGCGCATGTGTCTTGCCAGCACGAACACCAATGTTAACGTCACCTTCAATAACCTGTACATCACTTACAAGGTTCAGGTCGACTTCAACTGCATCATTTACCTGATCCTGTGTGAAAATAAACTGTCCAAATGCCACTTCTTCGCCTTTGTCAGCCCACATTGTAGCTTCTTTTAACACAAATGCAGTGTTCACAGCGTACTCGCCGCTCACCAGAGCTTCTGCACCCAGCGGAAGTTTCACTACCGTCTCGCTTTGTGCATCCACGTTCACTTCCAATGTTCCACGCAGCACTTCATGTCCCGCGCGCTCCAGGCTGTATACCAGTTCCAGCGCAGATGTATCTGCGAACAGATTACCGTTCACGATTTTGACACCTTCACGATCCGGGAACAGCTTGATGTTCTGGTAAAGGAATTTAACCTCCTGCATTTTCGCAGTTACTTTACGGTCAGCATGGACAATACCGTTGCCACAGAACGAATAGTCTGATGGACGATCACCAAAATCTCCGCCATAAGCGAGGAATTCTTTGCCGTAACGATCTTTTTTATAAATGGATTGGTCGATGTAATCCCAGATGAATCCACCTTGATACATCGGATATTTGTCTTCCAACTCCGTATATTTGTGCATACCGCCAATGGAGTTACCCATGGCATGCATGTACTCACAGCTGATATACGGCTTGGTCGGGTTTGCATTCAGGAATTCTTCAATATCCGCCGGTTTGGCATACATGCGAGTCTCCATATCACTTGTTTCATCGAAACGGCGATCATGGAATACACCTTCATAATGTACCAGACGTGTTGGATCAGCTGATTTGAAGTATTGGGATACTTTGTAGATGACTTCACCACCATGTGATTCATTACCACAAGACCAGATCAGAATGGACGGATGGTTTTTGTCACGCTCCACCATGGACACAGCGCGGTCCATAACGATATCATGCCATTCCGGTTTATCACCTGGAATAACCCAAGAAGGCTCAACGGCGCCAAGTTTCTGCCAAGATCCGTGTGTCTCCAGGTTCATCTCGTCAATAACATAAAGTCCGTATTCATCACACAACTCATACCAAAGACTTTGGTTTGGATAGTGTGACGTACGTACAGCATTCATGTTGTTCTGTTTGATCGTACGAACATCCCACAGCATATCTTCCTTCGTAACCGCACGTCCACGACGCGGGTTGAACTCATGACGATTCACACCTTTGAATACGATACGTTTACCGTTGATGTGCATCACTTTATCAATCATTTCAAATGTACGGAAACCAACGGCTTGAGGTACAACCTCAACCAGTGTACCTGCAGCATCATATACACGGATATAGAGACGGTACAAGTACGGAATCTCTGCGCTCCACAGGTTTACTGTACCGATATCTTCACGAAGACTTACTTGCCCATCGTTAACTTTGGATTCAAACGTTTTAACAGTATTGCCTTCACGATCACGAAGTTCAGCCTCTACTCGCGCTCCAGCAACCGCTTTTCCTTCCAGTTTCAAATCTAGTTGCAATGTACCGTTGGTATAGGACTTGTCCAGATCTGTGCGAACATGAACATCACGTACGTGTGCAGTTGGGACCGTATACAGATACACATCTCTGAAAATACCGGAGAAACGCCAGAAATCCTGATCTTCCAGCCAGCTGCCTGTGCTGCGTTGATACACCTCAACTGCGAGTTTGTTCTCTCCATCCTGAAGGAATGGCGTCAGGTCAAAATCAGATGGCGTGAAGCTGTCTTCCCCGTATCCTACGAATTGTCCGTTAAGCCATACATAGAATGCAGACTCTACACCTTGGAAAGAAATATATACCGGATTCGACTCCCAACCTGTTGGCAGGTGGAATGTGCGAATGTAACTTCCAACCGGATTTTTATCCTGTGGTAATGCTGGTGGACGAATGTCGTTCAAGCCATCCCAAGGATATTGTGTATTTACATATTGAATCTGTCCGTATCCTTGAAGTTGGATATGCCCCGGAACTTCAATATCATCCCAGCCTTCACTGGAAAAATCGGATGTATAGAAAAACTCAGAACGGCTGTCTGGACGAATTGCATAGTTGAATTTCCACGTACCATTCAGATCATAACGCATGGACATCGCGCCTGAACCTACTGCCTCTTCCATTGTTTGGTAATAACGGTGATCGGAATAGGCATGAAGACGGTTCACCTCAAATACACTTACGTCCCCCAACCAGTTGATATCTGCCTTTGTTGCTTTCATCGGCTCTCTCTCCCTTTAAAACGTTATAGTTTGACTTATTCAAGGTTTACTCTGGATTTCCTTTTTGCTTTACATAAACAAAAAAGACAGAGGTACGCCATAACAGCGCCCTCTCTTCTTTCCTGCACCCGTCATTTGCACGGATTATGCTGTTTTCATTACTTCACGGATCCTACCATACCTGCAACAAAATGTTTCTGCATGATGAAGAAAACGATTGCTGTAGGCAGTGTTGCAATAACGATCGCTGTCATGATTACTCCGTAATCCGGAGAATAACCAGCACCCAGATTTGAGATCAACAGTGGAATCGTTTGTTGGTCAGGTGTTTGCAATACAATGAGTGGCCACAGATAGTTGTTCCAGCTACTCATGAATGTAATGATTGCTGCCGCTGCATATGTTGTTTTCATGGTTGGCATATAGATCTTCAAGAAGATGCCGAGTTCACTCAAACCATCAATACGTCCAGCTTCCAGCAAGTCTTTCGGGAACATTTTGGTGTTCTGACGGAAGAAAAAGATCAGGAACGCTGTTGCGATGGTTGGCAGGATCACTGCTGCCATCGTGTTGATTCCGATAACCGGTGCAACTCCCGAGATTGTTGCAAACATACGATACAATGGTACCATAATCGCTGCAAACGGGATCATCATGGACAACAACAGGATATTAAACACGACATCACGGGACTTCGTGCGATATACCTCGAAGCCATAACCTGCCATGGAACCAATAAACAGTGCCAATACAGTGGAGATTACAGAGATAATCGCCGAGTTTCCGAGAGCCTGTACCAGATTTGTCGAATCAATCAGTTTGTTGAAGTTATCAATAAAAGCTGAACCGGGCAGCAGTCTACCCTTGGTGACATCGACTGATGCATTTGTTGAACTGACCAGCATCCAGAAGAAAGGGAAAATGGATACAAAGGCGACGATGGATAGGAACACATACGTGAAAATCCGTTTTGCTTTAGCTTTAGCCATTTTTATTATCACCTGCCACTTTAAACTGGATGATGGACAATACAATAATCAAGATTACGATGGAATAAGACACTGTTGCTGCATAACCGAAGTCCGGTGAATATTTGAACGAAAGGTTGTAGATGTATTGTGAAATCGACATGGTCGCATTACCTGGACCACCTTTGGTAATATTCATGATCTCATCGAAGATTTGCAATGTACCAATCGTTGATGTGATGGACGTGAAGAGGATAATCGGTTTAAGCAAAGGTACTGTGATTTTGAAGAATTGTGTAAAAGCATTCGCTCCGTCAATTCTTGCAGCTTCATAGATCGATTGATCGATGTTTTGCAGGGATGACAGATAGAAAATCATGTTATATCCGGTCCAACGCCAAGTAACGGCGATTATGATCGTAATTTTAGCCCAGAACGGGTCTGTGATCCATTGAATTGGATCGCCAATAATGTGCAAGCCCATAAGGAATTGATTCACCATTCCATCTGGTGCGAACAAATATTTGAATACAACAGAGTACGCTACCAATGAAGTTACACAAGGCAAGAAAATCGCTGTACGGAAGAAGCTCCGGAAGCGTAGTGTGCTGTCATTCAGCAATACGGAAATAAACAAACCAAGAATAATCATTACAGGCACTTGAATAATCAAGTAGATAAATGTATTCGATAATGCTGTACGGAACGTTGTATCCACTAACAATCTTTTGTAGTTAGAAAGGCCCGAAAATTCAAGATTGGCTCCTACACCAGACTTGAACGATAAGAGCAGCGCTTGGATCATCGGGTAGAAGTAAAATGCAACAATCCCGACAACAGCCAGCAAAACAAAAGCCCATCCAGTCAAATTATTTTTCTTTTGGAGACTGTCTCCTGTATTCATGGCTTTCACAGTATGGCTCCTCTCTCTCCATGGAACATGGGTAGAACCCACGGAGCCTCTCGCCATATCCGGTTCGACTTGCGCCGGACATGGGAGACGGTTCCGATGTTTCCTAGGGTTCTATAAGTTACCTTGGGTATCTTAGTTTAATTGTGCTTCAGCTTGTTTTTGTGCATCAGCCAGAACGTCATCGATTGATTTACCGTTCAGGAATGCTTGCATTTCTACAACCAGAATATCTTCAATGGCATATGTGTTGATACCATAGTTTACGCTTGGAATTTCTTTCGTCCAATTCGCAAAGTCTGTGAAGATTTTTTGTCCGCCGAAGTACTCGTCTGCTTTCGCATAAGCTTCGCCATCAACTGCTGGTTTGTACGTACCAATTGCGCCGATGTTGTTCAACAGATCTTGATACAATTGTTTGTCAGAACCAAATGTTTTTGCTACAAAATCAGCTGCTTGATCTGCACCAGGAACGTTGTTCATAACATACCAAGAGCTACCGCCCAAGTTGGATGCGTGAACAGAGTTTGGTTGACCAGCCATTTTTGGCATTGGAGCTACAGCCCATTTACCGGATTGGGAAGCTTCTTGACGTACAGATGGTGAGAACCAGTTACCTGTAGGAATTGTTGCTACGCTACCGTTATTGGCGTTGGCAACGAATTGACTCCAGTCAGAGTGCAATTTAACAATGTTGGCATCCATCATCGCTTTGTAGGTGATGAAAGCTTCTTTCAGTGCAGCGTTAGTAGCAATGTCCGGTGTTTTACCATCTTCTGTGGAATACCATTTACCTGCAGTTTGGATCATCATACGAATCAAACCAAGGTCATTCGGGTCAAGAGAAAGAAGCTCTTTACCTGTTTTAGCTTTTACGTCTTTACCAATTTGGATGTAATCATCCCAAGTAATGTCTTGCAGGTCAGCTGCTTTGTAGCCAGCTTGCTCCAGCAGGTCTGTTCTGTAGTACAAGCCAGCAACGCCGGAGTCAAATGGTACTCCGTATTGTTTGCCATCAAACGCTGTTGGTCCGAGTTTGTAATCTGCAAAATCGGAAGCCGTGATACTGGAAGACAGATCTTTGAACGCATCCGGATATGCATTCAGGAAGCTTTGTGAACGATAGTCTTCAATCAGAACTACGTTTGGAAGACCGCTGGCAGTTCCGGAGTTAAGACCTGTGTTCAGTTTCTGAATGATATCAGCTTGAGCGTATTCAATGATGTTAATTTTCACATCAGGATTTGCTTTTTGATATGCTTCTTTTGCTGTTTCCATTGCAGCTACGTTAAAAGCTTTGTCCCAAGCCCAGACCGTAATTTCGTTTGTTTTTTCGTCACCACCACTAGCGGACTTACCTCCGCCACCGGATGAACATGCGGACAACAGCAGTACTGTAACGAGCATCAATACCCACATTTTTTTCAAAACATTCAACTCCCCTTCAACCTCTTTGTGTGTAATTTGTTTGCGTTTTCTGAAAGCGGTTGCTTTCGATGTATTCATCTTATCATTCCCATATCTCCATTCGTTAGTAATAATTTTGTACGGATTTGTCATCTTATTGCCACAATGAAAACCTTTACAGAAACCGTTTGCATTAAATTTGGTTTTTTGTAATTTCTTTTGATTTTGTAATTTCTTGATCTTGAAATAGTACAAAAATGATTTCACCCGCTTTACCTCTGACACGTGAAAATCCCCCGTCTCTGTAGAAAACAGAAGCGAGGGATCTCGATTTTAAGTGTATTTAATCGAATCGGGTTTCGATTCAACTCGTGATTAAAGGCAGTGTAACAGTAACTCTCGTTCCTTCCCCAACCGTACTCATAATGGTGACACCATAAGGTGAACCATATAATAACTCAATACGGTCATGTACATTGCGAATACCGATACCGCTGAATAGTTGACGATTGTTCTTTGGATTGGGCAACGTTTCTCCCATGACAAGCCCTTCAATTCCATCCCCATTGTCCATAATCTCACAGATGAGTGATTCTCCCGCTCTGGAAACCATGACATGAATCGTACCCGTTTCTTTCTTGTTGAATCCATGGAAAAATGCATTCTCGATAAACGGCTGGATCATCAGTTTGGGTACATGATAGTGTGTACAATCCGGAGCCACGTAGAAAGCTGCTTTAATCCGGCCACCATATCTGACGTGATTAATGAAGACATAATTTTTCAAATTCTCGACTTCTTGTTCCACTGTAACAGTCTGACTCACATCACTGATCGTATTTTGCAACAATCCAATTAATGCATTGATCGTCTCCGCAGCCCTGTCTTTGTTGCCTTGTTGCACCAGAACTTTGACAGATGCAAGTGTATTGTACAAGAAGTGAGGATTAATCTGACTCTGTAATGCAGCAAGCTCTGCGTTACGTTGTTCATGCTGTGTCTGTACTAACTGATCCACATAATCATGCAGTTCATCAAGCATGTAATTGTACGCATGACCAAGCTGCCTGCTCTCGTAGCTTCCACTCACCGGAATGTAGTTGTCCAGATCACTTTTTGTAATGTTGGACATCTGCTTCACAAGTCTGCGCAGTGACTTGGTAATCTGGCTGGTGATGAGAAACACAAGGATGAGTGCCCCCACAACGATAGCTGCACAGATCAGGGCAACCGTCTTCATGTCGATAAGTTGACCCATCGCCAGATCCTTATCCACTACATTGACAATATAAAACCGATAGAACGGTAAATACTCGGATAGCACAACGCTATCCTGATCCATCACACGAGCATTAATACTTCTCGGAGCGTTGTTGTTCATATCCCGGGCATACGATAGCAAATCCAGCTGAGTTGTTCCGATCCAGTCTTCACGATTCGATGATACAATCTCACCTTTTTCATTCATAATGACCACATCATTGCCACGACTTGTAAAGCTGCTGTAAAATTGCCGGAATATGTCTTCTCTCATCGTGACATAGAGCGTACCGTATATTCGGCTGCGTGTTCGGTCCGTCAACGCCTTCGTCGCAGAGATCATCTGCTGACTCCCGAGCGTTGCCTCGTTTTGGTAAACATCAAAGATAAGACGACTCGGCGTCTCAGCGGCTTCCATCGTAATTGGCTCCTGCTTCAATTCATCCACGGACAACTGAAGGTGAGCACGATTCGTGGAATAGCTCCGTCCATTAATCCCGATAATTGTTATCCCGACTTCGTAGGATTCTGTAATGGATTGAACTCGATCCATCGTTTCCCTCATATTATAGAAGGATTTGGCCATCGTGAGGGAATCGGCATCTCCTTCGGACAGGAATCCTCGGATCGATCCACTCTGCGTCACATTATTCGATACGGCAGCAATGGCCTCGTTAAATGACTCAAAATTTGTCTTGATCTGATTAAGCACCTTGGAGTTTGTGATACTGAATGTCTCGGTAAACAGATTGGTTGACATGTGAATGGTCGTCCATAAGATGAGTACAGAAACGAGGACAATACTGACCACCATAACCAGAAACAACTTGGGAAACAATCCGAGACGAGATAATTGGTTCATCCATTTCTTCATGATCTTATCCTTCTGACTTTATGCCCAGAATTTGCGCCGGTATCGGCTTGGTGATAATCCGGTGAATTTTTTGAACACTTTGCAAAAGTAACTATGATCGGAATAGCCTACCATACTGCTAATCTCAGAGATCGTTACATCATCGGATCGGAGCAATTCCTCGGCTTTTTCTATCCGAATTTTATTTAAGTATTCATTAAATCCTTCTTTTTTGTGAGATGAGAAATAACTTGATAAATACGATGGATTAAAATGGAAATGCTTGGCTACTTCAGCAAGCCCGAGCGGCTGATCAAAGTGCTCATGCATGTAATCCAGCAGCATCTTCATGTTGGGATCACTTCGTTTTCCACCCGCACCAACGGTGCACTCCTGAACTTCCGTCATGAATTGGTCAAGCACAGTCATAACTTCGTCCAGACTTGAAGCCCCGTCCACATTTTTAAAATACGTATATTTGCTCTCTTCCAGCCCGGCGGACTGGACATCCATATCCGCGAGGGTAATGGTCACGTTGAAGATCAAGTTACCGAGAAATGATTTGATCTCAAACACATCGGCAATATAATCCCGTCCAAGTGTTTTTGCATGATCCTGTAAATACTCCTTTGCCGCTTCGACCCGGTTACGCTTCACATGCTGCAAAAACATATTCACATTAAACTGGTAACCTGCGGGATGCATTGGAGGCAGTTCACCATACACCAGGATTGGTCGATCCTTATAATAGAAGCGATATTCAATCAGCTTAATCAGGCGTTCCCGGTAAACAACACCCATCTGTTCAAATGAAGTAAAGCTTTCACTAAGCACCCAACCAGGACTGTCTTCTCCTGCTGCATTTTCACTGGCCAACTGTCTGATCCGTTCAAGCATCCATTCATCTCTCACAGGATCGACATTAAGAAGCATCACAGGTAATGTACCCTCTGCGGGAACCATTGCACATTCTACTTCAGGCAGATCACTGCGGAGCTTGGATTCAATCTGTTCCTGATCCATCTTCAGTGGATTCCCTCCAGCACCCACGGGTTTATACACAAGCAAGCGAAAGGATTCATACGGAAAGGTATCTCGAATGATCGGCATTTCGCTATCTTCATCCAGTGTAAATCCGGACAGCATCTTCTCCATCAGTTGTCCAAGTCTCCAGCCATCGTGCGACGGCTCGAACTGTAGCTCCGGAATTTTACCCGCTGTGCGTTGAAGGACTTGCAATAATTCATTTGTATCCAGCTTGGGTTTCAGTATATAATCGGCTGCCCCGTGCTGAAGCGTTGAACGTACATACTCGAATTCACTGAAGCTGCTAAGAACAATAACTTCAATCTGCGGATTACTGGCTTTTAGTGTACGGACAAACGTTTCCCCATCCATGACAGGCATGACAATGTCGGTGATCACAATATCCGGTTTTAACAGGTTCACCTGCTGTAATCCTTCTTCACCGTTGGAAGCTTCACCCACAATGATAAATCCTTCCGCTTCCCAGTTCATATGGTGCTTTATGCCCTGTCTTACCAGAAACTCATCGTCAACAATCAGCACCTTGCACAACCGGTTCATGATCGCGACCCCCTTGTCTAATCTTTCCTCTATATCTGTACAGGCTATACCAACTATTATATATCGGTTATAAACACTTTCCAGTGTTAGCGGTTACATTAATTTTAAATTGATTGTACATCTTTTTATATCTTAAAACGATCTTTTAAGCAATGGTAACTATCTATAGTTTACACTATATTTCGACAAAATAAGAAGCCCCGACTCGCCATTTGATCATTTGGCGAATCAGGACCCCTATTTAAATCCTATTTCGTTAAATCACTCACTTATGGTTCAATTCCCCATTGAAGACTTCCCGCGATATAACCGGTGACTTTGGACCAGTCCGTATAGGAAGTCTGACTACCCGCAAAAGAATAATCATCCGTTTGCGTATAGTTGGTCCAATTGTTCTTGGAGATGCGCGTATGGATTTCCGTGCTTTGTCCTGCATTCAGAGTTCCAGCGGAAGCTGTGAATCCAATCTCAAGCACGTGGTCAGCACCTGTCCGAACTGGATTGAGTGCACTGAACGTGCCTGTTACATTCGCACTGCCAGCAGTCGCCCAGTCAGCGAAGAAGTTCTGGGGCTGTTCACCGTTTATCGTGTAATAGTATCTGATGTTCACATCAGACAGATTCAAGGCTGTAGTACCCGTATTTGTCAGTTTGAATTTGGGACTCATCGAGCTGCCCGTTGCTGAAGTGTTGCTGTTAAACATCTCAATACGTATGGTTCCAACAGGTGCAGCTGTCGTGTCTTTAATGAGCAGTTTCAAGGTCACAGGAGCGCCTGCGCTGAATTGAAAGGTTAGCGTCGCTGCGCCATTTGGCAGTGAAGCCAGGTAGTTTTTACTTAATACGACCTCATTGCCTGTCAACGTGTAATCTGTACCTGAGACCAGCGTTGCATTCCCGTTACGAATGGATACAAGTGTATTGCCGTTCAGTGTTAACGTGACTGGAATATTAACCTGATTGCCTGCTTTGCGATCAAATTCGGCTGTAACCGGTGTAATCGCAGAGTTGGTCACTGGTGTACCCCCGCCGTCTCCTCCGCCATTGTTACCTCCAACACGGTCAGCATACAAAATTCCGCGGCCATTTGTTCCGAGATATACTCTTCCATACAAACGCGGATCACCCGTAATAGTAGTTACACGAGCATACTGATGCTGATCATCATTGATACGAACCCAATTGGCACCACCGTCATCGGAGCGGAAGAATCCACGTGTTCCATCGATCTGTGCTACCGTGTATAACGCAACAACGCTCTGCCCAGGGGCCGCTTTACCAAATCCGATACTGTCTGCTTCCTCTACATTGGCAAGCTTTGTGAATGTCGCTCCCGAATCCGTAGAATGCCATAATCCGTAAGGACCTTCCTCCTCACTACCACCAGCAAACCAGAGTTCGCCTTCAACACCTGGAACGGCATCCAGATCGGCATTTCCTTCCATCGGAAGTCCGGTCGCAGGTGATGCCGTGAAGGTAGCGCCACCATTCACACTCACATAGATTTTACCCCCTGCAAATCCATAAAATTTATTTGGATTGACACGATCCGAAATCACTTTTGCCTGTGCAGGTATCCCCGTACTTGCCGTCCAGGAATTGCCGCCAGTCGAGTAATGTACACCTTTGTCTGATGTGCTCCACACCAGTCGGTTACCATTCGCAGAGATGGCTACAGTCCCCCCTCCGGTTGTGCCGGCAGGTTCTGCATTGGCCTTATACCACGTAGTCCCCCCATCACTCGACAAACCAATGGATTTTGCATTTGGATCAGCAGCATAATCTGCTTTACCTACGCGAACCATCGTATTTGGACTTAACTCTGCAAAATCCAGACTTTCTGTGGAAGAATAGTTCGGGCTCGTAAATATGGTAGCTGGCGCCTGGTCCAGATTGTTATGACGGAATCCGGAGACATCCCCCACCCCGCTTATCAAATGTGCACCACTTGGCGGGCTGATCAGATCGAGTACGGCAATCTCCTCAACCCCTTTCGCCATCACTGAAATATTGATTTTTTCATCATTATCCCAGTCTGTCAGGTTCTTCGTTCCATAGATCGTAGCACCCGTTCCATACATCATGCGATCCGAATCAAACGGATCAATCTCCAGATCACCGATCATCCAGCCCAGTTTCGGGGTTGTTTCGGGTGGGGCAGGATTGGTGCCAAATGTGAGCCATGGCGCTGCCGAAATATCCTGTGTATAACGTAACTTCCGGTTCGGATATCCTTCAAATTCCCATATGCGTGTCCATGTCGCTCCCCCATCTGTACTGCGGAACAAGGTGGCATCAGGCCACCAGGAATTTAATGTCGCAACCATCAATGTACCGGGATTCTGGGCATCAACAGCCAATCCGCCATATCCAAAATAATTATCCGTGCTGCTGCTTGGAACAGGGCTGATGTTGGTCCAGACACCTGTCGACGTGTTCAGTTTCCACACGTCACCTTTTTCCCCATCATAAGGTCCAACACCATCGCTGTACGTAATATAGAGGCTTCCGTCTGAATCAAACACACCATGATGCGGGATATAACCTGTGGGTTGACCAGCAACAGCTGACCAGGTCAGGCCGCCATTTGTGCTGCGATACACGCTTTGAGCTTTATCCGCAACACCCACATAGATTGTCTGGGTTGCTTGCCCTGCCGAACCTGTTGTTTTGTCAAACGTAATCCATGCCAGACCTACGATGTCACTGGTATATTCATTCGAAGGATCTTGCACATAATTTCCCGGATTCGGGAAGCTTGTGACTTCGTTCCAGGTCACACCGTAATCGGTACTTTTCCATAACCCATGACCACTTCGTGCACCGAAATACAGAATACTGTTGTCATTCGGGTCCACGGTCAGGCGTTCTCCCATTGAACGTCCCGGCATGTTGCCGCCCACTTTGAACGGAAGTGTTGTGGTCTGCCATGTATCTCCCCGGTCCGTAGAGCGTAAGATGGAGCCATTATTTTGGTCCCACGAATTCGTATACGTCCCAACTGCCATATACACACGATCAGGATCAACCGGGTCCGTAGCCAGTGCGTCCACACCATTCTTGTTCCAGTCATCCCAGCCGACAAAATCCGTTAAGGGTATCCACCTCTCGTCAGCCGCATTCCAGCGATAGGCTCCCCCGATATCCGTACGGGCATAGATCAGATCCTTTTCCGACTCGTTGAAAATAATGCCTGGTACAAACCCGCCTCCTGCACCCGTCACCACATTTTTCCACTCATAGGCTTCACTTGGTGCCGCCGCTGTTGTTCCAGCAAGTCCTCCCAGCGAGGCGGTTACTACGGCAACCGTCAGACCCATCATTCGCAATTTCCCCATAAACTTTCTCATATCAACTTATCCTCCTCTTCTACTTGGTTACTGCATTTCGGTCTATCCCCGCTGTCTCATCGTGCTGATGATGGCGTGCCAGACGAATCAATGCATCCCTCGATACAAGAAGCCTCACCCCCTTCCAGTCATATTTTTAAGCGCTTACATAATTGTTCTTGATTCGTGGTTATCTGGATAATACTTTCAATAAATAACATTCGCTGGCAATCTCTAAACCCCTCTGTCGAAATTCCGATTTTTGTAAATTTTTTTCAGTGTTTAAACTTGTTTATACAACAAAAAAAGATGCTGTTAGAACAGCACCTTTGTACATTTTATATAAGAGTAAAAAATGAAATTGTTTCTTACCTGGCAAACCAGACAGAAGTTCACTAAGGTTCACTACATAGGCTCCTGTTTATTTCTGGCTACCATAAGTGTGAGTCTCCTGCCCTTTAACCCCCGGTCTGATGACAAAAAGTGAGCCCGCATCCGGTGTCTCTTTCAGACGTTCTTCCTTAATCCCTATTCGTGCTGTTGTAATGTATAACTCTTCGAGATCCGGTCCACCAAAACAGCAGGATGTTACCTGATCTGCCGGCACCTCGATCTGTTGCAACAGTTCTGATGTATGTGGGTTCCAGCGTGTGACTCTTCCTCCGCCCCAGTGCGCAACCCACAGCATGCCCTCACCATCAACCGTCATCCCATCCGGAAAACCGAATTCCTCCGGTATGTGAATGACACTTGTCCGATTTTGTATCGTACCTGCCGTCAGATCAAAATCAAACCGGTCAATAGAACGTGTTGGGGTATCAATGTAATACATGGTCTGCCGATCCGGACTCCAGCCCAGGCCATTGGATGTGGACACACCTTGTACCATTGTGCGAACGGGTTGCCCTTGCTCCAAACAATACAACGATCCGGCTTTGCTTTCATTATTCATGCTCATCGTGCCTGCCCAGAAGCGACCCTTCGCATCACATTTTCCATCATTAAAACGATTGGTATCCTTATCTTGTTCGGGGTCCTCAATGGCATGCAGCTCACCCGTATGCAAGTGATACGTATGGAATCCACTGCGTAAAGCAACCACGACTTCGTCACCACGATAGGGAACAACAGCCCCGACATGTTCACCGACATCATAAGCCTGATCCTGCCCTGTAGCCGGATCATACACATGCACCTTAAAGCTTTCAATATCTACCCACAATAATCGATTGTTCTCCGCATCCCAGCTTGGACCTTCCCCCAGTAATGCCGGGGTTTGTACTGCTACAGTTACGTCGCTCATGCCATCACGTCCTTATTCAGATTTGACGCCGCCTGACCATTCGAATCCGATGGCATCCAAGAATGCTTTGGACAGTACCATATGGCCCGTTGCATCTGGATGTACCCGGTCATAAGTCAACACAGACGTATAGAAATGATCCCAAAATGGAGCAAATGCAGCCTGTGTATCCACATACACCGCATCATACTCACTGGCTACCCTGCGTACCGCTTCTCCGTAGATATCCATCGTTGCCCGCATCGGATCTTCCGGATTGGCCTCAAGATAATAAGGCGTCATTAGTACCAGACCTTTCAGGTTGGGACGAACCGAAGCCACCAGTTCACGCAATGTGGATTCGTATTCTTCAAGAAACACATGTGAGTCTGTTGACAATGGGTTGTCGAACTGACGCCATACATCATTAATGCCAATCATGATCGTCAGCCAGTCCGGTTTAAGGTCAAGCACATCACGATCCCAGCGCTGTTTCAGATCACGAATCGTATTTCCACCATTACCCACATTTTGGACACGCAACATCAATTCCGGATAGATGGACCGCAAGAGGGCATACACTTGCGCTACGTAACCATGGCCCAGACCTGAACTGCCTTCACCTACAGGGTGCTCCCGACCACAATCTGTAATCGAATCCCCGATAAACAAAAGCTTGTCGTTTTTTTGCAATTTCATCGTTATTTTCTCCTTCGCTTCAAAGCGCTAATATACGGATTACTCGATTAGTCAGAACCGTTCACTTGATACCGGCCAGAAAAATTACCAGCCTTGATTCTTGAGCCATGTGAGACACAGATCCGACCATACCCGAATCGCATGGTTGTCCTCAGCCAATCCAAGACCATGTGAACCTTTTTCAAAAACGTGCAAATCATAGGGAATGCCATGCTCGCCCAATGCAAGTGCATAACGCAAGCTATTCTCTACAGGCACTGCCTGGTCAGCGCTGGTGTGCCAGATGAACGCTTCAGGAGCATCCGCTCTCACCTGCTGCTCCGCACTGAAAGCCTTGATCTGCTCGGCAGACGCATCAGACCCAAGCAAATTCTCACGGGAACCGGCATGTCCATAGGACTCCATCGTAATTACCGGATAACAGAGAATAACTCGGTCCGGGCGTGAACTCTGGCGTTCAATGAGGTCCTCATGATCCGGTTGTCCCTCGTCATACAGCGTTCCCAATGTTGCTGTGAGATGTCCGCCTGCGGAGAAACCGAGTACTGCAATCTTGGCAGGGTTGATACCATACTGCTCAGCATGCGCACGAACATAACGTATGGCACGCTGACCATCTGTTATCGGTGCAGGATGCTGGTGAGGCGCCACCCGATATTTCAGGACAAATGCACTTATACCTGCACGGTTCAACAATTCAGCTATTGGAGCACCTTCATGATCAGCCAAAAATCCATAACCGCCACCTGGACACACAATGACAGCGCTCTCTGAACCAGGGTGAATAAATGGAATCAAATGTGGCATTTCGTCTTCATGGCCCTGGGCTGCATAAGGTGCAGCATGATCCCATAAGGGTATAGTTGTTGTCATCTTCAATCATCCTCTCCAAATAGAACGGATACATGGGTCCGTTTAAACGTTTTCGAATCTCAGGAATCGATACCATCATAACGGTAATGACCCTAACGCATCAATACCTTCCTGGCATCACTTTTTGTTCATTTGGGTACATGTTAGTACAAATTACGGAACTGTTCAGGAGTCACCCCCTCAATCCTGCGAAAGGTTGCTACAAAATGGCTTGCATCGCGAAACCCTACCCTAACTGCAGTTTCCCTAATCGTGGGTCTATGGTCTGCGGTCATGATTTCCTTGGCTTTGCGAATGCGCAGCAAAATGAAATAACTGTAGGCTGTCATGCCAAAGGACTGCTTGAACAAGGTGTTCAGATGTCTGGATGAGATCCCAGTGAGGTCAGCCATATGTTCGAGCCCAATCTCGGGATTCGCATAATGCTGTTCCATGAATGCAATGAGCGGAGCGAGTCTCTCCACGGCATGTGAGATGGAAGAACGATTGCCCGTCATGCCATGTTTTTTGAGCAAAATCAGAAATCGGTATATATCCGCTGACGCCTCGAGTCCCGACAAATCCTGATCACTTCTGATCGAATCCAGCACTTCCTGGCCGTAATCGTTGAACGGGCTGCTCTGCTCCCACTGATGGAACGCCGCTTCACCCAGACTAAGTGACTCCAAGATTGCCGGACACTGGGAACCGCCAAATGTTATGTAAAGGGTCTCCCACTCTCCTTGAGCGCGCACATATTCATGCGGTTCATTCGGTGGCAGCAAAATACCTGATGCTTCCCCCAGTATGACCGTGGACCCGGCAAACTTGAATTCTCCGGCTCCCTTCACGGTCTGAAGCCAGTGGTAACATGGATACCCCACAGGTCTGGACACCTTCTCCTGATTGCCGTTATAACCCAGGCTCTCAATATAAAGGGGCAGCGGTTGATCACGTGATGTCATGAAATATCGTTGATGTCGGGGGGAGATAAACATGGGATGCCTCCTTGGGTATAAGCTGAAATACACTTCCGTATTCTTATATGAGTCATTACTTTTATTATATTTTAAAAGTCATATGTATCATATAGTATAGGATTATTCTTATACAAGAGGTGAACACATTGATTAGCAGCAAACTGCCCAAAATGTTCTACGGGGGCGATTATAACCCGGAACAGTGGGATCACGAAACCCACCTTGAAGACCTGCGCATGTTCCAATTGGCGGGCATTGATATTGCCACGATCAACGTATTTTCATGGGCATTGATTCAGCCTGATGAAGTTACTTACCGTTTTGAAGAACTCGACCAACTAATTAATCGTTTATATGAAAATGGTGTCTATATATGCCTTGCAACAAGCACTGCTGCCCATCCGGCTTGGATGGCAAAGAAATATCCAGACGTGCTTCGTGTAGATGCCGATGGACGCAAACGCAAATTCGGTGGGCGCCATAATTCCTGTCCCAACAGCCCGACCTATCGCAAATACGCTGAGAAGATTGCAGATAAACTGGCCGAACGATACAAGGATCACCCTGCGGTTCTCGTATGGCACATCTCCAACGAATATGGCGGTGAGTGCTACTGTGACAACTGTGAGAAAGCGTTCCGCGTGTATCTGAAAGAACGCTATCAGACTCTGGAACAGGTCAACAAAGCATGGAACACGAATTTCTGGGGGCATACCTTCTACGATTGGGACGAGATTGTATTACCAAGCAACCTGAGCGAACATTGGGGTAACAATAATTCAACGTTCCAGGGAATCTCGCTGGACTACTCTCGCTTCAACTCAGACAGCATGTTGGATTGTTATCTGTTGGAATACGATGCGATCAAAAAACACATTCCGGACTCCGTCGTTACTACCAATCTGATGGGATTCTTCAAACAATTGGACTATTTCAAATGGGCAAAATATTTGGATATCGTCTCCTGGGACAGTTATCCTGGTCTCGCCACTCCTGTCAGCTTCACGGCAATGGCTCATGACCTTATGCGCGGACTGAAGGATGGTCAACCGTTCATGCTGATGGAGCAAACACCAAGTCAGCAGAACTGGCAGCCGTATAACTCACTGAAACGTCCAGGTGTCATGCGTCTGTGGAGTTATCAATCTGTGGCGCACGGGGCCGATACCATTATGTTCTTCCAGCTTCGCCGCTCCATCGGTGCCTGTGAGAAGTATCATGGTGCAGTTATTGAGCATGCTGGACATGAGAACACACGTGTATTCCGCGAAGTCGCTGATTTGGGTAAGGAATTGCAGATCCTTGGAGATACCACGCTGGATGCATCTGTTGAATCCAAAGTAGCGATTGTGTTCGACTGGGATAACTGGTGGGCCATCGAAAAATCAAGCGGACCTACGGTTGCCCTGAACTATGTGGATCAGATCCATAAATACTACGCAGCCTTCTTCCGTCGCAATATCCAGGTAGATATCATCAGTGTGGATACGGATATGAGCAAATACGACATTGTCCTTGCCCCTGTCCTTTACATGGTAAAACCAGGGTTTGCCACCAAACTGGAGAAGTATGTTGAAGCAGGCGGAACATTCCTGACGACCTTCTTCAGTGGCATTGTGAACGAGAACGATCTCGTGACTACAGGTGGATATCCGGGAGAACTCCGTAAACTGCTCGGAATCTGGGTGGAAGAGATTGATGCCCTGCTGCCTGAGCAAAAGAACCGCATTGTCCTCAAAGAAACGTACGGTGATCTTCAAGGAGAGTATGGCTGCGGCATGCTGTGTGACCTGCTGCACAGTGAAGGAGCCGAAGTCATCGCAGAGTATGGAGACGACTTTTATAAAGGCATGCCTGTCGTGACACGTAATACCTTTGGTCAAGGTGAAGCCTGGTACGTTGCATCCGACCCGGATGAGCGCTTCCTGGATGGTTTGCTGGGACAGCTTGCAGCAGCCAAGAACGTAGAGTCCTTGCTTGAGACACCAGAAGGTGTTGAAGTAAGCGCACGGACCAAAGACGGTAAACCGTACCTGTTTGTCATGAACCATAACGCAACCACGCAATCCTATGATCTGGGAACTGCTAAAGCACATGATCTGCTCACCAATCGTGAGCTTTCGGGAAGTGTTGAGATTGAAGCCCGTGGAGTGCAACTGCTCGAAATGAAATAAGCGATTTCACTTCATTGAAATCATTCGGAATAATATAATGTGATAGAAATACCTGTGATACAAAGTGTCACATTTTCATTCCTTTTATACTTGTTATTGTCTTCAGCGAGGATATTGGTATAGATTTCAGACCTTTATCGTCTTCTGTAAGCCAAAAGCTGCTACTTCCCGTATCCGTCTACACCGGATGCGGGTTTTTGGCATGATCTGTGGTCTTTTTGATAGAAGGAAATATCAGTATGCAAAGCGAATTGGACGAGAAACACATTTTAACAAAGCCTGCCGGAACATGCTTGTGAATTCTGATGCTGATCCATTATAAAATAATGAACAGTTGAAATATTGGTGACACTCATGATGTCACTTATTCTTTGTTACAATAGAAATATAACTACGACTTCACTTTCCGGCGGCGCAGATCGAAACGGAGTGGCTGACATGAACAGAACAAATCGGCTTGCTGCCATCGTAATGGCATTACAGCATGGTCACGAAACGGCACACTCATTAGGTGAGAAATTTGAAGTTTCCCGTCGCACGATTCTTCGGGATATTCAGTCCCTCTCCGAGATGAATGTGCCCATTATTGCCATTTCCGGTCCGGGAGGCGGTTTCAGACTGATGGAGGGTTACGTTTTACCCCCATTACAGCTGGACCCGGTAGAAGCAGCGACGCTCCTATTCGCTCTTGAAGGTCTAAGTCGCTACGCCGACACACCCTTTCATGAGAAACGCTGGACCCTGATGAACAAAGTTAAGGCCATCATTCCGGATGATATTATGTCGCGAATTGATCCCATGCTCAAACAGCTGCATCATCATATTCCAGACCGCAATTACATTCTTCCTCATCTGGACGCATTGCTGGCATGCATACCCGAACACGAGTGGCTCAGTGTGCTGTATCGCTCCGTATCGCGTCAGCGATGGTTGCATATCTGTCCCGCACGGGTATATGCTTCCTCCGGCTTCTGGTACTGTGAAGCATATTCCCTCGAACATGGTGAACAGCGTCTCTTCCGGGTTGACCGAATTATCGATGTCAAAGCGATCGAACCACAGGATGCACAGGTGCTTAACGAACAGGTGGATCAACAGCAGAGCAAGCCGATCCCTCCAGAACAGCCGCCAACCCTGGTTAAGGCACAACTGAGTTATCGGGGAATGATTGAAGCCGAACAGGACGAGCATATTGGTGAAAAGATGATTGAAATTGCCCCGGATCTCTGGGAATTATCATTCCTTTGTCCACCAGGGGAATGGGACTGGGCCGTACGATTCTTTTACCGATTGGGACGTGAAGCCGAAGTGGTCGAACCCCTCCAACTTCGAAGTGAGATTCGTCAGCATGCCGAGGAAGTGAGCCGGAGATACCTTGCTTCAACCAAGTCGTAGCCTGACTACACACAAAAAGGAGCCTACTGATATCATGACATATGAAGCCGTTATAACGTACGAAGAAGCAGTACAGCGTATCCAGTCAATAGGGCTGCTGCCTCTGGCACCACTATTTGCCGAATATCCTTCTTTGTCATCGCTAACCCCCAAAGAGCATTGGCACAAGGATGATGAATTCGATCCCTGGTTATGGCGTTCACGCCTGGCTGAAGAGGGCATTGCTGCATATGGAAAATTTGTCAAAAAGAAAGCGCTTCTTGTCTCATCTGAATACTTCCCTTGGGTACACCGACTGCTGGCCGATTCCAGAACCATCAAGGAACAGTATGAAGCGGGTCTGCTCTCCCGTGAAGCGTTCAAACTCCATGCGTTAGTTGCAGAACAGGAAGGCATTGATGGACGTGCCTTGCGATCACAAGCCGGTTTCGGGGCAAAAGAGGACAAAAAAACATTTGACCGTGGACTTCTGGACCTTCAGGGCTGTGCAGCCATTGTGATCAGTGGAACCAAAGAAAAAGAGGGGCTCGCAGAAGGCAAAGTTGCATGGAACAGCTCCGCATATGAAACCGCAGATCACTGGATGCAACGTCATGACATTAAGCCATTTGAAGGCAGCATAGAAGAGGCACGTGAACTGTTAACTGCGCAACTACAGCAACATGCTTCACCTGCCGCATTATCAAGCATCTCCAAAACCCTTGACATCCGTGGAATCTAAATAAAGCCAATCCCGGTTGTAGTGCAGATTTCAACCGGAATTGGCTGTGGTTCATCATATTATAATGTAACCCAAACAATTAAAAGCCTCTATACAGAATGGATTTAGAGAATTACGCCATCCTTGAATATGGCAATCTCCCGGAATCCATGCTGCTCACTGAGTGTATGGGACCGTCCTGAAGCAATGTCAATCAGCTGGCTGAACAGCTGTACTTTGACCTCATCCATCGTCTGCCCCTCCAACAGCTGGCCTGCGTTGAAATCAATCCAGTGTTTTTTGCGATTCGCCAGATCGGATTGGGTCGCAATCTTGACGGTAGGTACCGGACCTCCGAAGGGAGTCCCCCGCCCTGTTGTGAAGAGCACAATATGTGCACCCGCCGCAGACAGTGCCGTTACAGACACCAGGTCATTGCCCGGTGCTTCTACAATGTTCAGACCGGTTTGAGTTACACGTTTGCCATAGCGCAGAACGTCGACTACGGAAGAACGTCCTCCCTTTTGCGTACATCCAAGTGACTTTTCCTCCAGGGTCGTGATGCCACCAGCCTTATTCCCAGGTGAAGGATTCTCATAGATGTTCTGGCCATGGTTCACAAAATATTGCTTGAAGCCGTTCACGAGGTCCACCAAATCATGAAATACCTGCTCATTGGCAGCCCGGTTCATTAAGATCGTCTCCGCACCAAACATCTCCGGTACTTCTGTCAGAATGGCCGTACCCCCGGCAGCAACCAGCATATCAGCAACTGCACCGACCAGCGGATTGGCTGTAATGCCGGATAAACCATCGGAACCACCACACTTCAAACCAATTTTGAGTTTGCTGAGCGGAAGCGGCTGCCGTTGTTCATGTTCAGCAATCTCCACAAGTTCTTCCATCAGTCGAAGCCCTTCCTCAAGCTCGTCATCCGTTTCCTGCGCTTTGAGAAACCGTACTTTGCCTCGGTATTCCGGAGCAATACACTCACGGAATTCATCGACCTGATTGTTCTCACAGCCCAGACCGATGACGAGCACGCCTCCTGCATTCGGATGCTCCACCAAGGAGGCCAGCAGCTGTTGTGTATACTTCAGATCATCTCCAAGCTGTGAACACCCGAATGGATGTGGAAAGTGAAACACACCATCTACACGGCTTCCAAACTGGGATTGACCCATACGTGCCAATGCTTCACACACTTTATTGATACATCCAACCGTATTCACAATCCAGATCTCATTACGAATACCTGCTTCACCATTGGGGCGTAAATATCCATCGAATGAGCGCAGATGTTCCGGAGGCATGTCCGTCTGAACCTGGGCTCCCGGCTGATACTCATAGTCAAGCAATCCGTGCAGACCCGTCTTCAGGTTGTGACTATGAATCCAGCTTCCCTGCTCGATCTGCTCTTGGGCAATCCCGATGGAGAAACCATACTTCATCACATCATCACCCGGTGCCAGGGTATGCACAGCAATCTTATGCCCTTTGGGCACGTCATCCAACAAGGTAAAAGAAACGCCGTCTGGCAGGGTTATGCGTTCTCCTTTGGCATAATCCCGAAGCGCTATAATGACATCGTCCTGTGGTTGAATGGCAATCCAGTCATTGATCGTACTTGTTGTGTTCATTTCCCTTCACCTTCCAACAATCCGATTTCACGAACAAGAGCTGCGCGCAGCCCTTCTCTTGCATCCAGATTTTCGCCCCAGATCAAGGTATCCGACAACACAGCCGCTACCCGGTCATCCAGTTGGTTCTGATTCCTGTTAAGCGTGTCATAACCTTCCCAGTGTGCAGCCAAAGCAGCCAGGACATCCGGGTCATCCCGCAGCAGAATGTCCTCTCCATTCAGTCGTTGTGCCTTGTAACCTTCTGGCGTATTTACCGGACGATAGAGACACAATAATCCAGCAAACCCTTGAATTAAACGTTCTGGCCAACTTCCCTGATTTTGCTCGTAAGACAAAAGTGTAGGCAGCACACGCACCTTGAATTTTCCGATCGTATTCAAAGCAATATCTTGCAATTTGTGATTAATATATGGGTTAAGGAACCGTTCGAATACTTCTTCTGCATACTGGTCCAGCTGATAATCGGGCATATCCAGAGCAGGCACGATCTCCTGATGCACAGCTTCCCTGATCCATGAGCCAAAATACGGATCTTCCATTGTTTCTCTCACATGCTGCTTGCCTTGAAGAATACCTAGTGATGACATTAAGGTATGCGCCCCATTCAAAATACGAACCTTGCGTACCTGAAAAGGCTTCAGATCTTTCACCCAATGTACATTAAGACCTGCCTGCTTGAGAGGAAGTTTTTTGTCCAATGATTCATCACCCTGAATGGCCCAGAAATGATATGGCTCTGCCGTATTAATCAACTGGTCCTCATACCCCCAGCGATTTGTCAGGGAATCGGCTTCCTCCTGGGTCGGCGCACCTGTTACGATTCGATCTACCAGATTATTCAAGAAGTGATTATGGTTCTCGATCCATGAACGGAAGCCATCCGAATACCCATAATCCTCACTATGACGGAGGACACAACTGCGCAGCACATCACCATTGCCTTCAAGCAGCTCGCATGGCAGATGAATCAAACCTCTGGATGGATCACCATCAAATTTCAAATATCGCTGATGCAGGAAAACCGTTAATTTCCCCGGAAATGATTGGACCGGTTCACCCTCGATATAGTCTGTCTGCATATATTTCAATCCTGATTCGGTTGTATTGGAAATAACGAACTCAAGTGAAGGCAGTTCCGCCAAGTTCAGAAAGGTATCCCATTCCTCATACGGATTGATACACTGTGAGAAAATGGAGATCAACTCTGTCCGCTCAACTGGCTTTCCTTGAGACAGACCACGCGTAATCATCGTATATAATCCGTCCTGATCACGAATCTGCTCCAGCTTGGCTTTGCCTCCCAGTCGTGGTTGGGTAACGGCTACACTTCCATGGAATTTGCCTTGTCTGGCACTCTCATGAAGCATCCAGTCTGCAAATCCCCGCAAGAAATTACCTTCTCCAATCTGCAAAACCTTCACGGGACGCTCCATAATCTCCTTGCACTTGCGCTGACCATCGCTCCCCAGTAAATTCAGCTTCAACCTTGGCCGTTTCGTGCTTGCCGACATGGACACTCACCTCATCGATTATTTGTACTGTCGGAATGCAGCTCGAAGGCTCTGCACCCTTTTATTGTAAACGCTTTAAATTCATTGTATCATCAATAAAAGGAAATTAAATTGCTTATATTGCGGTAAATATACTCTCTCATGACCAGGTATGTCATCTCGTTGAAGACGATCGTCTGGAAAGGAGCTTTATGGAACGTTCACCTGTTCGTACGACTATTCAAGCAGAATCCGGTATACCGTTCCGCCTGGTGTACAGCGACACCAAATCCCCTCAGAACGAATTGCCAGATCACCTTCACGACTGGCATGAAATTATCTATGTATATCGGGGACAGGGAAGCATCTTTATTGATACAGGACTTGAGAATATGCAAGAAGGAGACCTGTTCATCATTCCAGGCAGCACGGTTCACCGAGCCTTGCCGGATGCAGGCAATCCTGTCACATCTTCCGCATTGTTCTTCAGCCCGGGCTTGCTGGCATCAACCGCTGGAGGGGCAGCTTCTTCCTTGCTAAGCCTGTTTGAACGTTGTCGTAAACAACGCGTGTATAAGAGGCATCTGAACACAGAGGAGCAATCAGAGGTCGCCACCCTTATTGATGATATTCAGACCGAATTCCAGCTCGGTCATCATCTAAGCGCACATGCGGCTCTGTTAAGGCTGCAACTGTTGCTCATTTTTCTGGAACGTCTGGAAGCTGCAGGACCTGCGAATCCTGGTAAATCCGCTCCGGGTCCCTCATGGCTCTCTTCTACGATCTCTCATATTGACGATAACCTTCGGAGTGGCCTTTCCCTCCCTGAACTGGCGCAGTATGCCTCTGTATCACCTGCCCATTTCAGTCGTGCCTTCAAACGATACACGGGAATGACTCTAACGGATTATGCATTAGCGCGAAGGGTCATTATGGCGAAAGAGCATCTGGTGCAAAGTGATGAGACGATGGCAGCCGTTGCCGATGCTTGCGGGTTCGACAGTCTGCCCCATTTTTACCGTCAATTCAAAAAATTAACCGGTACAACCCCCGCAGCTTATCGCAGAACCATGAACAGTTCTCGTTAAAATAGAACCAGCATGGGCGTAGCTCCCCGCCTTAATCATATATATCCACATATTCTTCCATATGGAAGATGTGGTATGATAATCTGGATTATTACTTGTCGGAAACATTGCATTCCGTTGTCAGAGGAGCTTAGCATTCCATGTTAAACGAATTGAATCGCAGGAATATTGGCATCTTCGCCCATGTGGATGCGGGGAAAACAACCACCACCGAGCATATGTTATTTGAGAGTGGTGTCGTCCGCAGTCCGGGACGTGTAGATGACGGAACAACAGCCACAGACTCCCTGGACATTGAGAAAGAACGTGGCATATCCGTTCAGGCAGCCATGACCTCTCTGATCTGGAAGAACACCATCATTGACCTCATTGATACGCCTGGTCACATTGATTTTAGCTCCGAAGTAGAGCGAACGCTACGGGTAATGGATGGCGCTATTCTCATTCTGTCGGCAGTTGAAGGCATTCAGTCCCAGAGTGAAGCCATCTGGCATGCCCTTCGTTCACTTCGCATCCCAACCATCATTTATATTAATAAAATGGATCGGATTGGCGCATCTGCCCCAGCAGTCATGGAGCAGATTCGTTCTACCCTGTCCCCTTTCGCATGCGAAATCCAAACGTATCAGCTCCATGAAGATTCATTTCATGGCATCGACTCCCTATGGAACCCGAATCAAGATTCTCTGTCCGATAGCACACCTTCCATTCCAGGTCTAGTCGAGATACTTGCCGAGCTGGACGAAGAGGTCATGGAAGCCTACATTCATGAAACTCCGTTATCGCAAAGGGATCTGAATGAAGCGTTCCTGCGATATGTGCATCAGGGTGAGATGTTCCCTGTGTGTTATGGCGCTTCCGGAAAAGGAATTGGCGTCACGGCATTGCTGGACACGGTCCTTGCATTTCTGCCTGCACCTGCACAACCAGTGGACTCTCCCGTATCCGGTGTTGTGTTCAAAATTGAACGTGATCGCACGATGGGACGCACGGCTTACGTCCGTATGTATGGTGGCAGCTTACACAATCGGGATACCATCCATAATTCGACGCGGGAGCTTGAAGAGAAAGTGACGCAGATTCGCCGCATGGATGGACGGAAATGGGCGGATACCGGTGCCGTTCACGCCGGGCAGATTGCTGTGCTGTATGGACTGAGCGACACACATGTGGGTGACATTATCGGCAATCCTGAGGGTGTACCTCCTCTGCCACAGATGGCTGTACCTTTGCTGACCGTACAAGTGCATGGCAAGGACCCTGCACAGTACCCCGATCTTGTTGCAGCATTGCAAGAGTTGACGGATGAAGATCCCTTACTCGACCTGCAATGGTTGCCGGAGGAACGAGAACTGCATCTCAAGGTCATGGGAACCATTCAGCTTGAGATTTTATCCAGCCTGTTGCTGAGTCGTTTCGGATTGGATGTCGTGTTTGATCCGCCATCCGTCATCTATAAGGAGACACCCCGTACAGCCGGAGAAGGTTACATCGCCTATACGATGCCTAAGCCCTGCTGGGCCATCCTCCGCTTCAAGATTGAACCTTTGCCTCGCGGAAGCGGTCTGATCTATGCCTCGACCGTAAGGACAGATGATTTGCTGTTACGTTATCAGAATGAAGTTGAACGACGGATTCCGGAAGCCTTGTCTCAAGGTATGCTCGGTTGGGAAGTAACCGATCTGCGCATCACGCTGGTGGAAGGGGAACATCATGTCTGGCATACACATCCGCTGGATTTTGTTGTAGCCACGCCTATGGGAATCATGGATGGATTGTCGAGAACAGGTACCAGGTTGCTGGAACCCCTTCTTCAGTTCCGACTGACGGTCCCGGAGGAATACGGCGGTAAGGCCCTTAGCGACCTGGTACATATGCGGGCAACCTTCGAAGCCCCCGTCATTGGTAGCGGACGTTGCACTATTGAAGGAGTTATGCCTCTTGCCACCTCAATGGATTATCCGGTGAAACTGCGTTCCGAGACAAGTGGCCGCGGGGTGCTTACGACTTCGTTTGCCGGATATCAAGATTGTCCTGCGGATGTGAATCATACTCGCATACGCAGAGGTGTTAACCCGCTGGATCAGGCGAAATATATTTTAAGTGTACGAAACGCGATTACATCATAAATGGAGTTGAACCTGTGCTTATAAAATTTCTTATCTTTGGCCTTCTATGGAGGATTATAGGTAATCCGTTCATTGCCATCCTCATTTTACTCGTTATATTGTATTTCCTGGATCGTCGTTACGTCGGGGTGTTCCCAAGCTTCACCAAACCTCTCAAACGTATGCGTAACATCTCCCGGCTTCGGCAACAGCTTGCCATGAGTCCCAATGAAGTTTCCTCCAAGCTGGAACTGGCTCGCCTGTTAATTGAGCGCAAGCGTTACAGCGAGGCACATGCGTTATTACTTGAACTGGAGCGCCCATACGAACAATCGGCTGAGTACTGGGAGGCACTGGGGACGACTGAGCTTCATCTAGGTAACATCGAAAAAGGTGAACGTCATATTTTGCAAGCTCTCGAGATCAACCCCAGAGTCAAGTACGGACGTCCGTACCTGACCCTTGCTGGAGCCTTCAAAGATACGCATGAGGACAAAGCGCTGGATTATGTGCATCAGTTTCAGGAGATTCATTCCTCTTCCAGTGAAGCTTATTATCTGCTCGGCTCGGTTCACCGTTCCCTTGGGCGCAATGCTGATGCGAAACAGGCATACGAGCAATCGTTGAACGTTTATCGTTCGTTACCCAAATACAAAAAACGTCAGGAGCGCCGCTGGGCTGTCCGCAGTTGGTTCCGCAAACGTGGATTGTAATGTCATCCGCTATACGCCGTAATCTTCATATATCACTTTTCTAACCAATAAAAGTGCACTGATCTCTGCCCTCGTATGAGCAGAACCAGTGCACTTTATTCTTAACAACGATATTAGTACACCAACATCTCACGCAGTCGTTCTTCATGAAGACGCATCCAGTCCATCCGCTGTTTGAGTTTCACAATCTGCTCCACAGCCACTTCCGGCTCATCTGTACCCTCAAACATCCGACTGATGAAATGCATGACCACATCCAGACTGCGCAGCAAAATCAATCGAGGTATGGCCAGCAACTCTTCCGGTTCCAGGCTGACCTGTTCCCGAAATCCCCTGATCAGTCCCTCCTGTGCCTGCCACATCCAGTCTTCACTCTTGTCCATGGTAAGGAGGTCAGACATCGGAACAGCCAGCTCCATGACCCGCAAATCCCATGTCGCAAATTCAAAATCCAAAATGGCACAGATTTCACCATCCTGCTGATCTACCAATACATTCGAGGCATTCACGTCCCCATGAACCAATTGATGCGGCAGATGTTCCATTCCCCGCAGGGCTTCAAACAGATCTGGCAACGCATCTCTCAGTTGCTTCAACTCATTCGCACATGCGGCCAATTGCTCCGGCGGCGATGTGCATAGCTGTAATAATCGTTCTGATGAACAGAGCGGATACGCATCCTGAATTCGATAGTACGGTGGATACACAGGTTCAAGTGGTATATCCAACGTAGCCATAACAGAAGACAGAGCCCCCGCCGCTTTACCGAGCCCTATCAATTGATCTGGTGTATGCCAGATCGGGTTGACACCTTCCCGATAATGAAACAGAGTCGAAATTTTAGTATGACCTGTGAGGGGATCTTTTACAGGAAGGAATGTATCTCCCTCACCAGATAACCGCCTTACAGGTGAAGGTGTATCAAGCTTAAAGTTCGAACGTTGGAGGGCTTCCAGTACCTCGTGTTCAAAGGCGATTTTCATCGGATCATTATGTGTTTCATATTGTCTCATAACGTAATTAGTCCCGTCTACATGGAGCATGTAAGTAGAATTATTCATCCCACCCTTTCTACGCTCGCCTTTCCAGTCCGATGTGAAACCATATAAGGCCAACACTTCGGATATACGCCGCTGCTCTGAATGATGGAGGGAACCGGAATCGATATTTTGCACCAAAAATTAACCCCTTTATCTCACAAAATGGAACTGTCTTCTATTTATCTTAAAGGAAGTCCATCGCTCGGTCTAGTTCTGTTCCAAAGTGATCAAGAGAACGGATAATATCCCGTCCGATTAAGCTGCTCTGCAATGACACGATATCCTCTTGCATTGGGATGTACTCTGTCCCAGAACAACAGTTCACGCTCACGACCTTCAAACCTGTCATACACCTGAGCACACGCATAGTTGCCTGATCCCGCTCCATTCAAAAACGAATTATATTGGCGCACCCAGTACGCGGCTTCCGTCGCTTGTGGATACGGGTTGTACAATCCGATGGATCGGACCATATACTCATGGTTGCCCTTTAACTGCCGAATGTGCCGCATGATCTGGGATACATTACTGCGGGTTTCTCCGAGCACCTGTGTCATTTTACTGGCATTTGGAATGCCATTACTTGCTTTGAACGTACGAATCAGATCATTCCCGCCAATAGATATGGTAATGATATCCGCTTCACGGAGCGATTGCCGCACTCGGGGATGCGAAGAGATCATCTGCAACATTTCCCCCGACGTCAGTCCATTCACGCCCATATTTTCCATGGATACAAACGTACGAACATTCATTTCTGCCATTCGCCGATATAAAGGAACAAAGCCGGTGCCCAGCAACGCTCCTGTACCTACCGTTAATGAATCGCCTATAGCCACGTATCGATATACCATCCCGTCGCCCCTCTCTGCTGTGATGTCTCTGAACAATAATGAACTGCTCTATATCTTATGATGAGTGGCGAGACAAGGCGCGGGATGGTGTCCTTAGGCATGTACCTTTCTTTTGCTGCACAAGACCATTGTTCTTCTGTAGAGGTAAAAAAAGAAAAAAGCCCTGCCGCATAACGCGGCAGAGCCTAATCCATTGCAATGCATTACATGCCTATGGTTCGATCCGAATCAACGGAATCTGATTGTTCCTTGTTCGGGAATGGCCACCAGTTGGCCCGGCCAAACATCTTCACCATCACTGGGACGAAGAATGGCAGGAACAGCAGAGAGTACAAGATCAGTCCGCTAAGGACTACTGTGGCAATCTGCATCATCGAGAGAACACCGGATGGATACATGGCAGCAAATGTACCGCTCAGAATGACCGCTGCAGATAAAATGACGGTTCCCATGTTCTTCATCGCGTACAACATCGCATCCTGTACTTTCATACCTTTGTTCTCATTGAAACGGTCCATCAGGAAGATGCTATAATCCACACCAAGTGCAATCAGCATGACAAATCCGAAGAACGGAGTAACCCAGCTGATGCCTGCAAATCCGAGGATATTAACAAAGATCACTTCGGTTAACGCCATCGATGTGAAATAAGCCAGTAATAAGGAAACGATCAGATACAATGGCATAATGACCGAGCGAAGCAGCACGACCAAAATAATGAATGTACCCGCCAGCATCAACATTACAGTACGTGTATAGTCGTTATTCGAGATCTCCTGCAGATCTGCAAATGTACTCGTAACGCCACCTATGGCGATGTCTGCTTTTTCAAGCGTACTGCCTTGTACCGCACGATGTACTGCCGCCTCAATGTCAGGAACACGATCAATCGCCTCTGTTCCGTATGGATTTTCGGCCAAAATAACATCAATCGTCATCGTTTTCCTATCTTGGGACAGATACGTATCAAACACCTGTGTGAAGTCTTTGCTGTTCAGTGCTTCTTCAGGAACGTACCAGCCTGCCAGATCGGAATCTGGTGAATCTTGCAATTGCGTCAGGTAGCCCTGCGCTGAATCCAGTCCCCCGGATACCTGTTTAATACCATCGACACTCTGGTTCAGTCCATCTGTCAGTTGTGTCAGCTGACCACTCAGATCCGAGAAGCCTTGCTGAATTTTCTCCTGACCACCCTGAAGCTGGCCAAGTCCATCCTGAATGGAAGGAATTTCGCTAATCACTTTGCCTTGACCATCCGCAGCCTGTTTGAGACCGGATTGCAACTGACCGATTCCCGTTACAATTTGACCCAGGCCATCGGCAAGCGCCTTTTGTCCGGCTGCTGCGGAGGCAAACCCTTCATTGGCCTGATTAATTCCAGCAGCGGCTTCTCCCAGCTTGTTTTTAATCTGACCCAAACCTTGAGCAAGCTGCGCTGTACCAGAACCTGTTTCACCAATCGTGCCTTTGATACGCTGATAGTCAGCATCTTGCTGCAATTCAGGATAACGCTCTTCAAGTGCTGTGAAGGATTCGGACAGACTGGTTAGAGCTGTTGAAACCCCATTCAGCTGTTGTTCCAGTTCGCGGGTTCCATCCCCCAATGCAGCGACCCCTGCTCCCGCCTGACGATAGGCTTCAAGCAACTGATTATTCGCCTGCGCAAGCTGATCTGCACTCGTTTTCGCTTGCTGGAGTCCTGCTTTCAGATCCCCTGCACCTGCGGAACCATCTCGAATGCCTTTTTCAATCTGCCTAAGTCCCTGACTGAGTTGCGTGATACCCGATTGCAACTGGGAGGTTCCTTTAGTAAGTTCACCTGCTCCATCAGCAGCTTCTTTTAACTGTGGTTCATTTTTACTTAGCTGACTGCTGGCTTCACTCAGACCATCACGGATTTTGTCCAGACCCGTCTTGCCTTCACCCAGTCCATCCGATAATGTTCCCACTTGCTGTGTAACTTCAAAATCTTTAATCTCATCCCCCGTAGGTCGTGTCATACTACGGACACCAGAGACTCCGGCTACTTTCTCTACTTCCCGGCTAATTTTCTCGGCAACGGCCATATACTTCGCATTATCCATCGCTTCATCGTTCTGGATGACGATCTGACCCGGCAGCGATTCACCCGGACCGAAGCTGTCAGAGATAATGTTGAATGCTTTTACTGAATCATATTTCTCGCCAATCTCATCGAGACTGTTGAACGACAGTTTGCCATCGTAGGTTGCCAGAAGAGGTACACAGACAGCTGCAACGATGAGCAGCGCAGCCCATGGACGTTTAAGTGAAAAGCGACCAGCTGCACCATAGATCTTGCTCTCTGCATGTTCAAGTGAACCCTTCGACGGCCAGAATAACTTCTTGCCCAGCACAGCCATGAAGAATGGTACGATGGTCACCAAGGCAAGCATCATCACAGCAATACCTACAGCTACGGCAACCGCAGAGCGGTACAACATAAACTGGGCAAAGCCGATCGCAATGAATCCAACCAGCACAGCTAGTGCTGAGAAGAGTACCGTTTTACCGGCCGTACGATAGGTAGCAATGATGGCGTCCCACGTATTCTCATGATGAGCCAGTTCTTCCTTGAACCGACTGATTAACAGGATGCAGTAATCCGTACCAATCCCGAACATAACGGCGACCATAAAGATCTGTGTAAACGTTGATATCGGGAAGTCGACTCCATCCACGAGGAATGCAACAATCTGTTGCGATACAATGTAACTGATCCCCACCGTCAGCAGCGGGACAAACGGAGCTACAAACGAACGGAAGACCAGGAACAGAATGAGTAAAATAAAGACAACTGTAATATATTCCGATTTCTTAAGCCCCTCTTGTGAACTTTCAATGGTGTCTTCATCAATCAGACCTTTACCGGTTATGTAGTGCTCCACATTGACGGACTTCAATGCTTCATTCAGGTCTTCCCGCATTTCCTTGACCGTACGATCTCCCTGATCAATGGATAGCGATGTTAGAATCGTTTTGCCATCAGCTGAGATCATCTTCTCTGACAGTTCAGGCTGAGAGAAAGGTTCCAGAATGGACAGAATGCCCAGCTTCTCCTTGTCGGCCTCCAAGTTTTTAACGGCCTTCTCTGCCTCTTGTTTCCCCGTGGTACCCAGACCTTCCGGATTATAAAATACAAGAGCGATTTGGCTGCCTTGCTGTTCTCCTTTTTGTGCTGCAGCTTCATTCAAAATTGCTGCTGCCTGGGTGGAAGAGTACCCTTCCGGAACCGAAAACTGTCCCTTTTCCCGAATCAGTTCACTCATGTTAGGGGCAGTAAACATCAACACGGCAGCTACAACAACCCATAGCCCCATTAACCACCATCTTGCTTTTAGTATCGCTCTCATTCGTTCTCCTGT
This sequence comes from Paenibacillus sp. UASWS1643, assembly GCF_008693195.1. Taxonomy (NCBI): domain Bacteria; kingdom Bacillati; phylum Bacillota; class Bacilli; order Caryophanales; family Paenibacillaceae; genus Paenibacillus; species Paenibacillus sp. UASWS1643. The sequence continues at coordinate 83,441 of NZ_VXKZ01000103.1, forward strand.
CCTCCTTCATGCGTTAGCAAAGCTGCAAGCTTCTCAAAAGATTCAATGAAAATTCGAACCTCTTCCGGTTTAAAATGAACCAGATACGGCTCCAGAATCTGCTGTATTTCCTGTTCTGTTTCCCTGTATACCTGTCGTCCGGTATCCGTCAGTGTCAGATATACAACGCGGCGGTCGCGTTCATCCCCTGCCCGATGGACAAGATCGCGATCTACCAGCTTGTTGACCAAAGCGGTAATGCTGCTCTTGCCTATGCACAGAAGCTCTGCCAGATCAGAGGGCGTGCAGGAAGGTTTCTCTTCAATCAGACGAAGTGCGCAGAACTGATCGGTCGTTATGGTCTGCCCCACTTGTTCACGTATCCGCGTATCAAACCGCTTGTTTACCAAAAAAGAAGCATCCAAATAGCGGTTTACCAAACTTTTTGCATCCGGTGTATTCATTCTTCATTCTCCTTTCCCGAATCGATATAGTTCACTTAACGAACTATTCTTATGTGAAACTATTCTATAATGAAACAATCTTATAAATCAATACTTTTTTCCTGCTTTTTTGATGAAAACGACAAAAAAACAGGACGTCCGACTCAGCTCATTGCCAAATCCAACATCCTGTAATGATTATAATCCATATATTTCTTAGTAATAAAATGCCTCTGTGCTACTCTTCTTCGTCTGTATCTTCCTCTTTTTCAAGCACACAACGGAATCGCTCCACACCTGGGTATAATTCACCCAGACTATATACCACGAATCCCGTATTCCGATAAAACTCGACGGCTTCCAGCTCGGTCTCAGCGATCAGTCTATCGGGATTGTATGTTGCCAACAGTTGTGAGATCATACCACGTCCATAATTTTTAAAGCGGTTTTCAGGCAAAACCGAGATATGATGAATGGTAACCTCACTTGTTCCTGTCTTCTCATATCCAATCAGACCGATCAATTGTCCCTCATCTTCGTAACCGGCCATTTGCAGTTCGTCTTTCTCTACATATTGTTGCAACGCACGGTTCAAGTGATCCGGATCAGGAAAGACCGAGTAGGACAACAGTTCCTGTACTTCCGGCTCCTGTATGCGTGATTTCAGATTAATTAACACCTTGACTCCTCCTATACCTTGCTTGTTTCCGTTATCGTATTGTAGTCGTTAGCCTCTAAAAGTTCAAGTCGTGTGCCGATTCAGCTCCGATTGAAGCACAGTTGAGATGTTATCCGATACGTTGATCTGCGCCAAATGATAAGCATCCAGCAGTGCGCCCCCAACTGCCAACAAGTCACTGGTTATGTACTGAATTCTTTTCCCATCGGGCCTGTAAGTAGCATCCAGTCCTTTCCGAACAGCCTTCACCATATATGGTGAACTCAGACAGCTTCCGGTAAGCGTCATGGACACTGTGGGCTGATCGAAACAGGATGCCAGCATGAGGATTCCCACAACAGCCGTATCGGCAGCCGAGTCGCACACCCTAACTGCGAGGGGAATATTCCGGGCAGCAGCTTCCGTCACCATAGACGCCATCTGACCAAACTTCCGGTTGGTCGCCTGTTTATTTTCGGCAAAGCCGGCTATCCCCAGCGTAGCGAGCTCTCGAATTGAGGCTACATTCCAATATTTCAACACCTGCTCAATCCAAGCTTGGTCCTGCGGCCCATAACGCCCCGCGAGGATGGAATGCACTGTGTCGTAAGCTAAAAAACGTGCTGCTGTAGGCGCGTAATGTCCGAACTCATCATTGCGGAGCCAAGCTCCCTGTTCGGTTCTGCCAAGGATCAGAGATCCTGTTCCACCAATAGCGACAATACCTGGCTCACCGTCGAAGGCCGCTGTATGTGCGATGTGCGTATCGTTTACCGCACTGATCCTGCCTGTAATCCCCGTACGAGCGAGTAATGCCTCCGCCCAAACTGTATCTTCAGGCCGATTCAGACCCGCCATTCCTGCCTGAATGGCAGCGATCTGATCTGATTGGAGTCCAGCCTGAGTTATGGCTTCAGCGATACCTTCCAGCACATTTTGCTCAGCATTGGTATCGTGATAACGGTTGCAACCATTCTTTTGTACATACGATAAAATCTTCCCGTTCTGATCTGCGACAGCCACACGCGTGTGGCTCCCTCCTCCATCCATCCCTATTACATATGTATTCATCCTTAACGATCTCCTTTCAGACCACACATTAAGACTGCCGGGTCCATTGTCAGGTCCCGGCAGAGAATTTATTGCTTTTGCACAGCGAAACGAAGCAGTTCACAACGAAATTGTGTCGGTTCATCATACTTTTCCTCTTCAATCGTCTGTGTAACGTGTTCCTGAAGCAAAATATTCCAGCCTTTGTAGGCATCCTCCAGTATAGCAATCGCCTCGGCTGTAGGCAGGTTCAGCTCAATTAATGGTTTAATCTCCTTGCCTGTATTGATTTCTTTTTCCTCCACATTGGTACTCATCGTAATACAATGAATCCCCCCTGTACGAGTTCCGGCCTGTAACCGGTCTATCGCTTCCATAAAGGCTTGCTTATTTGAAACATGTTCCAGACAAGAACAAGCAGCGATATAATCAAAATAGTTTGGCTCCACAGCATAATGTTCAACATCTGCTTTCACTGCCTGCACGATATGATCAACCTGATATTCTTTCGCATACTTGCGAAGTCCGTCTACGGCCTCATCCAGTAAATCCACACCGATGACTTCACTCTTCGTTTTTGCAAGGCGTTGTGCAATCGGTATCGTATGTCTCCCAACTCCGCATCCCAGATCGAGGACACGCAATTCCTCCTTGTGAGTAAGTAGACGTTCCAGCATATCCATCACCATAGGCATGGGCCTCGACATCCAGGTACCGGAGGCGAATAATTCATTATTCTGATAGAAGTTGGAATGATAACCTGCCTCTGCTTTTCGTGCAGCCTCAAATTGTTCGTTTCCCATCAAGATACCCCCATCGCTTAGAAAATGATTTGCATCTTCTACTTAATACCCAGATTGTCACAAAAAAATCAATTAAACGCCGCGCCCCCTTGATCATGGGCTTACCTATATACACAAGATCATCGCATTACTTGGCCTCTGAACTTTCAGGTACGAGGCACGAAGGCGACAGATTTTTCCTCATAAAGGATTCCAGTGCCGCCTCATATCCAGTGCGATCAACTTGAAACGCTGTGCCATGACCCGCACGGGGGACGGTCAGCAATTCCTTTTTGGTTGGGCAAGCTTCATACAACCTGTATACCATTTCGGTCGGTACAAACGTATCAGCCTCACCGTGGATGAATAACACGGGAACGTTAACTTTGGCAAGTTGCTTGAGAGCCGAAGCCTCTCTGAAGGAATACCCTGCTTTCCACCGGGAGATCAGACTTGTGACAGGTATAAACGGAAATGCAGGAAGTTTGTATAATTGCTTTAACTGGAACGTCAGTTCTTCTTCCACGGATGTATATGCACAATCAGACACAATCGCTTTAACCTGAGTCGGCAGGGCTTCACCACCTGTCATCAGTACGGTTGCTCCTCCCATGGATATGCCGTGTAATATGATTTCCCCTTTTGTACCCACTTTTTCAAGCACCCAGTTGCTCCACTGGACATAATCCTTACGATCTAACCAGCCAAAACCGATGATGTCACCTTCGCTGCGGCCATGCCCCCGATCATCCGGCATTAACACGTTATACCCATGTTTTTCAGCATAAAATCGGGCAAAACCAGCCATTTCTCTACCTTTCCCCGAATAACCATGTGCCAGAATCACGGTCTGATCTGACCCCTTATTGGAACTAAGCCATGTACCGTGCAGTTTTAATCCATCATGCGATTGAAGAGATATCTCTTCTGTAGGCTGAACATCCAGCCACTTCAGGTCAGAAGCACTGCTGATGATTTCATTGTCCGGTTCAGGCATCAGATTCGGATTATCCACCAAAAACGTTTTTGGCGTACGACGGATGGCGGTTTTGAAAAAATAAAGTCCACCTGTCCACAGAAGAGCAAGAAGGATCAGTACCAGTGCAGCAAGTACGTAGAATAACATGAAGGGGTCCTACCCTCTTTCCTTATAAGATATCTTCAATCTTTACTTACTCGTTGCAGTGATGCACATGCTGCTTGATAGGCAGGTAACAAAGCATCCAGCAAAGGTTCTGCTTTCCGTGATTGACCTTCCTTCGCGAATTGCTCTATCTGTGCAAACAAAGTTGATAAATAACGAATTCCCAGACTCAGACTCCCTGATTTCAGGTCATGAGCTACCTCGGTTGCAGCAACATGGTCGCCCGACACAATATGTCTGCGCAGCACCTCAATTTTGCCAGGTGTTTCGGTACGATACATGTCCAACAACATACCCAGAAGTGTACGTTCGCCATCGGTGTTTAATTCCGCAATCTCATGTACGATGCCCATATTTAGTACCTCGGTCGGTTCGGAAGATTGCTGCCACTTCTCGATCATCTTACTCAGAATTTCCAGCGTGAAGGGTTTGCCAATAAAGTCATTCATCCCGGCTTCCATACACTTGTCTTTCTCTCCCTGTATGACATTACCTGTCATTGCAATGATTGGTGTGGTATGGCGCATTTCATCCATTTCTATCGAGCGGATTTTGCGTGTTGCCTCCAAACCGTTCATCAATGGCATCATATAGTCCATAAGAATCAAACTGTATTTTTTGCTGAGAAAAGCAGCTATTGCCTCTTCCCCATTCACTACAGCGTCCACTTGGGTTATTCCCAGTTTCTTGAGCTGTAACATAACAAGCTGTCGGTTGATGACATTATCATCGGCCAGCAATACAGATACAGAAGGAGCTTCATTATCCATATCCTGCCCCTGATGCTCTTGAGCGGAAGCAACAGACTGGTTACCGTCTTTCTTACCAAGTGTAAGTTCGAACCAGAATGTTGATCCTTCACCCTCCTGACTGTCTACTCCAATCTGACCTTCCATCAGTGTAACGAGCGACCTGCAGATCGATAATCCAAGGCCCGTTCCTCCATACTCACTTGATCGTCCACGTTCAGTCTGCATGTAGGGTTGAAATAACTGGTTCTGATCTTCTTCGGAGATACCAATCCCCGTATCTTCGACTTCAAAGCGGATCATTTGTGTAATCTCATCATCTTTCATAAGGGTAACTCGTATCCGCACCGTACCTTCTGATGTGAATTTGTTCGCATTCTGTATTAGGTTGATTAATATCTGAGTAATTCTCGTTGAATCCCCTTCAAGAAGATTAGAGATGCTGGGATCACAGTCTACTGATAACTGATTTCCGTTCTTTCTGACTTGGGGTTCAAGCAAACGAACAATATAGTTTATCGTCTCTTGCAGATCGACTTCTCCCATTTCAAGTCGCATCTGCCCCGCCTCAAGTTTGGACAGATCCAGAAGATCCTGAATCAACTTAAGCAGCAGTTTGGCAGCATCCTGTATAACGGAAACGGAATCCTCCTGTTCTTCAGACAAGGGAGACAGCCTAAGCATCTCAGCCATCCCCAATATGCCATTTAATGGCGTACGAAAATCATGACTGATGCCTGCAATAAATGCGCTTTTGGATTCCCCTGCATCTACTGCTTGCTGACGTGCAGCTTCAAGACTGTTATTGTTCTTCGCAAGCAGACGCTGGAGTGTTACCAGTTCATTATTCATATCCGAGAATTCCGCGAGTATCCGTTCCTCTTGCTCTTTGCTCCGGATCATCTGATCCGATAACTGCTCAATCGTTCTGCGTAGCCTCTGTATCTCTCCGTTCTCATTAGACATCACATCATCCCTCTCCTAATCCCTAACCATATCCAGATGATTGCATGTAGCTGGCTGAGCCAATAACTGTTCTGCAACCGCAACTGCCTCATCGGCTCCCGGAGCATAACCGTCGGCTCCTATCGTTTTCCACAAATCCTGATCAATATTAAAAGGATATCCCCCAACCATAATCTTCACATGTGCCGTTGCCGGATGATGACGAATCAGTTGAATCAATTCTTTGGCCAGATGAAGGTGATACGTCATCGTAACTGAAATCGCAATAACATCACCCTGATGGCGCTCTATAGCCTCTACTACACTTCCATTAGGAACATTGGCTCCCAGATAGTGCGTATCCCAGCCTTCCATCTCGAACACATCTGTGAGCATACGCAGTCCGATCTCATGTTGTTCACTGCCTACACAGGTGGCAACTAGCCTTTTACCCTGACCCGTATGAATCAACCAACGAGAATAGAGACGTGATATGAATGATTGGGTCGCTGCCGTACAAAAGTGCTCTTGCCCCACACTGATCCGATGGCTCTGCCACAATCGCCCGACTTCATATTGGGTAGGCTGAAAAATATATCGATAAATATCACGAATCGTCACCCCAGCTTCTAGCTGAGCTTCAATGATCTCGAAGGCTTCTTTCCGTTTATTCTCAAGCAAACACTGCAAGTACGATTGCGCGGCATCTCCATATGGCATGGATTCGTTAATGTAACCCGCCTGTGACTCCATTTGTGTTGTATATATTCCCATCTCCAGATAATCGAGCAAAAGTGCCTTTGACGGGTGGTCAAATTCTTCTTCCAAGGTCTCTTTAATCAGGTTGAGATTAATCGCCAGGTCTTCTTGTGATACCTTGTAACCTTCAAGTAGAACTTTCAGCCACGCAATATAATGAGTAAACAGGCCAGGACTCTGTAAGAGCGCACTTTCTGCCAAATAGTTCAAGCTATACTGAGAATCCTGTTTGGTTCGCATTTTTCCGTTCTCGCCAAATCGCTCAAGTAAATCGGGCTGTCTGAGATACTGTTTCTCCGTTATTTTATCAGCTAAGTTCGCAGATTCTTGGAGCAAACGTTCTCCTGCTTCTTGATGACTCATAGATGCACCTCTCCTCTACCCGCATCACACTCAATCTTCATTCGTGACTAATCCAGAATGAGATCAATGTTAGCTAACTTGCAATCGGGATAGGTTCTTCTACTTGATCCAATCCTTCCATTCCGCTCTTAATCGTTCTGTTCCATTATACATGAACTCTCGATAATCATGTTTTACACACGGTGAATGTATAGAACAATCTTCCTATATTATGGAGGGCCTTGCAAGTCAGTCAGCCAGTATATACCTGTACTTTTCGAGATCCACAAAAAAACTGACCTGCGTTATGAACGCAAGTCAGTTTTCCCTTCTGCCGCCAATCCCAGCTTCTTCAACATCTTAATCGCATCCACTTTCTCGGAAGGGTCAAGTCCTTCCAAAGCATCAATGATAACCTGATGATGTTGAGGAAATATCTGTGTGAACAATTCTCTTCCTTCCTCCGTTAACTCAGCGTAAATGACACGCCGATCTTCCTTGGATGGTCGACGAAACAGCAGATTTTTATTTTGCAACTTATCTACAACGTACGTAATATTACCACTGGACATTAACACCTTTTCACCAATCTTTTGCAATGCCTGCGGTCCTTTATGATATAACAAATCAAGCACACCAAATTCTGTCGTATTCAGTCCGTGACTCTGGATGTCCCGATTGGAACGTGAGGTCACAGAATTGTAGGCCCGAACAAGAACCACGAATAATTGTAAAGACAGTTCCCGGTTGTCCTCCGTGTTCAGCATTTCAATAATCCTCCATCAGTTGTTTACATTTCGGCTCGTATGAGAGGCCAGTTTCTGCTCCCACTCCTCACGGAGCATCCCCATACGAATTGAATCATAGTACTGCCCGCGAACGATACGACACTTCCGCATTCGCCCCTCCACCTGTAATCCGGCTTTCACAGCCGCACGCATCATTCGTTCATTACCAGACCAAGTAGTCAATCCAACCCGAACCAAAGGCAGCTGTTCGAACAAATGACTTGACCACATGACAAGTGAGCGTGTACCAACCCCGCGTCCCCACTGGACAGATCTGTATATTACAATCCCCATTTCCAGCCACATGGATAACTCATCTTCTATGTAATAGCTGATTGTACCCACAATTTGTCTGTCGGATTCAATAATACGGATTGATACGGGTTTGGAATCGCCTGAATCTACGTCCATACGTTTGAGCATACCTTGTTCAAAACTTTCATAACTTTCGTGTTTAAGTGGGTAATAGGGTGCATCCCATTGCTTCCATTCGGGTACGTCATCACTGTAGATCAATTCATAGAGTTCTTTCAGATCCTGCTTCTCCACACACCTGAGCACAAGTTCACCATCAACGATTGGCAGTTCTTTCATACGATGAAAAGCACCCTCTTCCATATTAAGAACGATGAAGCTCTTCGATACTTCCGTCCGCATTGGCAAGAATGACTGTACTAGCCATATCCACAAATAGTCCGTTATCAACAACACCTGGTAACATGTTCAATTGAACATTAAGATCCGCAGCATGATCAATCGCCTCCAAGTGGCAATCCGCTATCAGGTTCCCATTGTCTGTCAGATAACGTTGCTGTCCATCCATCCGCCACTGTGGTTGACACCCCAATTTTTCGAGCGCCTGGAAGGTCCACTCAGAAGCAAATGGAACCACCTCAACTGGAAGCGGGAATTTCCCCAACTTTTGCACAGCTTTGCTGCCATCCGCTACAATAATTAATTTGTCACTATTGGCCGCCACGATTTTCTCACGCAAAAGAGCCCCGCCCCCCCCTTTAATCAGGTTAAATTCGGGATCTACTTCATCAGCGCCATCAATGGTCAGATCCAGACGTCCAATCTGGTCAAAAGGGATGATGGGAATTCCCCATTCACGGGCAAGCTTGTCCGAAGCCTCTGAAGTGGCAACTGCTTGAATGTTTAATCCATCACGTACCCGCTCACCGATCCGGCAGATGGCATAATAAGCTGTTGAACCTGTACCCAATCCAACCTTCATTCCATCTTCAACATATTCTGCCGCACGCTCTGCTGCTATCTGTTTAAGATTCATCTATAAACCCCCGCTGCTCATAATTTGAGAAATGCATATGTAGTTATTATAGATAAAACCGCTTCCGATGTATATCCGTGCCTTCTGTTGCATCTTTGCCATCATATTTTTGTTTTGTTGAAGGATGTATTTTTACCCACCATGTTATAGAATACAGAATGAAGCTAAAAAATGGGAAATTTTAAAATAAACAGTTCTAAATACCTATAATACATCTGATATGTCCATAAATACGTAAAATATTAAAAAAAATTTAACGATACTATTCAATTTAACGACATTTTATACGACATATTAATTATAGATGTGTTTTAATAATTAGACACCTATGGTTCATACGGTACATAAGTCTCTACGAAAGCGACTGATAAACCAAGACCATGGTCGCATAAATTTCCTTTGGAGGGGATCACGGAATGATCTAGTTCACTGTACAAGCAACCTAAAGTTTCTTAATTTAAAGAAGATCAGGAGTGGAATTTAGTGAAATCATTAAGTTGGAAAAGCATGTCGTTTTTCTCCAAAAATTTGTTACTCTCATTTACCAATATCATTATCATCGGGGTAGCACTTATCGCAAGCAGTTACTATTTCCAAAAAACAGTTCTTGTTGATCAACTGCATGGACAGGTGGAACAAATTACTAAGAAGTGGGCTGAAGATATCAACCCCACCGAGGTACAAGCTGCTATTGCGGAAGGTAGCTATGACGGAGCAACACAAACGAAATTACGAGCGTATTTTGATGAAATGCACAAATATTATCCTAACATCGCACAAGCCTACATCTTCGGTGTTGAGCTCGGTGGCGATAACAAGCGATTAACTTCCCTTGTAGCGATGCCGACCAACCTTAGAGAGTCTTTTCAAAGTGATAATGTAAATATCGGTGACATGTATGAGCAGCCAGTCGTTGTAGCCAATGCGCTGAAAGAAATGCTTAATACAGACCGCCCAACATTCACAACATTCTATTCCGATGATTTCGGAACATGGACAACCATTGCATATCCAATCAAAGACAGCAACGGTAAAATTTTCTCATATTTTGCCGTTGATGCAGATGCATCAGCCGTACCCGCAGGACTTAACTCCTTGCTCAAAAACGGAATTATCATCCTTGTGGCCTTCTTGCTGTTATTCCTGATTATCCAATACCTTGTAGTTAAAAACACACTTTCCCCTATCCGTCACTTGATCAAAGGAATTGATGACGTAAGTCGGGGTAATTTGAATGTCAACATTCCGACAGGCAAAGACGATCTGGGACTCGTTAACGAGAAGTTCAACACCATGGTTCGCAAAATTAACGATACTATCGTTAAAGTGCAACTCACATCACAAGAAGTTAATCAGTCTGCCAAAGAGTTATATGAAGTTTCTGAACGCAACAGTGAGAATGCAGATTCTATTAATAACAACGTGACTCAAATCACTTCCAACATTCGTTCACAGGAACAGGCAACCCGGGATAGTGCACGTGCCATGTCCGAGATGGCTACCGTAATCCAGACGATTGCCAGCAGCTCCGCAAGTGTAGCGGATGAAGCCTATGAAATGGAACGTCGTTCACAACAAGGTAACAGTGTTGTCCGTCAGGTATCTGAACAGATGAATCTGATTACCGAATCGGTTAAGAATACCGCTTCTGCCATTGAGGTTCTGGAGAGTCGTTCACAGGAAATTGGCGATATTCTCAATATCATCTCTGGAATTTCCAGCCAAACAAACTTGCTTGCCCTTAATGCCTCTATTGAAGCAGCACGTGTTGGTGAAGAAGGAAGAGGATTTGCAGTTGTTGCAGGTGAAGTACGTAAACTTGCTGAGCAGTCTGAACAAGCGACCAGCCAGGTTGGCGTATTGATCCAGGAGATTCAAGCTGGAATCAAACAAGCTGTACGTGCTATGGAACAAGGTACGTCAGAAGTAGATACCGGGCTCAGCGTAGCCGATCAAACGGGACAACTGTTCGAAGATATTTTAGAAGCAGCGAAAAAAGTATCTAATCAGATTCAGGAAGTATCAAGCGCGACGGAAGAAATCTCTGCGGGTACGGAGGAAATGACTGCTACAGCAGAGGACTTGTCTTCAAGCGTAAGTAAGACAGCAAACAGCAGTGAACAAATTTCCTCATCTGTTGATGAGCAAAAAGCATCGTTAATTACACTGGTAGACTCCTCTACACGACTTAACGGCATGTCTGAGGAACTCCAAGAACTGATCTCTCATTTCAATGTAAGCAAACAATAATTCAAATCCACAACATTCGGTTTGAACCAAGGAGGAATAACTGAAGTGATTGAAAGCCAACCATCTCCTACCCATTCCATGGAATCTAGCTTGCCCGTTCTGCAGATTCCACTGGATTTTGGGCGACGTCAACAATCATTCTCTTATCAGTCTGCTCAAATCACATTACATGCTTCTCTGAGCCGTGATCTTAAACAGAAGTTTGGAGAACAGATGGTGTACCCGGTACTCCTCTCAGCTTATGCAGCCTTGTTATTCCGATTGTCAGCTGAACAGGAACTTGCCATAGGTATACTTGCCCCCGATCAGGCAGCTTCCTATCTTTCATTACAGATTCAGGGCAAATTGACCTTTAACCAACTATGTCATCAGGTTTCAGAGCAGCTCAAGATTGAATACACGTTGCAAAACGGTGGATACCCTGAATCGTTTTTTATGCTGAATAGTGTTCAGTTGCCTCAAGCTCCTCAAATATTAAACTGGAACGTTCGAGATGATCAGAACATGCTCATCCTCGATCTGTTCTATGATAGTTCACTGTTAAAAGAGTCTACCGTGCTGAGATATGCAGAATATTATCAGACTCTTCTACTCGCCCTTGTGCGTGACGGTGAGAAAGCAATCGGTACTGTAGATATTCTTTCTTCCTCAGATCGATTGCTTTACCGTGAAATGAATGATACTTCTGTTCTCGAACCAGAGAATCAGACGGTTCATGGCTGGTTCGAAGCAACGGCAGCGGCATATCCGGATTCACCGGCGATAACATCGCCATCCAAAAGTTATACGTACAGGGAATTGAATGAACGAGCTAATCAGGTTGCACGTGTTCTGTTATCCAATGGATTGCAGAAAGGTGAATTCGTCAGTATCTTTATGGATCGAAGTCTGGAGACCATCATCTCCCTTCTTGGTATTCTGAAGGCGGGTGGTGCATATGTTCCGATCGACCCTGAGCATCCACAAGAACGTAACAGTTATATCGTGGAAGATACGGCGTCCTCATTCGTGCTGACAACGGAAGCTTCTTATGACCAAGCTTCCAGCTTGTTCTCCAGTATAGCTACGGTCCGTCAGATTCTCGCTGTGGATGGTCGTTTAGCCGGATTTGCAGCAAGTAACCCCAATCTGGATATTCAGCCAGATGATCTTGCGTATATTATCTACACGTCAGGGTCAACAGGTAAGCCGAAGGGTGCACTGATTGCCCATCGGGGTGTAACTAACCTTGGCAGTGTGGTTCAGCGTGATTGTGACATTCAACCAGGTGATGTATTAACCCAGTTTGCTACATACAGCTTTGATGCATCCGTGTGGGATACCATTGGCGCCTTGTTCTATGGAGCAGAATTATATCTGCTGTCTGCGGAAGAACGGGTATCCGTTGAAGAATTCGCAAGTGCAATTGAACGGACAGGAACAAACATCATTACGATACTGCCTACGATTTTCTTCAATCAGCTTGCTTCCTACTTATCCGATGAAGGTTTCCACAAGCTGGCCAAAGTCAGAATCATTACTGTAGCCGGAGAAGCGTTATATGGTGAACAAGTTCGTGCCTTCCAGCGCAAATTTGGGAACCAGATTGATATTGTTAATGTGTACGGACCTACCGAATGTACAGTAGCCACAACTACTCACCGCATCAGTGAGCAGGTTCCCGAACATGTGGTGAATATCCCTATCGGTAAACCGATTCATAACTACAAAGTATACATTGTAAATGAAGAACAACAGCTCTGTCCGGCAGGTGTACCTGGTGAGGTATATATTGCTACCCCTGCATTGGCCAAAGGTTATCTGAATCAGCCAGAACGTACAGAGCAAGCATTCATTGAGAACCCGTTTGCAATAGGTGAGAAAATCTACAAGTCTGGCGATATTGCCAAATTGCTGGATAACGGGTTACTGGAATATGTTGGTCGCAGTGACTCACAGCTAAAAATTCGTGGTCACCGGATTGAAATCGGGGAGATTGAAGATCACTTTGCACGGCTTGATCAGATCCAGAACGTTGCGGTCATTCCAAAGAAAGAATCGGATGGACAGAATATGCTGGTTGGTTACTTTACATCGAAAGATGGCAGTACTCTTTCTGTTTCGGACATCAAGGCAGCACTGACTGCGAAACTTCCTTCTTATTTTGTTCCGAAGTGGATATGTCAGCTGGATGAAATGCCAATTGCACCGACTGGAAAAATCAATCGCAAAGCGATGGTATCCCTGCCGCATGTGGAACGACATGAAGATCGCCCTGACCGGGTCATGCCTGAGACAGAGACGGAATCTATTATCCTTGACGCATGGAAAGAAATCCTTCAACACGATGACTTCGGTGTCGAAGACAGCTTCTTTAATATCGGTGGTGATTCACTCCGGGTCATTCATGTACTGGTCATTCTGAAGCCACATTACCCGCAACTGAAAATTGCCGACTTCTTTGCTGAGAAAACAGTCCGTGCTCTCGCTCGTCGCGTGGAAGTACTGTCTCAAAGTGCCACCGAAGTTACCCAATCGGCGGTGACGGAAGGCATGATCACACAATTATCCGAACACCCTGTGGAACTGGCGTCCCAGTTGGGGTATCCACTCATTCGTGAACCTGAACATGTGTTACTGACCGGAGCGACCGGTTATCTGGGTTCTCATGTGCTGCAACAGTTAATTCTGAATTCCAGTACACGAATCTACACACTGGTTCGTCGACCATCCAATGGAATAACTGCAATGGAACGTTTGACTAAAGTGCTGGAAGGATATTTCGGCAAACAACTGACTGATCAACTGTCTTCTCGCGTGGAGATTATTGAAGGGGATCTCGAACAACCTAATCTCGGTCTTTCAGCTGAACAAACAGCTTATGTCCAGGAACGAATTGACCGTGTCATCCACTGTGCTGCAGACGTACGACATTTCGGGGATGCCGAGCAATTCGCCAAAACGAATGTGGAAGGAACAGTCGCATTGCTGGATCTGATTCGCAGCAAACCTGGGGCCTCCTTCCACCATGTATCCACGATGGGTATTCCGGAAGATCTGGCACTCAGCGGACAATGGGAATCTTCCCTTCAATACGATCGGTTCCCGGCTGACTTGCATGTGGACAACCTGTATTCGGACAGCAAGCTTGAAGCCGAGAAAGTGCTCATGATTGCCGCAGAAGAAGGTGTACCTGTCAGTATCTATCGCGCAGGTAATCTGACTTGTCACTCCGATACTGGACGTTTCCAGTCCAATATTGATAGTAATGCCTTCTACCGCATGATCAAAGCCATGTTATTGCTTGGCAAGGCTCCTGCGGCTGATTGGATGGTTGATTTTACACCGATCAACTATGCAAGTGAAGCCATTGTTCACCTGGCCTTGCGTCAGGATACAGCCGGTCGTGTATTCCATATCTGTAATCCGGAGCCAATTCGTTATGATGAGCTGATCCGTTCTGTGAATCGGGCTGGTTACAATGTCGAAACACTTCCGTTTGCGGATTACACTCGTTGGTTGTTCGATGCCAGCATCAGCAAGGAGCCGGAAGCTCTTCAGTTGGCTATTGCACAGCTTGAAGGCGACGGCGCGAAGGATTCAGCTTATGTCTATGCTTGCCCTGTCACAACGGCTTATGTGGAACCTGCCGGAATCTCATGTGCGAAAACAGATGATCGATTCATCTCCGCCATGTTAGACTACGCTGTTCAGATTGGATATTTCCCTGCCGCAATTCGGCGCCATAATGGCACTTCAACAGCAATGGAGTAAGTTTCGTGAAGTTCAACTTTAACTAATAGGAATACGTAGAAGCCACCTCATCGTCATTCACTGACGAGAAGGTGGCTTCTTTACTTCGCATTTTTCAGACGTTTTGGCATTTCTAGATCATTCTTTTAGACCCATCGGATAATTGCAATGATGGCAAGATGCGCTGGATAGAAATAACGCCAGACCCAACGTGGCCCCTTCATACGGAATCCCGCTTGGTAATACTGAGCGATGGCAATGCCGGCGGTTGCGAGCACACTATACATTTGCACAGAGCTATGATGCAGCAGAAGATATAGTGCATTTAACACAACATGTGCCACGACAAGTACAGGCCCCTGGAAGTAACGGAATAGCAAGACCAATAATAACCCGTACATCCCGTAATCCATGTGACTAATTTCCATGAACCATCCTGCTCCAATGACAATGGGAATACCCAGTAAGCGGGTTGGCAATTTATCAACAACGAATAGTACCAGCAGGGCCGACCACAATGTCCATACCACGTTCAGAGAATAATGATTAAACGCAGCCATAAACGGCACCTGTGATATGATTGCGATCCAGAATAGCCGCCATATGTATTTTTGTACATCTCGTGTATGTTTATAACCGATATACACTGCAAAAGCATAGATTGGAAAAGCGATACGACCTATAATCCTCAATTCTATGATATGTGGAAAAAAGACAGCCCCTATATGATCAATTAACATCGTGATCATGGCAATCCACTGCATCATGTTGCAACTCCCCTCCCTCGTTCCCTATTACGGGTCTGCCAATCATTTATATAATGCGTCTTTTTTGAGCAACCTCTTATACATTAAATTCATAATACATGAACTTGGTATCCCGTGCATATCCTTCGGATTCATATAAAGCTTGCGCTTGCGTGTTACTTAACTCAGTAGAGAGTGATATACGAAGAACTCCACGCTCAGATGCCAATCGCTTGGCTGCTTGCAGCAGCTTCCTTGCAATTCCTTTCTGCCGATAATCAGGATGTACAAATAGATCATTAAGCACCCAGATCGGTCCCATCGATACTGAACTAAAACTGGGATACAACTGAACGAATCCGGTACAATTCAGGCCCTTTGAGATTGGCTTACCGTTACTTTCATCTGTCCCTTGATCCCTTTCCACATCGGTTTCTGCTACCAAAATCACCGATTCATGGCGTTCCATTCGTTCTTTAATATACTGACGCGCTGCCTGAATGTCAGCATTTTGGTTATAAAACATCCTGTACTCATTGAACAATCTTCCTACTTCATCACCATCAGGAAGACCCGCTTGTCTAATTCGGTGCTGCATTCCACTCAACTCCTTTGGGATCGAGACCAACGTCTCCTCGTTTGTATATCTTTTAATTGTAAAACAACCCTGTCCTTTTCCCCATTCATCATCTGCATCAAAGTTTGTAGTATCTTGGGCAATTCTCTGGAGATATCGAACATTCTTCCTTCGGAGTATATTTCAGTCAATGCGTTGCACACTATAGTATCACTCATAACTGACAGAGACTGGATGGACTATTCGTTGATATAGGAGGAAGACACTTATGAAAGAAAGCATTCTTCTACAGGTACAATCACGCCTGATCGGCGTGGCAGACATGATCTACCAACCGCTTCAGATTGGCCCTTTACACTGTACCTTGCTCTATATCCAATCCATCGTCGATACACAGATTATGAGAGAAGCTATTGTGAAACCTTTGCTTGAAGAGGCTGAACGGAACGAAGTTGACCCCGATTTTATTACGCAAGTCGTAAGTGGAACCTTTTTTTCACTCGAAAGCCAGCACAGAGATTCAGCTGATACGTTGGTAGATGATATCGTAACTGGTAATACAGCACTCCATGTGGAAGGCATGTCTGGCATGATTATTTTTTCAATTCAGAATTATCAGAAGCGCTCTGTACCGGAATCAACTAACGAAGTCGTCGTTGTTGGCCCCCAGGAAGCGTTTATCGAAGATATTAATGTAAATATGTCCCTATTGCGACATAAAATTAAACATCCTGATTTTAAAATGATCAAATTCACCATCGGCAAATATACCAAAACCGAAGTGTTTGTCATCTATATTCAAGGTTTATGCAAACCTGACATCCTGGAAAATGTATTAACCAGTCTGGGAGAGATTGATATGGACAGCAGCCTTGGTGTCAGTTATCTGTCTGAATTTCTGGAAGATCACCCGCTCTCTCCTTTTCCACAGTATCAATATACCGAAAGACCGGATACCGTTGCAGCTGCTCTTGTAGAAGGCCGAATCGGCGTCATGCAGGATGGAACGCCCTTCTCGCTGCTCATTCCAGTCACATTCTTCTCTTTGATGCAATCGTCTGAGGACTATTACCAGCGGTTTCATTCCGCTTCATTTATACGAATGATCCGGCTGCTGTTTGCCGTCATTGCTTTCCTGTTGCCTTCTGTATATGTAGCAGTCACTACATTCCATCCCGAGATTATTCCCACCAATCTGCTCATTACCATTGCATCCGCAAGAGAGAACATTCCTTTTCCAGCATTGATAGAAGCCCTCATCATGGAAATTACCTTTGAAGGACTACGTGAAGCTGGTATACGGATCCCCAAGCCACTCGGACAGACGGTTTCAATTATCGGCGGTATTGTCATTGGACAAGCAGCTGTGCAAGCAGGTATCGTCTCTGCTCCATTGGTTATTGTTGTATCCATTACAGGCATTGCGGCCTTTATTATTCCGCATTTTGAGTTGGGATTGGCCTTCCGGCTGCTCCGCTTTCCTGTACTGCTAATGGGTGGAACAATGGGCCTGTTCGGTGTCGTCATTTCAATCTACGTGTTGTACTGGTATATGGTCAGCATGCGTTCATTTGGTGTTCCATATATGCAGCCTTTTGCCCCACTCGTACTGCGTGATTTCAAGGATACGTTTATTCGGGTGCCCTGGTTCATGATGAAAAAACGAACCAAAGCCTATACGACCGATAATGAAAGGAGGCAGGATACACCATGATATTTCGAAAGCCTTCTCTACATCTTGCAGTCATTTGGATCTGCTGTCTGTTATGCACCGGGTGCTGGTCCAAAGTTGAAATTAACGAGCGTACCTTCATAACCGCCATGTACGTGGATAAAGCGGCTACCCCAGGAGAGATCGAGGTTACACTGAGCATGCCGCTCCCCAATCGTCTTTCTCCCGAAGGGGGCGGATCAGGTAAAGAACCCTATGCAGCCGTTTCAGCGACAGCACCAACGATTGCAGACGCGATCGAGAGAATCCAGACAGATCTTACCCGTAAAATCTCTTGGGGGCACACGCGGGTGATTGTGTTTGGACAAACCTACGCACGTGAAGGAATTGAAGATACGATGGAATGGATCGCACGCCAGCCCTTGTTCCATCTGAGCAGTTACGTCATGGTTACCAGTGGCAGAGCCAAGGATGTTTCTGATCTGACTCCTGTATTTGAGGAAACACCGAGTGATGTGCTAAGGGAGTTTTCCACAGAGGAAAATCTCTTGAAAACCCAGATGTTAAGCATATTTACAGCAGATAAAATGAATCAGGGATTCGCCACATCGATGTTAGGCAGCAGAAGAACAGCCATGGCCAGTGAAGAAGGTGAATCCAAAAAGTGGATCAGTCAGATTGGCGGAACCATATTCAGACAGATGCGTATGGTCGGGACACTCTCAGCCGATGAGGCACGTGCTGTTGCGTGGGCAGGGGAGAATCTGGATTCACTGACCCTCTCCGTTAGAACCAAGAAACAAAAAGCAAGCATGACATTGTATAACATGCATTCTGATATTCAAGTAAAACTTCAGAATGGTGAACCACATTTCATCATTACTTTGACAGGTAAAGCCGAGTTGAACTCGGTCATTCCAGTCCTTAAGGCCAAAGACATTGTCGGTACAAAGGACATTGAACAAGCCGCTAACGAAAAAGTGAATGCTCATCTTACCCGAGCCCTGCAAACCGCAAAACACCAAGGTGCAGATATACTCATGCTCGGATACCGACTGGAGTGGAGATACCCACAGGTATGGAAGAAGCTCCGGCCCACATGGGTCAATTATGTAAAAAACGATCTGCAGTTTACCGTCAACACGAATATCAACATTCAATTTGTCGGCTCGGAGTCAAGCTTCTAGCTTGCACGGGAATGGCTTTTTCCAAGGAGGTTACATACGTGTTAGCTGTTATCGTATTTGCGGGACTATATCTACTGGACTGGTCATCTGTAAAAACAAGCAAAAAAGCCATCAGACGTACCTATTTCATCCTGCTTGGTCTATTTCTCGTATGGAATACGCTCGCAGTAAGCTGGTCAGCATGGCCTAATCCCAATGATGTAATTCAATGGGTCTTTGGCTGGGCTGATCCTATGATTCATAAGGAAGGAGATTAAACATGAACCATCTGACTGCGGGACAAGCTTACCGCTTCATGTTTGTTTACCTGTATTCCGAACCTGTTGCTTTCCTCCTGCAACGTTTGTTCAAAATGAGCGGCTATCAGGGATGGTTGTCCACCATCGGCGGTTTTTCAATTAGTCTGATTTTTCTGTTCTTTACATACCGTTTGGGTTCCATTAATCCTGATAAACCCTGGATCTCCTATGGAGAGGATATTGTGGGCAAGGTGGTGCATCGCTTTTATATCGGATTAATTGTACTGTTATGTATCTACTTGTTATCGATTGATGTGGAAAATTTCATTATCTTCCTGCAATCGATGTATCTGCCACAAACTCCGATTTGGTTAACATCCACTCTTACTCTACTGTGCATCTGCCTGACTGCGCGTTCAGGATTGGTTACCATTGTATTTATGGCAGAAGGTATTTTTCTGGTGCAGCTGTTCACGTCCACCTTACTTATTCCTGCGGTTGGGGGCGGGGGCAATCCCGGAATACTGCTTGCGATGGCTACCCATCATGATCTGGGGGAGATCGTGATGGGGTCTCTATCTACCATGCCATGGTTCTCCGAATGGATGTTCTTCCTTTTCCTCGCACCAGTCGTTGCTTTCAGGCGTCCTATGCTAAAAAGCATGATATTCGCCGGTAGCACCGTTGTTGTATTTATCATTATATTCTGGATGTTTACACTGATGAATTTTGGCCCTTATGTTGCCGCAGGTCTCCGCTACCCTTTGCTTGAGATGGTCCGCTTTGCTCGATACGGAGATTTTCTCGATAATCTGGACCCTGTTCTGATTGCGATATGGTCAACGACGATGTTCACTCGCAGCTCATTTCTGTTGTATGTAGCTTCCGTCTGTCTTTCCAAATTGAGTGGGGTCAGGCAACAAAAATCTGTTGTGTATCTAATCGGGGGAACGGCTGCCGCCATTGTGCTTCAATATGCCAAAGACGCTACGTCGTATGAGCTGGCCATTCGTTCGTACGCAATTCCACTTTTCACTGTACTTATTGAATCCATGCCCATTCTGTACGTTCTGGTATACTGGCTACGCAATGGAAAAAATAAAAAGGCGACCAAAGCATCAGGTGCTCCGTCGCCATCCTAGGAATTCAGTTTGATTCAGCGTTCTGTTGTTGCTGAGCAGGATCAGCATCAGGGAAAATGACGCCTTTCTTCAGAATCAGATTGGCATATTGTGCACGCTCACCAGTAGCAACAATTGCATAGGCATTCGAAGCACGTTTATAAAAATCAAATCGCTCTTCATGATCCAAAGCATCCGTGATGCCTTCGTATTCTTCAATTAAACGGCGGTAGTCTTCCCATATGATCGGTACCACCTGATCCCCTTTGACAACCTGCATGACAGCAGCAGGACGCTCAGCATAGGTATCCAGTGGATATAATTGCAGGATGGCTTCCAATAATTCGACGACTCCCAGTGCATCACAGCGAACCAGTCGCTTGGCATGACTCGCTGCCGGGAAATTGCCATCAGCCAGAACCAGCTCGTCCCCATGCCCCATTTCAGACATGATTTTGAGCAATTCTGGAGGAATTATTGAGGGAATATTCTTTAGCATATACAGCTCTCCTTGATCTTCTCCAACATCGGTTAGAGCGAATTGGTTTTCTCCATTCTTCAAAAGCACTCTGAATTTCCATTTCATAGAAGCGTTTTCATTTCTATTCTACCAGTATTTTTTAATCATTGTACAGCGTACATGTTGTTCGAGATAAGATATTTCATTTTGACAAAAGTAATTGTTTAACATATAGTTGTTATAACAACTAATTTGATTGGAACATTTATTAAGGAAAGCGAGGATTCGCAATCATATGGACTACACCCTGGAACAATCTGTTGGATTCATGCTGGGTTTTACGCATCGTAAAGCAGTCGCTTTACTTGCTACGCGATTCAAACCTTATGATATTACGACAGAACAATTTTCTGTTCTTTTTAATGTTGACCGAGGTGAAGGTGTCAACCAAAAGGAGCTCGCTGCACGTGTTTTCAAAGACCAACCCACCACTGCCCGGATTATTGATCTGCTGGAGAAAAAAGGCTGGGTAGAACGCCGGACCAGCGAACAGGATCGCAGAGCCTATCTGTTATATCTCACCAAGGAAGGCAAAGCGTTAATCGATATCCTCGTTCCGATCGAAAGAGAAATGAATAAAGAACTTGCTGAAGGTATATCCGAAGACCAGATGGAAGCATTTAAACATACTCTTTCCCTCATTAACCGCAACTTGTAATGAATCACAACTCAGGGGGAATACGTCATCATGAAAGATCAATCTACACAAGTTAGACTATGGACCACCGATTTTATTCTGCTAATGCTGTGCAACTTTTTGTTATTCTTGCAGCTGCACATGATCGTCTCTCCACTTCCGTCCTACGTTCAGGAGCGATTCCACGCTAACGCCTTTGAGGTAAGCCTCTTCACCTGTCTGTTTGCACTAAGTGCCATTGCAGCCCGTCTCTATTCCGCGAAAGCATTGGAGAAGGGTCTTCGTAACGCCATGATCTATATCGGCCTGTCCGTAGCCCTGCTGGCAACGCTCGGCTATTATTTTGCTGCCGGTATAGCTGTGCTCTTGTTGCTTAGAATGTTGTTTGGTATCGGGTTTGGTATGAGCAGTACCGCTTTTCCAACGATGGCCTCGGACATTGTGCCCGTCAAACGAATGGGTGAAGGAATGGGTTACTTTGGTCTATCGACTAGCCTGGCTATGTCTATGGGGCCAATCATTGGGGTCACTCTGCTCCAGGGTGCAGGTTTTGTAACCCTGATGTTATGTACTGCGGGTGTCCTCGCTGTGATCTATCCACTGAGTTATTCGCTGACACGCAAAAAAACAGCCAGAACCGATAACAGTACAACCATCATGCCACAAGCCACAACAAGTGCTTCAGGGTCCAACCCGAAACAGAAGACACCTTTCAACCGCAAGCTGATTCTGCCCAGTGTGCTGAACTGCCTGTTATCCATCACCTATGGTGGGCTTGTCGGATTCATCGTTTTGTATGGCAAGGAAGCCAATCTGGCCAATCCTGCGCTGTTCTTTTTGTTTAATGCACTCGCCGTGTTATTGGTTAGACCATTTGCAGGACGGATCTATGACAATAAAGGTCCAAAAGCACTGCTCATTCCAGGGGCAATATTCGTTGCAGTCGGCCTCATTCTGCTCTCGTATGCAACCTCCATGTCCGTCCTGTTCATCGCTGCCTTTATCTACGGAATCGGTTATGGTTCCATGCAGTCGTCTCTGCAGACCTGGATGATTCAAGTTGTATCTCCTACTCAACGGGGTATGGCTAACGGTATGTTTTTGAACTCGCTGGATCTGGGTATTGCGACCGGTGCCCTTCTTCTTGGCGCCATTGCGGCCATAACCAGTTATACTGATATGTATCGATATTCCGTGATGTTTATGATTCTGTTCTTGCTTATATATCTGATTCAGGGAAAACGAAGCGGCAGCTTTTCCATTGAACCTCATGCTCTGCTCGCTCATACTCATATCACTGCAACGGAACCACCTCAAGATCAATCCAAGAATTCAGAATCTGGAGCCGGCAACACCGAAACAAGCCAGTCGAACAAGAGCAAACACGAATGATTGGTTAAAGTCATTCTGAACATAAAAACGCGTTTACACCGAGAAAGCAAATTTATCCGCTTTCTCAGGCGTAAACGCGTTTTTTTATTGGAACAGATCTGAATGTTAAACAAACTTAATACAACTTCGGAATGAACGTAGCATACAACACCGTCTATCTAAAATGGACTTTTCTTGCGACCTATGGGAGCATAACCTCTACTCGTCTCGATCCGATCGATATGTCGTTCATCCTGTTTCTGTCCGCTTCCTGAAGTAGGTTGATCTCCCTTATCCGGCTTCACTGCAAATAATGTAAGCAACCCGCCTACGGCTCCAGATGCAGCAAGCACACCAAAAAGCAAAAAATGTTGTTTGCCAATCAGTAAAGACACAACAGGGGGGCCAAGGGATACACCGATAAATCGCATGCTGCTGAACAAAGACGTAATCGTGCCTCGCTGTTTCTTATCTATACCTTCAGTGATTAAGGCATCCAGACACGGTAAGGTTGCTCCTATTCCGGCACTCCCCAATGTAAAAAGTCCAATCACAATATAGATATTATCGAAAATTCCAATAACACCCAGCGAAACGGTTACAAGAACAAGTCCTGCGAACCCAAGCCATTTCATACGAGGCTTACTCTTTCCGATCCATTTTCCTGCGAAAAAGGAAAACAGACACAGCGCCGCCAACGGAATGGCAAGCACGAGACCTTTTACGATCCCTTTCATGGCGAACTCGCTCTCCAATGTCTCGGATAGATAATAAAGCACGCCAAAAAGAATAAACATGCAAATTCCGCCGATCGCAAACAGAGCGTACAACCATCGCCCTTTTTCTTTCAAAACGTCCCGAATGGAAGCCACAAATTCCGTAAAGGTGGGTGGCTTCTCTTTTTTCTTGGGTGTCTTCACCAGGAAAATAACCAGAATCAGTGAAAGGACACATAATACAGGAATAGCCATAAATGGTAAATACCACAACCAGATAGCCAGCGCAGCACCCAAAATCGGGCTTAACACTTTACCAAATGTATTGGAGGTTTCAATGATTCCCAAACTTTTACTTACCTGATCTTCATCATTGAACATATCCCCAACCAACGGAATGACAATAGGGAATGCACCGGCTGCTCCAACCCCCTGCAATAATCGGCCACCTAAAATGGACCAGTATGCTGCGTTTCCATCCAGCATCCATGCAGCTACACCAGCTACAGCACCCCCGACGGCTGCAATAATGAGGCTTGGAATAATGACTGCTTTTCTGCCAAAGCGATCAGATAAATATCCTGCGAGTGGAATAAGCAGGATGGCAACTACAGCGTAGACTGTAATAAGCATGCTGACCTTAAATGCAGATACGTTCAACTCACGTTCAATTTGTGGCAAGATCGGTATCAGCATGGAGTTTCCCAAGGTCATAATTAAAGGGATGGAAGCAAGTGCGACGAGGTCCCACTTTTTGTCGTTCATACCACAACCACCTTTACAGATTCTACACACAACAGCATTATTGTGGTTGTTTCGGAGGTTGATTATTCAGGACATGCTGGATGTTACCGCTTGTTCACATACAAAAGCTGCCTGCACGTATTCGTGCAAGACAGCTTCTTTGGTTCAATGATGTCTACAACTACAACAATCTAAAGTGCCGTAACGCTGCTCCACCTTTGAAAATAATATACAGCTCATTCACCTGATGTGGTGCCTCAAGCGAACACTGGACTGTTGTCCACTTGATATCTTTTCCGTTCACACTGCCTCCGGGTCCAGAAACTTCACACACACCGAGCAGTTCGCCCTCCAGTCCTCCGGAACGAATCTCCAGTCTGCCCTCTTCCCCAAAAGCTGCCACTCTGGCTTCAAATCCTTGTACTTCCTGAACAGCATTATGGTTGAAAGCGATCCAGGACAACTGCTCCTCTCGATATAAGGGTTCTTCCCGAGTGATTGCTCGAACTGCCGAACGCCCTTCCAGACATTCATCCAGAAGAACACCTGCACAAGCATCGTAATTCTCGGCAAAGGTAAGCAAGTGCAGCGGGCGATCAGGAATCGTCTCTCCTTCAATTTCAATATCTGCCGACTGGCGAATATCGGCGGAAGAACGCCCTGCCAGGATGGCCCAGGTCGCTGTCTCCAGGCAGTATCTATCTCGGGTAACATCCCATAACGCCAGGTTCTGAACAGGAACCTCGAAACCTATCGTAACACGCGTCCCTGCCTTCACATGGATACGACGGAAAGCAAGCAGTTGCTTCTGTGCACGTTTCACTCGGGAGGTATATGAAGATCCATAGATCTGTACGACTTCATCACTGTCACGTTCACCTGTATTGTGTACCTCCACTTCAATCTTTAATTGATCTGTGGTGGTGGATTCACTCGGAGCACTGCGACTTACACGAATCGCTTCGTATTCGAATTCGGAATACGTCAGGCCATGACCAAATGCATATTGAACCGGTCCTTCATGATACATATAGGTCATGCCATTCTGAATGATGTCATAATCCATTATGTCAGGAAGCTGTGATTCGTCTTCATACCATGTCATATTCAATCTGCCTGCCGGGGCATAATAACCTAACAGCACATCTGCAAGCGCGTTCCCCAATTCCTGACCAGCATGTGTCATATAAACGATTGCGCGGGCAATACCTTTCAACTCCTGCAAGGCAAATGGATAACTGCCCATAATGACAACCACCGTATTGGGATTGGCTTCACACACGGCTTTGACAAGTTCGACCTGACTCGGCGGAAGCAGCAGACTTGGGCGGTCAATTTCTTCTTTGCCGTTGATATATGGGCTGTTGCCAACAACAACGACAGATGCCTGACTGCTACGTGCAGCTTCTACGGCTTGTTGTATTCCGCTGGTCACAATATCAATATTGAATGCAGAAGGTATCTGTGTATTGCCTGGTGATTGACTTGCGTGTCCAGAGGCACTCACATTGTCCTGAGTTGTACTTGTACCTGTAGTTTGTTCTCCTTGTGGCCGTGGTGGTGATACAGCAGACTGTCCCTGATATTCGCTCAGTCCAACAGGGATACCGTTCCACGTCCGCAAGGTGTTACTTCCGTCCGTTAGAGGATCTATGCGAACAACTTCCTTCACAAACCAGCCACCGATCTGCGGTGCGTTTGCCTGATAGATGCCTTGCTCGGTTAAGCTAACGTAACGGTTATTTTTCACACTTCTCAGCGTGTGACTTCCCCAACCCCAATCCTGATGTACAAATTCGGCGGCTGTAGGTGCATTGGCTTCCGGCACAGCGACGAGTGTACCTTCCGCACCCAAGGTTATAACCTGACCGTCTGTTGTCTTCAGCTGAATACGGTCATTCCCATCGACATAGATCACGTCTGTTTCAGGTAGCCGATTGCGCAATCCATCGAGGACGGATACACGATAAGGCAGTGTGCCACTGTACCAATCGGTATAGACAACATCCGCAAGCGGCCCAATCACACTGATTTTCTGCAACGCTTCTGGCTGCAAGGGAAGCAATCCATCATTTTGGAGCAAAACAATTGATTCGGCAGCCGCACGATAACTAAGTTTGGCGTGCTCTGGTGCACATAATACAGATTCAGGTATAGACGCATAAGGATTTTGCCCCGACTGATCCAGTTGTCCAAGTCGCATCCGCACACCAAAGATGTTGCGGATGGCTCTGTCCAAATCAGCGATCTCCAACAGATTCCGGTCAAGAGCCTCCTCCAGAGCAGATACAACAAGATCAACTTCATCTGTAAGACAATCCACTCCTGCCTTCAACGCACCTGCTGCTGATTCGGCATGACTGGTGTGATAACCATGATAGTTCACCGTCTGTGACAGGTCTCCACCATCACATACAATGAAACCTGGCATCCCCCACTCACCCTTGACCACATCATTCACATATGGACTTTCAATGGCAGGTGTACCGTTGATGGAATTGTAAGCTGTCATCATGGACAAGGCTCCGCCTTCCACAAATGGTGTCTCAAAAGCTTTTAAATAATATTCCCGCAGATTCCGCGGATCGATGCTGGATGAACAATTCAGCCGATCTTTCTCATTATTATTGGCAAAAAAGTGTTTCAATGTAGCAACCATTTTCAGATAAAAAGGGTCACTTCCCTGCATACCTTTGACGAGAGCTGCCGACATTTCTCCCGTGAGGACCGGGTCCTCGCCATATCCCTCTTCCGTTCTGCCCCAGCGTGGGTCACGTTCCAGATCAACCGTTGGTGCCCACAATGTTAACCCGTGAACCTCAGGATCACGGTGATGGTATGCCCTAGCTTCATCACCAATGACTGAACCAATCTCCCGCATGATCCTTGTATTCCAGGTACTTGATAGACCGAGCGGTTGTGGAAATACCGTTGCCTCCCCTTTCCATGCAACTCCGTGGGCAGCTTCGCCCCCAACGTTGTAGGCTGGAATGCCCAGTCTTGGTACAGCTGCTTCGCGTGTAGGAATTAGTCTGATCTTCTCCTCCGTTGTCAATCGTGCAATCAGGTCATCCAACCTTTCCTCAAGTGAAAGTGACGCATCCCACATCGGGTATTGATGATACTCCTTCATCCTTCATTCCTCCTACGAATTAGTTAAGTCCAAGTTGCTTCCATTGCTCCAGTAAATCCAGCGTACGCTGGCGATACTTCTGACCGTCTTCAGGTTGATTGACCTGATGTTCATGAACGTAGGCATTAAAATACGAAGACAGTATTCGGTACGCAAGCCTGCGTGCCTGTCCTTCAGTGGATGAGTCCAGTGGACGATCATATCCTTCATGAAAAGCCGCTGATTCTGTCGACAATATGGCTTCAAACTCCCTGTCGGCAAACATGGAACGATCTCCGTCAATGATGGCCGCAATGTTCAGCTCACCATTTTCCTGATGAACAAGTACATTTGCTTCCCACAGGTCATTATGAACGAGTACTGGACGGGTCACTTGATCAAATAAGTCTTTATTTTTGATGAATATAGCTGCGATTTCTTCTCCTACACCTGACATATAATCGGCTTGAGCAGCTTTAAGTGCCGTTTCTTCTGCAAAAGAGTGCAGCACCTCGGACCATTGATCCGAGCCTCTAATCGTCCCATCACCCTGCGGCCACCCAAACGATGCCCCCTCGATCTGATGCATGATGGCGGTATAGACGCCAAGCTGATGATACAATCGCTCTTTGTCTATGTCTGAAATCGATGCGTGATCCAGCTGCTTACTCGGGATAAATTCCATAAACATGTACGTTCTTGGAATGATGGATCCGCTGTCATCACAGGCGATAATGTTGGGAGCAGGAATGCCTGCCTTACGGTAATATTCATACACAATCGGTTCAGCCGCCATCATCGTACGTTCAAAAGAAAAGAGTGGGTCACTCGCAGAACCAGCCGCCATCTCTCCCCGCTCTGGAGCCAAACGTAAAATCACATCCGTATAGGATGTATGTTCAAGGTGAATCCGATAGGTTGTATTAAAAAGTCCACCTTGCAGGAGACCAAACTCCTTCACTTTGGTATCGCTTCCAAAATTAATCTCTACCAGTTGATGCAGCATCTCTGCTGATATCGTGCAGTGCAAACCGGAACTCATTGTACTCATTTCATTCAATCTCCTATCATCGTAGACAAACAGACGGCACCTTTCGGCACCGTCCTTTTCTTTTACTATATCATTTTACAGTTGGATTGTAAGCGTGCTTGCGCCTGTTGCTGCCGTAACGACAACACCAGTTGCACCAGACACTTGGGAACCACCTTCAACGCTGGATACACTTTCAATACCACGAAGCACGATGTTCCAAGGTTTACCTGCACCTTCAGCACGAACATCCAGCACTGATCCATTACGTGTAACGTTAACTGTCAGCTCCTGCTCTGCAGCTTGGTTCACAACGACAGCTTGAGCCGTTTGACCATCAGCCAGTTCGAACAAGTGCAAGGACACATCATTCGCAAAATCGTAATCCGGTTTGCTATCCACCGCACCCACAGCGATCAAGCTGTTTGGCTTAATCATCATTGGCAGTGTTTTGAAGTCATGGTTTTCACTGATCCAGCGTCCACCTTGTACTTTCGCTCCTGTCAGATAGTTCGTCCAAGTTCCTTCAGGCAGGTAATAACGCACATCGCCTTCCTTGTTGAAGATTGGAGCCACCAGGATTGAATCACCGAACATGTATTGTGTATCCAGGCTATACGTTGTTGGGTCCTCTGGGAAATCCAGCAGCATAGCGCGCATCATCGGAATACCTTTTACCGTTGACTCTACCGCAGAATTGTACAGGTACGGCATCAGGCTGATTTTGAGTTTGGTAAAGTCACGAACAACGTCCACGGATTCCTCGTCAAACAACCAAGGCACACGATACGAAGTGCTTCCGTGCAGGCGGCTGTGGGAAGACAAAAGTCCGAATTGTACCCAGCGTTTGTATACGTCAGGGCTCGCTGTGCTTTCAAAACCACTGATATCATGGCTCCAGAATCCGAAACCGGAAAGCCCCAATGAGAGGCCGCCGCGAAGTGATTCAGCCATGGATTCATACGTGGAAGAGCAGTCACCGCCCCAGTGAACCGGGAATTGTTGCCCACCTGCTGTTGCAGAGCGTGCAAACAGGGCAGCTTCGTTTTTGCCAATCTTCTCTTCAAGCAATTCAAATACAGCTTTGTTATAGAGTTGTGTATAATAGTTGTGCATTTTAACTGGATCAGAACCATCGAAGTACACAACATCTGTCGGAATTCTTTCACCGAAGTCGGTCTTGAAGGAATCCACACCTTGATCAAGCAGGACTTCCAGTTTACTCTTATACCAATTCACAGCATCCGGATTCGTGAAATCAACCAGAGCCATGCCGGCTTGCCACATATCCCATTGCCATACACTGCCATCCGCTGTTTTCACCAGATAACCGTTCTCCATACCTTCATCGAACAAGTAGGATTTTTCTGCAATATATGGATTGATCCAAGCACAGATTTTAAGGCCCTTCTCTTTCAGACGTGCAAGCATGCCTTCCGGATCCGGGAACATCGCTTCATCCCATACAAAATCAGACCATTGGTATTCCTTCATCCAGAAGCAGTCAAAATGGAATACAGACAGCGGAAGATCACGTTCAGCCATGCCATCTACGAAATGGTTAACCGTTGCTTCATCATAATCCGTTGTGAATGATGTTGTCAGCCACAGACCAAATGTCCATGCCGGTGGAAGCGCTGGTTTACCTGTCAATTTCGTATAATTATCAAGTACATCCTTTGGATTGTCACCGCCGATAATGAAGTACTCCAACGTCTCGCCTTCTACGCTGAACTGAACTTTAGATACATTCTCTGATGCAATCTCATATGATACGCGTTCAGGATGGTTTACAAATACGCCATATCCTTTATTGGACAAATAAAACGGAATGTTCTTATAGGACTGCTCACTGCTTGTACCGCCGTCCTCATTCCAGGTATCAACGATTTGGCCATTCTTAACAAACGGCGTGAAGCGCTCACCGAGTCCATAAACGTATTCACCAATACCCAGATCAAGCTGCTCGCGGAAGTACGCTTCCTTGCTTGGACCTGTAATATAACCAGCAGCTCTTTGACCGCTACCTGTAATCCGTTTTCCTCCATACAGGAAGCTGATGTCCCAACCGTTTGTTTTGTCGATTTGAACTTCCAGATTGCCGCTTCTCAAAACAGCGCCTTGTTCATTTTTTGAGATCTCAACGTTTGCATCTTGCGTGTTAAGCTCAAATACAGGCCCTTTTTTCACGCCGCCCTTATGGTGATTCAAGGTTACACGAATAACGTTAGGCATTGGTGAGCTGTACGTTGCTTTCAGCAATGTACCATTCAGAGTGTCGCCTTTGGTACGAATATATTTAGTTGCCGCATATACGGTCACAGAATTCTCTTTTTGCACAATATCACGAATGTCAGTTGGGTTTTGAATCTGGTACCCTTCACGAGTCATCCAGAATCCATCAGTAAATTTCATGTTTTCTTTCCCCCTTTGGTTATATTATAATAATATTGATATTAATAACGAATTTCTTCTCTTATTTTGACCAAATATATCACGATTTTGATAATAAACATCCGATTCTTGAACATCACCACCAATCTATGGAAACGATTACATTAATAATGATACAAAAGGAGAATCTGATATGGAACGTGAACGATTACGGGAAGACCGGATTCACGGCAATGCCATGTATCCCGTCAGTGTGTACCCGGATATTCAACAACTGAACGGGGATAGCATTCTCGATTGCCACTGGCATGATGAGATGGAGTTCACCATGGTGACCAAGGGCTGCGCCGTCTTTCAGATCGATATGAACACCGTTGAGGTTCAAGCTGGAGAAGCCATTTTCATCAATCGAGGTGAAATTCATGCGGGGTATCTGAAGGGCGATGTTCCTTGCGTATTCTCTTCCATTGTATTTAATCCCGAGCTGCTTGGCAGCCGTACCTTCGATACGGTCCAAGAGAAATTCATCGGTCCACTGGTACGCAAAACGCTGATTCCCCCCAGTCATATCAAGGCAGATGAGCATTGGGGACAAGAAATTCTGGATCTCCTGAAACGTATATTTGCAGACCATGCTACCCGAACCGAAACGTGTGAAATGTCAACAAAAGCGTACCTGTACCTCATATTTGCCCGAATGTTTGAACATATGAGACCTGCTCCGCTCAAAGGCACCGTGGCTACAGGAAGTCATGACAAGGTAGAGCGCCTGAAATCCGTGCTCGGTTATATTCACAAACGTTATCCTGAACCATTAAAGCTGAAAGAACTGGCCGATGAAGCCAATATGAGCGAAGGACACTTCTGCCGTTTCTTCAAACAGATGGTGCAGAAAACCCCGGTTGATTACATTAACTATTACCGCGTTCAACAGGCCTGTGTTCAGCTTGAGAATACGGATCACAAAATTGTTGATATCGCCATGGATGTGGGTTTTGAGCATCTAAGCTACTTCATCACTACATTTAAAAAGCATAAAGCCACTACACCTTCACAGTATCGCAAAATGTTCTATGAGAACGTAGGAATGGAGTCTGCCCTAGTTCAGGTGTAAAAGAAGAAGGTGCTCACAGCTATTCAGCTGCAAACACCTTCTTTATCTTCTTTATCAACTTTCCAGCCAACGAGTAAGATAATGCTCTGATCTGAGCGACACTGGCTCAGTTAGAACTCATCTCACTCGCTGCTATCAACCTTACGCTTTGAAGCTTAACATTGGCCTCACTTTTTCAGCGTCTTCCATGAAGTGTACTCATGTACGGAGAACCCATTAAAGGACGCATGTACTGAAGCCATTTTTTCGACCAACTTCAATTGTGCTTCCATATAAGCAGATCCCTCTTCATAAAAAGTAATGAAGTCGCCTTCCTTGCTTTGCTTTGTTTCCACGGCGATTGAGATCGTCTTGCCGAGCAGAGCTGCTTCTGCAAGTTCATCCTTCGCTACACTATAGATTGCAGCAGCCGTATCGCGGTAAGCCATAATGGTGATGGAATCGAACTTGCGAATCATCCAGCTGCTTACGGCCATTGTTGAACCCGGAATTTTGTAGTTATCCAGCCAGAAAGGCAGATCTGCCCCTACCGGCATCTTCATCCGTGATGCTCGCTCAACAATGTACTCCACATTTCCTTGCCACTGGGTAATCACACTGGCTTGATTGATTTTCCATTGTGGGTGCACATGTGGCTCAATATCCAGATGAATACCAGCAAACTTCTCATTAGACAACGCCTGCGCCTGATATGCCTCGATCCAGTCCAGGAAAGATGCAATCTGCTCCCGACTTTCCGTCAAGCCCCAAGCTGATCTTCCATCCATGACATCCACCGCAATGTTCTTGGCTCTCGCCTGACGGATAAAACTTTTATACTCAGGAATCTTTATATCCCGGTTCAACTGCAGATAGATCGTATTGATCTTGTTCGCTGTAGCGTAATTTAACACCTCTTGAGGATTACTTCGGATCTGGGTGGTATCCCATACCCAAGTCGCTCTCACTGGCACATCAAGTTCTCCATGAATCGTTGCATAACTGTCGACTGAACCATCCGCAATGGCTTTGGAAGAACAGGCTGTGCTCGCACACAGGATCAAACAACTCAGTAATAAGATAAAACGGTAACCCCTTTTGCTTTTCATATTTGTACACTCCCTCTGAAGTTATCAGCTCTGACGTGCAAATCTGGATGAAATTGTGTCGTTTCATATTCATTTAATGGATGCCTATTAGGTACGACGAATTTGAATTGCTTTTATATGCAAAATCATCTTTAAGACTCACTACGAAAGAATCATATAACTATATTTCGGGAATTCGTAGTTCTGTATGTATAGTTCAAAAGTCACAATTATTCATTATTTTCAAATTCAATCCTTATTCCAGCATGACTTCAGTCATTATTGCCATATGTACACCAAGCTCCAGAAGACCTAGAAAGCGTTTTCTCCC
The DNA here is from genome assembly GCF_008693195.1 of Paenibacillus sp. UASWS1643. Classification (NCBI taxonomy): domain Bacteria; kingdom Bacillati; phylum Bacillota; class Bacilli; order Caryophanales; family Paenibacillaceae; genus Paenibacillus; species Paenibacillus sp. UASWS1643. The sequence continues at coordinate 116,931 of NZ_VXKZ01000103.1, forward strand.
AAAATACACAAAAAAACCGCCCTAAGGCGGCTTTATATGGAACCCTATTTAATGATGTCTAGTCGAAGTTTCCGTTTATTCATTACCCGAAGGAGCTACAAGTGTATTGTCAACCACTTCATCGAAAAGGGACACCAGTTCAATACCTTCTGCCGAGATGCGCACAAGCCCCTTGTCAGACAAACGTAGTTCTGGAATCACAACCAGCGCGAGCAACGAAAGGGTCATGAACGCATTATTCAACGTACATCCTGCAGACTGTAAGGCTTCACTGACTGCTGCCGATTGGGCTGCAACCACTTCGAAAGACTCGGTTGACATCAAACCTGCAATTCGAAGCGGGAATTCGGTTACACCTGCTCCCGTTACCACGGCCACCCCACCTTGCATACGAATGACACGGTTACCGGCTTCGGCCATTAGGGCATCATCATTACCTATAATCAACAGATTGTGACTATCATGTGCAACCGTCATCGCAATCGCTGCAGGTGATGTGAAGCCGATGCCTCCAACAAGAGCAATCGCCCGATTCCCCGTTTGTTTGTGACGCTCCAATACCGCAATTTTGCATACTTCCCCTGCAGTTGAAACGACAACCTTGCCATTCTCTACCGTGACAGGCAGGTGTTTCTCTTTCGTATCCACATGGTTCTCTGTGACATGAATGATTTTGGCACCAATGATCCCCTCTTGAATCGGCGCAGCCAACTCCAGATCTTCTGGCTGAATATTAGCTTCTAACTTCACCGTGTTCAGCGCTTCCTCCGGGTACGTGAAGCTGTCCCAGACCGCCGTCATTTTCCCGTTCTCAGCCACTACTTGCCCAGCAGCAATCGTCATGCCCACACGTACATCCGCCAAACGGCCGTCCAGCAGAATAATATCGGCTATATTGCCAGGAATCACCGCACCGATGTCGCGTGCAACACCGAATCGCTCAGCCGTGTTAATCGTAGCCATCTGGAAAGCCGTGACGGGCTTCACGCCTTGAGAGATCGCTAGACGAACCACAAAGTCCATATGTCCTTCTTTAAGCAGCGACTCAGAGCTTCGATCATCAGTAACCAGCATCATCCGGCGTGTATCCAGTCCAAGCTCAGTGCAGGCTTTGATCGTCTCTGCCACGTCATGCCATGCGGAACCTTGGCGCATCTTCGCATACATCCCGAGACGCAGACGTTCCACCACGTCTTCCTTGGTCACACATTCATGATCCCCTGTAACGCCACTCGCTGCGTAGGCTGGCAGACGCCAGTCATCTGCAGCCCAGGTGAAATGACCGTCTGCCACTTTACCTGCCCGGAGGGTCGCCTGTATCTCACCGATCATCGTCTCGTCCCCATAGACTACCCCAGGGAAGTTCATCACTTCACCAAGGCCAATCATGTCCGGCCCCCAGGAAAGAGCCTCAGCTACCTCTTCAGGCCCGATATATGCACCTGTTGTCTCCAATCCCGGATGGGTGGAAGGCACACAGGAAGCCACCTGCATATAAGCAGCCATCGGTGTGGTCCGCGCTTCATCCAGCATCAGTCTCAGACCTTTGAGACCAAGCACGTTGGAGATCTCATGCGGGTCAAAGAAACCTCCGGTCGTGCCTGAAGGCAATACCGCTCTCGCAAACTCGGTTACTTTCATCTGAGTACTTTCAATATGGCAGTGTCCATCCAGCAATCCAGGAGCGATATATTTGCCGTTCGCTTCAATAATCCGGGTATGTTCTCCGATCGTGTGGCTTACATCTTTACCAACATAAGCGATTCGAGCTCCTTGTACAGCTATGGACATCTCAGGCAAAATCTCACCTGATATCACGTTTACGAGCGTGCCTCCCCGAATGACCAAAGTCGCTGGCATATCTCCCCGGGCTGTAGCGACCAGATCCGGTACACAATCGGCCATAAGCTGCCGTTCAAAAGATGATTTGTTCATATTGTTGCCTCCTTTAATAAACGATCCAAAAAAAATATATTGTTACGATTATATGAGTCCAGACCTCATGTGTAAAGAAAAATAACATCCATTGTGCCTCAATACAAATTATGGAGTCATATTTATCCACAGAACCCAATCCTTACGGATTCACGTTAGGTATTTTCATTCCATACGATCACCTATATGGCTGGAATCTCATCATGTATACTTCCCTCGTGAAGTTAGCTTCTTCCCGATATATGTATCATATACAGAAAGACTCCCGTTCCACTGAACGGAAGCCTTCTTCATGCACATGAATGTGATATGTCAGTCCACTTGCGCAGCAGACACCTTGCCAAGATCATACCATTCTTCCGACTGCGAGGTAATGAAAGGACTCGGTGTGCCCACGCAGTAAACGTGCAACAGATGCATCGCTCGCGTACAAGCCGTGTAGAACAATTTGCGTTCATGCTCATGGGCGTACTGCTCCGCAGAGCCGTCATAGATCAGGACAGCATCAAATTCCACACCTTTGGCCAGATACGCAGGAATGACATGAACACCCTGTTCAAAAGCCAGCGTCGTTTTCTTAATTAACTTCGGTGCTGAGGGCAGTATCTTGCTCAATGCAGCATGTACCTCTCTGCTCTCTTCGGCGGTCTTGCAGATCACTGCAACTGATTCATACCCTTCCTCAATCAAGTGCTTGAGGTCTGTCGTGATGACATTCATATGACGATCGGAATCAGAAGAAACGATAACTTTAGGCTTCTCGCCGCTACGGTTAAATGGAATGATCTCTTCCCCACCAGGCACCATGCCACGGGTAAACTCCACGATCTCCCGGGTAGAACGATAACTTCTGGTCAGCTCAATGACTTCCGTGTTGTCTGGTCCATACAGATTAGTCAAGGGTCCTGTTCCACTAAGTACAGAAGAGTGGGCATAGATTGCCTGATTAAAGTCACCAAGTGCTGTTATTTTCGCCCGAGGGAACAATCTCTTCATAAATGCCAACTGAAACGCAGAATAATCCTGAGCTTCATCAATGATGACATGGCGAATATTGGAGTTAATATGGAATCCAAGCATAAGCTCACGCAAGTACAAATATGGCGTAATATCTTCATATGCCAACTCCTGAAGCTTCAACCTGCGTAAAGTCATCTTACAGATTTCATCCCATTGAGCAGGCAGCGCTTCGTCACCCAGCAGTCGCACCATCTGAGCCTCATCGTTGAACAGATGTGCATATAATTGTCTTATATCAACGAATCGTAAGGACTTGATCCATTTCCGCAACGGTTTGAGTCGGTCACTGACCACCATACGTGCCAGAATTTCTCTTTCCTGCTCGAAGTCATTAAACGTGTGGGTCTTTCCTTTTTGTTTACGCTTCAACCGTTGATACGCACGTTGCAGATCCTCCGGCTCCATTAGATCAAGCTGCTGATCAACCCAAGGCGCATCCAGTTCACCTTTACCAAAGGCAGACAGTTCTTTCAGCATCCAGTCCCGCAACATCTCCAGTCGACTCACCAGCTTAACGGACGATTCGAAACTATAGAATTTCTCAGCCATAGCCTCTGACGTGACAATCGCTCGGCCCTGGAAGCGTACCGGCTTGAATTTCATGCCACCTGACAACATGCTTTCCTTATAACGTGTAATAACCTTGAGGAAAGTTTCGGACGACTTGAAGCGAATGCTGGACATGCGAACATCGTAATCGGGATCTTCCGTCCCCGTAAGTACATATTCAAGCTGAATAAACGGGTCTTCCAGTTGATATTCACGACCCAAACGGCGCTCCAAATACTCCTGGAAGGTCGTTTGCAACATGTTTTCCTCCCCAAGCTCAGGCAGTACCGTGGAGACATAACTGTTGAACATTGGATTCGGTGAAAAAAGAACCATCTGATCTGCTTGCAGATGCTCGCGGTATTTATAGAGAAGATATGCTACACGCTGGAGTGCCGCCGATGTTTTGCCACTGCCGGCTGCGCCTTGCACAATAAGCATGCGTGTCCGGTCATTGCGGATAATCCGGTTTTGCTCCTTCTGAATGGTCGCTACAATACTCTTCATCTGTGCATCCGAAGTTCGACTGAGCACGGCCTGCAACAGCTCATCACCAATCGTAACCCCTGTGTCAAACATAAACCGGATACGTCCGTCCCGAATGACAAACTGCCGCTTCATCTCTATATCACCGCTGATCTCTCCACTGGGTGTATGATACGTGATTGGACCCGGTGCTCCGTCATAATACAGGTTAGAGATCGGCGCACGCCAGTCGTAGACCAGAAAGGATTCTTCCTTCTCATCCAGCAACGATGCAATGCCCAGATAAATGCGTTCTGCATTTGGATACCCGTCTTCCTTGAAATCAATGCGGCCGAAATATGGTGAGTGATGCAGTCGTTTCATTTTGTCCAACGCAGCCGCTGTATTTAGATGGCTGCGCTCCCGATCGGATAGTACCTGTGACTGCTGCCGCATGCTGGTTGATGTCTCTCCGACATCGTCCGCTTCACTAAAGTTCATCGTGACTTCGTCCCAAAAGTCTTTTCTCATTCCAACCACTTCGTCACGGAAGGAGCCTACTTCATCTTCTAACGTTGTGATCTTGCGTTCAATCTGATCGGTCACGGTGTTGACCCGTTGTTGTTCCTCATTCCATTGCTGATCTGTACTCATATGTTAATAGCCCCTCTTTCCCCGGATTGTATCCTCAAAATCCCATTTGACAAGCCCGAAAAGGCAATGGTATAATTATTAGAAAGTAAAAATTTTAATAATATGTTAATTAGTTCTAATTTCCGAAAACCATTTTTTATTGTACCAGTGACAACGTCCCGATGCAAGCGGAGGCGTTTTTTGTTGTTTTCTTCTTCATTATTACCCAATCACCGGGTCCTCATCTATTTAGCTACTCCTGCCTATTTTCGCAATTCTTCAATCGTCTCTTTCCAGCGTGTAATTGCTCCAAATTCATCTTTTAATTGAAAGGTTATTCCTGAAGTGATCTCCGCATATGGCGCGTGATCCACACGTACATGGAGCACTTGTGCTTCAAAACGATCTCTCGGATGAACAGCGCCCTTAATCTCAGACAGCCGTTCTACTTCTATACGGATATGCAGCAATCGATGTCCTTGAACCGCAATCAAGGTAGCCTTGCCTGTTTTGCTCATGTTCATACTGGTCTGTGTACCTGGCCATAAAGCAAGTCTAAGCTGATGTGGATTTATCGCAATCACTTCCCCCATACTGATCATCGCATGATGCGGCCATTGATCCTCAGATACGGTTAGCAGTTGCATGGCTTCATGCTGTTTATGCTCCAGATTTGTCCCACTCAACCATTCCATTAGTTCAGCGTCCAATTCCTCTATAATCATGTCTCTATCCCTCAGTTCGTTAATATTAATTCATGCCATTCAGCTGTATGTACGACAAAACAACCCGGACACGATTGTCCGGGCAATGTTGTAGTTCCATTGTATATGATCGCCAAGCAGGTGCGCAATTCTCATTAAGGCCACTTGAGCCAATTCAGGATTTTGTCCTGTGATTCTTTGTCTTCACTGGCGCTATGCACATGCTCGGCAAGTCGATTCAGACGTTCCAACTGATATCCGTAATCATAAATCGCCGCAGCCACGATGGACAATCGTAACATTCCTTCCTTGTCGATATCAAACTGGGTGATCGCCTGCTCCATGAAACGGTCATTATCCAATACAAACTGTGCTGCCTCTTCTCCATTAGGTTTCAGCTTATCCTCGAACTTGAGCAATGCATGCTCATGGAATTTGATAACCAGTTCAAGATGTGAGTCAAAAAACTGATCCATGGCCGTTGTCCGCGGTGCCTGGAAATAGTGGCGTTCCACCGAATCCAGCACCTCATATCCTTTTTGCAGACTCAGCAGCATTTGTTTATAGACCACCATCTGACGTGTTTCGCTGAATTTCGAACGTTTCATCTTTTTCTGTTCCTCTTCGAACAAGTTATACTTGTCGGACAAAGACTTAATGGAACCACCAAGGTTGCTTTTCTCCTCCCGGAATACAACTTCCTTGATCTCATCCGAGATCGAGGTTCGCAGAAGTAAGGACATACCGCTGAATACACTATGGATCTGCTTCACGAACTGAACCTTCGGTTTCGGAGGAAATACCGTAATGTTAATGAGAAACGCCGATACGATACCAACCAGTGTCAACAGAAAACGATTGAGTGCAAAATGCCAGTCACCCGAGGCTTCCATAATGGATACAACCGTGACCAGTGTCAGACCAACCGTCTCACCCATATTCAATTTAAGACAGATCATGATGACAAGTACAATAATTAATCCAACAGCGATTGGCTCATTGGACAACACCATGCCTCCCACCAGGGCCACAATAGCTCCCAGCGTGGTTGTTTGCAATTGATCCAGAAAGTATTTCCAGGAACGATAGATGGAAGGCTGCATGGCGAATATAGCCGCAATTGCGGCAGGCACGGGAGATTGCGGGTTCAAGAACAGGCTGCTTAGGTACAAGGCAAGCGTGACCGCGATCCCCGTCTTAAGTACACGTGCACCAAACGACATGGTTGTGACCCCTCCTCTTTACCGAACCTGAAATTTTACATTTGATAATCATGTTCATTATTACCCCATATTTCTTTTTTTGCCTGAATTCATTCAGGAGAACGATTTATTGTACCATGTAAGGTCTTCCGTTGCCATGTCATAAGTCAGAGTTATTATGAAATTGATTTCTTTATGTATGTTAATACACATTATTAACCCAAAAAGAAGCAAATCTTCAAAATGGATTTCTCCACTTCAAAGATTCGCCTCTGTTACTTACTATACCTCTGTGGAATACTCATGCTTATGATGCCTGCCTAACGGTCCGTGCCCTCCCATTCCCTTTTGAACTGGTCCACAAACTGCACCATATAATCATGACGCTGTTCCGCCAGCTCCCTGCCATAGGAGGTATTCATCAGATCCTTGAGCTTGAACAACTTCTCGTAAAAGTGATTTATCGTTGTGCTGCGCCCATTACGATATTCCTCACGGGTCATATGCTCCCGTGGGAGGAGGGACGGGTCGTACATCTCGCGCCCTCTGGCTCCTGAAAAGGCAAAGGTTCGCGCGATCCCAATCGCACCCAGTGCATCCAGTCGATCCGCATCCTGAACAACCTGTGCTTCAAGCGAACTGACCGCAGGACGCTGGCCTCCCGCATATGAGATGGTGCTAATAATACCCACAACCTTATTACGTATATCCGGGTCAAGAGGCTGGGTATCCAGCCAGTCATTCAGTTTAGCCATCCCGGCTTCCAAGCTCTCATTCAGCTTCTCATCCGGTACATCATGTAATAAAGCAGCCAGTTCGCTGACAAATGGATCTGCACCCATGCGGTGAGCGAGTTCAACCGCAAGTGCGGTTACCCGTTCAATGTGCGGCCAGTCATGACCATCACTATGCTTGGATGAGTCCCCTTGAACAAAGGATCGGGCGGCGCGCAGAACAGCCTCTCCTGTCGTTATTCCATCTATATTATGCATGTGCCCTAATTCCTGCAGATTCCCACCAGATTGAAGAGGGTTCTCTGACATCTTACGATTCCCCGCCTTCACGGGCCTGTTCACGCGGAATACGCCGAGCTACACCCGTCTTAATAGCTGCTTCAATCACGCGACTGCGCATCGATTTGACCACTTTATCATTGAACACACTCGGAATAATGTAATAACGTGTACGCTCTTCATCCGTAATGGCCGAAGCAATCGCTTGCGCAGCTGCCAACTTCATTTCTTCATTAATTTCGGTGGCTCTGCAATCCAGAACTGCCCTGAAGATACCCGGGAAACATAACACGTTGTTGATCTGATTCGGATAATCGGATCGGCCTGTTGCCATTACCGCCACAATGTCTTCCACCAATGCAGGCATTATCTCAGGTACCGGGTTTGCCATCGCAAACACGATTGGATCTTCTGCCATGGTCTGCACATCTTCGCGAGTTAACAGATTGCCGCGGGACAGGCCAATGAACACGTCCGCTCCACGGATGACATCGCGCAGTGATCCGGTTTCCAGTTCCGGGTTGGTACGAGCTGCATAATCACTCCAGACTTCATTCTCATAGGTTTGTGTCCGTACAATCGCACCCTCACGATCGACACCAATAAGTCGACTGGCTCCTGCAGACAATAATATGTTGCTGCAAGCTACACCTGCTGCACCAATACCGCAGACCACAATCTTCACATCTTCAATGGACTTGCCCACCAGTTTGAGCGCATTGATCAGACCGGCATATAACACAACCGCTGTGCCATGCTGGTCATCATGAAATACAGGAATGTCCAATTCCTCATTCAGACGACGTTCAATTTCGAAACAACGCGGTGACGAGATATCCTCCAGATTAATGCCGCCAAAACCAGGTGATATCGCTTTCACAGTACGTATGATTTCCTCGGTATCCTGTGTGTCCAGGCAGATCGGAAAAGCATCCACACCTGCAAACTGTTTGAATAACATCGCTTTACCTTCCATGACAGGCATCGCTGCACGAGGACCAATATTACCAAGTCCAAGCACCGCACTGCCATCCGATATGACGGCCACTGTATTCCGTTTAATTGTCAATGAGAAGGCTTTGCCAGGTTCTTCTGAAATGGCTGAACATACACGAGCCACATCCGGTGTGTACACACGTGACAGATCTTCCCGGTTTTGAATCGGGGTCTTTGGTGTTACTTCGATCTTACCGCCCAGATGAAGCAGGAACGTCCGATCCGATACATTAATAATGGACACACCTTTAAGCTGGCGCACCCCTTCTATAATTTTACTGTTATCTTGTGCATCTGTAACGGCGACCGTCAAGTCGCGCACGCTTACATCCTGATTGGTGGAAATCACGTCGATGGCAATGATGTCTCCCCCAGCTTCCGAGATGGCCGAAGCCACTTCGCCAAACTTAATATCCTTAGTTGTCATTTCCAGTCGAATAATAATGCTGTTACCATCCAGATTTCTTTGATTCATTTCCATTCCTCCCAGACTGAAAGTCTTGAGTTACATGTTACGTGTTTGTCTTCGCTGCGTGGACACGTTTATCCTTTATCTTGTCCAGAAAAAGTCGTTCAACAGCCAAATACATAAAATAAAAAAGATGCCCTGAACACCAATGCAGGCGTTCAGGGCACTCTTTTTCTATCCTAACTCCGTTTATAAAGTAAGGATGAACCTATATTATTTTCGGGTAGCCGGTCTGCGCAGAACACAAATGTCATATGGCTTCAAGCTGAGACTTGCTTCCACAGCATCACCACTGAGCAGATCGGTATAGGACTGTCCATCTAGTTCAACCAGCTTCTCATCTGGTGTGTAGTTCTGTACAAACACATAATCAGCTGTACCATCTGTACGCGTATGTGCCGTTGTTCCGACAGGCAGCTCGGTTTCAAGTCCACGCTCAATGTTCAGGTCAGCGATTAGTTTCGCATAGAAATCATCATAGAATGGTGCTTTCAGACGTGTCGCTACATAATAAGCTTTTCCTGAACCTAACTGGTTAACCGTCAATGCCGGGCGTCCCGCATAGAAGTCAGAACGGTATGTAGCCAGGGACTTCGCGCCTTCCAGATGAATCAGATCACACAGTTCAATTGCATCATACGCTGTATTGAGCTGAAGCTCATTGCCCTTCTCCGGAATGATTCCGTTCAGATCACGATCATGCAGTCCGTCAATTTCCTCGGACCAGATGCCAAGTGTCTTACGCAGTGGGCCTGGGAATCCACCCAGGAAACACAGATCGTTTTCGTTAACAATACCAGACCAGTAAGTTGCTACAAACGTACCACCTTGTTCTACAAACTTCTCAATGCGTTCCCCGACACCTTCACGTACCAGATAGAGCATTGGAGCAATCAGCAACTTGTATTTGGACAGATCTGCATCCATATCAATAACGTCTACAGCGACTCCCTTTTTCCAGAATGCTTCATAATGCTCTTCCACGGTCTGCTCATACTTCACACCGATATTGCGTGGACCCTGGGAATCATTAACGGCCCAGCGGTTTTCCCAATCAAATATGATTGCAACTTCTGCCGGAACCGCTGTTCCTACAATGGCTTCCATGCCTTCAAGAGCCGTTCCTACGTCGGTTACATCTTGGAACACACGTGTGTGTTCCGTTCCTACGTGGTCTACCACCGCACCATGAAGTTTCTCACTGGACCCCCGGCTTTTTCTCCACTGGAAGTACTGAACACTATCGGAACCGTGCGCAACAGCCTGGAGAGAAGAGAGCAGATGCATGCCCGGTTTTTTCAGCTTGCTGACATCCTGCCAATTCGTCGAACTTGGAGTACTCTCCATCAGCAAGAACGGCTGACCGCCTTTGATGGAACGAACGATATCATGCATCATTGCGATCCGGGATGCCTGTTTCGCGTCGTCATCTGCATCATGCCAAGTCGGATAACTGTCCCAAGAGAGGAAGTCCAGAATATCGGCAAACTTCCAATAGTTCAGACCGCCATAGAATTCCATCAGGTTGGTTGTGACTGGCAGATCGGGATTCTGAGCTTTCAATGGTTTCGTTTCATGCACGATAAAATCAGCTGTCTGATCCGTAACGAAACGGCGCCAGTCCAGATTCATTGCGTGTACCTGTGTCTCACCGTGTGGAGCCGGAGATTCCACTTGACTCCAGTCTGTAACCGTATGGCTCCAGAATGTGGTCCACCACGAATGATTCAGTTCATCGAGTGTTTGATACTTATTCTGAACCCAACCACGGAACGCTTCCTGACAATAATCACAATGACAGTCTCCGCCGAACTCGTTTGAGATATGCCAGCCGATTACAGCCGGATGATCCGAATAACGCTCTGCCAGTTTTGTGTTGATCGCAGTAACCTTCTCACGGTATACCGGGGAAGTATAACAATGGTTGTGACGGAAACCATGCAGATTGCGGACACGCTTCTCGGATACACGGAGCACTTCCGGGTACTTCGCGGACATCCAGGCAGGTCTGGCACCACTTGGTGTAGCCAGGAATGCATAGATGCCGTTTGCTGCAAAACGATCCAAAACCTGATCCAGCCATTCAAACGTGTATACACCCTCTTCCGGCTCAAGGGATACCCATGAGAAGATACCAATGGACATCACGTTACACTTGGCAAGCTTCATCAAGCGAATATCTTCTTCCAGAACTTCAGGGTAGCGGAGCCATTGCTCCGGGTTATAGTCTGCGCCATGCAACATGTGCGGGGCTTTGGAACTTACAGGTGGAAATTTGTATGTCATAAGGACAACTCCCTTGCTTTAATTACAGTTTTTTTTAATTTATATACGATAACAACGACTTCACAGAAAATACGTATTACGCTAGATTACACATATGTCACGACATCTGATTCTTCTGCAGTAGCAAGTGCTGTAAACGATTCCAACTTGCGACCTTTAAAATCAAACATGGTGAGGTTGCCCCAGTTATTCGGATGACCGACGGACCATTCTTCTTTACTTGGTATCCAGGCAGGTTCCCAATAATAGAATCCGTGCCCCAAACCACCAGGAACTTCGCGAATAATCTGCAATAGATCCTTCAGATATTTGGTCTGTCCCTCTACACTTGCAGGGTATCCTGGTAACAACATATCTTCCTGATTCAAAATCCATTCAATGCCTTCCGGCTGTTCCAGCGTCCATGGATAAGCGGTTTCAACTACATTGATCGGTTTGCCATAACGCTCAGCCAGATCATGAAGATTGTCACGTAACGCATCAAGTGTGCCATGCCACCAAGGGTAATACGAGAGACCAATGATATCAAACTCCACACCCAGTGCTTCAAAGCGATCGTAAAACTTGCGGCTCTCGGCGTTATCTCCACCACGATCAATATGTATCATAATCTGAATATCCGCGTCAACGGATTTGACCGCAGCAATTCCGTACTTCACAAGGCCTGCAAAACGCTCCCACTGTTCATCCGTATCATGCTCTTCTCCACCGACACGTCCCTCATTCCATAACATGCCTGGTGTAATCTCGTTGCCCACCTGCACCATGTCCGGAAGCGCATCGTGTTCCTTCAACGTTCTCAGAACGTCAGCCGTATACATACATACCGCACGTTGAAGCTCTTCATAGGACAGATTTTCCCATGCTTTCGGCTTCCATTGATTGGCTGGATCAGCCCAGCGATCAGAATAATGGAAATCAAGCAAAAATTTCAATCCCTGTTCCTTGATCCGTTTGGCTACCTCCACCGTCCGCTCCAGATTGCAGAATCCACCAACAGGATCATTCCAGATTCGAAGTCGTATCGCGTTAGTGTCATTAATCTTCAGGATGGACAGCAAGTCTTGTTCCTTGCCATCCACATCACTGTAACTCCCGCCATGCTGTTCGATTTCATCCATAAAGGACACATCCATTCCCAGAATGAATGTCTTTTCCGTCAAATTGCTCACTGTATCAACCTCCATTAATTTGGGGTACAGGCTCAGCCTTTAACTGAGCCCAACGTCATACCTTTGACAAAGAAACGTTGCAGGAAAGGATACACAATCAAGATTGGTGCACTTCCGATGAAGATCTGAGCTGCCCTTACCGTAGTTTGAGAGAGAGCTTCCATTTCTTTTGGATTCATGCTCATGCTACTCATGTCACGTCCAATAATGACTGTTTGCATAAATGTAGCAAGTGGGTAATCCTTGGCGTTATTCATGTAGAGCAATCCATCAAACCAGGAATTCCAGTGGAACACCATACTGAACAATGCAATTGTTGCAATGGACGGCATCGAAATGGGAAGGAAGATACTGAACAATGTTCTGAAATGGTTAGCTCCATCCATGAGCGCCGCTTCTTCCAGTTCTTTTGGAATACCGCGGAAGAAGTTCAGCATCAGAATGACAAGGAATGTGTTAACTGCCCCAGGGAGTACCAGTACCCAGAAGGAATCCATCAACCCGATCTTCTGGATAACCATGTAGAATGGCACCAGTCCCCCGTTAAAAATCATACTGAATACAAAAATCCAGGAGTAGATTGTTCTGCCTTTGAATTCACTATTCTCTTTGGACAACGGATACGCTGCCAGGAACGTGATCAGCAAGGTAATAGCTGTACCAATTACTGTACGTAGAAGTGAAATCCAGAGTGAGTTCAAGAAAATTGGATTGTTCATTGTCTTTTTGTATGCCTCAAGAGAGAAACCTACAGGCCAGAGATTGACCAAATTTGCATCGGCAGCAGCCTTTGTACTAAAGGATACCGCCAGTACATGAACCATCGGTATGATACACATGATGGCAATTAGAATCAGAAAGCAGGTATTGACTATATTAAACACGCGATAAGGCAATGATTTATGATACATCGTGGTCCCTTCTTTCTCTGTTCATTCGTTTAGAATATGCGGTATCCAGCGTATTTTTTGGCTAAGCTGTAAGATACAAGAATCAAGATCATGCTAATAACCGATTTGAATAATCCGATCGCCGTTGCAAAGCCCATCTCACCGTTTTGCATTGCGGAACGATATACGAATGTATCAATGATGTCACCCGTTTGATATACGAGCGGGTTATACAAGTTGAAAATCTGGTCAAATCCGGCATTCAGTACGTTACCAAGTGCCAGTGTTCCTACAACCATCAGCATCGGCACAAGTGAAGGAATTGTAATGTGCAGTGTCTGTTTCCAGCGTCCTGCTCCGTCAATTTCCGCTGCTTCGTACAATGCTGGATTAATTCCGGCAAGGGCAGCCAGAAAGACAATCATGTTATAGCCAAATTCTTTCCACACATCTGTCAGAATGACCGTAGATCGGAACCAACTGTTGTCTCCAAGGAAGAAATATGGCCCGAGTCCAAAGGTTCCCAGAACCCGGTTAACCAAGCCGCCTGTTGACAACAGATCTATCAAAATCCCGCCCAGAATGACCCAGGACAAGAAGTGAGGTAAATAGACAAGTGTTTGAATCGTTCGCTGTATAGCCATCTTGCGAACCTCATTCAAAAGAATGGCAAAAACAAATGGAACAAATAAATTAAAAATCAGTTTAAGTACAGCAATAATCAATGTGTTCCAGATGACCTGTAAGCTGTCTTCACGTTCAAACAGATATCTAAAGTTGTCCAGCCCAACCCATTCAGAACCGCTAATCCCAAGCCATGGCTTGTAGTTCTGGAATGCCATAATGATCCCGCCCATAGGCACATAACTGAAAATAATCAGAAAGATAATGGCTGGCAACAGCATAACGTGGAATGGCCAAGTGCGTTTCAAAGTTCTCATGATTGCTCCCCCTGTATTTCTTCCTACTCAAGTACTCCCTGAGTGGCTTATAATGCGATTATATCAACCTTTTACAGGGTCCAAACAGCACATAAAAGCAATATAAATGGCACAAATTCAACCACTTTGCCTCAGCTTGAATAAACCAAAAAAAGCGCCCAGACGTTAGTCGTCTGAGCGCTGCTTGTAACTATTTTTTCACACTGTCATACCATTCGTTAACCTCTTGCGTGATTTGGTCACCGCCACCTGATTTCCACGTTTGTACAAAGGTATCAAACGCATCCGCCGGATTTTTGCCATAGATAATTTCGTTAAATGCTTGATTCTCAATTTTGTTTAGATAGTCCAGCTTGGATTTCATCGTCTGTGTTGTTGGACCTGTGAACATGTTTTTAAAGGAAATTTCTTCTTGGCTCAGTAACACTTTTGCTGCTGCTGGAGTTTCTTTACCGTAATTGACAGCAACATCTTTCTCAAGCTTCGTTTCAGGCTCTTTGCCATCCGCTAAGTTCAGAAGTGCTTTCATCTGCGCATCTGGAATGCGAGCACCGTCGCGAACAAGCAAATAACGTACAACGTTCACGTATCCGCCTTCGATCTCGTCAATCGGCATTTGTTTTCCATTTGCATCCAATTGGTAGTCATAACCTGCAAACAGACCGTTATCATAAGGGCTACCTGGTGCTGGGTCTGCATAATTGTCAAACAGGTAGTTCTGATACGTAAAGAATGCTTCTGGGTGTGCCATATCTTTTTTGATCAACGTAACACCATTAACGAACTGTGTTCCGTGACGCATCGCTTTTCCTTCAGGACCGGTAGGAATTTCAATCGGTTTCCATACCGCACTCGGTACATTTTTCACTGTATCAAGAAGTGGCCACCCACTCATCCAGTAAGGTCCTGGAATAATGCCGGCAGTTCCTGCAACTGCTGGCTCTGCTGTTTTGTTCTCATCCCATAGAGCTGCTTCCTGCGGGATATATCCTTTTTTGAGCCATTCGCTCAATTTGGTCAGACCTTGCTTCATACCCGGATTGATGGAGCCATACTCCAACTTGCCATCCGCAGCAAGATTCCATTGTTGAGGTAAGGTGCCATATGCACCAAATATCCAAGATACATCTCCCATCCAAGTGTTCATGGATGTTTTGAAACCAACGCTGAGCGGAGTGACTTTTTCAGGAGCCAAGCCGTCAGGGTTATTGTTTTTGAATGCTTCCATAACGGTTTCCAGCTCATCAATTGTTTTTGGTGCTTTCAGATTCAGCTTATCCAGCCAATCCTGGCGAATCCAGAGCAAGTAATCATTGTTGTATGCGTAGTCCAGAACAGGGATACCCATTCTTTTGCCATCACGACTATATTGGTTCCAGACGTTAGGATCTTGCTCCATCGCTTTTTTCCATGTGTCTGAAGCATATTTGTCGAACAGTGGACCGACTTCTTCGTACATGCCAGAGTCGATCAAGTCTTGAGCAACGAGATTGTCCGCACTACCAATCGTCACGATATCTGGCATTTCCTGTCCAGAGGACATAGCCAGACGAAGTTTGGTTGCAAACGCACTGTTTGTATCTGTTACTGACCAGAGCGCGCTGACATTAATCCCGAATTTTTCCTTGGCCCACTTAGTTGCCACGTTATTTTCCATGGATTCGCCATTTTTAAACTTCAACTCAGGATCGATTCCCCATGCTGTTGTAATGGTTACTTCCGGATCATACTTTTCTTTGTATTCGTTTTGGGTTCCAGATGTACTTGGTGTTGCACTATCTCCGCCCCCACTGCCTCCTGAACATCCTGCAAGAACGACAGTTAGACTCAGCGTTGTAGCGAGAAGCGTCAAGAATCTCTTTTTCGTTGATTGCGCTCTCATGTTGTTCCCCCTTAAATCGTTTTGGTTACCCTTTCATTATAGGCTGACCAGGCCTTTGAGCCTATGATACGAAATCAAGATTTCTGCACCTTTGCCAACCTATATTCTGGAATGTTGTTGTAATTATGCCTGATCCCGAAATTCATTTGGTGTCATACCATAATGTTTTTTGAACATTTTGCTGAAATATTGCGGATTTTGATAGCCAAGTTCACTCGTAATCTCGTATATTTTTTTATTGCTATTCTTAAGCAGATACAAAGCACGCTCCATGCGCATACGAATCATGTAGTCCCCAAGGCCTTCCCCTGTCTCTGCCTTGTAAATTTTCGATAGATATACGGGGTGTAAATATACCTTGTCCGCAATCATCTTCACTGACAGATCCTGTCCTGTATCTCTTGTAACCAACTCCTGAACCTGCTTGATCACATGTCTGCGGCTCTGCACACCTTCCTGATCGGACAACTCTTCCTGAAGCTTCGCCAGCATCTCGGTTGCCCAGCGCCGCAGCTTCTCGGGGGATTGAATCAACTGATGAGCAAGGAGCAGATCGAATCCCGCATGATCAATCTCATGCACCAGATGCCCCTGTTTATGGGCGATATACATAAATGCATTGGTTACCGACAGATACATCTCATACACATGTTCTCTAGACAATCGAACCTGTTCTGCCGCGTCAAAGACCGCGTTCAGCTTACGCGCTGCCGCTTCCCATTGCTTGGTTTCAAGCAATTGCGGAAGTATAGGCGGTTTGTACAGCTCTTCGAGCGCCTGCGTCGCATCATTCTCCGGTCTTTTGCTGAGTGCCTGATCCATGTCCATATATATAATCTTGTGTTCTTCCGGTCCTGAAAGGACAAGCGAACCCAGACTTTTTCGATAAGCTGCTGTCAACTCATTAAAGGGAAATGACGGTGTAACTACCATGGACAGATCTCCCTGTAAATATCGAATGACATGCTCACGGAAAGTTTCAGCTGAGATTCTCAGCGTCTCCAAGTCCATCTGCGGAGCTGCGATCTGATCTTGATTCTGCAAGAACATAACCAGACACTCATGGGGTCCGCGACCAAACCACACGTTAAATTGCTCTCCGAGTACTTCCTCTGCAATATTACCTACCGCAAAATCCATCAGATCCAGAGACTGCTGGTCCATTGATGAGAAGCGTCCTGTAAGGCGAATCAGCATCATCACAGCCGATTGTTCCGGATCAATATGAATCTCATATTGTTGCAGTTGTTCCCGAAGCGCCCGGGCCGTGATCTCACGTCCCAGCAGCAGATCATGCATAAGATTTTCTCGTAAAATCTTATAGTCAGACTTCCGACTGTATAAAAGCCGGTGATATTTATCAAATTCATCCCACTCATCGCGAAGAGACGTGATGGCTGCCGACACCGATCCCATAAACTCATCATCGTTTACGGGTTTCAGGATATAATCCGCTGCCTGCAATTGAATGGCTTTTTTAGCATAATCAAAATCACTGTGACCCGTTAGTAAAATACAGCGGATGTGAGACCAGCGCTTGCTTACCTCTGCAATGAGATCCAGTCCTGACATGCCAGGCATGCGAATATCGGTAACTACGATATCTACTGCATTTTCCTCCATAATCTCCAACGCTTCCTTACCGGATGCGGCACGCAGCACGGTCGTTACTCCAAGCTCTCCCCAGGGGATCGTAAGTTCCAGACTTTCTGTTACGTATGTCTCATCATCTACCAGCAATATATCAATCAAGTGATTCACTCCCTATTTCGTTCATTCTGCAAATGGATTCCATCGTGCATCATGCGCTACACATTCCAAGTGCTTATCCTTCATTCTCCAGAAGAAACTCCTGCTCGGCAGGCCATGACAGTGTAACGCGTAACCCGCCAAGTTCCGATTCCGTTATATCAAGCCCAGCCTGCTCCCCATATCGAAGCTGGAGTCGCTGATTCACATTCCACAGGCCACAGCCCATCTCCTGATCCATCGTTCCCCTGAGCTTACTCAGAAGCGCCTCACGTGCCTCCTGCGTCATGCCTTGCCCATCATCCTCTACCACAAGAACCATGACACCGCCCTGTTTTTCCCCGGATACTCTTATTTCTCCTGCTTCCGCGTCCGCTTCGATGCCGTGAATCACTGTATTCTCCACCAATGGTTGCACGATGAGTGGCGGTACCTCCTGTCTTAACATCTCATCAGACAGATCAATCTTGTAATGAATCCGGTCCATACGCATCCGTTGGATCTCCAGATAACAGCTGACAAATTCAATTTCTTCTGTCAACGGTACCACGTCCCGCTCCTGTCTTGTCGTATACCGATAATATCGCGATAGGTTATGCGACATCGCTACAACAGCGTCCATACGCTTCAGCTTCGCCATACTCGTAATGAAGGAGAAACAATTATAGAAAAAGTGCGGGTTAATCTGCGATTGCAGCTGCTTCAACCGAGCTTCACGCACATGAATCTGTTCCAGGTAAACGTGTTCAAATAACTGCTGGATCTGCTCCACCATCAAGTTGAAACGTTCGGACAGGAAACTGAATTCATTGCGGCCCTTTGGCTTAATCCTCACTGAATAATCTTCCTGCTTCAACCGCTGGAACCCGCGAATGAGTTGTTTCACTGGTACCTGTACCTGAACATAGAACAAATACGCCACACCAAAACTCATTAACAACAAACAAATCATGGAAGAATAGAACAGCATATTGGATTGATGAATAGGCTTCAGAATATCTGACAGGGGCATGTAGTCCACCAAATACCAGCCTGTTGTACTGGATTTCACCGTGTTAACCATGTAAGGCTCGTCCCCGATCACCACTGTACGGTTATCAACGTCCTGAAGTTTATGAACGGACAGTTCTTCCATCAACTGATTCGTTAGGGAACGATCTGAAGTCCGGTTATAAATAACTCCCGATTCTTCTCGGAAATAGAAGGGATCATGCCTGCCATCGTCTTTGAATTTGTCGAGCATATCCCGAATGTTGTCACTATCAAACTCCAGTTTAATAATCGTTTCCGCATTATTAGCTGGGTCTTTAATACCGTACGGAGATACCGTAATCCAGCTAAACATGAACCGATCATCTTCCCCATCCTGAATTTTGCGTACATCCCAGCCGGAACTGATATTCTCCCTTAGCGCTTGTTTATCGTAAGAACGTGCGTCCCTTTCGGAAACCACCCTGCCCAGCGAAGGAGAATACAGATATAATTTCGTGGCCCAATTGGATGAGCTTTCCTGAATACTCAGCTTATTCTGAATACGTTTGACCAGGTTGATCGCATCCAGGTCAAAGTAGTTACTGTCCGCATAGATTCGCCTGAAGCTGGCAATATCAGGATCATGTATGAGCAGATTCGGCCATGAGGATAACAGTTCGATGTTTGTGTTCACTTGATTTTGGAAAAATTCAAGCTGATTACTATTTGATCGATTCAACTCATCTCTGAGAACAGCTGTTGTTTTGTGATTGGAGTACCAGTACAGAAGCACTACAGGAATCAGCATAATCAGAATAAGAATGACCATTTTGGAAAACAGGTTTGTCCGATATGACATCTTTTCATCTCACCTTGTCTTAATTTGTCGTGACATTAATTGTAATGATGTAAGCGCTAAAGACAAACTATTTTTTTTGAGACAAAACGATTCATTATCTAGCGTAAGCGTTACCAATTCAAGGGGAAAGGAGATAAAACCAATATTTCTGCACTAAATGCAACTTCCACGCACAAAAAGAGCCAGCGATTAGCCAGCTCTCTATCTAATTTCAGTATATATCTTTGATCTCTCTATTCAACTCAACCTTATTCCACTTCTGTTTATGTAATTATTCTTTTTTTCTATAAAAATATCAACTATGGAATATCATAATCAAATACCGTATTTGCCCCATCCACGCCTACATCAAGCACAATATCCATAAGTTTCCCATTTACGAACAGAGGGGATTCCGCTTTCCCGTAAAACTCCAACTTACCTTTAAACGTTCCATAACGTTCAATCTCAACATGTACGGGCCTTAATTGGACAGACTGCAAAGCTTCCAATAGTGGATCATCCTTAAACTTATAACTGCGTGCGAGATCAGGCAATAACACGGCGGATATGGAATCTCTGCCGTAATTTTTGAGTGTCAGGTCACAGGTTGCTCGGGTCTCACCCGTTTTCAGCACGTTAAAGGTACAAGAGCTTGCATTCTGTACATAGGATACCGCATTAATGCCTGTAGCTCCCCACTTGGCTATATACATGAATTTATCTGTCATGTACGAGTAACTGAGAATGATAGCGATAACTACGATCCATAACCCTTTTGCAAGACCGGGGAACGATTTCCCGATTTCTTTGCGTGTAAGGTAAAATCCGCAAGCAAAGATTCCCATCCCCAGGAAAAGTGTGATATGTACACCACTTAAATAAGACGTAGTATACGGTGATATACCTATTGCTGACAGCATGGTATCCCCAACAGAAAAACCAAGATGATGGTTAAATGTAAAGATGATAGCAAATAGCAATAAAGCCCCTGAGAACACAAGTCTGGTTCTCGACACTCGAACACCCCCTAATCAACCACCTTATTATATCATATTTTTCCTATTTATGATTAACAATCCAAATCAAAAAAACAACAATAAAAAGAACGTCTTCGGTTGTTCACCGAAAACGTCCTCCATATTTGCCATTACAAGAGCTTGTAGAACACAAGTCTCTCAATCACAGCTGATAATCATTTACTTCTGGGCAAGGAATGCATCAAGTTGTTCCTGTTTGGCTGCAATAATTTTATCGATTCCCGCTGCTTTCAATTTCTCCAGATATTTCGGAATCATCTCATTTGGATCAACGGCGCCCGATGTCATACCCGGCTTGAACTGTTTGTTCACGTTGTTGACCGCCGCAATTTCATTTTTGACAGATTGGCTGTTGAATGTAAAGCCCAGTGCTGGCGACTTCACACCTTTGGCGTTAAACTCTTTGAACTTTTCCCACTTCTGCGGATCTTCATTATCCCATAGGAAGTTCAGGAACTGGTTACCAAGCTGCCATTGAGCACCTGGGTTATAGGTACGACTGTTGGCATCAACGCCTTCAGGGAGAGTAATGATATTATCCTGTCCGTCTTTTTTCACATAATGTGTACCTTCAATTCCAAAGTTCAGCAAGTTGTTAATTTCCTTGTCGGAATGCAGCAGGTTAATGACCTGCATCGCTTTCTCCGGTTGTTCGGAAGAACGGGAGATTGCAAGCATCGCTCCAGACGCATCACCCGTCGTGATTGTCGGCTGTGTCATCTCAATCTGAGTGAGTGGGAAACCCACATACCCTTCTTCTTCTTTATCCTTGCCTGGCTTCATGCCATCTGTCCAGAGAAACGCTTTTCCAGCCTTCGCCTGGTCTTTCGGGAACACATTGGATGTAGCAGCATCACTGTTGATATATCCTGCTTGATACCACTTGCGAGCGAGTTCAGCCGCTTCTTTGAATTCAGGGGTCTCCACTTCATTCAGCACCGTTGTTCCGCCTGCTGTTTTGGAGATGACTCCAGGTACGGAAGCATCACCGAGATAATCCCAATCCAGATTCTCCAACAGCCCGTTACCGTTGGTATTGGACATATAGAATGGTGTGATAGCTGGCTCGTTTTCCTTGATTGTTTTGAGCAAGGGCTCCAGATCAGCCCATGTCTTTACAGCTGTCAGGTCCAGCTTATACTTGTCAGCCAGATCTTTACGTACCAACACACCACGTGTGGCAGCAAGTTCCTTATTCGTAGGAACGCCGTAATTCACGCCGTCTACCTGGGAACCTTCCAGAAAGGCAGGGTCCAGGTTTTTCTTAATATCCTGACCATGTGCATCAAGCAGATCATTCAAGGGCAAGAATGCGCCTTTAGCTACATTCACCGTGTAGTTCTGCCAAGCCGCTGTGAAGATAATGTCTGATTTTTCACCTGAAGAAATCATGAGATTCAGCTTGTTATCCCACTGACCCCAGTCAATCGCATTGATCTTAAGGGTAGCTCCGATCTTCGGTTCCATCTTTTTGTTAATCTCGGCTTCCACCAGAGCCACATCCTTCTGTGGTGTCCCCGGGTAAAACAGTGTCACTTCATAGGGTTTGCCCCCACCTTCACTTGCTCCTCCGCCTTCTGCGCCAGGTGTTGTTGCTGTTCCACCCTTGTCTGATGAGCAAGCTGCCAGCACCAGGCTCAGCGCCATAACCGTTGCCATCATGCGTGACCATACCTTTAATGATCTAACCAATTGAACCCCTCCTGTCATGTGTTGAACCATACAACCGAATTCCCCAATTCACAATTAAACCGATAACTACTTCTGTATATGCCCTTTCAGTCCATCTTCATTACCTTGCCCACTCCGCTAACCGGTTCAGAGTTATCCCTTCACAGCGCCAACCGTAAGACCTTTGATGAAATAACGCTGGAAGAACGGATATGCCAATACAATTGGACCAATACCGACCACAGCCATCGCCATTTGCAGAGTTTTGTTAGGCAGATTGAGCAATCCACCCTGCGACGAAATCTGTGAAGAGACGTTGGAGTTGGTTGTTAAATATTGAATATCGAGCAGCGTCCGGTACATAAGGTACTGAAGGCTGATCGTCCGGTTATCTGATATAAAAATCATGCTAAGGTACCAGTCATTCCAGTAATTTAATGTACTGAACAACGCGACGGTTGCCATTACGGGAAGAGAGAGCGGAAGCACGATACGTGCAAACGTTCTCAATTCTCCCGCACCATCAATCCGAGCCGATTCCAGAATAGACACCGGAATGGAGTTCGCGAAGAATGTACGCATGACCAGTACAAAGAATGGAGATAGCAGTAGCGGCATAATGAGTGCCAGTAGGGAGTTTTTCAGATCCAATACGTTGACATAGACCAGGTACCAAGGTACCAGACCCCCATTGAACAACATTGTGAAGAAGATGAAAAAGGCGAACCAGCCCCGGTAAGGCAGATCTCTCCGTGAGAGTGGATACGCATACAATGCGGTCAGCGCAACACTTGTAATGGTACCTACAACGGTAACGATAAAGGATATACCATACGAGTGAATGATCTGATCCATATCTCTGAACAGAAACTCATAAGCCGTCAGACTGAACTTCTCTGGAATAAGCTTATATCCATTGGCAATTACTGTTGTCTCGTCCGAAAATGAGATGGCGAAGACAAGCAGGATCGGCACGATACAGGCAATGGCATAGAATAGAAACATCGCATGAATAACGGATGCGGAACGCTTCGATACGGCTAGTGGATCACGTGATTTCACAGCTGACTTGCCTCCTCTCAAAATAATGCATTATCTTTATCTATTCGCCTTACGATGGTATTGGATACAAGAACCAGCACAAATCCAACGATTGCTTGGTATAGACCGGCTGCTGATGACATCCCGATATCTCCACCGATAAGGAACGTACGATATACGTAGGTATCCAGTACATTCGTTACAGGGAACAGCGCTCCTGATTCCAGTGGAACCTGGTAGAACAGACTGAAGTCTGCATAGAATATACGGCCAATTTGCAATAACGTCATAATGACGATTAATGGGACGAGAAACGGAATGGTAATGAAGCGTATCTGATGCCATTTGGTCGCACCATCAAGCACAGCGGCTTCATAATATTCTTCATCGATACCCACGACAGCTGCCAGATAAATGACGGCATAATATCCAATATTCTTCCATGTGTTCACCAGTGGCAAAATATACGGCCAATACTTCGGCTCTGAATACCAGTCGATTGGCTGACCACCGAACATCTGCAGAATCGTTGAGTTCATGAAGCCTGAATCCTTGCCCAGGAAAGCCAGTACCAGATAACTGACCACAATCATGGACAGGAAATACGGTAATAGCATAAGTGATTGATATAACTTGGACATTGCCTTGTTCTTCACTTCATTGAGCAGAATAGCAAGCCCGACACCTACAAAGAGATTCAGTGCAATGAACACCGTGTTATACGCGAGTGTATTTCGGGTAATTTCCCATGCATCACTGGTGGAGAACAAATATTTAAAATTGTCCCATCCACTCCATGGGCTACCCCAAATACCATCAGCATAGTTTACATTTTTGAATGCGATCAGAACGCCGAACATCGGCATATAGTTGTTCACCAGCAGAAACAGGACACCTGGCAAGAACATGAGATACAGCACCTTGAATTTGACAAGATTGTGCCACACAGACTTGCGCTTTCGGACTGTTTCTCCCGGTATTTCCGATATCCGTACTCCCTTACCCGCCTGGGGTTGTGTCTTCATAACTTGTTCTCCCTCACTCCTCTTGAATTCTTCCTCAGGATGAAGCTCCGTTGCGGCTCCTGTGGTTCAAGTATACGGCGGGGCGAGTAAGACCTCTATCTGCTGTGATGACCTGTTGACTTATCAAATTATGACTTTAGTGCCAAAATAAACAAAACAAAGGCGCAGCATGCTGCGCCCTGAACTATACGGTACGTGACTGTTTTCGAAACTCCTGTGGCGTTATACCCGTGCACTTTTTGAACATTTTGGTGAAATGCGAGTAATTATAGTACCCCACCTTGCCAGCGATATCCGTCACTTTGACGGTGGACTGGGACAACAATGTCTTCGCTTTGGCTACTCTGCCCTGCAGGATAAACTCAGATAGGGACATCCCCTTCTCTTTCCGAAACAGACGCGATAGATAAGCGGGATTGAATCCGGCAAAAGCTGCAAGCTCCTCTCGCATAAGTTCTTCACCAATATGAGCTTCAATATAAACGCACAACTGATCCACAATGGTCATGGGGCTATGATCGTCCGGGTACAACACCGGGATAACACGATCAATCAGATCAGACGTCCACTGTTTCAACTGCGGCAACGACCTTGTCACCATACTCTCTTCCGGCTCCCGTTCACCCGGATAAAGACTGCGTATTGACACGTTTTTCTGATGAAGCAGCGGATAGACCACATGCAGCATGGCATGATAGTAGAGATGCAGCATTTCAGGAGACAATCCCTCCTGGGCAGCAAGCAACTCAAAAATCTCATCCACACGTTCTCGTAAATCCCCTACTTTCCCCGTCTCAAAAAGAATGGATAATTCCGAAAACCATGGAATAGGCAAAAAGCGATCTTCCTGATCTCTTCCCCGCTCATCATAGACAAAAACTTCTTCAAGCTCCTTAATATTGCGCCGCTCCATATCCATCAGTTCATTTAACATGCCTTGCAGCTCAGTTACAGCAACCGGGGCACCAACATAACAGGACAACCGGCAGTAGAAATACGTACCACATTCCTGAATATACCCCTGACAACGTTGTGCCACTTCGCTCGCACTCGGAATGATGCCATCTTGCTCATAAGCAAGTACAATATTTAATCCACTTTGATCCTGAAACACCTCACCGGGCTTGTCGCCAAGCAGCATCTCCTTGGCTGCATTACGAAGGGCATATTCCAATACCTCTTCGTCACGCAAATCAAAATCACGCACCCATTCCTCTACCGAGATCACAATGGGTAACACACGAGCCTGCGGATCAATCTCGGCACCATACAGTTCTGCGAGCTCTTGCAACCGTTGTTCGGTTAACGTGATACGCTGAGAGATGGCATCTTTCCAGAAGCGTTCCGTCAGCAGCGGTTTATGGGTTTTCCAGCGTTTGTATACGGTCTCATAAACTTCGTTGGTACGGTTACGCTGCTCTCCATCCTTGATCTTTTCCACCGCCTGGGTTACTACCTTAATCAATTGATCCGCTGGAGCCGGCTTCAACACATAATCAAAGCTATTTAGTTTGATGGCTGTCTGAGCATAATCGAATAAAGCATGCCCTGTCAGGAAAATGGTCAGTATGCCTGGATCATGTTTCAACACCCAGCTTTGCAGGTCAAGCCCTGTTTCACCAGGCATCTCGATATCACAGATCATGATATCAATAGCATGTGCCCTTAAGATCTCTCTTGCCTCTTCGGCATCACAAGCACTGAATACCTGCTCGACGCCTGCTGCTTGCCAGTTAACTCCTTCCACCATCGCTTGTAATGCATACACTTCATCATCCACGATCAACAGGTTCCGCATAGGCTCCCCCTTCTTCCTCTTCGGTCTGAGCGGGTAAATCAATGATGACTTTGGCCCCATGATCCGCCTCATTTCCAAACTGCAAACTGGCTTGATCACCATACTTCACTAAAAGCCGATGAGCCACGTTCCATATACCGATATGCTGTCCACTCGGGTCTTCAGCGTACTGTCCATGTTGCAGACGCTCCAATAATTCCTCATCAAATCCGACACCATTATCCACAATCATCAGTTGAAGCACCGTCCCATCGACCTGACCGGATGACTTCGCACCAAGGCGTGCCACGATCCGAATGACAAAGGCTTGCGTCCGGCGCTGAAATCCATGAATAATGGCATTCTCCACAAAAGGCTGAATGGTTAATGGAGGAATCACATAATGTTCCAGATTCGGTTCGATATCCAGTTCAAAATCGAATCTGCTTGGAAACCTCAGCTTTTGAATTTCTAAGTAATGACGAATGTGCTCGAGCTCTTCATCCAGACGAATAACACGTTTGCCTGCACGCAGACTGAATCGAAAATAATCGGCCAGATGACCAGCCATCTGCTGCACCAACTCATGCTTTTGCAAGGAAGCCAGGCTATGAATAATATTGAGTGAATTCAGGTAAAAGTGCGGATTAATTTGCATCTGTAATTGTTTGAACTCTGCCTCCCGCGTCCGCAGCTGTTCCTCATACACATCAATCTTCAGATGCCTGATCTCACTGGTCATTTGATTGAAACTTCGTGTCATAAATTCAAGTTCCGAGGAAGATGGCGGGTCCAGCTTCACATCGAGATCTCCACGGCTCACCCTTCTCATGCCTCGGATTAACGCATTCATCGGGCGGAATAACAGATGCCGCAAAAAGATCAGTGCAGTAACCAGAATTACTGCTGCACCAATGGGAAGCAGACGAATGATCTGCTGGAAAAACGGGAGGTTACGCATCATGTCTTCCTCAGGCAGCAGCACGATATAATTCATCTCGGACATGGCCGAGGCAATACCCAACATCAGATATTGACGTGCTTCTCCCTTGTTCACAACTTCGGAGATCACCTGGTACGGATCTTTCAGGCCAGGAAGATGCGCTGCAGCAAGCTGAATCTGTGCAGTAGTCAAAGTGGAATCAGATAGTGCCCCACCGTCTATTCCAACAATGACTGCGCCACCCCGATCCCCGGATTCAGTGAATTGTTGTGTATGATTCAGTGCATTCATATCGACAAGTGCACCTGCATAGAACTGCTGGTTGATTCGCACCGTTTTCACCAGTGCATTCCACGTCCCGCCACGCACGATGCTCCATTCCGGCTTCTGGATATCCCCTTCCAATTGCTGCATCTGGACAGGCATACTCTCCTGCACAACCGACTTTTTGACATCATAATTGCCTGAAGTGGCGAGCAGCAGATCATCATTCACGGCATCATATAGAAAGAAAGAATCGATCAGATTATAAAAACCGATATCTGTCATGAATTTGTTCATAATCCGTTGCTTTGCAATGATGTAATCGCCGCTGCCGTATTTCAGAAAAAACAGAGAGATAATATCCGGGTCCCGCTCACCCAGACTATATAAATACCGATTTGTCTCCTGTAATACACGTTCATTCTGCTCCACACTCTTGGCGAGATGATTCATATTGGTGAGGGATACTTTGTCGCGTACAACTTTCATGGCGTAGACGTTGTTGTAATAAAGCAGCATGAATAATGGCAGCATGATCAATGTAAGACCCACTATAAATTTAAAACGAAGTGAACGGATAAAATTCATGGATTATGGATTCCCGCCCTTTTAGTTCAACATAGTTTTTTCTATTTTCTTCCTTATGATGGCATGTTTATTGTAATCACCCCTGCTTGCCATTGTCTATGGGGTCCCGTGACCTTCACATATCAATTCTGGTGACTTTCATCCGCTTCAATTTCAAGAGTAACAAGCTTCATGTTGTAATAAATTCTCCAGTTGTAAAATAAATCCTTCATTTATTACTCTGAAGCTTCTCCCTAAAAATAAATGCTGCGGCAAGCCCCGGACTCCACGAACGCCCGATCTTGACATGCATACGATATATCACTCCTCGGGTTAGTCACCAGGATGTAGGGAGGCCTGTTCGATGAATATTCAACTCACTGCGTTACACTATGTCTATCTGGCATTTATCGTCTTGATTATTGCTGTAATGATCCGGCGCAGGGACACCACCATCATCTGTGTCGCGGGTATTATGACCATTGGACTTCTGGCAACCGAAACCTTAAGCGGGTCAGTTGCTGGGATCTTCAGCAGCTTTATCTATGCAACAAAAGAATTGTCGAGTACGATCTTCATCATCTCGATTATTGTGGCAATGAGCCGTGTTCTGATCAGAACAGGCATTAATGAGGTCATGGTAACACCTGTCACCCGGTTTATCCGTTCTCCTCAAGTCGCGTATTGGGGTATTGGATTGATCATGATGGTCGTATCGCTATTTTTCTGGCCATCCCCGGCCGTAGCACTCGTCGGTGCAGTACTGCTTCCTGTAGCCGTGCGTGTAGGTCTTCCTCCGATTGGAGCTGCTATTGCCATGAACCTGTTCGGACATGGGATTGCACTGTCTGGAGATTACATTATTCAGGGGGCTCCCAAACTTACAGCTGATGCGGCGGGTATACCCGTTACTTCCGTCATGACGGCCAGCATACCTCTGGTCATTGTCATGGGCACCGTATCTACACTTACAGCCTTCTGGATGCTGCGCAAAGAGATGAAATCAGGCTCACCTGTTCATTCCCCAAACGCTATATCAGGTACCCTGAGCACGGAACCTTCTTCCTCATCAGAAGCTGTGTCCACCTCCCTGCCCACTGATCAGCCTGTTCAACGTCAAGTCATGTCACCCCGTTTGCAAAAGGCGTTCGCTCTGCTTATTCCTCTGTTATTCGCAGTTGATGTGATTCTGATGTTTGTATTGAAATTGCAAGGCGGCGACGCAACAGCTCTGATTGGCGGAACTGCTGTCGTTATACTGATTGCCGTTACCCTTGCCGCACATCGACATGCGGGACCAGAGGAAACGACCAACTATTTAATAGAAGGATTTCAGTTTGGTTTCAAGGTGTTTGGACCGGTTATTCCCATAGCCGCATTTTTTTATCTGGGAGATGCTGCGATTACGGAGTTGTTCATCAACCCTCTTCCTGAAGGTTCACACGGGATCGTGAATGATCTTGGGGTCGCACTTGCTGGACTAGTGCCATTGAATGATACGGTGGGCGCCATTACAATGACGGTGACCGGAACAGTTACCGGAATGGATGGTTCGGGGTTCTCAGGGATATCCCTGGTTGGCTCGATTGCGTCCATGTTTGCAGGATCGGCAGATTCCGCACCTGTGCTGACAGCACTCGGTCAGGTTGCAGCTATATGGGTAGGTGGCGGAACCTTGATTCCATGGGCATTGATTCCTGCTGCTGCAATCTGCGGAGTCAATCCTTTTGAACTTGCAAGACGCAACCTGAAGCCTGTACTGCTGGGACTTACGGTAACAACAATTGTAGCCATCTTTCTGATCTGACCAAAGGTTATTTACACTGACACTACGATGACAGAAGCACCTTCCAATCGCTGTTATTCCAAGATTTTTTTGATCCCCTTTCTCAAGGGGAAATCCGGTAATAAGCATATGCTTCCGATGTAGCTTTCTTTCAGAAAGCTTTTAGGCGACCGCTTCGCTTTTTCAGGTTTTTTCTGTCCTCTCCGTTATCGTGTAAATGATTAGTTCATCTCAAATAGACATTTTAAAAAAACGTGCGTGAACGTGCCCAGTTCCAGAGATCTTCTCGCTTCATCTCGGCCAGATGCAGCATGTCCACATATGGATCTCCCTGTAATCCAAGAACAGAAGCAAATGCAGGCTCCGTCTTCCACCCTGCCTGTTTCAGTCTGCGGATCTCGCGGTGTCCCGCGTCTCCCCACAGTTGTAACAATCTCCACTCTACGATCATATGTAGGTATGCATTCTGCCTGTAAACTGGCACGGATTGGGCAAAAATCTCCACAGGCCAATGTCCTACTTGCAAATTACAAGTCACATAAGGACGTTGGTCTGGAAGATCCCCACCACGTACACATTGAAATTCAGCAACGGCTCCGATTCGATTGTATATCTCGGCTTCAAACACATCCAGATCCTCTGCATAACACAGCAGATCCAGATCACTGCCCGGAATATCAATATCAATTGGTACCGTTCCTGCTGGATACGGGTGATAGTCAGCTAATATTTCGAGCAATCCACTGCTCTGTAACACATAATAGGCGTCCTGCTGACGTGTATTACCCGAAGCCAGATGTGCCATTACTTCTGCGGTAGTGCTCATCTCCCCGCCTTGGGCCACAGTTAGTTCGAGCCTCCTGTAATGACCTGTTTCACACGTCCCACTTGACCACTCGTCAGTCGTACTTTGATTCCGTGTGGATGCGTAGGTGACTTGGTTAACAGATCCTTCACAATGCCACGTGTCAGCTTACCTGTAGCTTGATCCTGCTTCAGCACAATGTCCACTTCCAGACCTGGCTTAATATTTACACGTTGTTGTCCATTCATTATGTTAACTCTCCTCTATGTCGTAATTCATATCTTGTATACTATATAACCCTTAAACACAAAGCTCCATCTATTGTAGACGTTTTGGTTTCAAAACAAAAGGGACACGGCAATAACCCCCTACGCCTGATTCCATGGCTGATATGAAGACCAAGATAAAGAAACCGCAGGTCTCTTCAACTGAGACCTACGGTTTCTAATTGGATTACCATGTTCAGGGCTGCACATGCTTCAATATAGACGATGGCGAAGTTCCATCCTTCGCAGCTTCGCGTGCCTTCACAGCAAGCAGCTCAGATACCGTCACGAATCGATATCCCTGCTGCTGTAACTTCGGCAGGATTGTTTTGAGTGCAGCTACCGTATGGGACTTGCCTTCCACCTTATCGTGGAAGAGTACAATATCCCCATTGCGTGCGTTATTCAGTACTTTTTTAACGATAGCCGATACACCTGGAGAAGCCCAGTCCCGTGTATCCTGATGCCAGGACCAGAGTACAATGGTATACCCTTTTTGTTTGGCAGCCTGGATGACCATGTCATTGTAATAGCCGCCCGGTGGCCTGAACAACAGGGGACGCTCAGCACCCGCTTCAATGATGGAACTTTCCGCTTCGTTCATATCCTTCATGTACTTGTCCGCACTAGTTGATCGAACTGCATACGTGTGTGCATACGTATGATTGGCGATTTCATGCCCTTCGAGCTGTTCCTGTTTAATTAGTTCAGGAAATTTATCTGCCCATTTGCCCAGTACAAAAAAAGTTCCTTTGGCATGATACTGCTGTAGCAAAGCCAGAATCTGCGGAGTCTGAATCGGATCTGGTCCATCATCAAAGGTAAGAGCGATGAGTTTATCCTGTGTGGGAACTTCCCACACAATCTCTCCTCGTTCCTCATAGTACTGACGGTTCTTCTGTACAGGCTTTGCATAGGCAGAACTGCTACCCAGCAAAATAATTAGCGTGAACATTCCGATGACTCGGGCTGCCTTCAGGTTCATGTGGTGTCCTCACTTTGTCTTCATACGTAAACTCCCTGTTAGCATTTCCCGATTCACCCGAACTCATTAACGAAAGATCTGATCCACGACTGCAATTTCCTCAGCAGTTAATTCCACATTTAATGTTTGCAGATTGTTAATGACCTGTTCCGGTCGCTTGGCACCCGGAATCAATGCATCAATGGAAGGCTGTGTCAGGTACCAGGCCAGAACCAGATGAGCGACCTCAACATCCTTGGATTGTGCTATGCTGCGCAGTTGCTCAACTTTTTCCAGATTTTCAATGAAAGCTTCACCTGTAAACAGCGGGTTCTTCGCCCGTCCATCCTGAAAGGTTGTATTGCCATTATATTTACCGCCCAGCAGTCCCGCAGCCAGTGGGAAATAGGGCACAAAAGAAATCTCATGCTCAGCCGTATATGGCAACAGCTCTTTCTCCGCATCTCTTTTGAACAGATTATATTCAGATTGCAGTATGTCTACATGCCCGTCCTTGTTGGCTTCACGCAACTGATCAATGGAGAAATTAGATACGCCAATGGCGCGGATTTTGCCAGCGTCTTTCAATTGTTTTAACGCATCTACCGCTTCATCCTTAGGCGTATGTTCATCCGGAAAGTGGATGTAGAACAGATCAATGTAATCGGTTTGCAGACGTTTCAACGCCTCATCCACGGATGTTTTCAGAAAAGCAGGTGAGTTATCCATGACAATCTTGCCATCCACTAATTTATGAGCTGCCTTGGTTGCAATAATCGTATTCTGACGCTGACCGGTTTCCTTCAATACTTCACCGATCAGTCGTTCGGAATGCTCAGGTCCATAGATGTATGCCGTATCCACAAAGTTAATACCTTGTTTCAAAGCTGTACGAACCACTTCCTTACCCGTCTCATCATTCAGCATGTCCGGATAGATATTATGTCCGCCTACTGCATTCGCACCCAGTCCAATGGGATTCACGATCAGATCCGTCTTGCCCAACCGAATTTGTTGTTCTGCCATGTCTCATCTCTCCTTCACTGATCGAATAAGTACAATTTAGTTGTGACGTCTTTCTTGTCCATATTATACCAAACAGTTTAGCATATTTAAAATATCGGATTTATCGGATTAGGTGTTTTTCAGCGCAGTCGCTTCCACGTCGTTAATAAACCGACGCAGTTTCGCAGCCACATCCCGGGTGATTTCGCCGTTTTCATACAGTTGTTGAACCGTATTACGCTGTTCCTGAATGGCCACCATCTGCAACTCCAATTTCTCCTGATTAAACGGATCTTCCGTTTTCCCCTGGTTCCAGGTGCGCAATTTGGCAATTACACGCTCATACTTGGCAATGACCGATAGTGCGACGACTCGATTCCCATCATTCATATGGGCACGAATGGCCTTAATTGCCGCTTCAGAGGTACGTAACTTCACCCGACGGAACAGTTCTGCATTTTCAAGCATGAATGGTTGATTCGGCTTCTGGGACCGGTTGGTGAACAGATGTCCTAACACACGCCCGATCTCGCTGATCGAGGTCATGAACTGAGTGTTTGCGCGATTCGCCAGCATCATTTCCTTGCGATCCAGCCAGCTGTCGCATTTGAAGGCCGCATCAGAAGCAATTGCATTTTCGTCCAGCATCACTTCAACTTCTTTACGCTCCGCCCGGGTGGCAATCAGGTTAATAGCCGTTTCTTGTTTCTGAATATCTTTGCGTTTACCGGCGGTGAGTTGACCTGCGGCCTGCCTGATGTACTTGGACAAGTCGGAGACAACCGCCAGTGCCGCAGCTTTGTTCTCATCGTTCATTTCGGATTTGACAGCCCGTATTGCGGCATTCAGCATAATGTCATGTGCTTTTCGTTCTGACTTCTGCGGTGTTTCTTCTGTAGATTTCCCATCGTCCTTGGCCAGAACTGGAAGAAACACACTGGCCGCAATCAGGGAGAAGAGAATAACCCCTGCCGCCAGAAAAATAATCAGATCCCGTTCAGGAAAAGGTGATCCATCCTGAAGCACATAAGGAATGGAGAAGGCACCCGCCAATGTTACAGCCCCCCGCACCCCAGAGAGGGAAATAATCGTAATATCTTTGAATCTGGGACTGCCAATAGAAGATTTGGTACGCAGCAATTCATTCCCTTGCCAGAACAGATAGATCCATAGGAAGCGCAGAACCAGCAGTAGCACAGAGATCAAGCCCACATACCCCAACACCTGCAAGTTATTAAACGAAACATTTTCAAAAATGGTACTCAACACATCCGGGACCTGTACACCCAGAATAACAAACACCAGACCGTTTAGTATAAATAAAATGACTGACCATGTGCTCGCAGACACCACCTGCATTTTCAACTGAACCGATTCAGCGCGGTCACGCTCAATGGCGTGGATAATACCGCCTGCCACTACCGCAAGAATACCTGATACCCCAATTTCTTCACTCACCAGATAGATGATAAATGGCGTCAGGATTTGCAGCAGCATGTGGATAGTTACATCTTCCATGCCCAGTCTACGGATCCATACCCCTAGCCTGATTAGCAGAAAAGATAACAATGCCCCGACAAGAAGTCCGCCAATCGCAATCAGAATAAAACTAAAGGTTGCATTCGCCAGGGAAAATACACCTGTAACTGTGGCTGCAATTGCGAATTTGAAGGCGACCAGGCCGGATGCATCATTCATTAATGCTTCACCTTCAAGAAGTCTATGTATGCCTTTGGGCAAATGTACTCGCCCTGCCATTGCGCCAACGGCCACTGCATCTGTCGGGGACAATATGGCTGCAAGAGCAAAAGCAGCAGGTAACGGAATCGAAGGAATCAGCCAGTGAATGGCATATCCCGCCACGACTACTGTCACGAATACAAGCCCTAATGCAAGCAGAAGTATCGGTGCACGCAGATTCCATAATTCATTTCTTGGCGTTCGCTTACCATCGTTGTATAACAAAGGTGCGATGAAAAGTACAAAGAACAATTCCGGATTTAACGGCAGGTGAACACCTGCGGGAAGCAAAGCTATAGCTACACCAAGCACAATTTGAATAAGCGGAACGGGAATAAAGGGTACAAACCGGTTTAAAATATTGGATAAACCGATCAGGACCAGTAACACAAGTACGGCAATGAATATTTCCATGATGACAATCCCTTTCCGCTATAGAAGTGGTGAAACCTTTGTTGTATAGGTTTATTTTAACATAATCCAACCTTTATTATAAAAATGTTGTCATATTCATATACCCATTCAACTCGCCTCAGACCAGTCTGAATGAAGATTTCTAATGGATTCTGTATATAAGATGTTACAATATGCTCAGGACAATACCCGTTTGGAAAGGAACCTGCATCTATGGCATTTGGAATTAAACGACAAGAGCTTGCTGCGTGGAAGGAACAAGTGGCTCGTGGTGAGATTGCGTACCTCACTCATTTCTGGATTGACAACCGATTTCCCGGTATCACCAGTGTCACCAAAGTTGGCTGTGCAGATCGTGAACGTCTCGAGCGTTGGTGCAACGATCATGGGCTGGACCCGCGATACATTCATCGGCGGCAGCCATTTCCCCACTTTGACCTGATGGGCAGCAAACAAAAAGAAGTTTTGATCCAGGAAGGCTTAACGGATCATGTGGTTCGCTTTCATTTGTAAACCAACTCAAAAACGCCAGTCTTCAAGGTTCATCCCCCCGCAAATAGGGACGAACTCATGAGGACTGACGTCTTCAAGGAATCAAGTCATATATGGACTACCGGTGGATCTGCTCAAACGACTTCATGTTCTCCAGCAGTTTCAGTTCAATTTTCTTCAGCATGCCAAACATCTGCTGTTGCTCCTCTTCGGAAAGTGCTTGCAACAATTCCCACGTCATTCGGCCGCGATTCGCATTAAGTGTCTTGGCAAGCTGCGCGCCTTCATCCGTTAAGGACAGCCACACAATTCTCCGATCTTCTTCACTGCGCACCCGCTGGATCAACCCTTCCGTCTCCAGTTGATTCAGTACAATGGTGGTTGCGCCGGAAGACAAGCTGAGTTGTCTGGCCACATCAACCGCCATACAGCGTTTTTCACGTAAAATCATGCCCAATATATGACTTTTTGTCGGATTCAGTTTACAGTTGGTTTCGGTCTTCTGCTGCTGATCCAATACTTTATTTTTATATCTGAAGAAGGCCTC
This sequence comes from Paenibacillus sp. UASWS1643, assembly GCF_008693195.1. Lineage (NCBI taxonomy): Bacteria > Bacillati > Bacillota > Bacilli > Caryophanales > Paenibacillaceae > Paenibacillus > Paenibacillus sp. UASWS1643. The sequence goes on from NZ_VXKZ01000103.1 coordinate 152,994, forward strand.
CAACAATTGATCTACATTTGCCAATTGAGAGTTTCGCTCCGTATCCGGGCTCATAAACGTTCCTCCTGCCTTTCATCATAACCTACCTTATATTGTAACATATTTACACTATGATGTTTGTGAAAAATACGCTTGCATTGGATACCCTTTACTCGACCGGAGGACTTGTGTTTTATTTTGGGTTTCACCTATTGCATTATGGCAACGGGTTTGTTTATAATAACCTATATCTTTAAAGTTACTTTTAGTTACTTAATAATTTTAATAAATCTGTTGTTATAAAGTAAACAAGAGTCACCATTATATTGCAAGGGACTTATGCACATGAATCAGAATTCACAATCACAATTAAAAACGGATGTTTGTATCGTCGGCGCAGGTCCTGGCGGTGCTTTGCTTTCTTATTTACTGAATCAAAAAGGAATCTCCACGATGCTCATTGAGCGGCAGCCCCACCTGCACAAGTCTTTTCGCGGGGAGTTGCTCAATGTGGATGGCGAAGCCATTTTGAATAAACACGGCCTCTATTCCCTCATTCAGGAACGCGGAGCGCTGCTCTTGGAACAGATTCAGTATTGGGAAAATGGGCAGATTATTCATACGGTATCACCGGGCAATGGAGAATCTCATGTTGGTATTCATGTACCCCAAGATCATCTCCTGGAAGCCATCGTGTCGCATGCTCGGCAGCACAGTTCATATAAACAAGTACTATTCAATACGATTATGACCGGTTTGTTACGAGACAAGAACGGCCAGGTCGTGGGTATTAACATTCGGCAGAACGGCGTCCCTGCCTCCATTGAAGCATCTGTAATTGTTGGTGCTGATGGCAGATACTCTGCTGTACGCAAACATTCCGGTATGACCCCGGAGATTCGCAAGCACGGGTATGATCTGCTCTGGGCACGCATTCCGGCACCCGTAGGTTGGGAACCCGCTGTTCGGATGGCCAGCATGGATGGTCAACAGCTCGCACTGTTCTCACAGTTCGGCGGTTATGTTCAGATTGGATGGAACATTCCCGAGGGAGCTTACTCCAAGCTGCGAGAGCAGCCGATTGCTCCTTTTGTAGATAAACTTGTATCTGCTTTTCCTTGCCTGTCTGATTCTGTAGCTGCCAATATTCAGAGCTGGAGTGATTTTGTTCTGTTATCTGTCGAAAGCAGCTATTGCCAGTCGTGGGCACAGGACAATGTTGTACTCATCGGTGATGCCGCTCATACCATGACACCAACCGGTGCGTTTGGACTTAATGCCGCGCTCGAAGATGCGGATGTGCTCTCCGAATTACTTGTCCAAATGGCTGCAGATCAATTCAGTTCCACTGCACAACTTCAGGAACTTCAGACGATTCGCGGTGCAAAGGTACAGCAGCAACTTGCTCGACAAGTCGAGATGGAATCCTCTTTCCAACAGCGTTATGAATCCTTTCTCTAAACTCAGTTAATACGGATAAAATGCCTATATGCCCAAACAGCCGATCACTTCCTCATAGAGAATAATCGGCTCTTTGGTTTGTTGGTTTATCTTTTTTTATGTAATTCCGTATCTTCATTTTCGTTTGCGTGGAGCAAACGTGTCTTCTCTGGGTGCTTCTTGTACAGTATCAAGGTCCTTCGGATAGGATGAGATGTTGTCTTTTTCATATACTGCTTTCTCCAGATTATTTAAGCGGCGCAATACTTGTTTGCTTTTACGAACGATATATACAATACCAACAATCAGCAGGATCAACATCAGAAAGAATATAACCATCTCTGGATAAAAGACAAGATCACCTGACACAACGACAGGAACTCACCCTGCTGCAAAAGTAAAAAAGGTGGCATCCCTGATCAGGATTACCACCTTGAACCTCGAATAAGATTCGAAGTCTATTATTATTATTTTATCCTTCTCTGCCGTTCATGGCACTAACTCGAAGTTCCGTCAGAGGCAGAGACGTTTGCTCTGGATGACGTAGTCTCACTGTTCGGCTCTCACCGGGGAGCAGATCGAAATAATTGTCACTGAATCGTACACGTCCAAGGGGAAGCTCCAGCTTCACCAATCGTGCAATCGCACTACTGGCCGTAACCGTTACAGACTGTTCCTCTTCATTCACATGTACGCTCAATTGCGACTCTGGCAACGTCACATCCTTAGGATCACGCAAGAAGTAACGATTACTCGGTGCCGCAAATCCTTCGGATACCAACTCAACCATTACTTCCTCCGCACGTCTACCCTGTAACACCTCTACTTCAGTTAATTCAGCAATACACCGTGAGGATTGGGATGTTACCTCAACAGCATGTGAGCTGGAGTAGATCTTCTCTCCATTCAATGCATAGACATTGAGTCGAAGCTCCCCTTTCAAGACGTCACGTGTATCGTTCACAACCCACAACGCAAGCGGCTCACCCGGCTCATGCTCCAGTGATAACAGGACAGGATGGAAGAATATTTTCCCATAATAAAAAGATGCCTTCGGTAGCAGTTCATAATCAATCATGGACCAGCTTGTTCCTGGCCAACTGTCATTCAATTGCCACACAAGCGCACCGCTGTTACGGTGATTGATGCGACGGAAATGTTCAATCCCATAGCGCAATCCTTCTGCTTGAGTAAGCATGGAGTAGTTCATGTACTCCTCTATATTTTGCGGAATCCCTGTGTAACCCTCCATTAGCAAAATACCTTTTTGATGATTGGTATCCTTGTTACGGTAGGCCATCTCCGGACTGCCCCAGTAAAACTGACCTGCGGGCATATTTTTCTCCAGCGTGTAACGGTTGGCCGAGGCGTGCATACCAAATTCACTGCTGAACAGCGCATGATCCTTTTTATAATTTTTGAACGTCACACCTTCAATACTATAGTCCAGCAGCGGCGGCTCTCCATGCTTCCTTGGATAGACCGAACCATGCCATACCTGCCAGTTGTGGCGATCCCCCACATCCGGGTCATTCGCATCCTGACCGTTGCTGTCCCCGAACGGCGAAGAAGGCCAGTACGGACGGGACAGATCCAAGTGATCCAGCACTTCAGGGATCAGCTCATGATAGATCAGTTCGCCATAGAACGGGCTGGTAATATCTCCACTCGCCGACTTCATATCATAGAGCCAATCTATTTCATTATTCCCACACCAGAGGGCAAGCGAGGCACGGTTACGCAGGCGCAGGACATTGTTTTCTACCTCTTGCCGTACATTATCCATGAAATCACGATTGAAATCAGGGAACAGTGCATTCGCGAATGCAAAATCCTGCCACACCAACACCCCTTGCCGATCACACTCATCGTAGAAGACATCCTTCTCATATATACCACCAGCCCAGACACGCAACATGTTCATATGCCCTTCCACCGACAGCTCGACAAGCTCACGATATCGAGAGTTCGGGATGGCGCCAATCAGATGATCAGCCGGAATCCAGTTGGCTCCCTTGGCGTAGATCTTGACTCCGTTCAGGATAAAAGCAAATGCATCTTCACCCCGTTCATTTTGAAGAGCCAGCTCAATCGTTCGTAACCCATAAGGCTCGCTATAACGATCCACCTCAACGCCATCCGCATGCAATGTAACCTCCAGTGTATACAGGTATGGCTCACCCAGATCATGAGTCCACCATAACTGCGGTGACGTAACGTTTAATGTGGTATCCGCTTTGCCTCCCACTGCGGGTAGTTCAATGGCAGCTGCCACCTCGTGTCCGATGCGATCCAACAGACGAACATTACAGGACGCAACCACAGCCTGCTCACGTTTCTGTCTGCTACGGTAAGACAAGACCGACTTCACATCCGCCGTGACATGTAAGACAGCCAGCTCAGTACTGACTGATTCCGTACGAGCATACACATTTTCCAGCTTGGCGATTGTTCGTTTTTCCAGTCGTACGGCACCCCAGATCCCCACCGTAACCATGCGCGGCCCCCAGTCCCAGCCAAAGTTCATCGCTGCTTTGCGCAGCCATGGACGTTCCTTCGTATACGAGGACCAGTCAAAGGTTTCTTTGTCCCGGTGATGCAGGTGAAGCGGGTCAAACTTGACAGCAATCGCATTCCAGCCGCTCCGTACCAGTGACGTTACATTAAACGTATGTGACATAAGCATATTGGCCGTTTTCCCGACCTCATGGCCGTTGACATATATCGTTGCAAACGTATCCAATCCTTCGAAGACCAATTCAAAGTGCTCCTCGATCTCTGTATCTCTCACCAGATTGAAGGTTGTGCGGTACCACCATTCCTTTTGCTCAATCCAGCGACTTTTGGCATCATTATGTCCGTAATAGGGCGGATCAATAATACTGCGCTCAACCAGTGCAGCGTGTACATCGCCAGGCACTTCAGCCCCAATCCAGAAACGGTCATCCAGCGCAGCTGCTGCCACATCCATTGCCCGCTTCTCTCCAACTTCAAAATGTTGTATCTTCCATTGTCCCGATAAATCCTGACTTGAATTATAGGTCTTCATCCGTATGCCCTCACTCTCCAATAACCCTGAGTAATACCCTATCGAAAACGTTTGCAGTAAGGCAAGACATGTTTCCTAATCTGCTCATCTCTAACTTCCTGAAGGCTTGAACGACAACGCCTCTTCGCGATATTCACTCGGGGTCTTGCCGGTATGTTTTTTGAACAGTCTGCTAAAATATTTCACGTCCTCGTAGCCGCTGATGGCAGCGACCTCACTAACCTTCGCTGGAGACACCGCGAGCATATCCATCGCTCTTCGTATACGCATATCGGTGACAAAATCTCCGAAGGTCACACCCATTTCTTTTTTGAACAGCTCACTGAGGTGACCCGGATGCAAATGAACATGTCCAGCTACCTGCTGCAGATTAATATCCTGCGCCAATGAAGATTCAATATAACCGATGGCCTTCTGCACATGGGCAGCCTGTCCCTGACCCATTCGGCTATGATAGACATGCATCAGACCATACAGATGATGGAACAGCATATCCCCAAGCTCCGCAGCTTCGGCATCCGGTTCCGGCAACCAGGGCTCGAGCCTTGTGGGTTCTTCACGCCCTGTGGCTCGCATTGTGCGAGTCAGCCAGCGATGACCTGCAATAACGGCTGAGTGCAGACAGGCACTGAACGATTCTTGTGTGACCTCCGGTTCTGTAATCAACTTAGCCACAAGTTCCCGCGTCCATGTCGTTAACGTGACTGAATCATTATCCAGCAATATTGTACCAAGTCTGGTCTCCTCTTCGTGCGTAAGTACAGTTTTACCACCTTGGCGATCCTGAACGTGCTCATAATGCCATACTTTATCATCCATCAAACCTCGATATCGGAATGCAGCTGAAGCAGTTCTGTAGCTTTCGTGCAGATCTGTATATCCACGCACAGACAGACCTATCGCTGCGCGCACGGTACACTTCAGTAATTGCTCTACCCGACGTAATGCACTCTCCAGCCCGAACGTAGTTTCATGTTCCTCAGGCGGCCATGCAACTACACAAATAATTTGCTGTTTCTCTACATGAGCAATGGCACCAGGTAACATATCCTCCAGGGTATTCTGCACCGCAAATCGTAATAGCGCATCCGAGGATCGATCCCAACCCTCTGCTCGAAGAATAATGACTTGTCTGAGAAGCTGTTCATCATCAAGGCCACCAACCCCTGCCTCTTTTCCAACATCAGATCGCAAGAATGAAGGAAAATGGCCCGAAGCGGTGTCACCATCAATGATCCATCCAGCAAATAACCGCTCCCGATTTTCCCGCATAAGCTGGCCCTCTCTGGACTTCTCTGCCCAACGTTCCGTGATTCTTTGTTTGGCCTGTAATACGGTCTTGATGATCTCTTCCGGCTTGCTTGTTTTGAGCAGATAATCTGTAACGCCTTGGCGAATCGCCTGTTGCGCATAAGAAAAGTCATCGTATCCGGACAAAATAATGACCTCCAGCTCAGGTAGCAATCGCAGGCCCTCTTCTGCCAGTTCCAGCCCTGATCTGCCTGTCATCCGAATATCCGTCATCAGGATATGCGGACGTTCCTCAGCCATGCGTGTTAACGCCTCCTCTGCCGAGGCAGCAGGTTGAAGAAGTTCAATTCCGAGTTCATGCCAAGCAATAACGCTGGCAAGGCCTGTACGGATAATCACTTCATCATCAACAATTAATAGTCTCATGGCGAACCCTCCAAGATTGGAATGGAAAACGAAATCCGGGTACCTCCCCCAACCCTGCTGTCTACTTCAAGCTGTGCATCCGCTCCATAATGGAGCAGCAACCTCTCATTCACATTGCAGAGCCCATAACCGCCTTGGTTTAGCTGTTTTTCCGGCTGTTTTCCCTTCCATTCCCTAATGCTAATCCTTAATTGTTCCAGCATGTCCGGCTCCATGCCGACACCATCATCCAGCACCAGCACATTCATCTGTTCATTATCCGGATCCTTGCGAATCATTATGGTGATGGTGCCCACGCCTGCTTTGGGCTGAATGCCATGAATCATGGCGTTCTCAACAAGCGGTTGCAGCAATAGCTTCAGCATCATTCGCTTCTCAAGCGCTGGATCAACGATATAATGCAACACAAATTGATCAGGGAAACGAATCGACTGCACACGCACATAATGGCGAATATGAGCGATCTCCTGTTCCACAGGGCAGTAATCCTGACCATTATTCAAGCTGATACGTAGAAAATCACTCAGGCCCTCAACCATATCCGCGATCCGCTTCTCTTCAGACATCAAGGCAATCCAATGAATTGAAGAGAGCGTGTTATACAGAAAGTGCGGGTTAATCTGCGCCTGAAGTACACGAAGATCCGCTTCTTTTTTGCGAGCTTCACCTCGAATAACCTCTTCCTTCAATAACTGAATATGTGCACCGAGCAGATTGTAACTCTCCCCAAGCCTGCCAATCTCGTCATCACTTTCAGATCGAAACAAAGGAAGCGGACGTTCCGGATCAATTCGGGACAGATGCCGGGTAAGCACACGAAGCGGCCTCGTCACACGCCGCACCGTAAACCAGACCAAGCCAGCACTGATCGCAGCAGACATTGCAACGGCGCAGCCGGTTAGAATAAGAATGTACCGATTCTCCGACTTGTACTGGTCATAAGGAACCGTTCCAACCAACGTCCACCCCGTCAATTCTTCCGGATAATAGAGCAACGTCCGTTTATCGTCACCACTGCCATACGTGGTGGTTCCGCTACCGCCATTCTGAATTAACGTCGAAATCCCTGGTTCGACACCTTCCAGCTTAAGTCCAAGCCGGGATTTGTCCATCGAAGACAGAATCTCTCCAGAACTGCCGATGAGCTCCAGTCTGCCTTGCCCTCTGCCTAATCCCAGAGCGGCCCATCCCTTGGATATGGCCTTCTCATCCAGACTAATGGCTAACCAGCCGATGGGTCGATAATCATGGATACTGCGAATTGGCCGAACCAATGTGATCACATTTTGTATACCCGCATAATTCTGGACCGGATATACCCCCGTCCATTTTTTCACTGCTTCTCCGCTCGGCACTGGTGGATAAGATAAGCTTGAATTATTGGATTCATACCAGGTAGCCGTAGACAATGTGGCATCGAATCGGCTTGGATATATGGCGATGTTCGCAATATATTTCTTGGAAGCCGCCAGATTGGTCATCCTGCCCAGGATATCCACCCGGTCCAGCTCATGATCTTCATTGTGGCTAAGATACTGCTGGATGTCCCGTTCTCCAATCAGGAAAATGGAGAGATTCTCGGCATCCTGCAACATATAACGAAGATTGGCCTCTACCTGTTTCAGCGTATCCATGCCGGACAGCTTTGTTTTTTGCTCTGTGATGCGGGAAGAGATTAGAAAGGCAAACAGGCCCAAGGCCAGCAAAGGCACAATCATTGAAGCCGTCACAACGACGGATAGCTTCCTTTGTAACGAAGATGTGAGCCAGCGTGCCAAACGTTTCTCCTCCTCTGGATGCGCTCTCGCTTACCCTTTGACAGCTCCGGCTGTCATACCTTTCATAACCTGTTCCTGGAATACGAGATACAAGATAATGGTTGGAATGACCGACAGGGTCATGGCAGCGAGCGTTAATCCGTAATCCGTTTGATATCCATCCGCAAAGTTCGCAATGGCCAGCGGTAACGTTTTCAATCCGGTTTTGTTGATGAATACAAGCGCAAATGAAAAGTCATTCCACGCATGCAAGAAACTCAGGATCGTAACCGTTGACAACGCAGGTACGGACATGGGTAACATGATCCGGGTAAACAGCCCCCAAAGTCCTGTTCCATCAATAAAAGCTGCTTCTTCAATATCACGTGGAACACTTGTCAGATAAGCAGTAAGCACAAAAATTGCCGTAGGCAATGCAAAAGCCGTATAAGGTAATATTAAGGCCCAGTACGTATTTAGCAGGGACATCTGTTTCATTAAAATAAATAAGGGGACAAGTGTACTATGGATCGGAATGAGCATGCCAACAACAAAGAAGGTCATGATTAACCCTTTCCAGCGAAACTGGAAACGGGCCAGGATGAATGAAGCCAGCGCTGCAATAAACAGCGTTAGAATAAGTGACCCCACCGATACGATTAGTGAATTGCCAAAAGCGGTCCCCAACCTGGAGCTTTCCCATGCATTGCTGAAATTGGCAACATTCCAGTTTTCCGGCAGACCAAAGGGCCTGCTATAGAAATCTTCATTTGTTTTGAATGCACTAATCACGAGCCAGTAGAACGGATACAATGTTAAAATACCATAGACCGTTAGCAGCGTCCAAACAATTCCGCTACGTAGGCGGCGAATCGGATGGCCCGAGCTGCTTCGTGGTGATGGCATGGATACAGGTGTCACTTGCATGATAACTCCTCCTCTCTATTGATTCTCTTTTCGTTTGCGACTGGTTAGCCACTGGCTTGTTCCGATCAGCAGCAGGGAAATCAGTACAATAGTTGTTGAGATCGCACTACCAAAACCATATCGGTATGTTGTAAAGGTTGAATTGTACATATATGTTGCAAGCAGTTCTGTCGCATGGGCCGGACCACCCTTGGTCATGATGTAGACCAGATCGAATGATTTCAGACTACCCGAAATACATAGAATGATCGCTACCTGAACCGTACCCCAGATCATGGGCAAAGAGACTGATACCAGCTTCCGGATTCCTGAAGCCCCGTCTATTTTGGCAGCATCATGAATCTCGCCGGGAATATTCTGTAGCGCCGAGATGAAGATAATTAGATACAACCCGACAAAGCTCCAGAGCAGCGGCGGTACCAATGAGAAAATTGCAATCTTGTCATCGGACAGCCATTGCAGCTTCCAACTTTCCAGCCCCAGTGCGTCCAGCAGAAAGTTCAATATCCCGATCTGCGGATGATAGATATACTGCCAGATCATACCGATAACTACAGTGGATAACACCATTGGCAGAAATACGGCTGAGCGCAGAAACCGCTGTAATGGATTACTTTTGTGTAAGATGACCGCCAGCATCAGCGCTAACGGAATTTGTCCAAATACCGATGCCAACACAAAAATAACGTTATTTTTCAGTGCCCGCCAAAATACAGGATCATGCCAGATCTCCACGTAATTATCCACACCAATATATTTGGATGCGCCGATGCCGGACCAGTTGAAGAAACCGTAGTATGCCGACCACACGACCGGTACAAATACAAACAATGCATAAATGATGACTGCCGGGGCCAACCCCAGCATAATAAAACGCCGACTGCGCAGTGCGTTCATCTGTTCACTTCCCTTCGATAAATTCCTTTACCAACTTGCGACTGGCTATCCCATTCATACTTAAAACCCCTCCCCTGCCGGGAAGGGGTTTTAACGAATGGTTACTGACTAACTGCATTGGCTTGAGCCGCCTGAATTTTAGCCGCAATGTCTTCGGCCTTGCCGCCCATAAGCAACTCTTGCAATGCATTATTAATAACCTCAACCGTTGCCGATCCCAGCTTGGAATCGTATACTGGCGTGATCTTCACTTCCTGCATCAGATCATATAATTCTACGAACAATGGATGTGCTTTGGTTTTGTCCAGATCAATCTTGTAACTCACCAATGTGCTGCTATCCAATGTGGCCTTCTGACCATCAGGTCCTGCCAGCGCGTAGAACAGCTCCATCGCTGCCTCTTTTTGTGCACCGCTCAGCTTTTTACTTACACCCAACCCGGTTCCTACAACACCGGATGTTGTTCTTGGTTCACCCTGACCTCCGTCCACTGGAGGAAGAATCGTAATATGTGTGTTGTTCAACACCTCTTCAGGTGCATTGTTCACCAGATTTGCCAAGGCCCATCCGCCGTTCATGACCATCGCTGCCTTACCTTGGAAATAAAGCTGCATCATCTGTGTCTCATCAATACTGTTGAATCCATCCTGGAATGCCTTGGTGTTGCCAAGCTCCTGCATCTTGTTCAAGGCTTCAATAAATTGTGGATCGGTAAAGCTTGCACCATCTTGTGCTGTCGCTTTCAGGAACCAGTCTGTGCCGGTAATCCGATCAGCCAGTGTACTGAATATCGTTGATTGAGCTACCCAGTTGGCTTTGTTGCCAAGTGCCATGGGAATGACTTTATTTTGATTAAACGTAGCAATCGCTTGTTCCAGTTCCGCCCAGGTCTCAGGCACTTTTACGTTGTACTGTTTGAACAAAGCTTCATTGTAATAAATGAAGGAACTTGGCGCCAGATTCATCGGCACGGAGTAGATATTCCCATCCACAGTGTATCCATCCAGTGCATTCGGGATAAAGTTGTCTTTCCACTCCGGCTTTGCGTCCAGCTCTGCATTAATGGGCTGTAACAGATCCCCTTTTACAAATTCCTTAGTCATGGCATCCGGCCACATCACGAATAGGTCTGGCATCTCGTTGGCAGCTGCCACCGTTCGAAGCCGAGTTTTGAGACCATCTGTTGGCAATCCTTCATCCACAACTTCAATATCTGGATGCGCCGCGCGGAAATCTTCAATAATTTTGCGCATCGCAACTGCCTTCGCATCCTGTCCGGTCCAGTTGTGCCAGAGAGTGACGGTTACTTTGTCATTGCCACTGCCTCCTTCTGAAGTGTCCCCGCCAGCACAGCCAGCCAGAATAATGGAGAACAATGTTATTGCCAGGAAACCCGAAAGCCATTTTTTCAACATCTCTATAATCCCCCTCGGCGATTTGAATACACTTATTGTAAATGTTAACGCTATCATACCGTAAGGTGACGATCCACGGATGCAGGGGTGAAAAATATCGGTTCCCCTGTTTGGAATTTGCTTTGTTGACTTATTTGTTCATAACAACTAAAAAGAGCCCTCACAATGAGAGCTCTTTCTTGTTGCAGCCGTCGGTAGCTTCAATCCAGGCTATATATAATGAATAAGTGCTAAATCGTATTACATATGGATTGCGTATTATTGGATATTGTTTTTCACCAGATCTGCAAAAGCTTCGGATCCTTGCGTAGTGAGATGTACGCCATCTTTTTCAAAATATTCGTCATGCCCCTCACTTGCACTGTTCCAGTCAATCAACGAGACATTGCTGTATTTGGATGCAGCCTCATTCAAAGCTCTGTTCACCGTTCGTTCCCACGGACGAGGTACACGCACAGTAACCAGATATACCTGATCCTCATCTTTCAGATAATCAAGCACAGCATTCAAGTTTTTGGAGTTAAAGGAACCATTCGTCCCGAGCTCCAGCACCACTTTGCTGCCCATTTGGTTGTTTTGCTTCAGACCTTCCAATACATCGCCTGCCTGCCACATCTGACGGCCGACATGTCCGTCCACATACACTCCCGATATACTTTGCTCCAGATACGGTTTTGCATCCAAAATCACCGAATCTCCAATGACGGTATAATGAACCTTGCCATCCTGGGCAAGAGGAGCCGTTTCTTCATTGTCCTGAGATGAATCAGGTGCATCATCCGTATGATCCGTATTATCGGATTGATTCGCTCCGGCGTCATCCGATGTATCATTCTCGTTAGTCAAGGAGTCATCAGCCGGCTTATCTTCAGACTGACCGTCCTTGCCAGGATTCACTGAATTGTCTTGGTCGTCAGGTTTTGAATCTGGAGCGGGCTCTCCTGTTGGTTTCTCGTTTTTCCCCGAATCATCTTTCGCTCCTGCTTCCGGTTTATGGGTATGAGCACCGTTCTTTTGACCAGAGCCTGACGTCGCTGTAATAGCCGGCAACACATCCTGTCCCTGTTCCTCCGCCACGGAATTCTCTCCATTCAATGCGTTGGACATCGATACCGAATGGGAGTCGGAGTTCGCTGCATGTGAGACCATCATCTGAGATACCGTATAGGACAACAGCAGAATCGTCATCAACAGACCTGCCCGCTTCCACCATACGTTACGTATACCGATCGATGACCGCCCTCTTCCCCATAATCGGGACCAAGAATCACGGAATCCGTTGTACCGAATCGGATTTTCAATATATTTAAGGGACAATGAAGCCAGTACAACCGTTGCAGCAACCTGTAAAATGATTCGTACAGGATGTGCTCCTCCCGTATCCACCGCGGGATTGGTTAACATAATGACAGGATAATGCCACAGATATAATCCGTAGGATCGCTCTCCGATCCAGCGTAATGGCTTCGCGCCAATGATACGTGCCAGTAAAGACGATGGGTGAGCCAACACCGCTACCAGCAACGTTGTTGCAATAGCCTGAAGCACCATGCCCCCTTGATACAGAAACGGATCATATTCACTGCTGTTCAGCATCATGTAGATTAACAAAGCAAGCGCAGCAAGTCCCGACACATCGAGCACAAGCCGGTTCATGCCAGACAGAGAGTTCGACAGCTTGCGACTAGGCCACACCACGGCAAGAGCAGCACCGGCAAGCAGTGCGAATGCCCGCGTGTCTGTTCCATAATATACACGGCTCGGGTCCAGATCCGGATTATACATGATGGCCATTGCTCCAGCAGACAATTCAGCTGCGACGACAATGAAGACGACCAGCCATCCCTTTCTTTTGAACACTACGATTGCTGCGATCAGTAGAAGAGGCCATATAAGATAAAATTGCTCTTCCACAGCCAGTGACCAGAAATGTCCAAACGGTGATGGAGGGCCAAAACTTTCGAAATAGGAAACGTTGTGAAAGATATACCACCAATTGCTTATGTATAATACACCCGAAACGATATCGCCACGAAGCGCAGCAAGCCGGGATGGGTCTGTACAAGCTAACCAGATCATCACCACAGCTGTCATGGTCAGCATGCCTGGAAGCAAACGCCTTACCCGTCTTACCCAGAAGTCACCGAGTGAAATGCGTCCATGTTCCTGCCACTGTGACACGAGAATATCTGTAATTAAATATCCCGAGAGAACAAAGAATATCCCTACACCGAGCAGTCCGCCCGGAATAAAATCCAAATTCAGATGATACGCGATTACTGCAAGTACAGCGATGGCTCGCAAACCGTCAAGTCCATTCATATGTCTCTTACGATTTAATGATTGTGACATGCATGCCCCTCCTTGTTACTGTGACTCAACAACATCGGTGTTGGGGGCATAAAGGAACTCCTGATCGTTCTGGTTGTCATTAACATACGTATTGCACCTTCCATCTTTCATTTACAACATAAGAAAAGCTTCTATTTGAAGCACGATCCGATGATGCGACATTCTGTGTGAATTCTATAATCTTAAAGAAGACGAGTTGCCTGTCCATTAAGTTTAATTATTAAAATATTCTTTATATTCATTCGTGAGTTCACGTTTAGCATTATACGCCCGAAATAAGCCTCATACTTTACAGGAATAGTTACAAACGATTAAACCGATGTAACCTTTCCTGCCAGCTCATATAGCTGTAAAATCATACTCTAATTTTGTCGTTAAATATAGTATTTTTCATTGAGTGGCTAAAATTACCTGTCCCGCTTGCGCAAACCAGCATACCCACGCACACATCGATTGAAACAATTGAATCCATAACAAAAGGCTGCCGACTTGCTCAGCAGCCAATATCCATTATAAACCTATGTCAGACCGGATTGAAAGTTTTGCTCATAATTGCTTCTTCTTGCCTAGGACCCTAGAGGTGGAACGGGTGAATCTTTTCTTCTGTTCTCGCATCCATGATCCGGTATGTTGAACGCCCTGTATACATTGGGATTTGCAATTTCTCCAGATCAACCATTCCATTCTCCAGAAAATACTTCTGATCCTGATATCGCTGCAACACTTCGCCTGCAATCCATTCATGGTCACCATATGTCGTAATCTCCATAACCTTGCATTCATAAGCAAAATAAGCGTCTGTCAAAATGGGTACACTTACCTTGATTCCTTCCTCATAAAGAATGCCGAATCTTGTGAATTTATCCGTAGCTCTTCCACTGAACGTTCCTGCAGCTTGAATCCACTCCGATCGATGACCTGGCAGGAAATGAACACCGAATACGCCGCTCTTCTCAATGAGTTCATAGGAGTATGTTTCCTTACGAAGGGAGATGCCGTATACGCCTGGTGATGATCCGATGTATGTATGCCATCCGGACGCCATCACATTCTGAACTCCCTCATGACGTGAAGTCACCACCGCTACCATTCCAGGATAAGAATAAAATATGGGTTCTTCTATCGGCTGACGCATCTAATCCCCTCTCTTCTTCGTTATAAAAACAACTTTAATTATAAAGTAAAAAATCTGGTTGAAAAAGCGTTTTGCAGAGGATTTCGCTATAAGCGACACATTCAGTATCATGTTATACTGAGATGGTCAATTTCTAAAATACGATACTGGGAATGTGATAGGATATGGTCAAATCAGTCAAATATACCTCCTAAATGAAGGCAATATTCAAATTTAGGAGGTTATAACTTATGTTTAATTCAATCGTGTTAGATCAGTGGGATCGAAAGCCATACTTTGACCACTACTTGAATCAGGTCAGATGTACTTACAGCATAACTGCTAATCTGGATATCTCTCTATTGATCAACGAACTGAAGCTTAAAGGATTGAAGTTCTATCCCGCTCTTATTCATATGATCTCTACGGTCGTCAATGCACACAGGGAATTCCGAACCTGTTTTGATGCCGAGGGGAGATTGGGCTACTGGGACGAAATGTCTCCGAGTTATACGATTTTTCATGAGGACGACAAGAGTTTCTCAACGATCTGGACGACATTCCATGAAGATTTCGAGACATTCCACATTCGTTATCTGGAAGATATGAAGAATTACAAAGATCACAAACAATTTGTTGCCAAACCCAATGAACCGCCAAATACATTTCCCGTTTCCAGCATTCCCTGGGTGAACTTTACTGGATTTAATCTGAATATTTACAATGAGGGAACCTACT
This sequence comes from Paenibacillus sp. UASWS1643, assembly GCF_008693195.1. Classification (NCBI taxonomy): domain Bacteria; kingdom Bacillati; phylum Bacillota; class Bacilli; order Caryophanales; family Paenibacillaceae; genus Paenibacillus; species Paenibacillus sp. UASWS1643. Next base: position 168,339 of record NZ_VXKZ01000103.1, read on the forward strand.
TGTTGCCTATTTTCACGATGGGGAAATATGTTCAACAGAACGATAAAGTATATCTTCCCTTATCCGTTCAGTTACATCACGCCGTGTGCGACGGCTACCATGCTGGCGTTTTATTTAATGAACTGCAATCACTTGCAGATCGATGCCAGGATTGGTGTTAGTTAGCTAAATGACAAAAAGGCATTCCTGACTTCATGATGGAGTCATGGAATGCCTTTTCTCTTTCTTTTTTTCAAATACGACTTAATTACACTTACTATATCCACAGTTACTGCATGTTTTGCATCCTTCCACATTCATCAGAGATGCCGAGCCGCATGAAGGACATAAATCTCTCGATTCAGTAAAGGTTTTCTGATTTTCAACTTTTGGATATTCGCTCTCCACTTGGTTCTGCTCTTGTGTAGCTCCAGTTTCGTTCTCCTGCACATTGCTCTGTATATGACTTTCCAATGCTTTGGCAACCGCATCTGCAATAGACTCCACACGATTGGCTCCAAATCCAATTGCTCCCGAACCGCCGATTCCCTTGAGATGTTTGATCAAGAGTTCAACCTTGTGCCCATGATCTCCGTATCGAAGGAACAGAGAGCACACTCGACCGAGTGCCTCAGCCATGGCAAACACGTCCGATCCCGCTTTGCCCACGTTCAGGAAGATCTCACCCGGCGTTCCCTCCAGATCGTTGATCGTAATGTAAGCCATCCCGAATGGCGTATTGATTTTGTATGTCGCACCGCGCAGTACTTGAGGACGGCTTCTGTATTGTTTATCCAGCACTGTAGCAGAAGAAGGGGCTTGATCAGAAGAAAGAGTCTCAACATCAACCTCGCTACTGAAAGATCCAACACCTGCCTGCCCTCCAATATTATTCGGGTTATCTATTGCAGATACGGCAGTCTTCTCTCCTGCTTCCCCCGTGTTTTCATCTTCGGTCTTGGCCTCTTCCTTCTTCGACGTGGACAACACCTGCACATCCCTGCTGCCGTCGCGATATATCGTTACTCCCTTACAGCCAAGGTCAAAGGCCAGTTCGTACAGCTCAGCCGTATCCTCCACCGTAAAATCAGCCGGACAGTTGGCCGTCTTCGAGATGGAGCTATCCACCCATTGCTGGATCGCAGCCTGCACCCGGATGTGATTCTCAGCCGACAGATCCATCGCCGTCACATAATAGTCTGGTAAAGCTTCACCCGGATGTTCATCCAGCCAATCTTGCGCAATGGGTACGAACTGTTCATCATAACCTAGACGGCTTTGACGGAAATACTTGAAGGCGAAATACGGCTCAATCCCTGTTGATGTGCCCACCATCGTACCAGTACTTCCCGTTGGCGCCTGAGTGATCAGCGTGACATTTCGAATGCCCTGTTTGCTAATGGCCTCTCCTACTTCAGGGTACGTTGCAACCATGTTTTTCATGAATCCACTCTGTAAGTACGGTTCAGCTTCGAAAGCTGGGAAAGCTCCCTTCTCTGCTGCAATCTCTGCCGATGCCAGATAGGCCTCCTTCGCCATGAATCCATACAGTTTATCCAGAAAAATAAGGGATTCAGGACTGCCGTATCGGATACGCAGCTTAATCATCAGCTCTGCCAGTCCCATGGTGCCAAGCCCAACCCGGCGTTCACGCTGCTGATTCAGTCTGTTTTCCTCAAAATGATATGGTGTTGCATCGATGACATTGTCCAAAAATCTAGCCGAGATGCGAGTGGTTTCCGCCAGTTCATCCCATGCCACATCATGATTTGTTTCATCATAGAATTTGGACAGATTGATCGCTGACAGATTACATACCCCCCAGCCAGGCAAGCCTTGTTCCCCGCACGGATTAGTACAGATGATCGGGTTAAAATACCAGCTGTTGGACATCTGATTGTAGTACTCCATGAATACCACACCAGGCTCTGCTGATTTCCAGGCTGATTCAATAATGGTATGCCAGATTTCACGAGCTTTCAGCGTACGATAGTGCACCACCGAATGTCCTGCGGCTTTCCACTGCTGCATATCCCCGTTCCACTCGGTGTCGTAGTCTGGATCGTTCGTATCGGGGAAAACCAAATCCCAATCTCCGTCCTGCTTGACAGCCTCCATAAATGCGTTGCTCACACATACAGACAGATTGGCATTGGTCACCTGCCCCATCGTTTGTTTTACGGTAATAAAATCAAGCACATCCGGATGCCAGTCATTCATCATGAGCATAAGCGCACCCCGGCGGCTTCCGCCCTGTTCAATCAATCCAGTTGTATAACTGAACAATCCGCCCCACGATACGGAACCGCTGGATGATCCGTTGACACCTTTCACCACCGCTCGGCGAGGACGCAAAGAGGACAGATTAACACCCACGCCTCCCCCTCGTGCCATAATCTCCGTCATCTCGGTCAAGGTTCTCATGATGCCACCCCGACTGTCTTGCGGAGATGGAATGACATAACAATTGAAAAGTGTCAGCTCATCACTTGCCCCCGCGCCCGCAGCAATGCGTCCTCCGGGTACTAACTTCCAATCTTCCAACACAGAGCGGAACTTGGACTCCCACGTTGCCTGCTGATCGGCTGTGGATTCGACAGAAGCCATCGCTTTGGCAAGACGGTCCCACATCTCTTCCGGTGTTTTTTCTATGTTGAGTGTCAATTTCTCCACGTTTGTCTCGATCATCTCTCCGCTTCGAGTTCTTACCTGTACAAGCTGACCCTGACGTTCTATGATTTCGCCCACTTCCTTGGTTGGGAACTTGGGATCATCCTTCGTTAATACGAGTACCACATCTCCGACCTTGGCATGATTCGAATCAGCGTCCTTCCAGGCGTATCGGTCCAGAAATATTTTTTCGCTGAGTCCTTCTAATTGGTACGATCGTTGGTTCGATTTCATCGCTACATTCAACCTCCCCGGTATAAAGCTCCATTTTCACTATAAGAATAAATTATGATGAAACACCACATATAGTGATTTAACTCCAGTATAATACACCATATATTGATTTTCTATATGACTTTTATCACAGACCTTATTTTATAGACTCCTCTGCTCGGACAAACTTCTTCACACACCCTCATACGCATGAATACGACATCTGTGAATTTTTTGGCACAGAAAAAACATGTGCCTTTACTAAATTTCTGGGTTCAATATAAGTTAACTATTCATTTGCACGTCAACGGAGAGGACAGAAAAAACCTGAAAAAGCGAAGCGTTCGCCTTTATCCCCGGATTTCCCCTTCAGAAAAGGGAATCAAAGAAATCTGGGGATAACAGCGATTGGAAGGTTGTTCTGTCATCGTAGTGTTCGTGCAAATAAACTGTAGTTCAACTTGTATAGTTATGAACTGACTCTCATTCGTCCATACTATTACCTACGAATAAAACGTCATCACGTATGGCAGGGGAGGAAGCACCATGAACCGGAAAAACCCGCACCACACGAATCAACCTGTAGCCGAGCTGCCCGTTCCGTTGGAATTTGATCGGACCTGGATTAATCAATTGGAATCACGACTGGATAAAGGAGGTCCTTGGGGGGATTATCGACTCTTCCAACTGGGCATTCAAGCCGAAGAAACCAATCTGATTCCCAATTTTGACGAGATCCAGTGTTTGAAGCATCTACAAGGCCTTACTCCACTCCCTCACCAGATGGACACTGCTCGCAGAGTATTATTTGAAATGTCAGGCCGGGCCATTCTCGCCGATGAGGTGGGTCTTGGCAAAACCATTGAAGCCGGTCTCATTCTGAAAGAATATATGGTTCGGGGTCTCGTATCCAAGGTACTCATTCTCGTGCCAGCGTCTCTTGTGCTGCAATGGGTACGGGAGTTGAATTCGAAATTTGGCATCCCTGCCATTGCCCAGAAAAAGGCCTATTCCTGGCAGAATGAAGTGGTGGTTGCTTCCATGGATACAGCCAAACGTGACCCGCATAAAGATATGCTGCTGAATACCGATTACGACATGATTATTATTGATGAGGCTCATAAGCTCAAAAACAAGAAAACAACTAACTATCAATTCATGCTGAAACTGCGCAAAAAGTATTGTCTGCTGCTCACAGCTACACCTGTGCAGAACGATATGAGCGAGTTGTTCAATCTGATCAACCTGCTGAAGCCCGGTCAACTGGGTCGTCAAGGTGACTTTGCGGCCAACTTTGTTGTAGACAAACGGGTTCCGAAAAATCAGGAACAGCTTAAGAACGAGTTATCCAAAGTCATGATTCGTAACCGCCGCGGCGAAGGCCCCGTTCAATTTACCAAACGAAACGTCTCCAACGTGAATCTGCAACTATCGCCCGAAGAACAAGCGCTTTATGATGGTGTGACTTCCTTTGTTAAAGACCAGTACCAGGAAGCTGGCGGCAATCTGAGCAGCATGCTCTCCCTTGTTACATTGCAGCGTGAAGTGTGCAGCAGTCGGGATGCTGTATTCGTGACGCTGGTTAATCTATCAAAGAAACTTCCGCTGGACTCTCCCCTTCGGGACAAGATTTGGGAACTCGTTGCCCATATTAAAGCAATCAAGGAAAATACCAAAGCCGAGAAAACAATGGAACTGATCCGGAACATGAATGAAAAAGTAATTATCTTCACCGAATACCGGGCCACGCAGGAGTATTTGCTAAACTATTTCCGCAACAATGGGCTTACGGCTGTACCCTATCGGGGTGGCATGAATCGAGGCAAAAAAGACTGGATGATGGATCTCTTCCGCGGGCGTGTGCAGGCCATGATTGCAACCGAAGCGGGCGGCGAGGGCATCAATCTGCAATTTTGCCATCATATGATCAACTTTGATCTGCCTTGGAACCCTATGCGGGTTGAGCAGCGGATCGGTCGGGTACACCGGCTGGGACAGCAAAATGACGTGAACATTTTCAACCTATCCACGACCGGAACGATTGAGGAACATATTCTGAATCTGCTGCATGAGAAGATCAATATGTTTGAGATGGTAATCGGCGGGCTGGATGTCATTCTGGAACGGTTGGAAAAGAAGGAGTCTATTGAGAAAAGTTTGTACAAAATCATGTTGGAATCACAAACCGATGAAGATATTCGCCGCAAAATGGATTCACTTGGGCAATCGCTGAACTCCATTCAACGTGAGGTTGCCGATGAAGGGCCTGCCGTATCCGGGTTGTTAGATCTTCGCAAAGGAGGTAGCTAACTCATGACCATGTCTCCCCATGAAGTGCAGGCATATGTTCTCACCTATCTGGAAGCACTTGATTGTCAGATTATGGAACGTTCCCCTGCCCATGTTACAGTCAAACTCTCTCCTGAGGCGGACAAAGCGTTGACCAATCGCCCCTATTATTGGGGGTTCGTGGAACGAACCGGAGCACCCGCTGAGACGATGTCCTTTACATTTATATTTGATCCTGACAGTTATCAGCAGGCCATTGAAGCAGCAGAAGCCAAAGCTGCACAAGCATCACCTAACGCTGCTGAAACGAATGGCGTAACCAACGGCAGTCCTCAAGGCGAGCCACCAAAAGAAACTATTCTAGGCCGTTACTTTGGTATTACGCCATCACTGCCACAGCTCGGGCCAGGACGAATATTACGTGAAGAAGTGGTGTACGGCAGTCGCAGACTGCAGCAGATTTTCGGCGCTGCCCGTGAAGGCGGTGCCTTCGTAAACCTGTTCGAACAGGCTGCCAAACGGCAATTGCGCGCTACAGCGCCAGCCGTATATGAGCCTTGGCTTGGTGTGTGTTTCAAGGTGGAATTCGCCTGTGATTTGAAACGGGAGGAATTGCATTTTCTAGGCATCTCCCTTCGCTCGGGTGAAATTATAGAAAAATTCGGCACTAAGCTGAACCGACGTGATCTCAGTCCGAGGCTTGCGGAGAACATGCATGTGCAGACAGCTAAAGTTTCGTTATTTGATGCCGGAGCTGCTCTGGAATCTCATTTGACGAACCGCTTGTTGGAACTCGATTATAGCTGGGCAGAGAAAGCCCAGGAGCGGCTTGATCTGGAGCTGGATGTGTTGGACACCTACTATGAGGCGGTACTCCGAGAAGATACACCTGAGGTAGAATCACCAGTTAACATAACCTCAGACACGGAAAATGTCCATTCTAACCGCACGCCACCTGCACCACTGAAAAAAGTTCTGGATATAACTAACGCTAAACCCATTGGAGCAGATGTAGAACTGGCGGCAGAGGCCGCAGTACCGATCGACTCCGAGACAGATGCCGAAGAAGAGAAAGCCAAACAGGCGGTAATAGATCGTGAAGCTATGAAACTCCAGTATGAGACACGCCGGACCGAGATGATCTGGCAATATGAACCCAAAGTGAAAGTGACTGCCATTAGCAGCGGCATGTTTCACTTAAGATAGACGAAGACACTACTTTTCCTGCAAATGCTGGCAAAAGTAGTGTTTATTCATGATCAGCTGCCCGACAGGTTGCGGCAACCTTTGCATAGCCTGTCCCCTAGAATGAAACTAGGACCCGCTCAGGCAACGGATAAATGAAAAGTAGGTGTAAATTTGAAACGATTCTTTCATACGTGTTGGCACAACGCTCGGAAAACAACTTGTATGACCTTGGGCTTGTTCAGTTGTCTTGCCCTATTTTCTTTTTGGTCGATAGCCCATGCAGAGGAACAAAAAACGTCTTCGCTATCCCACGCATCATCAACAGAATATAGTCCCGAACATCATGCCATTCAGAATGAAAAGCTAGCTCCTGCTGTTGTGCAACGGTTTGCAGAGCAACAAGCTGTTACACTTGGTACAGCGGACGGCGAAGTGCATTGGAAGAACGCCGAACTGGACTTCTACCCTCTGGGGCCAGGTACACATAGCTGGCTCGTACAAGCTGAGTTTGAAGGCAAACCTATCGGATATATGATTATTACAGTCACAGAGCAGGGTCAGTTGATGCTTAGTGAATATGGTCATGGAGAACAGACACCATACAACAACGAACTTCTTGGACAAGCCTTGGATCAACAACATGTGAACCTTGAGGCATTACTTGCTGGCGGAGGAGAGCTTCATCTTGGTTATGCTCTTCCCCTGCTGGCTTATTGGAAAGTGGAACAACCTAACCATCCTGCACTTTATATTGATGCTACGAACGGAGATGTACTACCGTCAGAGTTCCTGAACCTGCTGGAGGCTGATTCCAAACAGGCCTCTGCCAGCATAACTGAGTTGTCCACAACGCCATCTTTATCAGTCGACCCACCTCATCTGCAACCCATCTTCAATCCGGCTGACAGTCTCTTGTGGATTACCTCCAAGCCTGTTGCTGCCGACCGGGCACAAGATGTGATACAACACGGAGAGAATCAAGAGATTGTTTTCTCAGCGGGTGATCGTAATGTCGTATACGGCGGTCCTTTACCCGTTAGCGGTTATCAGCTGTGGCATACAGATCAGGAAGCAGAGTCCATTCTATATATAGCGCTAGGTGGAAAATCATCCATTCAACGCTTTGTCCCTTTGAGCACATTGCAGCAAGATGGTCATTTTTACATCGTAAATCCTTGATCATCAGCAAATTCTTAAGATTCGGTCAGATAACCTGTAAAACTATAAACATCCACAACAAATAAGACGCCTTCCCATTATATTAAGGGATTGCGTCTTTTGGTTTAGCATTAGTGAAATAGGTAAGCGATTGTCACCCTTTGCCCGAAGAACTTCGTTTATGAGACTCTGTATCGAATTCTTTTTCCTTTTTCCCCACCCACAGGGAAACAGCGAAAGGGATCATACCAAACCACTTCATCGCCCACGGCTCTTTCCTTTTGGTGCGGCCTTTCCGCTCATCCTTCGGCGTATCGATATAATGAACAACACGTTGCGTAATGTATTTTACCAACTCATCACTTTTGGCCATAATTCTGCCTCCTTCGCTCCTGCACATTCGCGCAGCTTACGATAGTTCTATTGTGTGCAGGATGTGTACTGATTAAACATTTTTTATTGAAAGAAGTATGAAAACCCTCAGAATGCACAGTCTAATGCCAAAGGTATCCATCGAGTCGTTAATCTGCATTCGATACCTATTTCATGAAGGAGTGTGTATTCCCATGTATAAGCTGCTGACCGCTTCGGTAGCCTTGCTAATCAGCTTCCATTGCCTTCCCATGCTGCCCCATGTCGCTTATGGAAAAGCAGCCCCGTCCCAGAACAGTCCATCCATGCTTCCGGTGACCGATGGAGATGCTTATCGCTCAAGTCATCATGCCTTTGCAGCACCCGTTATCCTGCTCGACGTAGGCCATGGCGGTATTGACGGTGGTACCTCAGCCCAAGGAGTGCTGGAAAAAGATATCAACCTGGCCATTAGCCAAAAGGTCTATCTCCTGCTTCGCAGCAAAGGTTATGCCGTTATCATCAATCGACTTGGTGATTATGCACTTAGTGATGAGAATCGCTGGCTGAACAGTCGCTCCCGTCATACCAGAGATCTTGCCCAACGTAAAAGCCTTAGCGAAGAAGTAAGTACTGATATCGTGGTCAGCATTCATGCGAACTGGAGCCCCCGATCGAATGCACACGGCCCGGTGGTACTGCACCAGAAGGAAGGCAGGAGTTATTTGCTGGCCCAATCCATTCAGGATGCCATGAACAAGTTGTACGGAACGGAGCACAGGGTCGTATGGGGCAAGCCCTTTTATATATTGAATTACGTGAAGCAACCTGCCGTCATCGTTGAAACCGGATTTTTGAGCAATGCGGCAGATCGAGCCAGAATGAATGACCCCGCTGAGCAAAAACGAATCGCCCAGTCCATTGCCAATGGCATTATTTATTACCTGTCGGTAGTGTAGGAGCAGAATGCCATTGCCACACATCTCGAACCAGATCACCAATTCCTACAAATTGAACCTGATTTTGCAGACGGGAGACGGATTCACGAATTACTGCGGATGTGTTCATCCCCGAATGACCGACATGACCAATGACAACACAGATATTCTTGTCGATCGCACGCTGAGCAGCTAGATCCAGTTGCTTGCGAATGTGTTGCTTGGAGTTTTGATCATCCAGGAAAATGTCATTACCTACAGGTGGCATATTTTTGGATACGGCCAGTTCCCCCACCACGGTGCGAAAGTTCGTACGGCTGTCTACAAAGAAGAGGCCCCGCTCCTTGCATACATCGAGCACAATTGACATGATGCGTTTGTCCGAAGTAATTTTGGAACCCATATGATTGTTCATGCCAATTGCGTGGGGCACATCATCAATCGCTTTCTCCACGCGGGAGCGGACTTCTTCATCTGTTAGATTGGATGTGATTGCACCCGGGCCCAGCCATTCAGGTCGTCCTTTCTTGGGTTCCATGGGCATGTGCACAATCACATCCATCCCCTTTTCATGTGCAGCTATCGCATCTTTCTTCGTTGTTGGCAAAAAAGGCATGACCGCTACCGTTAGTTTAACTGGCATTGCCAGGATCTCGGCCGTACCCTTCATGTCATTACCAACATCATCGATGATAATCGCTAACCGTTTGTGATTCGATGTGGACTCTGAAGCTGCCGCTGTTGGCCCTCCTACTGATATGCCTGCGTAAATCACAATCAAAAATGCCATAATACCTGCAGTTAATCGATAAATCTTTCTCTGTACTTTCATCATGATTCCCTCCCCGTAACTTCTGTGATCTCATTGTTTGATAATGAAGGCAGGAATATGTAAGCCAAAGCCTTCCTTAATAACGACATCCCCGCCATTGAAGACCTCTATTTCAAACGAAGATCTCCATCATTCCAGTTTTCTCCTTTGTATTCAGACAAGAACTGTCATTGAACAGTTAGAAAATAGAGATTAATTAGAAAAAATACTGTAATTTGTCAGGTTTTCAGTATAGGAATTTTTTAGTAGAATCAACAAATGAAAGAATTCATGTGCTTCATTTCTTTCCTATGATTTATGGAAGGAGGTTTTGAAAGGGTTTACATAAAATAAATGCCAGGCAATCCGCTATTCTTGTTTGTTATCCCTGGTCGCGTTTTATCTATGTAACCATCTACCATTATCGAGGAGGATGAAAGTAGTGAAATTCAAACTAAAAAAGTCTATTAATGTTCTTTTGGCCTGTTTAACAGCCCTGCCTTTGATGTTAACCCCGACAAATGTGTCAGCAGCCAGTGATGCAAACATTAATTTGTCCTCGGAAAAACAGCTGATTAAGGGCTTTGGGGGCATTAACCTTCCTGCCTGGATTGGTGATCTGACTCCCGCTCAACGTGAAACTGCTTTTGGTAATGATCAGAATCAGTTAGGCTTCTCCATTCTCAGGATCTACGTTGATCCAGATTCCAATAACTGGTATCGTGAAGTTGCCACAGCCAAACGGGCTATTGAAAAGGGGGCAATCGTATTCGCATCCCCATGGAATCCTCCGAGCAGTATGGTTGAAACATTCAACCGTAATGGGGATACAAATGCCAAACGTCTGAAATACGACAAATATGCCGCATATGCGCAACATCTGAACGACTTTGTATCCTACATGAAAAATAACGGTGTAGATCTGTATGCCATTTCGGTACAAAATGAACCGGATTATGCTCATGACTGGACCTGGTGGACTCCACAAGAGATCCTTCGATTCATGAAAGAAAATGCTGGTTCCATTCAAGGTACCAAAGTCATGGCACCTGAATCCTTCCAGTACCTAAAGAACATATCCGACCCAATCCTGAATGATCCGCAGGCCCTTGCCAACATGGACATTCTGGGAGCACATACGTACGGAACTCAGATTTCGAATTTTGCCTACCCCCTCTTTAAGCAAAAAGGAGCTGGCAAAGAACTGTGGATGACTGAGGTGTATGTTCCGAACAGTGACAACAATTCAGCAGACCGCTGGCCTGAAGCACTAGAAGTTTCCTATCACATGCACAATGCCATGGTAGAAGGTGATTTCCAGGCCTATGTGTGGTGGTACATCCGCAGACAGTATGGTCCGATGAAAGAGGACGGTACCATAAGCAAACGCGGGTATAATATGGCCCATTTCTCCAAATTTGTACGTCCTGGCTATCTCAGAGTGGATGCAACCAAAAACCCGGATACGAACACATTTGTTTCTGCCTACAAAGGGGATAACAAGGTCGTTGTCGTAGCAATTAACCGTGGAACTTCGGCCACAAGCCAAAAATTCGTTCTGCAAAATGGTAATGCCTCCACGGTGTCCTCATGGATTACGGACAGCAGTCGCAACCTGGCAAGCGGGGCCTCGCTTAACGTATCCAATGGAGCCTTCACGGCACAGCTCCCACCTCAGAGCGTAACAACTTTTGTTGCCAACATTACTGGCGGGAATAACGGCGGAAATACAGGTAGTGGCACTACTTATGAAGCCGAGACCGGAACAACTCTTACGGATGCTACCATTGAAACGATCTACCCTGGTTACACTGGCTCCGGGTATGTTAACTTCAATGCGATGACTGGTTCAGCCATTCAATGGAACGCCATTAACAATACGATTACAGGCACCAAAAATGTAAAGTTTCGTTATGCGCTGGAAAGCGGCACTCGGAACCTCGACATTTTTGTGAACGGAACCAAAGTCATTAGCAACGAGCCCTTTCCGGCTACGGGAAGCTGGTCCACATGGGTTGAAAAAACAATACAGGTCCCCATGAACACGGGCACCAATACATTGAAAGTGGTCACTACCGGATCCGAAGGACCGAATATTGACAGCGTTAATGTTACCGCAGCACAATAAACGTTCCGTATGGCTAATGGAAGACATTTGCTGTACGTGCAGCTAAGCACTAAGTACTCAAATCTAAAGTTAATGTTATATCAAAAAATGCAAAAAAAGACTCCTTAAGCGTTAGCTTAAGGAGTCTTTTTATTAAATGCGGTCGAGAGGACTCGAACCTCCACGGGGGTTAGCCCACACGGACCTGAACCGTGCGCGTCTGCCAATTCCGCCACGACCGCATATTGTATCTCCGTGATCAATATCGGCGACAAGAATTAATATATCATGCGGAATCTATCATGTCAACACTGAAAATAATAACAATAATACCCGAACCAGACGTCCATGTCGATTCGGGTTTTACCTTTAACTATTAATAGCTTGGTTCATTAAAACGGAAGCATACTGCAAATTACAGCTTGGAAGGCCAGTTGCCATACCATGCGTAACCGCCTCTTCTTTCTTTATCAATATCACTTAATTTGTATTTAACTACCCCGTCACGACCAATAAAGATTGGTCTATCCGTTCCTATCTCATAGAAGCGTGCCCAAATTGGTGCAGCTTTGGAATCAGCGATAATTTTACTATCTCCATTAGCTCTTTCATATTTGTACCCCGTAATTTTCACCTTGTTAAACCAAGCCTCCGCTCCTTTAATGGATGCGGTAATTTTAGCGTTAGCAGGTCTGGTTTTCAGAAATTTAACAATCGTTACACTCTCTCCAGCTGTCAGCGATGGCACTTCGTAGATTCTTGCGCTCGCTGGTTTAAGGGAACTGGAATCATGTTGTTGTCCCCATGCTGTCAGCTTACCACCTGAAACGACTTGTGTATTCAAAATCGCCTCCACACCTTTGGCAACTGAATTTTTACTACGGTTAGCAAGTGTGCTGTCGATAAACGAGAAATCACCTTTGCGTGCTGCTACTTCATCCAGCATGATCATTACATTAATCATGGCATCATCATTGTAGGTAATGTGCTTGTGATATCCGGAGCTTTGGTAAACTTGTGGCCATCCGCCGTTTGAATACTGCATGTTGATCAAAAAGTTAATTCCTTTGATTGCAGCTGTGGAGTATCGCGGATCATTTGTCTTTTTAAATTCCTTCGCCAATCTTCTAATTTCTGAGTATGTAGCCTTGTTGTCTATCGTGGACTTCGCCCACTCTCCACTTGTCTGTTTATAATCTTTTCTCCAACCTCCATCCGGCAGCTGGTTCTTCAAAATATCAGAAATACTCGCTGTAGTACCCGATGCATCCGCGGCAGATACCGTCCCTACAGGAAGAACTGCCATTCCAACTGCTGAGAACACCATCGTACATGCCAGGACAAAAGTAATTATTTTCTTCGCTTTCAAATGCAACACTCTCCTATGTTCATTTTTATAAATCTTCCACTTCTACTTTACCTATGATATACGCCCCCAAACCTCCTTTATTTGTATTTATCGCATAATAAAATCAATTTTAATCCAATATGTGGATTGGATAATCAGATAATATGCAAAAAATCGATTTTTGTCAATATATGCAACTTAATGAATATAATCTCTCTAATTCTACATAACGGGATAGTCCTTTTAACTCATGACAAACCTATTTATTTATCCAAATTCGTCTTAAACGAATCATTAATGACGTTTTTGTCATGAATGATTCCCAAACTTGATCCCTTCTTTCATATAAAAACCTTAATTCCGCTAACATTGAGGTATTACGAAGGGTTTTAAATGGGTTTGACAATTACGCATTTATGCAATATAGTTTCAAATAGTTACAAAAACTTAATTATTCATTGCCGAGTTTCATGTTTGAAAACGGGGGAACCAATTTGGGTGAATTATTCTTATACATAGGAAATATAGGGAACCTTCTACCGAACCCTTAGCTAACTCCGTAGGCATCGAAGGGAGAACATTGATTTTGAAAAAACTGATTATCTCCATTTTTGGAGCAGCTGTATTATTTACATCCGGGGCAACAAGCACAGAGGCAAGCAGTATCAACTCCGTAGTGAACAACATGACAGGTATACCTTACAAATGGGGTGGCACGACTGTAGCCGGCTTCGACTGTTCTGGTTTTATGAGATATCTTTTCAACAAATACAGCATTGAATTGCCACGTACTTCACAGCAGCAAGCCAAAGCAGGTACGCCTGTATCGAAAAGCAACATTCGCACAGGTGATCTGGTGTTCTTCAATACGATGGGCAAAGGCATTTCACATACAGGTGTATATATCGGCGGCGGACAATTCGCTCATGCCTCCAGCAGTAAAGGTGTAAGCATCACGAAGTTATCGAATCCATACTTCAATGATCGTTACGTAACAGCACGTCGGGTAACTGGACAGTTTATGTATGATAAAATGTTAGGTAAAATGTAATTCACATACAAAAAGGCATCGGTTATTAACCGGATGCCTTTTTTGTACTTAAAAAGTATGTTGTATTGCTTTTAATGCAGCGCCTTCTGCACTCGCATCGCACCCTGAGACAGGGCATGTCCGCCTCCAACAGCTCCGGCCACGGCTACGGTCTCCATAATTTCCTGATCTGTTGCTCCCTTGGCACGGGCTTCTTCTACATGGTAGAAGGTACATACCTCATTGTTGGCAAACAATCCAATACCAAGCGCAATTAGCTGTTTTGTCTTTGCATCAATCACGCCAGGTTGGAAACATTCTCCGGTAAACTCATGATATGACTTCACCACACCTGGCAGTACATCGCTTAATGCTCCAATCTGATCCTTGTAGGCATGAACTTTATCATTCATCAATGTCATGGCTCGTAGCACACCCTCTCGGCTATAGTTACAGATCTTCCTCACTGTACCTATCTTCTCTCCCGAGTGAGTCAATTATGCCAAGAAATCATGGTAATTCCAAACATTTAAACGCTCATCGTCCCTGCTCAATTATAAGCGATTGCTACTCACCAAGTGGACTCTGGCGAGGCTCGCTGAACAGCTGATATTTGTAACTGCGATCCAGCTTAACTACACGTCGATTCTGACGCCGGATAAGGACCTGCTCGCCATCCCAGGCAACAACAATCCCGGTTACATCGTTAGATTCCAGCTCGTCCCGTACTACTCTTACTTTCTCACCTGACAGACGCAGGGCGTCCAGTTCTGTATCACTGATCATCTTCATGGCTCCTATATTCCAAATTTATTTACAAAAAGAGACCTAAATGAAATGTCATTTAGGTCTCACGTGACTGTATTGGACTGTCATGTCATTCGAAATTATGTCCCGACTGAAAGTTACCGCTGCGCGTGCTCTTTGCTGTCGTTCTTCTCGAACCAAAAATCAAGCACTTTGGCGGACATCACACGTTCTTCAAGGTACTCCACTTGATGCGGTGTAAATTGTTCTTTCCAAGAGAAGGACAACTCTTCGCACAAGCCTACAATCGTCAGTAATTCTGACCAGGCAACATAGCGTTTGTACCAGAAAAATTGAGGATGTTCAATCATATAGGGATAAAGGTCATCGAATTCCGTATGTTTACAATCCAGGGCACGTTCAAAATGAACTTTCGATTCCGCCAGCTTATCATTAAAGAATTGTTCTGTTGCCGGTTGGTTCCCCATGGTGTTGCCTCCTCTCCCTAACATAACCCCATTATAAATGAAATTAGCGGCCATGCAAAGGCATAGTTCAAAAAATAGGCCCTATTCCTTTAAAATGTCACATTTCGTTATCGTCAAATTGTACCGTCCCATCGTTCAGGGAACGAATGCGTACCAAGGCTTCCACCGGAATACCCTGTTCACGAATCGTTCGTGCCCCTGCCTGGAAACATTTTTCTACCACAACGCCGAATCCGACGAGTTCCGCACCGGAACGCTCAATGATTTTGATGACGCCACGAGCGGCATCTCCATTGGCAATAATATCATCAATGAACAAAATACGGTCATTCTCATGAATGAACTCGCGAGATACCATAATGTCAGTTACAATTCCTTTGGTAAAGGACGGTACGCGTTCACAGTAAGCATCAGGATCAGCCAGAAGTGTTTTTTTGCGACGGGCGAATACAAGTGGCACCCCAAGTTCATAGGCCGCGGCAAACGCAACCGGAATCCCCGAGGATTCTACCGTGATTACACGGGTCACTCCACTTTCACGAAAACGGGCAGCGAACTCACGCCCCATCTCCATCGTTAATGCAGGATCAATCTGGTGGTTCAACAGACCATCCAGCTTTAAAACTTGATCCGAGATAACCACACCTTCTTGTAAAATTCGTTGTTTCAATAATTCCATGATTTGACCTCCCAAGCCTATCCTATGAGGTAAAAGTATCATATATCTATCTATAAGTTCAAGCGAAATTGCCTGGGCGCTGTCCTTGAGACGCAATTCAAGCCAAAGCTCATTATTCATTGTCATGACTTTCGTGGGTCAAGCATACCTTGTACCATGGTACCCGCATGTCCAAACTAAACAGGGGCCTGAGAGGGGAAACACATGAAACAGGCATTTCGGGTGCTGCAGATCGCATTTACATACATCGGAACGGTTGTCGGAGCCGGCTTCGCTACAGGGCAGGAAATTTTGCAGTTTTTTACCCAGTATGGCAAATGGGCCACCATCACCATAGGCTTATCCACCATGCTCTTTGTCTGGTTAGGTACCAAAATGATGCTGATTGCTCACGATACCGGGTCCCGCTCTTATGAGGATCTGAACAAACATTTATTTGGCCACAAGGCAGGCAAATGGATCACCTGGGTGACCCTTCTCATTCTCATTGGTGTGAACAGTGTCATGCTGGCCGGAGCAGGTTCCGTTTTTGTCGAACATTTGGGTATGCATTATCAGACAGGTCTGATCGTCACACTTGTAGGGACATATCTGCTTCTCGGTCGAGGCATTCAGGCCATCCTACAAATGAATAGCATCGTCGTGCCCATGATGCTCCTGTTATCTCTGCTCATGATTACCAGTACCATCCATCATCCAGGTGCTTCCCGATTCATCACACTGACGACAGACTCAAACCCTATTCAAGTGTGGCTGTCTCCACTGTTGTATACTTCATTCAATCTGGCGCTGGCTCAAGCTGTTCTTGTGCCTGTAGGTAACCAGATTCGTAGTCGGAATGTACTGAAGTGGGGTGGAGTTTTGGGTGGAATTGGCGTTGGTTTCATGCTGATGGCAGCTCATTTTGCCATGTCAGCTCAGATGCCCGGCATCATCCAATTCGAAATCCCGATGGGTAGTATTGCCTTTCAACTTGGATGGGCAGTGCAATCTGTATATGTATCCCTTATTTTCATGGAAATATTCAGTACCTTTGTAGCCGATATCTATGGAATGACCTTGCAACTGAGACAACATATACGCGTCCACCCCCGTTTCATTACATTAACCATTATGCTGTTGTGTTACTCACTCAGTCAGTTTGGATTCAGTTCCCTGCTGTCCATCCTTTACCCTATCTTCGGAAGTTTGGCACTGTTCTGGGCAGCCAAATTGGTATTAAACCGCTGGGGCGCCTTTCGTGGACGCAAAAATGTATAAACGGTGATGTACTTCATGAATGATGAGCATCCGTTCGCCTCATAACCACAAGTCACCGCGGGCACGTTTTCCTTAAACATGACAAAAAGCCGCTGTTTATCACAGCGGCTCGCACTTTTTGCTCTACGTTTTAGGCTTTGTCAGGAAACTGCAGATACATCTTTTTCAACTCATTGACCGATCTGCCGAGCGAGTAATGTGTCTTGGCTTTTTCACACGCTGAACGGGCAAGTTCATAACGATAAGCCGGGTCCAGCATCACCTTTTCAAGCGCTTCAGCCAATGCAGAAGGATCTTCTGCCGGTACAAGCAACCCATTGCTACCGTTCTCGATCTGTTCCGGTATACCACCTACATCCGTACCCACAAGGGCAAGACAACTCAGCGCCGCTTCAGCGAAGACGGAACCAAATGCTTCTGCCCGTGAAGGAAGTACAAAAATATCAAAGAATGGCATGAATTCCTCAGGGTGCAGCGTGTAACCATAGAAAATGGTCTCATTATAGATCCCCAATCGTTGCGCCAATTCTTCCAGATCAGGACGAATCGGTCCATCTCCAATAATATGTAACACATAATCATGACCTCGGCCCTTCAGTTCCGCACAAGCTTTGAAAAGAATATCCAACCCTTTCGCCGGAACAAGCCTACATACCGTGACCAGCTGTGGTATCGCATTATCATGAGGAATCGGCTTAAACCGCTTCTCATCAAATCCATTGGGAATCACACCGATGGCATCAGGTTCCTTCACATAGGGAGCCAGATAACGACGGAACGAATCCGACACCGTCAAGAGGCGCTCTGCCTGATGTTCCAGCTCACCATATATCGCAAGCAAGAATCGATGCTCCGGTCCATCCGTTTCAATGCGTCCATTAAGGATTAATTCCCGTTCATAACTAGAGTGAATCGTCTGAATGAGGGGTGTATCCGGGAAAACCGTTTTCATCGCAAGTCCCGCAATTGGGTGGTGTGCATGGATCAGATCATAGGGCTTCTGAATACGCAGTTTGGTCCACCAAAGATAATCACGATAGGTTTGTATATATTTTTGGACAACAGGACTATCCTGATATTCCGTCCAGTCAAACGTTTCGAACTGAACTTCCTCTCTGCCCTTGTTGCGAATTCGCTTTGGCAGCGAGAATAGATCCATTTCCCACCTCGGGGTTGTAAATCTCTCTTGCATATACGGAATCATAGAGGATACACCTCCGGGCTGCTCCGGAGGAAAGAAAAGCGCCTGCAGCAATTTCACCGTTAGTTTCCCCCTTTCTAACTTACGTAATGCTCTACTATCCATTATGACATAGGGAAGCCGGAACATCTATATTACGATAACTCGTATATACAACATATTCATGAAACGTTCCCCTCAGAAGTAAAAGCTTTAATCCAGCAGTCAACTTCTCTCGCTTGTCGCAACCATATTCATTGGATAAGGATAACCAGAATTTCAGCTTTATACCTCCACGGGCTTCTCATATGTACTGTAACCATCGGTCTCTCCCAAAAAAGTATACCCGTTCCGCGCGTAAAAGGCGTTCAACGTAGCATTGCTCACTCCGCAATCTAACCGAACAGTATGTTTGCCTTCAAAATGTATGCCGCTGCTGGACCATTGCAAAATGGACCGTCCCAGACCGCTCTGAGCATATTTTCTTCGAATCGCTAGCCGATGCAGATAAATTGCACCATCCTCGACATGAGCTTTTGAACCCCAAAGATGAATATCCCATGGGCTTGGCTGAACCAAAAGGATGACCATCCCCGCTACGTCCGCTCCTTTTTTAAATACAAACACATCTCCACGCTGAATCGCCCCTGCCGTATCATGTGAATCTTCACCTTTAAGCAAAGCGTTCCATTGGGAGGAACCTTGGCTCTGTAACCATTCGGCTGTCTCCACCAGCAGCGACATCACATCCTCCGTATCTTCCGGCTTCGCCTGAACCGCTTGAAAACCATCATTAATATATTCGCTACTGATCCTGAATGAGTGCATCATTGTTCTCCTCCGCTTCCTGATCTCTGTTAAACTAATGGTACTATACCGGGAAATGGATTTTTCGTCAAAATGAGAACATAAAAAAGGTAAAAGGCAGCTGCCTTTTACCCATCCATTCTGGCTTCATCAATAATCTGATTTCGATACAACATCGTCAGGTGCAGGGTATCAAACTCCATTTCCTTTTCCAACTCCTGCATCAACACTTCGACCAGGCTCTTTCGCTGAATGCTGGTACCAGGAACCTCGTAATCAATGTATCCCGTAAGATCCGAATGAGAAGTGTCTATTGTTGCTGTTCCCACAGGCAATCCACCTCGTTCCTGAAGAAACAGCTCATATACCCGGAACTCCCGATCCTTACGCTTCAACATGACATAACATGTTTCTTCAGCAGCTTCCAGCTCATTCAGATCCGATTCATCGGTATCCTCAAACTCCTCGGAGAAATCGCGATGTACCCACTCTAGCGTCTCAAGTTCGTTGCCCTGATGCCACATGCGGATTGTAATCGTATCGATGATATCTTCATCCAGCTCTCTGACCAGCAACTCTGCCGCAGCTTCCAATTGATTCTCTTCCGGCTCGTCATACCAGTGTATTTCACCTTGTACATCAGCGCCATATTGTTTTAAGGAAGCTTCTGCAAGTTCCTGCCCTTCGACATCATTGAATATATACGTCGATATGCTGCGTCCCGCGCTTACCATTTCCATCTCCAGAACCTGATCCCGATCTTCATATGTAAACGATTCGGCTTGTGAAACAGGAATTACCATACTTCCACTGCTGTCTATATCGTCATAGCTGCCTTCGTCATGATTCATATCTTCAGACGGCCACACTGTCTCTGACTCAGGCTTATGCAGAACCGAATGTAATGAGCCACAACTAACCAGCACTTCATAATATGCAGCTTCCAACGCATCTGCAAGAGATTGGACATAGGCATGTACTTTTTCCACGATACGTTCCTCTGTACCATCTGGCAGAGACTCCTGCTCGATCTGAAGACTACCTGATAAACGATCTCCTTCTCTGTACACAAGGAAAAGTGAGCCTGCATATTGACCATTGACCATCACGTCCTGTACTTCTCCACCTGATGTCCGCAGGTCTGCAACCAATTCCACATCATAATTCATCACGCGTCCTCCTCCATTCCTAAAGTTATTCTCTTAGGATGCCCCTAAAGACGGTAGATTATGAGGGAACCGTGCATATCAAATATAAGATGTAAGGTTAGACGGATAACACATATTTTTGGATCGCGTGTGCCACACCCTGCTCGTTATTGGAGAGTGTAACCTCGTCCGCAGCAGCTTTCACCTCGTCCGGTGAGTTATCCATGGCAATACCTTTGCCCGCAAAGGTCAGCATCGTAATATCATTGAAGTAGTTACCAATTGCCATGATCTCCGAAGGCATGATTCCCTTTGATTCGGCAAGTCTTTTAAGCGCAGCGCCTTTGGACGCTTCGGGATGCATCAGATCAATAAAAAAGTCACCACTCCGTGTCATATAATAAGGCAGATTCCAAGTAGACCATTCCTGAAGCACTGCATCCATCTGTTCAATCGGACCAAATGCAGTGAATTTCGCCAGCGGTTCTGTCATGTCAACCCACTTGGGTAACTTCAGTGGCTCTGCCATAAAGTTGTAATACATCTCACGCACCTGCAAACCCAAACCTTCCGGTTGATCCACATACAGACCAAATGCCGTATTGATGTCAAAATGTACTCCATTGGTTCGGCAGTAGGATATGATCGGCTCCAGTCCCTGCCCATCTAATGCAAAATGATGAACCACCTCACGGGTATCGACTTGCGCCGTTACGGCGCCATTATGCGTAATCACATATCCATCCAGTCCCATCTGCTCCATAAAAGGAATCGTGTTGGCAGGACCTCTACCTGAACACAGAACGATCTCTGCTCCCTGACGGGAAGCTTGGATCAAGGTCTCCTGAGTCCATTCGGTAAGTTCATGATGATCATTCAGCAGTGTTCCATCTACATCAAGTGCAATTAATTTATAAGTCATTCTGGCTTCATCCTCATCTGTTAGTTGTCGCACCCACCCAAACCCTCCCTTCCGAGGGAGGGCC
>NZ_VXKZ01000104.1:0-198562 GCF_008693195.1 Paenibacillus sp. UASWS1643
TAAAAAAAATCTGGGGATAACAGCGATCGGAGGATGGGACTACAATCGGAGTGTTACAGTGTAACACGTATTAGTTCATTTTAATTTGAAGGAGGAGCATTACAATGGCAGAACATGAACGTCCAGGCAAGATTTTAACGAAAACGGAAAAGATGAAACGTATGCAATCCGCGAAAAATGAGGACGTGGAATTCAGCGCTGAAGCTGCGGATCATGAAGATATAGAAGCATTACGCCGCAGTGAGGCGGCTGATCGACGTCAGGGACGGGAGCTTCATGACTGAAGATCGCTCGGCAGTGACCCTCGAAGCTGTTTTTACAAGCTGGACTGAGGCCGAGTCTGCACGCAGAGCCCTGGAATTGTTGCACCCAAACCAATTGAGTATAGAGAGTCTTGGCAATGAATCGTCTGCATTGGATTCAAACGATGTTAAGGGCTTCGATAATTCTCCTACAGCCGTCGTCGGAGGATTTAGTGGCGAATTGAATGTACTTGCCCTGATTAGTGATGACACGGAAATGTTGTCCAATGGTCAGGTGTATGATACACCCGAAGAGGATTCGGCAAACAGGCTAAAACAGGAAATTTTGCTTACCGTGTCCGTATCCAACGATTCGCTCCCGCAAGCCGCAGAGATGATCACACAGAATGGTGGACGTTTTTGCTAAGTGAGATTCGAATGTTGCAAAATGCTGAAGTAAATGAAACAGATATGTATGAATAGATGACAGGATATTCGAGCAGTCAGGCTGCGGATATCCTGTTTTGTTTTTCTTTTACTGGTGCGGCTTTGTGCTCCGGCTAGCTTGTGTAGTACAATAGTTGGGATGTTTGAAAAATGAGGAGGAAAAACCAAGTATGTTATGGCATGAACTAACAATACATACCACAGAAGAAGCTGTGGAGATGATTTCGAATTTTTTACATGAAGCGGGTGCTGGAGGGGTTTCGATTGAAGAGTCCGGTACTTTAAATAAAAAACGGGACACGACATATGGTGAGTTATACGACGTTCCTTTGAATGATATTCCGGAAGGCTTTGCGGTCATCAAAGGGTACTTCTCCGAAGGAACGGATATGGTTGCATTGCAGTCAGAAGTTAATCCTAGAGTTGAGGAACTCTCTGAATTCGGAATTGATACAGGTGAGGTTCGTTATGAGACGCGTACAGTGGATGAAAATGACTGGGCAACAGCCTGGAAGCAATATTTCAAGCCGGTACGTGTATCGGAACGTCTGACGATCAAACCAACGTGGGAAGAGTATACGCCAGAAAGTCCGGATGAGAAAATTATTGAGCTTGACCCAGGCATGGCCTTTGGTACAGGAACACATCCAACGACCTCCCTCTGCTTGCGCACACTGGAAACGGTTATTCAGGGCGGCGAGGAAGTTATTGACGTAGGTACAGGTTCTGGAATTTTGGCTATTGGAGCGATAAAACTTGGCGCAAAACATGTACTGGCGCTCGATCTTGATCCGGTTGCGGTAATCAGTGCCAGGGAGAATGTGGAACTGAATGGGCTGGAGCAACAAATTACGGTTAAAGAAAGTGATCTGTTGTCCGTCCTTGGGAGTCAAGACCCTGCGCTTGGTGTACAACTACCGGTTAAGGTTGTCGTGGCGAACATTCTGGCTGAAATCATTTTGTTGTTCGTAGACGATGTCTATAATGCGCTTGAGTCTGGTGGGACCTATATTGTATCAGGCATTTGGAAGAACAAAGAGCAGGTTGTACATGATGCACTGGTAGCCTCGGGGTTTGAAGTGAGTGCGATCCACCGTGATGAGGATTGGCTGGCGTATGTAGCCAGAAAGGGGTAACGTATGGACTTTCTGGATCGCTTCTTCCGCCTTCCGATTGATCAGTTACCATTCTTCCTACTGACCATCCTGATTGCATTTACAGTTCATGAATTCTCACATGCGTATTTTGCCAACAAATTCGGTGATCCAACAGCTAAGCTGCTAGGAAGGGTTACGCTGAATCCGGTCGTACACTTTGATCTGCTGGGTGTGCTCCTGCTTGTTATTGCCGGCTTTGGTTGGGCTCGTCCAGTTCCTGTAAACCGTGCGAATTTTGACAAGCCAAGATTGATGGGGACAATCGTATCTGTTGTAGGTCCTCTGAGTAATCTGTTGCTCGCTATTATTGGTGCCATTGTCTATGGTTTCCTGTTTGGATCAGGCGTACTGGGAAATATTGAGAATGAGCGAGTAGTTACAGCACTGATGACGTTTTTGCCTATGTTCAGCATAACGAACTTTTTCCTGTTTATGTTTAATCTAATTCCTCTTCCGCCATTGGATGGTTATCGTATTCTTGAAGATGTATTGCCGAGGCCCCTCAGTCGCAAGCTGCAGGGTGTGGAACAATGGTCCATCTTTATTTTCCTGCTGATTCTGGTTATCCCGCCATTGCAGGCTGTAACGATTCAACCGTTATATATTTTTGCAAATAACATGTATATGGATCTAGTAGGTCTGGTTATTGAACTATATCGCTAAAAGCGCATCTTGTATTGGACCGGAATACTGGTCAGAAACACGTAAAAGTTGTATGATCATCTGTGGCGATTGGATTCACGCTTGTCATTAGGCGGGGTGAATTCCAGTCATAACAGGACAGAATGGGTGGATTGACTAATGCAGCGATATTTTGTATCTGCAGAACAGTTTAATGAACACGCTGTGATCATCACAGGTGATGATGCACGCCATATCGGCAAGGTCATGCGTGGTAAACCTGGAGATAAACTGATTGTCAGTGACGGAAACTTCAGAGAAGCACTCGTGGAAATTGAGACCATTGAAGTTGGCCAAGTGACAGCGAATATTGTGGAACCTCTCGAGATGGACCGTGAAGCACGGATTCGTGTAACTGTGGCACAGAGTTTGCCCAAGGGTGACAAGATGGAAACAGTGATCCAGAGATGTACAGAGATTGGGGCGGTATCCTTTGTACCCTTCCTATCAGAACGTACGATTGTGCAATATGATGCCAAGAAAGAAGGCAAACGGTTGGAGCGCTGGCGGAAAATTGCCAAGGAAGCTGCCGAACAGAGTCACCGGAATCGCATTCCTTCCGTCGAGCAGCCGCTTTCCTGGAAAGGGCTGTTATCTTCTTTTGAGGGCTATAGCCTGGTATGTTATTGTTATGAGAAGGAAAACGGTAAACAGCTGAGAGATGCATTGAAACCGTTTGTTGAGCAGCTTGCACCTGATGCAAGTGCAGAAGTTTTGATCGTGGTTGGACCGGAAGGTGGATTTTCTGAGAAGGAGACGGCAGAGGCTGATCAGGCAGGTGCTGTATCTGTTGGACTGGGCAAACGCATTTTGCGTGCTGAGACAGCTGGAATGGCAGCACTAACTTGCGTGTTATATGAATCCGGAGAAATGGGAGGAATGTAATTATGCCATCCGTGGCGTTTTACACCTTAGGCTGCAAAGTTAATTTCTATGATACAGAGGCGATTTGGCAATTGTTCAAAAACGAAGGTTACGATCAAGTGGACTTTGATGAACAGACAGCGGATGTATACTTGATTAATACTTGTACAGTAACCAATACCGGCGACAAAAAGAGCCGTCAAATTATTCGTCGTGCCATTCGGCGCAACCCGGAGGCGATCGTGGCCGTTACAGGCTGCTACGCGCAGACTTCTCCGGCAGAGATTCTGGACATCCCAGGGGTGGATCTGGTTATCGGTACACAGGACCGTGACAAGATTTTGCCATATGTTAATGAAATTCAGGAGTCCCGTCAACCGGTTAATGCGGTGCGTAATATTATGAAAACCCGTGTGTTTGAAGAGATGGATGTACCTGATTTTGCTGATCGTACCCGCGCATTCCTGAAGATTCAGGATGGTTGCAATAACTTCTGTACATTCTGCATCATTCCGTGGTCTCGTGGTCTCTCACGTAGTCGGGAAGCGAACAGCATTATTCAACAGGCGCATCAACTCGTACACGCCGGATACAAGGAGATTGTTCTGACCGGTATTCATACAGGTGGGTATGGCGATGACATGGAGAACTATGATCTGACCGACCTGCTGTGGGATTTGGATAAGGTAGAGGGACTGGAGCGTATTCGAATCAGCTCGATTGAAGCCAGCCAGATCGATGACCGCATGCTCGACGTGATCAAACGTTCGGATAAACTCGTTCGTCACTTCCATATTCCGCTGCAAGCGGGGGATGATACGGTGTTGAAACGCATGCGCCGCAAATATACGACAGAAGAGTTTTATAACAAGATGCTTCGCATTCGGGAAGCAATGCCGGATGTAGCGATTACAACAGACATCATTGTTGGATTTCCAGGTGAGACGGATGAGATGTACCGTAATGGCTATGAGTTGATGCGAAAGATCGGTTTTTCCGAAATGCATGTATTCCCTTATTCCAAGCGTACGGGTACGCCAGCAGCACGAATGGAAGATCAGGTGGACGAAGAGATCAAAAATGCACGTGTGCATGAACTGATTGAGTTGTCTGAGCAGATGCAGCTGGAGTACGCTAAGCAGTTTGTTGGACAGGTACTTGATGTTATTCCGGAAGGTGAAGCCAAGGGTCGTGAGGGAAGTGGCAAGCTGCACGGTTACAGCGACAACTACATTCAACTGGTCTTTGACGGAACGATGGATATGGTCGGTAAAGTATGCCGAGTCAAAGTGGTTGAAGCCGGCGTCAACGAGAGTCAGGCTACGCTGGTACGTGTGTTGGAAGAGAATCTGAAGTCCGCCGCGATGTGATCGAGGCGTCAGAAACAAGGATTTCATTTCCTTGGGGAGCTTACCCGGGGAGATGAGGTCCTTCTTTTGCAAAAAATAAGATAAAGATATCGAAGTTGATGGGGGAGAGCACGATGAACAAAAAAGAAATTTCAGCAGGCGGAGTTGTTTATAGAACAGGGGAAGACGGACGTCTTCAAATTCAGCTTATCGTAGATCGTTATGGTAAAACAACTCTCGCCAAGGGCAAAATGGAAGATGGAGAAACAATCGAACAGACGGCACTGCGCGAGATTTTGGAAGAGACAGGTATGGTGGGTCGCATTGTAGAGCCAGTCGATATCATTGCTTACACGTACCAACATGCAGATTTTGGCCCGGTGGACAAGGAAGTCCATTATTATCTCGTTGAAGCCGAGAGTGGTGATCTACAGCCTCAGATTGAAGAAATCAAGGGTGTGGATTGGTATGCTCCGGAAGAAGCATGGTCCTTACAGCAGCAGAGCGGATATGATAATAACGATGATATCTTGCGTGTAGCCCTGAACAAGTTAGGCATTTACGTATAACGCATTGTAGTTCTAGTTCGAGTCAGTTATCCGCATGTTCTGTGGGTATGGATAGGCAGATCATCAAGCCACGGGTGACTTCGCCGCGGGGGCGTGGACCGGTGGTTTTTTGTGCCAGATTGGCAAGTAACAGAACGGTAAAGCAAGCAGTGAACTGGTGATGTTAAAAAGGGTCTGGGCATGCGCAATCTGTGCCCCGTTGTCCGCTGACAGCCAGGCCGAAGCTGCATGCAGCTGGCCGATCAGCGGCATAAACAGCAGCGCTCCCGCAATGTTTAATACAACATGGGAGGCTGCGACAAATTTGCCTGCGGATGCTCCGCCCGCGGCAGCAATCACAGCGGTGATGCAGGTCCCCACATTGGACCCGATCAGAATGGCGATACCGATCTCCACAGGCAATACCCCTGTGGCTGCGAGCGTAATCGCCATGCTAATGACAGCTGCGCTGCTGTGAATGAGCGCTGTCAGACAGGCACCTGCCAGGAAGCCCCACCATAAGCTGTCAGCAGAGCGGTCGAGAAACCATTGAAATACACCCATGCTCCGCAGTGGCAACGCAATGGATTGCATCACCTGTATGCCTGTCATGACCAGTGCAAATCCTGCAGCTGCCAGGAAGCTGTACTGGATGTTAAACAGAGTCCGGCGCGTGTGTTCAGGAGCGGCCATATTGCGTTCACCAAGCACAACAAACATGGCCCAGCCCGTCAGCGACAGGACAAGCAATGGCAGGGAAGCACGCCCGATCTGCAGTCCTACCAGCTCCGTCGTCAGACAGGTCCCAATGTTGGTGCCGAGGATGATGCCGAGTGTGCGTCCATAGGTGATTAATCGGGCATTAGCCAGTCCAATGGTGAGTACGGTGACCGCAGTACTGCTCTGTAACAAGGCCGTTGCACCCGCACTGAAGGCCATGCCTTTCCATGGAGCAGAGGTGGCACGATTGAGCCAACCTGCCAACATGGGACCTGCCATACGCTGCAAGGCCGTCTCCATCAGCTTCATGCCACCAAAAAAGATAATAAGCCCATACAGCAGGGGCAATATCACATCTCTAAACATAGAAACATCATTCCTTCCGTCCGGTTCCTTACCTCATCCTATGAGTAAATAGAGACAACCATGACAAGCCTAAAGGAAATCAGAGGGAAGCCAGCCTCCCACAATTCAAGTATTTCAATTGCCGCACCCCATTTCGAAAGATACGGTGATTCGTGCAAGCGTAGTGGATGGGACGGATTGGAATCTGAAGAAGCGAGTAGCACGTGTATGTGGCGGTTGTTTAAGACTTTTTTGATTAGGTGAGTCTCAAAAAAGAATAGCAACGCTCAGAACCAATCCGTAACCGTTACATCATTTAATTAAAGCGACCAAAGTACCAATCGGCGGCTGAAGCGTCTAAATTACCCGCCCCAATTCGAAAGATACGGTGATTCGTGCAAACGTAGCGAAGAAGACGAAATTGTTACCGAAGAAGCGAAGCGTGCGCCTTTGTCTCCGGATTTTCCCTTTAAAAAAGGGAATCAAAAAAATCTGGAGACAACAGCGATCGGAAGATCGATTCGTGACCGAAACGCCACCTACGCGCCGAACCAAACCTATCTTTTGAACTATTAAATTAAAGGAAGTGGATCTACCTTGCCATCAGTTACACTCGAACGCAGTCGCAAAAAGCGGCTTGAACATGCACATCCATGGATATTTAACAACGAAATTGCCTCTGTTGACGGAAACCCTGAGCCGGGAGATCTGGTCAATGTATTGAATCATCAAGGTCGCTATCTGGCGACAGGATATTACAATCCCGCATCTCAGATCACTGTAAGAGTTGTAGCGTATCAACCCTTGGAGTCTGAACAGATGGATACGGCGTTCTTTGCAGCGCGTTTCCGCGATTGCTTGCGTCATCGGGAACGTTTTATCCAGGATGGAGAGGCATACCGTCTCGTTTATGGCGAAGCTGATTTTCTGCCAGGATTGATCGTTGACCGGTTCGGTAGCATCCTCGTTGTACAGTTGCTTACACTTGGTATGGATCGTTGCCGTGAAGCCATTGTACAAGCACTCATTGAAGTGATGCAGCCGGAAGGTATATATGAGCGCAGTGATGTCCCGATTCGTGAACTCGAAGGTTTGGAGCAGACCAAAGGTCCACTGTACGGAGAGTGCCCACGGCATGTCACAGTTACAGAAAATGGATTACTCATTAAAGTGGATATTGTGGAAGGGCAGAAGACAGGTTACTTCTTCGACCAACGCGAGAATCGTGCTGCCATCGAACCGCTCATGAAGGGTTGGGGCTACAAGAGTGGAATCACACTACAAACGACCGAGCAGGATGGCACAGAGCAGCTGTTGCCTGTGAATAAAAGCGGTAAGGTAGTTACATTCCCTTATTGGGACGGTGCCACCGTACTGGAGTGTTTCTCACACACGGGAAGCTTTACGTTGAATGCTTGCAAGTATGGAGCCAAAAAAGTGACTTGTCTTGATATTTCGGAGCATGCCATTGAGAGTGCACGAACAAATGTGGAGCTGAACGGTTTCACCGACCGGGTCGAATTCGTAGTTGCTGATGCATTCCAGTACTTGCGTGAACAAGTGAAGGGGCTGGATGAACGTACCGCACGTGCGCGTGCAGGCGAACAGAAAGTGGATACATCCAAAGCGCTGGCAGCTGGCGGTAAAACATTTGATGTAGTCATCCTTGATCCTCCTGCATTTGCCAAAACGAAATCAGCAGTTAAAGGTGCATGCCGTGGATATAAGGATATCAACCTGCAAGGAATGAAACTGGTTAATGAGGGCGGATATTTGGTAACAGCCAGCTGTTCGTATCACATGCGTCCTGACCTTTTCCTGGATACGATTGCCGATGCAGCAGAAGATGCAGGAAAAGTGCTGCGTCTAATCGACTGGAAGGCAGCCGGTAAGGATCATCCGCAAATTTTGGGCGTGGATGAAGGACATTACCTGAAATTTGCTATTTTCGAAGTGCGCAGTAAAAAGAATTAATCGGTATGATTTCCGTTCTAATTTAACTGTATAGATTGGACTAAAGATTTACACGAGAACGTAGAGGACAGAAATAACCTGAAGATGTGGAGCTAAAAGCTTTCTGAAGGAAAGCTGCTTCGAAAGCATAATCTTCGCCTTTATTCTCGGATTTTTTCACTTTTTAAAATTGAATCAAGAAAATCTGGGAATAACAGCGATCGGAGGGTTGTTCTGTCATCGGAGTGGCAAGTGTAAATTATCTTTAATTTAATCTATAGATCAAGTCAAAAGTCCACAGTGTGCTAGCTGCGGGCTTTTTGCTGTCTTGCTGTGTTAACGGAGATGATCTCCGGTTTTACCGGATAGTGGCAAACGTATGTTCCGAACCAAGTCAGATATGTTATACTGGGAATTAAAATCTTGTACGTGTGGTTTGGAGGATTAGACATGTCCGTTCGTTTTGTTATTGGCCGGGCAGGCAGCGGCAAAAGCTCGCTGATTACCCGGGAAATTACATCCCTGCTTCAACAAGAACCGCAAGGTAACCCTTTGATTTTACTCGTGCCGGAACAGAGTTCCTTTCGAACAGAGCAGGCATTGGTGTCTTCTGGAGCAATTAAAGGTACCATGCGTGCAGAAGTACTCGGCTTTCGCCGCTTAGCCTACCGCGTAATGCAGGAAGCCGGCGGTTCCGCTCGTATTCCGATCGGAGCCGAAGGCAAAAAGATGCTGCTCTACAAAGTAATCCAGCGCCGTAAGGAAGAATTAAAGCTGTTTGGTGCATCCGGCAGCCAGCTGGGGTTTATAGGGGAATTAAATAACTTATATAGTGAATTTAAGCGTTATGAAGTTGATCCATCATTGCTGGAAGAAGGGCTGTCTGGAGGGAATACCTCATCCACTTCGCCAATTTTGGAGGACAAGTTGCATGACTTGAATCTGATATATCGTGACTTTGAACAAGAACTGACCAATTTATATATTGATGATGAAGACACGTTGACCGAGCTGACAGATCGTTTGTCGGAAAGTGCATTGCTGCAGGATGCCCAGATCTGGATTGATGGTTTTCAGGGATTCACGCCACAGGAGATGAGTGTGATTGGTCGATTGATGTTGCAGTCCTCTTCCGTGACGATTGCACTGACATTGGATCGTCCTTATGATCACGGCGCACTGCCTGGAGAACTGGAACTGTTCTATCCCACGGCAAGTGCCTATGCGCGCTTGAAAGGGATGGCTGACGAACTGGGTATACGGAGCGATATAACCGTGCTAGATTCGGAGATTCCACCGAGATACAAGGATCGTCCGGGACTTGCTCATCTGGAGGCTGGTTTCGACCGTCCAATTCGTTGGAAAAGTGAAGGCCTTGATTCCGGAATCCGACTGGTTGCAGCGGAGAACCGACGAGCTGAGATGGAGGGGGCACTGCGTGAGATGCGGCGCCTGGCACAAAACGAAGGTGCGCGTTACCGGGATATGGCGGTACTTGTTCGTCAGTTGGATACCTACGCTGATATAGCTGAACCTCTATTCAGGGATTATGACGTACCCGTCTTTCTTGACCGCAGAAGAAATGAACTTCATCATCCATTATCCGAGTTTATCCGTTCCGCACTGGATATTGTTCGGCGCCACTGGCGTTACGAGGATGTATTTCGCTGTGTCAAAACGGATCTGCTGCTTCCGCGTGATGGTTCCATCACTCGTGAAGATATGGACCAGCTTGAGAATTATGTACTGGCTTGTGGTATTCACGGGTATCGCTGGACTGACGGCAAACCGTGGAAGTATGTACCAAGCCTGTCGCTGGAAGACAACGGTCAGGATGGCCGTAGTCGAGGACGGGACCAAATGCTTTCTTTAATGGAGAGCTGCCGAACGGTCATTACAGATTCCTTGGGTGTTTTTGAGAAACGAATGAAAAAGGCAAAGACAGCCAAAGCCCAGTGCGAGGCACTATACAGACTGCTGGAAGATGCTGAGATCCCATGGAAGCTGGAGAACATGTCTGCTGAAGCTAAGTCTCAAGGTGACCCCGAACGGTCGAGAGAACATCGGCAGATGTGGGGAGCTGTGCTGGATTTATTGGATCAGATGGTCGATATGATGGGGAATGAACGGCTGGATATCACTCTGTTTGCCGGGATGATTGAGACCGGATTGACGGAACTGAAGCTGGGTCTGGTACCACCAGCACTTGATCAGGTATTGGTCGGTTCCATGGACCGTACACGCCTTCAGGACATCAAATACGTATTTATCCTTGGCGCCGTTGATGGTGAATTACCCGCCGTACCTCAGGATGATGGCGTATTAACGGAACTGGAGAGAGCGTTACTGGCGGAACGTGGCATGGCGCTTGGACCAGGTGCAACAAGGCAGATGCTGGATGAACGTTTTCTGATCTACACGGCACTTACAGCGGCAAGCAGCCAGTTGTGGCTGAGTTACCCGGTTGCTGATGATGAGGGAAAAGCACTGCTTCCTTCCGAGATTGTCCGCCATGTACGGAAAATGTTTGGTCTACAAGAACAGCCATTGCTCGCTCAACCACCGGTTGCGAACTCAGAAGAAGCGCATTGGTCCTATGTCACCCATCCGGGTCAGAGTCTGTCAACGCTCATTGGACAATTGCGCAAATGGCGCCGCGGAGAAGACATTCCTGAAATGTGGTGGGTGGTCTACAATTGGCATGTATCTCGAGAGACAAGCAGACCTCAGCTGGAGCGGTTGATGGGATCGATCTTTTATCGTAATAGAGCATTACCACTACGTACAGCCACCAGTCGCAGACTGTATGGCACAGAGGTAAGGACGAGTGTCTCACGAATGGAGCGGTTCGTAGCTTGTCCGTTCTCCCATTTTGCCTCGCATGGGCTGCGTCTCAAAGAACGGCAATTGTACCGCCTTCAGGCTCCTGATATCGGACAGCTGTTTCATGCTGCACTAAGCCAGCTGGCTATGCGGTTGCGCGAAGAAAATCGTAGTTGGGGCAGTTTGACTCCAGATCAATGCCGTCAGGAAGCCGAGCAAACGGTGGAGCAGATTGCTCCACAGCTGCAAGGGGAGATTTTGCTAAGCACCAAGCGATACGGTTATATTTTCCGCAAATTGAAGGACATTGTTAGCCGGGCATCCGTTATTCTCGGTGAACAGTCCAGACGTGGAAGTTTTGAACCGATTGGGCTGGAGCTTGATTTTGGACCGGATAAAACACTGCCGCCACTGCGTTTTGAACTGGAGAACGGATGTGTGATGGAGATCGTGGGTCGGATTGACCGTGTGGATGTGGCAGAAGGCGAGAATGGTCTGCTCTTGCGTGTCATTGACTATAAATCAAGCCAGACGGACCTCAAGTTACATGAAGTGTACTATGGGCTGTCATTGCAGATGCTCACCTATCTGGAGGTGCTGCTTAGTGCTGCAGAGGAATGGCTTGGAGAAACGGCGATGCCTGGAGGAACGCTGTATTTCCATGTGCATAACCCGCTGTTACAATCCGCAAACGGCATGACATCGGAGCAGGCAGGGCAAGAACTGCTGAAACGGTTCAAAATGAAAGGTTTGCTGCTGGCAGACCGGGATGCAATCGCACAAATGGACAACACCCTGGATAAGGGGTATTCAGCCATTATTCCGGTTGCCCTTAAAGCAGATGGCAGCTTTTATAGCAGCGCCGCTGTAGCTACGCCAGAGCAATGGGATACGCTGCTTGCTTCGGTTCGCAGTAATATCCGCGAGATTGGTACCCGGATTACGGATGGGGATGTGGCCATTGAGCCTTATCGTATTCAACAGGAAGTGGCATGCACGTTCTGTCCGTATAAGCCTGTATGTCAGTTTGATGAGAATATAGAAGGAAATGAATACAACCTGTTGTCCAAACCGGGTAAACAGCAAATCTGGGATATGTTATCTCACACCAAGGGAGGGGAAACATCATGACGAATATGCCAAAACCGGAAGGAAGCTTCTGGAGTGATGACCAGTGGAGTGCCATCTCCGAAAGCGGAGAAGACATTCTGGTTGCCGCTGCGGCGGGATCAGGCAAGACAGCTGTACTGGTTGAACGAATTATTCGCAAGATCGCAGATCCCTCCCAAGGTTTCAGTGTGGATCGCTTGCTTGTAGCTACGTTTACCAAAGCCGCCGCCGCCGAGATGAAACAACGGATTCGGGAAGCGCTGGAACGTGCGCTGGAAGAACAGCCTGGAGAAGAGCATCTGCGCAAGCAGCTGTCGCTGCTTGGACGGGCATCTATTACAACGCTGCATTCATTCTGTATGGAAGTCATTCGCCGTTACTATCAGCAAATTCCGTTGAACCCGGCTTTTCGTATCCTGAATGAAAATGAAGCGGAAATTATGCGACAGGAACTGCTCGAAGAACTTTTTGAGGAAAAGTATGGCGAAGAAGATGAAGGCAGTACATTCCGCGAATTGGTGGACTGGTTCAGTGGAGAACGAAATGATGATGCGATGCATCGACTGGTGCAACGATTGTATGATTTCTCCCGCAGTCATTCCTGGCCGGATCATTGGCTCTCAGAGATGGCATCTGCTTTTCAGGTGGAAAGTGTGGAGGCACTTGGACATTCAGCATGGGTTCAGAGTATTTTGCGTGATGCGGCTCTTGCTTTGAGTGGTGCAGCAGGACTGCTCCGTCAAGGCATCCATATTTCCATGCAGCCTGAAGGTCCGGCACCTTATGCGGATACGTTAAAAGAAGACCTGGTGATGGTAGAAGAGCTGTTGTCTGCGGCCCAGGTTATGCCATGGGAAAGGTTGCCTGAAGTGTTTCAACCCGCTGCATTTGGCAAACTGAAACCCTGTAAAAAGGATCAAACGGACCCTGCTTTACAAGATCAGGTGAAGGAACTCCGTGAGGCTGCGAAAAAGGCAGTTATCAACCTGAAAGGTTCATTGTTCGGAAGAAGTGCGTTTTCGTTCTGGCAGGAGCTGGAGCAAGCGGCACCACTCATGCAGGAGTTATCGAGGTTGGTTAGTACATTTGGAGAACGTTATCGACAGGCCAAACAGGAACGTGGGCAAGTTGACTTCAGTGATCTGGAGCATTACTGTCTTCACATTTTGCGACATGAGGATTCAACGCCTGAACTGTCGATGCCTTCCGATGCGGCTATGGAGTACCGTTCGCGATTCGATGAAGTGTTGCTTGATGAATATCAGGATACCAATACGGTTCAGGAAGATATCGTGAAACTGATCTCCAGAGAAAACCCGGGTAACCGATTCATGGTCGGTGATGTCAAACAGAGTATCTACCGTTTCCGGTTGGCTGAGCCAGGTTTGTTTATGAACAAGTATCGCCAATATGGAGCGAGCACACGTGAAGATGGAATAGTGGAAGATCGTTTGCATCCTACAGGTCAACGTATTGATCTTGCACGGAATTTCCGCAGTCGTGCGGAAGTCGTGCATTCGGTAAATATGATATTCCGGCAACTCATGAACGAAGGTGTAGCAGAGATTGCTTACGATGAACGAGCTCAACTGGCATATGGGGCTACGTTTCCGTCAGAAACGCTTGGTGATAAGGCGTATACACCTGAACTTATGCTGATCGATCGTCAGGGCGGTGGTCCTGATCTGACAGAGAGTACGGATGAAAATGGGGATGCATCGGTCTCCGCAGATCTGGAGAGTGCCGAACTTGAAACAGCCCAGTTGGAAGCGCGGGCGATCGCAAGGCGTATTCGTGAGATGGTTGGGGATACGGACAAACCTGCCCTCCATGTATATGACAAAGCCCTGCAAACGATGCGCCCGGCACGTTACGGTGACATGGTCATCTTGCTGCGTTCGACCTTGATGTGGGCTCCGCTCATGATTGAGGAATTCAGACAGCAGGGAATTCCTGCTGGCGGAGAACAGAGCAAGGGTTATTTTCAGGCTACAGAAGTGGAAATCATGATGTCTCTGCTTCAGCTTGTTGATAATCCAAGGCAGGATATTCCGCTTGCTTCCGTGCTTCGTTCCCCGATTGTAGGACTGGATGAAGAAGAACTGGCACAGATTCGGCTCGGTGACAAAAGACATTCATTCTACGATGCAGTTATATCGGCTGCTGGAGAATGGGGCGATTCTTCCACTAATGCCGGACAACAATCCCGGCAGGATAATCATTCTGATTCCAATATCGTCCAGTTGCAGTGGCCGGAAGCCTGGTCAGAGATGGAACAGGGACAGCGGGAGACAGCCGCTTCTGTCGAGGCAGAGATCCTGGATGATGGATATGAATTCGATGTGCATAGAGTCCATACAGATGGAATGCAAGATGCTGGTGTTGCTGGACATGCAAGCGAGGATATGGGTATAACGGAGATCTCAGGCTCGGCGTTGCAGCAAAAGTTAATACGCTTTATGCGTCAATTGCAGCAGTGGAGACTTGAGGCAAGACAAGGCAGTCTAAGTGAACTGATTTGGCGTATGTACCGAGAAACCGGGTATTTAGACTGGGTTGGTGGTCTTCCCGGAGGATTGCAACGTCAAAGTAATCTTAAGGCATTGTACGATCGCGCACGACAATATGAGGAATCAACTGCAAATCGTGGCTTGTTCCGTTTCCTGACCTATGTCTCCAGACTGCGGGAAAACGGGGGAGACCTGGGGACTGTAGCGGGTAGTTCCGGTGAGCAGGACAACGCTGTACGTATCATGACGATTCACCGGAGTAAGGGTCTGGAGTTTCCGATTGTCTTTGTCGGTGGCATATCCAAGATGTTCAATCAGCAGGATCTGAACGCACCGTTTCTAATGCATAAGGAACTGGGATTTGGTCCGAGGTTTGTGGATCGCGAGAACCGGGTTGCCTATCCTACATTAGCCAATCTGGCGATTCGTCGTCGTGCGCAATTTGAACTGCTTGCTGAAGAGATGCGTGTGCTGTATGTTGCGTTGACCCGTCCCAAAGAGAAAATGATTCTGCTGGGTACTGTAAAAGATGCCGCGAAAAAAGCGCTGGCGTGGTCTCAGGTCAAAGATAGTCCTGAACTGGCATTGCCAGACTATCTGCTTGCTGCTGGACGGAGTTACCTGGACTGGATTGGACCATCCCTGATGAGACATCC
This sequence comes from Paenibacillus sp. UASWS1643, assembly GCF_008693195.1. Classification (NCBI taxonomy): domain Bacteria; kingdom Bacillati; phylum Bacillota; class Bacilli; order Caryophanales; family Paenibacillaceae; genus Paenibacillus; species Paenibacillus sp. UASWS1643. Next base: position 15,406 of record NZ_VXKZ01000104.1, read on the forward strand.
AGATGCGGTTGTGCTGCGTGAACTTGCTGGAAGCAATGATTCGTTCTCAGCCTGTCTTGCAGATGATCAATCACGATGGGCGATCTCTATTATTTCCGCCGATCAGGTATCCCGTGACCATGTGGTGGATCAGACACTCGGAGAAGAAGACGGAATGACTGAGGTACGGAAAGAACGAATTGCTGCGCTAAAAGCCGTTCAGCCTGTGGAGCTGATTCCATCATCAACTGTAGGAGAGCTTACGAAGAGTGCACAAGATACGGCTAACCAAAACATTGGAGATGAAGGTGCAGATAGAGTAGCTCTTCAACAAGAGGAGACACGGCTGATCAACGAGGTTGATCAACGGCTTTCATGGACGTACCCCTATGAAGCAGCAACTCAAGTAGCAGCCAGTACTTCTGTCACGGAGTTGAAAACGTTACTTGCGATGCAGGACATCCAGTCCGTAGAGGTGATGGAGGAACTGGGCGAACAATCTGAGAAATTATTGGCTCACAACACCCCAGGAATCAATTACACCAAAGATGAAGCAGGCCATGTACTACGTGGCGTATCCGATGAATCTAACGAGCGTAAGACTGGATCAGGGGCAGATTCAAACGGTACGGTGAACCTTCCGGATGCGGGATCTGGGGGTACGTCTTTCAAACTGCACCTGCGTCGTCCGAAATTCATGGAGGCAACGCAGCTGACAGGGGCAGAACGGGGGAATGTGTATCATACGTTGATGCAGCATTTTCCTATAGATGGTTCATCCGTTGATACACAGCTTATTGAACAGACGATTGAGCGGTTGATTAAGCTTCAGATTTTGCTGCCCCATCATGCTGCGGCTATTGAACCTGAAGAACTGGCCGGATTTTTCAATACAGAACCAGGGAAAGAATTAATGCGTGCAGCGTGGGTGAAACGGGAGATTCCGTTTGTGTATGGACTTCCGGCACATCAGTCTCCAGTGGAATGGCTTCATGAACGGGCGGCGAACTCAGATATACAGGTGCTAAAAGAAGATAGCAAAATGCAGGCAACGATTGAAAATGAAACCGTGCTTGTACAGGGGATTATCGATTGCCTGTATGAGGTGGACGGCGAGCTTGTCTTGCTTGATTACAAGACGGATCGGGTATTGGAGCATCGTGGTGGTTTGGATGAACTCACCAAAAATTATCGCTTCCAGCTGGATCTGTATGGACGGGCCATTGAAGATATATTGGGTCGGAAAGTTGACCGGAAATGGCTGTACTTTTTTGATGGTGGACATGCAGTGGAATTGTAAAAGAACTGGATCGGAATTTAAAACCATGGATTTCATATGGGAGAGGGGTGGAACGGACGATGCGTATTTTGCATACAGGGGACTGGCATTTGGGAAAAACGCTGGAAGGACGAAGCCGACTGCGTGAACAGGAAGATTTCGTTGATGAACTCGTCAGGTTGGCTGATGAGCAGCAGGCGGATGCCATATTGATGGCCGGAGATGTGTATGATTCGGTGAATCCTCCCGCAGCGGCGGAACAACTTTTTTATGAAGCGGCAGCGCGTCTGACGGAGCATGGAAGACCCCTCGTGGTGATTGCAGGAAATCATGATCAGCCAGAGCGTGTGGCTTCTGTGACTCCGCTTGTGAACAGACAGGGCATCACACTCGTAGGGATGCCTACTTCAGAAGCGGTGACTATCCATGCAAAGCGAACCGGAGAAATTGCACAGATTGCCGCATTACCTTATCCTTCTGAAGCCAGATTGAATGAACTGCTGACAACAGATGGGGACGAAAATGTGCTTCGTCAGGCATACAGTCACCGTGTGGGGATGTTAATGCAGCGTCTGGCAGCTTCTTTTCGCCCGGATACCGTGAACTTGGCCATGAGTCATATCTATGTGCTCGGCGGTCTTGAGAGTGATTCGGAACGTCCGATTCAGATCGGTGGGGCCTACACGGTGGATCCTTCGTCTTTATCGACTGGTGCGCAATACACGGCGCTTGGGCATCTTCATCGTGCACAGGCTGTCAAAGGAGACGGTGTGATTCGATATAGCGGCTCTCCGCTGGCTTACAGCTTCTCGGAAGCAGGGCAGAGCAAGTCTGTCACGATGGTTGATCTGGCACCGGGCGGAGCTGCACAGGTAGAGGAAGTTTTGTTAACATCCGGGCGTCCGCTTGTTCGTTGGCAGGCGCGTGGTGGTCTGGCAGAAGTATATCGCTGGCTGGATGAGGGACGTGATCCACAGGCTTTTATCGACATGGAAGTGTGGCTGGACGAGGCGATGTCCCTGAAGGAGATTCAGCAGCTGCGAAAATCACATGAAGGTATCATTCATATTCGCCCGGTGTATCCCGAAATGGCTGCAGCAGGGCTTTTGGAACAACGATCCGAGCTGCCGGTCCACGAACTGTTCCGTAAATTTTATCAGCGTCAGACGGGTGGTGCACAGCCGGAAGACAGCCTGGTACAGCTTTTCCTGGAACTTGTGGATGAAGACGAGCCAGGTGTGCGTGAGGAGGTCGAGGAAAGATGAAGCCAATTCTATTAAAAGTTGCCGGACTGCAAAGTTATCGGGAGATGCAGGAGATTGATTTTACCGTGCTGACGGAGACGGGACTATTCGGTATTTTCGGTCCAACGGGTAGTGGTAAATCTTCCTTGCTCGATGCCATCACACTCGCCATGTACGGAAAAGTGGAACGTGCGGTGAATGGGACGCAAGGTATTATGAACCATGCAGAGGATTCGTTGTCGGTTGCTTTTACATTTGAACTGATGTCGGCAGAGGGGACTCGAAGATTTCGTGTAGAGCGACGATTCAAACGAAATAATGAAGTGTCGGTGAGTAACACGATCAGCAAATTCATAGAGACGGTTAATGGCGAAGAACAGGTACTTGCCGACAAATTGGCAGATGTGAATCGCTGCGTTGAAGATGTGATCGGTTTGAAGATGGATGATTTTACACGGGCAGTGGTGCTTCCGCAAGGGAAGTTTGCCGAGTTTTTGTCACTCAAAGGCAGTGAACGTCGCCAGATGCTGCAACGATTATTCCACTTGGAGAAATATGGGGACCAGTTGGCCATCAAATTAAGCCGGCGGGTCAAGGATAATGATATGGTTCACCAATCTCTTGCTGCGGAGCAACAGGGACTGGGCAATGCCAGCAAGGAGACGCTCGAAGAAACGAAACGTCTTCTTCAAACCGCTGTTCAGCAGTCTGAATTGTCCCGCAAAGCGCTGGATGAAGCTGCGAAGGAAGCTGAACAGCTGGGCAAAATTCGTGAGTTAAGTAACGAACGGCAGGCCCGGATGGATGAACAGCAGAAGCTGAAAGCACTGGAACCACAGATAGAGGCAGGCGAACAACGGCTGAAACAATCCGTTGCGGCAGATGCAATACTGCCTGCGCTGCAGACGGTTCGAGATGCCAAGGCTACACAGAAGCAACGGCAGGATACCGCCGAGACAGCTCATCAGCAAGCACTGGAACATGAGCGTCTGGCTGTTCAGGAAGCGGAGAAGGCTGAGACGGCACGCAAGCAAATGACTGAGGAAGAACCGAAACTTTTGCTGCGCCTGGAGCAACTTGAACAAGCGAAAGAGCTTCAACGGGAACGAGACGGGCTTCAGGCCGATTGCTCACGCCTCGCGCAGCTTCTGGAAAAGGGGCGAAGCGAACAGACTGCACTTGGACAGCAGCTTGAGAAAGAAAAGGAGCTGCAGCAGCGCGGGCGCAAACGGCGTGAGGAACTACAGGAGAGCCTCAAGCCAAATGAAGTGAAGTCAGAGGAACGCAGGCAACTTCAAGCTGCGCTTGAACTGAAACATCGTGTGGATACTGCCGCGGAGCAGTTGCAGCAAAACAAGGCTGACATGCAAGCCTATAAGCAGTCGGCAGAACAGGGAGCCGACAAGCTGAAAGCGGCGGCTGAGGAAGAAAAACGCCTGAGTGATCAGCGTCAGCATCTGGTAGAACAGGCGTCAGCAGGTCTTGAGGCCTTGCTTGCCTGTGAGCAGGATATTAGCCGGGAACAAAGCTTGCTGGCCCTTGCGGAGGAACAGCTGCGTGCCACAATGCGTGAGCAGGAGTTGCACCGGCTGTCCTCCGCCTTGCGCGCCGAGCTGCACGACGGCGAGCCATGCCCGGTGTGCGGCTCGCCGCATCACCCACTCCCGGCTGCGCCGCCGGGAGAAGGTCCGCACGCAGGCGATGCGGACCTGGAACTGCTGCGCAGCCTGCACGCGGAGCTGCAGGAGCTGCGCTTTGGGCTGCGCCAGCAGCTGCACGAACGTCGCAGCCTGCTGACGCAGCTTGGCGCTGCGGCCGGCGAAGCTCCTGCCGCAGCCGAGGCCGCGCCTTCGGCAGCGGAGCCCGAGCCCGCCGGAGCGCCCGAACACGGGCGCTCCCCGGCAGGCTGGGCATCGCGTGCCGCGGCGCTGCGCGAAGCCGCGCAGGCGCTGGGTGCCGCAGCAGCGCCGCTCCAGGCCGAAGCCGCCGCGTTGCAGCAGGCGGCTGTGGGCGCGCAGCAGCGCCGCATGGAAGCGGCAGCTGCGCAAGAGGCCGGCCGTGCCGGGCTCGCCCAGGCGGAGCGCAAGCTGGCCGAGAGCGAGGCCGCTGCGGCTGCCTTGCAGGGCCGCTGGGCCGCGGAACTGCCGGGCATCGCTCAGGAGGAGGCCAAGGCCCTCTATCAGGCGATGCAGGAGCGCGACGCACGCGCCGAAGACATCAAGGAACGTCTGAATAAAAGCGTGACGTTCCTTGAGGAAAAAGACCAAATCATTCAATCTCTCCAGCAGAAGCTGGTTGAATTGGACAAACAACTGATTCAGTGGCAAACGGAGTGGCAGGGCAATAGCAAACAGCTGGCCGAGAAGGAAGAACGCTTGCGCCAATGGGTCGGAGAGAAGCGGGTAGAAGATCTGATTGCTTCGGCTCAGGCTCGTCTGGATGGACTGCGGAAAACAGCTTCGGACTCGGCACAACGCTTCAAAGAGGCGGACACGCTGAAGCAGGAATCAGCCAAGAAAGACGTTATGGCTCAGCAGGCAGCCGCCTCGGCCACAGAACATCTGCAACAGGCACAGGAACGGTGGAAGCAATTGCTGGAACAATCCCCGTTTGACTCGGATGATGCTGTTGTGTCTGCGGCAATTCCTTCCGAGGAAGCAGAGCGACTGGCAGGGGAGATCAAGCAACACCGTGAACGTGAGCGTGAACTGGCATCCCAGTTGCGTGAATTGGAACAAAAACTGGATGGAGCTGTCGTATCGGAGGAACAGTGGTTAGCCTGCACCGTACGTTTGCAGCAGGTCCGGATTGAGGATGAAGCTGCCCTTCGTGCCAAAGCACGTGCAGAACGTGATCTGGAGGATGTGGAGCAGCGACATGTTCGCTGGACCGAACTTGAGAACAAGCGGGTGGAGGTCAGCCGTCAAGGCGAACTGCTGAGCAAGCTGCAATCCGCGTTTAGAGGCAATGCTTTTGTTGAGTATATTGCCGAAGAACAACTGATGCAGGTTAGTCATGCGGCATCTCAGCGTCTGCGTTTCCTGACCAAACAACGTTATTCACTGGAGGTGGATTCCGGTGGTGGTTTTGTGATCTGTGATGATGCCAACGGGGGAGTCAAACGACCGGTATCAACGTTGTCAGGTGGCGAGACGTTTTTGACCTCATTGTCGCTGGCCTTGGCACTGTCGGCCCAGATTCAGCTGCGAGGTCAGTACCCACTTCAATTCTTCTTCCTGGATGAAGGGTTTGGTACCCTTGATCCTGAACTGTTGGATACCGTCATTACATCTTTGGAAAAGTTGCATGACGACCGATTGGCTGTTGGTGTAATCAGTCACGTGCCTGAACTGCGTGCACGCTTGCCGCGCAAACTTGTGGTAATTCCGGCAGGGGAGGCCGGAAACGGCTCACGTGTGGTCTTGGAGACTCTGTAGAGGGCAAATGTGTAAGCAATATAGATCATAGAAGCGCCTCTAATAGTCCATGCAAAATGAATATTAGAGGTTGTTCAAAAAGTCCGCTTTTGATTACGAATGGTGCCTAGCGGCATCATCAACATCGAATATGGAATTCAGCCGAAATAAGCGTCTTTTTGATACTGAAAACCGCCTTTTTTAAACACGCACTATTACCGAATATTATTTTTGTGAAAATATTTCTTTTCTTGCTTTTATAACTTAGCGGAGTGAGTTACATCACAGATACAGGTTCATCCCGCTGTTATACTACAGTTAAGCCGACAAACTTTATTTTAGTACCCCGGCGGACATCTGATCAGGACGTTTCCTGAATAGATGTCCGCGCAGCAGCCTTCCAAGGAAGCCGCTCACGGGGTGCTTCTTTTTTGTGTTTTCTCGTCAGTAGTGTCAATTCGCCCAGTTCTGAATACCATGAAAAGGTGATCAAGAGCAGAATCAGGGAGGCGTTGGCAAGTGGAAAAAGTGGAAGCGAAGAAAATATGCAAGGAACACATGCACCGTTATGTATGTGTACAGATGAATGACGGTATGCACTACGATGGCATTATGGAAAATGTGGATGACGAAATGATTTACCTGGCTGTTCCGGTTGGGCCGGAAGCCATGGTGAATCATGCAAACTGGCCTCCAAATGCAATGCCTGGAGCAAACTATCCGATAGGTCATACTCGCGGATTTTATCCAGGTTACGGCTACCCTACACCTTATCCGTATTATGGTTATGGCCGTAGACGTTTTAACCGACTGGTGCTCCCGTTATTTGCGCTTACAGCGTTAACCCTTTTACCGTACTATTGAAATTAAAAAAAACAGGCATAACTACAGTGATTCATTCTCATGCTTCTTATGAAATCTCGAAAGTAACTAGCTGAGGATGGATGTTTCATTCATGGTACCGTACAGCATGAATTAGAGAGGTCTTATCACATACAGAGTCTCAGCCTGATGTATCGCAACAGTCATTGCAATACAACTGGCAACATACGAACATCCAAAAGGTCATGCTGTGCAGAAGCGTACTTCTGTATGGCATGACCTTTTTTTGAACCTAATTAGTGTAAGGTCGATGATGAACGGATGGCACAACGAGTGTATTTAAACCTGCTTAAAGCAGAAGCGGGCCTTAACGTGTCCGCAGCAGAGGCGTACCGCATCCTGAATATGCGAGAATGTGCCTATGTGTGAGCAAACATTAAGAAACCCCAAATTTTAATTCTCCATTCCGATAAAAAGCTTCGCTTCTGGTGGAATCGATGCTGTTCTCTTGCCCACGGTTGGAGGAGTAGAGCATGATGTGAGCGCTGACGAATCTGAGACACGTTATAACCGAATAAAGAGCCGCTTTCAGCATTTTTTGAGGTTATTTCGGGAAATAACGTGCCTGATGTTCCTTATAATTTCAAATGTGGGTCTGACAGCCAAATAAGATGCCCTGTGTTCCTTAGAACATCGTCAATTTCCTATTCGCAATTTTCAGTCAGCATGGACTTCAAAATGCCCTCAACTTAATGCAAATTTCAAATCCTCAAGTAAATCCTCAACATCCTCGATTCCAACGGAGATCCGAATCAAACCATCCGTGATCCCCAATTCTTGCCGACGTACATAGGGAATGGATAGTTGACCTACCTTACCTGATAGTATGCCTAGAGATTGGACGTGGGTTTGTACTTCTAGTATGATAGAAGGGAATACATACACTGGAATACAAAGGAGGGTATGAACTATGGATTGCTTATTTTGCAAAATTGTAGAGGGCACCATTCCCTCCAATAAAGTACTAGAGAATGACCATGTTATCGTTTTTCATGACATCCAGCCCGCTGCACCGACGCATGTTCTTGTCATTCCGAAGAAACATATTGCTTCTATGAATGAAGTTACTGCAGAAGATCTGCCATTGATCGGCGAGATTCATCTGGCTGCTCAAGAAGCGGCGAAGCGTCTTGGCGTGGAGGAAACAGGATATCGCTTGATCAACAATTGTGGTAAGGATGGAGAACAAACCGTTCATCATCTGCATTACCATTTGTTGGGTGGTACCAGACTTGGCGTGTTGACAAGTCTGTCCGATTCTCACAAATAAACGAGCTAATGGGTACTAATATTGAGGATTTAGTCATATGCATTAAATCCACGAATGTGTGACCAAATGCTTATATAATGAATTCATTTCATAATACCTTTGAGTTATAAAATGGATTCAAATAAGTGATCATTACATTGAGGTTGACACCTTTATTATCTTTCGCCTATAATGTAAGATGATGAACCGTGTTATTGCTCTTGGACGGTCTGGTCGGAGGGAGGGAAAACTGGTGTCTGAAACTAAAGTTCGCAAAAACGAGACTATTGATGCTGCACTTCGTCGTTTTAAACGCTCCATCGCTAAAGATGGCGTATTGGCTGAGGTGAAGAAACGTAAGCATTATGAGAAGCCAAGCGTAAAGCGCAAGAAAAAGTCCGAGGCTGCTCGTAAGAGAAAGTTTTAGGAGGATTTTAACTACATGAATCTTAGCGAACGATTGAACGAAGATATGAAGCAAGCGATGAAGAGTAAGGACAAGTTCAGACTCTCCAACATTCGGTTGATTCGTTCGACGATCAAGAATCTTGAAATAGATTTGAAAAGAGATTTGGATGACAACGAAGTGCTTGATATCCTGAGTCGTGAAATCAAACAGCGCAAAGATGCCCTCCAAGAATTTGACAAAGCGGGCCGTGAAGATCTCGCGGCAAATGCAAAAGCGGAAATTGAAGTACTCATCCAGTACCTTCCCACACAGCTTACCGAAGAAGAAATTAAAGTTATTGTACAGCAGACCATCCAGGAAACCGGTGCTTCTTCGAAAGCCGAGATGGGGAAAGTCATGGCGGCCCTTATGCCTAAAGTTAAAGGCAAAGCGGACGGCAAACTGGTAAATCAAGCAGTTCAACAATTTCTGCAATAAAGCAAATCAATAAACACCTTCTGACTTGTCAGGAGGTGTTTTTTCCATTTATCAAAAGGTATGATGTCCTTGTTATAACGGAATTTCTTTTTAATGGTTAATATATATTATTATGGATTTCTATTCTTGCAATTGATCGAGTTTTCAAATATAATTTTAAGATTTTGAAACGAAATGTTGCATTGCACGTAATAAATACCATAAGCTGGACAGTATAACATTAATGGAAAAGGGGGGACTATTGTGAAGGGAAAGCGCCGGAAGAAGCTTACGGGGCCATTGATGCTCTTAATGCTGCTGACGCTGTTGCTTCCTGTCTGGATTGGATCACCGTCAGCGCATGCAGCTGAGAAGAGTGGCGCCGTATATATTATTCCGGTTGATAAACCAATCGAGCAGGGGCTTGGCAAGTTCATGGAACGCGGGTTCAAGCAAGCAGAAGAGATGAATGCTGGACTGATCGTTCTTGATATCAATACGCCGGGAGGCCGTGTCGACACTGCAGAAGCATTGGGTACCCTGATCAAGGACAGTCCGATTGAGACTGTTGCATTTGTTCGTGGAGATGCTGCTTCAGCCGGGAGTTTTCTGGCTCTGAATGCAGATAAGATCGTAATGTCACCAGGCAGTATGATTGGTGCGGCAGCCATGGTGGACAGTACGGGTAAACATGTTGATGATCCAAAGCTTGTTGCATTCTGGAAAAGCAAAATGCAGGGAGCGGCAGAAATCAGTGGTCGTGATGGCAAGATTGCAGCTGGAATGACGGATGTTAACATCGTTGTTGAAATGCCAGAGATTAATAAAACCAAGCAAAAAGGTGAAATTATTGCTCTCTCGGCTGAAGAAGCGCTGAAAGTTGGTTATGCCGACCACATCAGCAACACACCGGAAGAAGCGGTAGCTTGGCTCGGTTACAGCCAGGATGATGTATTTAAGGTAGAACGGACGACAGCAGAAAACATCTCATCCTTTCTTACCAATCCGGTTGTCATGACCATATTGTTGTTCCTCGGAATCGCAGGTGTGGCCATTGAATTGATCGTTCCTGGGTTCGGAGTACCTGGTATTGTCGGTATTGTATGTTTTGTCCTGTATTTCTCAGGAAATTACGTTGCCGGTTTTGCAGGAGCAGAGACATGGGTATTGTTCACTGTTGGACTCATCTTGATGATTCTGGAGATGTTCATACCAAGCATGGGTATTTTGGGTATCCTGGGATCAATTTCGCTTGTTGCAGGTGTTGTGAGGGCTGCTTATGATACGAGTGATGCATTCGTTTCCTTGGGTATCGCTTTCGGAGCCGCATTGGTAGTGATTGCGATTATCGCAGTACTGTTTAAAGATCGAGGGATATGGAATCGATTCATACTGAGTGACAGTCTGTCAGCTGAGCGTGGATACTCATCCGCTACCGAGCGTAAAGAGTTGATTGGACTGCAAGGCATTAGTCTCACACCACTTCGACCTTCTGGAACAGCGATGTTTGAAGGAGAACGAATTGATGTTGTAACAGATGGTGATTTCATTCCGGTTGACACCCCGATTATTGTGATTAAAGCGGAAGGTACCCGGATTGTGGTTCAGCAAGCATTACCGGTGTAAACCCGCTCTGTTGTCGAAGTGCTTAATACTTCGGCAATGTACATAACCACTTGGCTTAAACAGTCAGCGATGTGGTGCATTCTTCAAACGAGCAGTAATTCATAAAATCTGCTCGGATGTATTTATCAAATTCAAATAACAAATGGAGGAATTATCACATGGACACATCTATGATCACGATTTTGCTCATTGCGGTAGTAGGTATTATCGTATTGAGCGTATTCTTCAGCTTTTTCCCGGTTATGCTCTGGGTATCAGCGATTGCATCCGGTGTAAGGGTAAGTATTATCACGCTGGTAGCAATGAGACTGAGACGTGTAACGCCTAGCCGAATTGTAAATCCAATGATCAAAGCAACCAAAGCAGGTCTTCAATTGTCAATGAACCAACTGGAGAGTCACTTCCTGGCGGGTGGTAACGTTGACCGTGTTGTAAATGCCCTGATTGCTGCACAACGTGCAAACATTCCGCTGGAGTTCGAACGCGCTGCTGCCATTGACCTCGCAGGCCGTGACGTGTTACAGGCCGTGCAGATGAGTGTAAACCCCCGTGTAATTGAAACACCGGTTGTATCTGCAGTAGCAAAAGATGGTATTGAAGTTAATGTTCGAGCACGGATTACAGTTCGAGCAAATATTGATAGACTCGTTGGTGGTGCTGGTGAAGAAACAATCATCGCCCGTGTTGGTGAAGGTATCGTAAGTACAAACGGTTCCTCTAACTCTCACAAAGACGTTCTGGAAAATCCCGATATGATCTCGCGTACGGTCTTGTCCAAAGGACTGGACTCAGGGACTGCATTTGAGATCCTGTCCATTGATATTGCGGACGTCGATGTAGGTAAGAACATTGGTGCCTTCTTGCAAACAGAGCAGGCAGAAGCTGACAAACGAATCGCTCAGGCTAAAGCGGAAGAGCGTCGTGCAATGGCCGTGGCACAAGAGCAAGAGATGAAAGCGCGCGTAGTGGAAATGAGAGCCCGCGTTGTTGAGTCTGAATCGGCGGTACCACTTGCAATGGCAGAGGCTTTGCGTAGTGGGAAAATTGGTGTGATGGACTACATGAATCTCAAAAATATTGAAGCAGATACTCAAATGCGCAATACATTGGGAAAACCTGGTGAAGGTTCGAATTCCAACGATCAGGGTGATTCCAAAAACGGAAGATAGGCGGTGAGTGCATATGGGCCTATTCGAATGGATTTTTGATAACTTGTACATTGTGGCTGTTGTCGGTTTTGCGCTCTTCTCATTCTTGGGGAAAGCTGCCAAATCGGCTGATCCGAACAAAAAGCGTCCTGCCAACGGGATGCCTACGTTTGGAGGCGGCGGTGATTCAGACCGGGAAGAACGCTCAAGAGACAATTCATCTCCGCAGCAGTCTTCCGGACATACTGATCCCCGTTATGATGAACAGTATGACGATCGGTACGAAGACGAACAATATGAGAATCAGTATGGTCAGCCATATTCTGAGAATGCTCCTTCTTCTCCGTCCGCAAGTGACTACAGAAGTGAGAACTCTTTGAGCCGCATGGAAAGCTCACTTGATCAACAAAAGAAAGATCTGGAACGACAGGAACGATTGATTCAGGAGCGATTAAATCGCTTCTCGAATGCAAATAAACCAGTTGTGTCTGATTCGAGTTGGGATGAGACCAATATCGATGAATCGGGAGCATCTCCGCTTCGCCCTGCCGATATTCGTACAGGTGTGTTGTGGGCAGAAGTACTGGGTCCTCCTCGTTCCAAACAGCCGTTTGGTACAAGAGGGAAACTGTAAACAAGTCTTCATAATGAACAGAAAATAGAGCCGTCTCTGGTGCGCAGAAAGCAGCCAGAGACGGCTTTTTCTGTGTTCCTTGCTTTTTTCTCAACATTCGTACCTAACACGACCCGGAATTTTCATAAATTCTTGAATCTGCGCATAAGTTGAACTGTAGAGGAAGGGGGAAGACCTTCGAATGACCCGGATCAGCCGCAAGCTGCGCAGATGGACCAGTGAGGTGTTGGATCTGCCGCAGGATGTGCTTTATGATATGCCACGGTTAACCCTGATCGGCAGTAAGCAACTGTATATAGAGAATCATCGCGGTGTCATCCATTTCACACCGGATCGCATCGTGCTCGCTCTTTCCCAAGGCCAGTTGGAGATCAAAGGAACTGCCTTGGTGATACGTAACATTTTGCCGGATGAAGTAGCTGTTGAAGGAACGATTCTGGATATTCATATGAATGGAGTGGAGGGGAACGGATGAAGCAGCCCAGTCTGTATAAACTGCGGGGAGCAGTCCGAATCACGGTCACTGGGGGAGACATTGAAACATTGATCAACACGGTGGCAGAGCAGGGACTGGAAGTGTGGAACCTGCGTGCTCACGATGGACGCGTGGCAGAGATGAACATTCTGCTGCCGCATTTTTTCAGGTTGCGTCCTGTGTTGAAACGGACAGGCTGCAGGGTGAAAGTAACCCATCGCAGCGGTTTCCCTTTTTTTGCAGCTCGATTATTACGTAGGAAGTTCTTTCTTGGGGGGATGCTGTTTTTTGTCGCAGCTTTGTTTACATTGTCGTCCATGGTATGGGATGTGGAGGTCAAGGGTAACGTCACCATTCCTACGGACGAGGTGCTCGCAGCAGCGAAGAAAGAAGGGATATATCCTTTCCAATGGGGGTTCCGTTTGCAAAGCCAAGACAAGCTCTCTAGGCAGCTTGCACTCGCTCTGCCGGATGTAACCTGGATTGGCGTGAGCAAAGAGGGGACAACCATTACCATTCAGGTCGTAGAATCGGCGCAACCCAAGCGCGAACCATTACTGAACCCTAGACATCTGATTAGCAAGTCAGATGCTGTTGTCACTCAAATCTATGCGGAGCAGGGACGCCCTGTAGTTCAGAAGGACATGCGGGTCAAAAAGGGTCAGGTATTGATCTCGGGGATTCTCGGGGATGAGGAGAACACCAAAACCATCGTTGCCAAAGGTGAAGTTCGTGGTCTGGTGTGGCGTGAGTATCAGGTAGAGGTTCCACTGGTGCAAAAACATAATACAATGACAGGTGAAAGCAAAGAACGTTTTTACATGGTGCTGGGGAATTGGGCGATCCAGCTGTGGGGGTATGGAAGTACACCGTTCAGTTCATTTGATACAGAAAGTAATCATAAACCATTGACGTGGCGATCCTTTACACTTCCTATGGGTTGGCTGACAGAGAAAGATCTGGAGACCCGAGAGCATGAGCAACAACAGACGATAGAATGGGCCAGAACAAAAGGATTGGAAGGAGCAAGGAACGATATTATCGCCAAAAACGGCAAAGGCACAAAAATTATAAGTGAAAAAATTTTGCATGAGAAGAAAGAGAATGGTAAAGTTTATATGAAAGTCTTATTTGAAGTAGAAGAAAGCATTGCGGAAGAACTTCCGCTAGTCCATAGTCAAGGAGAATGAGGATATTTGTCAGAGCAAACACGCAGCATACAAATCTCGCTCCAGAGTGCGGGAGAGGGCCAATCTCTTTTTGGACCCCAAGATACTTTTCTTAAACTGATTGAATCCGAGATTCCCGCCCAGATTGCATCCCGTGAAGCGGAGATTGTGATTTTTGGCAACGCACAGCAGGTGGAATCGCTTGAACAATTATTTGATGTGTTACTGCAATTGATACGCAACGGATATGTGTTAACTGAAAGAGATGTGAAGTATGCAATTGAACTTGCCAAGGATATGCGGGCAGACCAGCTATTGGATCTGTTCAAAGGCGAGATTACTACGACATACAGAGGTAAACCAATCCGTGTTAAAACCATTGGACAGAAGCACTATGTAACTACAATTAAAAAACGTGATATTGTATTTGGCATTGGTCCAGCCGGTACAGGTAAGACCTATCTTGCTGTTGTACTGGCTGTTGCCGCAATTAAAGAAGGCAGCGTGAAGCGAATTGTACTCACACGGCCTGCTGTTGAAGCGGGCGAGAGTCTTGGGTTTTTGCCAGGGGATCTTCAGGAGAAGGTAGACCCGTATCTGAGACCGCTGTACGATGCCCTGTATGACGTTATGGGACAGGAACAGACCGCTAAGGCACTGGAACGTGGGTTAATCGAAATTGCACCACTTGCCTACATGCGGGGGCGTACGCTGGATGACTCCTTCATCATTCTCGATGAAGCACAGAACACAACACCGGAACAGATGAAGATGTTTCTGACCCGTCTTGGTTTTGGCTCCAAAATGGTCATCACCGGAGACGTGACACAGATTGATTTACCGCGTGGTAAGAAATCCGGGCTTGTGGAAGCGAATACGATCTTAAACGAAGTTAACGAGATTGGATTTGTCTATTTTGCCGAGCAAGATGTTGTACGGCATTCCCTTGTCCAGAAAATTATCGTGGCTTACAACCACGCCGCAGAAAATCAAGCATAGAAAGGGATTGTCTAAAGTGACCTCGAAGGAACCGTCAAAAGGCAAATCTTTTCAGAATAAGGCTACAGGATGGAAGTATAGCGTGTGGGTACGCTATCTTCTGTTTTTGTTTCTGGTGATTCTTTTCTACGTGAGTTTGGCTTCCAAGCTGCTCCCTGAGCGCTATGATATTCAGGAAGGGACACGGAGTGAAGTGGACATTGCTGCGCCCATGCAGATTCCGAATAACAAGGCCACACTCAAAGCACAGGAAGAAGCTGCTGAACGGGTACAGCCGATATTTCAGATTGTCCAGTTGCGAAACGAAAATTTGATGACTACCCTGCTTGACCGTGTAGATCGATTAAATCAGGATGATCAGATTTCAAGTCAGGACAAGATTGATATTTATAAGGATGAAATTCCGCAGCGCCAGAAGGATTTTGTGACCAACTATATCAATAATAATCGGAAAGCCGGTACATACTCCGAGACTCTTTTGGAAGAGATCAGAAATGTGGTACAGGAGCAAAGCTACCGTATTCCCGAAGAAACTTACATCAAAATCTCGCGTCTGACATCGGATGATATCCAGGAGATGAAACCGGTTGCGAGGGATATTGTTGCCCGGTTAATGACGGATCAGATCAGCGATGCAACCACTGCCCGTGCCAAAGTAGCTGAGATGGTGAGTGTCAGCTCTCTTGGTAAGCGAACGCAACGTGAGGTCGTGCAAGAGCTTGCTCGCCTCGTGGTGACCGCTAACCGCTTCTACGATGAAGAGGGAACCAAGGAAGCGAAAGTTCAGGCGCGTGAGAACACGCAAACCGTCTTTATCAAGCAAGGGGACACATTAGTTGCCAAGGGTGAGATGATCACCCCGGAGATGTATACTTTGCTGGGTGAAAATGATTTGCTGAAAAATGAAGTGAACTACTGGCCGCAGCTTGGACTTCTTATGTTTTCCTGCCTGTTGTCGGCAGCCATTCTGATGTATATTCAGCAAGGCAGCGGAACGCATTTCAAATATAATAATGCGCAGCTGTTGATGCTTGTTCTCATTTTTATTATTACGATTGTAGTTATGCATGTGACGGCGATTATCCAGACCAATGAGAGGTCTTATGTTGGCTTCCTTGCACCTGTTGCGGTAGGAGCGATGTTAATTGCCTTGTTACTGGATACCTCGCTTGCCTTTGTATGTTCGATATTGATCGGTATGTTGTCCAGCATCATTTTGAATACCCATCAGGGTCAGCTTTTTGACTTCGAATTAGGTTTCTTCGCTGTATTGGTTTCATTTGTTGCGATCTTCGCAACTCATAAGGCTAGCCAGCGATCAACGATCCTGAAAGGAGCCATTATGGTCTGTCTGTTCGGGTCCATAGCCGTCTTCACCTTGGCTTTGATTGACTCGGGCGATTGGAATCGAACTACGACACTGTATGGCGTTGGGTTTGCATTTGCTGGTGGCGTACTGACTGCGATTTTGGTTATTGGGCTGATGCCATTTTTTGAAACTTCATTTGGCATCTTGTCAGCGCTCAAACTGGTAGAACTCTCTAATCCGAACCATCCGCTTCTACGCAAGTTGCTGACGGAGACACCGGGTACCTATCATCACAGCGTTATGGTAGGCAATCTGTCCGAAGCAGCAGCAGAAGCCATAGGAGCTAACGGATTGCTCTGCCGAGTGGGTTCGTATTATCATGATATTGGCAAGACGAAGCGCCCCATCTATTTTATTGAAAATCAGAACAATATGGAGAATCCGCATGATTCAATTGATCCGAAACTGAGCAAATCCATTATCGTTGCCCATGCACGCGATGGGGTGGAAATGCAGAAGGATTACAAGCTGCCCAAACCTATTCGGGATATCGCGGAACAGCATCACGGCACAACATTTCTCCACTATTTTTATCACAAAGCAATGCGTCAGGCGGAAGAAGCAGGCGTTGAGCCTGATTTCACGGAAGAAGATTTCCGTTATCCTGGGCCGAAGGCTCAGTCCAAGGAATCGGCTATTGTTGGCATTGCTGATAGTGTGGAGGCTGCTGTGAGATCTTTGCGCAAACCGACAGTGGATCAAGTGGAGTCCATGATTGAGAAGATTATTAAAGGGCGATTGGACGATCATCAATTCAATGATTGTGACCTTACGATGCGTGAACTGGATATCGTCGCCAGAACATTGAAGGAAACGGTGATGGGTATCTTCCACTCCAGGATAGAATATCCGGAGGAGATTAAGAAACCAAAGCCAACTTCACCCGAAGCAGGCTAATAATATGAGTAGACAGGAGTTATGAAGGAATGAGTCTTAATCTGGCATGGAATAATGAACAACAGGATAAAGAAATTACAGAACCGATAATTGCAATGCTGGAACAGTTGCTGAATCTCGCCGGAGAAGCGGAAGGTGTTGCAGACGGGGAAGTGGCTCTGACTTTTGTGAACGATGAGCAGATCCATGAGTTGAACCGTGATTATCGCGGCATTGACCGTCCTACGGATGTACTGTCTTTTGCGATGAACGAAACGGTTGATGAAGAGCTCGATATTATCTATGAGCTGGACGAAGATGAAGAAATGGAAGAAATGCCGGATGTTCTTGGAGACATCATCATTTCCGTACCACGGACCATCCTGCAAAGTGAAGAGTATGGACACTCATTTGAACGTGAACTTGGTTTTCTGTTTGTCCATGGTTTCTTGCACTTGCTCGGATACGACCATCAGGATGAAGCAAGTGAGGCTGAGATGATGGGCAAACAAGAAGCGGTATTGGCCCAGGCCGGGTTGACACGATAATGAAAAGGCGCTCCTGGGGTCTGGTATTCCGCAATGCTGCGGAAGGAATCGCATATGGGTTGCGGACTCAGCGTAATGTGAGAGTTCACACGGGAGTGGCTATTTTGATGTGTGTAGCCGGCTTTTTTTTCAGAATCTCAAGAACGGATTGGATGTTTGTGCTGACCGCTGTCTTTTTGGTCCTGGTGACTGAATTGATGAACACGGCTGTAGAGGCAGCGGTTGACTTGGCACACCCCCATATCCATCCGCTGGCAAAAGCGGCAAAGGATACCGCGGCCGGTGCAGTTCTTCTGGCTGCGGTATTCGCCGTCATCATCGGTTGTATCGTTTTCATTAAGCCGGTGATGAGCTGGCTAGGTTTGTACTGATTTCGTTTTGATTTTAATACTACACAACTTTATAAAGTTAGACCTTGTTTAAGTTGAACTTGTAGACGTTACACGATAACGAAGAGGACAGAAATAAACCTGTAGAAGCGAAGCGTTCGCCTTTATCCCCGGATTTTCCCTTATTAAAAGGGATCGAAAAAATCTGGGGGTAACAGCGATCGAAGGGTTATTCTGGAATCGGAGTGGCTAGTGTAAAATTGGCTTTGGTTGAACTTAATTCGTAGGTACTAACTTTATATTGCACCCTAAGGGAGAGAATAATGATGGATAACGGTTTGTTAATGCAAGAAGCAATTAAGGCACGTACGAAGGCGTATACGCCTTACTCCCATTTTGGTGTAGGCGCGGCTTTGCTTGACAGTGAAGGTCATGTGCATCATGGTTGTAATATTGAGAATGCTGCGTATACACCAGGTAATTGTGCTGAGCGTACAGCGATGTTCAGTGCCATTGCAGGTGGGCAGAAGCCTCGTAGCTTCAAAGCGATTGCCATTGTGGGCGACACGGATGGTCCGATTGCTCCATGCGGTGTATGTCGACAGGTGATGTACGAACTGTGTGAACCGGATATGAAAGTTATCTTGGGGAACATGAAAGGTGATCTGCAAGAGACCACCGTTGCTGAACTGTTACCTTGGGCTTTTGGGCCTTCTGATCTGAATTCTGCCAAAAAATAAACCAATATTCCAGGCCTAGGCGCCTGAGGAGGAACATATGAAAAAACAAGCATTTAAATCCGGTTTTGTAGCTATTATTGGACGTCCAAACGTAGGTAAATCCACACTGATGAACCAGGTGATCGGACAGAAAATTGCGATTATGTCGGACAAGCCACAAACCACACGTAATAAAATTCATGGTGTGTATACATCCGAACATCAGCAAATCGTATTCCTGGACACGCCGGGGATTCACAAACGTCAATCCAAACTTGGCGATTACATGAACCAGACTGCTCTGAACACACTTGGAGAAGTAGAAGCAGCGCTGTTCCTGATTGATGCATCGGAAGGCATGGGTGGCGGTGACCGTTATATTGCGGAACAGTTGAAAAATATTCGTACGCCTGTCATTCTTGTCATGAATAAAATTGACAAAATTGAGCCGGAAGCGCTGCTGCCCCTTATTGAGGAGTATCGCAAACTGCATGATTTCGCTGAAATCGTGCCTGTATCTGCCATGCTCGGCAGCAATGTAAGCACACTATTGGAACAACTCGGCAAGTATTTGCCAGAAGGTCCGCAGTACTATCCTGATGACCAGGTTACTGACCATCCGGAGCAATTTGTATGCGCAGAGTTGATCCGCGAGAAAATTTTGCAGATGACTCGTGAAGAAGTGCCACACTCCATTGCTGTAACGATTGAGGATATGAAAGTACAAGATAACGGTGTCGTTTATATCTCAGCCGTCATTTTTGTGGAACGGGATTCGCAAAAAGGGATCATTATCGGGAAGCAGGGTGCCCTTCTGAAAGAAGTAGGTAAACGAGCTCGACACGATATTCAGAACTTGCTTGGCTCCAAAATTTTCATGGACCTGTGGGTTAAAGTGAAAAAAGACTGGAGAAATCAGGATAGAGTTCTGCGTGACCTTGGCTTTGGCCGCGACTGATCGTCGGAATTGTATCCAGTAATTGCAACACATAGTTTACCTTGCAAGACTCCATCCTATTTGGTAGATGCAGACGTCATTTCCGAAGAGAGGATGAAATTCCGATGCGAGATTTTTCGTGGAAGGTTTTTGCAATGACGGGGGATGTAGAGTCCTATTTGTTATATACCGAGGCGTGTAACTCGTTAGGACAGGAGTCGGATAATGCAAGGGAAGTGATTGAAGATGAAGAAGCCGAAGGATAACTGGCTGATTCGAGAATGGTTAGGTGACGAGGCATGCTATACAGGGTGGAAGGGATTGTCATCCGCAGCATGGACTACGGCGAAGGGAACAAAATCATTACGCTTTGCACCGAAAGCGGCGGGAAAGTAGGGGTACTCGTCCGCGGTGCCAAAAAGCCCAAGAGCCGACATGCTGCACTGGTGCAGCCGTTTACGTATGGTCAATATGTATATTTTCGCAATACAGGTCTAGGCACACTGAACGCTGGAGAAATTGTTGAATCTTATCATGAGTTGCGTGAAGATCTGGTCAAGGCCTCATATGCTTCTTATGCGTGTGAACTATTGGATCGGGTGCTTCAGGATGAAGAGACAGGTACATTTTGGTTCAAACAGTTAAAGGCGTGTTTGCAGGCCTTGAAGGAAGAGAAAGATCCGGTTGTTATTACAAGTCTGTACGAAATGAAAATATTACAGGCATCCGGATATGGTCCACAGTTCGATGAGTGCATCTCCTGCAACCAGGAGCGACCAGATGAGCAGTTGTTCATAAGTCCCAGACTTGGTGGCGTCTTGTGTCGAGCATGCAAACATTTCGATCCTCCAGCGATGTCCGTAAGTCCAAAGGCTCTGAAGTTGTTGCGTTTGTTCGCGCAGTTGGATCTGCAGCGCTTGGGGAATATATCAGTGAGTGAGTCTACCCGTGATGAGATCAAAAAGTTGATGCGTGCTTTTATGGATCATCAGCTTGGTCTGAATCTTAAATCCCGTTCTTTCCTCGATCAGATGGAGAAGTACGGGATTTGAGGCGTTTTGGTGGAAGTGAAACTATATCTTGACTTCATACTAGATTTTATATATTATGAAATATAATTTCTCTTTATGAGACATGCATTGAACGAGAAAGTAAAAGACTGGATTTATTGCATTTATGGAGACAAGTCTTTGTATAACACTTGGTAATCATGAATGAGCGAGCCGGGGATGGTGGGAGCCTGGCTGAATCGGTCTTTGAAACGGCACTCGGGAGCATGAATGGACACGGAAAAGTGGGCTGGAACGAACAGGATCATTCTGTTTGATCTAAGCCAAGTAGGGTGGAACCGCGGGAATAGCTCTCGTCCCTACGTCTGTACAACAGGCGTAGGACGGGGGCTATTTATTGTTGTCTTCACCGTCCTAAGCTTGCTAACAAACCATTGAAAAGGAGCATGATTATGAATTTTCAGCAGATGATTCTAACGCTGCAACAATTCTGGGCCGAGCATAACTGTATTATTGTCCAGCCATACGATACGGAAAAAGGGGCAGGTACGATGAACCCGATGACCTTTTTGCGCTCGCTTGGACCCGAACCTTGGAAAGTAGCCTATGTGGAGCCTTCCCGTCGTCCTTCGGACGGACGTTATGGTGAGAACCCTAACCGGCTGTACCAGCATCATCAGTTCCAGGTAATCATCAAGCCTTCACCGGACAATATTCAGGAAATTTACCTGGAAAGTCTAAAGCGTCTGGGCATTGATCCGCTCAAACATGATATTCGGTTTGTTGAAGATAACTGGGAGAATCCTTCCCTTGGTTGTGCAGGTCTTGGTTGGGAAGTATGGTTGGACGGAATGGAAATTACACAATTTACGTATTTCCAACAGGTTGGTGGGATCGAGACAAATCCGGTAGCTGTTGAAATTACGTATGGTATGGAGCGTTTGGCTTCTTACATTCAAGATAAAGAGAATGTGTTTGATCTGGAATGGGTGGAAGGTATCACTTATGGCGATGTATTCCGTCAGCCAGAATTCGAACACTCTAAATATACGTTTGAAGTATCTGATGTCAAAATGCTGTTTACACTCTTCAACATGCATGAAGAAGAAGCAAACAAGGCCATGGCGCAGCATCTGGTATTCCCGGCATATGACTATGTGCTGAAATGTTCCCACACATTCAACTTGTTGGATGCACGTGGAGCTATCAGTGTAACGGAACGTACGGGTTACATCACACGTGTCCGTAATCTGGCTCGCCAAGTCGCTGCAACATATATGGAAGAGCGTGAGAAGCTAGGCTTCCCGCTGATCAAGAAAGGGGGAGCCGAGCATGTCTAAGGATCTGTTGTTTGAAATCGGGCTGGAAGAAGTACCTGCACGCTTTATGCGCGCAGCAATCGCGCAGCTGCAAGAGCGTGTCGTGAAATGGCTTGACGCATCCCGCATTGCTTATGGTGAAGTGAATGCATATGCTACACCGCGCCGTCTGGCTGTTTTGATTCAAAATGTGGCTGAAAAACAGGAAGATATCGAGGAAGAAGTGAAAGGTCCTTCACGCAAAATTGCCCTGGACGACAGTGGCAATTGGAGCAAGGCTGCACTCGGATTCGCCCGCAGTCAAGGTGTTGAACCCGACCAGTTTACGTTCAAGGAACTGAACGGTGTCGAATATATCTATGCAACGAAGAGCAGCAAAGGTGTGGAAACGGCTTCTGTGGTTGGCGAAGGATTACTTTCTGTATTACATGCCATGACGTTCCCGAAATTCATGCGTTGGGCTTCCTATGATTTCAAATTTGTACGTCCAATCCGCTGGATTGTGGCTATGCTCGGCAGTGATGTTATCGATCTGGAAGTGACAGGGGTTAAATCGGGTAATGTAACTCGCGGACATCGTTTCCTCGGTAAGGAGGCTGTGATCTCCACTCCGTCTTCATACGTGGAAGTGTTGCGTGCAGAACATGTCATTGCTGATATCCAGGAACGTGAACAGATGATTGTATCCCAGATTCAGGCACTGGCTGCTGAGAAAAAATGGGATATCGCGATTAAGGAAGACTTGCTGGAGGAAGTCCTGTTCCTGGTGGAAACACCTACCGTATTGTTCGGGACATTTGACTCCTCATTCTTGAATATTCCACAAGAAGTATTGATTACTTCCATGCGTGAACATCAGCGTTATTTCCCTGTACTGGACAATGAAGGACAATTGTTGCCATTCTTCGTGACGGTACGTAACGGTGGAAGTGATTCACTGGACGTTATTGCCAAAGGGAATGAGAAAGTACTGCGTGCACGTCTATCTGATGCCAAGTTCTTCTATGAGGAAGACCAGAAGTTACAGATTAAGGATGCATTGTCGAAGCTCGAAAGTATCGTCTTCCAGGAAGAGCTGGGAACGGTTGGAGATAAAGTACGCCGTATTCGCAAAATTGCCGATGGAATTGCTGCAAAACTGCAAGTATCCGGTGATGTTGCCGAATCCGTTAGCCGCTCAGCAGATATCTGCAAATTCGATCTGGTGACACAGATGGTGGGGGAATTCCCAGAACTGCAAGGTGTGATGGGTGAGGATTACGCTCGTAAAGCGGGCGAAAAAGAAGAAGTGGCTAAAGCGGTATTTGAACACTATCAGCCACGTTTCGCTGGAGATCAATCCCCTGCTTCTCTTGTTGGTGCCATTGTGAGTGCAGCGGACAAAATGGATACAATCGTGGGGTGTTTCTCCATCAACATTATTCCAACGGGTTCTCAGGATCCGTACGCGCTGCGCCGTCAGGCTGCAGGTATTGTACAGATTTTGTTGGATCACAAGCTTCCGCTGACATTGTCAGACGTGTTCGGAGTAGCACTTCAGGTACATGCCCAGATGAACCTGTTGAAACGTGCAGATGAAGAGGTTCGTAAAGATCTGCAAGACTTCTTTGGTCTTCGTGTGAAAAAATTGTTGTCCGAAACCGTTCGCTACGACGTAGTGGATGCCGTGATTTCTTCTGGATTTGATGATATCAGTGCTGTGGTTCCAAAAGGTGAAGCGTTGATGGCGGCTGTTCTGACAGGAGACGCATTCAAAACAACGGTTGAATCGTTCAACCGTGTGGGTAATCTGGCTGCCAAAGCATCCAATGCTTCTGTACATCCAGAATTGTTCACAGAAGATGGAGAGCGTCAGCTACACGAGTCATGGAGCAGAACGAATGCAGAATATCGTGAGGCGTTAGCTCAGCATCAGGCTGCTGAAGCGCTGGCTATTGCTTCTGCTTGGAAAGATGGTATTACCTCATTCTTCGATTCGGTCATGGTTATGGCTGAAGATGAGGCTGTCCGTGCGAATCGTCTTGCCTTGCTCGCGGCTATTGATCGTGACTTGAAAGGATTTGCTGATTTTTCCAAGTTGGTTTGGTAATTGGACGTATTTCATGAGTTCTTTTCCACAGACTTTGCGCAAAGCTAAAATTCAGTATTAAAGAAGGATATATGAGGGTATAAATATACGGAACGGGTTGTGAAATGTATTTTTTACAACCGCTCCGTATTTTAGCCTTTGATTTCCCTTGTTGTGCCAGAAGGATTTTGCCTGGCCGGGGTCGTATATAACAATATGCAGCTATTTTATGAAACCGGGTGGTCTGGGTTTGAGTGAGTTAAATATACGTCACATTGTTGTGGATGGTGATGCTTGCCCGGTCAAAACCGAGATTGCGCAAACCGCTCGCCTTTTCAACATCCCCGTATTGTTAGTCTCTTCATTTGATCATTTGCTTCAAGGAGGAGAAGGGGTACGAACCGTGCAAGTGGATCGCAGTGATCAGAGCGCAGACCTGTATATTGCTAATCATATTAAGCCATATGATGTGGTTATCACTCAGGACTATGGACTTGCGGCACTTGCGCTCGGCAAACGTTGTTATGTTTTATCCTTTCGTGGTCGTGAGTTCAACGATCGTGACATTGATTTCATGTTGGATTCTCGTCATACTGCGGCCAAAGCACGAAAAAGAGGCCATTACGGGAAAGGCCCAAAGCCTTTCACAGAGCAGGATCGAGAAATGTTTCAACATAAACTGACAAAACTTTTAAAAGATTTGCAGGAGAATGTGTAAGTTTATCGAATTATATTTACGTGTTGAAGAGATGAAGGTGGCCAGAGATGAGTACCGGACAAGGCGGTATACCCGAAAGTATTATTGAATCGGTGTTACAGCAGAATGATATTGTCGATACGGTGAGCCGATTTGTGCATCTGACCAAACAGGGGAAGTATATGAAAGGCCTCTGTCCTTTTCATTCCGAGAAGACGCCTTCGTTCACCGTTACACCTGAGAAACAAATTTTCTACTGCTACGGTTGCGGCACGGGTGGAAATGCCATCAAATTCAGGATGGAAATCGAAGGGTTATCCTTTCCCGAGGCTGTCAAAACGATGGCGGAAGAAAGTCACATCTCTATGGGGGACTGGCAAGGGCGTGAATCTGCTCATGTGAATCCGGAGACTGAACGTCTGTTGGAGGCTTATGAGCTTACCGCGAAGCTGTATCATTTTTTGTTGAAAAATACAGAGCACGGCAAGTCAGCCATGGAGTATTTACGCTCAAGAGGTTTTGGCGACAAGTTAATCGACCAGTTCCAGATTGGTTTCGCACCAAATCGTTGGGACACATTGGTACAATTTCTCGAGAAACGTAACTATCCGCTCGAAGAGATGGAAAAGGGTGGACTTCTGTCACCGCGAAATGAAGGTCAGGGATATGTGGATCGATTCCGAGACCGGATTATGTTCCCGATTAATGGCAGGAGCGGTAAGCCGATTGCATTTGCAGGACGCATATTGGGAGATGGGCAACCGAAGTATCTAAATTCACCGGAAACCCGGTTATTTAACAAAAGCCGTGTTCTCTATAATCTGCATCATGCCAAAAATGCAATTCGCAAACAAAGACAAGCCATTTTGTTCGAGGGATATGGTGATGTCATCTCCGCATGGGATCAGGATATCCAGAATGGTGTAGCGGCAATGGGTACTGCGCTAACGGAGAATCAGGCGCTGATGCTCAAAGGAATGTGCGACGAAGTCATCATATGTTATGACGGCGACAGAGCAGGACAGGCTGCTGCACTCAAAAACTTCCCCATTCTGGAGGAAGCTGGATTGCAGGTCAAAGTGGCTCTCATACCCGAGGGACTTGACCCGGATGATTTTATCCGGAAGCATGGTGGTGAACGGTTCCGAAACCAGATTGTGGATGGTGCCGTGACAACTACAAAATTTAAACTTATAAACTTGAAAAAAAGCCATATACTGCTAGAGGGTGGCGGACAAATCGCCTATTCGAAAGAAGCAGTAAAATTGATTGCACCCTTACCTTCTCCAACAGAAAGGGAAGTGTATCTTCGTGAACTGGCTGCAGAAGTGGACGTATCCTTCGAAACATTGAAGCAGGAGTGTAATGAAGAACGGGAGGCAATGAAAAATAACCTCCAGTACGGGGATAATAACCCGAAAAGGTGGAATAATGGTAGGCAACAAAATAGGCAGGTGCCTACACCGAATCTGTTGCCGGCTTATCACGCTGCCGAACGCAAACTGATTGCCTGGATGTTGCAGGATGATGAGGCTGCCCAGTACGTGAATGAGCATCTTGGTGAAGCTTTTAACTTGGATGATCATGCAGCTATTGCTGCTTATCTATATGCCTACTATGCGCAAGGCAAACCGTCGGATACAAGCCGTTTTATGTCTTCACTGCATGACGATCGCTTGGAAAAAACGGTCAGTTCAATCTCGATGATGGATGGTCCAGGTGAATGGAGTATTCAAATGCTCGATGATTGCATCAGGGAAGTGCTGAAGTATCCGCGTAAAAAAGAGTACGATTTGAAAAAAGAAGAAATGATTGCTGCAGAGCGGGCAGGTGATTCTGTACGCGCGGCACAGATTGCAATTGAAATGATTGCCCTAGAGAGACAGTGAACGTCTGAGGATTAGATGTTTCTAGGGAGGAGGGAGTCGAGTTATGGCGAATGATCAGCATACTGAACTAGAAACAGAATTGACACTGGATCAGGTTAAAGATCAATTGATTGAATCAGGTAAGAAAAGAGCTTCGCTGAATTACAAGGAAATTATAGAGAAACTCTCTCCTTTTGAGCAGGATGCAGAGCAAATGGATGAGTTCTATGAGCAACTGAGCGATCTGGGTATCGATGTAGTGAATGAAAATGATGAAGAGGTTACACTTCGTCCTAGTGAAGATTCCGAGAACAACACCAGAGAGGGAGAGGACGAATTCCACTTTGATGATGATCTGAGCTTGCCGCCAGGTATCAAAATCAATGACCCTGTCCGTATGTACCTCAAGGAAATTGGTCGTGTGCCACTGTTGTCGGCAGATGATGAAGTACAACTGGCTAAACGTATTGAGAACGGGGATGAAGAAGCCAAGCGTCGTTTGGCTGAAGCGAACCTTCGACTTGTAGTCAGTATCGCCAAGCGTTACGTTGGACGTGGAATGTTGTTCCTTGATTTGATTCAGGAAGGTAATATGGGTCTGATCAAAGCGGTTGAGAAGTTCGACCATAAAAAAGGATACAAGTTCAGTACGTATGCTACATGGTGGATTCGCCAAGCGATCACTCGTGCTATTGCTGACCAGGCGCGTACAATTCGTATCCCTGTGCACATGGTGGAGACGATTAATAAGCTGATCCGGGTATCCCGTCAGCTGTTGCAGGAACTTGGGCGTGAACCGACACCAGAAGAAATCGCTGCTGAGATGGATCTGAGTGTAGAGAAAGTTCGTGAAATTACGAAGATTGCACAGGAACCGGTTTCTCTGGAAACACCGATTGGTGAGGAAGATGATTCCCATCTGGGTGACTTCATTGAGGATCAGGAAGCACTTGCTCCGGCGGATGCTGCTGCGTATGAGTTGCTGAAAGAACAGCTCGAAGATGTATTGGATACACTGACTGAACGTGAAGAGAACGTGCTTCGTCTACGTTTTGGTCTGGACGATGGACGGACGAGAACGCTGGAGGAAGTTGGCAAGGTATTTGGTGTTACGCGTGAGCGTATTCGTCAGATCGAAGCCAAGGCTCTTCGTAAATTGCGTCACCCGAGCCGTAGTAAACGACTCAAGGATTTCCTCGAATAATCGAACTATGGGAGACTTTCCGCAAGACGCTTTAGCGGCGGCGGGGTCTCCTTTATTTTTAATTAAACGTCTTGATTTCTTGGTTTTGGAAATTCATCCTTGAAATGTTTTATTGGATTTTATTTTATCGCTTTTCCTTGTTCAATGCAAATCAATAAATTAAATGAATGGTGTAGGTGCTTCATGAAACTTTCGAATCGATTACAGCGAATACATGATCAAATTCCCGATGGCAGCCGCATGGCTGATATCGGTTCAGACCACGCGTTGCTGCCAGTAGCCGCAATCCGCAGTGGGAAAGCTGCAAGTGCAGTAGCCGGGGAAGTCAATCCTGGTCCTTATGATGCTGCATGCAAACAAGTCAGTGATGCTGGCCTGAAAGAAAAAATAACGGTACGCCGTGGAGACGGATTGGATGTAATCTCTGCAGGAGAAGTGGATGTCATCACCATTGCAGGCATGGGGGGTGCCCTGATTGCCTCTATTTTGGACCGAGGTATATCCAAACTGGAAGGAGTCCAGTTACTTATTTTGCAACCAAATGTGGGAGAGGATATCCTCAGACGCTGGTTATTGGAGCATCACTGGGTGGTTGTAGCAGAACAGTTGCTCGAAGAAGATGGCAAGATCTATGAAATTATAACGGCGATGCCACAATCCGTAAGCCCGATTGCAAATGTAGAGGTGTATCGTGCACGTCCGCTTCAAGGCGGGGCAGAATTAACGGAAGATTTGCTGCTGCGGATGGGGCCATATTTGGTGGATCGTCCAACGGATGTATTCTTTGCCAAATGGGAAAGTGAGATCATCAAACTGCAAGGGGTTGTAAACTCGATCTCCAAATCCGATCAGGATTCTTCCCGGGACAAGGCGACTGAGGTAGAGCGTCTTATCGCAAACTTGAAGGAGGTTTTGGCATGTTTGCCAAAGGTCAAACTGTAATTCAACTGATGGAGCAACTCGCTCCCAAACATCTGGCTGTACCGGATGACCGCATTGGTCTCCAGCTCGGCAGTTTGCAAAAAGAAATCAGTCACGTGTTAGTAGCTTTGGATGTGACGGATGAAGTGGTGGACGAAGCGATTCGCGTCGGAGCCAACCTGATTATCGCTCATCACGCCATCATTTTCCGTCCGGTTAAGTCACTGAGTACAGATACACCTATGGGTAAATTGTATGAAAAGCTGATTAAGCATGATATTGCTGTCTATATCAGTCATACGAACCTGGATGTGGCCGAGGGTGGTATGAATGACTGGATGGCCGAGGCACTTGGCATCGAGAGTAAAGAATCGCTGGAAGATGTACACACAGATCATCTGTACAAGCTGGCGGTGTTTGTGCCTCGTACCCATCATGAACAGGTTCTTCAGGCCATTCTGGAAGCCGGAGCGGGGAGTATCGGTCAATACAACAAGTGCAGCTTTAACACGGAAGGTACAGGAACGTTTGTACCTGGAGAAGGGACTCAACCGTTTATCGGTACCCAAGGGCAGATGGAACGTGTGGAAGAAATGCGGATTGAGACCATCGTACCCCAAAGTCTGAGAAGTAAGGTCGTTCAGGCGATGCTTAAAGCTCATCCGTATGAGGAAGTGGCCTACGACCTCTATGCAATGGATTTAAAGGGCCGTACGCTCGGTCTGGGACGCTTGGGACCCCTTAAGGAACCTAAGACATTAGGTGAGCTCGTGGAGGTTGTGAAGACTCAATTCAATGTGCCTCATGTGCGTGTAGTAGGAGATCTGAACAAGCAGATCAAAAAAGCAGCAGTTCTTGGCGGTTCTGGCAGCCGTTATGCGCTCACTGCCCGCTTCAAAGGTGCGGATGTTATTGTGACCGGAGATATTGATTATCACACGGCTCATGATGCGTTAATGGCAGGTATGTGTATCATTGACCCGGGACATAATTCCGAGAAGATTATGAAACCAAAAACAGCGGATTGGCTTCGTTCCCGTTTGGAAGAAAAACGATATGATACACAAGTTACGGCTTCTGAGGTAAATACGGAAGTATTCCAGTTTATCTAAAAAGACCGTTGATGTGCAGCTTCCAGTAATATTAAGCTTGTCTGTGAACCTAAATGCCTGTATACTATGTAATGTTGTTCGGAAAGCTTGACAGACAATCGCTGGTGGCCTTTGTTGCCACGAGAGGAAAGTCCGGGCTCCACAGGGCAGGATGCTGGATAACGTCCAGTCAGCGCGAGTTGAAGGATAGTGCCACAGAAATGGACCGCCGATGGCCGGATTTTCCGGCACAGGCAAGGATGGAACCGAGGTGTAAGAGACCCCGAGGAACGCTGGTGACTTCGTTCCTGGTAAACCCCATCTGGAGCAAGACCTAATGGGACACAGCCACCTCTTCGGAGGAGGCAACCTTAGCCCGAGGTGTGTCTAGGTTGGTCGCTTGAGCTATGCAGCAATGTATGGCCTAGATAGATGATTGTCGCTTCTGGTGGGAGGGTAGTTCCCGTATGAACCACGAAGAGCACAGAACCCGGCTTACGGTAAGCTTTCCTAACTGCAACAACAACACCATAGCAATACAATGTCGTCCACCTATCAGTCGAGGACAATTCGTATGAATCATCCGATGGCCTGACTGATCAGAAGGACCTATGAACATCTAAAAAAACATAACTCCTGTTGATAACAGGTTCTATAAAAATAAGGCGGCAGTTCCGAGGTTCTCGGGCCTGCCGCCTTATTTTTATTTCTCATATCAAGTTAATAACCTTCATACGCTAATGGAATAGTCAAACGTTTATGACAGTTCATTACAGTGTAACAACACTGTCCGATGTTAAGGAAGCATGCCAGCGTTGGATGGCGCGATCCATTCTTTCCACGGCTTCCGGAAGAAGCTCAGGGTCCGTATGAGTAAAGTTGATTCGCATGCGGTTTAACTCTGGTGTACCTGCATAGAAGGAATCACCAGGGACAATGCACACTTTCTCCTGGATACCATAAGTGAACAGATTGCTTGCCAGCATGCCTTCAGGCAGTTGCAGCCACAAGAACATGCCACCTTGAGGTGAATTCCACGAGATGCCTTCCCAAGCTTTGGCTGCCATAAGAGTCGTCAGTGTTTTCATGCGTTGTTCGTAATCCTCTGAAATATGGCGGATATGCGCATCCAGATCGAAAGATTCAAGCAGTGCATGAAGCGCTCTTTGGTCAATGCTGCTGGAATGCAAGTCGGCACCTTGTTTGGCTCGTGCTGCCATTTTCACAATATCGGGAGCAGCCAGTATCCAGCCCGTACGAAGGCCAGGTGCTACCGTTTTGGAGAATGTACTGGTGTAAATAACATTGGAAGGGCCATCATAGGATACTGCATCCAGTTCTGCGAGAGCAGGGACATCCAATTGCTCCGGATTGAACCGAATTTCACCATAGGGATCATCTTCCAGAATGAGTACACCATACTTGCGGCACAGATCCACAGCCTGCTGTCTTCTTTCTCGTGACCACACTTTTCCCGTAGGATTGGAGAACGTGGGATTAATGTAGACAAGTTTTGGACGATGCAACTGGAGCTGTTCCTCCAGAGATTCAGGCAACATGCCGTGATCATCACAGGCTACGCCGTGAGATTCAGCCTGATAGGAATGAATGACTTGCAGAGCAGCGAGGTAGGTTGGTGATTCAACCAATACGCGGTCACCCGGGTCGAGAAGGATGCGGCAAACCAAATCAATGGATTGCTGTGAACCCGTAGTGAGAAGCATGTGATCGGGTGAAGCGGGAATGCCCTTGGATTCAAGACGTTCGGCGATTTTGGCGCGAAGAGGACGGTAACCCTCAGTCTCCGCATATTGAAGAGCGGCTGCTCCGCTCATAAATACTTTTTCATATGCAACGCGGATGGCTTCCAGCGGGAATGAAGTCTGGGCGGGTAATCCACCGGCTAGTGAGATCATTCCAGGTGCCTGAGCGGCCTGGAGCATGTCGCGAACGACAGAGGACGGGGTGTTTTGTGCCATTTTGGACCAAGGGATACTCATGTTATTCTCATCTCCTGTTATTCACTGTTATACTGATATTATAAACTATAATAGACGGACTACACTATAACAGTAAAATGAAGATCATAACAGTTGGGGGAGCACATATGCATATTGAATTAAAGCGGGGAAGCAGTACCAAATTGTATGTGCAGATTGCACTAACGATTGCCGATCGCATCCGATCAGGACTCATTGAACCCGGAACCCGACTTCCATCTGTTCGTAAAATGACCGCGGATTTGGGTGTCAGCCTGGTCACTGTATCCAAAGCGTATGCTGAACTTGAAGCGATTCAATTGATCACCTGCTCCCAGGGGAAAGGTTGTTATGTGAGAGGTACATTGAACGTGGATCAGATGGAGGATGTGGACCGAACACAGCGAAACAATGCCAGCAGTGAATCCGGTACGTCATGGAATTGGCAGATGGCACTGGTGGATTATTTACCGCGAGCGCAGCTCTGGAGACATTTTGATACGTCACCTCAAGTTCGGTATGAACTTCATATGTCAGCGATTCAGCCTGAACTGTTGCCTACACGAGAGATTATCGACAGCGCCTACCGACTCTCCTCTGATCATACAGAGCGTATGGCAGCTTACGGATCTTTTCAGGGGGATCGGGAGCTTAGGCAGATCTTTGCCGAACATTTTGCCGAGCGTGGACTACAGGCTGCACCTGAACGCATGTTAATTACAAGTGGTGCACAGCAGGGGATCGATCTTGTGGCACGAACTTTTGTCGGACCTGGGGATGTTGTATACATGGAGGCACCAAGCTATACCGGAGCCATTGATGTATTTACGAGTAGAGGGGCGAAGATCATTACGGTCCCGATGGATGACGAAGGCATGCGTATTGATCTGTTGACCCGGTTATGTGATACCTATCCGCCCAAGCTGATCTATACGATCCCGACCTATCACAATCCAACAGGTATCACGATGAGTGCAAGAAGACGAGCACAACTTCTGAATCTCGCGCAAAGCTACCACTGCCTCATTCTGGAGGATGATCCGTTTGCAGATCTTTATTTTCGGGACCCTCCCCCGGCTTCCATTAAATCGATGGATGGGACAGGTCATGTCGTATATATCAAAAGCTTCAGCAAGGTGCTGTCTCCCGGTTGCCGTATAGCCTGCGCCATCGCAGAGGGAAGTGTATTGACCCGGCTTGTGGCTGCGAAATCTACGGCGGATTTGGGGAGTCCGCTGCTTACACAAAAGGCATTGCAATCTTTTATTCAGAATCAGTACGGTGCCTATGTATCCCGATTGAGGGATGAATTGTATTCTCGCTTGTGCGCAGCATCTGAAGTGCTGGAAGAGCATGCTACTACGGGAATGCAATGGCGCTTGCCCGAGGGAGGACTCAATCTGTGGCTCCAACTTCCGAGTAACTTGGATATGCGTGAGTTGCATCATCAGTCACTTGCTGCAGGGGTCTCTTTCCTCCCGGGTTCCGCCTGTTATGTAGGGGAGATGGATACACCGAGTCTGCGTATCTGCTTCACTGTAACAAACGTTGAGCTTTTGTGTGAAGGACTTCGTGTACTGTGCCAAGTCATTGACAGAGTAACACCTGGGCAGGGGGGGACAGTGGCGGACAGGCTACCGCTCATATAATTTTTCGGACTATGGACATACATCCAATCCACTTTCGACCTGTTGCAATAGGTTATAGTATCACCAGAAAGGGAGTTGGTTTTGAAATGAACCATTACTGTCCACCGCTTTGCCCGATTGTCTGTGACCCGATCCAAGTTGTTGAGGATTATTACATCCCACAAATCGTGCCTGTAATCCACCCGATTGAAGTGATCAAAAAACATCACTGTGTTCCGATTCATCACCACATGTATCCTGTTGTTGTCAAAGAAGAAGACCCTTGTTATGTATCCAGCCATAATCCGAAGAAAAAATCCGTGAAAAAATCAAGTAAAGCCCGCACATCTTCACGCAAGCGCTAATTGCAGCGGGTGCCCCGGGGAATTGGATATAAACCAAAAGAGCAGCATACGCCCCGGGGCGCAGCTGCTTTTGTATTTTTTACAGATTATCCTCAATACGCTTACTGCGTATACTTTTTCATCGTATTATCCATTTGTTGTCTGACATGTTGCGGCCAGAACTGCAAAGGAGCGCTGTTGCCTGATGCGGCTTGCAGTGCCTTATAGACATCGATTTGGCCATAGCCGAAATACTTGTCGTGACCCGGATCACCGAGGTCAATAACACTTTGGCGCATCAAATCCATCACTTCCGTGTTGGTCAAGTCCGGGTTCAACGAACGAATCAAACCTGCAAGTGCGGCTACATGAGGGCTAGCCATGGACGTTCCAGACAAGGCCGCATACTGATTGTTTGGATAGGTACTGGCGATACTGGACCCGGGAGCCATCACATCTACATAATCCCCATAGTTGGAGTAGGAAGCTTTGCTCATATCCGGGTCCGTAGCAGATACGGCAAATACTTCCGGATAAGCAGCAGGGTATCCTGGACGCTCTGTATTATCATTCCCCGTGGCTGCAATCAGGACGATATCCCGGTCAAAAGCGTATTTAATGGCATCATGAAGAAATTGCGCATCAGCATAATTGCCCAGACTCATGTTGATAACTTTGGCTCCATGATCGGCTGCCCAGATGATGCCTTCGGCAACGGCATACGTGGTACCAGAACCCGAGTTGTCGAGTACTTTAACCGGTAGTACCTTGTTATACCAGCTCATTCCTGCCACGCCTTCATTATTGTTGACAGTAGCGCCGATAATGCCTGCGACGTGTGTCCCATGTCCCACATCATCCATCGGTTGGCTTCCCGGCTCGACCACATTATAACCCTCAAGGAGCTTGCCCTTCAGGTCAGGATGATTCATATCAACCCCCGTGTCGACCACCGCAACGATGACATCTTTGTTTCCCTTGGTAATATTCCAACCTCTGTTTGTCTCAATCGCAGGCAGGTTCCACTGGTAATCAGAGAACAAAATGTCATTGGGTATCGTTACATCTGTTTGTTCAGTTACAGTATCATTGGTTAAATACATATAGTGGGGTTCCATATAGAGTGGATTCCATTTGCTTTCGAAATAACTATGCAATTGTTTGTAACTCATGTGTTCTGACCGAAAAACATACGTGTATCCCAGCTTGCGCGCAGATTGCGCTCTCAGATCGGATTTAATGATACGCATATCCCGTTCACCGGGATCTTGGCGAAAACGGATGACGATTTCATTTTCGTAAAAATGACTGGCATTTGCATTATCATGTCCGGTCTTCACTGTGATTTCGTTAAGCGTATCCGGGTGAACAGACTCAATTTTGAATTTACCCTCACGCGGATAAGGGATCATGCGAAGATTTTTGCGCTGATGTTGTTCAACAGCATTTAATACGTTCTGGCTGAACAAGGCAATCACAGCTCTTTTTCCATCTTTGGAGGGTTGCCCCATAACAAAATATTTTTCCTTACCCAAAGGAAAAGAAGAGGATTCAAAACTTTGACGTTTGTTTACCGCTTTTTTGGCAAGGTTGAGCGAATGTTGAAGCTTCTGTTGTTCCAACTTGCTTCCTTGTGAGGTGGCTTGATCAAAGGGCTTGTCAAAAGAGCCATTGGTATTCATGAGATGAATGGATCTGATATGTTCATGTGAACTTTGGAGATCATTCACATATCGGCTAACCTGCGCAGAATTCATTGTGGCGGTTTTCTCCAGCATGATACTGAGATGTTGCTTTGCATCCATACGGGTCAGAAGATCGGTTGCTTTGACATCCTGCACTTTCAGACGCTTCTTACTCGTGTGCTCTTCATGAGCAGAGTTGGACAGGGCACTTGGTTTAGGTTCGGGACGATTGGATGTTGGAAGCAAGAGTGTCAGGGCGAGTGCTCCTGCACCAGCTGCAAGGGCCCAGTTAATCCATTTCGGTCTGGACATGGTGGATGGAACCTCCTTCGTTCATTTTGGACAATCATTAACAGTGCTTCATCGTTGTCACTGGTTATATCTATCGTTAGAAAAAGCGGATATTTTTATGCAGGCGAGTTCGAGTCTGACTGCGTATAATAGGCATGTTTAGCGGCAGAAGCGGAAAGCATGATTAAGGGATACCGCTCGTCATCTTTTTATGGTAGGATTATAGCTGAGAATTCAAAGGTCAGGGGAAAACCACCGTTGGCCGACCTATATGTAAGGACTTATTTAAGGGGGAGCTACCTTTATGTCAGCAGCCAATGTACAGAAAACATGTGAGTCAACTAGGGAAAAGTTAAAACCGGCTATCGATCGGATTGAAAAATTTTTGAATGAGAATGCTTTGCCTGAACTGGATCAGAATCAGACGGAAGAATCAACAGCCTTCTACAAAGGATTTCTTTCAGATCTCCGTCATTTGCTCGTTTTTTCTGAAGTTTCTTACGAAAAACTTGGCGTTGTGCTGCGTCGTGCCAACTTTGATGTCGATTTTGCCGAAAAGGCTCTTTATAATACGTATCACCAATGCGTAAACAGCTTTTTCTATCCCAAAAATGAATGTTATTCCGAAGACGGAAGATACGCTTACACAGGACAAGATGCCATTCGTTTCCGTGACAAGCCAATCCGTGCAGTACGGGATGTTATTCTGGAGGTTTCCAAAACGTACGAAGAATTGCGCGATGATCTGGCATATTATGAAAGTGATTACCTGACTCAGCGCCGTATGCAAAATCAACGGAATCACGCCTAATTAACGTTTAAACCTTAATATGAAATTGGACGAAACCGCCCTTGTGGCGGTTTTTTTGTGTTTTTAGTGAGAATCAAAACGAGGTGTGATCATGTCATCATCTGGCATTTTGACGGGGAATATCAGGTTTGTGGCGGGGAGACAATAGTAGTCGAGGTGATAAAAAATGAGCCAAGACAAACCAATTGTCAAATGCAGCGTCTCCAACTGCAACTTTTGGGGAGAGAACAATTTCTGCCACGCTGATGCCATCATGATTGACATTGACCAACATGCCACCCGTCGTCTGCATGAGGAATTTGCCGGTGAGACATTTGACTCCGATCACCATGATCACGCACGCACATCCTCTGCAACATGCTGTCACACGTTCAAACCCAAGTGAGCAGTCATCCCTATTCATAACGGAGGTGCTTCCAAATGAAAAATGACGATAATAAGTTTAATTTTCAAGATCGCCCTGAAACCAAGGGTGACGGTGAAAAACAGCGTATGCGTGTCGATTATCCAAGAAAAGTACATCGCGAAGAATACGGGGCAGAGGTCGCTCCTCCGACTGTCGTAAGAACTGGAGGTACCGAACGGGCGGAGCCTGTACCTGAGAAACATGAGGCAGACCGGGTCATGGAATCAACAGGCAAAGTCGCGGGTTACATGGGACTTGCCTTCGGGATCGCATCTTTGTTCATGTGGTCAATCGTACTTGGACCAGCCGCAGCCGTACTGGGTTACTATGCATATGTGAATGGTCGTAAGACAGCGGGAGCTTGGTCCATTGGACTGGGTATTGTAGCCACGCTGAGTTATTTTTTCATGATTCCATTCGCTCGCTAACGTGTAAAATGATTCATTCAAAAGCCTTCTGTTCTCACCCAAATGTGGTGAATTACAGAAGGTTTTTTTCGTATATGCGCAGGTTAGGTGGGAAGATTCATATATTTTTTTGAAAACAATGGAACCTTGCTGTAAAACGATGTAGAATAAGGTCATAATACGCTTAATTATACGGGAGTGGGTATAACTCATGCAGATTGATCCAAGCGGATCGCGGCAGTTGTTGGAACTGCAATTGTCCAATGTGAAAAACCAAACCAGTGGATCACAATCGGATGCTGGTTCAACAGTGGATTTCGCCAATGTGATGGACGGGCTGTTAGGTACGGGTGCCAATTCGACGAGCAATACAGATTCCACCGCTACGGTCTCCAAAAGATCCAGTGATGGTTTGTTGTGGCTGCAACTCGGAAGCACGTACAATCCGGATATAAATACGGCAGGATCGTCCTCTGTCTCCAATAACATTGTTGAGTCTTTATTATCTTCATCCAATACAGGAATCGTGGATTCCGGTGCATCCGTACCTACGGATTTTGAATCATTGATTGCGGAAGCAAGTGCGAAATATGGTGTGCCTGAATCATTGATTAAAGCCGTCATTGACACAGAGTCCAATTTTAACCCAAATGTTGTGTCCTCTGCCGGAGCCAAGGGGCTCATGCAATTAATGGATGGCACGGCTGCAGGGCTGGGTGTGAGTAATTCATTTGATCCTGCCCAGAACATTGATGCGGGTACGAAGTATCTTTCCCTTCAGCTCCAGCGTTTCGGTGGAGAAGTGAAGATGGCGCTTGCTGCATATAATGCAGGACCAGGCCGTGTTTCACGTCTGGGTGTGTCGAGTGATAGCGAACTGATGAGTGTACTTAACCGTCTGCCTTCCGAAACTCAGAATTATATCTCCAAGGTGGAGAAGGCACAGTCGAAATATGTGATCTAAACTCATAGATAGACATTTCGCGATAACATTGATAGGCAGGACAAGATCAAATGTGGGAGCAGTAGCGCTTGAAACACCTGTTCCCGGTTGGTCTTTTTGTGTTGTACGGGTATCGTGTTACAATGCTCACTGTAGGTTCATGAACGAAGAGATAAGGGAGGTCTAACCTCATTTGAAATATTTTGATTATGCTGCAACCACTCCTCCCCATCCGGATGTAATTCGTACGATGGCCGAAATTATGGAGACACAATTCGGTAATCCGTCCTCCATCCATGGGTATGGAGAGCGTGCCGATCAGTTGCTGCGTCGTGCTCGATCCGGCTGTGCTGCGGCAATCGGCGTTAAGCCTGAAGAGATTGTATTTACTTCTGGTGCGACCGAGAGTAATAATCTCGCGATAAAAGGTGCGGCATTACGTTATCAGTCACGAGGCAGACACATCATCACTACGGCTACCGAGCATGCCTCGGTGTACGAAAGTTTTATGCAATTGCAGCAGTGGGGATGGGAAGTGACATTAGTTCCTGTGAATTCCGATGGAGTAGTGAACGCTCAGAAGGTTGTAGACGCGATCAGGCCCGACACGGTGCTTGTGAGTCTGATGCATGTAAACAATGAAACAGGAGCCATCCATCCGATTGCAGAGATCGGCAAACAGCTCAAAAAGAAAGCACCACGCGTGCTTTTCCATGTAGATGGTGTTCAGGGTTTTGGGAAAATGGAGGCGACACCTGCTGCTTGGGGTGCAGATCTGTACAGTTTGTCTGCTCACAAGATTCGTGGACCGAAGGGAGCAGGTCTCCTATATGTGCGAAGTGGGGTGGAGCTTACGCCACTATTGTCAGGAGGATCACAGGAACAAGGCCTAAGAGCAGGCACCGAAAACGTGGCCTTGCTGGTAGGCATGGCAAAGGCTATGCGGATGGCGGCAGAAGATCAGGGTGATTTTGCCCGGCGTACAACGGTGCTCCGTGATCGACTGATGGCAACGATACGAGTTATTCCTGAATTTGAATTGAACAGTCGCACAGAGGGTGCACCTCATATTGTGCACTTCTCCTATCCCGGGATGAAGGCAGAAGTGGCGCTGCACACCTTGGAGCAACTTGGCGTAACCATATCGACCCAATCTGCCTGTTCTTCGCGTTCGGCTGAACCGAGTCGGGCTCTACTTGCGATGGGCAGAGATGCAGCTTGTGCTGGTGGCGGATTGCGTATTAGTCTTGGAGATGAACATACAGAAGAAGATGTAGCCTTTCTTGAACAGGCTTTACATCAGATGGTGGCGCAGTTGCGGCCCCTCGAAAGGCGGATGTAATGGATATGAAATATGATATGCTGCTTCTCCGTTTCGGAGAGTTTATGTTAAAAGGGAAAAATCGTGCCCGATTTGAAAAAACGATCATTACACAGGTGAAAGCTCTGCTTAAACCTTATCCAGGTGCGAGCCTTCGCAAAGAATATGGCCGTGTCTATGTGGATCTTGGCGGTGAATCACATACTGAACTGATTAAGGTGCTGAAGCGGGTATTTGGTGTGATGTCGATTAGTCCGGTTAAAGTTACTCCATCAGAGCTTGATGAGATTGTAAAAACAGCAGTTGCGTTTATGGACGAAAGGGAAGACGAATTCAAAGAAGGCACCACATTTAAGGTAAATGTAAGGCGGGTATGGAAGGAGTTCCCGAACTCTTCCCATGAAATGAACCATTTGGTCGGTTCCCCTATCCTTCGGAAGTTCCAGCAATTGAGTGTTGATGTTCGCCAACCTGATATTGAGCTGCGAGTGGAAATTCGGGATCAGGGCACCTATATTTTCAACGAAACCATTCCGGCAGTAGGTGGGTTTCCGCTGGGCACAAATGGCAAAGCAATGGTACTGCTATCAGGTGGAATAGACAGCCCGGTTGCAGCCTGGTCTTCCATGCGCCGTGGACTTGAAGTGGAATGTGTACATTTTTACAGTTATCCGTTCACAAGCCAGCGTGCCAAAGAAAAAGTCATTGATTTGGCGCGTGCCCTTGCCGATCATGCAGGAACAATCAAGCTGCATCTGGTTCCATTTACAGAGATTCAAACGGCATTTACCCAGCTGGGTCAGGATAATCTGATTATTACGCTGATGCGACGTTCAATGCTGCGAATTGCATCCAAACTTGCCGAGCGTGAGCGGGCACTCGCGCTGATTACCGGGGATAGCTTGGGCCAAGTAGCGAGTCAGACTCTTCCAAGTATGAATGTCATTGGTCGTGCGACGGATCTGCCACTGTTGCGACCACTGGTTATGATGGATAAACAGGAGATCATTACCCTGTCCAAACAGATCGGAACGTATGACATATCTATTTTGCCATATGAGGATTGCTGTACTCTCTTTGTGCCAAAGTCACCTTCAACCAATCCAAATCTTCGAATTGTGGATAAAATAGAATCAACAATGAGCCATCTGACAGAATGGGTGGATCAGGCGGTGGAACAAACTGAAACGATCACACTGCACGCCGGTGAAACTTCTGTGGTAACGAATCCGACAGAAGACAATGGTATGAAGGATGACTGGTTCTAAACTAAATAAAATTAGCATGGCTGACATAATAAGGGCTATGTTAACTGCAAAAAAGGACTGTCCGATGAAATATCGTTCAGTCCTTTGCTGTATTCAGATGAAATTTTTAGTTTAAATTAGCCTACGAATAGGAGCGTTGCTGTTCCCCGCCAGATCCCTTGTGGCTGGAACTGCTGGAGCGTTTGCGATAACCTGCAAAGACTACACCTGCAATAACCACAACGATGAAGAGAATGCGCAATGCCGGATGCTCAGTAAAGTAAGGCAAAAGTCGCTGTTCCTCAGTGATCATATTGGAAGCCGTATACCCGAGAACAATGGCTCCGACATAGATGATCCAAGGAAAGTGATTAATTAGCTTGATAAACAGGGTACTTCCCCAGACGATAATAGGTACACTAATC
Organism: Paenibacillus sp. UASWS1643; assembly: GCF_008693195.1. NCBI lineage: Bacteria > Bacillati > Bacillota > Bacilli > Caryophanales > Paenibacillaceae > Paenibacillus > Paenibacillus sp. UASWS1643. The sequence goes on from NZ_VXKZ01000104.1 coordinate 56,814, forward strand.
AGGAGTCCAAGGATGACAAGCACGAGATGCTGCTGCGCAGCTCCAGCAACTGCAATCACGTTATCTAATCCCATGGCTGCATCCGCAATCACGATGGTACGAATAGCGGTCCACAAGGAAGTTCCCGCCTGAACATCATTGTGTTCATCTCCCTGATCCGCCAATAATTTATAGGCAATCCAGATCAGAAGTATGCCTCCCACAAGCAAGAGCCACGGAACTTTAAGCAACCATAAAACAACAACTGTTGCTAAAATTCGAATCAAAAGTGCACCGCCAGTTCCATATAGAATCGCCTTTTTCTGCACGGAAGGGTGCAAATTTCGAGCTGCGAGACCAATGACGATGGCATTATCCCCAGCCAGAATTAGATCAATAAAGACAACGTTCAGCAAAGCCAGCCAGAATGTGGGACTAAATAGCTCCATGAGATATGTCACTCCTTATATACGGTTCAATCATTAAGAATAGCATGGACAACTCTGACATACAAGTTAATGTGGGGGGGATGAGGACATGGATACACTATGGCTGTTAACTGAAATTTTGATGATCAATCTGGTATTGAGTGGAGATAATGCGGTTGTTATTGCGCTTGCCAGCAAGGATCTGCCACCAATACAACGCAAAAAAGCGGTATGGTGGGGAGCTTTTGGTGCGGTGCTGCTGCGTTGTGTATTAACCTTTGTAGCGGTATTATTGCTGGGAATTCCCTTTATCCAAGCAGCAGGTGGGCTGTTGCTACTCTGGATTGCAATAAAGCTGCTGCTTCAAAATGATGATGAAGTACATATTCGAGAAGTTTCTACGACCTGGAAAGCCATTCAAACCATTCTGATTGCCGATTTTGTAATGAGCTTGGATAATGTTCTGGCCATAGCCGCTTTGGCAGATGGAGATTTGGCTTTGATTGTCATAGGTATTGCAATCAGTATCCCCATCGTCGTATGGGGGAGCGGGTTAATTGTTGGTTTGTTGAAGCGATTTCCGATTCTTGTATTCGCCGGAGCAGGCATCTTAGCCTTCACAGCAGGTGAGATGGTGATGAAAGACCCCAAGTTAGGAGAATGGCTGGGAGGTATGGCATCAGAGGTGCATACGCTGCTACCCGTAGCAATGGCTTGTCTTGTGGTTGCGATTGGAGGCGCACATAAATTTGTGCGTAAGAACGCATAGTTTAATTTTGGATAAAAGCTTGAACATATGACCGTCTGAACCGTCGGGTTTAGGCGGTTTTGTGTTGAGAGAATACGCTTGTAAATACAACAACCGTGGGGCTAGTCATAAGTTGCACATTTTAGGGTAATACAGGTAAAGGACACACGCAAAGTGCGACATAAAGTATAGTTTTTTGCCGAAACATCGGATACACTAGAAGCAGGATTACAGGTTAAAAATCAACAGTCAGTATGGAATGCGTATCGTTTATTAAGAAATAAAGTACATAGCCATGATATAAGAGGTGATTGCAGATGAGGATGAGAAATGAAAAAGCGATTGGACTATTTATTGCAGCTGCGGGAATTATTATTCTGCTTGGCAAGTTTGGCGTGTTTGGATTTATTGGTCGCAATTTCTGGCCTTTGCTGATCCTGCTGCCAGGCATCGCCCTTCATGCGTTATATTATGCGCGTATTTCACCATCGTGGTCACTCGTTCCTGCCGGCATACTAACGGTGTATGGTGTGTTATTCAGTATAACCAATACATGGGGTGCTGGACTTATGAGCAGGCTCTGGCCAGCAATTTTGCTTGGGATCGCCATAGGGCTGCTCGAATATGGAATGGCTGAGCGTCGAAGACCGGAATATGTATTACCTGCAGCTTTGATCCTTGGTGCGGTATCCATCATATTATTCGGTTTTACCTTGCTGCAAACAGGAATAATCTATGTCCTTGCTGTTCTTTTGATCCTGGGCGGAGTCTGGTTATTGCTTGGACGAGGACGGCAAGGGAGAGGCTGGTAACATTCCCAATGGTCTTTTCGTGCGAAATATCTTGATTTTTACCTATAATAAACTATAATATAAGGGATATAGACATGCGTCGGGATATCACCGACGCTTATTTTGTGAGTAACCTGCGAAATTGCGGGAAGTTTAGTAGATAAGAATTGAAATTGGAAAGGATATGGATACAAACCATGCATTCAAGAGAACACATTCGCAATATTGCGATTATTGCCCACGTCGACCACGGGAAAACTACGCTCGTCGACAAGTTGCTCCAGCAATCCGGTACTTTCCGTGATCACGAAACGGTACAGGAGCGCGCAATGGACTCCAACGATTTGGAGCGTGAACGCGGTATTACGATTTTGGCCAAAAACACGGCTATAACTTATAAAGATTATCTGATCAACATTGTGGATACACCAGGACACGCCGATTTCGGTGGGGAAGTGGAACGTATCATGAAAATGGTTGACGGCGTATTGCTCGTTGTTGATGCTTATGAGGGCTGTATGCCACAAACGAAGTTTGTACTTCGTAAAGCACTGGAGCACAACCTGACACCTATCGTTGTTGTAAACAAAATTGACCGTCCAGCGGCTCGTCCGGCTGAGGTAATTGATGAAGTATTGGACCTGTTCATTGAACTGGGTGCCAACGATCAACAACTTGAATTTCCTGTTGTATATGCTTCCGCATTGAACGGAACATCCAGCATGGAAAGTGATCCTGCTAAACAGGATGACAACATGATGGCGATCTACAATACGATCGTTAGTCATATCCCACACCCTACCGAAAATGTTGAAGAACCACTCCAATTCCTCGTTACTTTGATGGACTACAATGAATACCTTGGCCGTATTGCCATTGGTCGTGTTAACCGCGGTGTGATCCGTCAAGGACAATCGGTAACGGTTATTATGCGTGATGGCAAGAGCAAAACTGCACGTATCGAGAAACTGTTCGGTTTCCAGGGTCTCAAACGTATTGAGACGGAAGAAGCAGGAGCAGGCGACATCGTTGCCATTGCAGGGATCAAGGACATCAACATTGGTGAAACCATTGCCGATCCGAACAATCCAGAAGCACTTCCAGTTTTGAAAATCGATGAGCCTACACTACAAATGACGTTCCTCGTGAACAATAGTCCATTCGCAGGTCGTGAAGGTAAATGGGTAACTTCCCGTAAACTTCGTGAGCGTTTGTTGAAAGAACTGGAAACTGACGTTTCCCTTCGTGTTGATGAAACGGAAAGCCCGGATGCATTTGTCGTTTCCGGACGCGGTGAGCTTCACTTGGGTATCCTGATTGAGAACATGCGTCGTGAAGGATATGAGCTTCAAGTATCCAAACCAGAAGTTATCGTTAAAGAAGTTGACGGTAAGAAAATGGAACCTGTTGAGCGCTTGTTGATTGATATCCCTGAAGAGAGCATGGGTTCCGTAATGGAGAGCCTGGGTGCACGTAAAGCAGAGATGGTTAACATGGTTAACACAGGTAGTGGTCAAGTTCGTCTGGAGTTCCTGATTCCAGCACGTGGTTTGATCGGATATAGCACAAACTTCCTGACATTGACTCGTGGTTACGGTGTTATGAACCATGCATTTGACAGCTACGCTCCAGTAGTATCTGGTCAAGTGGGTGGACGTCACCAAGGTGTACTGATCTCAACTGAAACGGGTACATCTACGTTCTATGGCATGATGGGCGTTGAGGATCGCGGAACGCTCTTCTTGGAGCCGGGTACTGAGATCTACGAAGGTATGATTGTTGGTGAACATACACGTGACAATGATATCGTTGTTAACATCTGCAAAGAAAAACAACTGACTAACGTTCGTTCATCTGGTAAAGATGATACAGTTAAAATTAAAACTCCGATTATCTTCTCATTGGAACAGGCGCTTGAATATCTGAATGAAGATGAATATTGTGAGATCACACCGAAATCCATTCGTCTTCGTAAGAAGATCCTGAATAAATCCGAGCGTGAGCGTGCAGAAAAACAACGCAAAATGGCTTCCAAAGCCTAATAACAACAAAATAATTTATATAAGTTAGCATTTGATGGAACACAGAAGTTAACGATGTTATGCACAGTGGAAGTAGTGAAGGGATCGGAATCGATTCTGCAGAAGCGAAGCGTTCGCCTTTATCCCCGGATTTTACCATTGAAAAATGATCAAAAAAATCTGGGGATAACAGCGATCAAAAGAACGATCCGATACCGGAACGGTCACCTCCGATGTGTGTTTTATTCAGAGTTATCGAAAGGGTTTCACAATAGTTAATTTATATCCTAGCATGAACACGAAAGGAGCTGGCTGTGCATGCAAGCATGGTTCGCATCACACCCGATCGTAGCCTACATCGTCATCTTTGTATTGATTACTTACGTATATAACAAGGTGTTTCGGGTACGTCAGAAATTGCCGCTTGGTAAGGAAATCGTTCTCTATATTTTGATGGCGATGGGCACATTCATGCTTCTTATTTTTCAGATCGACAAGCTGCCCATCATTCAATGTTTGTTGGTCGCGGTTGGTTTGATGTTGTTAGTGAGAGTGCGTTATTTTATTGAAGGTCGTCAAAAGAAAAAAGCGGAAGCTGCCGCTCGAAACTCATAAATCCTGTCTTGTACAGACCATCCGTTTTCCTTAGGGAAAGCGGTTGTCTTTTATTTAGACAAAAACAGATGTGATAAAGGTGTTGAAGATATGAACTCAAATTCGAACGGACTGCCTCCACGGAGACAGGCACCAACACAATCCGGTGCTTCTGGATCGAAGAATGGCAAGGGCAAGCAGCCTAAGAAGAAAAAGAGAATGAATGCTTTTGGCAGAATCTTTTTAAGTCTATTGGTTATTGCCATTCTGGTAGGCGGTGGATATGCGTACTGGGTATACAATCAAGTCGTGGACACAGGCATCGATAAACCAGTACCTCCCGGCATGTCAGCCACAACCAAACCGATCACGATGCTGTTATTAGGCACAGATAACCGTCCTGAAACGGGCACATATCTCTCGGATGTTGTTATGGTGGCTTCGTTGAATCCCGAGACCAAGACGGCAACCATTGTATCTTTGCCTCGAGACACGCGTATTCAATTGGATGGGTACAAATCCAACAAGCTGAATTCCTATTATCCGAGGTTTAAAGCACAGGAAAAAACCACTGGCAAAAATGCAGAGGATCAGATGAAAGAAATGATGAGTAAGTATTTGGATGTAGATATTAATTATACAACCGTACTGAATTTCCAGGCTTTCCGTGATGCTGTTAATGCCGTGGGTGGCGTGGATGTGACCGTGGATAAAAATATGTGTTATAGAGATACAGCCGATGGTACAGATATCAATCTGGTCGCAGGCGCACAACATCTCGATGGTAAAGCAGCACTGGATTTTGTTCGTTACCGCAAATCCAATTGTAATCCAAAGACTGATGAATCCAATGACTTTGATCGTAACAAACGTCAAAACCAAGTGCTGAACTCCATGCTGGATCAGATGAAATCTCTTGGGGGCATTACAAAGATCAGCAAAGTGATTGGTGCAGTTGACAAGAATATGACGACAGATGTGGAATCGGAACAAATGAAAAACTTTATCTCGACGTATTGGAACATTTCCACCGCGGATGTGCATTATACTCCGGTTACCGGAGAGTGGAGAAGTCCATATGTGTATATTAATGAGACGGAACTTGCCAATGCAAGGCAGGCTTTACAAGATACACTTTCAGGTAAAGTAACGGCTTCACCTTCAGGCGAATAACCTACATTCTTTTGGGATTGGAAGCACGTTAATCGGTATGCTATAATAACATAAACCAAGTACAAGAATTGCATAAAGAAGGTTAGGGGGGCTGGTTGAATGTCCGAAGCCGTCACACAATTAACTGAATCTCTTTTACAGCAATTCAAGAATGAGACCTTTGTGCTTCTGAGCACAGTGGATGTAGAATCCGGAGGTCCGACTTCAACAGCCATCTCCTGGATTTATGCGGAGAATGCTTCTACTTTTCGTTTAGCGATCGATCATCGTTCACGTTTAGTGAATAACATGATTACTAATCCGCTCATTACGGTAACTGTCTTTGGAGAAGAGACGGTGTACGCAGTGAATGGACGTGCTGAGGTACGTCAAGATCCGCTGCAGGACGTTCCATTTAATATGTGCTGTTTCGACATTACAATTGAAGCGGTGAGGAATGCTCTGTTTTACGGCGCTCAATTGTCCTCTATGCCTCAATATGTCAAAATATATGATCAGCGTGCTGCTGAGAAATTAGATGAGCAGGTTTTTGCTGCCATGAAAAAAGCCTAGTGAGAGATCACTGGGCTTTTTGTTGTCTTTTGTCAGATGAATGCAGCTGCTGCATTTGTTGTTTTTGATTCATGTGTTCATCCGGATTTTGACGGACTTTGACGTCTTTCGGGAGTTGAGGGATAATTCGTCCCACCATGTCAGCAAGTTCTGAAGCAAAACCGGAGATTGGGTGCCCTTGACGAATATGTTCACCAATTTCTTTAATTCGTTCAGTGACATCTGCATCAGCAGTAACAATGGAATCCAAGCCTTCTGGGTCTTTGCGAAGTGCTTCGGCAACAGCGTATTTGATGGTACCTACCCGAGCACGTTCCAGTTCACCATCAACATCAATACCAACTACGGCTGTATTACCGAGTATGACGCAGTTCGCATCTTCAACACCTTCCACTTGCTTGGCAAGTGCTTTAAGGTGATTGATTCGTTTTTCATTAGGCATCCGGCCACTCTTTGCATCATCCGCAAAGTTGGTATCGTGGACTTCACCTGTATTTTCATTAAGACGATCCAAACGTGAAGGATTCATCCGATCTTCCTGTGCATCGAGCATGTGAGATCCTTTCCTTTGATCTTGCTGAGTTGTAATATTTCCTCCGTAGCTTCTTGGATGTGACGTATGCGGTTCCTGAGAAGCGTTACGTGTGGTACTGTTGCAACCTGTAAGTATAAAGATCAGAAGCAGCGTGCAAACCCATATTTTCATAAATGTTCATCCTTTCTTGGAGTTTTTCAGAATGGTTGACAATTATTTTGCCCTAGTCGAATACATTTATGTATGGGATCATGATTGTCCATGCCGCTGCTGAAAGATCACACTATCCATGCCTTTAACGACGCCGCTTTGGAGGGGATTGAATGAAAAAGATTTTTGTATTGGATACCAACGTGCTTCTGCATGACCCCAATGCCATATTTGCCTTTGAGGAACATGAGGTAATCATTCCCGCGGTTGTATTGGAGGAGATCGACTCCAAAAAAAGAAATGCCGATGAAATTGGGCGTAATGCCCGTAATGTATCCAGATTGTTGGATGGATTACGTGAGCTGGGTCACCTGCACAGTGGGGTGCCTTTGGCTAATGGAGGTAATCTGAAAGTAGAGCTGAATCATCGGAGTTTCGTGAAAGTTCAGGAAATGTTTGGTGAAGTATCCAACGATAATCGCATTCTGGCTGTCGCACTGAATTATCAGATCGAGGAAAATGAAAAGGAAGTAGTTGAGCGTCAGGTCGTGCTTGTCAGTAAAGATGTACTTGTGCGTATCAAAGCGGATGTACTTGGTCTGTTCACACAGGATTACTTATCAGATCGGACGGCAGGACTTAGTGAGTTATATCCAGGTTATACGGCCCTAAAAGTTCATCCGTCAGTGATTGATGAGTTTTACACATATCGTTTTTTACCAATCAAACCGTTACAGTTGTCTTATTCGTTGTATCCGAATGAATTTGTCATTCTCAAGGATGAGATGGGAACCAATAAATCGGCTTTGCTTAAAGTAAATACAGAGGGAACAAAGCTGGAGCCGCTTTTCCTCAGTAATGACAATGTCTGGGGCATTAGCGCACGTAACGCACAACAACGCATGGCACTGGAACTGCTTTTAAATGATGACATCCCGCTTGTTACCATCACGGGTAAAGCTGGAACGGGGAAAACCTTGCTGGCACTTGCAGCAGGTCTGCTTAAGGTAGAGGATGATCATAAATACAAAAAACTGTTGATTGCTCGTCCTGTCGTTCCGATGGGGAAAGATATCGGTTACTTGCCTGGTGAGAAGGAAGAAAAACTACGTCCATGGATGCAGCCGATTTATGATAATCTGGAGTTTTTGTTTGACACCAAAAAAGCCGGAGATATCGATAAAATTCTAATGGGGCTTGGCAGTATTCAGGTGGAGGCCTTAACGTATATTCGTGGGAGATCGATACCTGGACAGTTTATCATTATTGATGAAGCCCAAAATCTGTCCCGCCACGAAGTGAAGACCATTGTATCAAGGGTCGGTGAAGGCAGTAAAATTATTTTGATGGGAGACCCCGAACAGATAGACCACCCGTATCTTGATTCTGCCAGTAACGGCCTGACGTATATCGTGGAACGGTTCAAACAAGAGGGAATCAGCGGACACATCATGCTTGAAAAAGGAGAACGGTCCAAGCTGGCACAGCTTGCAGCTGATTTATTGTAAAATTTAAGGGGTTTATTTCCCGGAAAATGTTGTTATTAAAGCCGGCTCCAGGAGCCGGCTTTTTGCTGAAAAAATAAGTAAGCGTTATTACACAGAACTCGATATGCTCGTATTATGCAAAAATCCGAAAAAGTGTTTTTCGGCAGGGTAGGACAAGAGTACTACTTATTTGTTACAATAATTGCTGCAGGAAAAAACTAGGTGAACAGGGAGGGAAGTTAATGAAGCGTAGACATCAGGTTGTTTTATTCGCGGTATTGCTGCTTTCGTTAACGATCTTGTCACCGAGTTTTGATTTTAGAGGTTCGCAGCTCAATCAGGAACACGACCAGGAAAAGGATGCTTTTCCTGGGTCTTCGTCCCGTAATGAAGATGCTCAAGCTCCACTGGAGATTGTAGTGGCCATGTCGGATGAAGAGTTTCAAGTCTTTCAAAAGATAGCCAAAGAAGTTGCTGCTTCCCAGCTGGTAGAAATTAATCTTCGGAATGAGAAGCCGGATACATATAAGCATGTTTTGGATCTTGAATTTTCACTAGGGGAGAACGGTGATGTTGTTCTGCTTGATAGTGAGGAAGTGCAATACTATGCCCAAAAAGGGTACCTGTATCCGTTAAACGGAACAACATTATCGAAGTCACTAGGAGATACGGTAGTTGGGTTACGGGGAATGACAGAGTGGAATGGTTATCAGTGGGGAATGCCTTTTGATTTTGATCCGTATATTCTGGCTGCACAATCTTCATTTCTGAAAAGAGCTGGTCTGGAGTCATTACCTCGAAATAAAGATCAGTGGGTCAAACTTACTCAACAAGCTATTGCGGAAGGCACCCCTTTAATTACAATGAACATCAATGATATGTACGGGACGAATGCGTGGCTGAATCATTTGGAACCGAGAATGGCACCAGATCAAGTTAAACGAACACAAATAGATTCGCAAACGGGGGATCTTCAGCAGGGGATTCAGTTGATGAATCAGATTCAGCCCCTTATTAGGCTTGAGTCTACCAATCCAGAGTTCTCTCCAACTGCTGACCAAAACGACACACCAATGGTTGTATCATTATTATCTCAATTATTGAATGCGGATCAAGCGAGTACAGTTGATAAAGATTCTTTGAAGCGGATTTCTTTCGAAACCTTGGAAACTGTAAACTCCAGAAGTCTTGTCATTACTGCGGGTTCGTTTGAGGCTGAGGAGGCAAGTAGATGGATTGAAGGAATGACGTCCGCTACGACACAGCTGAAATGGTACCAACAGGTTAACCGGTTGCCCGCAAAGCAACAGGAGCTAGATTTGGAGTCTGAGAAACTCGTTGGACCTTATGACATGACAAAGGGACAATCCTGGTTCTCAACCACCCCAGATGTCCCCGCTGCAACGACCAAAAATCATGCTCTAATAACTCGTTTTCATAAAAAAGTTAAACAATTCTTAAAAGGAGAAATTACAGCGAATCAATACGTAGATAGTATTGGAACGACGAATTAACTTTAAGTTCGTGTTCAAAAAGTCTGATTTTCAACTTCTTGCTGGTGATGCCACAAGGCATCCTTCGTAATCAAAAGCGGACTTTTTGAACAACCTCTTTAAAATGATATAGCTAGTTTTACTTCAAGGATGCCTTCACTTGTTGAAACATCGGTTGCTTTAACAAACGACAGGATTTTCTGTGGATAGAACCCAAGGTCAAATTCTCTTTCCAGCATTCGGCGAGTCGTATCTGGTAGTTCAAGCTGGTTGAATACAAGTTTGTCCACATGAAAACGAATGGAGTTTTGAGGTTCATTTTCTACCGTATAATGTCCTTCAATGCTTAATTGCAACTGATCCCGCTGACCGGAAGCTATAATCTGATCCTGGTTAAACTGAAAGGCAAAGTCTTCAAAGATTGGATTTTGGGAACGCAGAAATGCATTAAGCTCATCCTGCTGAATTAGAATCGTATACGTTGTTCCAGTCGTGGATATGCCTCCGTTTTGTTTTTGGATAAAGTCAGGCAGGTTCTGCATGGCAGATGCCAATGCTTTGAAATATCGTTTCACCTCATAGATGCCGATATTCTCCCAATAAAGGGTTAGTTCATCCATCAGTTTCTGAATCGCTGCCGCATCTCCGCTGGTGGCTATTTGGGCATCCATTTCTTTTTGCAAGGTGACTACACGTTCCCGCTGGTTTTGAAGATTAGTCTTCATTTCGGTTAATTCTGTTGTAGTCTGACGAATCTGAGTGGAAGTCTGTTGCAGGTTGCGATAACGGTCCTGATACTTGTCCAGCACAGCCTGATCCCGTCCGATAATAATCTGGTAATAATCATACAGTACAAACAGGTCTTTGAATGACCTGGCTCCCAGGACCGTCATGAGGAGGCTGTCGCGTTCTCCTGTGTAGTAGGATCTCACTACAGCTCCGGCCCGATCTTGCTGAATATGTATCTGCCCTTCCTGTTCCTGAAGCTGGACGGATAATGTCTCGTATTGTTGAGCCAGCTGTTTCTGCCTTTCGGCGATGCGTTCGATTTCGTGATCGATTTCAACGATGGATAGACTTTTTTGCAATATCTCACGTGTATCCTCAGGTGAAGACTCCCCATAGGCATGGGCTAAAGGTAGCTGGAGTAATAAAATGATGCATAATATAAAGGCTGAAATGCCGTATTGACGTTTCACCGATCCATTCTCCTTTCCACTTCTTAAATGACAATCGTACAGGCTTGTTGTCTTCCAGACAATATATGAAACAAATACGTGAAATATCCTTAGTGGTTACATAACACCATGAACACTCATTTAATCTGAACACAACAAAAAAGCAACCCGACAGATATCGGATCACTTTGATGCTGCAGGTGGATTAGAGCGGCAACCCCATTTCGAATACGGTCCAGTAGCTGAACCCCGTGAATGTTACGATCATATAACCCCAGAAGAGCAATATGTACGTTCGCTCGGTAAATTTCAAGTATCCCAAAATGACAAAAAACGCAGTCTGCAGGAAAAAAAGCAAAGCCATTTCGACCAGATCTCCCGCAAAAGCCATCAGGCCAATTGCAAGCGTGAAGAACCCGAGTACCCGAAACATGCGTGCCACGGTAAATCCTCCTCTCCTAAGTACGTTCATAGATTGTCTACACAACATTATACCGGGAAAGGAAAAACGTGTAAACAAATTTGGATATGAAAGCGAATTCTTTTTTTACTCAAAGTAAGTATAGAGGGATATGTTTTACGTATGTCACGTATGAGCAAGCCTGAATGTGGAAATACATTTTAGTATGAAATCAATTCTATGAACTCTATGAGAGGCATAAGAATGAATGAAGCAGCTTTTATACCTAATTCACATACCGGGCTTCCGGTAATGCGGACGGTTATTTTAGGATGTTGTTAGGAGGGTATTATAGCATGACTGCAGTGAGACAGGATGCTTGGAGTACAGAGGACGATTTGATATTGGCTGAGGTTACTTTGCGTCATATTCGGGAAGGCAGTACACAATTGGCCGCTTTTGAAGAGGTGGGCGAAAAAATAGGCAGAACATCTGCCGCATGCGGTTTTCGCTGGAACAGTTGTGTACGTAAAAAGTATGATTCTGCCATCAGTAACGCCAAGGCACAACGACAAAAACGAAGTTATCTCAGAAAGCAACCAGCTATGCTCGGACCGCAGGTTGCAGCACTGTCTACACTGGACACTGAAGAACATCTGTACAAATCAGATGGGATCACAGACGATTCATTATCGATGGATGCAGTAATCCGCTTCCTGCGACAATGGAAGGGAACAGTGCAGGAGAGTAATCGTCAACTCAAGATGCTGGAGAAGGAGCTTCGCGAGAAAGAAGATGAATTGCTTGAACTACGTCTTGAGAATGACCGTCTTTCCAAGGAAGTGAATGAAGTGCAGACGGATTACCGTGTTGTGAATGACGACTACAAAGCTTTGATTCAGATTATGGATCGGGCTCGCAGACTCGCATTTTTGTCCGAAGAAGAAGAGGAACTTAAGACACGTTTCAAGATGGATGCCAACGGGAATCTGGAACGAATTGAATAACAAGTTCAGACGTTTGATTTGTGAATGTCAGGTATGAACCCGCCACACCTCCGTTATACAACGGCAGGTATGACGGGTTTTTAGTTTGGTGTTTTTGTTCTATTATAGATATTAGAAGAGCAACTACTGAAGCGGAGAGGAGTGCATCATATGATCATTGACATCGTAGGAGCGGGGGCACTGGGTCTTTTGTATGGCGGGAAACTGCTGGTGTCAGGTAACCAGGTCAGATTTTGGACCAGAACAATTGCTCAGGCAAACCTCCTCAGCCGTGATGGAGTAACCATTGTGGAACAAGACGAGGAGATACATATTCTACCGGATCATATACAGGCGAAACCAATAAGTGAGCTGACTGACACATGGAAGAACACACCAGGAGAATGGTTACTGCTCATGGTTAAGCAGACAAGCATTGAAGATTTCATTCATGAGATTAGTCCATTACAAGATCATGTGCTGAATATCGCTTGTTTTCAGAATGGGATGGGCCATCTGGCCAAACTTCAAGCAGCTTTGCCAAAGTCGCTTCTGTGTAGTGCGGTTACAACAGAAGGTGCGAAGCGTACACAGAGTCAGGTGACTCGTGCAGGTACAGGTGAAACCAGGCTGGGAAGGTACAACATACCTATAGTAGCCTCTACCTCTATAGAGGAGAAGAGAACATTTACTCTGTCGGGATCGTTGCAGCAGGCAGGATTTGACTGTACAGTGTCGAATGAAATCGATAAGCTGATATACAGGAAACTATTGATTAATGCAGTCATTAACCCGCTTACAGCATTATGGCGAGTCCCTAATGGAGAATTGATCATCAAGGAAGAACGAAAGAGGCTAATGCGCCAGTTATATGATGAGGTATTGTTGATCTACTCTGCAAGTGGAATATGTTTGGATCAGGATATGTGGGATCAACTAATATCGGTTTGTCGTTCTACTGCCACGAATACTTCCTCCATGCTTGCAGATGTTCTCGCTGGACGTGGTACAGAAGTGAGGTCAATTAACGGTCATATTGTAAGAATGGCACAGAAATTGGACCTTGTTGCACCTACACATGAAATACTGCTTCATCTGATTGAAGGAATGCAAACGGAAGGAGTGAATTAATGGGACTTTTTATTGTGTTGAGCATATTGCCCTTTTTTCCGTTCTTTCTTGTTTATTGGGGAATGTACGTATGGAAAAAAGACAAACGGAACGCCATGCGGATGGCAATGGATGTAACCACTTTTTTTCTTGTTTTTTCAGTATCGGCGTTATTCAACTTAACATTTGATTCGAATTTTGGTTTTTATCTGACACTATTACTCATACTACTAGCACTTGGATTTATCGGAGGTGCGCAAAATCGACTAAAGGGGAAGGTCGATGGGGGTAGAATGTTCCGGGCCGTATGGCGCATGGCCTTCATCATTATGAGTTTCGGGTATGTTTTGTTTACTTTATTTGGATTATTTAGATACTTCATGAAACAGATGTGAGGTTACATAACGCAAAAGAGGCAAAAAATGTGTCGATTTTGTCGAAAACTGAAAAAAACATTACTTTCTGAAAAAGTAATGTAGATTTTTTTGACCGGTGGTTGTATAATCTATAAACATATAAACCATATCAATTTAGGGGGAACGTGTTAGATGAAAAGGAAAAGTCTATTAGTCCTTTTGACGCTGATTTTGGCGTTCGGTACCGTACTTGCAGCGTGCGGATCGAAAAACGAAGGCACAGGTAACACCGATACTGGTTCTGCAAACGAAGGAAATGGTCTTGCTAAAGATCAAATTCTGAAAATCAACCTGTCAGCTGAACCTCCTACGTTGGACCCGGCTCAAGCAAAAGACAGCCAAACCAACACAGTTTTGAAATTCTTGTACGAAGGTCTTGTACGCATCGATGCTGATGGTAAAGAACAAGCAGGCGTAGCTAAAGACTGGACAATCTCCGAAGATGGTTTGAAATATGTTTTCAACCTGAATCCGGAAGCTAAATGGAGCAACGGTGATGCAATCACTGCCGAAGACTTTGTTCGTTCTTGGGAACGTGCTTTGAAACCGGAAACAGCTTCTCCATATGCTTACCAATTGTACTACATCAAAGGCGCTGAAGGTTACAACCTCAGCAAAGATGAAACATACAAAGGTACTAAAGTCACAGATTTCTCACAAGTAGGCGTTAAAGCTACTGATGAGCACACATTGGAAGTAACGTTGGAAAACCCAACACCTTACTTCTTGGGTCTGACAGCATTCTACACGTACTACCCAGTACATGCATCTGCTGACACAAATGACAAATTCTTCACAGACTACAAAAACATGATCGTTAACGGACCATTTGTAATGGATCAATATTCTAAAGGTCAAAAAATTGTTGTGAAGAAAAACGATGGTTACCATGCAGCTGCCGATATTAAATTGGCTCAAATCGATATGTCTCTGACGAACAGCAGTGCTTCCGAACTGCAAGCTTACAAATCAGGACAATTGGATTACACTGGTGCACCTAACGGTGAAATTCCATCCGACCAAATTCCTTCTGTAAAAGCGGAATTGCCGGACGAGTTCAAAGCTACTGGTATTGCAAGTACGTACTACTATCAGTTCAACGTAAACGAAGCACCATTTAACAACGTTAAAATCCGTAAAGCATTTGCAATGGCAATTCAACGTCAGCTGATTGTTGACAAAGTTACACAAGGTGGACAAATTCCAGCATTCGGCTTTGTACCTCCAGGTATCCGTGGTGAAAACGGCGAATTCCGTGATGAGCACAAAGACGATTACTTCACAGAAAATGTTGAAGAAGCTAAAGCATTGCTTGCTGAAGGTATGAAAGAAGAAGGTTACACAACATTGCCAGCTGTTACGTTGATCTACAACACTAGTGATGGCCATGCAAAAATCGCTTTGGCGGTTGCTGACATGTGGAAACAAAATCTTGGTGTTGATGTGAAAACAGAAAACCAAGAGTGGGGCGTATTCCTTGAGAACCGTCAAAACCAAAACTTCCAAGTAGCTCGTGCAGGTTGGTCTGCTGACTACAACGATCCATACAACTTCTTGGAAATGTGGACTACTGGAAACACAAACAATGATTCCAAATTCAGCAACGAACAGTATGACAAAGATGTTAAAGAAACTGTAAAATCTGCTGATCCAGCTGCACGTATGGCTGCATTTGCTGACGCTGAGAAAATCCTGATTCAAGATGAAATGGGCGTTATGCCAATCTATTATTACACTAACGTATCTTTGACTAAGCCTTACCTGAAAGGTGTACAACTTGATTTCAGTGGAGCTATTGACTACACTCGTGCATATCTGGAAGAGAAATAAGTTGTTCTGAAGTCTAATATGAATACTTCGGGATATATATGTGGAATTCCATATATATCCCGATTTTTTGTATGTGCACCGATTTTCCTTATAATTCTTGAAATTTCCGATAAATGGATTGGACTTTATTTCTGTCTAATTCTACAATCGATTTGTATACAAAATATTGTTTGTGGAGGTGTGCAAGGGTTGGTTAAGTATGTGTTGAAAAAACTATTATTTATGCTGCTATCGCTTTTCATACTCGCATCTGCAACCTTCTTCCTGATGAAGGCTATTCCGGGTGACCCTTTTACATCCGAGAAAAAAGTATCGCCTGAAATTCGGGTTTTGCTGGAACAGAAGTATGGATTGGACAAACCGATGTATGAACAATACCTGAAGTATATGGGTGGAATCCTTAAGGGAGATTTCGGAGTCTCAATGAAATATCTCAATCGAGATGTAGCCGGAATGATCGGCGAAACATTCACCGCTTCGCTGAAGCTTGGAGTGTTTGCAATTGTTATCTCCATTATTGTGGGTGTTTTGCTGGGCCTTATTGCGGCAGTTTACCATCGTAAACTCATTGATGATATCACGATGATCCTCGCTGTCATAGGTATAGCTGTTCCGAGCTTCTTGCTTGCTTCACTATTGCAGTATCTCTTTGCTACTAAATTAGGCTGGTTTAACGTTATGGGCTTTGATGGTCCATTGGATTACGTTCTTCCGGTTGCAGCGCTATCTGCATCTCCGATTGCTTTTATCGCTCGTTTGACGCGTTCGAGCATGCTTGAAGTCTTACATGCAGATTATATCAAAACAGCTAAAGCCAAAGGTCTGAAATGGCCTGCAATTATGTTTAAACACGTTGTAAGAAACGGTATTCTACCGGTAGTAACTTATGTTGGTCCAATGACAGCGAATATCATCACAGGTTCCGTTGTAATTGAACAGATCTTTAACATCGGGGGAATTGGTAAAGTATTCGTAGAGAGTATCACAAACCGTGATTACACTATGATCATGGGGATTACAATTTTCTATGGTATCCTCCTGATGTTGGCTCGTTTCTTTACGGATATCGCTTACGTGCTGATTGATCCTAGAATTAAGCTGGAAAGCCGGAAGGGGGCATAACGTTGTCTGGCACGAATAATAAAAAGAATGAAACGGCGAACACGAACCTGACTAGTCAGGCAGCGGTTAAACCGCAAGAAAGTGTATCCCTTTTTAAAGATGCCATGTACAGACTTGCAACCAATAAGGCTGCTATGATAAGTCTGGGTGTATTGGTTCTTGTCGTGATTTTCTCTTTGATTGGTCCAACTTCTTTGTTTACAAGTTATAATTATTATTCCAATGATTTGTTGAATGCCAATGCAGCGCCGAGTGCGGAGCACTGGTTCGGTACGGACGAGCTTGGTCGTGACGTGTGGGTAAGAACTTGGGTAGGAGCACGTGTATCCCTAACTGTAGGTTTGGCCGCAGCCTTGATTGACCTTGTTATCGGGGTTATTTATGGAGCGATCATGGGTTTCTACGGTGGACGTGTAGATGGAATTATGAACAAGTTTTCCGAAATCCTCTACTCCTTGCCGTACATGCTTGTTGTAATTTTGTTGCTGGTTGTACTGGAACCAAGTCTGACAACGATTATCATTGCCCTCACCATCACAGGCTGGATCAGCATGTCATGGATTGTGCGTGGTGAGATTATGCAACTCAAAAACAGAGACTTTATTCTTGCTGCAAGGTCCATGGGAGCAAGCACAGGGCGTCAATTGTTCCGTCATTTGCTGCCCAATGCAATAGGACCGATTCTTGTAACATTGACATTGTCTATTCCAAATGCAATCTTTGCCGAAGCGTTCCTGAGCTTCCTTGGATTGGGTGTATCTGCACCAAGATCTTCACTTGGTTCTATGATCAATGATGCACTTACAGGCTGGACGCTATTCCCTTGGCGGATGTGGTTCCCAGCAGGTCTGATGGTTCTTACAATGCTTGCATTTAACTTGCTCGGAGACGGTCTGCGTGACGCACTCGATCCGAAATTACGTAAATAGAAATAGGAGGTGGGATTATGGAGCCGATTTTAACAGTCAAAGACCTGAGTGTGTCGTTCTCAACACGTTCTGGTGAATTTGATGCCGTTAAAAATGTGAGTTTTGAAATTGGCAAAGGAGAGACGCTGGGGATCGTAGGTGAATCGGGTAGTGGTAAGAGTGTTACCGCCCAAACCATCATGAAATTGATTCCCTCCCCGCCTTCGAAGGTCAAAAGCGGAGAAATTACTTTTCACGGGCAAGACCTGCTGAATAAGACAGACAAACAAATGGAAGCGATTCGTGGTAAAGATATCGGTATGATCTTCCAAGATCCAATGACTTCATTGAATCCTACCATTAAAATTGGTAAACAAATTACTGAAGTATTGCGCAAGCATCAGAACATGTCCAAACAAGCGGCGAATAAAGCGGCTTTGGAGATGCTGGAACTTGTAGGTATTAAAAATGCGGCTATTCGCATGAATCATTATCCTCACCAATTCTCTGGTGGTATGCGTCAGCGTGCCATGATTGCGATCGCACTTGCATGTCGTCCATCCCTTCTGATTGCGGATGAACCGACAACTGCACTTGACGTTACAATTCAGGCTCAAATTCTGGATGTCATGAAAGACATGCAGCAAAAGCTGGGAACATCGATTATGCTGATTACGCATGACCTTGGTGTCGTAGCGGGTATGTGTGACCGTGTTGTTGTTATGAAGGAAGGCGAAGTTGTTGAAACAGGAACAACTGCTGAAATCTTTAGTAACCCTCAACATCCATACACGATTAAATTGCTGAATGCTTTGCCTCGTCTGGACGAGCCCAAAAAGGAAAAACCAGCTCCGGCTGGTATTATCAAAGGCAGCAATAAGCCTCTGGTACAAGTGAAAAACTTGAAACAGTACTTTAATTTGGGTAAAGGTAACATTCTCAAAGCGGTCAATGACGTAAGCTTTGATATCTTTGAAGGTGAAACACTTGGCGTTGTAGGCGAGTCCGGCTGTGGTAAATCCACAACAGGTCGTACTATTCTGCGTCTTTACGAGCCAACTGGTGGAAATGTTAACTTTAACGGAACGGATATCTACAAGTTGTCTCCGCGCAAAATGAAAGAAATGCGTAAAGATATGCAGATGATCTTCCAAGATCCATATGCATCCCTTAACCCGCGTTTCAACGTAATGGATATCATCGGGGAGTCCCTCGATATTCATGGTCTGGCTTCCAGCTCTAAAGAGCGTAAGAGACGAGTGGAGGAGCTGCTTGATCTGGTAGGTTTGAACCCAAGTCATGCACTGCGTTATCCACATGAATTCTCCGGTGGTCAAAGACAACGGATCGGGATTGCGCGTGCACTTGCTGTAGACCCCAAATTCATCATCTGTGATGAGCCATTGTCTGCACTGGATGTATCCATTCAGGCGCAGGTCGTTAAATTGCTTGAAGAACTTCAGCAACGTCTCGGCTTGACGTACCTGTTTATTGCGCATGACTTGTCGATGGTTAAACATATCAGTGACCGTGTCGCTGTAATGTACATGGGTAAAGTGGTTGAGCTCGCAGAAAGTGAAGAACTGTATGCGAACCCTGTCCACCCTTATACCAAAACATTGCTTTCAGCAATCCCTGTACCTGATCCGGAAGTGGAAGCGAACAAACGTCGCATTTTGCTGCCGGAAGAGCATATGAGCCCGATTCAGAATGGATCCGGTGGTCCTGCAAATGACCCGTACAACCTGGAAAATGCTCAATTGATTGAGGTTTCCAAAGGTCACTGGGTTGCAGAACCTTACGTATAACAGGAATATTAAAGCGATATGCTATTATTGATGTATTAAATGCCGCCGACTCGTTCGGCGGTTTTTTTTTGTATTTTAATCACTTTCTTTTGACGAAGCGGCCTTGAATTCGGTACAATCAAGAAAGGCTCTTTGAAGCAGAATAGGAGGCAGACCTCATGAACGGTATTACCGAGGCACTCCGCAGCGGATCAAGACTTGCAGAAGATTATATCTGTTCAAGAGATGCTGCGCGTGGCCTTTACGAGTATGACATTCGCTGGGAATCAGGACTTCAGGCACGTGCCGAGTGGCTGGACCAATCGGAAAACACACGTATTGATCGTCGTGATCTGGCAGAGTATTTACGTATATATAATAAGCGGGTGAACGACCATGGAGAGGTTCATGCGTCCATCACACGTCTTGCAGAACAAGATGCACTAGTGGTTACAGGAGGACAGCAGAGCGGTTTGCTCACCGGACCCCTGTTCGTCATATACAAAGCCGCCAGCGTAGTGGCAGCTGCGCGTGAAGCGGAAGAAAGACTTCAACGCCCGGTAGTCCCAGTATTTTGGATTGCCGGTGAAGACCATGACTGGGATGAGGTTAACCACACATATCTACCTGATCATCAGGGAGACATGAAGAAGGTCAAGTTACAAGGACGATTCGCAGGAAGGGATTCTGTGAGTAATGTTCATGTGGATTCGCAGCAGTGGGTGAATGTACTCGAACAGGTGGAACATCTTTTACCTGATACGATACATAAACCAGGACTGATGAAATGCATCACAGAGATCCATCAATCCAGTTCAAATCTGAGTGATGCATTTGCCCGCATGATATCTGCTTTGTTTGCCAGTAGTGGACTTGTTCTAATGGATGCATCGGATCCAGATTTACGCAGGTTGGAACAGCCCGTGTTTGAGCGGCTGATACGAAAGAATGAAGTGCTGCGCAGCGCATACACACAAGGTGCTTCGCTGGTACAACAAGCTGGTTATGCTATGCCTGCCGAAGTAGCGGAGGATGGAGCCAATCTGTTCTACATTCATGAAGGTACGCGTCTGCTCTTGTTGTTGAAGGACGGTTTATATAATGATCGCAAAGGTTTGGTTTCTTTCACAGAGGAGCGTTTGCTTCAGGAACTGGAAGAACATCCGGAGCGCTTCAGTAACAACGTATTGACGCGACCTTTAATGCAAGATTCCGTACTGCCTGTAGCCGCTGTTATTTTGGGGCAAGGTGAAATTGCATATTGGGGTTTGACTCGGGAAGCATTCCGTCAGTTCGGACTGCAAATGCCCATTTTGTTGCCGCGGTTGTCCTTCACCATTATGGAAGATATTCATTATAAACATATGAAACAATATGGGCTTTCTTTCCAGGATGTACAATATCATATGGAAGAAAAGAAAGAACAGTGGCTCGCACAACAGGAGACGTTCCAGGTAGATGAACAGTTTGACAAGGTACAGGAAGCATTTCTTGAACTGTATGGACCGTTGCTAGATGAGATCGCGGAGATTCATCCGGGGTTGGAACGAATTGGCGATACCAATTTGAGTAAAATCAACGAGCAAATGCAGTATCTGAAACAGCAGACTCACAAAGCCATTGAAGATAAACATAATGTGAGTCTAAGGCACTGGAACGGCATTCAAAACTCCTTGTTTCCAACGGGCAAACCACAGGAACGAGTACATAATGCACTCTTTTACCTGAATCGTTATGGCTCCGAGTGGATCGATGAACTGATTAAGGCCTCAAGCGAATTCCTTGGAGAGCACAAGGTTATTGCACTATAGAGCCCTTTATAATAGAAGAAACACATAAACAAGGAGGATATGGAATGACTACATCTGCGTTGCAAAACAGTATTGTGAAAGATATGGGACTCGCTTCAGAGGGTCATCTGAAAATTGACTGGGTAGAGGCACATATGCCGGTATTAAACCGCATTCGTCGCCAGTTCGAACAGGATCTGCCTTTCAAAGGTTTGAAGGTCGCGATTTGTCTTCATTTGGAGGCGAAAACAGCTTACTTGGCAAAAGTGATTCAAGCGGGTGGGGCGGAAGTAACGATTACGCACAGCAACCCATTGTCTACACAAGATGATGTCTGCGCAGCATTGGTGGAAGACGGCGTTACAGTGTATGCGAAATACAATCCGGAACCTGCGGAATTCAAATCATTGCAACTTCGTGCGCTAGAGGTGAAGCCTGATCTCATTATTGATGATGGCGGAGACTTTGCTACCATTATTGCATCCGAGCGCCCTGACCTCGCAGCAACAATTCGCGGCGGAGCAGAAGAAACGACAACGGGTATTATTCGTTTGAAAGCATTGGCGAAAGAAGGCCAATTGAAGTTCCCAATGGTTGCGGTTAATGACGCATACTGCAAGTATCTGTTCGATAATCGCTACGGTACAGGACAATCTGCATTCGACGGAATTATTCGTACAACCAACTTGGTTATCGCTGGTAAAAACGTAGTTGTAGCAGGTTATGGCTGGTGTGGTAAAGGTGTAGCGATGCGGGCCAAAGGTCTTGGAGCGAATGTGATTGTAACTGAGATCGATCCAATCAAAGCAGTAGAAGCACACATGGACGGATTCCGGGTCATGACGATGGTGGAAGCCGCCAAATTGGGCGATTTCTTTATTGCGGTTACAGGAAATAAGGATGTTATCACGGGTGAGCATTACGATGTGATGAAGGATGGAGCAATCCTGAGTAATGCGGGTCACTTTGATGTTGAAGTGAATAAACCTGAACTGGCCAAACGTTCGGAATCGATTCGCACAGTTCGCCGTAACATTGAGGAGTACCGTTTCAAAGACGGTCGTAAAATGTATCTTCTTGCAGAAGGTCGTCTTGTAAACCTGGGTGCAGCAGATGGTCACCCTGCCGAAATCATGGATACGACGTTTGCCCTGCAGGCACTTGGTCTGCGTTATGTAAGTGAGAATTATGAAAACTTGGGTAAAAACGTTGTTAATGTACCTTATGATATTGACCAGCAGGTTGCCAGCTATAAACTTGAAAGCCTGAATATTGGCATCGACTCCTTGTCAGCTGAGCAAGAGAAATACCTGGATAGCTGGAAATTTTAAGCACTATCCAATAATTACAAGCTGATGAAATGATTCAATAGGTATAGAATGGTATATTGATGATATGGCTCATGTGCGGGTAGATATAAGATTGCCCGTTTAAGGGAAGCGTCTTTGATCCTGAGTGACAGGATCAAGGACGTTTTTTTATGCTGAAAAATTAAAAAATCAAGTAATGCAAGAAGGGTTTTGATTTTTTTGTGCGAATCTATTATGCTTAGGTGGTGGAAAGTGGGGCAAAGTGGGAGAAACGGGTGAGGAGTGAGTGGGCCAATGTTTATGGGGGAGTTCCAACATAGCATTGATGATAAGGGTCGGGTTATCATTCCGGCTAAATTCCGCGAATCTCTGGGACCGTCTTTCGTTGTCACACGGGGTTTGGACCAGTGTCTTTTCGTGTACCCCATGGAGGAGTGGGGGGTCATGGAACAGAAGCTCAAAGCACTGCCATTGATGAAATCTGATGCACGTGCGTTTACCCGGTTTTTTTTCTCGGGTGCAACCGAATGTGAACTGGACAAACAGGGCAGGGTAAATCTGCCGGGCAATTTAAGAGAGTATGCCAAGCTGGACAAGGATTGTGTTGTTCTTGGCGTGTCGAACCGGGTGGAGATTTGGAGCAAAGGCATATGGGAGAGTTATTTCAATCAATCCGAAGAAGCATTCAACGACATTGCCGAAAAGCTGGTCGATTTTAATTTTGATTTATAAAGTCAGGAGGGGTGCAGGTTGTTTCACCACATAACCGTACTCAAAGAAGAGGCAACAGAGGGATTAAACATCAAGCAGGACGGTATATACGTGGACTGCACTTTAGGCGGTGGCGGTCATAGCTCCGTGATTGCTTCCAAGCTCGGTCCAGGGGGACGTCTGATCGCACTTGATCAGGATGATTGGGCTTTGGATAATGCTCGCGAGAAGCTCGCTGCTTATGGAGAACGTGTAACATTGGTGAAAACCAATTTTCGAGATCTGGAACAGGTACTCAAGGATCTGGATGTACCAATGATGGATGGTGTGCCACAGGTCGACGGTATATTGTACGACTTGGGTGTGTCATCTCCGCAATTTGATGAAGGAGAACGTGGATTCAGTTACAATCACGATGCTCCGCTCGATATGCGAATGGACCAGGATGCAATGCTGACGGCCAAAGAGATTGTGAATGAGTGGCCAGAAGAAGAGATTGCTCGAATTTTGTATCGCTATGGTGAAGAGAAGTTTTCGAGAAGAATTGCCCGTGTTATCGTCGGAAAACGAGCGCAGTCTACCATTGAGACGACAGGTGAACTCGTGGAACTGATCAAGGAAGGCATCCCGGCGGCAGCTCGACGTACTGGTGGACATCCTGCCAAACGCAGCTTCCAGGCACTACGCATTGCCGTCAACGATGAGTTGGGTGCGTTTGAGGAAGGCTTGCATCAGGCTGTTCGTTGTCTGGCGCCAGAAGGACGTGTATCTGTTATTACCTTCCACTCCCTAGAGGATCGGATATGTAAACAGATTTTCAGCAGTTATCTGGAAAAATGTACATGTCCACCCGATTTTCCGTTGTGTGTATGCGGCGGCAAGGGGACCCTGCGATTAGTTAACAGAAAACCGTTGATTCCAACGGAAACGGAATTGACCGAAAATTCACGTGCTCGTTCAGCCAAGCTGCGCGTAGCCGAGAAATTGTAGATCAAGAGTGGAGGAGAGAATCGGAGTATGGCATATACACGTGGTAATCTCGCTGTAAAAGAAAAAGCGTCCCAGGAACGTGTGACCCAGCAACGATACAAAGAAACCACCAAAGTGGTGACCCGTCGTACGGGTCTTCCGGCACGCGAGAAGATTTTGTATCTGATTACCCTGGTTGCGGTCATCCTTGTTGGAGGAGCCTTGATGTCTCGTTATGCTCATATCTATGATCTGAACAAGCAGGCTCAGTCCACTATTTCGGATATCAAGGGGTATGAAAAGACGATTGCAGACCTGCAGGTAGAAAAAGAAACATTGAACAACCAGGTCATCGAAAATGCAAAACAACTTGGTTACGTTGAAGCTTCCGGTAAGGATGTCATTTATGTGCCTCGCTCAACAAGTACGAAATCAACTGGTACTGAGTCATCCTCGAATACAGCAAGCAGTAAGTAAAGAGGTGTTCCGATGATAAAAAGAATAAAGATGCGCACGTTGCTTATAGGGGGATGTATTACCCTCTTTTTTCTTGTACTCGTAACCCGAATCTTTTTCATTCAAGTTGTGAATGGCGGTGTATGGCAGGAACGGGCAGCCGGTTTGGTAGAGCGGGAACAGACGATTAAGGCAGCACGTGGGACGATTACGGATCGCAATGGTAACGTTCTGGCTACTGATTCGCCTGCATACACGGTTTCCGTGAATCCTCTATTAATTAATGAACTTGGGATTCAGGATGTAGTGACAGAAAAGCTCTCAGCCCTTCTTGGGAAAAATGAGAGTGAGATGCGTGCTCTGGTCACAGCCAAAAATGCAAAGGGTAAGTTTTTTCAGCAACGTGAAGTGCGCAGTGAAGGATATAAAATAAGTCCTGAACTTGCGGCACAAGTCAACGAGTTGCGTGAAGAACTGCAAGATGAATATAAGGCGCGTAATGCAATTGTGATGGCTCAGGAGTCGAAGCGTTTTTACCCTGAAGAAACACTTGCCTCTCACCTCTTGGGATATATGAGCCGTGATGGGAAAGCTGTCAATGGACTTGAAGTCTCATATGATGAAGCACTGACTGGTACAGACGGATATCTGAATTATCAGAAGGATGCCAAAGGCATTAAACTTCCGGATTCACAGGATAATTATCTGCCACCTCAGAACGGTAAGAACCTTACGCTGACCATCGATGATACGATCCAGTTCTACATTGAGGATGCAATGAAAGAAGCCGTTGCCAAGTATAATCCATTGAGCATGACGGTCATTGCTGCGGACCCAAACACCATGGAGATTCTAGGGATGGCCAACTGGCCAACTTTTAATCCGAATACGTATGGGAGTACACCTGATCAAAAGAATTTTATTAACCATGCTACTCAATCCATCTATGAGCCAGGCAGTACATTCAAAATAGTTACGCTAGCAGGGGCTGTAGAAGAAAAACTCTTCGATCCCAATGCAAGTTTTGAATCCAAACGCATGTATATTGGTGGTTTCCCAATTAGTGATAATGGTCATGCCTATGGTTGGATCTCGTATCTCGAGGGTGTCAAACGGTCAAGTAACATTGCTTTTGTTAACTTGGGTTACAACATGCTTGGCGGTGAACGTCTGCGTCATTACATAGACGAATTCGGTTTCGGCAAAAAGACGGGTATTGATCTGCCAAATGAGGCAGCGTCCCCGATCAAGCCACTGGTTTACAAATCCGAGATTGCCACGGCAGCCTACGGGCATGGTCTTGTACAGGTAACACCAATTCAACAGGTCGCAGCCATCTCTGCGATTGCCAACGGCGGCAAATTGCTGGAGCCACATCTGGTGAAGGAGATCAAGAACCCGAATGATGGGACAACGGAAGTGATCAAACCCAAAGTTGTTCGTCAGGTGATTTCCAAGGAATCTTCCAAACTGGTGAGCGGTTAT
This sequence comes from Paenibacillus sp. UASWS1643, assembly GCF_008693195.1. Lineage (NCBI taxonomy): Bacteria > Bacillati > Bacillota > Bacilli > Caryophanales > Paenibacillaceae > Paenibacillus > Paenibacillus sp. UASWS1643. The sequence goes on from NZ_VXKZ01000104.1 coordinate 83,223, forward strand.
TTGGAACAAGTGGTTGCAGACCAAACGATTGGTACCGGTCGTAACGCCTATATTGAAGGTTACCGTGTAGCTGGTAAGACAGGTACGGCAAGAAAGGTTGTTAACGGAGCATACAGCAAGTCAAAAGACGTTGTATCGTTTATTGGATTCGCGCCCGTGAATAATCCGAAGATTGCTATACTTGTTGTCATTGACCAACCGGATGGAACCAACATTGGGGGAGGAACCGCAGCTGCGCCGGTGTTCAAAAAGATTGTCAGCCAGACTCTTCAATACATGGGAATACCCAAAGATACAGCCAAAACTCCTGACAAAAAGTCAAAAGAAGTCTCTGTCGTGCAAGCCAAGGCACCTGACCTAAGTGGCAAGACAGCCAAACAGGCCAGAAGCCAGCTTCTAAGCGCAGGTATTGCTTATGTGACTCTTGGTCAAGGTGATAATGTAATTCGGCAGTATCCGGTTGCTGGCGCTTCTATGAATCCAGGCCAACGAATCTATCTGCTAACGGAAGAAAGCAGCAAGATGAAGATTCCCGATCTAACAGGTGAATCTCTCCGTGATGCCCTTGAAGTACTTTCTCTCATGAAGGTGGGGGTTACGGTAAAAGGTGAGGGTTATGTCGTGAAGCAAACCGAGCAGGTCGCAGGTGAGCAGAGAACTGTGCAGTTGAACTTGCAAACTGCCAAAGCTGCAGTGACAGGTATAGCCGATGAGGCTCCGATCTCTTCTGATCCGTCGTCAGAAGCTGAAGTGAAGGAACAAGAGCCTTCGGGCGGAGAAGGTAAAACCGACGGAACAGACGAAACAGATGAAACAGATAACAATAAGGCTCCTGCCAATGAATCGGAATCCTCTGATGATCCAGCCACAAACGGAGCTTCGCTTCCTTAGGGAGCTCTGACAGCTTGTTCTAACCCCCGGTTGTCCTGAATATTCATGAATGGAACGAATGTCATGATTTTGGGACGAGTGGGGGGATCTTTTCGTGAAGGGATCAAGCGTAAATCTGCGGCGCAGGTTGCTATGGAGTTTAATGATTTTAGTTTTGTTATTTTCGGCCCTGATGATCAGGCTTGCTTATGTACAGCTCGGGGAAGGCCCTGAATTGTCAGCAAAAGCAGAAGAATCCTGGCGGCGTAATATTCCTTACTCAGCCAAGCGGGGGGAGATCCTGGATCGAAATGGAACCTCTCTGGCCTATAATGTGACAACACCAACCATTATGGCCATTCCGGCTCAGGTTAAAGAAGCTGAAACGACAGCTAAAGCGCTGGCCCCATTGCTTGGGATGACGGAAGAAAAAGTGCTCGCAACCATCAAGAAACGAGAACTCATTGTACGACTACAACCCGGCGGCCGCAAAATTACGATGGAGAAAGCTCAGCGCATCCGTGATTTGAAGCTTCCGGGTATCGTTGTTGCTGAGGACAATAAACGTTTTTATCCTTATGATGATTTGGCTGCCCATATTCTTGGTTTTACGGGCATTGATAATCAGGGCTTAACAGGTGTCGAGAAGAAATATGATGATAAGCTGAATGGTTTGAATGGCAGTGTGTCCTACTTGTCCGATGCGGCCGGAAGGCTAATGCCGGGCTCATCCGAGAAGTATGTGGAACCGAAGGACGGCCTTAACCTCAAGCTGACCATTGATAAATCCATTCAGTCCATCATGGAGAGAGAATTGGATCAGGCCATGGTGAAGTTCCAGGCGAACTCAGCATTGGCCATAGCGATGAATCCCAAAACGGGTGAAATCTTGGGGATGTCCAGCAGGCCGGGATACGAACCTGCCGATTATCAGCAATATCCAGCGGAGATATACAATCGCAATTTACCGATCTGGATGACCTACGAGCCCGGCTCCACATTTAAGATCATTACTTTGGCAGCAGCGCTTGAAGAGAAAAAGGTCAATCTGCAACAGGATCAATTTTTTGATCCCGGATATGTTGAGGTGGGTGGAGCCCGTCTGCGTTGCTGGAAAAAGGGAGGCCACGGAAGTCAGACCTTCTTACAAGTTGTGGAGAACTCATGTAACCCGGGCTTTGTGGCTTTGGGGCAGAGGCTGGGCAAAGAATCGCTCTTCTCCTATATTAAAGACTTTGGTTTCGGTACCAAGACAGGGATCGACCTCAGCGGAGAAGCCAGTGGAATTCTGTTCAAACTGTCCAGAGTGGGACCTGTCGAGCTTGCAACGACTGCTTTTGGTCAAGGTGTATCCGTAACGCCCATTCAGCAAGTAGCAGCTGTGTCAGCGGCCATCAATGGGGGTAAACTTTACAAGCCTTATGTTACCAAAGCGTGGGTCCATCCGGTCACAGGGGAAGTTATGGAAGAAGCCAAGCCGGAACTGGTTCGTCAGGTGATCTCGGAGAATACATCCAAACAAGTACGTGAAGCACTCGAGAGTGTTGTCGCAAAAGGTACCGGGCGTCCGGCATTCATTGATGGATACCGGGTCGGTGGCAAAACAGGTACAGCCCAGAAGGTTATCAACGGACGTTATTCCTCGACTGAGCATATCGTATCCTTTATCGGATTTGCACCAGCAGATGATCCACAGATTGTGGTCTATACCGCAGTTGATAATCCAAAAGGAATTCAGTTTGGAGGTGTGGTTGCCGCCCCGATTGTGCAGAACATCCTTGAAGATGCTTTGCATTATATGAATGTACCTGTTCGGAAGGATCAGGTCGCCAAAGAATACAAGTATGGTGAAACCAAAATCGTGACAGTCCCAGACCTGACAGGAGCTACTGTTGAAGATCTGTACGAAGACCTGAACATGAATTTTATGCTGGCGAAGTCTGGCAGTGGTAAATACGTGATTAATCAGGCACCTAAACCTGGCGCGAGGGTAGATCAGGGATCAACCATCCGCATTTATATGGGGAATGTACTGAACGATGCACATGATCACACAAAGGATGAATAACAGGACTTAGGGGTAGTTTGAGGCTTCTAGCGCAACAAAATTCATCCAAGTGCGTTTCATTATAGGGTTGTATTGACGATATTAATAAATACAGACATATGTTAAAACTGAAGTATAATTGGAAAAGTGAGGTTATTCATGTGCTTTTAAAACAATTTGCATCGATGCTGACCACCGCCCGCCTCGTGGGCGAATCAAATACAGAATGCCAAAACCTTCAGACAGATTCCCGGCAGGTAAAACCGGGTGATCTGTTTATCTGTCTTCCGGGACATACGGTAGATGGTCATGATTATGCAGAAAAAGCTGTAAATGCCGGTGCAGTTGCATTGGTGGTTGAACGGCAGCTGGATCTGCCTGTACCACAATTACTGGTGAAGGACAGCCGATTTGCGATGGCTGTTCTGGCAGATTTCTTTTTTGACTCGCCAAGCCAGAAGATGAATATGATTGGTGTAACGGGAACGAACGGAAAAACAACGACCACCTATTTAATTGAAAAAATCATGAGTGATTACGGGCGCAAGACGGGATTGATCGGTACTATTCAAATGCGGTATGACGGTCGCACCTACCCGATGTCAGGAACGACACCAGAGGCGCTTGATCTGCAGCGTAGTCTGCATGATATGGTTCAGAAGGGTACGGACTGCTGTGTTATGGAAGTTTCTTCTCACGCATTGGAACAAGGACGAGTAAAGGGAACAAATTTCCGTACTGCGGTATTTACTAACCTGACGCAAGATCATCTGGACTACCACCATTCCATGGAGGAATATCGCGGGGCCAAAGGATTGTTCTTTGCACGTCTGGGTAACGGTTATACGGAAGATGTTTCACAGCGTAAATTCGCTGTCATCAATGCAGATGATCCGGCTGCGGCTTATTTCATCTCTGTGACTGCGGCTGAAGTGATTACATATGGCATGGGTGAAAAGGCGGATGTACGCGCATCCCAAATCTCAATCACGTCTCAGGGAACTTCTTTCCACGTGGATACATTTGCAGGCAGCGCGGATATTCGATTGCGCATGGTAGGCAAATTCAATGTGTACAATGCAATGGCAGCAATCTCTGCAGCGCTGGTGGAAGGTATTCCGCTGGAAGAGATCAAGCGCAGTCTGGAGACGGTTCCGGGCGTGGATGGACGTGTTGAAGGAGTGGACGAAGGACAGCCATTTGCTGTTATTGTCGATTATGCCCATACACCGGATGGACTGGAGAATGTGCTGCGGACGGTGAAGGAATTTGCCGAAGGACGTGTAATTTGCGTGTTTGGCTGTGGTGGTGACAGGGACCGTACCAAACGCCCTCTCATGGGGAAAATTGCTGCGAATTATAGCGATTTTGTACTAGTTACTTCCGATAATCCACGGACAGAAGATCCGGATCTGATTCTCAAAGACATTGAACAGGGCCTGATTGAAGAATCCGTTCCTGCTGAACGTTATACGATGATTGTGGATCGACGCCAGGCGATTCATGAAGCTATTGAAATGGCAAGCCCAGCCGATGTAGTATTGATTGCGGGCAAGGGTCACGAGACTTATCAGATTATCGGCACAACCAAAACCGATTTTGATGACCGAATCATAGCCAAAGAAGCGATAAGGGGCAAATCCAATTGATAAAAAGAACATTGGCACAATTGGCCGAGATGTGTGGAGGAACATTAAGTGACGTTGCCGCTCAGGGCAATGTAATAGTCGAAGGGGTGTTTACCGATTCGCGTAAACCTCTGGAAGGCAGTTTATTTATCCCGCTAGTGGGTGAAAGGTTTGACGGACACGAATTTGTGCAAGCCTGTCTAGAGAAGGGAGCTGCAGGCGCGATCTGGCAAAAGGATCATGGTATTCCGCCACAAGGAGCTGTCATTGTTGTTGACGACACACTTGTCGCACTGCAAGCACTCGCATCTGCTTATCTTACGGAGAATAAAGCGGCTGTAGTCGGCATTACAGGCAGCAACGGCAAGACAACAACAAAGGACATCGTTGATGCCATTCTCTCAACGACGTTCAAAGTGCATAAGACGCAAGGCAACTTTAATAATCACATTGGTTTACCACTGACTGTATTGAGTATGCACCCGGATACCGAGATTATCATTTTGGAGATGGGTATGAGTGGTCGCGGGGAAATTAACGATTTGTCGGTTATTGCTCAGCCAGATGTAGCGATTATAACCAATATTGGTGAATCTCATCTGCTTCAGCTGGGATCCAGATTGGAGATTGCCAGAGCCAAAGCCGAGATTGCCGCGGGATTGAAGCCTGGCGGGTTACTGATCTACAACGGAGACGAGCCTTTAATTGCACAAGTCCTTGAAGAGCCCGCAACGAAACAACCTGAGGGATTGCAGCGGTTTACATTTGGTCTGCAAACCGATAATGATGACTATCCTACCGGACTTATGAATGCGCAGAACGGCGTAGTTTTCACCACCAAACAGTCTGGAGAACATGCATTTACGCTACCTCTGCTGGGAACGCATAATGTCGTTAACTGTCTGGCTGCTTTGGCTGTAGCCCGTCATTTCAAAGTGACGACGGAGCAGATTGCAGCGGGATTGTCTCGCTTGAAACTGACAGGCATGCGTATTGAGGTTACTCAAGGCGTTAGTGGTCTAACCCTGCTGAATGATGCATACAATGCAAGTCCAACCTCCATGAAGGCCGCAATTGATGTACTAGAGGGTCTGAAAGGATACCGCATGAAAGTGGCTGTGCTTGGTGATATGCTTGAACTTGGACCTGAAGAACAGAATCTGCATCTTGGAATTGGTGAGTATATTACATCTGCCAAAATGGACATGGTGCTCGTATATGGTCCGCTATCAGCACATATTGCTGAAGGAGCAAGAAAGCATATGCCGGCAGAGGGTGTTCGTGCTTTTATAGATAAAGAAGAAATGACCCGTTATCTACTGGAGAAACTACATCCCAGAGACGTTGTCTTGTTCAAAGCCTCAAGAGGCATGAAGCTGGAGGACGTGGTCGAAGCATTACAAATAGCACCATTACAGAATCGAGTAGACTAGAGGGGTGAACCCATGGATTTTCAGGTATTACTGTTAACAATCGGTGTTTCATTTATTCTGGCGGTGATTGCCGCACCGCTCCTGATTCCGCTGTTACGTCGAATGAAATTTGGACAGCAAGTTAGGGAAGATGGGCCTCAGAGCCATTTGAAAAAAAGCGGAACACCTACAATGGGTGGAGTCGTCATTTTAGTTGCGTTCACATTGGCCTTTTTGAAATTTTCGGCAGTCAAGAATACAGACTTTTATGTCTTGCTTGTGGCTACGCTGGGATTCGGGCTTATAGGTTTCCTTGATGACTACATCAAAATTGTGTTCAAACGTTCGCTGGGACTGACGGCCAGACAAAAAATGCTGGGGCAGTTGTTCTTCAGTGCAGTGATGTGTTTCTTGCTGATTCAGAATGGACACAGCACAGCCATCTCTATTCCGGGTACGTCATTTTCGTTTGACTGGACCGGATGGTTCTATTATCCATTTGTCGTATTCATGATGCTTGCCATTACCAATGCGGTTAACTTTACCGATGGTCTGGATGGTTTGCTGTCAGGTGTAAGTGCGATTGCCTTTGGCGCGTTTGCCATTGTGGCGATGCAAGCCACGTCGATGCCGGCAGCAGTGTGTGCAGCAGCGATGATCGGAGCCGTACTCGGTTTTCTGGTATACAATGCACATCCGGCCAAAGTGTTTATGGGAGACACCGGTTCTCTGGGGATTGGCGGTGCGATTGGTGCGGTAGCCATTGTAACCAAGACAGAGCTTCTTTTTGTCATCATTGGCGGTATTTTTGTTATCGAGATCCTGTCTGTCATCATTCAAGTGGTATCTTTCAAGACTCGTGGCAAGCGTGTATTCAAAATGAGCCCCATTCACCATCACTTTGAATTAAGTGGTTGGTCAGAATGGCGGGTTGTTATTACCTTTTGGGCGGTAGGCGCAATTTTGGCCGCTCTTGGACTTTATCTCAACAAGGGGTTGTAGATCATGAACCATCCTGAATCATATCGCGGACAACAAGTAGTCGTGCTCGGATTGGCGAAAAGTGGCGTACAGGTCGCCAAAGTGCTGGATCGCGCCGGAGCGAAGGTTACAGTAAATGATAAAAAAGAGAGAGATCAATGTCCCGAAGCTTCCGAATTGGAGGCTTTGGGAATTTCTGTTGTATGCGGAGGACATCCGGATAATCTGATTCACAGTGGTGTGAAGCTGGTCGTTAAAAATCCGGGTATCCCATACCATGCAGCTCCTGTGCAGCAAGCTATGGCATTGGGCATTGAAGTGGTGACCGAAGTAGAGGTAGCTTATCATCTATGTGCTGCACCCATGATCGGGATTACGGGTTCCAACGGTAAAACAACAACGACCACTTGGGTGGGTAAAATGTTGGAGCATGCCGGCCTCAAACCGATCGTTGCCGGTAATATCGGAACACCTCTCTGTGAAGCGGCAGAGCAAGCTTCTCCAGATAACTGGATGGTTGTTGAGCTTAGCAGTTTCCAGCTCAAAGGAACGGTTGATTTCCGTCCCCGGATTGCTAGCTTACTTAACGTTGCAGAGACACATCTGGACTATCACGGGAACATGGATGATTATGTGGCTTCCAAAGCCAAACTGTTCGCCAATCAGCAGCCTGACGACGTAGCCATTCTAAATTGGGATGATGCGGTATGTCGTGGTCTGGTTCCTTACATCAAAGGCAGATTGATCCCCTTCTCAGTGACAGAGAAATTGGATACAGGTGTGTATGCAGATCCTCCTTATGTGGATGGAGATGAGGACGATGTGAAGCGTCAGGTTATCTACGCAGATGAAAACGGAGATCACCACATCATTATCGACATCGAGGATATTGGCCTTCCTGGGCGATTTAATGTTGAAAATGCACTGGCTGCTGTAGCCATTGCGGTAGCGGCAGGAGCTGATCCTGCGGTGCTGGCTGCACCGCTCGCAGACTTCAAGGGAGTTGAACACCGACTTGAATATGTCCTGGAGCATAACGGCTCTGCATACTACAACAACTCCAAAGCAACCAATTCGAAAGCTACGGTCATGGCCCTGAATTCGTTCAAGGAACCGGTCGTATTGATTGCCGGTGGGCTAGATCGTGGATCAGACATGATGGAGTTGTTGCCCTTGTTCCAGGAACGGGTAAAAGCTGTCGTTGCAATTGGAGAGACACGGACAAAAATTGCCAAGGTCGCGGAACTTGCCGGATTAAAGCAAATTAAGGTCGTCGATAATGAGGAGGACGCTGCCCGGACGTTAACCGTTGCTGTGCAGGAAGCATCGAAGCTTGCCAGTGCCGGTGATGTCGTTTTGTTATCCCCGGCATGTGCAAGTTGGGACATGTTTGCTTCCTATGAAGAGCGGGGACGCATTTTTAAAGAGGCGGCGCATAACTTGTAAGTAGGGGGGTGGAAAAGCCCCTACTTCCATGCAAGGGGTGGCCTCCTGATGAAACAGACGCGACCGGCACCAGATATTTGGTTGCTGATTTGTATTTTGGCATTGCTTGCCATCGGCATTATTATGGTATATAGTGCGGGCTCGGTGCTTGCCTTTCATGACTATGGCGATTCATTTTATTTTGTGAAAAGACAGGCCCTGTTTGCGGTGCTTGGGCTTGTGGCCATGTTCGTAACTGCTAACGTAGACTACCGGGTGTGGAGGAAATATGCCAAGCCTATATTGATTGCCTGTTTTATTATGCTCATTGCGGTGCTCATTCCTGGAATTGGTGTGGTTCGCGGTGGTGCAAGAAGTTGGCTGGGCATTGGTTCGTTCGGTATTCAGCCCTCGGAATTTATGAAGCTGGGCATGATTCTGTTTCTCGCTCACTGGCTGAGCAAGGAGCCGGGCAAAATCAAAACCTTCACAACGGGGCTTCTGCCACCGCTGGGATTGATCGGTTTGGCTTTTGGGATTATTATGCTGCAACCTGATTTGGGGACTGGCACCGTGATGATGGGCGCATCGATGCTTATTATTTTCACAGCCGGAGCGCGAATGAAACATCTGAGCTTGCTTGCTCTTGGCGGCGTAGCGGGGTTTGCAGCTTTGATTGCAGCAGCACCCTATCGGTTGCAGCGTATCACAGCGTTTTTGGACCCGTGGTCCGATCCATTGGGTGCCGGATATCAGATCATTCAATCCTTATACGCGATTGGTCCGGGTGGACTGGCGGGATTGGGACTGGGTATGAGCCGGCAGAAGTACAGTTATGTACCTGAACCGCAAACGGACTTTATTTTTAGTATTTTGGCCGAAGAACTCGGCTTTATAGGTGGAATGATTGTATTATTGTTGTTTCTGGTGCTGGTGTGGAGAGGAATGCGTGTAGCCATGACCGTTCCGGATGCCTTTGGCAGTCTGCTTGGTGTTGGTATCGTAGGTATGGTCGCCGTACAGGTCATTATTAACATTGGTGTTGTCATTGGCATGATGCCTGTTACGGGCATTACATTGCCCCTGATCAGTTACGGCGGATCATCATTGACCCTCATGCTCACAGCACTGGGCATTTTAGTGAATTTATCCCGTTATGCGAGGTGACTATGCGATGCGAGTCGTTCTAAGCGGTGGCGGCACGGGTGGACATATCTATCCGGCCGTTGCCATAGCAAGACAATGCGAGGCGGAGAACCCGGACTCGACATTTCTATACATTGGAGGAACCAGAGGGCTGGAAAGCAAGCTGGTTCCCCAAGAAAATATTCCTTTTAAATCCATTGATATTACGGGCTTTCGGCGGAAATTGTCCATCGACAACCTGAAAACGGTCATGCGTTTCATTCAAGGTGTACGCAAGTCCAAAAAAATGCTGAAGGAATTCAAACCGGATGTTGTGATTGGTACAGGTGGATATGTGTGTGGACCTGTGGTATATGCAGCAACAAAACTGGGAATTCCGAGTATAATTCATGAACAGAACGCCATTCCTGGTCTGACGAACAAATTTTTGATGCGTTATGTGGACACGGTTGCCGTTAGTTTTGAAGGTTCTGAAAAATCGTTTTCCGGCGCAAAAAAGGTGATCTACACCGGTAATCCCCGAGCGACTACGGTAGCCCAAGCTAGCCGTGATCGTGGTTTTGCCACGTTAGGTGTACCGATGAACAGCCGTGTTGTTCTTGTGGTTGGTGGCAGTCGCGGGGCAAAAGCAATCAATCAGGCCATGGTGGACATGGCTCCATTGCTGGAACAACTGGACGATGTACATGTAGTTTACGTGACAGGGGATACCTATTTTGATGAAACGCGTGAAGCCATTCGCAGCTCATTGGGTACGATGCCAAACCACCTGCATGTCCTGCCTTATGTGCACAATATGCCTGAGGTGCTTGCCTGCACATCCTTGATTGTAAACCGTGCAGGTGCATCATTCCTTGCGGAGATTACATCACTGGGTATTCCTTCGATCCTGATTCCGTCACCTAACGTGACTAATAATCATCAGGAAGCCAATGCACGTACGCTTGAAGGTGGAGCCGCATCACTCACGATGCTGGAGAAGGATCTTACAGGCAAAGTCCTGTATGAAGCCATCGCCAAGATTATGAATGATGAATCGGGACGCAAACGAATGGCTGAAGCCTCTAGGAAACTGGGGAAACCCGATGCAGCTGAAGTGCTTGTTCATGAAATTCAGCGTCTTGCTGCACGCCGATAAAGTGTGTTTGTGGGCGATTGTCACACACAAGACGGGGCTGACATAAGATACCGTATAAATCGTGACCATCGTTCCATGGCGCCAGAACACGGTCTGTCACAACAGAACATACCGTGCTCATCGGTTTTGAAGCAAAGGAGGAAGCAAACATGCATCAGTGGATATCGTTACTATCCCAGAATAATGTTGGCAGAGTTCTTGAAAACGAATCGCTAGCCAAATACACCACATGGAAGATCGGCGGTCCTGCGGATGCACTGGTCATTCCCGAGAATAAAGAGCAGATGATGAATCTCATTCAATTGCTTCACACGTATCAGATTCCGTGGATGCAACTTGGACGGGGCTCAAACATGCTGGTGTCAGACAAAGGAATACGTGGTGTTGTGGTGAAACCAGGCGAGGGCTTTGATTATGCCGAATTTCACGAAGGTGGTGTAACTGCCGGAGCGGCGCATTCTTTTGTTAAACTCAGTGTGGTTGCTGCCAAAAAGGAATGGGCCGGTCTGGAATTCGGCAGCGGTATCCCTGGCACTGTCGGTGGAGCTGTGTACATGAATGCAGGCGCGCATGGATCGGATGTGTCACGGATATTCAAATTCGCTGAGATTGTACTGGAGACAGGGGAATTGGTACGTTACAGCAAGGAGGACATGGATTTTGCCTACCGCCACTCTGTTCTGCATGATCGGAGAGGCATCGTGCTGGAAGCTACATTTGAACTCCGGCATGGAGAGCGCAACGTCATTTCGGAAACCATGGCGGCTTACAAAGATCGCCGGCGCCGCACACAGCCACTGCAGATGGCATGTGCAGGTAGTGTATTCCGAAATCCACCGGGTGATCATGCAGCCCGCCTGATTGAAACAGCAGGGCTGAAAGGAATGACCCAGGGAGGCGCACAGGTATCCACCATGCATGCCAATTTCATTGTTAATACAGGCCAAGCAACAGCAGAGGACGTTATCACCCTAATGCAGCAGATACAGAGCACTATATCATCTCAAAACGGTATTAACCTGGTACCGGAAGTCTTCGTAGTGGGTGAGCGGTAAACCCCGGAGGTGATACATTGGACAAATTGGTGATTGAAGGCGGGAAACCCCTCTCAGGATCCATACGCATCCATGGAGCAAAAAATGCCGCTTTACCGATTATGGCCGCAAGTTTGTTGGCAGATGGAGAAGTTACACTGCATAACGTTCCACACTTGCTGGACATTGAAGTGATGCTGTATATCCTGGAACGGCTTGGATGCACGTGTCGGCATGAACAGGGAACAGTGACGATTAATACCTCGTCTATCCGGTCATATGATGTGCCAGAAGATCTAATGAAGCAGATGCGCTCTTCCATTTTTTTGATGGGACCATTGCTGGCTAAGTTTGGGCAAGTGTCAGTGTATCAGCCAGGCGGCTGTGCCATTGGAGAACGCAAAATTGATCTTCACCTCCGGGGCCTGGAAGCGCTCGGAGCTTTGATTGAAGAGCAGGACCAACAGATTATCTGTCATGGGCACAATCTGGTGGGTACAGATATTCATTTGGATTTCCCGAGTGTGGGAGCGACCGAGAATATCATGATGGCAGCCGTTATGGCTAAAGGGACGACAACCATTTGCAACGCGGCAAGAGAACCTGAAATACAGGACCTGCAACACTTTTTGAATGCTATGGGTGCAAGCATTATTGGTGCAGGAACGGATACAATCACGATCAATGGCGTTGAGAAACTGAAGCCTTGTTCCTTTGAGATTATACCGGATCGAATCGTTGCCGGAACTGTGATGATTGCAGCAGCAGCAACGCGAGGCAATGTTACGCTTACACACTGCAATCCTGCTCATCTTACTTCACTTATACATGTATTGAAGCGCACTGGTGTTCAAATCACAGTCTGCAATGATATAATGACGGTGAGCTGTATGAGCCGTCCCAAATCAGTAGACCGTATTGTGACTTCTCCGTATCCTTCGTTTCCGACAGATTTGCAATCGCAAATCATGGTGCTGCTCAGTCTGGCAGACGGATTCAGTGTGATGAAGGAAACGGTATTCGAGGGCCGGTTTAAACATGTGGATGAACTGAATGTGATGGGGGCTGATATTTCAGTCGATCTGAACGCAGCATTTATCCGTGGTGTTCCCCGTCTGTACGGGGCTACAGTAGAAGCAACCGATCTTCGTGCAGGTGCAGCTCTGGTAATTGCTGGTCTGGCTGCTCAAGGCAAAACGGTTGTGGAGCAAGTGCATCATATTGACCGGGGCTACGATCAGATCGAGAAGTTATTCCAAAGTCTTGGAGCATCGGTTGAGCGACAGTCGCCCGTTTCAAAACAGTTGGATTTTGCCAATTAACGTCCTTGGAGTCCCCTTCTTGAAGGGAGGGGACCTGAGGCTTTGTGGAGCGCTACTTATGCCTAAAAGTCAAATTCCGGTTCTGAAGAAGAATCGGCCAAAAGGAAACACAAGCCGCAAAATTGTAATTATTCTCTTATTATTATTTATTGTATTGCTCGCTGTATTATTCTTTCGTTCTTCCATGAGTCGGATTTCGGCAATTGAAATTACGGGTAATGTATATACAGCAACTTCAGAACTGCTGGAGAAAAGCGGGCTGAAAGAAGGCGAACAATTTTTTGGGACAAGTACTGCCGAGGTTATTGAGCGTCTCAAGACCATCAAGGCGATTTCCGCCGTTACCGTGGACAAGCAATTTCCGGGTATTATCCATATCAAGGTTCAGGAATATGCCACGGTTGCTTATGAGCTTGGTTCTGACGGTACGTTAAAAGCGATATTAGCCAGTGGGACAAGCTTGACGGTTCCGGCAACAATTGGTGTTGCTGTGGAGAAGCCCATATTGACCCAATGGAAGGCTGATGATCCACTCAAAGCCAAACTGAGCCAGACACTGGCTAAAATTCCGAATGAATTGACGACGGATATTTCGGAAATTATTCCGAATCCAACGCCTTCATTTCCGGATCAGATTCGGATGTATACCAAATCACAGTTTGAAGTGATTACAACCGTCTCTCTTTTATCGGATAAAGTGGAGTATCTGAATCAGGTGATTGAGACCGAACGGCCTGGGAAAATCACCATGCTTGAGGCAGATACCTATGTCCCTTTCATCCCGGATGACCCGGAAGATGATGCTGAACTAGGAGCAACCCCCTGATCTTTGCCATGATGAGGCTGGACTGAATATGAAAGCCTAGGCAGGTCGGGGTTTGGCCCCGTCAGAGCAATGAAACTTGTTCTTTCTGAGATGAAGAAAAAATGATACACTTGAACTTATGGCACATGAGTTGCCTCCTTCTTTTTTCTTCAATGTTTTATGTCTGGCAACCAGATTTTGACACCCAAAAACATTGTAGAAAAAAGAGGGAAAGCCTGAAGTGTGTTGAATATGTTTTAAGAGTGTTTAAATTCGAACGTAATTTACTATTGGAGTCAGGAGGTGCCACAGACTTGAGCAACAATGACATCATTGTTAGTTTGGACATCGGTACATCCAAAATTCGCGCTATTATTGGGGAAATGAATAATGGAACCTTTAATATTATAGGAGTTGGATCTGCCGACTCGGAGGGAATTCGCAAAGGTGTAATCGTAGATATCGATCAGACGGTGCAGTCGATTCGCAACGCAGTGGATCATGCAGAACGTATGGTAGGTATTCAAATATCCGAAGTGTATGTTGGAATCTCGGGAAATCATATCGGACTGATGAGCAGTCACGGCGTCGTGGCTGTGTCTAACGAGGATCGTGAAATCGGAGAAGAAGACATGGAACGGGTGTTGAAAGCAGCCGAAGTCATTGCAGTTCCGCCGGAACGGGAAATTATTGATGTTGTCGCCAAGCAATATGTTGTAGATGGCTTGGAGGGCATACAGGACCCCCGTGGTATGATTGGTGTTCGTCTGGAAGTTGAAGCAACGATCATTACGGGTGCAAAAACCGCGATACATAATCTTTTGCGCTGCGTGGAAAAAGCGGGTCTGAAAGTAAGCGATCTGGTTCTCATGTCGCTTGGAGCGGGTCAACTGGCTTTGTCCAAAGATGAAAAAACGATGGGTTCAGTGCTTGTTGATATTGGAGCAGGTGCAACAACCATCGCCATTTTTGAAGAAGACAGTCTTGTTGCAACATCAACGTTGCCTATAGGTGGGGAATTCGTAACAAATGATATCGCCTATGGCTTACGCACGTTAACGGATCAGGCAGAGAAGGTGAAACTGAAATATGGCTGCGCCTGGTTGGATGATGCTGCTGCGGATGTGATGTTCAAAGTCACCCGAATTGGCAGTAATGTAGACAAGGAGTTTTCACAGGAGGATCTGGCAGCAATTATTGAACCTAGGGTTCAGGAAATATTCCAGATGATATCCCAAGAAGTGAAGCGTCTTGGTTACAACGAGCTTCCTGGAGGTTATATACTAACGGGAGGTACGGTCTCTATGCCGGGGGTTCTGCAGGTCGCTCAGCATGAGCTTGCTGCTTCGGTACGAGTTGCAGTTCCGGATTATATTGGTGTGCGTGACCCTGGGTTTACAAGCGGAGTCGGCATATTGCACAGTGTAATTCGCAGTTTGCGCATTCGTCCCTCGATCAATAACGGCGGTGGAAATAACAACAACAATAATAACAACAAGAAACCGACCAACCGTCCGAAGCCAAATACGGCACAGGAATCGGAGCAAAAACCCGGTCTGTTCGAGCGGCTGAAGAATATGTTCAGCGAATTTATATAACAGGTTGGATCCATTTCATACATTCTTGAAGCCGTCTGAATGCGCCGGTACTAAAATAAACGCTTTCGTTCGTCGATATATGAAATTGATTCGGTTCAAATCAAAAATTGGACGGGCCATCCATGCACATTGAGGGGGAGATGGAATAATATGTTGGAATTTGATTTCGAGATGGAGAGCTTGGCTCAAATTAAAGTCATCGGTGTAGGCGGCGGCGGAAGCAATGCAGTCAACCGTATGATTGAAAATGGTGTACAAGGTGTTGAATTTATTACGGTAAATACGGATGCTCAGGCGTTACACCTGGCGAAATCCGAGCATAAATTGCAAATCGGTGATAAATTGACTCGTGGTCTTGGTGCTGGTGCCAACCCGGATGTAGGTAAAAAAGCAGCGGAAGAGTCCCGAGATCTGATCATGAACACGTTGAAAGGTGCAGACATGGTATTTGTTACAGCCGGTATGGGTGGCGGTACAGGTACAGGTGCGGCTCCGGTTATTGCCGAAATCGCTAAAGAGTGTGGTGCACTTACCGTTGGTGTCGTAACTCGTCCATTTACATTTGAAGGACGCAAGCGTTCCAGCCATGCAGAGCAAGGTATTGAAGCCCTCAAGGAAAAAGTCGACACACTGATCGTGATTCCTAATGATCGTTTGCTCGAAATCGTAGACAAAAAGACTCCTATGCTTGAAGCATTCCGTCAAGCGGATAACGTACTTCGTCAAGCTGTACAAGGTATCTCTGATTTGATCGCTGTACCGGGTCTGATCAACCTTGACTTTGCTGACGTCAAAACGATTATGCACGAACGTGGTTCAGCCCTTATGGGGATTGGTGAATCAACTGGTGAGAATCGTGCCGCAGAAGCAGCACGGAAAGCCATTATGAGTCCTTTGCTTGAAACTTCTATTGAAGGTGCTCGCGGAGTAATCATGAACATTACGGGTGGCGTTAATCTGTCCCTGTATGAAGTGAACGAAGCGGCAGAGATTGTAACGTCTGCTTCCGACCCGGAAGTGAACATGATCTTTGGTGCCATCATTGACGAAGACCTGAAAGAGGAGATTAAGGTTACAGTTATTGCAACTGGTTTTGAAGATAAACCTGCTCCACCACCACCAGGACGTAAGCCAGCTCCAGCAACAGCGGAGACGACAGATACGCGTTCGCCGAACCTGCGTCCTTTCGGAAATCAGCCGAGCAATGATCAGCTGGATATTCCGACATTTTTACGCAATCGTTCACGCAATAATAACAACGATTAATACGCAAATCAATTTTTTGGAAACCCGGTACTCCTTATGGAGCGACCGGGTTTTTTCTGTTTATTTAGATATCATAGCATACAGCAATGAACAAATTCTGAACAAAGGGCCTGAGCAATTCCGACAAAAAAAGTTGGAACCACACCCCCATGATTAGACAGACTTTGAACAGGGGGCTCCGTATACTTGTGAATATGCTCATGAATATCAGGATATCGGGTACCGGTATTTCGATATGTTGCGCGCAGGCAGGTGAAGACTTTGGTTGTTTATGTGGATCTAATTTTTTTGACAAACCTGTGTATTGACGGTGCACTCATCGGAATGACCGCTTGGATGCGCAAGACAAAGCTGGTTTGGTGGCGATGGTTGCTGTCAGCCATTGTCGGTGCATTATACGTGGTCATGATGTTTGTACCGGAGTTTGATTTTATGTTCACCTTTTTGATCAAGTTCGGGTTCTCGCTGGTCATGCTTACGATTGCTTTTGGTTTTAAAGGTCTGCAGGCTTTTGCGAGGACGCTGGGTACCTTCTATGTGATTAATTTTGTCGCTGCTGGAGGTATTCTGGGTGTGCATTACATGCTTCAGAGCTCCGGTGAGTTGTTTAACGGCATTTGGTTCACGGCTTCTGGCGGTATGTCATTTGATCTGAAAATTGCTTTCTGGTTCACGTTTATCGTATTTTTTGCTGTCCTGTTTTTATTCAAAGCTGTGCAGAGTTCAAAACGGAAAACGGATCGCATGACGACCTATTTGGGCAAAGTTGAGGTCTGCATCGATGAGGTAGTCATTTCTTGTACAGGCCTTCTGGATACGGGCAATCAACTTACAGATCCCTTATCGCGCATGCCGGTCATGGTTATGGAGGTTTCGTTATGGCAAGACATGTTACCTGCTTCATGGAAGGGTAGACTCAAGGACGAAGCGCCGGACAACCTTATTCTGGAGCTTGATCAGGAAAGTTTTCAGTGGCAGGATCGACTGCGGCTGGTGCCTTATCGGGGCATTAACAAAGGGACTGCGTTTATGCTGGCAATGAAGCCGGACCGGGTGAAGGTGACGATGGAGGAAACATGTTATGAGACGACAAGGGTACTTATTGGGCTGGATGGAGGTGTTTTGTCGTCGGATGGGAAATACCAGGCCGTGATTCATCCTGAACTTGTGCAAGACGCTGCTTCTGCGCAGTCTACGGCTCTCTCTGCGGGAGCAACAGAAAAGCCGCTGAATGTGGTATAGGAGGAACGTACATGCTTGTGAAATGGAAACTGGTGGCGCAGCTGCAATATTACCGTCTGTTATTTTTATTGGGACTCAAAAGCGAAGAGATCTATTATATTGGGGGAAGTGAGGCACTTCCGCCGCCATTGACACGGGAAGAGGAAGAGTTTTTGCTGCAAAAATTATCCTCGGGAGACTCGGCCATTCGCGCGATGCTCATTGAGCGCAACCTGCGTCTGGTGGTGTACATTGCACGCAAATTTGAAAACACAGGAATCAATATTGAGGATTTGGTCTCCATTGGAGCCATCGGATTGATTAAGGCAGTGAATACATTTGACCCGGAAAAGAAAATCAAACTGGCAACCTATGCTTCACGTTGTATCGAAAATGAAATTTTGATGTACCTGAGACGTAATAGTAAGATCCGAACTGAAGTTTCTTTTGATGAACCGCTTAACATTGATTGGGATGGAAATGAACTATTATTATCCGATGTATTGGGTACTGAAAACGATACAATCTATCGGAATATTGAAGAGCAGGTAGACCGGAAACTTTTGCACAAGGCACTGGAAAAATTAACGGAGCGCGAGCGAATGATTATGGAGCTTCGTTTTGGCCTGACGGATGGGGAAGAAAAGACACAAAAAGATGTAGCCGATCTCCTCGGAATCTCCCAATCCTACATCTCTCGTCTCGAAAAAAGAATCATTAAAAGACTCCGCAAGGAGTTCAATAAAATGGTCTGAAATACATGATTGGTCAGAATGGGTATTACTGGCAAGGGTGCCAAGTACGAATAAAAAAGCCTGCCCCGGAGATAATGTACATTAATGTTTCTCCTTGGGAGGTAAATCACGATGACCCGAAACAAAGTCGAGATTTGTGGCGTGGACACCGCAAAATTGCCTGTCCTCACCAACACTGAAATGCGGGAATTGTTTCATTCCCTTCAGCAACACCATGATCGCTCAGCAAGAGAGAAATTAGTGAATGGCAACCTGCGTCTTGTGCTCAGTGTCATTCAACGTTTTAACAATCGGGGGGAGTTTGTCGATGATCTGTTCCAGGTTGGTTGCATCGGCCTGATGAAAGCCATTGATAATTTTGATTTATCCCAGAATGTCAAATTTTCAACCTACGCGGTGCCGATGATTATCGGTGAAATCCGTCGATACCTGCGTGACAATAACCCGATTCGGGTATCTCGCTCCTTGAGGGACATTGCTTACAAAGCACTTCAGGTCCGTGACAGCCTGACGAATAAAAATTCCCGGGAACCGACGATATTTGAAATTGCGGAAGTACTGAATGTGCCGAAGGAAGATGTTGTTTTTGCATTGGACGCCATTCAGGACCCGGTCTCGCTCTTCGAACCGATTTATCATGATGGTGGAGATCCGATCTATGTAATGGATCAGATCAGCGATGACAGAAACAAAGATGTGTCATGGATCGAGGAAATTGCACTCCGTGAAGCGATGCATCGTCTTGGTCAGCGGGAAAAAATGATTCTGTCGATGCGGTTTTTCGAAGGGAAAACCCAGATGGAAGTGGCTGATGAAATTGGCATTTCCCAGGCTCAGGTATCACGTCTGGAGAAATCAGCGATACAGCAGATGCAAAAACATGTAAAGTCATAACAGGATGCAAAGGCAGAAGGACGATCAATCGGGGCAGTGTATACCGTTGGTCGTCTTTTTGTTTTGGACTGTTTCCACATTCGATGAAAAACAGGACATTTTTCGCCCCTGAAACATATATTGTATAGAAGCGTGAAGAACGGGCAGAAGAGGAATAACAGGGGGCGGAAATGAATGAAAGTAAATACGAGCGAAATAGCGGCACGAGGCATGAAAATCTCGGACTTTCAGACAAAGGATGTCATTAACATTACCGATGGTAAACGCCTCGGTCAGATCAGTGACTTGGAGCTGGATCTGAAGCAGGGACGAATTGAAGCGATTGTAGTGCCAGGGTACAGCCGTTTTATGGGACTCTTTGGAGGGGGGACGGATCTGGTGATTCCCTGGAGAAACATTGTGAAGATTGGTTCAGATGTGATTCTGGTAAAGATGGATGAGGTGAAGGAAAATGCGTATGACGAGCGTGATCGCGAAGCGCGCCTGTATGATGAACAGCAGCATAACCGTACAGAGCGTGTGGAACGCATTGAACGGTCGGAACGTAATCAGCGTCGAACGATATAAATGAGACAGAATGTGGCTCATTTGGTACACTGGAAGTGGTGAGGTGAGATAATGGAACCCTTTGTATTGGATAAAGAATTACTTGAACGGACCAAGAACCCAAATTCAGATTTCGGTCCTGATCCGTTATTATTATATGTTGAGCCCTGGACACAGCAATTTGAACAACTGTCAGTCGGGTTTACGACGAGGCATGGTGGAGTCGGAAAAGTTCCGTATGCCACGCTCAATTGTGCTTATCATGTGGGGGATGACCCTGAAGTTGTACTTAACAACCGCAGGCTTGTAACCAAGAAGCTTGGCTTTGCAGCAGAAGCATGGACCTGTGGAGAGCAGGTGCATGGAAAACATGTGGCTGTAATTACCGCTGAAGATCGGAGCAGAGGATTACTTGATCGTCAATCTGCGTTGCAGGATACGGATGGATTGGTCACGAATGTGCCTGGCGTGCTGCTGACTTCTTTCTACGCAGACTGTGTTCCGCTTTATTTCTATGACCCTGTGCAGCAGGCGGTAGGTCTTGCTCATGCCGGCTGGAAAGGTACAGTCGCGGGTATCGCTGTATCCATGGTGGAGACGATGGAACGGGAGTATGGCAGCCGTAGGCAGGACATTCGAGCTGCAATCGGTCCGTCGATTGGGGATTGCTGTTATGAAGTGGATGAGGCGGTCATGCAGCATGTAGGGGTTTGGTTTGATGATTCCCCGGTTAATGATGAATACAAGGATTCTGCTTCCAAACAAGTATATCGAGCCGTGAATAACGGTAAAACGATGTTAAACTTGAAAGAATGTAATCGACACATTATGATGAAAGCAGGAATAATGCCGGATCATATCGAATGTACAACATGGTGTACAAGTTGTCATCCCGAACTATTTTTCTCCTATCGGAAGGAAAATGGTGTTACAGGGCGGATGGCGAGCTGGATTGGGCTGGAAGAGAGGTGACCCTCTGTGTCATTGGAGGAGCGTATTCAACAGGTAAATCAGAAGATCGAGGACGCATGTCGGCGCAGTAACCGTCATCGTGATGATGTGAATGTGATTGCGGTCACGAAATATGTCTCACTTGAAACAACGGGATCGGTGCTGAATCATGGTCTTGAGCATATTGGAGAAAACCGGTGGCAGGATGCACAGGCCAAATGGGAAGCTTTTGGTCAGCAGGGTACCTGGCATTTTATCGGTCATTTGCAGACAAATAAGGTGAAGGATGTGATTGGCAAGTTTCGTTACATACATTCACTGGATCGTTTGTCATTGGCGAAGGAGTTGGATAAAAAAGCAGCTTCACTTGGCATCCAAGTGGAAACGTTTTTGCAGGTGAATATTTCGGGTGAAGAGAGCAAGTATGGCTTACAGCCTGAACAGGCAAGTTCTTTTTTGCGTGATATTCGTTCGTTCAACAATCTCAAGGTCGTTGGCCTGATGACCATGGCACCTCATGAGGAAGATCCGGAGCTGACACGTCCCGTATTTCGTGGATTGCGTGAGTTGAGAGATCAATTGAATGGACAAGCCCTTACAGCAGAGCCATTGACTGAGCTGTCAATGGGGATGTCCAATGATTTTGAAGTGGCCATTGAAGAAGGGGCAACCTGGGTACGGCTAGGATCGATTCTCGTAGGAAAAGAGGAGGGTTCACGATGGGCGTAATGAATAAATTTATGAATTTCCTCGGACTTCAGGAAGAGGAAGAGATTGTGGAACGTGAACGAATGGCTGCGCAGGAGGAAAATGAGTCTGAACATCAGGAAGCTGAAACCTCCAGTCTCGATAAACGTAGAAACCAAAGGGGGAATAATGTGGTGAGCATTCATTCCCAGAAAAATGTTAAAGTTGTCCTGTATGAACCGCGTTCTTATGACGAGGCTCAGGAAATTGCCGACCATCTGCGTTCGCATCGTACCGTTGTGGTAAACTTGCAACGAATTCGCCAGGACCAAGCGCTGCGCGTTATTGATTTTTTGAGTGGCACGGTATATGCATTGGGTGGCGGTATTTCCAAAATCGGCGGAAACATTTTTCTCTGTACGCCAGATACGGTTGAAATTCAGGGCTCAATTACGGAAATACTGGCTGACAGCGAGCAAGATTATAACAGAATGAGGTGAGCCACTTTTGTATCAGATTGAAAGCGTGTTGTACACGTTATACCAGATTTACTTTTACATGGTCATTGTCTACATATTGATGTCTTGGCTTCCCAATGCGCGGGAAAGCTTCATCGGGGAATGGCTGGGCAAATTAGTGGAGCCATATCTAAGACCATTCCGTCGATTTATCCCCCCTTTGTTCGGTGTGCTGGATATTTCTCCGATTGTGGCGTTAATCGTTCTGCAACTCGCGCTTAACGGGCTGATCTCTATACTTCGGTATTTTGTATATTAGGGTAGGGTGACATAGATGAGCGGTGAAATTTACGAACATTTTAGCCATGATGAGCGAGATTTCGTAGATAAGGCTTCGGACTGGGTTGAGCGTGCAGGCAAGTATCATGACATGAAGCTAACTGACTTTCTTGACCCAAGACAGGTGTTTATCTTACAAACTCTTGCCAATCGTCGTAATGACGTTCAGATTCGTCTGGATGGTGGTTACGAGGCTGCTGAGCGCAAGCGTGCGCTGGTTGCACCTGATTACATGTATCTGGATGATGAGGATATGGGTATGCAGGTGCTCAGCATCACGTCTGATGATCAGAAAATCTCGGAGCTGGAGCATGGGGACTATATGGGTTCCCTGCTCGGGCTTGGGATGAAACGTGGAAAGATCGGGGATATCCAAGTGCTGGAGGACGGTTGCCATACAGTGGTGGCGGCGGAAACCGGCGCTTTTTTATCGCTTCAACTGAATCAGGTGCATCGGTTACATGTGTTTACAGAGTTACTTCCTTTGGATCAGATGCGATGGTCAGAGAGTAAACTGGAGACGATGGACATTACGGTCGCTTCTCTTCGTTTGGATGGAATCTGCGCAGATGTGTATCGGCTTAGTCGCAGTAAAGTGCTGGTGCCGATCAAAGCTGGTCGCTGCCGTGTGAACTGGAAAGTTGAGGAAGATCCCTCCAAATCGCTAAAAGCGGGTGATGTCGTATCCATTCAGGGATTTGGCCGTTTCAAGGTTATGGAACAGGATGGGATGACCAAAAAAGGGCGCTGCCGAGTGAAAATCGGCAAATTTGCCTGAGTCTGTTGCAGGAAAATCCGCTTTCTTGTCGAAATGTTTATCATAAAGGTGTAGAAAATACGCGGTGTATCCGATATACATTAAGTCAAAGCTTTACATGAACGTTGGAGGATGTAATTCTGATCCTGCATTCCGTATACGTTGCCAAGGTTAGGCACCAACGATACGGCCCCTTGGGTGGTACCCATATGCTGCAAACCTTCTCTGGACGGGAAGGAACTTTAACAGGAGGTGGACAGCATGCCATTAACGCCGCTGGACATACACAACAAGGAATTTTCCCGACG
The DNA here is from genome assembly GCF_008693195.1 of Paenibacillus sp. UASWS1643. Lineage (NCBI taxonomy): Bacteria > Bacillati > Bacillota > Bacilli > Caryophanales > Paenibacillaceae > Paenibacillus > Paenibacillus sp. UASWS1643. The sequence goes on from NZ_VXKZ01000104.1 coordinate 106,811, forward strand.
TTTGCGCGGGTATGACGAGGATGAAGTCAATGAATTCCTGGATCAAGTCATCAAAGATTACGAAGGCGTCATTCGCGAGAACAAAGAGCTGAGCAATCAGTTGCTGTCCGTTCAGGAAAAGCTGGATCATTTTGCCACGATTGAAGAGACACTTAGCAAAACGATCATCATTGCGCAGGAAGCTGCTGATGATGTGAAGAACAATGCGAAGAAAGAAGCGTAGTTGATCGTGAAGGAAGCAGAGAAAAATGCAGACCGGATCGTGAACGAATCGCTGGGAAAATCACGCAAAATTGCTTTGGAAGTGGAAGAACTGAAAAAGCAGGCATCGATTTATCGTGCCCGTTTCCGCACGCTTGTTGAAGCGCAGCTTGAACTGTTGACTCAGGATGGTTGGGAAGTGCTGGAGAGCCGGGAGCAGGAAGTGCGTGACCGTGAGCGGGAGATGAAAGAAATTTATTAGTCTGTTGCCTGGTTGACTTTTGTCTGCAAAGAGGCTATAACTATATTCATAATGAATAGTGATTCCATGACGGGTTCAGTACGTTATGATCTCATCCCTCAGAGAGTTGGTGGTTGGTGCAAACCAATGGATGAGTTATAGCCGAATATCTCCCCGGAGAAGTGACGCTGAAGCGGTGATCGTGATTGCCGTGTGTAAGCCGAACCGTAAGCCGTACGTTATAACGGCACCCTGCGGTAGTATAGTGGGGCATAAGCGCTGTTGATGACAGAGCATACCCAGGCTTGCCTGGATGTGGTTTGTGATGAACAGAATTAGGGTGGTAACGCGAGTATAGCCTCGTCCCTTTCCAGGGACGGGGCTTTTTTGTGTCCAAAAAAGGCGAACGCCCATGAGTCCCGAAGGGACTTCAGGGAGAGAGCCGCCTGCCGGGGGAGCGAAGCACCCGGCAGCCGGGGTTTCGCTAAGGCGAACGTCCATGAGGCCCAAAGGTGCCTCAAGGAGAGAGCCAACCGCCGGGAAAGCGAAGCACCCGGCAACCGGGGTTTCGCCAAGGCGAACGCTCATGAGGCCCGAAGGTGCCTCAAGGAGAGAGCCACCCGCCAGGGGAGCGAAGTACCCGGCAACACCCGCCTCGCGGTAAGGCCATGCGGCGTTCACGCAGGGAATAGCCGCAAAATGGCCGCCACCACGCACATAAACCCTCGCCCATAAGCGCAACTATCCCCCAACGACAACCCATTCCGGGTGTCCAGAGGGCGGAGCGCCTATGGGGTCCCCCTTGGCAAGGGGGATTTAGGGGGATTGAAACGCTTTTTGTGGACGGTCCACAATCCAACCAAAGAAAGGGAAGATAATCATCATGCAACGAGTTGACGTCAAAGAGAAGGCACGTGCCAGAGAATTACGCGTGTTGGACAAATGGAAAACGGAGAATACATTCAAAAGATCCATCGAAAACCGGGAGGGCAAGCCAAACTTCGTATTTTATGAAGGGCCGCCTACAGCGAACGGTAAACCACATATCGGTCACGTACTGGGACGGGTAATCAAGGACTTTGTTGGTCGTTATAACACGATGAAGGGTTACCGTGTTGTGCGTAAAGCAGGCTGGGATACACATGGTCTGCCTGTAGAACTGGGTGTACAGAAGAAGCTTGGTATCTCCCACAAGTGGGAAATCGAAGACTACGGCGTGGAGAAATTCATTAACGAATGTAAAGCGAGCGTATTCGAGTACGAGCAACAATGGCGTGATCTGACAGAAGGTATCGGATATTGGACGGATATGGATAACCCGTATATCACCCTTGATAACAACTACATCGAGAGTGTATGGAATATCCTGGCGACGATCCATGAGAAAGGCCTGTTGTATCGTGGTCACCGTGTGAGTCCGTATTGCCCATCTTGCCAGACAACACTGAGTTCCCATGAAGTTGCACAAGGGTACAAAGACGTCAAAGACCTGAGCGCTACAGCGAAATTCAAACTGAATGACAGCGGAGAATTTGTACTGGCTTGGACAACAACACCTTGGACGCTGCCTTCACACGTAGCACTTGCCGTGAATCCGGATATGGATTACTCCCGTGTTCGTCAAGGTGATGAAGTGTACATCATGGCAACCAATCTGGTTGAAAAAGTGATGAAAGATACCAAGGGTGAGTATGAGATCATCGGTGCACTGAAAGGTGCCGAATTGGTTGGCAAAACGTATGATCCTCCGTTCAACTACGTTCAGGCTGAGAAAGCCAACATCATTCTGGGTGCAGGCTTTGTAACGGATGCAAGTGGTACGGGTATCGTACACATGGCTCCTGCCCATGGTGAAGATGACTACCGAGTATGCCGTGAGAATGGGATCAGCTTTGTGAACATGGTGGACCTGGAAGGTAAATTTGTCGCTGAGGTTACTGACTTTGCCGGACGTTTCGTGAAGGATTGTGATATTGATATCGTGCGATATCTGTCTGAAAATGGACGTTTGTTCAGCAAAGAAAAATATGAGCACAGCTATCCATTCTGCTGGCGTTGTGATACGCCACTTCTGTACTATGCAATGGACAGCTGGTTCATCCAAACAACAGCCATCAAGGACCAATTGATTGCCAACAACAGTGAAGTGGATTGGTACCCGGGTCATGTTCGTGAGGGTCGCTTCGGGAAATTCCTTGAGGATTTGGTGGATTGGAACATCAGCCGTGATCGCTATTGGGGAACTCCGCTGAACATCTGGGTGTGCGAGGAGACTGGCGAACAATTTGCTCCACACAGCATTGCAGAATTGCGTGCCCGTGCGGTAGGTGATGTGCCTGAGAATCTTGAATTGCATAAACCGTATGTGGATGACGTTAAAGTCATGAGCTCTTGTGGCAAATATGAAATGAAACGTACACCGGAAGTGATCGATGTCTGGTTCGACAGCGGCTCCATGCCGTTTGCCCAGCAGCACTATCCATTTGAAAATAAAGAAGTCTTCGAACAGCAGTATCCTGCTGATATGATCTGTGAGGGAATTGACCAGACACGTGGCTGGTTCTACAGCTTGCTGGCGGTTTCCACCCTTTTGACAGGCAAAGCGCCTTACAAAGCGGTTATGGCTACAGGACACGTTCTGGATGAGAACGGACAGAAGATGTCCAAATCCAAAGGTAACGTTATCGATCCTTGGGAAGTGATTGAAGAGTACGGTACAGATGCATTCCGCTGGGCTTTGTTGTCTGACAGTGCACCGTGGAACAGCAAACGTTTCTCCAAAGGTATCGTAGGCGAAGCCAAATCCAAAATGGTGGATACGCTGGTTAACACCCATGCATTCCTGACGCTTTATGCTACCATTGATGGATTTGATCCACAGGAGCACCCGTTCCAACTGTCCGCACACAAGCTGGATCGCTGGATTCTGTCGAGACTGAACAGCCTGATCCTGGTTGTAGAAAAAGCGTTGCTGGTTAACGACTATCTGAACTCTTCTAAAGCGATTGAAGCATTTGTTGATGAGTTGAGTAACTGGTATATCCGTCGTTCCCGTGACCGTTTCTGGGGAAGTGGCCTGACAGACGATAAACTGGACGCTTATCGTACATTGACTGAAGTACTGGTGACTACTGCGAAGTTGGTTGCTCCGTTCACACCGATGCTGGCAGAAGACATCTATCTGAACCTTGCAACAGGCGAGAGTGTGCACATGGAAGACTATCCGGTAGCTAATGAAGCGCTGATTGATGCAGGACTGGAACAGGATATGGAGACGGCTCGCCGCGTGGTTGAACTTGCCCGTAACGTTCGTAACGAAACAGGCATCAAGACACGTCAGCCGCTGTCCGAATTGATCGTTTCTTTGGATAAAGGGTTTGACCTGGCAAGTTATGAAGAGATCATCAAGGAAGAGATCAATGTAAAAGGAATCCGTACGGAGCATAATGATGCGGAATTCGTTGACTTTACATTGAAGCTGAACCTGAAAGTTGCAGGTAAGAAATACGGTAAAAACGTAGGATTCCTGCAAAACTTCTTCAAGGGAATGTCGGCCGATGAGACGCGTAAAGTGGTTTCGGAGGGTGTGCTGAACATCGTTTCTCCGGAAGGCGAAGAGCTGCAAGTGACAAGCGAAGAATTATTGGTTGATAAACAGGCCAAGTCAGGTTTTGCTTCAGCATCAGGTTACGGTCTGACGGTTGCGCTCAATACCGAAATCACGCCAGCATTGGAACAGGAAGGCTGGGTCCGTGAAGTGGTTCGTGCTGTGCAGGATACCCGGAAACGATTGGATCTGCCGATTGAGAAAAGAGTACGTTTGACACTGGATGTGGATGCATCCCTTCAGGAAGCTATTCAGGCGTTTGATGATGTATTGCGTGAGAATGTTCTCGTAACCGAAGTGACATTTGGCACAAATGAGGCCATGGAACGTGTTGAAGCCGGAGGCAAATCGATCGGTATTTACATCGAAGCGTAATTCGGAGCATCACCCATTCAACAGGGATAGAATATAGAGAATAAACAAACGAGCCGCAGATAAAGGGACATATTCCCTGTATCTGGGCTCGTTTGTTTTTTAGGCAAAAAGGCAATGATCTATAGTGCAGTCAATCTATATTGATCAAAGGAACTGACCAAAACATGAGCGAACATGACAAGCAAACCGTATCCACTTCACAACAATCAAAATCAGATAATCTCAATTCCCATGACAAAATTGAAGAGTTACATACCCTGACGAACCGTCTGGCTAATGAACTGGAACGTTCAAGAATAGCGCAATACACAGAATTGCTGAACAGACCATGGAAATTGATCGGACTTAACCTGTTGTCTGGAGCCGCACGAGGTGTGGGGATTGCGATTGGGTTTACCTTTTTCGCAGCAACGATTATTTACGTTTTGCAGCTACTTGGGGCGCTCAATCTTCCCATTGTTGGAGATTACATCGCAGATATTGTGCGCATTGTCCAGCGTCAGCTGGATATGAACACCTACTAAGAGATTAAAGGTGAAAGATATCAAAGTGCATTTAGTACATTTCATCCGTCTCCATATCCGGTTCTAACAGACCCTCGCCCTCACGGTTCTCCAGGTACTGGCGATATTGCCGATTGCGCACGATGGAGACGTCATGACCATAGATGTCCGTGGCAACAAAGCTTTCGTACGCTTCAACGCAGCCTTCTACTTCATCGGTGGCTTCAATCGCCATAACATCATAGCTGTCGATATCGCGTCCCTCAGCCATGGCTGGTGAGTTCGATGTGCCCCAGCTTTCAACAATCTGCCAGGTGTCTTCACCATCGAAGCCATTTTGATCATCACGCTCGTCCAGACTGGTTCGACCAAATGCCGGGGCAAGGAACTCTTCCTCTACAGGACGGTTTTCGGAGACAACGGTTTCCGGTTGATGTTTTTTGCAGTATTTGGTGTAGGGAACAGCTTCCATGCGTTCATAAGGGATGGGTTGCTGGCAGACCGCACATGTACCGTAATGTCCTTCTTCGATGGAGTGCAGTGCAGAATCGATTCGTTCCAATTGGAATTCATCATGTTCCAGCAGGGAAATATCTTTCTCGCGTTCATACACCTCCGTAGCTATGTCACCAGGATGATTATCAATCGGTGATAACTCACCTGTCTGTAGTTTAAGGGAGTCTCCAAGGCCATAATGCTCGTTTTCCGAAAGTCTATGTTCAATATCGCGCTTATCGGACATCAGTTGGGAACGTAAAAATTGCAGTTGTTCGGTAGTAAAATGTGACATGATTTTCCCCTTTCTGATTTCATGCTGGAATCCGGATTTTGACTCTATTGTAGGATGTGCCATTATGGGCAAGATTACAGAAGGGAAATGTTATCGTTTTTGCCATAAGCATTGTGATATAGCCACGTCGTGGACGATTTCCAAACAGCTGTGCTACAATAAACAAGTCTGGCGTAAGCCTGGTATCGTTTGGAAAAGACAAGAACGGAGTGACAAACAAACGTGGTGTATTATATCCTCGCTTTTATCGTATTTTTATTGGATCAGGGAACCAAGTATCTGATTGCAACCCGGATGGAACTCAGAGAAGAAATTCCGGTCATTGGCAATTTCTTTGTCATCACATCACATCGTAACTCAGGAGCAGCATTTGGCATTCTGCAAGACCAGCGTTGGTTCTTTATCGTGGTTACGTTGATTGTGGTCGTTGCCTTGATTTGGTATTTGCAAAAGGTAAAAGATACCCCGCACAAATTGCTGCCTTTGGCGCTTAGTTTGGTGCTTGGTGGAGCAATTGGCAACTTCCTTGACCGGGCATTAACCGGAGAAGTTGTAGATTTTGTGCAACTTAATTTTGGAAGTTATACGTTTCCCATTTTTAACATCGCCGATTCGGCAATCTGCATCGGTGTAGCGTTGATCATTGTGGAGACGTTGCTTGAAGGACGGCGCGAAAAAGCAGCCGCGAAGATTGAAGGGAATGAACATCATGAGTAATCCGAATCAGGAACAGATTAACGACGAAGAACTAATGAATGGCAATGAACGTATGGAATGGACAGTTGCCGCTGAACATAAAAAAGAACGAATTGACAAATATATTACGGAAGCTGTGGATAACGTATCTCGCTCCCAGGTTCAATTGTGGATCGGAGACGGGATGGTTACGGTAAATGGTGCTGTTGTCAAAGCCAATGCCAAGTTATCCGAAGGTGATCTGATTGAACTACAGATTCCTGAACCGGCTGCCGTTGAGATCGTTGCCGAAGATATTCCGCTGGAAGTGGTATATGAAGACAGCGACCTGATCGTGATTAACAAACAGCGTGGTCTTGTAGTGCATCCGGCACCAGGACATACGTCGGGTACCCTCGTTAATGCACTCATGTATCACTGCAAAGACCTCTCGGGTATTAATGGGGAGTTGCGCCCGGGTATTGTGCATCGTATCGATAAGGATACATCCGGCCTAATCATGGCTGCCAAGAACGATCGTGCTCATGCATCACTGGCTGCTCAGTTGAAGGACCATACGGTGAACAGACGGTATATTGCGCTTGTTCATGGTCACCTTAACCATGATCAGGGGACCATTGATGCACCGATTGGACGGGATACCAATGACCGCAAAATGTATACGGTCACGGAACGTAACAGTAAACATGCCGTTACGCATTTTACCGTTACAGAGAGGATTAATGATTATACCTTGCTGGAATTGAAACTGGAGACAGGACGTACTCACCAGATTCGGGTTCACATGAAATTTATTGGTCACCCGCTTGTAGGAGATCCAACTTATGGACGGAATAAAGGCATCAAAATGCAAGGACAGGCTCTTCATGCGGCTATTCTTGGATTTGTGCATCCAACAACGGGAGAATACCTTGAATTTTCAGCTCCGATTCCGCAAGATATGGAAGACGTGCTTGCCTCGCTACGCAGTCGTTAACAGCTCCAAGAAAGTACAAATGTTCGGATACTTTGTCCATGGCTTTGATCACGCAAATGCTTCATATTAAAGTGTAGAAATTTGCGTCAAATGAGGAGATGAACAACGTTATGAGTATCGATAAATATCAAGAAACTTACATTCAGACTAATTTTGCCGACCGTATCGGTGGCTCCAACTATGGTAAAGACACGAACATTTATAAATTCGAGAAAATCAAACGTGCCAAAGCTTCGGCCAAAAAAGATTTTCCTGATGTGGAACTGATTGACCTTGGTGTAGGTGAACCGGATGAAATGGCTGATGCAGGCATTGTAGCTGCACTTGCAGAAGAAGCTTCCAGACCTGAGAACCGTGGTTATGCCGACAATGGTATTCCTGAATTCAAAGCTGCTGCTGCTTCTTACCTGAAAAACGTATTCAACGTAGAAGGTATCGATGCAGATACTGAAATCGTGCACTCCATTGGTTCCAAACCGGCTTTGGCGATGATGCCTTCATGCTTCATCAATCCGGGTGATGTGACGATCATGACCGTTCCAGGTTACCCGGTTATGGGTACACATACGAAGTATCTGGGTGGAGAAGTGTTCAACATTCAATTGACGAAAGAGAACAACTTCCTGCCTGATCTGACGGTGATTCCGGAAGACATCGCAAAACGTGCGAAGTTGCTCTACCTGAATTACCCGAATAACCCGACAGGCGCAAGTGCGACGGTGGAGTTCTTCACTGAAGTCGTGGAATGGGCTAAGAAATACAATGTTGTGGTTGTACATGATGCTCCATACGCAGCATTAACGTATGATAGCAAAAAACCGTTCAGCTTCCTGTCGGTACCTGGAGCGAAGGATGTCGGCGTAGAGCTGCACTCTTTATCCAAGTCCTACAACATGACAGGTTGGAGAATCGGATTCGTAGCGGGTAACCCGCTTGTAGTCAAAGCATTCAGCGACGTGAAGGACAACAATGACTCCGGTCAGTTCATCGCGATTCAAAAGGCTGCTGCTTATGGATTGAATCACCCTGAAATTACGGAAAAAATTGCAGAGAAATATTCCCGTCGTCACGACATGCTCGTTGCCGCATTGAATGAACTGGGCTTCCAGGCTGAAAAACCCAAAGGTTCATTCTTCCTGTATGTAGAAGCACCAAAAGGAGTGGTTGGCGGACGTCGCTTCGAATCCGGCGAAGATTTCTCCCAATTCCTGATCCGTGAGAAACTGATCTCATCCGTACCTTGGGATGATGCTGGTAACTTTGTTCGTTTCTCCGTAACCTTTGAAGCGAAGGGTGAAGAAGAAGAGAAACGTGTTATTGCTGAAATCAAACGTCGACTGAGCGACGTACAATTTGAATTTTAATCGCATTACCCAATAGTTAAATCACGTACTAACGAAGAGACCGGAAACGGTCTCTTTTTTATGCCCATATTAGATTTTTTTCATTTACTCCCTTTACAAAATTATACAAGCAACATATGATTAGATCTTTACGTTATTTGTTATATACAGAATTTGTTTTTGAAGGGAGTTATTACAATTGTTATCATCACGAACAAGTACGGTGTCTTCACCGGCTACAGGAACAGGCAGTACAGTGTCAGGATTATTCAGATTGTTAAGACCCAAACAGTGGACTAAAAATCTGCTGTTATTTGCTGCGTTATTATTCTCTTTTGAGGAGATTCGGGCTGAAACCATTCTTGCGACGTTGCTCGGTTTTATTCTATTTAGCCTTGTTGCAGGCTGTGTGTATATTTTAAATGACTTTGTAGACAGGGACAGGGATCGACAGCATCCGGTGAAAAAGTATCGTCCTATGGCTTCTGGGCAGGTGAATCCGAGTCATGCTTTGTTGTTTGGCATTATTCTATTAATCCTTTCCGTAGGAACGGCTTTCATGATGAACCCTCTATTCGGGGTGTTATGTATCGTCTATTTCATGTTGAATGTATCGTATTCATTTGTGCTGAAACATCTCGTTATTCTGGATATGATGACCATTGCAGCCGGGTTTGTACTTCGTGCCATTGCAGGTGGTGTGTTGATCCATGTGCCGTTCACACCGTGGTTTTTGATCTGTACAATGCTGTTGTCGTTATTTCTGGCCATTGGCAAACGCAGAAATGAACTTACGTTGCTTGAGGGAAATACGGGATCACATCGTAAGGTTTTGGATAACTACTCCATTACGTTACTGGATCAATTCAATACGATTGTGACGACAGCTACGATTATCAGTTATTCCCTGTTCACATTCACTTCAGATCGAACCATTCATCTCATGTGGACGATTCCATTAGTCATTTACGGCATGTTCCGTTACCTGTATCTGATCCACATGAAGAACCAGGGAGGTTCGCCCGATCGTGTGCTGTTTGAGGACAAGCCCATATTAATTACGGTTATGTTGTATGTGATAAGTGTTGTTACAATCTTTGCAATCTTTGAATAAAGGCTGAGGGGGATCAGGGTGAAAAGCACGAAAGTCGCAATTTTTGATATTGATAAAACGATCATACGCAGTGATTCCATGTTTCAATTTGTGCATTACGGTGTTCGCCGTTACCCGTGGCAGGTATGGAGATTACCTGTCATTGCATTACATACCGTGTTATTCAAGGCAGGCTTCATGACGGTTGAACAAGTCAAACGATCCTACTTTCAAGAAATTGAGCGTATGTCTGAAAAAGATCTCGAACATTTCTTTGATACCCGCTTGCGTACATCCATTTTTGCCGAGGCCAGTGTAGAGATGCAACATCGTAAAGAAGCAGGCTATCATGTCTTGCTGGTAACCGCATCTCCGCATGCCTATATGAAATACTTTAAAAACTTTCCTTGGGTGGATCATGTAATTGGAACTGAACTTGTCCGACATGAGAATGGTTACACATGCAGAATTGATGGCAGCAATTGCAAAGGGGAAGAGAAGGTACGCCGAATTCAGGCTTATCTGAATGAGAAAAATATGGTAATTGATTATGACCAGTCATGTTCCTACTCGGACTCCTTATCCGACCTTCCAGTCATGCAGCTAGTGAGTCAACGATACTTTATTAACAAGCGTGTTCCGGACATGGAGGCATTAACGTGGGGGAAATAAAATCGCGTCATACCGGTAAATGGTTGATGCTCGTCTCCGCATTTCTGACAGCAACGGGTCAATTGTTCTGGAAATGGGGACTAACCGAATGGATCTACCTGGGTGTTGGTTTTCTTTGTTATGGACTTGGAGCGATTTTGATGATTAAAGCTTTTGCTCTGGAAAAACTCTCTGTTGCTTATCCTCTGATGTGTGCCAGCTACGTATTTGCCTTAATCTATGGATATTTTTTGCTTGGGGAAGAAATTACGGTGCAGAAGCTGGCAGCAGTTGTGTTGCTTGGAATCGGGGTGACATTAACCAGTGTTGATCGATAGCTGGATGGTTGCCGTATTAATTGTCATGACGTTGTGTGGTGCACTGGGCGGGGCCGGACTGAAATCTTATGCATCCAGTCGCAATCGTCTGCATGTACTCATGGGACTTGGATTCTACGGAACGGGTGCGTTGCTGAATATTGTATTGCTGAAGTTTCTTCCATTAACCGTAGTGTTGCCTGCGAACGCATTAACATATGTGTGGACTCTCATCATTGCGATGTTGGTATTTAAAGAGACAGTGGGCCCCTTACGCTGGATGGGTGTGGCCTGTATTATGGGCGGGCTATGTTTATTGGTGTTCTAGAACTTAATTAATCAGGATGTGAAATGAAAGCATGAACTTTTTAGATTACTTATTTTATAATCGCAGAGCCAACTGGACAGCCTTTTACCTGTTTGCGGGATTTGCTCTGTTCTATGGTTTAATGAACGGCTCGTATGTTCTGTACATTGAAAATAATGCAGAACTGCTTGGGAAGTATACCCCATTTAATACGACGCTGTTTCCAATCAATTTATTCAACTTTGATCCTTCAATGTATTATGGGGACAACAGTTCTTCCGTGATCCATCCGCTGATTTCCTTTCTTGCAGTCACCCTTGCGGCTGTAGCGAAACTGCTGGGAGGCAACTGGTTCTTTCTAATCTTGCAATCACTAGTGAATGCGGGTTCGGTGGTGTTGGCCTATCTGTTCCTGAGTCAAAAAGAAGATAAACAGACCATCGTACCGTTGCTGTTCGCCTTACTGTTTGGTTTCAGTTCCTACCTGATGTATACTGCGTTGATTCCGGACTCGTATCCGTATGTACAGTTCGTTATCCTTCTCTCTGTAGTTTACATGCAGTATAATCGTGAGCGTCAGGACGTACGTTATGTACCCAATGCATTGCTTGCGTCGATTAACTTTGGACTAACCTCGACTAATATCGTACCATTTGCTGCTGCCACATTCTTCAATATGGATGCATGGCGTAATAAGGCGAATCTGAAAAAATACATCGGCATCATGGCACTGGCGGTTCTGATCATCGTCGTATTAACTGGTATTCAGTATGTTGCCTTTGGAGGCCGCAGCTGGGTTAGTAACTGGCTGTTGGGCATTCAAAATGGTGGAACCAGCTATGCAACGCCATTCCAGTTTGCTGTTCATTGGAAAGCATTGAACATGTTAACCATTAATCCGATGCTGACACCGAAGATGCATTTACTGGACCCGGGCATGGCAGCCTTTGTTACGGATCTATCCCGTTCCAATCCAATCTATGTGCAGATGACAGGTATCTTTATTTTACTACTGGCATTCATGGGCTTCATTAAAGGAATTCGTGAACGAGAAGTGTGGACCCTTGTGCCATATATTCTGTTTGCCTTTTTGCTTCATGTAGTCGTGGGCTTTGGTCTGGCTGTATTTCAATATGATATGTACCTGTATGCGGGGCATTATCTGTTTGCGTTCTTCATGTTGGGTGGAGGTTTTGTCATCAGCCTTCGTCCGGGATTGGGGAAAAAAGTGGTTATAGGCTTGATCATGTTATGTGTTATCGTTACGGCAAGTAACAACATCTATCGCCATGTAGAAACATTAACAACAATCAAACAATCCTATAACCAGTTGGAACTGGAACGCTCAGTGAAATAATCAAGATGCAGCGATTCATATAAGGAAATAAGATAAGGCCATGGGATGGAAAGTCCAATGGCCTTATCTTATTAGTGTCCAGCTAATGAGTTAAGCAATAATTTTGGTCTTCTTGGCATTCTCGGCTGAACGTTTGGTGAGACTGCTGAGTGGGCGTTTCAAAGCGAGAGCAACAATGAGACTCAGCGCGATGAACATACACAACCAAAGAATATCCTTGATGGCAGTAGACCACAATATACCGCCGACCGACTCACGCAGCAGACTGATCGCATACGTGAAGGGCATGAACGGATTCAATGCCTGGAAAAAGGGGGATGTCATGCTGATTGGGAACGTACCGCCAGAGCTGGAGAACTGGAACACCATAAAGATGATGGCGATCCCTTTTCCGATATTTCCAAAAACGGACAGCAGGGTGTACGTGATGGTGACAAATACGGCACTCACCAGCATGGCAAACAGGACAAACCACAGTTTATCAACGACATAGGTACCCAGGATTAAGATATCTCCCAAGGTGACGCATATCGCCTGAAGCAACCCAATGGTCAGAAAAGTAGCGAGGCGTCCAAGATATAACTCATATCCCCGGAACTTGCCCTCTGGATTCTCAGCTTCGGCACGAAGCAGAGAAATCAGCAGTGTTGAGCCGACCCACAAGGACAGCACGCCATAAAATGGTGACATGGCCGATCCATAATTCGGAATCGGGTAAAGTTGCTGTTCCTTGATTTGCACTGGGCTTGCAAGGAAAGCACTCTCTTCTTCGATATCGCCGCGCAGAAGTTTGGCGAGCTCGGCAAACTGGTTATTACCTTCGACTTCCCGAAGTTTGTCTGCCGCTTTGCTGATGGCACTTTCTAATGCTGGCAGATCATCACGTACCAGCGTGGCAACACGATGTACTCCTATTTCGACCTCCGGAAGCTGGTTCTGGACAAAATCGGATGCCTTGCCTATCTGTTTCTCGGCATTAGGCAGATCATTACGAACAAAATTAGCGGCTTCGTTCAGTTTGTTTCCCAGCTTGGGCAGATCGTTTCGAATTAATGAAGACACTGTGTTTAAAGCTTGGATAAAACCTTCACTTTTGTTCGCGAGTGTCTCTGATATCTCATGGATCTTCGATTGTATTTGGGGCAGTTCGCTCTGGATTTTCGTCAACTCGGTCTGCCCGAACATAATCCCTTCTTTGGCAGATGCCAGAATGTCAGCAATATCCGGAATACGATCCTTTGCTCCTTGTAGAGTTTCTGATGAAGTGGAGAGGATAGACCTGAGTTTATCCGCACCAACTGCAAGTGCAGGCGATATTTCACTTTCATAGGTGTTTAAGATATTGCCAATCCCGCTGCTGATGTCCTTCGAGAGAGTATCTAACTGAGCGATGACGTCTGTCGGTGGAGTTGTATTACGACGCATGGCATCACTGATGATGCCAGCCAAGCGGATTTGCAACTGAAGTTTATCTGAAATGGAGTTCAATTGTGTAATTTTATCGGCAAGTGGTTGGCTTGGAAGCAGGTTATTGATGTTGCCGAGTAGTTCTGCCATACTGTCGACGAGTTTTACCGCAATCCCTAAACGTGAAGCAATCCGGTCGAGATCTTCTACTGTAGGAAGGTTTTTAAGATCCGAATTTTGCAATTGTGCAAATACGTCTCCTGCAGCGTTAGTAATCTGCTGCACCAGTAGCAGATTTTGGTGGATCGCCGGGCTAATTGTCTGGAACGCTTCTTCACTGGAATCCACGAACTGATTTAATCCCTCTGCAAGCTCAATCCCGTTGCCAGCGATTTGTGATACTTTGTCCAGATCTTGTTCTGCGGCCGTTACGATAGACAGAGCTTTGTTGGTTTTATCCAGCGCCGTTTGGATGACATCTGATACCTGACCAAAGTTTTCATCCACTTCTCGAATGCGTTCTACCGCTTTTTGTATATCCGGTATCCGCCCTTGAATAGCCAGCACCTCGGAAGCCGCATCATTAATTTGTGGCCAATACTCCTGCACCTTGAGAACACACTGTGCTGCTTCATTGATTTCAGGCAGTTTTTTCTCAATTTCAACGATTTTTTGAGCATCTTTTACAATCTCAGGCATGGCTTTTTCTACTTCCAGAACCTTTTGACCTGCGGCTTGAATAGCCGGAAGATTTTTCTCCAGCGTAAAAATGCCATTCTCCATTTTGCGTAATGTTGGAAGCTGGGAATTAATCTCAACCCCGGCTTCATTCAACTTGGTTAGAACGGCCTCACTGACGGCTTCAGTGAAATTTTCATTGATTTGTGTTGTTATGGCAGATACACCAGAGCCTGTGATTTTAGGAGCAATGGCATTCACCTTTTCATTAACGGTATAGATTACCTCTGGGCGTTCCAGCTTTCCGTCAACGATACCTGTAATTTTGGACGAAAAGTCTCCGGGAATGAGCAGGCTGGCATAATATTCTCCTGTTTGTACCCCCCCGACTAGCCTCAGCTCGATCTACAAAAGTCCAGCCCAGCTTTTCGTTGTTTTTGAGGCTGGATACCAGTTCGTCTCCGATATTAATATTGGTTCCTTGAACAGTCGCACCCGCGTCCTCGCTTGTCACTGCAATTTTGATCCCTTGGGTATTACTGTACGGGTCCCATACGGACTTCACGTTGACCCAGTCATACACCCCGGGAAGTAGAATAATAGCCACAATTAGAAATATACCTGTGGGAACCTTCAGAATATGTAACCAGTCTGTTTTGTAAACGTGCCAAATGTGACGCATGACTTCCTCCTAAATGTACATAAATGTAGGGCGTATCTTATTTCTATGTCGCATATTTGTGAATCTTATGTATATCGGCATTATTGCAGCATCTATGAATGGGTTCATGTTTATAAACTGTACCCATTTCACTTGGTACTAATTCAGAGCCTTCGTATATCGCTTAAAACGAAACTCACCGTTTGTTCTCAAAAGAAGTGTTTTGTCTCTACTTAAGTATAGTTAGAGGTTTATTTTGGTTATATCAAATTTCTCATTTGCCTATGGATAAATATGCAGAAATGTTGTATAATTATGAATAACCAATGAGATGTATTGTGCATGGATGTTTTTCAGCCTAACTGCTGATTCTAAGAAGAACGTAGCAGAGGGTTTTCACCTGCGATGGTGAGGTGTTGACAGGGGGGTGTCTTTCTGTCATAATTCATGAAGACAAACGGACATATTGATTACAGAACCCTGTGAGGTCCTGCAATATGAACGACATGAATAGCACCTTTAAATCAGTCCCGTGAGACTGGCAAGGTAACGTGAACGATACATCGTTTTTTTGCTGCGGCAAATGAAGCGATGCATCCCCGAGAGTAAACTTTCTTCAGAGCGGTCTGAAGTTCGGAGACTCCTTGCCAATAAACACGGCAAGGAGTCTTTTTTTTTCTCCTCGTCACGGGGCCATGATGCTGAAGGGAAATCCTGAGGAGGCTGAACGCATGAGCACAGAGACACATGTCATTATGGATGAGACGGCGATCCGCCGCGCACTAACACGGATTGCCCATGAGATATTGGAGAAAAACAAAGGAATCGACGATTGTGTGTTGGTCGGTATCCGCACACGCGGGGTTTACCTCGCAGAACGGATTGCCGCAAAGATTGAAGAAATCGAAGGCGCCAAAGTCCCCTGGGGAGAACTGGATGTGACTCCTTACCGCGATGACCGCTTGGACGAAAATAAAGCGAATCGCAAGGAAATGTTGATTATGACACCTGAATCACTTTCGATCCATAACAAAAAAGTGATTTTGTTCGATGATGTGCTCTATACCGGACGGACGATTCGCGCAGCGATGGATGCCCTGATGGACTGTGGAAGACCGCAGAACATTCAGCTGGCTGTACTCGCAGACCGCGGACACCGGGAACTTCCAATTCGACCTGATTTTATCGGCAAGAATGTGCCGACTTCCAAATCAGAGGAGATCGAAGTTGCACTCATGGAAACGGACGGACAGGACGAAGTCAAAATCACTCAGAACCGGGGGGAGCAAGCATAATGATCACACAGACAGCATTGAGAGACCGAAGCTTGCTTGGACTGAAGGAACTTAGTCGAGGAGAAATCGAGTCCATTCTGAACAGGGCGGCTCACTGGGAAGCACAGAAAGAGAAACTGGCTCCTGTACTGGAATCACGCTTTGTTGCGAACATGTTCTTTGAGAACAGCACACGTACCCGCTTCTCCTTCGAAATGGCAGAGAAACGCCTGGGTGCACAAGTGCTGAACTTTACGGCAGCCGCATCCAGTGTGGAAAAAGGAGAGTCCATCTACGATACGGTACGAACACTTGAGTCGATGGGCATTGATGCAGGCGTGATCCGGTTGAAACCGGCAGGCGTTCTGCAACAACTGGCTCAGAAAGTGAATGTACCACTCGTGAACGCCGGAGACGGCAACAATGAGCATCCCACACAGGCGTTGCTGGATCTCTACACGATGAGGAAAGCATTTGGCGAACTGAAAGGCTTGCGTGTTTCCATCATTGGTGACATCCTGCATAGCCGTGTAGCTCGTTCCAATCTGTGGGCACTGCAAAAGTTTGGTGCAGATGTACGCTTCTGTGCTCCGCAAACGATGCAGGCACCGGAACTCGCAGAGCATGCTCCTTATGTCGGTCTTGAAGAAGCGCTGGATGCAGATGTGGTCATGATGCTCCGTGTTCAACTGGAACGTCATCAACATGGCTTAATTACTTCAGCTGAGGATTATCGCGAACACTACGGATTGACGGAAGAACGGGCATCACGCCTAAAACCAAGCACCATTATAATGCACCCTGCTCCTGTGAATCGCAATGTCGAGGTAGATGACGCGGTTGTGGAGAGTGAAGCATCGCGGATCTTCCCGCAGATGGCAAACGGCGTTCCAATCCGCATGGCGGTTATGGAACGTGCGATGAAACTGTAACAGGGTCTGGCTGTGGGTCATAGGCTGACGGTACGGTAGTTCTTATAGAGCAATAAGAGAGTACACGATAAAGAAAATCATCCGGCTTGCCTGGTAAGCCGGACAGAACCGAAGCGGAGGGCAATTATGCTACAGATTATAAAAAACGCGAACATCTTGAACCAAAAAGGGGAACTTGAACGGAAAACCATCATTATAGATGAAGGTAAAATTAAAAAGATCGTTGGTCTGGAAGACCAAGCGGTACTGGATGCCGAAAAGTCAGCGCAAAGTGTGACAGACGCATCAGGCAAACTGGTCATTCCGGGATTGATTGATATGCACGTGCATCTGCGTGAACCTGGATTCGAACACAAAGAGACGATCGAGACAGGTGCCCGTTCAGCAGCACAAGGTGGTTTTACAACAATTGCTTGCATGCCGAACACAAGACCAGTAACAGATACAGCGGAAGTTGTGAAGCTGGTGCTGGATAAAGCCAAAGAAGCTGAACTGGTTAAAGTGTTGCCTTATGCAGCCATTACAAAAAATGAACTGGGTCGTGAACTTACCGATTTTGCCGCATTAAAAGAAGCAGGCGCTATTGGATTCACGGATGACGGTGTAGGCGTACAAAACGCTCAAATGATGAAAGATGCCATGAACCTCGCGGCAAGCATGGATATGCCAGTGATCGCTCACTGTGAAGATGATTCACTGGTTGTCGGTGGATATGTGACGGAAGGTGAGTTTTCGAAGCGCCACGGCATCAAAGGCATTCCAAATGAATCCGAGGCCATCCACGTAGGTCGTGATATCCTGCTTGCAGAAGCAACCGGAGTTCATTACCACGTCTGCCATGTAAGTACAGAGCAATCGGTTCGCCTGATTCGTCTGGCGAAGTCCATCGGAATCAAAGTAACTGCTGAGGTATGTCCGCACCATCTGGTGTTGTCGGATGAAGATATCCCGGGCATGGACGCCAACTGGAAGATGAACCCGCCGTTGCGCTCACCACGCGATGTGCAGGCTTGTATCGAAGGTTTGCTGGACGGCACGCTGGATATGATCGTAACTGATCACGCGCCACACAGTGAAGAAGAGAAAGCCAAAGGCATGGAGCTGGCACCTTTCGGAATCGTAGGATTCGAAACAGCCTTCCCGCTGCTGTACACCAAGTTTGTGGAAACAGGACTTTGGAGCTTGGACTTCCTGGTGAAACGTATGACAGCTGATCCGGCACGTGTATTCCGACTGGATACAGGCAAACTGGAAGAGGGAGCACCAGCCGATATCACAATGATTGACCTGAACGAGGAAAAAGCGGTTGATCCTGCAACGTTTGCCACCAAAGGAAGAAACACACCATTCACAGGTTGGAAGCTGAAAGGCTGGGCCGTACAAACTTGGGTGGATGGCAAAAGCGTGTGGCATAACACGGTACAACAGTAAAACGGTAATTTAGTAAACTGATAAATTAGTAACTCTATATCTTTAACTCTTTAACTCAGTAACAGTAATTCTTAACTTTTATAAAACAACAAATCTTTCTAATTCTAAAACTTAATTATAACTTTTTTACCAGTAACATCTTTTCAACTAACTCGAGGCAAATCATGCCGAGAGTCTAACATACGAAACAAGCAAAGTTGAATGTCATGATTTTGAACTTGGACACCAACGTAACTGCGGAGCGGACAGAAAAGACCCGAAGAAGCAAAGCGTTCGCCTTTATCGCCGGATCATATCATTTGAAAAATGATGAAAAGTAATCCGGGGATAACAGCGATCAAAGGGTTTTCTGTACGCGGAGCCGCACAATCGTAACGTCCCCCATGTTCAACCCAAATGCCATTCAACGTTGATAAACACAGAGGAGTGAAATGGGATGCAGGCACAGGCAAGATTATTGTTGGAAGACGGCACACTGTTCACCGGGAAAGCATTTGGTGCTGAAGGTGAAACTACAGGTGAGGTCGTTTTTAATACGGGAATTACAGGCTATCAAGAGGTGCTTTCGGATCCTTCCTATTGCGGTCAAATCGTAACCATGACGTATCCGCTGATCGGAAACTACGGCATTACGCGTGATGACTTTGAGTCGATTCGTCCATACGTACACGGTTTCGTTGTGCGTCGTCATGAGCCAACGCCAAGCAACTGGCGTGCGGAATACAGCGTAGACAACCTGCTCAAGGAATACGGCATCGTAGGAATCAGCGAAATTGATACACGCATGTTGACTCGCCGGATTCGTCACCACGGCACAATGAAGGGAATTCTCACAACAGGATCGAAGCCTGTGGAAGAACTGCTGGAGATGATGGGAGACACCACCATTGCCGAGCTGCGTAACCAGGTGCCAATGACTTCTACAGAACATGTCTACAACAGTCCGGGAACGGCTGAGCGTATTGTGCTCGTGGATTATGGTGCTAAAACAGGAATCTTGCGCGAACTCAGCAAACGTAACTGTGACGTTGTTGTTGTTCCACACGATGTAACAGCAGACGAGATTCGTCGCTTGAACCCGGACGGCATTCAACTGTCCAACGGCCCTGGGGACCCGAAAGACGTACCTCATGCAGTTAAGATGATCAGTGAACTGCTTGGCGAATACCCGATCTTCGGTATCTGCCTGGGTCACCAGTTGTTCGCACTTGCGGCAGGAGCAGACACCGAAAAACTTAAGTTTGGACATCGCGGAGGAAACCACCCGGTGAAAGAACTGGAGAGCGGACGTTGCTTCATCACATCCCAGAACCACGGATTTACCGTAAATGAAGAGTCTGTGAAGAGTACAGATCTGGAAGTTACACATATCAACAATAACGATAAGACCATTGAAGGTCTGAAACATAAATCATTCCCGGCATTCTCGGTTCAATATCACCCTGAAGCAGCCCCGGGTCCTTACGACAACAGCTATCTGTTCGACCGCTTCATCGAGATGATTCGCGAGCACAAGATCACTAACCCGCAAAAGCCGCGTCAAGCCGTATTGGCAGCCGCAGTGAAAGGAGCACAATAACATGCCGATTAACAAAGATCTCAAAAAAATCCTGGTGATTGGTTCCGGTCCAATCGTCATCGGTCAAGCGGCCGAGTTCGACTATGCCGGTACACAAGCTTGCCAGGCTCTGAAAGAAGAAGGCGTGGAAGTTGTACTCATTAACAGCAACCCGGCGACGATTATGACAGATACAAACATGGCTGACAAAGTATACATTGAGCCAATCACCCTGGATTTTGTAACCCAAATCATTCGTCAGGAGCGTCCAGACGGCTTGCTGCCAACACTGGGTGGTCAGACGGGTCTGAACATGGCGGTAGAACTGGCACGTGCAGGCGTGCTGGAACGTGAAAATGTGAAATTGCTCGGAACACAGCTGACATCCATCGAGAAAGCGGAAGATCGTGATCTGTTCCGTGACCTGATGCGTGAATTGGAACAACCTGTACCTGAGAGTGTGATCGTAACGACACTTGAAGAATCACTTGAATTTGCAAATGAGATTGGTTATCCAATCATCGTGCGTCCAGCCTATACGCTGGGCGGAACAGGCGGCGGAATCTGTGCGAACGAAGAAGAGCTGCGCGAGACTGTGGTAGCGGGAATTCGTTACAGCCCAATCGGGCAATGTCTGGTCGAGAAGAGCATTGCAGGCATGAAAGAAGTCGAATATGAGGTTATGCGGGACAAAAACGATAACTGTATCGTTGTCTGCAACATGGAAAACTTCGACCCGGTAGGTGTTCATACAGGCGACAGTATCGTTGTAGCACCAAGCCAAACTCTGTCGGACCGTGAATATCAAATGCTGCGTTCAGCTTCCCTGAAAATCATCCGTGCCCTGAACATCGAGGGTGGATGTAACGTACAGTTTGCACTGGACCCACACAGCTTCCAATACTATGTTATCGAAGTAAATCCACGGGTAAGCCGTTCATCGGCTCTGGCTTCCAAAGCAACGGGTTATCCGATTGCCAAAATGGCTGCCAAAATTGCCATGGGTTACACGTTGGATGAAATCGTGAACCCGGTAACAGGCCAAACGTATGCTTGCTTCGAGCCTACGCTGGATTATATCGTGAGCAAAATCCCACGCTGGCCATTCGACAAGTTCATCTCGGCGAACCGTAAACTGGGAACTCAGATGAAAGCAACAGGCGAAGTAATGGCGATTGGCCGGACATTCGAAGAGTCGATCCACAAAGCAGTTCGTTCCCTGGAAATTGGCGTACATCGCCTCTACCTGAAGGATGCCGAAACGCTGGACGAAGCTACCCTGAACGAGCGTCTGATCAAAGCAGATGATGAGCGTATCTTCCTGATTGCCGAAGCATTCCGCAGAGGTTATACGTTGCAACAGCTACAGGATTTGACCAAGATTGACTGGTGGTTCCTGGACAAAATCGAAGGTCTGATCGCATTCGAAGATCGCATTCGCGAAGAATCCGAATTGTCCTCCGACATTCTGTATCAAGCGAAACGCCTTGGATTCACAGACCGTGCCATTGCTGAACTGCGTGCGCAAGGTCAACCAGGAGGCACATTAACAACTGAAGCGGAAGTTAGAACTCGTCGGGAAGCAGAGAACCTGCGCCCAGTGTACAAAATGGTAGATACATGTGCGGCTGAGTTCGAAGCCACAACGCCATATTACTACTCAACTTACGAGACAGAGAATGAAGTGATCCCTTCCGACAAGCAAAAAGTTGTGGTACTGGGTTCAGGACCAATCCGGATCGGTCAAGGTATCGAGTTTGATTACTCTACTGTACATGCAGTATGGGCTTTGCAAAAAGCAGGATATGAAGCAGTCATTATCAATAATAACCCGGAGACGGTGTCTACGGACTTTAATACATCCGATCGCCTGTACTTTGAACCGCTCTTCTTCGAAGATGTCATGAACGTGATTGAACAGGAGAAACCAGTAGGGGTTATCGTGCAGTTCGGTGGTCAAACGGCCATCAATCTGGCAGCACCACTGCGTAATGCAGGTGTAACCATTCTCGGAACGGATCTGGAAAGCATCGATGAGGCGGAGGATCGCAAGAAGTTCGAACGTCTGCTCTCCCGTCTGGAGATTGCACAGCCAAAAGGTAAAACGGTCATTTCCGTTGATGATGCGGTAGAAACAGCTCAAAGTCTGGGCTACCCGGTACTGGTTCGTCCTTCCTATGTACTCGGCGGTCGTGCGATGGAGATTGTATACTCCGATGCTGAATTGCTGACATACATGGAACAGGCGGTTAAAATCAATCCAGAGCATCCGGTCCTGATCGACCGTTACATGATGGGTAAAGAAGTTGAGGTTGACGCCATCTGTGATGGTGAAACGGTATTGATTCCGGGAATCATGGAACATATCGAGCGTGCAGGGGTTCACTCTGGTGACTCCATCGCGGTATATCCTCCTCAACATTTGTCCCAGGATTTGAAAGAGAAGATTGTAGAGATTACAATCAAAATTGCGAAAGAACTGAAAACGGTTGGTCTGGTCAACATCCAGTTTGTTATCCATGATGGCCAAGTGTACATTATCGAAGTGAACCCGCGTTCATCCCGTACCGTACCATTCCTGAGCAAAGTAACCAACATTCCGATGGCGAACTTGGCAACACAAGCCATTCTGGGTGTGAAGCTAAAAGATCTTGGTTATGTCGATGGACTGTGGCCTGAATCGGATCATGTATCTGTCAAAGTTCCGGTCTTCTCCTTCGCTAAGCTGCGTCGTGTAGAACCAACCCTCGGACCTGAGATGAAGTCTACAGGTGAGGTTATGGGTCGTGACCCGAATTACGCTAAAGCGTTGTTCAAAGGTCTCATCGGCGCAGGAATGAAAATTCCGGCAACCGGAGCGATTGTTGTGACTGTGGCAGACAAAGACAAGGACGAAGCGGTTCCTTTGCTCGAAGGTTTCTACAGACTGGGTTACAAAATCATGGCTACGGGCGGAACAGCAGCTGCGCTTGAAGCAGCGAACATTCCGGTAACGACTGTGAACAAATTAAGTGAAGGTTCGCCGAACATTCTGGATATGATCCGCAGCGGCGAAGCGAACTTTGTCTTCAACACACTGACCAAAGGCAAAACACCGCAGCGTGACGGATTCCGAATTCGTCGTGAAGCGGTAGAAAACGGCATTGTATGTATGACTTCATTGGATACGATTCGTGCGCTGCTGATCATGCTGCAAACGATCAACTTCTCTTCGGAAGCAATGCCTGTCTTTGTAAAATAAATAAGTCTCTGATGAAGGACATCAGTCAGCCTGCGGGCTGGCGGGATGTCCTTTATATCGGGCAAAAACGGAAAAAATGAGCAAGTGGAGGGGAGCGCTGGTGATGAATCAAGCGAGTTTCAATGAAATGGCTGGCCGTCTGATGGTGGCACTGGATTATCCTGGAGCGGAAGAAGCGAAAGCATTGGTACAAGCTCTTGAAGGCATTCCCTGTTATCTGAAGGTGGGCATGCAGCTGTTCTACGCAGCAGGACCGGACTTTATTCGGGAGCTAAAATCCAAAGGTTGCTCCGTTTTTCTGGATGTGAAAATGCATGACATTCCCAACACCGTTCGTGGCGGTGCTGAAAGTATCACACGTCTTGGGGTAGACATGTTCAATGTACATGCAGCGGGTGGAGCCCTCATGATGCGTGCTGCACGTGAAGGTGCTGAGGCAGCAATCGCTGCCGATCCTTCCCTTAGCAAGCCTGAGATCATTGCAGTCACCCAACTCACCAGTACAAGTCTGGAAACGATGAATAACGAGATTGGCATCCCGGGAAGTGTGGAAGCTGCTGTGGTCCGTTATGCAGGACTAGCCCAAGAGGCCGGACTCGATGGGGTTGTTGCTTCTCCACTGGAAGTACCCGCAATTCGGGCAGCGTGTGGCAGTGCTTTTCACACCGTTACACCAGGAATTCGTCCAGCGGGTAGTGGTCTGGGAGATCAGACACGAGTCTTGACGCCGGGTGAAGCCATTGCCAGAGGAAGTCATTACATTGTTGTAGGCAGACCCATTACAGGCGCTTCCAATCCGCGTGAAGCGGCAGAAACCATTTTGAAGGAGATGTTGAACGCATGATCGAACTGAATGAGATTCCGAATCATATTGCTTCCCAACTGTTGAAAATTAAAGCCGTGGCGTTACGTCCGCAACAGCCATTTACATGGACATCCGGCATCAAATCACCAATATACTGCGATAACCGTTTAACGATGTCCTATCCCGAGATTCGTAATGATATCGCTGAAGCCTTTGCAACGATCATTCGTAACCAATATCCGGATGCAGAAGTCATTGCAGGTACGGCAACCGCGGGTATCCCGCATGCTGCCTGGGTGGCTCAGAAGCTGGATCTGCCGATGGCCTACATTCGTGATAAAGCGAAAGGACACGGCAAGGAGAACCTGATCGAAGGTTTGATTACCGAAGGACAGAAAGTGGTTGTCATCGAAGATCTGATCTCTACAGGTGGAAGCTCGATCAAAGCAGCCGAAGCCGTACGTGTAGCAGGCGCAACACCGTTGGCCGTGCTTGCCATTTTCAGCTACCAGCTGGATAAAGGTGTTAAAGCATTCGAAGATGCTGGAATTCCACTTCAGACGTTGTCCAATTATACGGCTCTGATGGATGTGGCTTTGGCTCAGGGAACGATTCAGGAAAGCGATTTTGAATTGCTCAAATCCTGGCGTGAAGATCCTTCTTCATTTGGTAAATAATTTAATTGATACCTCGAAAAAATGTTCATGAATGAACGGTATCAAAATTGTAATGATTGCCGTCATATCGGCAAAACCATCGAATATGCAAGAGGCATCCCGCACTTTGGGGTGCTTTTTTTGTTTGTTCATCAAAATATTAACTTTTTCACTCTACCGTTGTAAAAAGCTTGTAACTTTTAGTTGGGATCGGTCGTTTATAATTCAGTGTAGGTTGGAACAGATTTCTAATTTTAGGTTTTTTGAAGAAATGATCGGGATATCAAGAAAGGATGAGCGTGATTGCTGGCATGAAGAATTTATTTCTCAGAAAAAGACCTGCCAAGAGCCAGTCAGGCGATGAACATCAACAGGGGGAAACACCGTTGGAGGCATCGACGGAGTCGGGAGAAAATACATACATAGGTGAATCAGCGCACCCGACAAGTGAAGTATCTTTATCTGAAAGTGAAATCGCTTCGGATGAAGTGGCTGCAGCTACTATCACCACCGTTGATGAACCCCAGAGGAAGATCAAACCAAAGAAGGATATGCTGCCTCCATATGATGGACCTGTACTGGAGGTGCGTAACGTGCATCGCAGTTTCCAGACAGGCAGTCGCATTATCCATGTGCTCAAAGGCATTGATATGGAAGTGAATCCGCAACAACTGGTCATGCTGAAGGGGCGATCGGGCTCAGGCAAAACAACGCTGCTGAATATGCTCGGTGGACTGGATCAGCCTTCAAGTGGAGACATTCTGTTCTCTGGCCAGCCTCTTCAGGATTGGGGAGACCGGAGGCGGACCGCTTTGCGGCGCAAAGAGATCGGTTTTATTTTTCAGGCATATGCACTCATGCCCTTATTATCTGCTTGGGAAAATGTAGAACTGTCGCTGCGCATGGCGGACGTTCCGCGAGCGGAATGGAAGGACAGGGTTGGTCACTGTCTGGATCTGGTTGGACTATCCAAACGGGTGAAGCACCGTCCATTCGAGATGTCCGGGGGAGAACAACAGCGGGTGGCTATAGCCAAGGCCATTGCCCATAGACCCAGATTGTTGCTTGCGGATGAGCCTACAGCGGAACTGGATTCCAAGATGGGCGCTCAGGTTATGGCCGTATTCCGCAATATTATTGAAGTAGAACAAGTAACAATATGTATGACTACACACGATCCTACAATTTTGGAGGTTGCGGACCATGTTTATGAAATGGCGGACGGCAGATTTATCAAGTAAAGGGGCCGCTCCGAAGAGGGGGAAACGCGCAACACTTATTGTACTTGGTGCGATAATGGTTGCAACGATGTCCGGCTGCTCATTGCTGCCGTCAGAAACAGAGGAAGAAGTACTTCCGCCTATTACACCACCAACGATCTCCAAGAAACCGGAATATGAAGTCCGGACGGAAACGTTGGAAAAAAAAGTAAGTGGCAGTGGAAAAATGATGAGTCAGCGGGAAGAGAAGGTGTACTTCACGCTTGATGGCATGCATATCAAAGAGTTAAATGTTAAACCAGGGGATAAAGTGAAAAAGGGCCAACTTCTGGCCGTGCTCGATGTGGAAAGTGTAGAGAAAGAGATACGTGGCAAGAAACTGGCTATTCGCAAATCCGAAGTTCAAATGAAGGAAACACTCCGCAAGAAGGATGAGATGGACCCGGTAGAGTTCGAAGAATCAACGATTGCGTTTGAAGAACTGCGCCAGGAACTCGCTGATCTGGAGGAACAACTGGGCAAAGCCACGTTGACAGCTCCGTTTGGCGGTACCGTTATTGCTGTGCAGGTAGAGAAGGGTGCAGCCGTGAAAGCGTATGATCCGATTGCTACGATTGCGGATACATCCAATCTGGTTGTGGCAGCTACCTTTGCCAAGGAAGATCTGGAGAAGTTCTCCGCTGGTATGAAGGCAGAAGTAGATATTAATGGAGCTGGTAAAGTCTCTGGCAAAATTAAAGTTATGCCTATCGCGGAAGCATCGGGAAGTGGCAGTGGCGAAGGAACGGGGGAAGACGGGACGCCTCCAACCAAGGAAACACTGGATAAGTATGTTATCGTTACACTTGCAAAAATGCCAAAAGGCGTGGAACGTGGCACACCCTTATCCGTCTCGATTGTAACGCAGCGTACGGAGAACGCGATTGTGATTCCTGTATCCGCTCTACGCTCCATCGGTTCAAGAACGTATGTGCAAGTCGTGGAGAGTGATGGCAGCAAGCGTGAAGTGGACGTTGAAGTGGGCCAGCAGACGTCGACAGATGTCGAGATTCTGAAAGGTCTGACCGTCGGCCAGAAAGTAGTGGGACGCTAATGGGGCTGCCATTGCTTCGGCTGCTGTTCCGCAAAATGTGGAACACGCGCTGGATGACCTTCAACACATTAATCGGATTAATTGTGGCGGTTGCGTTCACCGTCAGTATTCCAATGTATGCCGATGGTGCGTTGAAACGGGTCGTCGCGCAGACGCTGCAGGATAACAGTGAAGGATTGCCAGCCGGTTCGTTGCTTATGAGTTATCAGGCACCCGGTGGCGTGAAGACAGACACTCGGGGTCTGGATGAAGTAGATCGTTATATTCGTGAGGATGTTCCTCGCGACATCGGGTTTCCTTTTCATACGTATGTGAATTCAAGATCTATTCGCAGCACAGAGGTGAGCCCGGAAGATCCAACCAAAGTGGATGCCAGCAGGGCGCGCAGTATGAGTCTGGGTACGATGAGTGGGCTGGATGCACAGGTGAATTACTCTGCCGGGGTGAAACCTGGAAACCAGGTCAAAGATGACACGATCGAGGCAGTCATGTTGGAAGAGGGCATGTACCGTAACGACCTGCATATCGGTGACATTCTGGAATATCCGGTGTATAGCGGTCTTGATATCACGTTACGTGTGAAGATTACGGGTTCCTTCAAGGCAGATGATCCGAACAGCCCTTACTGGGTACAAGGATTTGACGGCATGATGAATGGACTTTATGTGGATGAATCGGTTTTTAATGATGTTTTACTGAAGGAAAAAGGGATTCCACTTCAAAATTCACGTTGGTATTATGCCTTTGATCTGAAAGAAATTCAAACCAGCCAGTTATCAGGTCTGACTTCCATGCTGGAAAGGCTGGATATCGATCTGTACCAGCGGCTGAAAGATACAAAAGTGGATATCACCTTTGGTGATCTGCTTAAGCAGTTCCGCAGTCAGAGTCTGCAACTGCAGACGATGTTGTTTACCTTGGCAGCACCAATGATTGCGATGGTCTTTTATTTTATTGCCATGAATGCCAGACAGTCATTACAAAAGCAAGAGAGTGATATTGCGGTATTGCGCAGCCGTGGAGCTTCAGCTCGGCAGATCTTCTCTCTCTACCTGCTTGAAGGCATATTTCTGGGCGCTATTGCACTGGTTATTGGGCCGTTGCTCGGTTGGTTTATGGCCAAGAGTATCGGTTCAGCAAGTGGCTTTCTCTCGTTCGTAGATCGGAAGTCTATTCCGATCGGTGTATCAAAAGAAGCTATCCTCCTGGGCGTAGCAGCGGTCCTTGTTGCGATCATCGCATCACTTATCCCTGCGATAACCTATGCACGGGCAACCATTGTATCTGCCAAGCGGCGGCAAGCACGGACAGACCGTGCTCCAGTATGGCAACGCTGGTTCCTGGACGTTGTGTTGCTGGGTCTGGCTGGATATGGATACTACCTGTTCTATGAACGTCAGATGTTGACCTTCCAGACCGGAATGACAACCGATCAGCTGCAGGTACAGCCGTTTCTGTTCTTTGTACCCGCACTCGCGATCTTTGCGCTCGGACTATTCTTCCTGCGCTTGTTCCCGTGGATATTGAAGCTCATTCAGTTGATCGGTCGCAAGTTTCTCCCGGTCCCGTTGTATCTGACATTAACACAGCTATCGCGATCATCTTCTTCATATTATCCGCTGATGATCCTCCTTGTACTGACACTGGGACTTGGGGTGTACAACTCGGCTGCTGCTCGGACGATTGATCTGAATTCCACTGAGCGTACCTTGTACCGTTATGGTTCTGATGTGATTATGCAGACTGTGTGGGAAGGGACACCTGAGGTTAAACCCGGTGGTTCCGGACAGAATGGCGGTACGGGTGGGGGTCAACAAGGTGGTGGCAATGGAGGAGGAGGTTCTGCTGGTGGTGGTTCCGGCGGAGGCAATGGCGGTGGAGGTGCTCCAGGTGGTGGCGGCGGTTCTTCGCAGCCATCCAAAGTCATCTACTCCGAACCTCCATTTGAAGTGTTCCGCAGATTAGACGGGGTTGAACATGCAGCACGAGTGCTGCAGACCAAAGGCAATATTATCGTCTCTGGTAAATCGGGCGGACAGGGGATGCTGGTCGGAATTGATAATGTGGACTTTGCTCAAGTGGCATGGTTCCGCAACGATCTGTTCCCGGCACATCCCTACAAGTACCTTGACTTGCTTGGTAAATATGAAGGAGCTGTATTGATCTCTTCCAAATTTGCTGACAAATTTAAGTTGAAAACTGGAGACCTCGTCTCCATGGGTGTACAGGGACAGGCGATTGAATTCGTCGTGTTCGGGATCATTCCATACTGGCCAGCCCAGTATCCGGATCAGATGCCATTCTTCGTGGCGAATCTGGATTATATCTATGATCAAGTGCCTTTGATTCCTTATGAGGTGTGGCTGAAAATGAAACCGGATGCCAAAGTGGCTCCATTAATGGAGAAACTCGCAGCAGAAGGCATTGAGTTATCTTCTGTACGTGACGTCCGCTCCGAATTGGTATCTCAGGGTAAACATCCGTCAAGAGGTGGCGTATTCGGGATATTGAGCCTTGGATTCCTGGTATCGGTTATCATCTCGTTGATCGGATACGTGCTGTACTGGTTTTTCAACTTGTCCGGACGTGTTGTGCAGTTTGGTGTATTACGGGCCATGGGTTTATCCCGGGCACAACTGAGCGGTATGCTGCTGCTGGAGCAGGTGTTCACAGCGGGGCTATCGATCCTGCTAGGTATTGGAATTGGTCAGGTATCCAGTCGTTTATTCCTGCCATTCCTGCAAACGACGGATAATGTCTCTGCTCAGGTACCTCCGTTCCGGATTGTGTTTGAACAGCAGGATATGTTGCAACTGTATGGGGTCACCGTGGTGATGTTGGTCATTGGTGCAACGATGTTGCTCTGGCAGATTCGCAGATTGCGGGTTCACCAGGCAGTCAAAATGGGAGAGGAGAGGTAAACGTGATCCAATGCGAAGGACTTGTCAAAATTTTTAAATCCAGCGATGTGGAAGTCGTTGCCCTTCAGGGTCTCAACCTGACTGTCAATCAAGGTGAAATGATGGCCATCATCGGTAACAGCGGTAGCGGTAAATCCACGCTGCTGAATATTCTGGGCGGGCTTGATCGTCCTACGGCTGGTACGGCTGTTGTGGGAGACTGGGATTTGCTCAAGATGACAGATGCCCAATTGGTCGAATACAAACGTCATACGGTAGGTTTTATCTGGCAAAATAACGGTCGTAACTTGCTGCCTTATCTCACTGCACTGGAAAATGTGGAGACTCCCATGATTCTGGGAGGCAAGCGTGATCGTGCTTACGCGAAACAGTTGCTCGAATGGGTAGGCCTTAAGGATCGGATGCATAACAAATTGCATCAGTTGTCAGGAGGAGAGCAGCAACGGGTAGCGATTGCGATCTCATTATCCAATCGTCCCAAAATTCTGCTTGCAGATGAACCAACCGGTTCGGTCGATTCCGAGACATGTGATACAATCATGGGCATTTTCCGAAGAATGAACAAGGAACTCGGTGTTACGATTGTCATCGTTACCCATGACTTGACGCTAGCTGGCAAGGTAGACCGGATCGTTGCGATCCGGGACGGCTTGACCAGTACTGAGTTTGTGAAGCGCAACCCGAATCTGGATGATGAGCATAACTTGTCCGAGGCGGGTATGCCAGACATCCATGAAGCATTTGTCATTATAGACCGTGCAGGACGACTTCAGGTGCCAAAAGAGTATCTGGAGGCCTTATCCATTGATAACCGGGCTACATTGGAATTTGACGGTGAACGTATTGTCATTACACCGCCAAGATAATTAAGAGGGGGAACTGGGAAATGAAGAATAGTATGTGGGGAAAACGTGTGCTGGCTGTCATGGCTACTGCGACGCTAGCATTGCCGCTGATTGCTGGCTGTACGGCAAGTGAGGCGAAAGATACAGAGCAACGTGTATTACGTGTGGCTACAATGTGGGGAGGGCAAGATGACAGTTATTTCCGTCAACAGTTTACTGATGCTTTTGAGCTGACCCATCCCAATGTAACCATTGAGATTGTAGCTGCCGTTGATCAGAGCAGCATGTATGGATATGGCAACACCGAAGAACAGCAGGAAGTTCCGGATACGATGGAAAGTCTGAAGAAGATTATGACTGGCGATAACCCGGTTGACGTCATCGTGGCGGATACCGCTACAGTGAAATCATTAATTCAGGAGAATCTGGTGAAACAGCTGGACCCACTGATGCAGGAAGATAAGTTTGATACCAGTGATATCGTGCCTAGTGTACTGGAGGGAATTAAGGACCTTGGGGATCAGAGCATTTATGCATTGACACCAACATTCTCCTCATCGGCTTTGTTCTATAACAAGGGTATGTTTGAAAAAGCAGGCGTGGAACCGCCAACGGACAACATGACATGGGACGATATTTTCAATCTGGGTACCCGTCTAACGAAAGGTGAAGGTAAAGATCATGTATTTGGTTTCTCCTTCACGACATATCAGGGTGGTTCGCCGTACTACTCCATGCAGCAGTACTACAGCTCGTTGCAGCTGAAGACGTTTGATGACAAAGCAGAGAAGATGACAGTAGATTCTCCTCAATGGGAGAAAGTATGGAGCACCATCAGCAAACTTGCGATTGACAAAGTTATTCCTAAAGGCGACGAACCACAGGATCAGAATCCGAGTGGGCGTTATGATCCAGTACAGGGTGACCTGTTCCTGAGTGGCAAGTCAGCCATGGTTATTGGTGATTACAGCTATATTAATCAATTAATTGATGCCAATAAAAATGCGGATAAAATGAAAGACTTTACGAAAGTGGATTGGGATGTGGTAACACCTCCAGTTCACCCGGAAGCTCCTGAAATTGGAGGTAGCATCTACCTGAGCAACCTCATGGCGATTAATAGTGCGGCTCAGAATCCGGATGATGCGTGGGAACTGATCAAGTACATGAACAGTGAGGACTGGGCTAAGATCAAAGCACGTAGCAGCTATGAGATGGTATCACGGAAGAGCTTCATTAAGCCCAAAGACGGCCTGGATTATAACATTCAAGCATTCTATGCGCTGAAGCCGATTCCGCCAACAAATACCAATCTGGATAAGATGTACCAAAAATCCCCAGGTTTATGGCAAGTCAATGAAAAAGGTATGGAATATTTCAACCAAGTACTAGAGAACAAAAAGACACCAAAAGAAGCACTTGGTGAGTGGGCAGCCAAAGGAAACGAGATGCTGGAGAAATTGAAAAAGGATCCTAAAGCTACGTTTCAATGAGATTTGATGAAGTAGTCATATCATAAGTTAAGGATAGCCG
The DNA here is from genome assembly GCF_008693195.1 of Paenibacillus sp. UASWS1643. Classification (NCBI taxonomy): domain Bacteria; kingdom Bacillati; phylum Bacillota; class Bacilli; order Caryophanales; family Paenibacillaceae; genus Paenibacillus; species Paenibacillus sp. UASWS1643. Next base: position 139,523 of record NZ_VXKZ01000104.1, read on the forward strand.
CTGAAGATTTTAATCTTTGGCGGCTATTTTTATGAAAATGGGGTATTCTACAAAAAGCAGGAATAAATGACGACTCCGGAAAGGACGAGCGGTATGCACTGGGTATATTTCAGCAAGTTGTATGCAACCAAATTTCAGGCAGGATGTCTGGCCAAGCGGATGGAGCAGGATGGATGGATTTATGGTCATAATGAACCGGCGGAAGTGGAAGTTTATCGATCACGCAAAGGTCGTTACGGTGTACGATTTATTCCCTGACATTACCCCTTGACTTATAGGGTATCAATAGTGTATATTAATTAAGTCGCTGTTTTAATATTTCTTACTGACGCGGGGTGGAGCAGCCCGGTAGCTCGTCGGGCTCATAACCCGAAGGCCGCAGGTTCAAATCCTGCCCCCGCAATTTAGTTTCACTTGGATGATTTACAGCCATCATCTGCACGTTTTACATTATGTCTAGGGCCCTTAGCTCAGTTGGTTAGAGCGGTCGGCTCATAACCGATTGGTCACAGGTTCGAGTCCTGTAGGGCCCATACTCTTGAAACCCTTGCCTAGCAAGGGTTTTTTTCTGTCTACAATTAAGTGCTGGAGCAAAAAGGTAACTTGTTAATGGTATCTTTCTAATATGCCTTTTTTTGCGAATGTCAGTGTATGTCCATGCCATATCTCAAATCTCGCATATACTACCTTATCCCAACCCATAGGAGGTAGATTTCATGAGTCAATTTATTGATGCAAGAACTTCGCAGAATGCGAGTTTGGCTAACTCTATCGCCATTCCAATCCTTGTAATTAACACACCTCAATTATTTGGACAGATTGGTTTGGTGTCCACAGCTGGTATCGGAGCTAACCCACGTGTTCAATTCAAAGGAACAGTCTCTGTACAGCTTCCATTGGCGCTTGCTGGAATTACGATTACTATAGTTAGAGGGACTTTAGCAACAGACCCAGTTATTTATTCTGCCACTTCCACATTTAATCTGAGTGTTCTCGCACCTCAGGTTATTACATTCTCTGCTGATGACTTCAATCCACCAATTACGCCACAATTGACGTACACTGCATTTGTCAGCTCCAACTTGTTGGGCACAATCCGTGTAGGCCCTGAGAACTTTGACGGCGTATTATATTCCGACTAATATTAAGCATCCTCATCTATGTGAACTAGAAATAATCTATTGTATGAAGCACATTACAGACCTGCCCTCAAAAGCAGGTTTTTTTCCTGTTGAAGGGGAAAACTGAACTTCATCGAGTAGGTAGGGTTCTATGATATAATGCATTACAGAGATTGAATGGTATTGGACATAAAATAATACGTGAACATCTGAGAAACGTATGAAATTAGTGATAGAAAGCAGGTTTCCGTTTAATGACGTCAAATGAAAGTCAACGTTTTCGTTACAGTGAAGCTCCGGTCTGGGATTGGCAGAGAGCTTATTATGAACAGAAGGGGCTACAAGCTTGGACAGAGAACCAAGTCCCTCAATATATTACGAGTAATCCGATGATTGCCACGGCGTATGCAGAGATGATCTTTGGCTTTCTTCAAGACCTCTCGAACAAAGGAAAGATCAGCGAGACCGTAACCATTCTTGAACTTGGAGCGGGTGTAGGGCGTTTGGCACACCAAATTCTCCTGAAACTGCTTGAGTTGAAGGAGTTTTCTGGAATACAGTTACCGCCTTTCAGATATGTAATGACCGATCTCGTAGCAGAGAATGTGCTGGGTTGGCAGGAGCATCCATCCATGCAATCCTTTATTCAACAAGGTATAGTGGATTTTGCACGTTTTGACGCTGTAAAGGATACGGAATTGAATCTGGTTGTCGCAGGCACGGTTATTCGGCCTGGTGATCTGAAACAACCGTTGTTGTTGATTGCCAATTACTTTTTTGACAGCATCCCGCAGGAATTAATCTATATTGGGTCCGGCGAGATATATGAGTGTGATCTGCTCCTTCAGTCTCCGGATCGTCGTCTTAATCTGGATCCCGCTGAGATGTTGAAGAACATGACGCTGAGTTATGAGTATCGCCGGGCACCTGAATACAGTGCAGATAACTATCCTTATTCGGAACTGATTACGTTGTACAAAGAGGAACTGGAGGATTCACACATCCTTTTCCCCGCAATTGGCTTGTCCTGTCTTGAACGGTTGAACAAGCTGTCGCAGTCAGGTTATGTGTTGATTACCGCTGATAAAGGGGATCATCGTCTGGATAACTGGAAGTTCGCAGAGCCACCTGAATTTGTTCTTCACGGGAGTTTTTCGCTAACTGCTAACTACCATGCGATTCAATATGTTCTGGAACAACAGGGAGCACATACTCGATTCACAACACATCATTATAAAGATCTGAATGTTGGATGCATGTTGATGGTGGATGAACCGATTCGTTATGTGAACACGAGACTGGCCTATCATCGATTTGTGGAACGTTTTGGACCGGATGACTTTTTCAGCATGAAGCAATGGGTAGACCAGCGGATAGAGAGCATGGAGTTGAAGCATATTTTGCCGTTTTGGCGTTTGGGCGGGTATGATGCCGAGTTCTTGATTCACAGCGCGACGCACATCTCCAGTCTTCTTCCTGATGCAAGTGATGAGGAAATGCTCGATATTCAGTCAGGAATTCATACAATGTGGTCGTCCTATTATGTGATGGAGCAGGAAGGGGGGCTGGCATTTTTGGCAGGTCAGCTATTATATGAAATGTATATGTATGAGGATGCTAAACGGTTTCTGGAGATATCGTTGGTTGCAGATCCGAGTAATCATAATCCAGCTGTCTTATACGATTTGGCTGTGTGCTGTTATGAACTTGAACTGGAAGAAGAAACACTGTCATATACCCGTAAGGTACTAGCTCTGGAACCTGATCATGAAGAGGCAGCAGCGTTGCTCCAGAGTTTCGAGATGATCTGACCGGAACAATTTTAGTTTGTCTCCTGTATGTAAAATGTTGGTTATGGTTGTGTATAAAATTGAAACTTATTTGGGATGTAATCGTATTAATGGGATATTCAACCAATCATCTATTTCAACAGCAAAGGAGACAAAGACATGAAAAAAGCCTTATCCGTTGCATTATATCCACTTGCTTGGGTGTTGGGGGCACTGAGTATTTTATCTGGAAATGCAAACAGTGTCCTATTGGTGAAAGATATCGCTACAGATCGAAGCTATGATGGGCAGGCAATATATGATAGTATTGAACGTAGAAATGCCTAACTACATATCATTCAACTGTAAAGGTAATTGTGTCGTCGAGCAATAACATGAGAACCAATTACTCTTGAAGCGAAGTACGGTGAGCAGGAGTTCTGTCCGTACAACCTTTAAGCCGGTTTTGTACCTTATTCAGGTATGAACCGGCTTTTATTTATGAATGGGGGATATTAGATGAAGATTATCATCGGACAACCGAGGTTGGAACAGCACCTGCTGCAGCTTGAACCGAACTCAAGCAACAATCTGATGCGGATATATTGTTCTTTCCTGAAGGTTATCTGAACCAGAATGTTGAGGAAGCTTGCAGGTTGGCGGCTGAATATGGGACCATGATTGTATCAGGTCATCGCAGACTGGACGAACGTCCAAAGGACCGATCGATTATCATCAGTAAGGCTGGAGAGATTGTATTGGAGAAAGCTAAATATACACCTGCTGAGACGGTTGAGGAACAGGGTTGGGTAATAAGCACTTTGTTGTGTGATGAGCTGATCCTGCAAGGATTTGGAAATGAGAATATAGGGAATGTGGACATTGTGATGCATTCCATTGGTGTGGGCATGTTCAGTGAAGAGCAGTACAGTGAGTGGGTCGAAGAGGCTCGGCAGATCGCCTTGAAGCATCAATGTATTGTCATGGGGACTAGCCATGCGGATGGTTCGTATCGTGATAGCGAGATCTCCATTCCTATCGCCTATTGTATAATACCTGATGGAGAGGTTGTTCTGGCATCCCGAAGTGATACACGTACTCGTACAATCCTTCTGCACAGAGGAAATACAGACCCTTCACCTCAGGAGTCACAAGAAAAACAACTGAAAATTTCCATCGACCCATCTAGTTAAAGTTACCAGACATGAATCCCAGATGAATGGGCTGATGAACTTGCCGATTCGCCCGGTCACTTTCACGGAATACGCATATGTTATGGCATACCTTGAAATTCAAAGGAGGCCAGTCAAATGAGTCAAGTTGGATACGGTTGTGGCAATGTTGGTGGATTCGGCGGCGGATGGACTTCCACAAGTGCAATTCTCGTGCTGTTCATCCTGCTCGTGATCATCACAAAATCTTTCTGGCTGTAAGTCACGTATAGAAACGTGCAAACAGTGGCTCCGCTGAGACTTCAGCGGGGCTTTTCCTGTTTATAAGAAGCAACATATGCCATCCATGACATTTGACAACTGAAAACAATGTGCTTAAAATCACATAAGAGACTATTAACAGAGATTGAAGGGATAGCAATGCCGTTTATTCGCTTTAAAGGATTCACAGGTCCTCAGCTAGAGGAAGTTGTACCCCAAATTACAGAGCAGATGGCCCTAATTACTCATATTCCAAGGGAGAGAATGAAGGCAGAGCGTCATGATGTACAAGCGCTAACACCTTCTCCGGCTTCTATAGAGATTCTGATGTTTCAACGTGACCAGGAGATTCATAATCGGATTGCATCGTCGGTGCAAGCTATTTTGGAAGAAGCATACATGCCGGATGTGCATATTTTCTTCAATATACTGTCACCTAATTTGTATTATAAAAAAGGCAGGCCGCTGACCGATTATCGATTGGATTGAGATTGTGAGGGACGAGCAGAATGTTGCTCGTCTCTTTTGATTTACATATTTTTCGTATGTTTAACAATGGGCTGGTTTCTGTGAACCCTGTTCAACGATAATGAGCATAACGCAGACACAATAAACAAGACTCCACCGGTAAGGTATACCCATCGAACACCCAGTTGATCAGCGACTAGACCAAAGATGACTATGGATACACTCATTACCGCGGGTATCAGGACGCCATGGGTGGCGTATACCTTGGTTAGGGATTCGACAGGTACACTGTTCTGAAGCGCTGTCTGCTGAGCCACATCACGAATCTGATGAACTGGACCCATGAGTATGCATAACACCAGAGCGAGCCATGGCAGGTTGTTTAGACCATAAACTACGGTCAGCAGGCTGAAGAGAAGAGAACCCATGGTCATACTAGCGATTAGATGCTTCTGAATACGTTTGGCCAGTGCAAGAGCCAGAATACCTCCAAGCATGGTTCCAGCAGCGTAACTCGAGTTCATGAGTCCCCACCAACCTTCTCCTCGTCCCAGAGCTTCTTTTGCAAAGGCCAGCGTAACAGCTCCGATCCAGATGGAACCCGCAAGAGCCTGGGCAATGTCCATAAGCGTGATCAGTCGTAATGATGGATTGTTCCAAAGTATACTCCAGCCTTCCCTAAATACTTTCCGCGATACAGCAGATTTGTGGGGTTGTTCTACATTCCGTGTGAGCGATCCCATGGTAATCATGAAGATCAGAACGGCCCAGGATAGGCTTGTAGCTGCCCAGAAGGTCTGTGCCGCCCCCCAGTTCATCACGGCGAATCCCGTCATGGCATAACCGACAATGGTTACAGTCTGATTGGAGACGGATAGTAGGCTATTTGCTTTTATAAGATCTTCACCTTGAACCAATTGTGGCGTTAAAGCATTCAGTAACGGGGTTTCCCATCCGTCCAAAAAGGATAGTATGACCACTGCGAGCAATAAAAGCGGCAATTGTGAAATCAAGTGATTCAACGAAATGGCTATACAGGTCATGATTAATGTTTTGGCTATGGAAATGCGGATCAATAGTTTGGAGAATGGGAAATGGTTCACAAGTAATGGCAAAGTGAAACTTGCTGTTATACGTGTAATGATCTGAACTAGTGGAAACATTGCAGCATAGAGTACCGATCCAGTGTGACTGTAAATAAACGTAGTAATGACCATGATATATATGACATTAATAAGCGAGAGCAGCGTTTTGGCGGCCCAATACGGATAAAATGCGATGTTCATGCCAATGATGTCCTTTCCGAAACGATATATCTATATTACGGGCATTGTCATCATTGCACCACAAACAAAGTTATCATTTTCCCGTCATTTCAGCTCAAAAAAAGAAACTGCCCAACAGGGCAGTCATCTTCTAATGGTTATAGTTCATGCCATGGTGAGTGTGAAGGCGATAAGTAACATCAGCAGGCTGGTCGTTCTCACCATCGTCATATAAGGCCTGCTGGGTTCTGCCTCACCGCGGAAAATCCAGCCATAGCGCAGATACCAGCCGAATTTTGGGAAACAGAAATTGATGATACAGAGTACCATGAATATAAAAAAGAGGGTTCTCATACCCATCTTCCTTTCTCCCTTACATAACGGATCTCATCTTAACGTTTGCGTCTGGTAAAAAAGACTACAATCAAAATGATAATGATGATAATTAACAGAAATTTCATGTATGTTCCTCCTAATGAGTAGTTAGGTTATTGTGTAAGCTTAGTTATCAACTATTACCCAAGAACCACATGACTTGAATAACTGTGTTACAATTAAAATATATTGATTTAATATCAACACATTCCGACTGGTTAGTTTTCTCTCCTTATAATGTACGATTGCAGAATATATAAACATTAATGTGTGTGAGATGAAGGAGGAAGGCATGAGCCAACATAATCACCCCTCATTACAATGGGAATTTATCATCTCGAAAGTGAAATCCTCCGTTACCGTGGTCGATGCTACCTTGTCTGAGCTTCCGCTCATGTATGTAAACGAACACTTTACTCGGCTGACAGGATACACGTATGAAGAGTCTGTAGGACAGAATTGCCGATTTTTGCAAGGACAGGACACAGACCCCGAAACGGTAATGCAGATTCGTGATGCATTAAAGAAACAACAGTCCATTAAGATTGATATCTTAAATTATACAAAAAGTGGTCAGAAGTTCTGGAACGAACTGAATATTGATCCGATCTTTAATGAATCCGGAGAGTGTTTATATTTTGTAGGCATTCAATACGATATTTCAGAACGGAAGTATGCTGAACAGCAGTTGAAGTTTGCAACTTCCATGGCTGAGATGAATAGCAGAGGGCAATTGGAATTCATCGGCAAGCTGAATCACGAGCTTCGTACCCCGCTTAACGGCATTATGGGCATGATCGAACTTGCCAGTATGGGTGAAACTACGGATGAGCAGAAAGAATATCTGGAGCTTGCACGTCAATCAGGTGAGGCGCTGCTTAACATCATTAACAATAGCCTGGATATGGCGAAACTGGGCAGAGGCAAAATGGATGTTGAAAACATTGAGTTTCAACCATTGAAGCTAATTCCACAGATTGTGAAGACACATGAACCTGCGGCACAGAATAAACAAATACGTCTGCTCTGTCATGCTGATCTGAATGTTCCTGATGTGCTTATCGGTGATCCGCTAAGACTTCGGCAGGTACTGGATAATTTGCTGAGTAATGCGATCAAGTTCACAGAACAAGGTGAAGTGCAGTTACAGGTGGATGTGAGGCAACAAATGATGGATACCGTTGTATTGGTATTCTCTGTGCGTGATACGGGAATTGGCATTCCTCAGCATCAGATCGAACAATTGTTTGATGCATTCACCCAGACTGACATCTCCCATGCGCGCCGATTTGGCGGAAGCGGTCTTGGTCTGACCATCTGCAAAGAACTGTTGGAACTGATGAATGGTCAGATTTCGGTGGAGAGTACAGAAGGGAAAGGTACACAGTTTGAGGTGACACTGCCCTTGCTGCGCCAACAGGCCATTCCCAATGTAGGATAATCAAACAAGCAGGACAGCCGGGCGGTCTCGGCTGTTTTTTTATTTTATTGGATTGTTTTACGAACGGGCGTTCTGTTATAATGCAAGTGTTGAATGGGGGAGGCACAGCATGAGTAAGAGACGCACAAGAAGAAAGCGTAAAAGTAAGCAAGGTTTCAAAAGGCAGGTTCTGACACTGGTAGCGATGCTGCTGGTAGCCCTCTACGCCTTGGCTGGGGGAGAATGGCCGGAGGAGATACCTAATCCATTCGCTGGGACGAATAAGAGTGTTGACCATACCATTACGTTCCCTTCAGAGCGTTATCCCGAAACGGCCAACCATATTAAAGCTGCCATCAAGGCAGGGCATTCGGATGTATGCACCATTGATCGTAATGGAGCCGAAGGCAATCGGGAGCTATCACTCAAGGGTGTTCCGGTCAAAAAAGGTAAGGATCGTGACGAGTGGCCTATGGCGATGTGCGCTGAGGGAGGCACAGGTGCAGATATCCAATACATTACCCCGAAGGATAATCGTGGTGCAGGTTCATGGGTAGGGAATCAGTTAAGTACATATCCAGATGGAACACGAGTGAAGTTTGTAGTGAAGTAACAACGGGATATGGGAGAGCAGAAACAATGATAGTAGGGCCTTTGTTGTGAGGTCAGTGGCGGTATGTTACAGGATAAGTAGAAGAGAAAAACCAGACGTGCATGCGTCTGGTTTTTTGATATGATGTGCTGGCATAAATAGATCTAGTTAACGTATTTTTTTATAAGGGAAGTGAGTTTCTAGGATTACAGATCCGACTATACGAGTTGCATTCCGCTTAAATGATGAGACCGGATGCTTAACAGACGTGTAACATGTTCAACCTCATCAAACGGTATCCACAGACTTCCGTGGACGGTACGTAAGGAGAGAATGGATGTATCAGCGGTGCGCTCGGGAAAACCGGTTACCGTCTGACCGCTTGTATTACGAACCATGATCTGTTGCTTGCGCCGGATGGCAATTTCTACCTCTTTTTTCATAAGTCATTGCTCCTGATTATGAGATGTTAAATCCATATGTCAATGTTTTCAATGGTTAATTTGTCTTCTTTATCTAGTCTATCAGAACTAGGTATAGATTTCCAGAAGAGAAATCAACATTCTTCTAGGTGATTTGTCTTAGCTGAGGATGATCCGTTTTTGAATGGGGATTACGGGGTTATATTAGGGTAAAAGGAGGGGAACGGAATGACACAATTGATTATTGGGCTTGCCCGTACCGAAAACGAGGCTATATTGATGTTGAATCAGGTGAAAGAGGAAGGCATCAAGGATAAATATTTAGGAGCGGTGGCAAAGGAGCAGCTTAATCTGGAGCTGGTGAGCGAAAAGACGGGGTTGCCCAAACCTCTGAAGGGTGCCGGAACAGATGGTGCCTTTGGCGCTCTGAAAGGCATATTGGCTGGTCTGGGGAAGCGAATGGATCAGACGATGTCGATCGGAAATGCAGTGCGCAGGCTCGCTGGTAATGAGATTGGGAGTGAGACTGATGATTTGGTGCTTACACTGACTGAAGCGGGGATCTCGGAGGAGGATGCGCGGTATTACGAAGATTGGTTGTTAAAGGACCATATCTTGGTTATCGTGGAGTGCAGTGAGGAAGAAGCGGCTCGTGTTCGACCTATTTTACTTTTTTAGTTTAATTTAAGGCTGATTTTAGGTTTCTTTAATGTTGGGGAGGTATTCTTATCTCACACCTCCCTTAATATAGATTGGTTTACCGGAAGTCCGGGACCGCAACTCGGACTTTCTAGGCACTGTGAGCTGACGCTTGCAGTGCCTGTTTCATTTTTTATAAGTTGAACTAAAGATTATTTACACTGACACTACGATGGCAGAATAACCTTCTAATCGCTGTTATCCCCAGATTTTTTCGATTCCCTTTTGAAAGGGAAAATCCGGTGATAGCGTATGCTTCCGATGTAGCTTTCTTTCAGAAAGCTTTTAGGCGAACGCTTCGCTTTTTCAGTTTTTCTGTCCTCTCCGTTATCGTGTAAATCATTAGTTAAACTTATATAGTTGGATTATTTTTAATAAAAGTGTTGCAAAGTTAATTAGTTCATGGTAAGATATTTCTTGTCGCCAAGAAATAATATCCATGCCGGGGTGGCGGAATTGGCAGACGCACAGGACTTAAAATCCTGCGGTAGGTGACTACCGTACCGGTTCGATCCCGGTCCTCGGCATCTTAAAAAGAAAAGATCGCATGACGCTTGTTAACCAAGCGTCATGCGATCTTTTTTTATGTTCTTTAATATCAATGTCACTTCATTGCAGACCACTTTACCATGCAGTTCATAAACATAAACCCTGCATAATACATATCAGAAGGTACATTTATCTGACTTTTATGAAGAGACGGAACAATGGTGTATACTATCCGTAGGCATATATTACCTTTACCTTGCTGAACGATATAAGTTCAACTACACATTTACACGATAACGGAGAGGACAGAAATAACCTGAAGAAGCGAAGCGGGCGCCTTTATCCCGGGATTTTCCCTTTCAAAAGGGAATCAAAAAAATCTGGGGATAACAGCGATCGGAAGGTTGTTCTGTCATCGGAGTGCTAGTGTAAATAACCATATTTGAACTTATGTAGGGTCACAAAACCAATAAAACAATCTTATGGACGGAGGACTCAAGTTTATGTTGAAACAGCTTAAGCCATACAAGGTGTTACAGGAGCGCAGAATCGAAGAACTGAAATCGGATGCGTATCTGTTGGAGCACCAGAAATCCGGAGCCAAAATTGTACTTTTGTCCAATCAGGACGACAACAAAGTATTCAGTATCGGTTTCCGTACACCTCCGGAAGATGATACAGGGGTAGCCCATATCCTCGAACACTCCGTGCTCTGTGGGTCCAAGAAATTTCCGGCCAAGGATTCTTTTGTTGAGTTGCTGAAAGGTTCATTGAATACATTCCTTAACGCCATGACGTATCCCGATAAGACGATCTACCCGATCGCGAGTCGTAATGATCACGACTTCCATAACCTGATGGATATTTATCTGGATGCGGTTTTAAATACGAATATTTATGAGAATGAAAAGATATTTTTACAAGAAGGCTGGAACTATAATCTGGCCTCAGCAGATGATGAGTTAACCTACAACGGAGTTGTATATAACGAGATGAAGGGTGCCTTTTCTTCACCGGAACGAATGGTGCGCAGAGAAGTGTTGAATTCCCTTTTCCCGGATACCACATACTCCTCCGAGTCTGGCGGATTCCCGGAAGCTATTCTGGATCTAACGTATCAGGGCTTGCTGGATTTCCACACGAGATACTATCATCCTTCCAACAGTTACATCTATCTCTACGGGGATATGGATATGGAAGAGAAGCTGCAATGGCTAGATGAGAACTATCTGAGTGCATATGATCGAATCGAGATTGATTCGGCCATTCAACTTCAACCTGCCTTTGCAGAACGGGTAGACACAGTTAAGACTTACTCTGCGGGAAGTACGGAATCGGAAGTAGATAACAGCTTTTTGACCTATAACGCGGTGATCGGCACAAGTCTGGACAAGGAACTGAACATTTCGTTCCAAATTCTGTTATACGCCCTGCTGAACGCTCCGGGAGCGGTACTGAAACAGGCTTTGCTGGATAAAGGAATTGCGAAGGACGTCTATGGTTCGTATGATGACAGCCTGTATCAGCCTGTGTTCACTGTGGGACTGAAGAAGAGTAATCTAGCGAGCAAAGAGGATTTCCTGGGAACGGTCAAAGAAGTGCTTGAGCGTGTGGTAAAAGAAGGCTTTGATCCAAAAGCGCTGCTTGCTGGAATTAACTCGTATGAATTCAATCACAGGGAAGCGGACTATGGCAGAATGCCGAAAGGCCTGATCTACGGATTCTCCTCCCTGCAAAGCTGGTTGTACGATCAAGAGGCACCTTTCACTCATTTGGAGGCTAATGACGTATTTGCTGAGCTGCGGACAAAAATGAACGAAGGTTACTTTGAGCAGCTGATTGAGAAGTATTTATTGCAAAACACACATACTTCTTTTGTGGCGCTTACCCCGGATAAGGGGCTGAACTCACGCAAGGAGGAAGCATTGAAAGAACGTCTGAAAACCATTCAGGCCGGGCTTAGCGAGGAAGAAGTTCAGACGCTGATTCAGAAAACGGAAGCACTCGCCGAATATCAGAATACACCTTCAACCAAAGAGCAGCAGCAGGTCATTCCGACGTTATCGATCGAAGATATTGAACCGAAGGCTTCTACGTTGCATCAAACGGTGAATCAGGTCGACGGCACAACTATTCTGCATCATAACCTCTATACCAACGGGATTGGTTATCTGAGACTGCTGTTCGATATCAAAGAAGTACCACGTCATCTGCTGCCGTATGCAGGATTGCTGAAAAACGTACTGGGTTACGTGGATACTCAAAACTACTCGTTCAATGAATTGTCCAATGAAATCCACATTCATTCTGGTGGTATTCATAGCGGGATTGGATCTTATGCCAATGCGCATAAGCACAATGAATTCAAGGCTACCTATGAGTTCAACGCAAAAGTGTTATATGACAAGCTTGAATTTGCCTTTGATATGATCAAAGAAATTGTGTTCACATCCCGATTCGATAATTCGAAGCGATTGTATGAGATCATCTCCCAGATGAAAGGTAATCTGCAACGTAATCTGATCAATAGCGGACACTCTGCGGGAATTGGCCGGTCTTCGTCCAAACATTCAGCGGTTGCCGATTTCAGGGAAGCTGTAAGTGGGATCGCCTTCTACCAGTGGTTGGAGGATCTTCAGGCGAATTTTGAGGCCAAAAAAGAAGAGTTATCTTCCAGCCTGCAAGAGTTGACGGGGTATATTTTCAGACCGGAGAACTTGCTTGTCAGTTACACTGCCGATGAGCAGGGATATGAAGGACTGGAACAACAGGTTTCCAATCTGAAAGCGAAGCTGTTCACACATGAGGTTGCCAAGGAAGAGTTTACATTCCTACCTGCTACTCATAAGGAAGGATTCCGTTCACCTTCAGAGGTGCAGTACGTGGTGCAAACGGGTAATTATATCGACAAAGGGTATCAATACACCGGTTCACTACGGGTCTTGCAGGGAATCCTGTCTCTGGATTACTTGTGGACCAATATCCGCGCCAAAGGCGGAGCATATGGTTGCATGTCAGGTTTCAGACGGAACGGAGACAGCTACGTTGCATCGTATCGTGATCCTAATCTCGATAAAACGTACAAAGTATATGAAGAGATACCGCAATATTTGACCGATTTCCGGGCAGACGAGCGGGAGATGACACGTTATATCATTGGTGCGATCCAGGATCTGGATACGCCGAGAACACCTTATGGCGAAGGAGCATTCTCTCTGGAGTGTTATCTGTCGAATGTGACTGAAGCGGATCTGCAACAGGAACGTGACGAAGTGCTAAGCACAAAGGAAAGCGACATTATCGGTTTTGCTGAGCTTTTATCGGCCATACTTGAACAGCAACAGCGCTGCGTGATCGGTAATGAGAACAAGATTGAGGAACAGAAGCAGATGTTTGACGAAACGCTGGATTTAATCAAAAACTAAGCGTTAGTCTCGCTTATTCCCGGATCGAATAGGCATCAAAGCGAAAGGCACTTTTATGAGCTGGTTTCAACAGCTTATAGAAGTGCCTTTTCTAATGGGGAGGAATGTGGACCAACTGTCGCCGACCCATAATGAGAATGGGTGACACGCTGCGTTGTTCAAGTGACAGCGAGCATGTTGTATATTTTCAGTGTCCGCAGATCTTCCTTTGAGATTTTCAATTCATTATACAACTCCTGATTCTCGGGCAGCGGGGTTCTGGAGAATAACATTTTGAGCGCGATCGGCATGAAAGGTCTGAAGGAGACACCAGCCATCAGTCCCCACTTTTTCTCCGATTCCTGGAAAGAAGCCAGAATATTAATATATAGATTCTCCAGCGGTGTGGCCTGATTTTTCAAAATCAGCGTGGTGAGTGTATCATAATGCTCGGTGTGGCCCCAGTACATATTCTCGCATTCCTGGTAGTTCTCAAAATCCTTCACATTCATATACATCACGGTGCGATAACGGTTGGCATCCGATTGAGCCATCATGTCAATGACACACCGAATGAGACTGTTGTTACGCCCGTCATAGAAGTAGGAATAGAAACGTGTAGAATTCTTGAAAAAGCTGGACGGGACCGCATTCATCAGGGGAGATGCATGCCTTGGTTCTTGGTACAAGAGTTGCTCCACCTGAATGTTGAGCGCGTTAGCAATATGATGTAACGTGACCAGATCAAGTGTAATATCTCCGCTCTCATATTTGGACAGCGTACCTTTGCTTTTGAAGATCTGATCCGCCAGCTGTTGAATGGTCAGTCCCCGCCACTTCCGAAAGTTTCGTATTTTCTTGCCAACTTCCTGATTGATATTGTTCATAACTGGTTCTCCTTATGCAGTGTTTCTTGAGAGTACGTGAAAATGGTGAAAGTCATTCATAAAAATGATGTTATATGAGAAATATATCACTTTCTCACCGAAAAACCTATTCTGGAGAAACAATAAACTTTATTTGTTTCTTCAGAATAGATTGTATCGCATTTGATGCAATTTCTACGTCATGGAATAATAGATCTCATACGACATGAACCGACAATGAAAAGTTCAACAGACAGAGGAGCAGAAGCTACTATGAAATATAACTTTGATGAGATTATAGATCGCACAGGTACAAATGCCATGAATACGGATGGTTTCCGTCAATATATTTTTAACGCGACAGAGGACATGACTTTTCCATTCAAAGATGAAGAATTTATTCGCATGTGGATTGCAGATATGGAATTTGCCACACCTCCCGAGATTCTGGATGCAGTTAAGGAACGTCTGGACCGTAGAATCATGGGTTACTCTCAGGTATTTGATCCGGCATACTATGAAGCTGTTTCGAATTGGATGAAGAGATACTATGATTGGTCCTTCCCAAAGGAGCATTTGGAGACCTCAAACGGGATTATTCCCGCTTTATATGAATTGGTGGAATATATCTGTCAATCGGATGAGAAAGTACTGATCGTGACCCCATCCTATGGTTTCTTCAAGTCAGCTGCGGAGCATAACAATCTTGAACTGGTGTGTTCGGATATGATCAACGAGAAGGGACGTTACTCCATTGATTTTGAGGATTTTGAAGCCAAGGCGAAGGATGAGAAGGTAAGGGTATGTATTTTCTGTAACCCGCATAATCCATCTGGACGTGTCTGGACAACGGAAGAGTTACAACGTGTGGGTGAGATCTGCCTGCGGAACAATGTATGGGTCATTTCAGATGAAATTCACTGTGATCTGCTGCGGACTGGAAAAAGACATACGCCACTTGCGAAGCTGTTTCCCGATACGGATCGAATCGTTACATGTATGTCTCCGAGCAAAACATTCAACATGGCTGGTCTGATGTTCTCCAATGTCATCATTCCGAATAAGGAACTTCGAGACATCTGGCAGGCACGCCATTATGGTTTCAAAAACCCACTGAGCATCGCTGCCACGCAAGCGGCTTACGAAACGGGTGATGAATGGCTGAAACAATTAAAAGGTTATCTAGACGCCAATTTCGCCTGCGTAGAACAGTATGTGAAGGAGCATCTGCCACTGGCCGTTTTTCACATCCCTGAAGCCACATATCTGGCCTGGATTGATATCTCGGCATATGCTCCACAAAATGTAAGTTTACCTTTATTCTTTGCTGAGCAAGCGGGTGTGCTGCTGGAAGATGGTCATATGTTTGTAGCCAATGGTGAGGGTTGTATTCGGTTGAATCTGGCTTGTCCGCGTTCTGTTCTTCAGGAAGGATTACGGAGAATCAGTAGTGTGCTTGTGAAAGAAGTCGAAGAAGTGCCCGTTCAAGTGTAAAGTCATCAAGTCATCACGCAACAGCGAGGTGACTTTTTTGTATGAGTATACTGAATGTAGCAAGAATACGATTTTTTTGAGGTGAACTTACACCTGATGCGCAATTCTGGTCTGCTGTCCCCGGTTATGTTAAAATGGTGGATAGTCTATGAGTTGCATGGCATGCGGCTCTCAGAAGGAAGAGCCCAGTAGTTGGGCTGCACGAAACTGCACTCATCAGGGGAAAGGAGCCTATACATATGTTTGGAAACGATTGGGACAAGGTGCTTCAGGAAGAGACGGAAGCTGAATATTTTAACAAGATTCGTTACACTCTCGCCGCCGAGTACAAAACGCAGACGGTCTTTCCGCCCAAAGAAGACCTGTTCTCCGCACTGAAGCTGACGCCATATCATCAGGTTAAGGCCGTTATTATTGGTCAGGACCCTTATCACGGAGCGGGACAGGCTCATGGATTAAGCTTTTCGGTTAGACCCGGGGTACGCGTACCGCCTTCTCTGAAAAATATATATAAGGAACTTCATGCCGATCTGGACCTGCCAATTCCGAATCATGGATCCCTGGTTCATTGGGCACAGCAGGGAGTCCTGCTATTAAATGCTGTTCTGACGGTTCGTGAAGGTCAGCCTAACTCGCATCAGGCACTAGGGTGGCAGACATTTACGGATGCTGTCATTCGCGCATTGAATGAACGTTCAGAGCCAATGGTATTTATGCTATGGGGCAGTCATGCCCAGAAGAAAGGTGCTTTTATTAACAGGGACAAGCACCTGGTACTGGAGTCTACACATCCTAGTCCGCTGGCTGCGCATCGTGGATTCCTCGGCAGTCGTCCCTTTTCCAAAGCCAATGATTTCTTGACCTCCAAAGGTATTGAACCGATCGATTGGAAGATACCTGAAAACTAGACAGATGGAGGTGAGAACATTGCGACATTGGATAGGACGAAAAGTAGCGGTATATCGTGCAACAGGCATACGGGAGCCATTGAAGGGAACGCTGGTCGAGTGGGATGAAGAAGCGGAATGTGTACGGATCGGACCGAAACGGATCAAGGTATCGTTTGACAATATCGCAATGATCAGACCTCTTCCCGAAGAGAGTCTTCCCTTAAAGAAAGCACGTTCTGAAGTGCACAAGGTTGGATATGTGATGAAAAAGGCGATTCAGTTCGAAAATGCAATCTATTTCAAGTCACAGGTTATGATCTGGCGCCGGGCCAAAATTGTAGCGTTATCCACGACGATTCTGCGTCATGACGAGGATCAGGTTGAACTTGCAGATGGTCGGGTTCTTCGTAAAGACAAGCATATGTTTGTCGTACGTTCACGCCGCGGGATACGTTAGTTATACGAAGATTTAATATTCATTTCATGCAAAGATCATATGGATTTAATGTTTGGTCTATATATTAGGTAGTAACAACCCCTTCTAAATTGATGTGTATTAAAACGGGAGCCCGGCCGGCTGCAAACGGTCGGGTATTTTTTTGTCCATGGGTTCTGTTAACCTGTTGTACATACCCATTACATTCATGTTGTATACTATTAAAATAGATCATGAGAAGGAGTGAAACCCAATGAAACGTATAGCTGTTTTTGCAGGCTCCAATCCGGGAAATCACCCCGATTATACAGAGAAGGCTGTCCAGCTGGGCAAACAGATTGCCGATAGTGGGTATGCACTGGTTTATGGTGGTTCTTGCATGGGCTTGATGGGTGCAGTAGCCGATGCTGCTCTTGAGCAAGGGGGAGAAGTAATCGGGGTTATGCCTACGGGATTATTCCGGGGTGAGGTTGTTCATGGAGGGCTTACACAACTGATTGAAGTGGGAACCATGCATGAACGCAAGGCTACGATGGCTGAATTATCCGATGGGTTCATTGCGCTTCCTGGAGGTATGGGTACATTTGAAGAACTATTCGAGGTACTGTGCTGGGCACAGATCGGTATTCATCGTAAGCCTGTCGGCTTATTGAATGTCAACGGATACTATGGACCGCTGATGAAGATGGTAGAACATAGTGTACAAGAGGGATTCTCCAATACTTCGCATCTCAGTCTGTGGAGTCTGGAATCTGATCCGGCTGAACTGATCAAACAAATGTCATCCTACATTCCTGCAGAGCTGACTCAGAAGTGGTCACAACTCAACGGGAAATGAGTGCATAAGAAGACGGGCCTGGACCCACTCGTTCCTCGGGAGAATTTTCGATCTGCCCAAGCAAGTTGCGCTATCGGACATAGTCTATAGTGTACTTCGATGAAGAGGGGAGTGTCACTGATGAGCGAACTCAAAGGTACAGGTTACGGATATTGCGGAGGCTTCGGTGGTGGAGCATGGACATCAACAGGTGCAATTCTGGTATTGTTCATTCTGTTGGTTATTATCTCTCGCACATTCATTCTGTAATTCGGTCAAATCCCGGGACGGGGATCACGCTGCAGAGGCAGCGCCCGAATAAAAAATGACCTTTCCAAAGAGACGCCGGTATATTCCGGCGTTTCAGGGGAACGGTTTTTTGACGTTTCCAGCATACGTTAAGTAATTGAAAAAGCAAAAACCTGCCCCTGAATAAGGTCAGAAGCAGGAGAAAGCCTCCTGAGCCATTAGCTGCACAACAAGCAGCTTACACCACAACAGCAGTTTGATCCGGATTACTTAACGATTTCCAGGCGATATATAGCCCGATGGCGGCTGCAATTAAGGAGAGTATTGCTGCAACAATAGCCAGCTGATCCAGTGTGTTGGGTGAACTGGAGTTAAGAGAACGCTGATTAGCCGTCTTGCCGGATTTGTTTTTGATATGGACAGATGATCTGGAAAGCCTGGAAGCCGACTGTAACTGGGATGTGTGAGGACGCGTAGGTATCGGTTTTTTCTTTGAGGGATTCAATAGTCAACCTCCTTATAACGGAGTTCAGTGCTTCCATCGTTCATACTATGTTATGTCGATTTTCAGATTGAGTTCGCAAAAATGAGTGAATCCCCAGCCCGTTAGATGTTCAACCCGGTCGCGAGTATTAGCGAAGCAAGCAACCGATTATACGCTCTGTTAATACAGGTCTAACAAACGGCGTTTATAGTGAAGATCATAGAGTTAACGTTGAACGCAGGAGGCGCTGGAATGAGGAACATGGAGATTATTGCCCACCGTGGTGCATCTGCCGTATGCCCGGAGAATACGATGAGCGCTTTTGAACGGAGTCTGGAGCTTGGAGCAACAGGTATTGAAACCGATGTGCAGATGACGAATGATGGCAGACTGGTACTGATTCATGATGAGACGTTAAGCCGAACTGGCGGCGCAGAAGGCTGGGTTAAAGATACGACATACGATCAATTGCGCACGCGGGATGCCGGGTCATGGTTCCATGCCGATTTTACCGGGGAACGTATTCCTTCTCTGGAGGAGTTATTCAAGCTGGTACAGGGGAAAGGAACCCTGCTTAATCTGGAATTGAAAAATGGTATTGTGAGTTATAAGGGGATGGAAGAGAAGGTTATACAAGCGATCCGGGACTGGAATCTGGAGCAACAGGTCGTGCTGTCCAGTTTCAATCATGCTTCGCTCGTGAGATGTAAACGTCATGCCCCGGAGATTCGTACAGCACTTCTATATATGGAAAAGTTGTACCGTCCCTATGATTATGCCGCCAAACTCGAAGCTTCAGGCCTTCATCCCTACAAGCTGGCTGTCACACAAGAAGATGTTGCTGCTGCATTAGCACATGGCGTTGTTACCTATCCATTTACGGTGAATGATCCTGCCGAGATGCAGGCCATGATTGACATGGGTGTGCAAGGAATCATTACCGATGTTCCGGATGTCCTGGCATCCTTACTTACGGTACATGCCCGTTAATCAAGTCTGTATTTTACATGTTCTACATATGCAATGATAAGGCTGTGTTCGAGCTTTTTGGCTCCTGCGCAGCCTTTTTTCGTGTAAAATTGTGTGCAAATCTTCATATATGCAATAAACATGTCCTATTTGTCCATTGCCAGAGCCCGTGGATTCACTTACAATGGTCTATGGGAATGAGAATCAATATCATTAAAGTTCGGTATTTATAGAGAGGTGATTGTTATGTACATAGGTTTGAGCAGTTCCACTCATAACGAGGGTGGGCGCGTATGAGTTCACAAGCTTCACCAGAAAAACATAATCCGGATTCACCCACAGCGAAGATACACACTCGTCCGTGGGCAGCCACACTTATTCTTACAGGGGGAGTTTTGCTACTCGCTCTGGGTATGGCGTTGTCCATTTCATTTGGCGCTGCTGATATTAAGCTTAGTGTAGTCTGGAAGGCTATCTTTGATTTTAATCCTGAGCTGACTCCACATCAAATCATATGGGAGATTCGATTACCACGTATCCTTGGAGGAGCAATGGTAGGTGCATGTTTCGCTGTAGCTGGTGCGATCATGCAGGGCATGACTCGTAACCCACTGGCCGATTCAGGTCTGCTTGGGTTGAATGCGGGAGCTGGATTTGCGCTTGCAGTTTGTTTTGCCTTCTTCCCTGGCTTGCCATTTATGTATATCATCATGTATTCCTTCCTTGGAGCAGGGCTTGGTGTCCTGTTGGTGTATGGTTTTGGTGCAGCTTCCAAATCGGGTCTTACACCACTACGCCTTGTGCTTGCAGGTGCGGCTGTATCAGCGATGTTGTCGGCACTCAGTGAAGGGATTGCTTTATATTTCAGGATTGGACAAGATCTGGCTTTCTGGACGGCCGGTGGTGTAGCCGGAACGAAGTGGTCTCAACTTGAGGTCATGTTCCCATGGGTACTCGCTGCACTAATCGCAGGTCTTCTCATCTCCCGTTCCATTACTCTGCTTAGTCTCGGAGAAGATATTGCAGTGGGCTTGGGGCAACGTACTGGGCTGATCAAGCTCATAGGCCTGATTGTTGTACTGATTCTCGCGGGTACGGCTGTATCCGTGGTGGGTGCGGTCGGTTTTGTTGGACTCATTATTCCCCATCTCACGCGGAAGCTGGTTGGGGTCGATTATCGCTGGATTATTCCATGTTCCGCTGTGATGGGCAGTCTGTTGCTTGTATTTGCGGATCTGGCTGCACGTATGATTAACCCGCCGTACGAGACGCCAATTGGCGCGTTGGTTGCCCTCATCGGGGTACCATTCTTCCTGTATCTGGCGCGTAAAGAAAGGAGGACTCTGTAACGATGGAATCCTCAACAATAGTTGGAGCAGAGCGCAAGAAGAGAACCAAGAGTACGATTGTCCTCATTGTGCTTGCCCTATTAATTATTACGGCTTTTGTGGTGAGCATGAACACAGGTTTTACCAAGCTTTCGCCGCTTGAGGTGATGCGAACTCTGTTTGGTGGAGGCACGGCGAAACAGGAATTGATTCTCTTTGAATTCCGTCTGCCACGTATTGTGATTTCGGTTCTGGTCGGGGCCGGACTTGCGTTATCTGGTTGTATTTTGCAGGGAGTATCTCGGAATGCGTTGGCAGATCCGGGGATTCTCGGGATTAATGCAGGTGCTGGTCTGGTCGTCATGTTATTTGTTTCCTTTTTCCCGACAACGACAGCAGCGCCGGTATTTCTTTTGCCAATTCTGGCCCTGATCGGTTCCGGTTTTGCTGCATTTCTGATCTACGTTCTCTCTTACAAAAAAGGAGAGGGCATCCTGCCTACGCGTATGTTGCTTACAGGGATCGGGGTAGCGGCGGGAATCAGTTCTGCCATGATCGTGCTTACGTTAAGGCTTAGTCCGGAAAAGTATCAATTTGTAGCTACCTGGATGGCAGGCAGCATCTGGGGTTCGAACTGGAAATTTGTAACGGCATTGCTACCGTTTCTTATTATTCTTGTCCCGCTTGTCCTGTATAAGGCACGTGTGTTGAACGTACTGAATCTGGGGGACCAGACTGCAAGCGGACTCGGGACTCCGGTTGAGCGTGAGCGACTGATTTTGCTTGCGGCTGCTGTAGGGCTTGCCGGCTCATGTGTATCTGTGAGTGGGGGGATCGGTTTTGTAGGTCTGATCGGACCGCATTTGGCGCGTCGTCTGGTGGGTCCAAAACATCAATTCCTGTTACCCGCATCTGCACTGATCGGTTCATTGCTTGTATTGGTTGCAGATACGCTGGGTCGTGTCATCCTACAGCCTTCGGAGATTCCTGCGGGGATCCTGGTTGCCATTATTGGTGCGCCATACTTCCTGTACCTCTTAAGCAAGACGAAATAGAACGTAATCATCATTGTGTGGTTGCATAAGGAGGACATTAGTCCATGCTTCGCCGTTTCTTTGCCTATTACAGGCCTTACAAAAAGCTCTTTATTCTTGACTTTAGCTGTGCGATTCTGGTCGCGCTGCTTGAACTTGCTTTTCCACTGGCGGTCAACCGGGTAGTCGATGATCTGCTGCCAGGCGGTCGCTGGGACTGGATTCTATGGGCGTGTCTGGCATTGCTCGGCATCTACTTATTGAATTCATTTCTCAACTTCGTGGTTACCTATTGGGGACACAAGCTCGGTATTAACATCGAGACGGATATGCGTAAAAGTCTGTTCAATCATGTACAGAAGTTATCGTTCCGTTTCTTCGATAATACAAAAACAGGACACCTCGTGTCCCGCATGACTAATGACCTGATGGATATCGGTGAGATTGCCCATCATGGTCCAGAGGATGTATTTATCGCGGTCATGACGCTAATTGGTGCATTCAGCATCATGATGAGCATTAACGGGAATCTGGCGGTGTTAACCTTTATCATCGTACCGCTGATTATTTATCTGTCACTCTACTTTGGTAGCAAAATGTCCAAGGCATTCAGTCGAATGTTCGGAGATATTGCGGACTTCAACGCTCGTGTAGAGAACAATATTACAGGTATCCGTGTTGTTCAGGCTTTTGCTAATGAAGAGCATGAAAAAGCACAATTCGCTGTGAACAACGGTCGTTTCCGTCAAACCAAGCTAATCGCATACAAAATCATGGCCTGGAACTCCTCTGTCAGTTATATGCTGATGAAGCTGGTATCCCTCTTTGTTCTGGTATGCGGAACATGGTTCGTCATTAAAGGCAGTATGACCTACGGTCAGTTCATTGCATTTATCATGCTGTCCAATGTGTTCCTGACACCAATTCAGAAGATCAACTCGGTTATTGAGACGTATCCCAAAGGGATTGCAGGCTTCAAACGTTATACGGAGCTGCTCGATATGGAGCCGGATGTGGAAGATCGTCCAGGGGCCGTTGCGGTATCCCATTTGCGTGGAGATATTCGTTATGAGCAAGTGACCTTTGGCTATTCCGATCAGGAACCTGTTCTCAAAGGTATCGATCTGAACGTGCAAGCAGGTGAAACCGTCGCTCTTGTCGGTCCATCCGGGGCGGGTAAAACAACATTGTGCAGTCTGCTGCCGCGATTCTATGATGTGCTGGAAGGTCGCATCACGATCGATGGGCAGGAGATTCAGAATATGACGCTGGATTCCTTGCGTAGTCATATCGGAATTGTACAACAGGACGTATTCCTCTTCGATGGAACCATTCGGGAGAATATTGCCTACGGCAAGCTGGATGCATCCGAAGAAGAAATCTGGATGGCTGCCAGACGTGCACAGATGGAACCGTTGATTCAATCGATGCCGGAAGGACTGGATACGTTAATTGGTGAACGCGGCGTGAAGCTGTCCGGTGGACAGAAACAGCGTTTGTCCATTGCCCGTATGTTCCTGAAAAACCCGCCAATTCTAATTCTGGACGAAGCCACATCGGCTCTGGATACAGAGACGGAAGCAGCCATTCAGCAATCGCTGGCTGAGTTGTCCGAGGGCCGGACCACACTGGTCATCGCTCACCGATTGGCTACGATCAAAAATGCAGACCGCATTATTGTCGTTGCTGAACAAGGGATTACGGAGCAGGGACGTCATGAAGAATTACTCGCAGCAGGTGGGGTGTACAGCCGCCTTCACTATGCGCAGTTTGGCGCATAACGTATCAGATGTGGATGTGAAAATGTAAATATGAGAAGTAACGCCATCGTTCTTGACTTGGAAGGGGTCAGGACGGTGGCGTTATTTTCTATTTCATGATCAAGTGTGGTTCAGGGGTACTGTGCTCTGATCTGCCTGTGATCATGGATATGGAAACGGGTAATATAGTAAAGAGAACACTTAACGTCTAAGATATGTTCATCATCTTGCAAGATGTAGGAGGTACACGATATGCAGTTGAACGATATGCTGAAAATTTTTATAACCTGTCTATTATTTATTCTGATTTGGTGGCTACTGACTCAAGGGATTCGTAAACTTTCCAGTACTCGTGCGGGGTCCGGTTTCCGACGCTGGGGTGGATGGTCCATTGGGCTTTTCATTGTTGGCGCCGTGCCACTCGGTTTTTCGATGTATACGGAGATCTTTGATGAGCGCCTGGATGCCAACATCGGGTTGGGGCTTGCCATGTTTTTTGTATGGGCTTATTGTGCAGTCTTGTTATGCGCAACATTGGTGATCTGGGGAAGGTATGTGTATAAAAGGGATATGAGGAAGTGAATGCAACAATAATCTGACCGGGTACGTTAAATTTAGATAGAGGTGTTATTAAAGGGGGATTCACATGTGATCAATCTTCGTCGAGTCCTTATATTGCTCTCTATTCTGTTCGTATGCCTTACGGGATGTTCAGGACATATCGAGTGCAACTCTGTGCAGGCTCAAGCCAATGCACCAAGTGAAGATGGATTCAGTGGTTATGTGGTTGATCGCAAAGACGATTCCATTCTTGTGGTTGATCCTGCCTACCGCGATAACAGTTCCAATGGAGGAGCCGATCGATATTATCCTGCAAAATGGTTCTCCAATGCGCCTGATCCACAGATCGGCTCTTATGTTGAAGTCTGGACGGATGGAAGCCCGGAAAATCAGCCTTATCCCGGGCAAGCCAGAGCAGATAAGATAGCGGTATCTTGTCCAAATACGCCAGACGGTGCTCATATGACGGATGCGGATGCGATTCGTAGCGGACTGCATTCACTTGATACAGAGAACATGCATATTCCCGTCATAGAGGACACACGGTTTGATGCAGATACAGGGACTTGGACCATTCAGATGCGAGATGTGAAGACAGCGAATGAAGGGCAAGTAGTTCATGTTACCGTGAAGGACGAGAAGCAAGTTAAGATACAAGGCGAAGAATAAGGGGCTCATAGCTTTATGATGGTGGAGGAACGCGCGTTGCACATGAATATGATTCAAATTGAAAGAAATGATGTGGATTAGATTCATTGCAAGCTATCATGATTTTTGAACCGCCTGTAAGTTCCCTTACTGTCCATCATGTATTATGATTTTATAAAAATGGAAAGGAATCTTCTGCTCATGGAATTATCATGTGTAGAACGTTCATTCAAGTGAGGTGCGAATTGATATACAGGAGGTTGCACATGAATTTGATATTAGAAGCATTATATAATGGACGACTTCGACCGGATGAGATGATGATGCCGACACATCCTGAATACCAAGCGTTAGGGCGGCAGATTGCAGCTCTGACAGAGCAATGGAAGAATCGATTGAGCGAGAATGAATTTCTTGAGCTTGAACAGTTATTTGACTTGTGTGGCAGATGTGAGGGCATGCATGCGGAAGCGGCGTTTGCACAAGGTTTTCGTCTGGGTGTCAACATGCTAATTGAAGTCATGAGTCAGCGGGAGGAATAGGTATTGGAGTTTAACTAAGTTTAATTATGTGAGCAGAGATCAGGTTTACTTTTACAGTTACATTCTCAGGAATGACATGCATACAACATACTCATTTTGCATCATAAAATTGTATCATAAATTGATTATAACAAAGCCCTCAAATCCTCTCTGCATTCAGCAGCAGTGTTTGAGGGCTTCACCTAAACATAGAGTTAACAATATATATAGGGAAAGAAACTGTTAAACAACTTGTTCCTTAATCCGCAATATTCCCAGCCATTTTCAGACGGCGAGCAATTTCCTTAAAGTCTTCTTGAGATATACCTGGTGCGAACTCCTCCTCGACCGCAGGAGCTTCTGGAATCGGGAAACCTTCTGGTATACCCTGGATTACTTCCAGAGGTTGTCCATCTTCAGGGTGAGTTCCTTTCCAGATCTGGCCGATCGCATTGAAGTCTTTATCACTATAGGTGTACAGCTTGGTGTGTACGCCTTTTTCTTCATATTTGCGAGCCTCGTTGAAGGCTTTGTTGTTCAGTGAAGGGATAGGCACCAGTTTGGTCACATTTACGCCAGTTGCAATCTCAAGTGCTTTCGCATATGCAACGACATGCACACCACCACGTACCAGCAGGAAACCAACTACTTCCCGGGCTGCCGGGTGATCCGTCATCTCATATACTTTCATTTTATGGGTACGAGCGCCACATTCTAGGAAGAAGTTATGCAGCAGATCCTCGACCAGGTTGCCACTGTTGAAGACGTTTGCTCCCGTCCATGGATTACCCATAGAGTCGAAAGGCATTGCGCCTTGTGCACCTGCCAGATAGTGATATGACAGACGAGCATCTTTCACCGAACCTAGCGGCGTATCGTCGGGCTCTTTGTACTCAGTTGAACCTCTGAGGCACTTATTAATGCCATGAGACACGAGTTCAACATGACCCAATTCTTCAGCCGTTATGCTCATGACGAGGTCATAGAAGGGCTTTAGCTTTTCTTTGGATCGAAAATTAAACGATTGATAGAGGTAGTTGTTCAACGTTGACATTTCTCCGAATTTGCCGCCGAGTAATTCTTGTATGGCTGCCGCAGCATTCGGATCGGGCTTCTCGACATTGGGAATCTCAATCAGGATTTCATCCAAGCGTTTGAACATTCGGGTGTAACCTCCTCGAATTGGTATTACAGATCGTGTAGGGTTTCAGATCGTGAAGTCACTCTGTCATGGCCTATTACACGTATGTTGGGTTTTTTAAACAAAAAAACAACCAAATGGGACTTAAGCATCGCATAACGCATGCCCCATATTTTCTGCCACTTGTTATTTCCTACTATGGTAAAATTTTTGTATAATAAAACATTCAAACAAGTCTTCACGTACAAGAGAAGAGAGCCATGAATTCATAAAGGAGTAAGAGATGAACAAGCGTTGGATACAAATAGTTGGGATTGTAATGTTTCTAATGATTCTGATGTACATAAGCAGCGAGCCTGTCACAGCATATTGCGTTACAAACGAGGTTCAGGTGGATGAAGCAACGAGGCAGTTACTTGAAAAGAAATACGAGTTGGAACGTCCTCAGGAAACACAGACGCAGCAACACGTTTTCTCGGGTGACTGGGGAATGAGCTTCCGGACGGAGCCTCCTGATTCGTTTGACCGGCTTGTTCATGTGGTTCCTTTTTCCCTACGGCCACTGGCCTGGATCTTTCGTTTATTCGTGTAAAATGAAACCCTGACGGGCAATATAACAGAAACATATTGTCCCAAGGAGTGAGTGAAATGAGAATGCTCATCGTTACCGTTATGTCGGTAGTCCTGAGTTTAGCCGGAATTACATCAGGAACAGGTGGCGCTATCCCTGATTATGCGAAGTGGGGAATTATTGCGGTCAAAGAAACACAGACCAAGTATAATGTGGATATTTTGGACTATAAGCATATCGGTCGTACCTCTCTAACAGCGGATCAATCACGGGAACAGTTCAAGCTGTGGGTTCGTGCTAAAGACGGCAAGCAATTCGCAGTCTATGTGAATGTTGATTTTAATCCATCTACACAGCAGTTAAAGAAAGTACAATTTTCGGAATCGGATCGACACTGATCCGTTACTGAACTTGGTCATTACAAGCCATGTTTTCATATTAGCTATACTATGGGTTGAACCAGACTGCCTTGATCATTAAGGTGAAAGTCTGGTTTTTTATTTTCAAAAACCCTTTTTTTACTATTGAATAAAGAACTTATGTTCGCATATAATATGAAATACAAACAAACGTTCTTATCGGAGGGATGATTATGCTAGGGAAATATATTGGCCAGATGGTGGAGCTTGTCTACATGGATCGTGCAGGGCAGATTACACAGCGACAGATTCGAATTAACAGTGTACGTGGAGGGATGATTAGAGCATCAGCGGGAAAAGAAGGCTCACCCCGAACATTTCTGGAGCAAGGTATTCTGGCATGGCGTCCTGTTACCGATCTGAATGGGGAGGTAAAGTATGCTGAACGACTTTGAACGCAAGATTTTGCGTATTATGGTGAACTATGCAGGACAACGGCGCAGGCTGCCGCGTATGGATGAACTGGAGAACAAGACGGGACGAAGCAGAGCTTACATTCATGAGTCATTGCTGGAGCTTGAACGCACCGGGCACATTGCCTGGGAGAACCGATCTACTCTCGAAGGGATACAGATTTTGCAGGCATGGGAACAGGTACAACAGCCGATTCGCAAAAACCAGCCTTCCGGGGACTCCGCAAAATATTTTACGGACTACTGATCATAATAAGAAAACGCCAACCCGGATATCCGGATCGGCGCTTACTGTGTCACACATACAACGTGTGCATCTATTTTAGAAATGGGGAAGTTGGTCCAGGTTGTTGGTTGGGTCACCGTCGGCATCTCCGCGAATGTACATTTCGCCATCCTTGCCTTTAAATACATTCACACCGGCAATAGCGCCAGCTTTTACTTCTGCAAGTGCCTGCTGATAATCCAGTACGCGTCCTGCTGAAGTCTGAAATGCTGTCAGGTCACCGTCGCCATTTTTCTGTACGGCTGTGAAACTCTCGCGTGTTGTTTGATCCATGATGTCACACTCTCCTTATATGACGAGATAGGAATCTGCTTACCTGATTAGCCTATCCGAATTCTTCGGAAGTATGCACCATATGCTAATAAGACCTGCCAACGCCGAGGTTTTACAGGCTCTTTCTCATACGAACATGCAGAATATCTGCATCATAAAAAGGTTCTTCCGAAATCACTTCATAACCCAGTTTTTCATAGAATTTCTGTGCCTGACATTGAGCATCCAGTACAGAATAGGATAAGCCGAGTTCACGTGCTCGCTCCTCCATCGCGAGCAGAAGCACACGTCCATAACCAAATGAACGATGAGACTCAAGCACCGCGATCCGCTGCATTTTCGCCGTATCCTTGCTGTAATAGATCAAACGTCCTGTAGCTACAGCTTGGCCATCCGTACTTAACAATACATGATGCACATCCGGACTAATGACATCGTATTGATCAATCTCAATCTCGGCAGGAACCTGTTGCTCGATCACAAAAACGTGATTGCGAATACCCAGGGCTTGTTCCAGTTGTTCTTGCGTCGTTACATAACTAATCTCAGCTGCCAATTCCATTCCTTCTTTCTGCTCTTGCGCGACATATCAGACTGAATTATACAAAAAAATGTTTTTCCTGTATAGTGAAGTCTGGGACATATTGGGAGAGGAGGGGGTAGTGATGGGCATGACAGGCATCATGGTCATTACCTTGTTAATGTCGGCTGCAATGATTGCTCTGTTGTATTACGTGACCAAGAAAGCATACTCACGCAAGTGGGATGAAGATGAGTAATTCATCTGTTAACCTTCACGGCAAGACTTCACTGCTTCCTCGCGGAGAATATACATCTTGAATTACAGATTTGGAGTATACGTCCAGCCAAACGGGCAGAGCTTCACCATTTTCATTGGGCTGTTGTAATTGTTGGAATTGAACTGTATGTTCATCCCTCTCTAAGCTGCAACCAGTAACGGTTGTACTGAGAAGCACAAGCCCAGCAAAGAGAAAGAAGCATTTGGTAAATGTATATTCATTGGATTTTGACCGTTTTGTTAAGTTTCTCATAGGGAATTCACCTCGTTGTAGAAATGGTAATCTTTCCTTTATTGTGCACCATTTCGGGTGAATTATAACCAAATAAATCATTGACAATGAACACGGTTACTTGATATGATACTGTTACTTGATTGGGAAACATTTATATATCATGATCTGTTAGCTCAGCTGGGAGAGCACTATCTTGACAGGGTAGGGGTCAGTGGTTCGAGCCCACTACAGATCATACATGAGAAGCCTTACATTGTAAGGCTTCTTTTCTTTTTTTTTACATACAAACATGAATGCGATTTGCGATAGTTTCAGTTTCTCTTCCTCTTTTTAAACAAAACTTAAATAAAACATAAATTCAGCGTAAGGTTCGTCTTCTATACTTGGTTCTGAGGTCAATATAGAACAGGAGAAGGAGAGAACTTATGAATTATTCAAGTCCATTTACATCAAAGTTAGCCAGAGTAGGGATCGCGGGTACACTGGCTTTAATACTGGCAGCAAGCCCACTTGCCAACATGGGGGTTGTTGCCGCGGAAGCAGGCCCAGCACCTGTATCTACGAAGATATATAACACACAGAAAGACTCCCTGGAGCAGTCCCCGATTCAATACCAGATCGAAGCTCGACTGAATGATAAAGACATGACGATCCAGGGGAGCGAGAAGGTAAGGTATCGTAACACAAGCAAGGATGCACTTCAGCAGCTGGTCCTTCATACATATGCTGACGCGAACCTCTCCAAGTCTACACAGGCGAGCATGTTCCAACAGGACAATGAACAGATTAGTGAAGATCATCCGGAGAAGACAGCGGAGGACTTTCTGGGTGGCATTGATATTCAGGCTGTAACAGCAGATAGCCAATCGCTGGATTTCCATAAGGAAAACCAAGCGTTGACCGTGCAGTTGAAAGAGTCGGTTCAACCAGGCGAATCGGTAACACTTCAATTGGAATTCCACCTGAAGATACCTTATGGCTCACAGCGCGTTTCCTATTACAAGGATATAATCAATGGTGCACACTGGTTCCCGGTAATGTCTGTATACGATGAAGTCAAGCATCAGTGGAACAAGGCACCGTATAGTCGAACATTCGAGAGCGATTATTACACCTCGTCGGACTTTGAAGTTCAATTAAACGTGCCTGAAGAGTATCAGGTAGCCATGCCTGGCTCTATCACCACTCAAAACAGTACAGAACATGGACGTAAAATTGTTTCCGCCGTAGCTGAGAATACGAGAGAGTTTGTTTTCTTTGCCAGTCCTAATCTTCAAGTGGAGCGCGCTACCCGTAACGGTCTGACGGTGGAATACTATTATTACAACGATGATCCATCCAAGAGAGAGATCGTTGACCGGTACATTAACCAGGCATTCAAAGTCATTGATTTTTATAATGAAAAATATGGCAAGTATCCCTATCCAGAGTTCCGAATTGTCGAGACGTATGTACAAGGTGTTGCCGTAGAGTATGCGAGGCTTATACAGATGGGACAGATTCAAAATGGTGCTATTCCAGAAGAAGACACAACCTTTGTTCATGAAATAGCGCATCAGTGGTTCCATGCATTGATCGGTAATAACTCGGAGACCGAATCCTTCCTGGATGAAGGCTTTGCCGATTTCTCCATGGTGTATTTTGCAGAGAAACAGGGAGATAAGTTAAATGGGTTCAGATCCGTACAGTTTGATACGGCGCCCGCAGAGATGGCGATTGCGTCAACAAACGATGAAGCTGGGGATTTAGCAGGTTTGGTATATTATCAAAAGGGAAGACAAGCGATCTATCAGCTTTACCGTACCGTCGGCGAAGAGAAATTTGACGAGTTGATGAGAACATATTTCAAACGCTACGTGTACCAGAATGCAACTTTAGAGGGGCTGCTTCACACCATTGAAGATGTGCTTGGTAAGGAAGTACGTTCAGAAATGCAGATGGCCCTATATCAGCCTAACTTTGTCTTAAAGCCGGAATACCAATTATCACAGGAAGAGACCGCCGCCTATGTACATGACATGTTACAACAACAGTATCAGGCTGTCATGGGCATGATCCCTAATCTGCCTTTTGAAGTGATGAATCGATTGATGGACAAAGTCCTTCAAGGCGAGGAATTAACCATTGTGCTCAGCGATCAGGTCAGTAAGCTTGCAACTAAACAGCAGGAAGATATGGTTAATCAGTTGACCGGATTCCTTGATATGACCGGTAT
The DNA here is from genome assembly GCF_008693195.1 of Paenibacillus sp. UASWS1643. Taxonomy (NCBI): domain Bacteria; kingdom Bacillati; phylum Bacillota; class Bacilli; order Caryophanales; family Paenibacillaceae; genus Paenibacillus; species Paenibacillus sp. UASWS1643. The sequence goes on from NZ_VXKZ01000104.1 coordinate 171,389, forward strand.
GAGATACGACATTATACGGGATCGCAAGAAACTGAAGCAAAAGATGAAAAAAGAGATTGGCAACAGTAACCTTATTGTCATTGGCAATGCCAAGTCAAACGGATTGGTGCAGGCTTTAAAATTTAACATTATTGATCGAACGAAACAGACGGGTTTTCCTTGGAAAAATACCATGAACCAACCTCTCGCCGCGGGTGCATACGTTATCAAACATCCCTATAACCAGAATCGATTGATGCTTCATTATTTCTGGAATGAGGATCATCTGAGTGATGCGGCATTTGAAGCTTTTAAGCTGAAAACACAGGAGTCTATCGGATTCACTAACGACTTTTACCAGTACTATGTATTGGATAACCAAGGCAAGGAGAAATCCAATAAAAAAGCTGCGAATCCCATATCTTCACTTTTTGCGGAGTAATAAGTAATTGGTTTTGCAGTTTCTTCGTTCAAACAGGTTAGCCAATTCGTATTGGTTAGCCTGTTTTCTGTTTAGTCATGTTTAACATAAGCAAACGGTTAGTTATATGAAAACCAGACTGAGAATAATAGGCTGTAATATGGGCATAATGCTTTAACACAAAGGCAACTTCATGAATATACTTATCGGGAGAAAACAATAGGAGGGATTAATATGAAGGATCAACATTATCCGGGCGTACCAATGAAAGGGACAATGGCTGATTACAACGGTAAAGGAAATAAAGGAATGAACAAAATGAAAGCGTATTCATATGATGCTAGAATTCGTCCTATCATTCGTATTACTCAGGTGCCGGCTGCGAATGTGGGTAATGTTGTTGATTATTCAATCCTATTAGAGGACACTTCGGATGTTTTAGATTTGCGACCGGTAAATGGTAATCCCCTGCTCACGAAGGAGTTGAGTTCCTATGTCTACGACTGAGAATATTGCTCAGGCAGCACTCGACGCAGCGATGAAGGCCAACAGGGCCATTGCGCCTTATGATTATTGCGATGCAGAATCCAGACGGATGTACACGCCTCAATTTGATAAAAAAATGGACAATCCTATGTATACCGCTGCAATGGCGGGTCTTCAATCAATCTATTGGTTTCGGGCGATCAAGGTAAAGGGGCTTATCCCTGATGCAAAAGCAGATTATTATGCTACGTATTCTACCAACCATAATCGTATCGGTGGAATTGGACTTGCGTATTCCAACAGCCCGACAGGACCATGGACCAAACACGGACAGGTGTATCTAGATACTGTGGTTGGTAATTCGACGGAAACTCCATTTGTGATCTGGAACGATGAAGAACAATTGTTCTTTATGTATTATCAACAAAACGGACTGGGGATCAATCAATCAACGGCACTTGCGACCTCTGTAGACATGATTAACTGGACAAGAGTGGGTTTGATTTTGGACAAACCTCCCGGGTTCCCTGGTGATGGTCATACCGGTTACTTCTCGTGTTTCAGAAATGGCGGCAAATGGATCGGTTTCTCGGTGATGGGCGGTGGTGACTTTGGTCGTAAATGTATCTGGCATTCACATGACGGACGTAGCTGGTTAGCTGATCCAAGACCATTAATGGGTGGTAATGATGCCACTTTAACAGCGGGAGAAAACATTTCGAGATCCAATGCTGGTGTATTTATGTACAAAGGGAGCATGTGGTGGCTGGGCATGTTATCGGCTTATGCTTCCGGTGGGGTTACGACTGTAGCTCGACCTGCCATTGCCAAGATCAGCGCAGACTTCCGTCAACTGCTGGACAAACCTACAGATATATATTTTCCGGCATTGACTTGGGAAACGACGAATATGCAGTCCCTGATGGTGTCCGTTATGGACGGTGTAGTTTACGTGTATTACAATACCGATCATAATATCGGTGTAGCCTATTCGGTGGGGGTGTAGAGATGGTTATACGTGATGCAGCGGGTCAGATCGTGCCCTTTGGAAAGGTTCACAAACAGCTTGTGGCCGATTTTCTTTACGGAACGTTACCGGATTGGGTGGAGGTGGTGGGCAACCCTACGTTTGAGCCTTTGCCCGACAGAGGGACCATAACCGTTACAACACCGACAACGGCAGGAGCCACGGCAGAGTTGAAAATGAAACATCTGATTGACAGCTCGAAAGTAACAGCAATTGCAATCACTTTGGAAGCGCTACAATTAAACGGGAACATTGGAATTTCAGTTCAGGTTGGCATTAAATCGAAGGATAGCAAGGCCGGAATCACTTTTTTTCAAAACGTAAATCAGAAGTATGGTATGGTCCGAGCCTATAAAGCAGATGGAACGTACACGGATTTTAAGCAAAACATGGTTTTCTTCACCACCCAGGGTGTGGCGGGAGATGAGGCGCAGAATCGAAAGAACCTGACAGTGCTGCTCTGCACCGGGTTACAGTTCTCTGCGGGGTTCGAAAGACCTTCCGTGTGGCTTGGTGCGGATGATCAGTATGGCGGTGTTGCAGCTGACCTGAGTGGTGGGTTGTTCCAACATGGAGAACTGCAATGTCTTTTGAAACTGACTACAAGTAAGGCCGAGGCCAAGTATTTCAAATGTGCACAGATGAAAGTGGATATTTGGAGCAACTGAACTAAAATGGAGTAGATAGAGGAGGTATCTGATGAGAGAATCGATACATTATTCAATAGAACCACCTGAGAGCTTCGACCAATTATTAACGCTATATGAATCTTTGGGATGGAATGCGCTGAATTTATCTCAACATGAATTGGAACGTATGTGCAAACAAAGTTGGTATGCAATGTATGCTTATGATCAGCAGCGCTTAGTGGGCATGGGGCGTATAATATCAGATGGAGTGATAACAGGTATAATATGCGGGGTAGGCGTTCTGCCTGACTATCAATCTCAAGGAATAGGTACAGAATTAATGAAACGAATCGTTGAGCATTGCGAGAAAAATAAGGTGATTCCACAACTGATGTGCACGGAAGGTTTGGAAACCTACTACGCAAAACTGGGATTTGAGAAGTTTACGATTGGAATGACGAAGAGGATAAATCGATAATCTGCATGGAGCGGTACCCGTACACTTGAACACTTTGAAAAAGAAGTGTTCAAGTGTACGGGTACCCTTTTTATTTAGAGAAGGTTGATGATTGTACCGCCTGCTGCACCAGCAACGACAACGATCCACGGTGGTACTTTCCAAAAAACGAGCATTAGAAACAACATGCATACCAGTGCAAAATCAACAGGAGTCAGGATCGCAGTTGTCCAAAGCGGATCGTACAACGATGCCAACAAAATACCTACAACGGCTGCATTAATTCCGATTAATGCTCCTTGAATTTTTGAACTTTTACATAAAGAATTCCAAAAGGGCAATGCTCCTACGATTAGAAGGAACGCTGGCAAAAAGATAGCGATCGTTGCAACCAAAGCACCCGGAACCCCACGCATCATCGCTCCTAAATAACCGGCAAAGGTGAACAGTGGTCCTGGTACAGCTTGTGCTGCTCCATATCCCGCCAAAAAGTCGGACTTGTTGATCATCCCTGCAGGGACGAATTCACGTTCCAGTAACGGAAGCACAACATGCCCTCCGCCAAATACGAGTGATCCTGAACGGTAGAAGCTATCAAAGAATAACAGCCACCCCGAACGATCGAATGGTGTGAGTAAGGGGAGAAGAATCAGAATTCCAAAGAACGTAGCCAAACAGACGATTGCCAAATTACGATTCACAGGGACAGACAAGTCTACTGTTTTAAACTCGGTCATTTTACTAAAATGAACCATCCCTATCACGCCTGCAATAACAATAAAAAGGATTGGAGTGAACGCAGTCTGCCACACAAGAGTCGCCGCTGCAGTAAAGATAGCGATGGTTGCCCTATAGCGGTCAGGAGTTAGTTTTTGCCCCATGCCCCATATCGCCTGAGCGACAATAGCTACAGCAACAATCTTAAGGCCGTGAATCCAGCCAGTACTGCTGATATCAAATCCTTGCAGAAGGAAAGCGAACAAAACTAACGCAATGACAGAAGGAAGTGTGAAACCAAGCCAAGCCATCAGTCCCCCCAGCAATCCGCCGCGGATGATGCCAATTCCAATCCCGACTTGACTGCTGGCAGGCCCGGGCAAAAATTGACATAGTGCAACTAAATCTGCATAGCTTCGTTCATCCATCCATTTTCTACGGCGAACATATTCTTCATGAAAGTAACCGAGATGAGCGATCGGTCCTCCAAATGAAGTAAGCCCAAGTTTGGTTGATACAGCCAACACCTCAGAAAGTGCTCTGACTTTATGTTTGGGCTTGTCCGGGGTTAGAAATGAATTATTCTCCAAACGTGTTATTCCTCCTTAACGGTTCGACTTAGGTTATCCGATGGATGAAAGTTAAGGAAGGATACATTTCCTCTACCGATAACTACATTATAATCATCCTCATCGCTATTCATTTAAACGCAGCATTAAATTATATTATTTTTTTATATTAACTATTTACATACACAATTAAATTGTGTACAATGTAATTGTTAGCGATACAAGAGGAGTCAAAATTTTAATCAACATAAATCCAATCAACTAAAGGAGTTTTCACAAATGAAAACATTATATGAAACAACAGTCATTAATACAGGTGGACGTCAAGGCATCGTACAATCCCCAGATAACGTGTTTATGTTGGATGTTGCGGCACCGCCTGAACTGGGAGGACAAGTGACGACAGCTACCAATCCGGAGCAGTTGTTTGCAGCAGGGTATAGTGCTTGTTTTAACTCCGCACTGGAGTTTCAATTGAAGAAACACAAAGTTGAAATTGAAAGAAGTACTGTAGCTGCAACCGTAATGTTGGTGACAGACCCTGAGGACAACGGCGTTAAGCTTCAAGTCGATTTGGAAGTTAAAATTCTTGGTCTGGATGAGGAGACAGCACAGAAGTTTGTGAAACTTGCCCATGACTATTGCCCATATTCCAAAGGAATCAAAGGGAACGTGAATGTTAACGTGGAACTCGCGTAAGATGTAATTACTGAAATGATTTGTTCTTGATAAAAGAACCTCCGAGAAATCGGAGGTTTTTTTATTATTTTTGCTCCGTTGTAAGATGTGCCTTGCCCGGAAAAAACAATAATAATGATTGCAATATACCTATAGGGGGTATAATGAAGATATAATTAGAATTAAAGGAGTGCAAAACATGAAAAAGTACTTACTGACTATATCGACTATATTGATCGCAAGCAGTTTGATTTTGGGTGGATGTGGCAAGGAGACTCGGCAGACTATTGATGAAAGTAACGATGACAGTCATACAGCCACCGCAGGTGAGATGCACCATTCTGAATCGGGAGAGCTACCGGAAGGACTGCGGGAGAAAAGCAATCCCACCTTTCCAATAGGAAGCCAGGCGATGATGAGTGCCGATCACATGTCGGGCATGAAGGGTGCGAAAGCAAAGATCGTTGGAGCATATGAAACTACAGTATATGCAGTGACGTATACCCCAACCACAGGTGGAGATCCCGTGCAGAATCATAAATGGGTTATTCATGAGGAAATACAGGATCATACCGATCAATCGTATGCGGTAGGTTCTGAGGTGCTGTTGAGCGCTGATCACATGAAAGGAATGAAGGGCGCCAAGGCCACAATTGAGTCTGCTGAACAGACAACGGTATATATGGTTGATTACACCCCGACAACAGGGGGAAATTCGATAAAGAATCACAAATGGGTCACAGAAGAAGAATTATCTGCTATCCAATAGAACCATTTGCGTGAAACAGCCCTTTTTATGCAGAAAAATCAATTTAATACTCAATTATGGGTTATAATGGTATTAGGATTACACAAAACTGCTGAAAGGGGAATGTACTCATGATGGATTTTAGCAAACCACCCCATGGCTCGGAGATCGATACCCACCGTCAGCGACATCAGGAGAATGAACAGAAATACCTGTCCGGAGGCAAGAGCATTTGGTATGAAATCAGCAACTGGCTCATTCTCGGAGGTATCCTCCTTGTCATATTTTTATTATTTAAATACGTTTTTTAAGTGCACCAATGGTGACTATACTAACTTTTGTCAATTGTAGAGCGTCTTAATATACATGATAAGTAAGGCAAGAGAGCCCAGTTTTAATGGGCTCTTTTTTTGTTATGACTTCATTGGACGTTAAAATGATAAATGATAACAAATGACAAAAATTAATATTTGTCATTTGTTATCAAGTGTGTTAATCTAACCTCAATGGAGGTGGCGAGAGGATGGTGTTAACCATCTCGTTAATATGGTAAAAGACAAAACTTCTGAATTTCTCACTAAAGAGCAGATTATTGCAGCTACACAGGAAACGATAAGACGCTTCGGTGCTGCCAAAACATCCGTCACCGATGTCGCCAAATTGCTCGGAGTCAGTCATGGAACGATATACAGGCATTATGTCAGCAAGAAGGCATTGCTTGAAGGTGTCACTGAACAATGGCTTGAAGAAGAAATAATCACACCTTTAACTCTGGTAACCCAGGATGAGAAAAACGCAAGTGAAGGTACACATCATCTGAAAGTATATATAGAAACCTTAATACATCTTAAATGTCATTATGCTGAGTCAGATCCCGAATTATTTGAGATGTATGCGCGGGTTACCCAAGAATCAGCTGATCTAATCCGCAAACATGTGGAGCATCTTATTCACCATTTGAGCGAAATTATTCGCGGGAATCAACAGTTTAAGTTCAGTGATCCTCAGGTAATAGCAGCGGCTATTCTTCATGCAACGGCTCGTTTCCATCACCCGGCACATGCCTATGAATGGCGTAGTGATACGATAGATAATGAATTTGCACAGGTATGGTTATTAGTCGAACACGGTTTATCCAAATATGAGTGAAGAGGATGGGAGATCGAATGAACAAATTATCAGGTAAGGTCGCTTTGGTAACAGGATCGTCGCGAGGTATTGGACGTGCAATTGCGGAGCAACTCGCGGAGCTTGGAGCCGATGTGGTGATTAATTATGCAAGTCGTCCGGACAAAGCAGAAGAGATAGCAGAGATTGTTCGGCAAAAAGGAGTTCGTGCCATTACCGTGCAAGCAGATTTGGCGCGGAAGGAAGATGTGGAACGTCTGTTTTCCCAAACGATCAGCGAGCTTGGCAAAGTGGATATTCTAATCAATAATGCAGGTATAATGAAGACAACCCCTTTGGCAGAAGTGACAGAGGAAGAATTTGATCAGCAGTTTGCCATTAACGTGAAGGGTACTTTCTTTGCTTGTCAACAAGCGCTTAAACATATGGAAGATGGAGGACGTATTGTGAATTTTTCTACCTCTGTAACAGGACAGATGTTTCCCAACTACAGCGTGTATGCAGGAACCAAGGGGGCGGTAGAGCAGATTACCCGTCAACTAGCTAAGGAGTTTGGTTCTAAACAAATTACGATTAATGCAGTCGCACCAGGTCCGGTTAACACGGAGTTGTTCTCGGTTGGCAAGACGGAGCAGCAGCTAGAAGGAATCCGTAAAATGAATGCATTTGGTCGTCTGGGTGAGCCGGAAGACATCGCGAGTGTCATTTCATTTCTGGTTGGAACGGATTCACAATGGGTTACAGGTCAGACGATCCGGGTAAATGGTGGCTTTATTTAACATAACCGAGATCAGGAAGTTTGATCATTGCGTTTGACACACAACCGGGCGAATCCCCATATGATGCATTACACTAGTAAGCACTTGGGGAAATGGGGAATCCGGGATGGCAAAAGCAAAGGGCAAGAAAGCTCCCGCATTAAAGAGTGACAAAATTCGTGTATCCATGAAGTTGGTCACTTCGGATGTATGTGAGAGATGTAAGACACCATGTACGCGAGGCATGGATTATGCTGCACGTATGAGAATTGAAGGGGCTTTAGGCAAGGGCGTTCCCTGTATATTGACCCGCCATACTTCTTCATAACTCTTCGTATAATCCCGTATATATAACAATTATAGATCAGGGGCATCCTTTAATGAGGATCGCTTCTTTTTGTGCATTCCAAGGGGTGGAAAAAATTCTGGATAAAAAATGAAAAATGATGAAAAACAGCGCAACTTTGTGGATGAATCTGCAGTATAAATGTACAACAGCTAGCAGCAGGGGAGGGAATATTGACGGGATGAAATGGAAACGAATATTGCTTTGTGTCACGGTATTCTCCTTGCTCGGCGGGTCTTTATTGTTTGCAGATTCGGTGAACGAGAAGATTCGTGTTCTCATTAACGGCAAGGAAGCAGCTGATGGAGGTTATCTCATTGATGGAACGACCTATGTACCTGTAAGAGAAGCCGGAGGCGTCGTCAAATGGGACAGCAGTAACAAGAGAGTAACGGTGATCAAACCGAATGTACATATTTTTCTCTTCAAGGGAGACACTGTATTTGGCAACGTTAACGTAGGTAAGCTGAAATTCAATGTATTTTCACAAGTGGACAGTCTGACAGCAGATGTAGCTGCCGTGAAAGTAACAATCACTAACCCGAGCGGTCAGGTGAAGGATATCCAGTCCCAGGAGCTCACGACCCAGAAGGATAACTTCTGGTTCCGCACATATGATTTTACGTACGATTTCAGTCGTGCCGGCAAGTATCAGGTCGGCTTTCATATTAAAGAAAATGCAAACAGCAGCTACGTCCTGGTAGCGGAGAAAATCATTACAGCGCTGAACGATTGAAGCGGAAATTACCCTGTGAGTTAAATTGACCTGGGTCATTGAACATGTTACGATATGCAAGGTTACACAATTTCTATTTATAAAGCGAGGTATTTCAATGAGCGATCACACACATGAACACGGCGATGGCTGCGGATGCGGGCAAGACCACGACCACGACCACGAGCATGAAGAAGTCCTTCTCACATTAACAGACGAGAACGGCCAAGACGTGGAGATGGTTTTGGTGGAGACGTTTGACGTGGAGAAGCATGTTTATGCGCTCCTGCTGGAACGTAACAATCCTGAAGCTGACGGCATCATCCTGCGTATGGAAGAAGAAGACGAGGAAATGGTGCTCTACAATATTGAAGACGAAGATGAGTGGAACCGCGTTGAAGCGGCTTACAACGAACTCGTTGCATCACAAGAATAGTCATTCTTTTGGAACATAACATGAAGGCTCCTTGATCTCAGGGGGCCTTTTGTTGTTTTTTAAGAGGTATACGAGCATGTACACCAGCAGTTTGAACGACGAAATAGACGGGAAAATGCAAACTCGCTTGTCTCCTAAAATAATAAAGGACCAAGCTAGGGCTTGGTCCTTTAAGTTTATACCCTGCACAGCGCAAGGGAGTTGTTTTAGAAAATGGCATCGGCTTCCACGATCACTTTAACGTTGGTTACGCTGCGATCTTCGGGTCCTTTGACGGGTAATCCAACTTCGACATGATCGATGATGTAGTCGATATTTTCCTGGGTGATAACCTCACCCGGTAACAGGATTGGAATTCCTGGCGGATAGACATAGATGAATTCCGAGATAATACGTCCTGCGGATTCCTTAAACGGAATCACTTCGGTATCACCGTAGAATGCATCACGTGGAGTCAGCATCAACTGTGGAATATCCGGAACTTTTACGACCAGTTCATGGGCTGGGTTCACTTGATAATAGGTACGGGAGAGATCCTGCAAAGCGTTCAGCAAGATATCGACACTGTCATCCGTATCTCCTGGCGTGATGAGACACAGAATATTGTACATATCACTAAGTTCGACCTCGATGTTGTAATGTTCACGCAGCCAGTTCTCTGTCTCATACCCTGTAATGCCCAGATGGCGAACATGGATCGTTACTTTGGTTGGATCATAGTTGAAGGTCGCTTCTGTACCCAGAAGCTCTCTACCGAAGCAATACAGGCCATCCATATCGTTAATCGAACGTCTGGCAAACTCAGCTAGTTCAATCGCCTTCTGTGCAATCTCACGACCGTGGAGGGCCAGGTTACGTCTTGATGTATCGAGTGAAGCAAGCAAAATGTATGAAGTTGATGTTGAGGTGAGCAGACTCAGGATCGTCTGTACACGCTGTGGATTCACGAACCCATTCTTCGTGTTCAGGTTGAGTACGGAACTCTGTGTCATGGAGCCACCAAGCTTGTGAACACTGGTTGCAGCCATATCGGCACCTGCTGCCATCGCAGACAACGGCAGATCCTCATGGAAATGAATAAGTACGCCATGTGCTTCATCAACAAGTACAGGGACTTGGTAGCTGTGTGCCAGCTCAACAATCTCTTTTAGATCAGTAACCACGCCGTAATAGGTCGGGTTAATTACAAGCAATGCCTTGGCATCCGGATGACGCTCAAGTGCGCGACGGATGGACTGTGTAGTCACTCCATGGTCAATGCCCAGATTGGCATCTTGTGAAGGAGAAACAAATACGGGTTTGGCGCCTGAGAAAATAATGGCGGACAGAACCGATTTATGCACATTACGGGGCACAATAATTTTGTCACCCGGTGAACATACAGACAGAATCATGGTCATAATGGCACTGCTTGTGCCTTGTACACTAAAATAGGTATAATCGGCTCCGAAGGCATCTGCTGCCAAAATCTGTGCTTCCTGAATGACACCGGTTGGCTGATGCAGGTCATCCAACGGTGCGATGTTAATCAAATCTATGGAGAAGGCATTATCGCCAATAAATTCACGGAATTCGGTATCCGCTCCCAATCCTTTTTTATGGCCCGGAATATGAAACTGTACCGGATTGAGTGCCGCATGATTTTTTAAAGCGGTAAACAGCGGCGTACGGTGGTGATTCATCAGTGCTGTCACAACCCTTCCTAATAAAATTGGTAAACAAAGATGAGTATAGCAAATTAAGAACCGAATGCAACAGTATAATCGACAATTTTTTAAATTGCCGAGATTTGGGCACATTCCCCACGGTTACACTAAGGATAGGGAATAGGCAAATGAACACCGAAAGGGGAAAAAGAATGCAAACCGATACAAAACCAGCCAAAATTTTGCGATCACCATTTTTTATCGCGATGTGGCTGACACTTTTTCTAGTTGAAATTATCAAAGGGGCCCTGTTGGTAGCTGTTTTGCCCGTGTATATGGACAATATACTGGGTCTGTCTGCAGGCGTCATTGGTGTGGCATTTGCTCTTCAATATCTGGGAGATAATCTGTTCCGGGCGCCTTCCGGCTGGGCAGCAGAACGGATCGGGTTCCGCGCAACGATGGTTACAGCTCTAATCTGTACCTTAATCGCTGTTATTATGATCCTTTTTCTCAAAAGTGCCTTTGGACTGGCCATGGCCTGTCTCATTCTTGGCATTGGTACGTCACCACTCTGGCCTTGCGCCATGACAGGTGTGACTGCGATGTCAGGCCCACAAAACAAGAATGGTACAGCGATGGGGGCGCTGGAGATGGCTGCTCTCGGCGGAACGGGGCTTGGACCTATAGGCATGAACTGGCTGCTGGAGCGCACGCATCATGATTATCGAACTATATTCCTCGTGCTTATGGGTTGTGCCATTCTTGTTATTCTGGTGGCTATGATTCTTCCTGGACGTGTCATTGTTGAAGGAGAGCATACCGAGCAAGCAGTGAAGAATAGTGATGGGAAATATCCAGCCAAACCGAATCTGCTCACGCCATTCATCCGGCTGCAAAAGAGTGTGAAGGGCACACTGCAACGGGTTCGCAGCACACTTAATGTTAATCCCCTCGTGTATCCTGCCTTGTTTATGCAGTCGTTTGTCATTGGGCTGCTCAGTCCAGTAATCACGCTATATACACGCACAGATCTGCACATCTCACCAAATCTTTACAGCTTGTTGCTGATTGCGGGAGGTGGAATAACCGTTATTGCCTTACTGCCTGTAGGTAAAATGGTAGACAGGTTTGGCACGAAACCGTTCCTGAACGTTGGTTTTTTGATGGCGGCTGCGAGTCTGTTCGCATTCTCCTCCATAACATCCATTCCGGTGGTGTTTGGTGTTGTGATGCTGGTGGGCATCAGTTATGCCATGATTTTGCCCGCCTGGAATGCTTTTGTAGCCACACTGATTCCCAAAGGAGAGCGGGGAGCGATCTGGGGATTTTTCCTTACATTGCAGGGATCAGGCATGGTTGTCGGCCCTATTGTTTCCGGGCTGCTGTGGGACCATGTGAGCCATCCGGCCCCATTCATTGGCAGTGCCATCGTCATGGCAGGACTTGCCGTTGTGCACTTTGTGTTATCCCGCAATCCGTTTCGCACCGCTCCGGCCAAATAAGCAAAAGAAAAGGGAGTTCCACCAACCGTCTTGGTTGTGGAGCTCCCTTTTTCGCATCCATTATATCACGATAATCGGGGGCTTGCCCCTGTGCGTCTGCGGAAAGCTGCAATCCTGCGGTCCTTTCGGTGAAAAATAGTCAAATAACCAAGTACCCTTACATAAAATGAAGTATAAAATAGGGTAAGCCGATTGAGTAGAAGCGATTGAAGACGAGGGCCGGAGTTGATCCGGTACAGATGGAGGGAGTGCCGTGAATAAGAGTTATGAAGTTGAATATTGCAATCTGGAGCTGCGGTTCAACCGTCGGCATATCCAAAATTTGATCAGAGACCTTATTCGTGAGGGATATTCACTATATTGGAGCGAGGACGAATCCTTTTTTATACTGTCAGTCCGGACCGGCCGCAAGCTGGTAAAGCTTCGCTTTCAACAGACACGCACGGGGAACTACAAGATGACTGGGGATTACATCATTAAGGATGCAAAGCTTGCAGAATGGCTGGAGAAGCTGATTGGAGATACACGCGGGCATGCAGTTGTGAAGCGGTTTAAGGATCAGCAGATGACTGTGGAGAACATTTTATTCGGTGAAGTCATTCGGCTCGTGGAAGTTTCCGGATTCAAACAGCGTGTCATTTTTCAAAAGGAACCCGCGCCTACGGCGGAAGAGATGGAAGAAATGTTCCTCTCGCGTGAAGGCGAGGAAAGGCTCATGTTGTTGCGCATGGAAGTGGACGATGAACTGGAGCGCCTGCATACGGCCATTCAGGTAGATAATGTGGATAAAGCCAATGCCTGCCGTGAAGTACTGAAACGGTTGTCTGGGCATCTGTTGATGCTGGAAGGATGAAGGATAAAGCTTCTGATTATAATCTGAGTTAAGAGCCCTGGTGCATGCCAGGGCTTTGTGGTTATGTAACAAGCCATTTGCACGTACAATCGTCGTTAAACCATTTTGTCATTTAGGGGCGACAAGGATCAAGAATAGAGTAATCAGAGTTCTCAATCCAAAGATCGAATTCGTTCACCCCTTTGTTGAGTAGCAGGTCAGCTTCAAAAGAAGTGAGGGGTACCGCCCACAATAGCTCTATTGTTTCATCACCTACATGGAGCTGTTCGAGGGATTCTTTTTCTCCCCGCAGTTCATCGAGGAGAAAGGCGGTTGCATTCCATCGGGCTGGAGCTAATTCGCTTGATTTCATCACACGTGGAACCGTTGAATCATGTACATTTTCGATGTGATGGGAGATCAGATCGGCCATATAGCTATTCACACGCTCCACATTCTCACCACCGAGATTGGATTGCAGCGCGAGCATCCACTCGGAAGCGACCTTCTCCCCTGAAGGACGACATGCCTGAGACAAGCCAACTGTCACAAATCTTGCGATGCCTGAATGAACCGTGGCAGGAAAGTAATAGATTTCTACATGAATGTTTCTGTCCGGCTTGGAAAGAACGATCCTGTGCTCCGGCATTCCCCATTCATTCATATATGCTCCCAGAAGAAATGTTCTTCGAATATCCAGGGAAAACCGTTCTTCGTTCGAAAGTTGTTCAAACGCCATTATGTACGCTCCTCCTTTTTTGATCAGAGTTCATGGATATGATTATAACATTGTACAAATACAATAATTGGATTACCTTGTTATGTTGTATTGTCTTTACGGTTGTATTTATGAAAATACGATGAACACCTCAGCAGATTGGGGTGTTTTCTCGTTGCGTAGCTGTGCCACGGGGTTCACTTCTATACATAAAACCGTTAAAATGGGAGTATTGTTGAGAATTTATTTCAATAAAATTAATTGGAGCAAAGGATGGAGGACCAGATGACAAAACAACAAATTGGCGTAATTGGCCTGGCTGTCATGGGCAAAAATTTGGCCCTTAACATTGAAAGCAAAGGTTTCTCAGTATCGGTATATAACCGTTCCCCGGAGAAAACCAATGATCTTCTGAAAGAAGCTGAAGGTAAAAACCTGACAGGCTCATTCTCCATTGAAGAGTTCGTAGCATCCCTGGAATCCCCGCGCAAAATTTTGATCATGGTACAAGCCGGCAAAGCGACCGACGCTACCATTGAACAACTGCTTCCTCACCTGGATGAGGGCGACATCATCATTGATGGAGGTAATGCTTACTTCCCTGACACGCAACGTCGCAGCAAAGAGTTGGAAGACAAAGGCATTCGTTTCATCGGTACAGGTGTATCCGGTGGTGAAGAAGGCGCACTGAAAGGCCCTTCCATTATGCCGGGTGGACAGGAAAGTGCTTATAAACTGGTTGAACCGATCCTGACGGCGATCTCGGCCAAAGTCGGTGACGATCCATGTTGTACATATATTGGACCAGACGGTGCCGGACACTATGTGAAAATGGTGCATAACGGTATCGAGTACGGAGACATGCAGTTGATTGGTGAAGCGTACCACTTGCTCAAATCCGTATTAAACGTTTCTGTTGAAGAGCTTCATGCAATCTTTACGGAATGGAATCAAGGGGAGCTGGACAGCTACCTGATCGAAATCACGGCAGATATCTTCTCCAAATACGATCCAGAAACGGGCAAACCAATGGTTGACGTCATTCTGGACGCGGCTGGACAAAAAGGAACAGGTAAATGGACAAGCCAAAGCGCGCTGGATCTCGGCGTACCATTGTCCATGATTACAGAATCCGTATTCTCCCGTTTCCTGTCTGCCATGAAGGACGAGCGTGTAGCAGCTAGCAAAATCCTGAGTGGACCAGCGACTGAAGCGTTCTCCGGCGACAAAAAAGCGTTCATCGAGAGCGTGCGTAAAGCCCTCTTCGCAAGTAAAATCGTATCCTACGCACAAGGATTTGCACAAATGCGTGCAGCTTCCGACGAGTATGGCTGGGATCTGAAATACGGCAACATTGCCATGATCTTCCGTGGTGGCTGCATCATCCGTTCGCAGTTCCTGCAAAACATCAAGGAAGCTTATGATAAAGACGCAGCTCTGAAAAACTTGCTCTTGGATCCTTACTTCCAAAACATCGTTGAGTCTTATCAAGGGGCATGGCGTGAAGTTGTAGCGGCTGCTGTAAAACAAGGTGTTCCGGTACCTGGCTTCTCCAGCGCTCTTTCTTACTACGACAGCTACCGTACAGAGCGTCTGCCAGCCAACTTGCTGCAAGCTCAACGTGACTACTTCGGTGCTCACACATTCAAACGTGTGGACAAAGAAGGCAGCTTCCACCACAACTGGATGGAGTAGTACCACATATACAAGTCTATTAGATTTGGCCAAAGTGCCCTTAAGCAGGAGCTTTGGCCTGCTAAGGGGCTCAAAAGAGGTTTGGCGTTCCGGTGATTGCCGGTTAACGCTGGGCCTCTTTTTTACTGTAAATAAGTTCATTGGAGTTCGTTAGTTTGCTGGGATGGTTACTGATTGAGACGTTTGGGGGCTCATAACTGCTTGAGGGTAATCTGACGTAGGCTTAGATGCCGGGAGTTACTTGATCTGTCTTGGAAGTACTTGCGGATGGTCGAAAGGAAGTCGGTTAGGAGATGGTCTTTCCCAGTCCGCAGGGCTGTGTTATGATAGGACAAAAGTGCTCACGAATTGCTTGAATTAAAGGAGTGTACACCTTGAGCAAGTCTAACAATATTATTCTCATTGGTATGATGGGAACCGGCAAATCAACCGTCGCTGACATGCTTGCACGCGAGCTTGGTTATCGATTGATTGATGTAGACGCCGCGGTGGAAAAAGAGGAAGGCTGTACGATTCCGGAACTGTTCACTGGCAAGGGAGAGACATATTTCCGTGATGCCGAGAGCCGCATGTTATGCTCGATGCTGGAGAAGAAGTCACAGGTCATAGCGACCGGAGGTGGCGTGGTGCTGCGTTCGGATAATTGTGACGTGATGTTGAAAAATGGTTGGGTTGTTGCCTTGACTGCTGATCCGGCAGTGATTGTAGAGCGTGTCAGTGGCTGTGACAATCGTCCACTCCTCGCAGGCAATGCAGAGGAACGCATTCAGGCAATTATGGAAGAACGGAAAGACGCATATCGGTTCGCACATTATACGGTGGATACAACGGAGTTATCCGCTGCTGAAGTGACTCGTTTAATTTTAGCGCATTACCGCGTCTAAGCTTGTTATCATCGAAGCTTGATGGTTGATAGGTGGTGGCAGATATAACAAAACGGGCCGTATAGGCCCGTTTCTAGAAGTGGAGCAGAGCAGAGGTCACAAGGTTACAAATGACTTCGCTCCGCTCCGGGGTTCTCTAGTCTTCCTGTTGCCACTGAAGCATACCGCCGACCATGTTTGTACAGCCTTCATATCCCAGTTGCTGCAGATATTCACAGGCACGCTCACTGCGGTAACCGCTACGACAGATGATCACGATCTCGCCTGACTTCTCAATCTCAGACAGTCGGTCCGGAATCTGTCCAAGCGGAATATGCTTGGCTCCTTCGATCATGCCTTGCGCGACTTCATCGTCCTCGCGGACGTCTATCATCTGCAGCTTCTCTCCCGCCTGTAAACGGCGGCGCAGCTCAGACGTTTCAATTTCAGCTATTTGTGTCATATTCAGGTCCTCTTTTCTGTATGGACTTAACGCTATAATGATACCCAAGCGATGCACAGAATGTCAATTTGGCCACAATATAATCAATGAAGGAGAATTTCATCCATGGACGTTATTGTTAAACCAACCCCCACTCTGAACGGGGAAATCGGGGCTCTGTCCTCCAAAAACTACACTACCCGCTATTTACTGGCTGCTGCGCTGGCAGAAGGCACAAGTACCATTCATTTCCCGGCACACAGTGAAGACAGTGACGCCATGCGCAGATGTATTCGTGATCTTGGAGCAGTGCTTGAAGAAGACGACAGCAAGATTGTGATCCAGGGCTTTGGCAGTCATCCACGTGATGTGCGTGAATTGAATGTAGGAAATGCAGGTGCTGTACTTCGTTTCCTGATGGGTGTTACAGCGCTCTGCCCTGAAGTTACTTTTGTGAATACGTACCCGGATTCTTTGGGCAAACGTCCACATGATGACCTGATCGATGCGCTAGGCCAACTGGGTGTAGAAGTACAGCACGAACAAGGACGTTTGCCGATTACAATCAAAGGTGGCAATGCCAAGGGTGGACACATTCGTGTATCCGGCTCCGTCAGCTCCCAATATCTAAGCGCCTTGTTGTTTGTTACGCCTTTGCTTGCAGAAGACAGCACCATTGAAGTGCTGAATGACCTTAAGTCCAAGGTCGTTATCGGACAGACGCTGGAAGTGCTGGAGCAGGCAGGCATCGTTATCCATGCAAGTGATGATTACATGTCCTTCCGTGTACCAGGTGGACAGGCATACCAGCCAACGACTTATACGGTACAAGGGGATTATCCTGGATCAGCAGCGGTTCTTGCAGCAGCAGCGGTTACACAGTCTGATGTGAAAATTCTGCGCCTGATGGAACAGAGCAAACAGGGCGAACGTGCCATCGTTGACGTGCTGCGCATGATGGAAGTGCCATTGACACATGAGAACGACGTTGTACACGTTCAAGGTAATGGCAGACTGAAAGCGATCGAATTCGACGGGGATGCCGCGACGGACGCCGTTTTGGCTATGGTAGCCGCAGCTGTGTTTGCGGAAGGAACGTCACGGTTCTATAATGTAGAGAACCTGCGTTACAAGGAATGTGACCGAATCACCGATTACCTGAACGAACTGCGGAAGGCAGGAGCGAACGTTGAAGAACGTCAAGCTGAGATTATCGTACACGGACGTCCGGAAGGTGTTGAAGGCGGTGTTGAGATTAACGCTCACTTCGATCATCGCGTTATTATGGCGCTTACAGTCGTTGGTCTGCGTTCCAAGGAACCGCTTCGTATTCGGGATGCACACCATGTAGCCAAGTCTTATCCGCAATATTTCGATCATTTGCAGGCGCTTGGCGCCTCCGTTCAATGGGTAAAAGAGTAAATAACTGAGAATCAGTCTTTTGAACACGCACTTTAATCAGAAAAGGATGGTGCTTGAACATGGAATTTAACAACCCTACTCGTGAAGAAATTGGACAAATTTTGCGCAAGGCAGGCAACATCGCAGTCGTCGGCTTATCAGACAAATCAGATCGCACTTCCTATATGGTGGCAGAAGCCATGCAGAGCAGAGGTTATCGCATCATCCCGGTTAATCCACAAGTGCAAGGTGAAATCCTTGGCGAGACGGTATATGCCACACTCGCGGATATTCCAGAGCCGGTAGACATTGTCAATGTGTTTCGTCGCGATGAGTTCTGCGCGGATGTAGCACGTGACGCCGCTGCCATCAAAGCAAATGTCCTGTGGCTTCAGCTTGGCATCCATAGTGATGAAGCGGTTCAGATTGCGGCAGAGAACGGCATGACAGCGGTAACGAATCGTTGTATCAAGGTAGAGGATTCCATCGTTCTGCGCGGCGCTGGACGCGGCTGAGAGGCTCGTTCACCTGTGATCGGATGATCTCCTGATCTGACCCAATTGAATGAACATAGGTTGAATCCCGTTAACTTGAAGTTGACGGGATTTTTCTGTTCTATTTTTGCCGTTATTAATTACCAATTGGTTACTGTTTTTACTTTGACAAAACGTTGCGTAAAGCTTACCATCTAGGATAGAAAGGAGAGGTCGCCATGAATTGGCTCGGATCCTTGCAGCAGCTCGGACGAGCGGTAATGCTGCCTACAATGGTCCTGCCCGCCGCCGCAATTTTGCTCAGTGTTGGCAGTCTGCCTTGGGACGCCTGGGGATTGGATATTGTCGGTGAAGTGTCTACCGTGGCCGGACACGGTATTTTTTATTTCTTACCGTATTTGTTCGCTGTCGGTGTAGCACTGGGACTCTCCAACCAGGCCGGACAAGCGGGACTTGCTGCTCTGGCTGGTATCGTGATATATGATCAGGTAACTCGGAACTTCGGGGATGGCACCGTTCAGCCCGCTTCCTTAATTGGAATCATACTCGGCGCGCTTGCGGGTGGGATGCATAATCGGTTTAAAAGCATTAAACTGCCTGAAATTTTACAATTTTTTGGAGGTTCAAGGTTTGTTTTGCTCATCGTCGGACTCTGTTCGGCATTGTTCTCCTGTTTTATGTTATGGCTCGCTCCGATCCTGCAGCATGGATTGAACGGCATTGCTACCTGGGAATACAGTCTCGGAGGTTTTGGACTGTTCATCTACGGAGTGTTATACAGGGTGCTGGTTGCTTTTGGGCTTCATCACCTGCTTAACAATGTGTTTTGGTTCCAGTTAGGAACGTTTGAAACGCCTGATGGTAACATTGTGCAAGGGGATTTGCCCCGATTTTTTGCAGGTGATCCAACAGCAGGATTCTTTATGGCGGGTTTGTTTCCCATCATGATGTTTGCCATTCCGGCAATAGCCTTTGCTATTATTCAGGAAGCCAGGGAAGATCTGAAACCGAAAATCAAGAAAACCTTTCTGACATCGGCACTCGTTTGTTTCCTAACCGGGGTATCGGAACAGATTGAGTTTGCTTTTTTGTTCGCGGCACCATATCTGTTCATCGTGCATGCAGTGATGTCCGGCGTTGCCATGTGGATTAGTTACTGGCTTGATATCCGGCATGGATTTTCTTACTCCGCAGGTATTATTGATTACATACTCAATTTCCATCTATCGGAGAATGCTTGGAAGCTCATTCCGATTGGCATACTATATGGGCTGGTTTATTACTTTCTGTTCCGATGGGCGATTCGTACGTTCAAGATTCCAACACCAGGACGAGAAGAGGGCTCCATGCTGGAAGATTGGGTAGGTAACATTCCTTATCAGGCACCTTTAATCCTCGAAGCATTGGGTGGGAAGAGTAACATTGTACAGGTTGAAGCATGTATTACACGTCTTCGTCTGACTGTGCATGATGACCGCCTGATCGACACGGGTGCCATGAAGAGTATGGGGTCCGCTGGACTAATCAAGCTGGGTGGCGGTAATGTACAGGTGGTATTCGGGACCTACTCGGAATTGATTCGGGAAGAAATCGCGAAGCTGCTGGAAAGAGATCTGCAACAGGTTCTGTTCTGTGCCCCCGTTCAGGGCAAAATGCTCCCAATTGAAGAGGTGCCGGATCAGATCTTTGCAGCCAAGCTTGTCGGTGATGGTGTCGCCTTTGTTCCGGAAAAGGGAGAGCTGGTCTCACCCGTGTACGGAACGATTATGCACCTGTACCCGACCATGC
Source organism: Paenibacillus sp. UASWS1643 (assembly GCF_008693195.1). NCBI lineage: Bacteria > Bacillati > Bacillota > Bacilli > Caryophanales > Paenibacillaceae > Paenibacillus > Paenibacillus sp. UASWS1643. The sequence goes on from NZ_VXKZ01000104.1 coordinate 191,867, forward strand.
ATGCCTTGGGTATTTCTACCCGTGAGGGGCTTGAAGTGTTACTGCATATCGGCATCGATACCTCTCAGTTGAAAGGCCATTTTGAAGCTTTTGTTCAGGAGGGCGATACGGTGGAGCCAGGGCAGCTGTTGATCAAGTTTGATCTGGCAGTACTCCGCGAGCAAGCGGCGTCACTGACAACACCAATGGTAATTACGAATCCAGATCGTGTAAAATCATGGAGTTTTGCTCCATTTAAGCAAGTTAAGAAAGGTCAGGCATCCGTTATGTCCGTGGTGCTCTATGACAGGAACGTTGGAGGGGTAGAATGAAGATACAAGGCATCAACGGAGCTGCAGGCATAGCCATCGGCAAAGCATTTGTCCTGCCCAGTTGGGAATGGGATCTGCCGGATCAGAAGATGGATTCGGTAGATCTCGCCCAAGAGTTCGAACGGTTGTATGAGGGCATACGGACATCAAAGGATGAGATCGAATATATCAAAAATGAGTTCAAGGAAGTTGTTGGTCCAGAGGAGTCCAGTATCTTTGATGCACATCTGGCAATCCTGGAAGATCCGGTATTCATGAACGAAATTCGCGGTATTATTGAGCGTCAATATAAAGCAGCAGAAGTGGCGGTCAAAGAAGCCATAGACCATTTTGTCACGATGTTTGACTTGCTGGAAGACGAGTATATGAAGGAGCGGGCCATTGACATCAAGGATGTGGGGAACCGTCTGCTCAAGCATTTGCTCGGTGCACCGGAGATTACACTTCCTTCGGATACCCAGCCGTATGTACTTGTTGCCAAAGAACTGTCGCCATCTCAACTGGCGCATCTGAATCCCACCCATGTGTTAGGCATTGTAACCTTGATTGGCGGGAAGACATCACATTCCGCGATTATGGCTCGTGCCCTTGGCATTCCTCTCGTTTCCGGTCTGGAAGCGAGTCTTGGCATGCCGGTGGAGACAGGGGATATGCTTGTGGTGGATGGTGACAATGGCTTGGTATTTACGGACCCGGATCGCAAGACAATTGAACGGTATACCATGCTTCGCAGCAAACAACTGAAGAAAAAGGAACAACTTCAAGTCCTTGCTACCGTGGATGCCGTAACCAAAGATGGGGCCGTTTTGCACTTGGCTTCCAATATCAGTTCGGTGAAGGAATTGGACCTTGCTTTGAAACAAGGAGCCAAAGGTGTGGGTTTGTTCCGAACAGAATTCTTGTATATGGACCGTGCTACGTTCCCGGGTGAGCAAGAACAGTATGAGGTGTACCGCCTTGTGGCAGAGAAAACAGCAGGACAATCCGTTGTTATTCGTACACTGGATATCGGTGGTGACAAGCAACTCGATTATTTTGAACTGCCGGAGGAAGACAATCCGTTTCTGGGATACCGTGCCATTCGGATTAGTCTGGACCGCAAGGATCTGTTCAAAACACAGCTTACAGCCATTCTGCGTGCCAGCGCTGCCGGAAATGTCAAAATCATGTATCCGATGATCTCTTCGGTGGAAGAACTTCAGCAGGCCAATGAGATTCTCCGTGAGGCGATGTCTGATCTGGACGAGCGCGGATTATCATACGACCCTCACATTCAGGTGGGAATTATGATTGAAGTTCCTGCAGCGGTGATGATTGCTGATCTGCTCGCAGAGGAAGCTGATTTCTTCAGTATTGGTACGAACGACCTTGTTCAATATGTTCTGGCAGTAGATCGAATGAATGAGCAGATCGCTCATATGTATCACCCTTATCATCCGGCTGTTCTGCGGATGCTTCGTGCGACAGCAGATGCGGCTCATACGGCTGGAATTGATGTCAGTGTGTGCGGAGAGATGGCAGGGGATGAACGTGCGATTCCGCTTTGGTTGGAGCTTGGCATTCGCCACTTGAGTATGTCTCCACAATCCCTGTTACGTGTGAAGCACAGAGTGCTCAACACAACAGCATCGGCTGCCAAAGAAGAAGCGCGAAAGTGCTTCGCCTTACGGACGAGCGGAGATATTGAGGAGCGACTGCAAGTTTTTAATGACTCCACGGGAAGCACGGATGAACAAAGTGGTTCGAACGCATCGTGATTAGGGAAAATGGATATAAATACCTTTAAGTTAATATATTTACATTTGTGATAATTATTTATTGGGAAACTTGTTATATAAAACAACCCCACTGTGCATGAGAGCACAATGGGGTTGTTTTTATTTGTCGGCGAGTGCATCACAGAACGCCTTGCCATAAGGTGGAAGATCAGGCGGACGACGTGCTGAGATGATATGTCCATCAACAACAACGGCTTCATCTTTCCAGATAGCACCCGCATTTTCCATGTCATCCCGAATGCCTGGTGTAGAGGTTACTGTAACTCCGTCCAAAATTTTGGCAGAAATCAGCACCCAGCCCGCATGACAGATCTGTCCAATCGGTTTCCGGTCTGCATTCATTCCCTTCACAAGCTCCAGTACTTTGGGATAACGACGCAGCTTGTCTGGCGCCCAGCCGCCTGGCACGAGAATGCCATCGTAATCTGAACTGTCGAGTTCATCGAAACTGTATTCGGCTTCAGCAGGCACACCGTATTTGCCAATATAGGTTTTTCCTTTTTTCTCTCCAGCAAGATGCACTTCTGCACCTTCTTCACGAACACGATGCACAGGGTACCACAATTCCAAATCCTCGAATTCTTCATCGACCAGAGCGATGACTTTTTTACCAGTTAATCTCATGTCCATCTCTCCTTTTTGCGGTGATTAGGTCTGTTGCGTCTTTAATTGTAACAGATTCTCCAAGGGACTTCATGGAAGTGCATATTCAGTTTGGAGGAAGCGATTACAAGTCAGTAACTGCCTGCATTCGACAACCTTCATCTGGAGGGAGTGGTAATTTGTGCAACCTTTCGTTTATAGCAGGATTTGAGCCGAAATAGGTCGAATGGTACTTATATAGAGTATAGAACGAATGAGGTGATGGTGGTGCGCAAGTCGTGCAGATGTGGACATGTAATGGAGTTGGAACTAAGAACAGTGGTGTACGCCAAAAAAGTGGAGATTCGAAACGTACCCGTATTTGCGTGTACAGACTGTGTATCTTACGAAGTGCTTCCGCCGGTCAAGCCGGACTTAACAGAATGCATTAACACATTGGGTGAACAGCCCGTGAAGCAAGACGTATCTTTTGGTGAACGTAATGAACTGGCAGACCTGTTTCATGAGTTACTGCTGGCCTGGCCGGATGCGACCGATCGGGAGATGGAATATCGAATGCAGCAAGCAGTGGAGGAGCGTATCAATTTGTTGCTGGACATTATGGGTTACGCAACGAAGTCTGGTGATACAGCGTGGATTGAGACCACGGAGCGCAGATTAAGTCAATTATCCGGATTTGTGTGGCAGGAGTACTTCTCAAATGCTGTCTAATTTTGACGTGTAAAATGCTTGTTTTCATGAAAATTGGCTTTTTCGCGCACTTTTTGTTAAGATATCGAAGAGTGAAAACGCTCAACATAGCGGTATTCCTGGTAAAGGGGGATGTATATCTAATGGCTGACATGACTAAAATGACAAGTATTGAACAGCTAAACTCCGCAGTGGAGGCTACCAAGGATCAACCCTTGCTTCTGTTTAAGCATAGCACGCGCTGTCCGATCAGCTCGAACGCTTATCAGGAGATGAACGATTATTTGCTTAACAATGCCAATGAACAAGTGAAATATGGCATCATCTATGTTGTGGAAGATCGCCCGGTATCGAACGAAGCAGCAGACAAGCTGGGTGTTAAGCACGAATCTCCACAGGCAATCCTGATCAAAAAGGGAATTCCTGTATGGCATACTTCCCATTCAGATATTACTAGAACCACACTTACGAATGTTTTGAGTGAGTCCTAAAGCCTATTTTAATTGATTAATGCAAAAATTTGTCGTAATATAAATCTTAATGAAAATGGTATGAAAATTTACTGGTAATGGAGAGAAGTACTGTGACGGTAACCATTTATGATGTGGCACGTGAAGCTGGAGTGTCTATGGCAACGGTATCACGGGTAGTTAATAATAACCCTAATGTCAAACCGCAAACGCGGAAAAAAGTATATGAAGCCATCGAACGGTTGGGATATCGTCCGAATGCGGTAGCCAGAGGTCTGGCAAGCAAGAAGACAACCACGGTCGGGGTCGTTATTCCAGATATTTCGAACTCAACCTTCGCGGAGATTGCCCGCGGAATTGAAGATATCGCGAATATGTATCACTACAATATTATTTTGTGTAATGCAGATAAGAAGAAAGAAAAAGAAATTCGTGTTATTAACACGTTGCTCGAAAAGCAAGTAGACGGACTGCTCTTCATGGGTGGAACAGTAACGGACGAACACATTCAGGCGTTCCAGTCTGCGGCTGTGCCGATCGTACTTTGTGCAACGAGTGATGAGAAGGGCACATTCCCTTCGGTGGATATTGACCATGAGGCGGCTGCGTTTGACGCGGTAAACACCCTGATTCGTCATGGACACAAGGAAATTGCGATGATCAGTGGTACACTGCAAGATCCTGCGAATGGATATGCCCGTTTCCAAGGTTACAAGAAAGCACTGGAAGCAGCAGGTATGGAATACCAAGAGGATCTGGTACGTATCGGTAACTATCGTTATGAATCCGGTGTGGAAGCGATGAAATATTTCCTCGGACTGAAGAAGAAGCCGTCGGCAATCTTTGCTGCAACAGATGAAATGGCGATTGGTGCCATTCACAGCATTCAAGATGAAGGCCTGAAAGTACCGGATGATTTCTCCATTATTAGTGTGGATAACATCCGTATGGCTTCCATGGTGCGTCCTCAGTTGACAACAGTGGCTCAGCCAATGTACGACCTGGGTGCAGTAGCGATGCGTTTGCTGACCAAGTTGATGAAGAAAGAAAATGTGGAGAACCCACGGGTTATTTTGCCGCATGAAACGATTCTTCGTCTGTCTGTAAGTCACGCGGATGTAGTTTAATCGGGATTATATAGAGTAAGGGAGAAGTCATTATTCTCTCTACATAGTGGATATGCGAAAGCTCCGGAGACGGAGCTTTTGTGCTGAATGAGGTTAAAAGTGAAAACAGGAGGTATCGGAAGATGCGTGAAACGATTGGGATTATCGGAGCGATGGATGAGGAAGTCGAGCTTTTGCTGGCAGGTATGAAGCAGCTTGAGACGGTTAAACAAACCGGCATTACATACGTTGCAGGCGAGTGGCTGGGCAAGCAAATTGTCGTGTGCAAATCTGGCGTAGGTAAAGTAAATGCAGCGGTTACGACGCAGATCTTGATTGATCGTTTTCAGGTTAATCGGATTATCTTCACAGGTGTTGCGGGTGCAGTTAACCCCGATCTGAACATCGGAGATATGGTTATATCGTCTGTATGTGTTCAGCACGACATGGATGTAACGCCACTGGGGTTCGCACGCGGGGTTATTCCTTACCAGGAGACATCTGCATTCCCTGCCGAGGCATCGCTTATTACACTGGCTGAAGAAGCATGTAAAGCTCAGGGAGCCAATTACCTGATCGGTAAAGTGTTATCTGGAGACCAATTTATTGCAAATAAAGATACGGTTAATATGTTATATACCGAAATGGACGGTGCATGTGCCGAGATGGAAGGGGCAGCAGTTGCTCAGGTCTGTTACATGAATCGAGTACCATTTGTTGTCCTGCGTGGGATGTCAGATAAAGCGGATGGTTCGGCGCATGTTAACTTTGCTGAATTTACCGTGGAATCTTCTCAGCGTTCACACCGTATTGTGGAGCATATGTTAGAAAATATGTAATGGAAGTAACTTGAAAAACCGCCTTTTGATTAGCTGTTCCATGAAGTATGGAGCAACGCTGCGAGAGGCGGTTTTTGTTATCTATATCGTTTTTCGAACAGATCATCAAATTAGTACATGAACCGATGGCGAAAGCGTACACGATCAAACTGTTCTTCTGATGTGATCGGCACCTGACTTCCGATTCGCACCATCAAACAGTTCGCAGGATGTGAACAGATTTCGGGGTCGTCTGTTGCATACCAGGTCATGTCGATCGTTTCCATCAGCCTCTCCATCATTTTACGATAATCCCATACGTTTAGTCCGCTGCCCTTCAGATCCCAATGCCAATAATATTCTGTGGTGAAAATAATGTAGTTCTCCATATATTTATCTTCCAAAGCAGTAAGCAACATCTCACGTCCAATGCCAAGCGAGCGATAGTCGTCCGCAACCTCGATTGCCCCAAGCTCAATCAGATCAGTCATATTGCCCTCGGACCAGCGTTCACAATCATCCGCATAGTGAAAGGTTACATAACCGATAATCGTTTCATTTTCATGTGCAATGATAATTCGCCCTTCAGGTAATGCTGCGATCTCGGCCAGAGCTTCCTGCTGCTCCGTTGGTCGCCGAAAGGCATCCAGATCCGGATGGAAGGCAAGACGGGTTATCTCCTCGGCCTGCACGGGGCCTTCAACAGTAATTCGGTGGCCGGACTTGAAGATGGAACGTATATGATGTTCTTTGATATGCTCCATGGTTCATGCTCCTCTCTCTCCTACTTATAGAGGTTGTTCCAAAAGTCCGCTATAGCAAAAATCCAAAAAATTGAAAAGCCATAGACGACAATTGAAAAGATTTGCTATAATTGCGTAGACAAAAAATGTTCACAATTCAATACAGTATGGTTAACA